>NZ_JAKIKP010000033.1 GCF_023284065.1 Shewanella gaetbuli | reverse complement strand
ATCTTCTAGGTACCTACAACGTCATCCTCGAGATCTTTTATCGAGGATCTGCCTTGCTGTAATAATCACTTGAATTCAAATGGACTAACTGCAGATTCCGGCTCAGAAGCATTGCCGGAATGACGTACAGATAAACATTGCCTGAATGACGAAGAGATAACCATTGCCTGAGTTACGTAAAAACAATCAACACCGTGATCCTCAAGCCCTCTACATCGTTATCCCAAGTTCCTTACACCGTCATCCTCAAGCCCTCTGCATCGTTATCCCAAGTTCCTTACACCATCATCCTCAAGCACCTACATCGTCATCCTCGAGATCTTTTATCGAGGATCTGCCTTGCTGTAATAATCACTTGAACTCAAATGGTTTAACCGCAGATTCCGGCTCAGAAGCATTGCCGGAATGACGTAAAGATAAACATTGCCTGAATGACGAAGAGATAACCATTGCCTGAGTTACGTAAAAACAATCAACACCGTGATCCTCAAGCCCTCTACATCGTTATCCCAAGTTCCTTACACC
>NZ_JAKIKP010000032.1 GCF_023284065.1 Shewanella gaetbuli | reverse complement strand
CGTAACAAGGTAGCCCTAGGGGAACCTGGGGCTGGATCACCTCCTTACCTATACGACTAACTCAATATTTGCTGAGTGTTCACACAGATTACTTGATAGAAGAAAGAGAAATTACGTTGGGTCTGTAGCTCAGCTGGTTAGAGCGCACCCCTGATAAGGGTGAGGTCGGTGGTTCAAGTCCACTCTGACCCACCAAAATCCTTTCTACTCTGCGTTGGCTGATAACTTGTTTAGTGAACTAAACGTCGTCATCAACCGCCTTGATTAGAAATGATTTGGTAACAACGCCTTCATTGAAGGTAAACGTAATTCTCGCTGCATGTAATGGGGCTATAGCTCAGCTGGGAGAGCGCCTGCCTTGCACGCAGGAGGTCTGCGGTTCGATCCCGCATAGCTCCACCATTACTTCTCTAAGAGAAGCATGCATTGGTTAGAGAGGCCAAAGATAAGTTTAAATTTATCTTTGGCTTTTTTAAGCCCGCTCTTTAACAATTTGGAAAGCTGATAGTATTTAATATGATGATGTCT
>NZ_JAKIKP010000031.1 GCF_023284065.1 Shewanella gaetbuli | reverse complement strand
ATCTGCGTGGTAAAACCATTTACCATCAGGCGTTAAAATTAAGTCTCCATAAGCTCCATGATAGTTATACCCACTCGGATTATGGTCACCAAACATAGCCTCGCCATTATCTGCATCGGTAATGGTTAATTGTCCTGAAGCATAAAGAATTTTTTGTCCGAGAGTTGCAATCCCGGGTTGAGCATAGTCAGGAGATTTATCTTGGCCTGCCGTATTTTCAGTTAATGTTGCAGTATCAACGCCACTGATCACCGCTGCATCACCTACTGCAGCCAAGCTTGTGCTAGCACCTGTGTGCGCTACACCACCATTTCCGTCAACTACGTCATAGGTAAAATGCACTTGGCCGTTGTAGTCTTTATCAGGACTAAAAGTAAAAGTGCCGTCTTGATTGGTGACTATGGTGCCGTGATCGGCCACTAAATTAGCAATATCAAGGTGACCCGCATCATTGTCATCTATGTCTGTAGCATTGGCTAACAAAGCGGCTTTAGTGAGGGTGATGTTTGTGTCTTCAGTGCCTGATGCAAGTTGTACTTCACTGGACACCACTGGCGCGTCATTAGTGCCTGTGACCGCAATAGTTGCTGTTTGTTGTACGCTGCCACCA
>NZ_JAKIKP010000030.1 GCF_023284065.1 Shewanella gaetbuli | reverse complement strand
ATCCCAGAGCCAGAGCGTGACATCGACAAGCCATTCCTATTACCGATTGAAGACGTATTCTCAATCTCAGGTCGTGGTACAGTAGTAACTGGTCGTGTTGAGCGTGGTATCATCACAGTTGGTGACGAAGTAGAAATCGTTGGTATCAAAGACACTACTAAGACAACTTGTACTGGTGTAGAAATGTTCCGTAAGCTGCTTGACGAAGGTCGTGCAGGTGAGAACTGTGGTGTTTTATTACGTGGTACTAAGCGTGATGAAGTAGAACGTGGTCAAGTACTTGCTAAGCCAGGTACCATCACTCCACACACTACTTTTGAATCAGAAGTATACGTGTTATCAAAAGATGAAGGTGGTCGTCACACTCCATTCTTCAAAGGTTACCGTCCACAGTTCTACTTCCGTACAACTGACGTAACTGGTACTATCGAGTTACCAGAAGGCGTAGAAATGGTAATGCCAGGTGACAACATCAAGATGGTTGTTACTCTAATCTACCCAATCGCGATGGACGACGGTTTACGTTTCGCTATCCGTGAAGGTGGCCGCACAGTAGGTGCTGGTGTTGTAGCTAAAATCATCGCTTAATCGCGACTTTAGTTCACACTAAAAAAGGAAGCTTCGGCTTCCTTTTTT
>NZ_JAKIKP010000029.1 GCF_023284065.1 Shewanella gaetbuli | reverse complement strand
GATAATGGCGAGGCTATGTTTGGTGACCATAATCCGAGTGGGTATAACTATCATGGAGCTTATGGAGACTTAATTTTAACGCCTGATGGTAAATGGTTTTACCACGCAGATGCAGGACATTTAGCGCATATAGGTGGACGTCCTACAAGTCGAGGTACAGCAATTGATCGCTTAGGTGAAGGTGAATCTTTAAAAGATACCATCACAATTCATAGTAAAGATGGTACCCAACACAACATTGTTATCACAATTGAAGGCAGTAATGACCGACCTTATTGTTCAGGGCAAGTACAATTAAATACCGGCGCTGAGGATACCCGCCAAATAATTAGTACTGCACAACTGTTGCAGAATACCGTTGATGTTGATGCTAACGATGCGGGTAAATTAACGATTGAACATTTACATGCCGATCATGGCTCAATTCTAGTGAATAGCGACGGGACGTTTACCTATACACCTGAAAAAGATTACCACGGTCCAGTTTATTTTAACTACAACGTTGTCGATAAACATGGCGGCGTAACCCACGCAGAGGCCACAACCACACTTACCGCTATTAACGATGCCCCAATAATTGCATCACCGTTAACAGACACAGTGACTGAAGATAACCTCAATGTTCACCAAATTAATTTGCTTGATGGTGCAACGGATGTTGATGGTGATCAACTGA
>NZ_JAKIKP010000028.1 GCF_023284065.1 Shewanella gaetbuli | reverse complement strand
ATATCGTTAACGATACTGACACTGATAATTTAGATGCGGTTGCCGGTTCGATTACCGTTGATCTTGTTCTTGATGATGCTAATTCTGCCGCAGATATTTCAGGTACCACCAATGACGTACCGGCAGGTTCAACAATCACGCTGCTATTAACCGATGCCAACGGCACGCAAATCACTGTGCCTAATGTCACTGTAGATGCCAATGGTAACTACAGCATTGATGGTGTCGATGTCTCAGGTTTAGTTGATGGTGACATCACAGTGACCGCCACGGCCACCGATAATAACGGCAATATCGTTAACGATACTGACACTGATAATTTAGATGCTATCGAAGGTTTAATTACAGTTGATTTAGCCTTAAATGACAACGGTGCTACCGCTGATATTTCAGGTACCACCACTGATGTACCAGCAGGCTCAACTGTCACGCTGGTATTAACCGATGCCAACGGCACGCAAATCACCGTGCCTAATGTCACTGTAGATGCCAATGGGAACTACAGCATTGATGGCGTCGATGTCTCAGGTTTAGTCGATGGTGACATCACAGTAACCGCCACGGCCACAGATAATAACGGCAATATAGTTAACGATACTGACACTGATAATTTAGATGCGGTTGCCGGTTCGATTACCGTTGATCTTGTTCTTGATGATGCTAATTCTACCGCAGATATTTCAGGTACCACCACTGACGTGCCAGCAGGCTCAACAGTCACGCTGGTATTAACCGATGCCAACGGCACGCAAATCTCGGTGCCTAATGTCACTGTGGATGCCAATGGTAACTACAGCATTGATGGTGTCGATATCTCAGGTTTAGTTGATGGTGACATCACAGTAACCGCCACGGCCACAGATAATAACGGCAATATCGTTAACGATACTGACACTGATAATTTAGATGCGGTTGCCGGTTCGATTACCGTTGATCTT
>NZ_JAKIKP010000027.1 GCF_023284065.1 Shewanella gaetbuli | reverse complement strand
ATGACTGGGGTGAAGTCGTAACAAGGTAGCCCTAGGGGAACCTGGGGCTGGATCACCTCCTTACCTATACGACTAACTCAATATTTGCTGAGTGTTCACACAGATTACTTGATAGAAGAAAGAGAAAGATATCGAAAGGTATTTTTGAGGATTTTGATTGTTAATCAAGGCGCTTGAGGAGCGAAGGAGGATGTGTAGTTTACTACATGACGACTGAACGACGAAAGCAACGCAGAGTAGCGATTAAAAGACCAAAAAGAATGGGTCTGTAGCTCAGCTGGTTAGAGCGCACCCCTGATAAGGGTGAGGTCGGTGGTTCAAGTCCACTCTGACCCACCAAATCTTCATTTTACCTGCATTAATTGAAACCTCGTTTAGTAGACTAAACGTCGCAGTCAATTAACTGGTTAAAATTCGATTTGGCTTCGCCAATTGTTGAGTCAATAATTGGTACCTAGATAATTTCTCGCTGCATGTAATGGGGCTATAGCTCAGCTGGGAGAGCGCCTGCCTTGCACGCAGGAGGTCTGCGGTTCGATCCCGCATAGCTCCACCATTACTTCTCTAAGAGAAAGCATGCATTGGTTAGAGAGGCCAAAGATAAGTTTAAATTTATCTTTGGCTTTTTTAAGCCCGCTCTTTAACAATTTGGAAAGCTGATAGTATTTAATATGATGATGTCTGTCGTCATATTGATACAAATCGTTCGATACAGCACTTTATTTAAGGTGACGTATCGAGCATTGAGTTCTCAAAACACTGTTTAAGTGTCTTGAATATTCTAAAACTAAGGCGATTTCGTGTGTGAAAGCACATGAATTATCAAAGTAAAAACCAGCTAGTTGCAATACAGCTCAAGTGAAACTCATTTGGGTTGTATGGTTAAGTGACTAAGCGTATACGGTGGATGCCTTGGCAGTCAGAGGCGATGAAGGACGTAGTAACTTGCGAAAAGCGTTGGCGAGCTAGTAACAAGC
>NZ_JAKIKP010000024.1 GCF_023284065.1 Shewanella gaetbuli | reverse complement strand
CATTTGGGTTGTATGGTTAAGTGACTAAGCGTATACGGTGGATGCCTTGGCAGTCAGAGGCGATGAAGGACGTAGTAACTTGCGAAAAGCGTTGGCGAGCTAGTAACAAGCATTTGAGCTAACGATGTCCGAATGGGGAAACCCACTTACATAAGTAAGTATCTTACACTGAATACATAGGTGTAAGAGGCAAACCCGGGGAACTGAAACATCTAAGTACCCGGAGGAAAAGAAATCAACCGAGATTCCCCTAGTAGCGGCGAGCGAACGGGGATTAGCCCTTAAGTCAGTGGGGTGTTAGTGGAATGTGTTGGAAAGCACAGCGGCACAGGGTGATAGCCCCGTACACGAAAACTAACCATTGATGAAAACGAGTAAGACGGGACACGTGACATCCTGTTTGAATATGGGGGGACCATCCTCCAAGGCTAAATACTCCTGACTGACCGATAGTGAACCAGTACCGTGAGGGAAAGGCGAAAAGAACCCCTGTGAGGGGAGTGAAATAGAACCTGAAACCGTATACGTACAAGCAGTGGGAGCGGTTCTTGAGACCGTGACTGCGTACCTTTTGTATAATGGGTCAGCGACTTACATTTTGTAGCGAGGTTAAGCGAATAGCGGAGCCGTAGGGAAACCGAGTGTTAACTGCGCGTTTAGTTGCAAGGTGTAGACCCGAAACCCGGTGATCTAGCCATGGGCAGGTTGAAGGTTGAGTAACATCAACTGGAGGACCGAACCGACTTATGTTGAAAAATGAGCGGATGACTTGTGGCTGGGGGTGAAAGGCCAATCAAACCGGGAGATATCTGGTTCTCCTCGAAAGCTATTTAGGTAGCGCCTCGAGCGAATACCATTGGGGGTAGAGCACTGTTAAGGCTAGGGGGTCATCCCGACTTACCAACCCTTTGCAAACTCCGAATACCAATGAGTACTACTCGGGAGACAGACGGCGGGTGCTAACGTCCGTCGTCAAAAGGGAAACAACCCAGACCGTCAGCTAAGGTCCCAAAGTGTATGTTAAGTGGGAAACGATGTGGGAAGGCTTAGACAGCTAGGATGTTGGCTTAGAAGCAGCCATCATTTAAAGAAAGCGTAATAGCTCACTAGTCGAGTCGGCCTGCGCGGAAGATTTAACGGGGCTAAACATACCACCGAAGCTACGGGTTTGCAGTTTACTGCAAGCGGTAGAGGAGCGTTCTGTAAGCGGTTGAAGGTGAAGGGGTAACCCACACTGGACGTATCAGAAGTGCGAATGCTGACATGAGTAACGATAAAGGGAGTGAAAAACTCCCTCGCCGAAAGACCAAGGGTTCCTGTCCAACGTTAATCGGGGCAGGGTGAGTCGACCCCTAAGGCGAGGCTGAAAGGCGTAGTCGATGGGAAACAGATTAATATTTCTGTACTTTTGCTAACTGCGATGGAGAGACGGAGAAGGCTAGGCTAGCGCGGCGTTGGTAGTCCGCGTTTAAGGTAGTAGGCCGTACACTTAGGCAAATCCGGGTGTACATTGGCTGAGAGCTGATGACGAGTCACTACGGTGATGAAGTAGTTGATGCCATGCTTCCAGGAAAATCTTCTAAGCTTCAGGTTAGTAGGAATCGTACCCCAAACCGACACAGGTGGTCGGGTAGAGAATACCAAGGCGCTTGAGAGAACTCGGCTGAAGGAACTAGGCAAAATGGTACCGTAACTTCGGGAGAAGGTACGCTGCTGGCGGTGATGAGACTTGCTCTCTAAGCTGCTGGCAGTCGCAGATACCAGGTGGCTGCAACTGTTTATCAAAAACACAGCACTGTGCAAAATCGCAAGATGACGTATACGGTGTGACGCCTGCCCGGTGCCGGAAGGTTAATTGATTGGGTTATCCCT
>NZ_JAKIKP010000023.1 GCF_023284065.1 Shewanella gaetbuli | reverse complement strand
TGCTTCTGAGCCGGAATCTGCAGTTAGTCCATTTGAATTCAAGTGATTATTACAGCAAGGCAGATCCTCGATAAAAGATCTCGAGGATGACGTTGTAGGTACCTAGAAGATAATGATGTAGGTGCCTGAGGATGATGGTGTTGACTGTTTTTACGTCATTCCGGCAATGCTTCTGAGCCGGAATCTGCAGTTAAACCATTTGAATTCGAATTGTTAATGCTGTTCAATAAAGATAAAGACTTATATAAAGCTTCAAAACCATTTATTGAACAAAAACTAAATAAAAAAGGATAAAAATAGGCTCAGGTGTCTGAGTTGCAAGTACTTAATAGCCAGCACTTAATAGCCAGTAGAGTCAGTATTGCAGATAGTTAATCGATGACTTCAATTTAAATTATTTATGGAAATATCAATGCTTATAAATTGTGATATGGGTGAAAGTTTTGGTATCTGGCAGTTAGGTCAGGATGAACAGATTATGCCTTTTATTGATATGGCGAATATAGCCTGTGGTATGCATGCTTCTGATCCCAGTGTTATGTTGCGCACGGTACGTTGTGCAAAAGAGCATGGTGTTCGTATTGGAGCGCATCCTGGCTATGCCGATTTAGCTGGTTTTGGTCGTCGTTTTATTGATATGCCATTGGCAGATTTACAGGCATTATTTATATATCAACTAGGGGCTTTACAGGGTATTTGTAACACTGAAAATATCGCAATAAGTTACGTAAAGCCACATGGTGCTCTTTATAATGCAATGATGAAGTCAGACGATATTTTTGTTGCGTTATTACAAGCGCTTGCTAAATACGATGCACAGTTGCCCTTAATGGTGATGGCAGTTCCTGATTTTTCCCGTTATCAAAAGTTTGCCGCAGAATACGGTATTACATTACTTTTTGAAGCTTTTGTTGACCGGACTTATCAAGCCGATGGTCGTCTAACACCCAGAACTGAAGCTAATGCATGCCATACTGATATAGAACCTATTGTTGCTCAAGCCGTGCAGATATTCAACGAGCAATGTGTCACCAGCAATGATGGCACAAAGGTAAATATTAAAGCTGATAGTTTATGTATTCATGGTGATGGTGAATTAGCCGCTGAGATTGCAAGGGTTTTAAAGGCGAGACTGGCTGAATGCAAGTAAACCTTGTTAACGAAAATAGTGTCATTATTTACTTTTCTGATACCGTTTGTATTGAAACAACCGATAAAATTACTCATGCTTGTCAGTTATTTAAGGCTGATCTTAACGATACGCTTTTAGATATAGTGCCGTCTTATACTTCTATTTTATTAAGCTGCAATTTGCGTAAAACTGGATTACGAAACTTTATATTCAATGTACAACGGGTATTAAACCAGTTAGATACAGCAAGCCTAACTAATCTAGTGCGCAATAAGATTCTACTGCCAGTTTATTATGGCCAAGAGGTCGCACTTGACCATGGCGATGTCAGCTTGCATACCGGCTTGGCATTTTCTGAAATAGTTAAATTGCATACACAAGAAACTTATCGAGTATTTGCCATTGGCTTTACACCGGGTTTTGCATTTTTAGGCAATACGCCAAAGCCAATGACCATACCGCGTAAGGCAACCCCAAGACTAAGTGTTCCTAAAGGCAGTGTAGCCATAGCCGATAGACAAACCGCTATTTACCCCAGTCAATCGCCAGGTGGGTGGCAAGTGATAGGCCGCACTCCTATAGATTTACTTGACGAGTCAGAAGATAGCTTAAGTAAATTTGCCATGGGTGATGAAGTACGTTTTGAATCTATTGATAAACAGACGTTTTTGGCAATGGGTGGCCAACTGTAAATTAAACAAGGTACAAGAATGGCATTAGATATTGTTCAAGCCGGGCCGCTAAGTTTATTGCAAGATCTTGGGCGCTATGGTTATCAAGATGTAGGTGTTACACCAGGTGGAGCAATGGATACCCATGCTTTTCATTGGGCTAATAAACTTTTAAATAATCCAGCTAATGCAGCACAAATTGAGATCACCATGGGGCCATTTAAAGCCTGCTTTAAACAAGCAACAAGTTTTGCATTATGCGGAGCAGACGTTGTTGCAACGCTAAATGGCAACAAAATTACCCCTTGGAGTTCGTGGCTTGCTAAAGCAGGGGATATATTAGAAATGGGTTATCCGAAACAAGGATTACGAACGTACCTTGCAGTAAGTGGTGGTTTTTCTAGCCCTAAAACGCTAGGTAGCGTTAGCACTGTGGTACGAAATAAACTGGGCGGATTAAGCAAAAAAGGCAATAAACTAACCAATGGCGATAGTGTCGCTTTTACCGCAAAGATTCAGCCGTATTCACGTAAAGTTCCGCGACAATTTATTCCACAATACAAAAGCATCATAAATATTGGTGTTTTACCCACATATCAATTTCACCTGTTTAGTGCTGAAGCCCAAAAAACATTCTTTAATGAATTTTATACAGTAACTTCAGAGATAGACCGAATGGGGTATCGATTAAAAGGTAAACCTATTGAATTTGCACAGCAAAGCTTCGTTTCAGAAGGTATTGCACTGGGGGCGATACAAATTCCAGCTAATGGCCAACCTATTATTTTAATGCGTGACAGACAAACCATTGGTGGTTATCCCAAAATGGGATGTGTTTGCAACAGAGACTTAAATATTTTGGCGCAAGCAACACCCGGCACTAAAGTGCATTTTTTTGAACAGGACTTATTTGAAGCAGAAGCTGAACTACATCAAGAGCAGCATTATTTCTTTAAGGGGGAATAATGATGAGGTAATTGAACCGTCATTGTTTTATTTCCCCGTTATTACGACAATGTTTATTATCCCCGTTATTAGAGCAATCCGTCATTCCGGTAATGCTTGTGGGCCGGAATCTGTTGTTTATGTTATTGGATTCACTTAATTATTGCAGTAAAGCAGACCCTCGATAAAAGATCTCGAGGGTGACGGTTTTGAGAGTTCGAGCGTGGCGGGATTAGGAAAACTCAAGAGTGACGGTGTAGGGGGGGGGGAGGATAACGAATGCATAGCCTAGTTAATGGCGACTAACCCGTCATTCCGGTAATGTTTATTATCCCCGTTATTAGAGCAATCCGTCATTCCGGTAATGCTTGTGGGCCGGAATCTGTTGTTTATGCTATTGGATTCACTTAATTATTGCAGTAAAGCAGACCCTCGATAAAAGACCTCGAG
>NZ_JAKIKP010000022.1 GCF_023284065.1 Shewanella gaetbuli | reverse complement strand
TACGTGTGCGTAGTGACGTGTTGGTGTGTCATACTCGATGTGAGAAGTATTAATTGTAATACCACGCTCACGCTCTTCTGGAGCGTTATCGATTTGTGCGAAATCTTTAACATCACCGCCGTATGTTTTAGACAATACAGCTGAGATAGCCGCAGTTAAAGTTGTTTTACCATGGTCAACGTGACCGATGGTGCCCACGTTTACGTGGGGCTTATTACGTTCAAATTTAGCTTTTGCCATGGTATCGCCTCAATCCAATAGTTTGGTGATCAAAACACGCATATAATAAAAATCCGATGCATTAATATCGCATCGAATCAATTTTTTAGTTAGGAAGTTTGATAATGATAGGTTGGTGCTGAGAGGCAGATTCTAGTTGCCGACCTCACCTTTTATGTTAACAAGGTGGCTCTATCAACTGAGCCCTATCAGCAAACAAATTTTGGAGCGGATGGCGGGAATCGAACCCGCGTTATCAGCTTGGAAGGCTGGAGTAATACCATTATACGACATCCGCGCAACCTATTTAGGCTACCTAACTACCTAGAAAATGGTGGAGGGAGAAGGATTCGAACCTTCGAAGGCTGAGCCGTCAGATTTACAGTCTGATCCCTTTGGCCACTCGGGAACCCCTCCAGTAAAATGGTGCCGGCACCAAGAGTCGAACTCGGGACCTACTGATTACAAGTCAGTTGCTCTACCAACTGAGCTATGCCGGCTAATCATTTCGGGAACGGATATTAGGTAAATGTGGCGATAAGTGCAATAGAAAAATTATAAAAAAGCTAAAAAAAGTCTTAATCGGTGCTTTTTTACCCTCAAGAAGGCCTTTGCGCTGAAAAAATCAACGTTTATTTTCATCGTATACAGATTTCAATTGGAAACTATTGTTCGCTAAATACGAATCGTGTACTGTGCCAGACCCAGTATAAAATTGGTTTTTTTAATGTCTAACTCAATTCAACAAGCACTTTACCACCATTTTAGCCGCCCACAATGGTCAGAGTTACGTAAATCAGTGCCACTCACGTTAAGTCAGTCCGAATTGGAAAGCTTAAGAGGGATGAATGAGAAGTTATCATTAGATGAAGTTACCGATATCTATCTGCCACTCAGCCGCTTATTAAACCTCATGTTTGCTGCCAAACAGCAACGAGGGTTAATTGTTGAAAAATTTTTAGAACAAAAAGCAGCGCGTTCGCCCTATATTATTAGTATTGCAGGTAGTGTTGCGGTTGGGAAAAGTACTACGGCACGTATCTTACAAACCTTATTGCAGCGTTGGCCTGAGCATCCAAAGGTCGATTTAGTCACCACTGATGGTTTTTTATACCCTTTAGCGGAGCTAAAACGTAAAGGGTTACTGCAACGTAAAGGTTTTCCAGAAAGCTATGACATGAAAATGCTGACTGATTTTATTGCTTCTGTTAAAGCCGGTGAGCCTAAAGTAAACGCCCCAATTTATTCACATGTCACTTATGATAGATGTCACGATATAAATCAAACCATTGAACAACCGGATATTTTGATATTGGAAGGACTCAATGTTTTACAAACAGGTTTAGATTCACCCGTGGATATTAGAAGGCCTTTTGTATCAGATTTTGTGGATTTCTCAATCTATGTCGATGCAGAAGAAACATTACTTAAACAATGGTATCAAGATCGCTTTTTACAATTCAGAACAGGGGCATTTAGCGACCCTAAATCTTTCTTTCATCATTATGCAGGCTTAAGTGATGATGAAGCTGAATCTATATCAGCCAATATCTGGGATACGATTAACGGGCCGAACTTAAATCTTAATATCCAACCCACTAGAGAACGCGCCAAACTCATATTACAAAAAGGCCACAATCATCAGGTAAATAAAGTTTTACTGAGAAAATAGTGGCTAACTGTGGAAACCGTTGCGCAGGTTATGCCTGCCTCAAACTTATCTCGCCACCGATATAAGCATCTATTTTGCCATTACATTCAATTAACACCGCACCTTGTTCATTAATACCTTTATACACACCGCTAATGTTGTTTGGCATCATCAGTAAGTTTACGGCTTTATCGACAAATAAATCATGAGCATTCCAATACGCCATAAATGGTGCTAACCCTTGATCATCAAAGCGTTGAATATCCTGTTTTAATTGTTGCTGTATATTAATAATAAGCTCGGTTTTATCGGGCAGTTGATTCAACTCGGTCAAATCACTCCAAGGTTGATCAATTAACACGCCTTGAGATTGTGACATGCTCAAATTAATGCCAAAGCCAATCACTAGCTCTGTCACATTATGTGATACCGGTGCCATCTCAATTAAAATACCAGCCAACTTCTTATTATCGAGGTATATATCGTTAGGCCACTTAAGGCCTAAACCATTAATTGACATACCTTCTAGTGCTTTAGTTATCGCACATGCCACAACTAAACTCAGCCCCATTGCTTTACTAGGATCTTGCTCAAAGCGCCAAAACATGGAAGCATACAAGTGATGGCCATAAGGCGACACCCATTGTTTCCCCCTACGCCCACGACCTGCTGATTGATATTCTGCAATACAAATATCACCCGACTCCAACTCATGATGATGAGCTAACATAAAGGTATTGGTACTATTAATCTCATCAAAATAAAAACAACGATTAGCAATGGCATTAATCAGTCTATTTTCATGTGTGAGTAACAGTGGGTTTGACAGTTTATAGCCTTTACCTTTAACACTGTATATATCAATGCCATAGTCTGCTAATGTTTCAATATGTTGGTTAATTGCAGCACGAGTAAGACCTAAGCAGTTTGCAATCTTCTCACCAGATATAAACTCATCTGCTGAAAGTAGCTGCAATATTTGTCTTTTGCGGTTCCAGTGTTCCATCACAACACCACCTCACCAAACTCAGCCATAATACGAGGCTCTGGTTGTAGAGTAATGTTAAAGTCATCCTCAACCTTATCAATTATTGATAAAGCCAGTTGGCAAATATCATGGCCTGTTGCATCACCTTTATTTACGATAACCAATGCTTGCTTGTTATGTACAGCGGCACCACCCACCATATGCCCTTTTAACCCCGCTTGGTCAATTAACCAAGCAGCAGCAAGCTTCACTTGTTCTGAATTCAATGGGAAAAAAACAATATTTGGATAAGTCTGTTGTAGTGTCGCTAACTGCTCTGTTGAGATAATAGGGTTCTTAAAAAAGCTGCCCACATTTCCTACCTCTACCGGGTCAGGTAGTTTTTCGCTGCGAACCTTACATACCAAATCAAATACATCTCTAGCCGTTACCTCGTCAGGTTTTAAATGACTAAGCGGAGCATAGGTTAGTTGCGGTCGCCATTGAGTAGATAACTTCAGTGCAACAGCAGTAATCAACGCCTTGCCGTGCAATTGTTGTTTGAAAATGGAGTCTCTATAACCGAATAAGCAATCCGCACTTGAGATTTCATACATTTCGCCAGCATCTAAATCTACAAACTCAACAGAATGACATACGCTAGCAAATTCGACCCCATACGCACCGATATTTTGAATAGGAGCCGCTCCAACCGTACCGGGAATTAATGCGAGGTTTTCTATGCCGTAATAGTTATGCTCTAAACAATACTTAACAAGCTCATGCCAATTTTCACCCGCTTCGACTTTAAGTAATACCCCATCATCAGTATGTTCTACATCAATACCTTTTGTTGCTATATGAACAACCTTACCTGCAAAATCTTCAGTAAATACAATATTACTGCCGCCACCTAAAATGACCATTGCGGTATCTGAATGGTAAAGTTCATAACAGGTATTAACTAAAGCTTGCTTATCACTAAGTGAAATAACCTGCTCGCAAGACTGGTTAAGGCCCAAAGTATTGAATGGTTTTAAAGAGTCTGTCATACAATCACACTAAGTATTTAAATTAGTTATATTGTAACAGGCAAAACAACCGAACGTCACAATAGAAGCCATCTTGAAAAGAAAAACAGATCCTCGATAACAGATCTCGAGGATGACGGATTGTGAAATGCCCCAAACGAAAAAAGCCCACAGCGTTCGAGGATGACGGATTAGGAGCATAGAGCCCCTCCGTATGATCACAGCAACGCACAACCCAAATCTTTCTGACGCACTCAACTCACGTCATTACGACAACACTTAATGCGCGTCATTCCGGCAATGCTTTTGGGCCGGAATCTGCATTCAAAAACAATAACTGCAGATCCTCGATAACAGATCTCGAGGATGACGAATTGTGAAATGCCCCAAACGAAAAAAGCCCACAGCGTTAGAGGATGACGGATTAGGAGCATTAAACCCCACCGTATGATCACAGCAACGCACAATCCAAGCCTTTCTGACACACTCAACCCACATCATTGCGAGAACACTCAAGCCTAACCATTATGACAGCGCTCAACCCCCGTCATTACGACGCACTCAACCTACGTCATTACGACAACACTTAACGCGCGTCATTCCGGCAATGCTTTTGAGCCGGAATCTGCATTCAAAAACATCAACTGCAGATCCTCGATAACAGATCTCGAGGATGACAAACTAAAAGCATTAAAACCACAAACGCAAAAAAGCCCACAGCTAACGCTGTGGGCTTTTTTATCTTATTTGGCGTCTGGAAATGACCTACTCTCACATGGGGAGACCCCACACTACCATCGGCGATACTATGTTTCACTTCTGAGTTCGGAATGGGATCAGGTGGTACCACAGCTCTATGGTCTCCAGACAAATTTGTTATCTAACCACTATCGCAGTTAAATATAATTCGGAAAACTGAT
>NZ_JAKIKP010000021.1 GCF_023284065.1 Shewanella gaetbuli | reverse complement strand
TTCGCTATCCGTGAAGGTGGCCGCACAGTAGGTGCTGGTGTTGTAGCTAAAATCATCGCTTAATCGCGACTTTAGTTCACACTAAAAAAGGAAGCTTCGGCTTCCTTTTTTGTTTTTAATGGTTTTATTGGGCAATTTTGATATTTTTTTGCTGATTTCTGTGGATAACATTGCCAGTCATGTTGCGAATAAAGCTGAATAAGAATACAATCTATGGCCGATTTTTGACCCTGTGCTGATAAGGTTTCTGGGCAGTATCTCGGAAATGAAGTAACAGTTAACTGTTGCTAGGCTCAGGTCGTAGTGAGTAACGGAATTAACCGATGACAACAAGTACAGAAAACCAAAGTAACCCTTTGGATATTGTAAAATGGGGCGTAGCGCTTCTGCTAGTAGCAGCTGCCGTTATTGCTAACCAAGTTTTTGCTGAAGCTAGTGTAGTCGCTCGCGTAGCAGGTGTAATTGTTACTTTTGCAATTGCAGGCTTCATTGCTTTTCAAACCGTAAAAGGTAAGCAAGCGCTATCATTTGCTCGTGAAGCACATATTGAAGTGCGTAAAGTGATTTGGCCAACTCGCCAAGAAGCGATGACCACGACATTTATCGTGCTTGCTGCAACAGGTGTTGTTGCATTAGTCCTTTGGGGCTTAGACGCAATTTTGTTGCGAGTTGTGAATTTTATTACAGGCGTATAGGCATTTAAAAATGACTGAAGCTACAGAAGCAAAGAAAAAATGGTATGTGATCCAAGCCTTTTCAGGCTATGAAGGTCGTGTTTGTAAAACACTGCTTGAGCATATCAAAATGCACAGCATGGAAGATTACTTCGGTGAGGTTTTAGTACCTACAGAAGAAGTGGTTGAGATGCGTGCGGGTCAACGTCGTAAAAGTGAGCGTAAATTCTTTCCAGGTTATGTATTAGTACAAATGGAAATGAATGACGAAAGCTGGCACTTAGTGAAAAGCATTCCACGTGTAATGGGTTTCATTGGTGGTACATCTGACCGTCCAGCGCCGATTTCAGACAAAGAAGCGAATGCAATTTTACAGCGTCTTGAAGACACTGTTACATCACCAACTCACCGCGTTATGTTTGAGCCAGGTGAAGTGGTCCGTGTATGTGATGGTCCTTTTGCTGACTTCAATGGCACTATTGAAGAAGTTGATTATGACAAGAACCGTATTAAGGTTTCTGTAATGATTTTCGGTCGTTCTACACCTGTAGAGCTAGATTTTAATCAGGTTGAGAAAAGCTGATTAAAATAACCACAAAAAATTGATTGTTTGCGGGTGTGGATTTTTGTATAATCCGCACCCGTTGTTTTCAGGGGAGCAGATTGGCATGTCGCCGAGATGCGTTTGAACCCAAATAGAGGAAATGTCGACATGGCAAAGAAAATTGAAGCTTATATTAAGCTACAAGTAGCAGCCGGTGCTGCAAACCCGTCTCCACCAGTTGGTCCTGCTTTAGGTCAAAAAGGTGTGAACATCATGGAATTCTGTAAAGCATTCAACGCTCGTACTGAAAAGTTCGACAAAGGTATGCCGATTCCTGTTGTTATTACTGTATATAACGACCGTTCTTTCACTTTCGAAACTAAGACTCCTCCAGCGTCTTTCCTATTGCTAAAAGCAGCAGGTTTGAAATCTGGTTCAGGTCGTCCTAACACTGAAAAAGTGGGAACTATCAAGCGCAGCGCAGTTCAGGAAATTGCTGAAACTAAAGCCGCTGATATGACTGGTGCTGATGTTGAAGCTATGATGCGTTCAATTGAAGGTACTGCACGTTCAATGGGTTTGGTAGTAGAGGACTAATATAATGGCAAAGCTAACTAAGCGCGCTCGCGTAATCCGCGAAAAAGTTGATGGTACTAAGTTGTATGACATCAACGAAGCTGTGGCTCTTTTAAAAGAATTAGCAACTGCTAAGTTCGTTGAAAGTGTAGACGTAGCTGTAAACCTAGGTATCGATCCTCGTAAATCAGATCAAAACGTGCGTGGTGCTACTGTACTTCCACACGGAACTGGTCGTGAAGTTCGTGTTGCTGTATTCACTCAAGGTGCAAACGCTGAAGCTGCTAAAGAAGCTGGCGCTGAACTAGTGGGTATGGAAGATTTAGCTGAGCAAGTTAAAGCTGGCGAAATGAACTTTGACGTTGTGATTGCATCTCCAGACGCTATGCGCGTTGTTGGTATGTTAGGTCAAATCTTAGGCCCACGTGGTTTAATGCCTAACCCTAAAACTGGTACTGTAACGCCTAACGTTGCAGACGCAGTTAAAAATGCAAAAGCAGGTCAAGTACGCTACCGTAACGATAAGAACGGTATTATCCACACTACTATCGGTAAAGTGGATTTCAGTGCTGAACAGTTAAAAGAAAACTTAGAATCATTAGTTGCTGCTCTTAAAAAGGCTAAGCCTGCAGTTGCTAAAGGTGTCTATGTTAAGAAAGTCAGCATCTCTACCACTATGGGTGCAGGTGTTGCAGTTGACCAAGCTACCTTGGAAGACATTAAGTAATTTTACAAAATGCGTGTATTAGTCTATAATGCGCGCACTTTGTGGGTTGAAGCCGATTTTTAATCATAAAACTGTGTTTTTGCTTAAAAATGTAGGCTTCCGTCCAAGACCGCAGGTGTTTATCAACAGATACACTTAATTTCCTGCGTAGACGGTGTCAGGCCCCAGCTAAATTTTTTTACTGGACACTCTGCACCGTAAGTAACCATCTACATGTTGTATTTGGTTTGGTAAATACTAGGGGTTATCCCTAGGTAGAATCCAGGAGTAAAGCCAATGGCATTAAGACTCGAAGACAAAAAGGCAATTGTTGCTGAAGTCAACGAAGTTGCCAAAGGTGCACTTTCTGCAGTTGTTGCCGATTCACGCGGCGTAACTGTAGGTGCCATGACCGGTCTGCGTAAAGCAGCTCGCGAAAATAGTGTTTATGTACGTGTAGTACGTAACACACTAGCTAAGCGTGCTGTTGAAGGTACTTCATTTGAATGCCTTGCAGAATCGTTTACTGGCCCAACTTTAATCGCTTTCTCTAGCGAGCACCCAGGTGCCGCAGCACGTCTTTTAAAAGACTTTGCTAAAGAGCAAGACAAGTTTGAAGTTAAAGGTGCAGCTTTTGAAGGGGAATTCATCCCTGCAGCTGATATTGATCGTTTAGCGAAACTACCAACATACGACGAAGCACTAGCTCAGTTAATGATGACTATGAAAGAAGCATCTGCTGGCAAGTTTGTACGTACATTGGCCGCCCTTCGCGATCAAAAAGAAGAAGCCGCTTAATTTTAAGTCGGCCGCTTAATAATATTGAATTCAGAACAATAGGAAATATTTCTAATGTCTATCACTAAAGATCAAATTTTAGAAGCTTTTGCAGCTATGTCTGTAATGGAAGTTGTTGAACTAATCGAAGCAATGGAAGAGAAGTTCGGCGTATCTGCTGCTGCTGCTGCTGTTGCTGTTGGCGGTGACGCTGGCGCTGCTGCTGCTGAACAAACAGAGTTCGACGTAGTTCTTACTTCACACGGCGACAACAAAGTTGCTGTAATTAAAGCTCTACGTGGCGCAACTGGCTTAGGTCTTAAAGAAGCTAAAGCTATGGCAGAATCTGCTCCAGTAGCTGTTAAAGAAGCTATCTCTAAAGAAGAAGCTGAAGCACTTAAAGCTGATTTAGAAGCTGCAGGCGCTGCTGTTGAAGTTAAGTAAGTTTTAATTAACTTACGTCACCCAAGCAATTGGGTGAAGGCTGGCGGTTTTTTAACCGTCGGCCTTTTTTGCGCTCTAGGCGCAGGCGATTTTTATTCACCGTTTATCGCCAGTTTTAGCAGTTCCTAGCAGAGATTACTGGTTAGGTTCTTGCGACAACGGTGACGGGCAAACGTGCTGATTTAATTAAATTTATTTCAGTCTTGGTCACATTTCGTAAGTAGAGGAAACCCATGGTTTACTCCTATTCTGAAAAGAAGCGTATTCGCAAAGACTTTGGTAAGCGTCCAAAAGTTTTGGACATCCCTTATTTATTGTCTATCCAGTTAGACTCTTTTAAGAAGTTCACCGATCAAGATCCTACGGGTGAACGCGGTTTTGAAGCGGCATTTCGTAGCGTTTTTCCTATCAAGAGCTTTTCTGGTTACTCGGAGCTGCAATATGTCAGCTACAAACTAGGCGAGCCAGTATTTGATGTGAAAGAATGTCAGATCCGTGGTGTCACTTATTCTGCTCCACTACGCGTTAAATTACGCATGGTGTTGTTTGATCGTGAAGCGGCAGCTGGCACAGTAAAAGACATTAAAGAACAAGAAGTCTACATGGGTGATATCCCATTGATGACTGAAAATGGTACGTTTGTAATTAATGGTACTGAACGTGTAATTGTTTCTCAGTTACATCGTAGTCCAGGCGTATTCTTTGATCATGACCGTGGTAAAACCCACTCATCTGGTAAGGTGCTTTATAACGCACGTATTATTCCTTACCGTGGTTCATGGCTTGACTTTGAATTCGATCCTAAAGATGCATTATTTGTACGTATTGACCGTCGTCGTAAATTACCAGCGACTATCATCTTACGTGCATTAGATTATTCTACTCAGGATATCTTAGACTTATTCTTTGAACGTATTGAGTTCAAGATTAAGAAAGACTCTTTAGTCATGTCGTTAGTGCCTGATCGCTTACGTGGCGAAACAGCTAGCTATGACATTAAAGATGCTGAAGGTAACTTACTTGTTGAAGCCGGTCGTCGCATCACTGCGCGTCATATTCGTCAGTTAGAAAAAACCAACACAACTGAGCTTGAAGTGCCAGTTGAATACATTGTTGGTAAGTATGCTGCACAAGATTATATCGACGAAGATACAGGCGAAGTTCTTGTTACTGCTAATAGCGAAATCTCATTAGAAGATCTTGCTAACTTATCTTTAGCAGGCATTAAGAACATTGATACATTATTTATCAATGATCTTGACCACGGTGCTTATATTGCTGACACATTACGTATTGATTCTACAACTAACCGCTTAGAAGCATTAGTTGAAATCTACCGTATGATGCGTCCTGGCGAGCCACCAACCAAAGATGCAGCCGAAGGTTTATTCCAAAACCTATTCTTCAGTGAAGAACGTTATGACTTATCAAAAGTAGGTCGTATGAAGTTCAACCGTCGTCTTGAAATTGCAGAAGACGAAGGCACAGGCGTATTGTCGAAAGAAGACATCGTTTCTGTGATGAAGAAAATCATCGAAATCCGTAATGGCTATGATGAAGTCGACGATATTGACCACTTAGGTAACCGTCGTATTCGTAGCGTGGGTGAGATGGCTGAAAACCAATTCCGTGTTGGTTTAGTTCGTGTTGAGCGTGCCGTTCGTGAGCGTCTATCTTTAGGCGACTTAAACGAGTTAATGCCTCAAGACTTAATTAACGCTAAGCCAATTTCTGCGGCAGTGAAAGAATTCTTCGGTTCTTCACAGCTTTCGCAGTTTATGGACCAAAACAACCCATTGTCAGAAGTAACGCATAAGCGTCGTATTTCTGCTTTAGGCCCTGGTGGTTTAACACGTGAGCGTGCTGGTTTCGAAGTACGTGACGTACATCCAACTCACTATGGTCGTTTATGTCCAATTGAGACCCCTGAGGGTCCAAACATTGGTCTAATTAACTCTCTTTCTAGCTTTGCGCGTACTAACTCGTATGGCTTCTTAGAAACACCATACCGTAAAGTGGTAGATGGTGTGATTACTGATGAAGTTGAATACTTATCAGCAATCGAAGAAGGCCGTTATGTAATTGCACAGGCTAACATTGAAGTTGACTCTGCAGGCCGTATGGTTGAAGAGCAAATTGCTTGTCGTCATAAAGGTGAGTCTACCTTTATGCGTGCTGCTGATGTTCAGTATATGGACGTTTCGCCACAACAGATTATTTCTGTTGCTGCGTCATTAATTCCATTCTTAGAACACGATGATGCTAACCGTGCATTGATGGGTGCGAACATGCAACGTCAAGCAGTACCGACTTTACGTGCTGATAAGCCGTTAGTTGGTACCGGTATTGAGCGTACTCTAGCAGTCGATTCTGGCGTAGTTGTTGCCGCTAAACGTGGCGGTGTGATTGACTATGTAGATGCAAGCCGCATTGTTGTTAAAGTAAATGAAGACGAACTGACTCCGGGTGAGGCAGGTATCGACATTTATAACCTAACTAAATACACCCGTTCTAACCAGAACACTTGTATTAACCAACGTCCTTGTTGTTTCGTTGGCGAGCCAGTGGTTCGTGGTGACGTGTTAGCTGATGGTCCATCAACTGACTTAGGTGATTTGGCTCTTGGTCAAAACATGCGCATCGCATTCATGCCTTGGAATGGTTACAACTTCGAAGACTCGATTTTAATTTCTGAGCGTGTAGCTCAAGAAGACCGTTTCACCACTATTCACATCCAAGAATTATCATGTATTGCTCGTGATACTAAACTAGGTAGTGAAGAAATTACTGCTGATATTCCAAACGTAGGTGAGTCTGCTTTATCTAAATTAGATGAGTCAGGTATCGTTTACATTGGTGCAGAAGTAAAAGGTGGCGATATTCTAGTGGGTAAAGTGACACCTAAAGGTGAGACACAGTTAACCCCAGAAGAGAAATTATTGCGTGCTATCTTCGGTGAAAAAGCATCAGACGTTAAAGATAGTTCTTTACGTGTACCTAACTCAGTTAAAGGTACTATTATTGATGTTCAAGTATTTACTCGCGACGGCGTTGAAAAAGACAAGCGTGCTTTAGAAATTGAAGACATGCATGTTCGCCAAGCACGTAAAGACTTAGGTGAAGAGTTCAAGATTCTTGAAGACGGCGTATTAGGCCGTGCACGTAACTTGTTACTTTCTGCTGGTTTCTCTGAAGCTAAGTTAGCTGAGATCCCACGTAAAGACCTATTGATCCAAGTGATTGATGACGAAACGAAACAAACTGAATTAGAGCAGTTAGCTGAGCAACATGAAGAGTTGCGTGCTGATTTCGATAAGAAGTTTGAAATCAAACGTCGTAAGATCACTCAAGGTGATGATTTAGCACCTGGCGTACTAAAAATTGTTAAGGTTTACCTAGCAGTTAAACGTACTATCCAGCCTGGTGATAAAATGGCGGGTCGTCACGGTAACAAAGGTGTTATCTCGAAGATTTGTCCTATCGAAGACATGCCATATGATGAAACTGGTAACCCAGTAGACATCGTACTTAACCCATTGGGTGTACCATCGCGTATGAACATCGGTCAGGTACTTGAAGTTCATATGGGTGCGGCAGCGAAAGGCATTGGTAACAAGATCACGGCTATGCTTGAAGAGCAACGTGAACTTGCAGAGCTTCGTGAATACATCAAACAAGTTTACGAGTTAGGCGATGAAGTGATTCAGAAAGTGGATATTAATTCATTCTCTGATGATGAAGTTTTACGTCTTGCTAAAAACCTTAAAGGTGGTCTACCGATTGCAACGCCAGCGTTTGACGGTGCAAAAGAGAAAGAGATCAAGCAAATGCTTGAGCTTGCAGACCTACCAGCTTCTGGCCAGTTGTCATTATACGACGGCCGTACCGGTAACGAATTTGAGCGTAAAGTAACTGTCGGTTACATGTATATGCTTAAACTGAACCACTTAGTTGATGACAAGATGCACGCCCGTTCTACCGGTTCGTACAGCTTAGTAACTCAACAACCATTGGGCGGTAAAGCTCAGTTTGGTGGTCAGCGTTTCGGTGAGATGGAAGTATGGGCACTAGAAGCATATGGTGCTGCTTATACTCTTCAAGAAATGCTAACAGTTAAGTCGGATGACGTTAACGGTCGTACTCAGATGTATAAGAACATCGTCGACGGTAACCATCAGATGCAACCTGGCATGCCAGAGTCCTTCAACGTATTGCTGAAGGAGATCCGTTCACTCGGTATAAATATCGAGTTGGATCAAGAGTAAGCATCGCTTTTAAGCAATGTTTGGTAACCCAACGGTGCTTTGCCTAGTGTGAAGCACCCGGTTTAACTCCTTCAGGAGAGAAACGTGAAAGACTTATTAAAGTTTCTTAAACAGCAAAGCAAGACTGAAGAATTTAACGGTATTAAAATTGGTTTGGCTTCGCCTGACCTAATCCGTTCTTGGTCTTTTGGTGAAGTTAAAAAGCCAGAAACCATTAACTACCGTACATTTAAGCCTGAGCGTGAAGGCTTATTCTGTGCGCGTATCTTTGGTCCAGTTAAAGATTACGAATGTTTGTGTGGTAAATACAAACGTCTTAAGCACCGTGGTGTAATTTGTGAAAAGTGTGGCGTTGAAGTAACCCAAACTAAAGTACGTCGTGAGCGTATGGGTCACATCGAGCTAGCTAGCCCAGTTGCACACATTTGGTTCTTAAAATCATTACCGTCTCGTATCGGCTTAATGCTTGATATGACTTTACGTGACATTGAGCGCGTACTGTACTTCGAATCATTTGTTGTTATCGAGCCTGGCATGACCACGCTTGAGCGCGGCCAAATGTTAACCGAAGAAACGTATTTAGATGCGTTAGAAGAATACGGTGATGAGTTCGAAGCTAAGATGGGTGCAGAAGCAGTTTTAGAATTGCTACGTGCTATTGATCTTGAGCAACAAATTGAACAAATGCGTGAAGAACTACCGTCAATTAACTCAGAAACGCGTCGCAAGAAAGTGACTAAGCGTCTGAAGTTAATGGAAGCATTCTTTACTTCAGGTAACAAGCCTGAGTGGATGATTCTAAAAGTATTACCGGTTCTTCCACCTGATTTACGTCCACTAGTACCACTAGATGGCGGCCGTTTTGCTACGTCTGATTTGAACGACCTATACCGTCGTGTAATCAACCGTAACAACCGTCTAAAACGTCTTTTAGACCTAGCTGCTCCAGACATTATCGTACGTAACGAAAAGCGTATGTTACAAGAGTCTGTTGATGCGCTTTTAGATAACGGACGTCGTGGACGTGCTATTACCGGTTCTAACAAACGCCCACTGAAATCTTTGGCTGACATGATCAAAGGTAAGCAAGGTCGTTTCCGTCAGAACTTACTTGGTAAGCGTGTTGACTATTCAGGTCGTTCGGTAATTACCGTTGGTCCTACTTTACGTCTACATCAGTGTGGTCTTCCTAAGAAGATGGCGCTTGAGTTATTCAAACCATTTATCTATGGCAAGTTAGAAGGTCGTGGTTTAGCGACAACGATTAAAGCTGCTAAGAAAATGGTTGAGCGTGAACAGGCTGAAGTATGGGATGTATTAGACGAAGTGATTCGTGAACATCCAGTGATGCTTAACCGTGCACCAACACTTCATAGACTAGGTATTCAAGCATTTGAGCCTGTTCTTATTGAAGGTAAAGCAATTCAATTACACCCGTTAGTTTGTGCAGCGTACAACGCTGACTTCGACGGTGACCAAATGGCGGTACACGTACCATTAACGCTTGAAGCTCAATTAGAAGCTCGTGCGCTAATGATGTCGACCAACAACATTTTGTCACCTGCTAACGGTGAGCCTGTAATTACTCCGTCTCAAGACGTTGTATTAGGTTTGTACTACACCAGCCGTGAATGTATTAACGGTAAAGGTGAAGGTATGGCTTTCGCATCAGTTGCAGAAGTTGAAAAAGCTTATGCTACAGGTGCGGCAGAATTACACGCTCGCGTAAAAGTACGTATTACTGAAACATCAATTGCTGATGATGGCGAAAGAACAAAAGCGACCCGTATCGTTGATACAACCGTTGGTCGTGCTTTGTTATCGCTAATTTTGCCTGAAGGTTTATCTTTTGATCTGGTTAACCAGAACATGGGTAAAAAGCAAATTTCTAAGCTATTGAATACTTGTTATCGTCAATTAGGTCTTAAAGATACCGTTATCTTTGCTGACCAATTAATGTATACCGGTTTCCGCTTTGCGACTATTTCTGGTGCGTCAGTGGGTATTGACGACATGGAAATCCCAGCAGAGAAGTACACGTTAGTTGCTGATGCAGAAGCTGAAGTGTTAGAAATTCAAGAACAGTTCCAATCTGGTCTTGTAACTGCCGGTGAGCGATACAACAAAGTTATCGATATCTGGGCAAGTGCTAACGAAAAAGTTTCTAAAGCGATGATGGAAAACCTGTCTACTGAGACAGTGATTAACCGTGATGGCGTTGAAGAAAAACAAGCTTCGTTTAACAGCATCTATATGATGGCTGACTCGGGCGCTCGTGGTAGTGCTGCACAGATTCGTCAGTTAGCGGGTATGCGTGGTCTGATGGCTAAGCCAGATGGCTCAATCATTGAAACTCCGATTGTGGCTAACTTCCGTGAAGGTCTAAACGTACTTCAGTACTTTATTTCTACTCACGGTGCGCGTAAAGGTCTTGCCGATACCGCATTGAAGACAGCTAACTCTGGTTACTTAACACGTCGTCTTGTTGACGTTGCACAAGATTTAGTGGTTGTTGAAGACGATTGTGGCGTTGAACACGGTCTAACAATGAAGCCGCTTATTGAAGGTGGTGATGTTGTTGAGCCATTACGCGAACGTGTTCTTGGTCGTGTTGTTGCTGTTGACGTATTAAAGCCTGGTACTGAAGAAGTTCTAGCTCCTCGCAATACACTTTTAGATGAAAAGTGGTGTGATAAGTTAGAAGAAAACAGTGTTGATGAAGTAATTGTTCGCAGTGTAATTACCTGTGATACAGACTTCGGTGTGTGTGCGGCATGTTATGGCCGTGACTTAGCACGTGGTCACATCATTAACCATGGTGAAGCCATTGGTGTTGTTGCAGCACAGTCAATTGGTGAGCCAGGTACACAGCTTACCATGCGTACCTTCCACATTGGTGGTGCAGCATCGAGAGCTTCAGCAGAAAACAACGTTCAAGTTAAGAATGCAGGTTCTCTGAAGTTACACAATGCGAAGCATGTTTCTAACATCGACGGCAAGCTAGTTATTGTTTCTCGTTCTTCTGAAATTGCCATCATTGATGAGCTAGGTCGTGAGAAAGAGCGTTACAAAGTGCCTTACGGTACCGTGTTAGAGAAATTGGAAGATAGTGAAGTTGCAGCTGGCGAAATCATCGCTAACTGGGATCCACATACTCACCCAATTATTTCTGAAGTAGCGGGTAGCGTGAAGTTTGTTGATATGATTGATGGTGTCACAATGACACGTCAAACAGACGAACTAACTGGTCTTTCTTCTGTTGTAGTACTAGACGTAGGTGCTCGTACATCAGCAGGTAAAGAAATGCGTCCAGCTATTCGCCTAGTTGATGCTAATGGTAATGACTTAATGATTCCTGGTACCGACGTACCAGCTCAGTACTTCTTACCTGGTAACGCGATTGTGTCGAAAGACGATAACGCGCAAATCAACGTTGGTGATGCATTAGCACGTATTCCACAAGAATCGTCTAAAACTCGCGATATTACCGGTGGTCTACCACGTGTTGCTGACTTGTTCGAAGCACGTAAGCCAAAAGAGCCTGCAATTCTTGCAGAAATCTCTGGTACCATTTCGTTTGGTAAAGAAACCAAAGGTAAGCGTCGTCTAGTGATTACTCCAGCTGATGGTGGCGATCACTATGAAGAGATGATTCCTAAGTGGCGTAATTTAAACGTGTTCGAAGGTGAAAAAGTTGAACGCGGTGAAGTTATTGCTGACGGCCCAGAAGCGGCACATGACATTCTACGTCTTCGCGGTATTCACCATGTAGCAAACTACATTGTGAACGAAGTACAAGATGTTTACCGTCTACAGGGTGTGAAGATCAACGATAAGCATATCGAAGTGATCATCCGTCAGATGCTACGTAAGTGTATTATCACTTCAGCTGGTGACAGTGAGTTCTTAGAAGGTGAACAAGCAGAAGTCTCTCGCGTTAAGATCGCAAACCGCGAACTTGAAGCGCAAGGTAAGATCCCTGCAACGTTTGAACGTGAATTACTCGGTATTACTAAAGCTTCTTTAGCGACTGAGTCATTCATTTCAGCGGCGTCGTTCCAAGAAACAACGCGTGTACTAACCGAAGCTGCCGTTGGTGGTAAGAGCGATCAATTACGTGGTCTGAAAGAAAACGTAATCGTAGGCCGCTTGATCCCAGCAGGTACAGGTTATGCTTATCACAAGAACCGCAACGAAGTTCGTGCAACTGCGGCATCGGGCGAAGTTGAGGCTCCAACTGTGACCGCAAGCGAAGCTGAACAGAACCTAGCAGATCTACTAAATCTTGCCGGAAGCCAAGATTAAGTTGCAATTCTGTTAAAAAAAGGCGCCTTTGGCGCCTTTTTTATTCAAATTTCGATCAAAAGTTGGCTATTTCTTGACAGACAGCCATTACCTTTCTAAAATTCCGCGTCCCACCATTGTGGGATATAGATTTTTCACACCTTATCGTTGAGTAATTCAACTGTCGGAGCTATACATGGCAACTGTAAACCAGTTGGTACGTAAGCCACGCGCGCCAAAAGTCGAAAAGACTAATGTGCCTGCGTTAAATGCGTGCCCACAAAAACGTGGTGTTTGTACTCGTGTGTACACTACAACACCTAAAAAACCTAACTCTGCACTACGTAAAGTAGCTCGTGTGCGTCTAACTAACGGTTTCGAAGTAACTTCGTACATCGGTGGTGAAGGCCATAACTTGCAAGAACATAGTGTTATCCTAATCCGTGGTGGTCGTGTTAAAGACTTACCTGGTGTGCGTTACCACACTGTTCGTGGCGCATTAGACTGTGCTGGCGTGACTACTCGTCGCCAAGGCCGTTCTAAGTACGGTGCTAAGCGTCCTAAGTCTTAACGTATCCCGTTAAAGTAAGGCCAAGCTAGTATTTATTTGACATTCCAGTTTTGGAAATACCTGAAGCATACGGAGAATTGATATGCCAAGACGTCGCGTTGTAGGACAACGTAAAATCCTACCAGATCCAAAGTTTCACAGTGAGTTGTTGGCTAAGTTCATCAACGTCATTATGCAGGACGGCAAAAAGTCGACTGCTGAAAAAATTATCTACAAGGCATTAGATGTTGTCGCTGAAAAGAAAAGCGAAGATCATCTAACTATCCTTGAAGCAGCACTTGATAACGTTCGCCCATCAGTCGAGGTTAAATCTCGTCGTGTTGGTGGTTCAACTTATCAAGTACCATGCGAAGTTCGTCCAGTGCGTCGTAACGCACTAGCGATGCGCTGGTTAGTTGAAGCTGCGCGTAAGCGTGGTGAAAAATCTATGGCTTTACGTCTAGCAGGTGAAATGCTAGATGCATCTGAAAACAAAGGTACTGCAGTTAAGAAGCGTGAAGACGTGCATCGCATGGCTGAAGCTAACAAAGCCTTTGCTCATTACCGTTGGTAATATAATGGAGCGGGCAATAACCCGCTCCATATTGTTGATATTACTAAAGCCATTGGCTTTAGTTGAGAGGGTATAATCGTGGCTCGTACAACCCCAATTGAGCGTTATCGTAATATCGGTATTTGTGCTCATGTGGATGCAGGTAAAACTACCACTACAGAACGTGTTCTGTTCTATACCGGTCTGTCTCATAAAATTGGTGAGGTGCATGATGGCGCCGCCACAACGGACTGGATGGTACAAGAGCAAGAGCGTGGTATTACAATTACCTCAGCTGCTGTTACCACTTTCTGGCGTGGTATGGATGCTCAGTTCACTGAACACCGCATTAATATCATCGATACCCCAGGTCACGTTGACTTCACAATTGAAGTTGAGCGTTCTCTACGTGTTCTTGATGGCGCAGTTGTAGTTTTCTGTGGTTCATCAGGTGTAGAGCCTCAATCTGAAACCGTATGGCGCCAAGCTGACAAATATCGCGTACCACGCTTAGTATTTGTTAACAAAATGGACCGTGCTGGTGCAGATTTCGATCGTGTTGTTGACCAAATCCGTAATCGTCTTGGCGCAACTTGTGTTCCTATTCATTTGAATATTGGTGCAGAAGATGAGTTCAAGGGGGTTATTGATTTAATTAAGATGAAAGCGATCAATTGGTCTGATGAAGACCAAGGGGTAAGCTTCACTTATGAAGAAATTCCTGCACATCTTGCTGATAAAGCAGCAGAGATGCATGAGTATCTAGTGGAATCAGCGGCAGAAGCGTCTGAAGAACTGATGGACAAATACCTAGAAGAAGGTGAATTGTCAGAAAGTGAAATCAAACAAGCTCTGCGTCAACGCACTATTAATAACGAAATTGTTTTGGCAACCTGTGGTTCTGCTTTCAAGAACAAAGGTGTCCAAGCAGTATTAGATGCGGTAGTTGACTTCTTACCTGCGCCAATTGACGTACCTGCAATTAAAGGTATTGATACTGACGAAAAAGAAGTAGAACGTCCATCTGATGATAATGCTCCATTTGCGGCATTAGCGTTTAAAATTGCGACTGATCCATTTGTTGGAACTTTAACCTTTATCCGTGTTTATTCCGGTGTACTTGAATCTGGTGCTGCAGTTTACAACTCTGTTAAACAGAAACGTGAACGTATTGGTCGAATGGTGCAAATGCACGCTAACGACCGCACTGAATTAAAAGAAGTACGCGCTGGTGATATTGCTGCGGCTATTGGATTAAAAGAAGTAACAACGGGTGATACTCTTTGCGATAATGATCACAAAGTGATTCTTGAGCGCATGGAGTTCCCTGAACCCGTAATTACCATTGCCGTTGAGCCTCGCTCTAAAGCCGACCAAGATAAGATGGGGATTGCGCTGCAAAAATTAGCAGCAGAAGATCCATCGTTCAGAGTCGAGACTGATGAAGAGTCTGCTCAAACATTGATCTCCGGAATGGGTGAATTACACTTAGACATCATTGTAGACCGTATGCGTCGTGAATTTAATGTTGAGTGTAACGTAGGTAAACCTCAGGTTGCCTATCGTGAAACTATTCGTTCTAGTGTAGAAGTGGAAGGTAAGTTCGTACGTCAATCTGGCGGTCGTGGTCAATTTGGCCATGTATGGTTGAAGATTGAGCCTTTAGAAGAAGGGCAAGGGTACGAGTTTGTTAACGAAATTGTAGGTGGTGTTGTTCCTAGAGAATTTATCCCTGCAGTTGACAAAGGTATTCAAGAACAGATGAAAAATGGTGTATTAGCCAGTTTCCCTGTGCTTGACGTGAAAGTCACCTTATTTGATGGTTCATATCATGATGTGGACTCAAATGAAATGGCATTCAAAATTGCAGGTTCTATGGGCTTCAAAAAGGGTGCGTTAGAAGCAAACCCTGTGTTGCTCGAACCTTGTATGAAAGTTGAAGTGACTACCCCTGAAGATTATATGGGCGATGTTGTTGGTGATTTAAACCGCCGTCGTGGCATAATAGAAGGTATGGATGATGGCATCGCAGGTGTTAAACTTGTCCATGCGGTAGTACCTTTGTCTGAAATGTTTGGTTATGCAACTGATTTGCGTTCAGCATCTCAAGGTCGTGCCTCATACTCTATGGAGTTTTTGAAGTACACTGATGCGCCGCAAAACATTGCAAAAGCGATTATAGAATCTCGTAACTAATAATGGTTACGGCATAAATGTTATATTGCTCGGTTTTGCCGAGCACTTCTGAAAAGAAAGGAATATATCGTGGCAAAAGCTAAGTTTGAACGTAATAAGCCTCACGTAAACGTGGGCACCATCGGTCACGTTGACCATGGTAAAACAACTTTAACTGCAGCTATCTCAGCTGTATTGTCTAAAACATACGGCGGTGACGTTAAAGATTTCGCACAAATCGATAACGCTCCAGAAGAGCGTGAGCGTGGTATTACAATTAATACTTCTCACATCGAGTATGACACACCAACACGTCACTACGCACACGTA
>NZ_JAKIKP010000020.1 GCF_023284065.1 Shewanella gaetbuli | reverse complement strand
TTCGCTATCCGTGAAGGTGGCCGCACAGTAGGTGCTGGTGTTGTAGCTAAAATCATCGCTTAATCGCGACTTTAGTTCACACTAAAAAAGGAAGCTTCGGCTTCCTTTTTTTATGGGAAAAATAATCTTGGTGTTTTAGCTAAGATTGTGTAAAATGCATCCCACAAAATTGTCGATAAAAAAATTGTAGACTTATCGCACAATGGGCTTGATCTTCAATCTTAGATCTGTATAATTGCCCACTCGCTGCACTAGTGTAGTGAAAAAAATTAGAAAAACGATATGTTTTTCGTATTCATAGCGACTCCGATTGGGAGTCGAACGGTTAAATCATCTCACTCTGCTTTTCCAAATAAGGAAGTAGCTAGAGGGTGATTTTTTATGTGTCCATTTTAGGAGCTCTGGTCAATGCAGAACCAAAGAATCCGTATCCGCTTGAAAGGTTTTGATCATCGTTTGATTGATCAGTCTACAGCGGAAATCGTTGAAACTGCTAAGCGTACAGGCGCGCAGGTACGTGGTCCTATTCCACTACCAACACGCAAAGAGCGTTATACCGTTTTGATCTCTCCGCACGTTAACAAAGATGCTCGTGATCAGTACGAAATTCGTACGCACAAGCGCTTAGTTGACATCGTAGAGCCAACAGAGAAGACAGTAGACGCATTAATGCGTTTAGATCTTGCGGCTGGTGTCGACGTTCAGATTAGCTTAGGTTAATTGAGATCCTTAGAAGAGGTTTGAGAGATGGCTATCGGTCTTATTGGTCGTAAAGTGGGTATGACCCGCATCTTCACTGAAGATGGTGCGTCAATCCCTGTAACAGTGATTGAAGTCGCTGGCAACCGCGTTACTCAAGTGAAAACTTTAGAAACTGACGGTTACCGTGCACTACAATTAACTACAGGTACCAAAAAAGCCAATCGCATCACTAAAGCAGAAGCAGGTCATTTTGCCAAGGGCGGCGTAGAAGCCGGTCGTGGTTTATGGGAAATGCGTCTTGCAGACGGTGAAGGCGAAGGTGTTGAAGTTGGTGCTGAGCTAAATGTTGATATTTTCGCAGATGTTGCGAAAGTTGACGTTACTGGTCAATCAAAAGGTAAGGGCTTCCAAGGCGGTATTAAGCGTTGGAACTTCCGTACTCAAGATATGACTCACGGTAACTCATTAGCACACCGCGCGAACGGTTCTATCGGTCAGAACCAAACGCCTGGTCGTGTATTCAAAGGCAAAAAGATGTCAGGCCATATGGGTGCTGAGCAAGTAACTACTCAAAATCTACACGTTGTACGTGTTGATGCTGAACGTAACTTGTTATTAGTACGCGGCGCAGTTCCAGGCGCTACAAATGGCGACCTGATTATCAAACCTGCCGTTAAAGCTTAAGGTCTGAGGAGATAGTAATGGAATTGGTATTGAAAGACGCGCAAAGCGCTCTTGAAGTTTCCGAAACTACCTTCGGCCGTGACTTTAACGAGGCACTGGTTCATCAGGTAGTTGTAGCTTACGCTGCAAACGCACGTCAAGGCACTCGTGGCCAAAAGACGCGTGCGGAAGTAATTGGCTCAGGCAAAAAGCCTTGGCGCCAAAAAGGCACTGGCCGCGCTCGCGCAGGTAGTGTTAAAGGCCCAATCTGGCGTGGCGGTGGCGTAACATTCGCTGCTAAAACTCAAGATCACAGCCAAAAAGTTAACAAGAAAATGTACCGTGGTGCTTTAAAAAGCATTCTTTCTGAATTGGTACGTCAAGAGCGTTTAGTCGTTGTTGAGTCTTTTAGCGTTGATGCTCCTAAAACTAAAGAGCTTAAAGCTAAATTAGCAGCAATGAACTTAGAAGACGTTCTAATTGTTACTGCAGAAGTTGATGAGAATTTATTCTTAGCAGCTCGCAACTTATACAAAGTTGACGTTCGTGACGTTGCGGGTCTTGACCCAGTAAGTCTAATCGCGTTCAACACTGTTCTTGTTACTGCTGATGCAGTGAAGCAAATCGAGGAGATGCTAGCATGATCACCGAAGAACGTTTGCTAAAAGTTATTCTTGCTCCACACATCTCTGAAAAGAGCACCGTGGTTGCTGAGAAAAACAACACTGTCGTTTTCCGCGTAGCAATCGATGCGACTAAAGCAGAGATCAAAGCTGCAGTAGCGAAGCTATTTGAAGTTGAAGTAGATTCAGTTCGCACTTTAGTTAACAAAGGTAAAACCAAGCGTACCGGTGCCCGTTCAGGCCGTCGTAGCGATTGGAAAAAAGCTTATGTGACTTTAGCTGCTGGTGCTGACATCGATTTCGTCGGCGGCGCTGAGTAAGCAAAGGAGAATTATCATGGCAGTTATTAAGTGTAAGCCAACCTCTCCAGGTCGTCGCCACGTTGTTAAAGTGGTGAATACGGATCTGCATAAGGGTAAACCTTTTGCTGGCCTGTTGGCGAAAAAATCAAAAAGTGGTGGCCGTAACAATACTGGCCGTATCACTGTCCGTCACGTTGGTGGTGGTCATAAGCAGCACTACCGTATTATTGACTTCAAACGCAATAAAGACGGTATCCCGGGTAAAGTTGAGCGTCTTGAGTACGATCCAAATCGTACTGCGCACATTGCTTTAGTATTATACGCAGACGGTGAACGTCGCTACATTCTTGCTGCTAAAGGCATGCAAGCTGGTGATGCAATCCAATCTGGTAATGATGCTGAAATCAAGACTGGTAACGCTAAGCCGTTACGCAACATTCCTGTTGGTTCAGTTGTACACGCAGTAGAAATGAAGCCTGGTAAAGGTGCTCAGATCGCTCGTTCAGCTGGTGCATATGTACAAGTTGTTGCTCGCGATGGTGAATATGCAACTCTACGTCTTCGTTCAGGCGAAATGCGTAAAGTTCCAGTTGATTGCCGCGCTACTTTTGGTGAAGTTGGAAATGCCGAACACATGCTACGCCAGTTAGGTAAAGCAGGTGCTAAGCGCTGGAGAGGCGTACGCCCAACAGTGCGTGGTGTTGCAATGAACCCGGTAGACCATCCACACGGTGGTGGTGAAGGCCGTACTTCTGGTGGACGTCATCCAGTGAGTCCATGGGGTGTGCCAACTAAGGGTTATAAAACTCGTAGTAACAAGCGCACTGACAAGTACATCGTACGTCGTCGTAATAAATAGTAAGAGGATTCGCCATGCCACGTTCTCTCAAGAAAGGTCCCTTCATTGACCTGCACTTGCTGAAGAAGGTAGAGAAAGCGATGGAAGCGGGTGACAAGAAGCCAATTAAAACTTGGTCACGCCGCTCAATGATCATCCCTAACATGATTGGGTTGACCATCGCTGTCCATAATGGTCGTCAGCACGTACCTGTGTTCGTAACTGACGAAATGATCGGTCACAAGCTTGGTGAATTTTCACCAACTCGCACTTATCGCGGCCATGCTGCAGATAAGAAAGCGAAGAAGCGCTAATACGGGAGGAATAAGATGGAAGTTTTAGCTAAACATCGTTTTGCTCGTACGTCTGCGCAGAAGGCCCGTCTAGTTGCTGATCAAATTCGCGGGTTGCCTGTTTCTAAGGCGCTTGAGATTTTGACCTTCAGCCCAAAGAAAGCCGCCGTACTAGTTAAAAAAGTACTTGACTCAGCTATCGCAAACGCCGAACACAACGAAGGCGCTGACATTGATGAGCTAAAAGTTGGAGCAATCTTCGTAGATGAAGGTCCAACAATGAAGCGCATCATGCCACGTGCTAAAGGCCGCGCTGATCGTATCATGAAGCGTACCAGCCACATTACTGTGGTTGTATCAGATCGCTAGGAGAAGAGAGCAATGGGACAGAAAGTACATCCTAATGGTATCCGTCTGGGTATCACTAAGCCTTGGATCTCTACCTGGTACGCAGATAAGTCAGACTATGCAAATAATCTGAACAGCGACTGGGAAGTGCGTCAATATTTAACTGAAAAGTTAAAAGCCGCATCAGTATCTAAGATTGTCATTGAACGCCCAGCGAAAAGCATCCGCGTTACTATTCACACTGCCCGTCCAGGTGTTGTGATTGGTAAGAAAGGTGAAGACGTTGAAGTATTACGTGCACATGTGTCTAAAATCACTGGCACTACTGCTCAAATCAACATCGCTGAAATCCGTAAGCCTGAATTAGACGCTAAGCTCGTTGCTGACTCTATTGCTCAGCAGTTAGAGCGTCGTGTTATGTTCCGTCGTGCTATGAAGCGCGCGGTACAAAATGCAATGCGCATTGGTGCTCAAGGTATCAAAGTTGAAGTGAGTGGCCGTTTAGGTGGTGCAGAAATCGCACGTTCTGAATGGTATCGTGAAGGTCGTGTACCTCTACATACTTTACGTGCTGATATCGACTATTCAACTGCTGAAAGTCACACTCAATATGGTGTGATTGGTATCAAAGTTTGGATCTTCAAAGGTGAAGTTCTAGACGGTATCATTCCAGCGCTTGAAGAGCCAAAGCAGCAACCTAAGCGTAAGCCTCGTGGTAAATAGGAGAAACTTTAATGCTGCAACCTAAACGTATGAAGTTTCGCAAGATGTTCAAAGGCCGCAACCGTGGTCTAGCGAACGGTACTGAAGTTAGCTTTGGTACTTTCGGTTTGAAAGCAGTCGGCCGTGGCCGTTTAACTGCTCGTCAAATCGAGTCTGCACGTCGTGCCATGACACGTCACATTAAACGTCAAGGACAAATTTGGATTCGAGTTTTCCCTGACAAGCCAATTACCTCTAAGCCTCTTGAAGTGCGTATGGGTAAAGGTAAAGGTAACGTTGAATACTGGGTATGTCAGATTCAACCTGGTAAGGTTCTTTATGAAATGAACGGTGTACCTGAAGCATTAGCGCGTGAAGCGTTTGCTTTAGCCGCTGCGAAATTACCATTAAAGACTACCTTCGTAACTAAGACGGTGATGTAATGAAAGCGAGCGAACTAAGAGAAAAGAGCGTTGAAGAACTTAACGCTGAATTACTTGGTCTGCTGCGTGAGCAGTTTAACCTGCGTATGCAACACGCTACTGGTCAATTGAGCCAAACTCATCAATTGAAACTAGTGCGTCGTAACATTGCACGTGTTAAGACCATTATTACTTCTAAGGCAGGTGCGTAATGTCTGATAAAATCCGTACTTTGCAAGGTAAAGTAATTAGCAACAAAATGGACAAGTCTATTACTGTTGCTATTGAGCGCCAAGTGAAACATCCTATTTATGGGAAGTACATTAAGCGTACTACTAAAATCCATGCACATGACGAAACTAATCAGTGTAATGAAGGCGATGTAGTGACTATTAGTCAGTGCCGTCCTTTGTCTAAGACTAAGTCTTGGACACTTGCTGAAGTAGTAACCAAGGCCTAATTTTTATTAGGTTAATCTAAACGGCTCCAATTTTTTGGGGCCGTTTGTTTTTTTTACTATGCAATCCCAAATTGTGGTGTTATACTTGCGCGCCATTTTTGAGTAAAACTATCCTCAAATTTGGTTAATTATTGTCCCAATAACGGGATTTGTGTAGTAACGATAGCGGAGCACTTAAAATGATCCAAATGCAATCGACTCTTGACGTCGCATGTAACAGTGGCGCACGTAGAGTTCAGTGTATTAAGGTCTTGGGTGGCTCTCATCGTCGTTATGCCGGTATCGGCGACATCATCAAGGTTTCTGTTAAAGAAGCAATTCCTCGCGCTAAAGCGAAGAAAGGTGATGTATATAACGCGGTGGTAGTCCGTACTAAGAAAGGCGTACGTCGTCCAGACGGTTCTGTCATTCGCTTCGATCGGAATGCAGCGGTATTGCTTAACGCAAACCTTGCACCGATTGGTACTCGTATCTTTGGACCTGTGACACGTGAATTGCGTACTGAGCAATTCATGAAGATTGTGTCATTGGCACCTGAAGTACTGTAAGGAGCTAACAAAATGGCAGCAAAAATCCGTCGTGAAGACGAAGTAATTGTATTAGCAGGTAAAGACAAAGGGAAACGCGGTAAGGTTTCTCAAGTATTACCTACTGGTAAATTGATTGTTGAAGGCATCAATCTTGTTAAAAAACACCAAAAGCCAAACCCACAATTGGGCGTAACTGGTGGTGTAATCGAGAAAGAAGCACCGATTCAAGCATCAAACGTAGCGATCTTTAACCAAGCCACAGGCAAGGCAGATCGTGTTGGTTTCCGACTAGAAGACGGCAAAAAAGTTCGTTTCTTTAAGTCGAACAGCGAAATCGTTAAGTAATTTGGAGTAAACGATGGCGAAACTGCATGATAAATATCAAGAGACTGTAGTCGCTGAACTTGCTAAAAAGTTCGGTTATAGCAGTGTCATGCAAGTCCCTCGGATTGAAAAAATCACCCTTAATATGGGTGTAGGCGAAGCTGTTGCAGATAAGAAAGTTATGGAGCATGCGCTTCGTGACATGACTGCAATCGCTGGCCAAAAACCAGTTGTAACTGTAGCTCGTAAATCAGTTGCTGGTTTTAAAATCCGTGAAGGCTACCCTATTGGCTGTAAAGTTACCCTACGCGGTGAGCGTATGTGGGAATTTTTAGAGCGTTTAGTTGACATTGCAATCCCACGTATTCGTGACTTCCGTGGCCTAAGCGCAAAAGCGTTTGACGGTCGTGGTAACTACGCTATGGGTGTTAAAGAGCAAATCATCTTCCCAGAAATCGATTACGATAAAATCGATAAAATTCGTGGTATGGATATTGTTATCACTACTACTGCGAAGACTGACGAAGAAGGTCGTGCTTTGTTGACCGCTTTTAACTTCCCATTCAAGAAATAAGGGTAGCATAATGGCTAAAACATCTATGAAAGCACGTGAAGCAAAACGTGCACAGCTCGTAGCTAAATATGCTGAAAAGCGTTTAGCACTTAAGGCTATTATCAGCAGCCCAGAGACTTCTGAAGAAGATCGTTGGGATGCGGTACTTAAGTTGCAAGCACTACCACGTGATTCAAGCGCATCGCGTCAACGCAATCGCTGTAATCAAACTGGTCGCCCACATGGCGTTTTACGTAAATTCGGTTTAAGCCGTATTAAATTACGTGAAGCTACTATGCGTGGTGAAGTTCCTGGTCTACGTAAGGCCAGCTGGTAAGCACTTGTACGGAGTAAGCTAATATGAGCATGCAAGATCCTATTGCGGATATGTTAACCCGTATTCGTAACGGCCAAGCTGCTAACCACGTATCTGTAAAGATGCCTTCAGCTAAGTTAAAAGTAGCAATTGCGAAATTACTTAAAGAAGAAGGTTTCATTACTGACTACGCCGTAGCAGACGAGGCTAAGCCTGAATTAGAAATCACGTTAAAGTATTTCCAAGGCAAACCAGTCGTTGAGACTATCCAGCGCGTAAGCCGTCCTGGTCTTCGTATTTACAAAGGTAAAAACGAATTACCAAAGGTTATGGGCGGTCTGGGTATCGCAATTGTGTCCACTTCTAAAGGCTTGATGACTGATCGTGCCGCCCGCCAACAAGGCACGGGTGGCGAGGTTATCTGCTACGTAGCGTAAGGAGTTAGTAATGTCTCGTGTTGCAAAAGCACCAGTCACTATCCCTGCTGGCGTAGAGGTGACTTTAAACGAACAGACCCTTACTGTTAAAGGCAGCAAAGGTAGTCTGACTCGAGTAATCAACAATGCGGTAAATGTTGTTGTCGAAGGCGCAGAAGTAAAGTTTGGTCCAGTTGAAGGCGTCGCTGGCGCTTGGGCACAAGCTGGTACAGCTCGCGCACTAGTAAACAACATGGTTGTTGGTGTATCACAAGGTTTTGTGAAAAAACTTAAATTAGTTGGTGTAGGTTACCGTGCGAAAGTTGCAGGTAGTGACCTTGACCTAACTTTAGGTTTCTCACATCCATTAGTACACAAACTGCCCGCAGGCGTTACTGCAGAGTGTCCTAGCCAAACTGAGATCGTCTTAACAGGCGTTGACAAACAGTTAGTAGGTCAAGTTGCTGCAAACATTCGTGGTTACCGTCCACCAGAGCCTTACAAAGGCAAAGGTGTTCGTTATGACGACGAAGTTGTACGCCGTAAAGAGGCTAAGAAGAAGTAGGTAACGCGATATGGATAAGAAAACATCTCGCTTACGTCGCGCTACTCGTGCACGTAAGAAGATCCAAGAGCTAGGCGTGAATCGTCTGGTTGTACATCGTACACCGCGTCACATTTATGCTCAGGTGATCAATCCTGAAGCTCAGGTGTTAGCTGCTGCATCAACTGTTGAAAAAGCAGTTAAAGAGCAACTAAAGAGTACCGGTAACGTAGACGCGGCGAAAGCAGTGGGTAAAGCTATTGCTGAACGTGCGATCGAGAAGGGCGTAGCAACAGTTGCGTTCGACCGTTCTGGTTTCAAGTATCACGGTCGTGTGGCTGCATTAGCAGACGCTGCTCGTGAAGCTGGCCTGAAGTTCTAAGGGGTTATAAATGGCTAAATTAGAAGCTCAGCAAAAAGACGATCTGCAAGAAAAATTGATTGCAGTTAATCGTGTTTCTAAAGTAGTTAAGGGCGGTCGTATCTTTAGCTTCACAGCACTAACAGTAGTGGGTGATGGTAATGGTAAGATTGGCTATGGCTATGGTAAAGCGCGTGAAGTTCCAGCTGCTATTCAAAAAGCAATGGAAAAAGCCCGTCGTAACATGGTAAACGTTGAACTGAATGGTGGTACTTTACATCACCCAGTTAAAGGTCGCCATACTGGTTCGCGTGTATACATGCAGCCAGCATCAGAGGGTACCGGTATTATCGCCGGTGGCGCAATGCGTGCCGTATTGGAAGTAGCAGGCGTTCATAACGTACTGTCAAAAGCATACGGTTCTACTAACCCGATCAACATCGTTCGCGCGACTGTAGATGCATTGGTACATATGAAGTCACCAGCGCAAATCGCAGCTAAGCGTGGCCTGAATGTTGATGAAATTCGGGGGTAATGCACCATGGCTACTAAAACAGTTAAAGTAACACAGACTAAAAGCAGCATCGGTCGTTTACCAAAACACCGTGCTACCTTAACCGGTTTAGGTCTGCGCCGTATTGGTCACACTGTAGAAGTTGAAGATACACCTTCAGTTCGCGGTATGATCAATAAGGTTTACTACATGGTTTCGGTGGAGGAATAAGATAATGCGTCTAAATACTCTATCTCCAGCAGCAGGTTCTAAATCTGCTCCTAAGCGTGTTGGCCGTGGTATCGGTTCAGGTTTAGGTAAGACTGCAGGTCGCGGTCACAAGGGTCAGAAATCTCGTAGCGGTGGCGGTGTACGTCCTGGCTTCGAGGGCGGTCAAATGCCACTTAAGATCCGTTTACCTAAGTTTGGTTTTACCTCGCGTCGCGCTTTGGTAACAGCTGAAGTTCGTTTACTCGAACTAGCAAAAGTTAACGGTGATGTTATCGATTTGAACGCTCTGAAAGATGCGAACGTTATTACTCGCAACATACAGTTTGCGAAAATCGTTCTTTCAGGTACCATTGAACGCCCAGTGACCGTTAAAGGTCTGAAGGTAACCAAAGGTGCTCGTGCAGCTATTGAAGCTGCCGGCGGTAAGATCGAGGAATAATACGTCGATGGCAAAACCAGGACTTGATTTAAAAAGCGCGAAAGGTGGTTTATCAGAATTGAAAACCCGCCTTCTGTTCGTGATTGGTGCGATAATCGTCTTTAGAGCGGGTTCGTTCGTGCCAATTCCTGGTATTGACGCAGCTGTATTAGCAGAGCTATTTGCTCAGCAAAAAGATACTATCCTGGGCATGTTTAACATGTTCTCAGGAGGTGCTTTAGAGCGTGCCTCTATTTTTGCATTAGGGATCATGCCGTATATTTCGGCTTCGATTATTATGCAGTTATTGACTGTTGTGCATCCTGCACTTGCTGAATTGAAAAAAGAAGGCGAGTCAGGACGTAAGAAAATCAGTCAATATACAAGATACGGCACACTCGTGTTGGGTACATTGCAATCTATCGGTATTGCAACGGGTTTACCAAATCTAGTCCCTGGCCTTGTGGCTAATGTTGGATTTGGTTTTTACTTCGTTGCAGTTGTCAGCTTAGTGACGGGAACAATGTTCCTTATGTGGCTAGGTGAGCAAATTACCGAACGTGGTATTGGTAATGGTATCTCGATATTAATTTTCGCAGGTATTGTTGCTGGTTTACCATCGGCTATCGGCTCTACAGCCGAGCAGGCGCGTCAAGGTGACTTGAATGTATTGGTACTGTTATTGCTAGCGGTTATTGTATTTGCTGTAACTTACTTTGTTGTATTTGTGGAACGTGGTCAACGTCGTATCGTTGTAAACTACGCTAAGCGCCAACAAGGCCGTAAGGTCTTTGCAGCGCAAAGCACACATTTACCGTTAAAAGTGAACATGGCAGGTGTAATTCCACCAATTTTTGCGTCCAGCATCATTTTGTTCCCAGGCACACTGGCTCAGTGGTTTGGTCAAAATGAGTCCATGTCATGGTTAAGCGATTTCGCTTTAGCTGTGTCACCAGGACAACCGCTGTACTCATTATTGTACGCGACAGCAATTATCTTTTTCTGTTTCTTCTATACTGCGTTGGTTTTCAATCCACGCGAAACAGCGGATAATCTGAAAAAGAGTGGTGCATTCATTCCTGGGATCCGTCCTGGTGAACAGACTTCGCGTTACATTGATAAAGTAATGACACGTTTAACCTTAGCGGGTGCGTTATACATTACCTTTATCTGCTTAATTCCGGAGTTCATGTTAATTACTTGGAAAGTACAGTTCTATTTTGGCGGTACTTCACTACTGATTATTGTAGTTGTAATCATGGACTTCATGGCTCAGGTTCAGACCCATATGATGTCTCATCAGTATGAGTCTGTGATGAAGAAAGCTAATCTTGTTAACAAAGCGAATTTAGATCGCTTTGGTAAATAATTAGCTTCTACGGAGTGATGAAATGAAAGTTCGAGCTTCCGTGAAGAAGATCTGCCGTAATTGCAAGATCGTCAAGCGTAGTGGCGTTGTACGCGTTATCTGTGTTGAACCAAAACACAAACAGCGTCAAGGCTAAGTAAGAAGTTGGTCAGTCCAAATTTGGACTGACCAAAAATTTTGTTTGCAAATCTGTCGTCTGTCGAGTATCCTTTCGGGCTTTTCGCAGATGGCCTTTAACTTTAAGGAGTGCATAGTGGCCCGTATCGCTGGCATTAACATTCCTGATCAAAAGCATACAGTCATTGCATTGACTGCTATCTTTGGTATTGGACGTACAAGCGCAAGAGCAATCTGCGCAGCTACTTCAATTGCTGAAGACGCTAAGATCAAGGAATTGAGCGAAGCTCAAATAGACATTCTACGCGAAGAAGTTGCCAAATATGTTGTAGAAGGTGACTTACGTCGTGAGATTTCAATGAACATCAAGCGTCTTATGGACCTTGGTTGTTATCGTGGTCTCCGCCATCGTCGTAGCCTGCCCCTTCGTGGGCAACGTACTAAGACCAATGCGCGTACGCGTAAAGGTCCACGTAAACCAATTAGAAAGTAACGGGAAGGTAAACCAAAATGGCTAAAGTTCCGTCACGTTCTCCGCGTAAGCGCGTACGTAAACAGGTTGCAGATGGCATGGCTCATATCCATGCGTCTTTCAACAACACAATCGTAACCATTACCGATCGTCAAGGTAATGCTTTATCTTGGGCTACCTCTGGTGGTTCTGGTTTCCGTGGTTCACGTAAATCAACCCCATTTGCTGCGCAGGTTGCGGCAGAGCGAGCAGGTATTGCTGCGCAAGATTATGGTGTTAAAAACCTTGAAGTTTTTGTGAAGGGTCCAGGTCCAGGACGTGAATCAGCGATTCGCGCACTGAACGCAGTTGGTTATAAAATTACCAACATTACTGATGTGACACCTATCCCTCACAATGGTTGTCGTCCACCTAAAAAACGTCGTGTATAACACTACGTTATAGGATAGTTGGAGAAAGATCATGGCAAGATACTTGGGTCCTAAGCTCAAGCTCAGCCGCCGAGAAGGTACAGACCTTTTCTTAAAAAGCGGTGTGAGAGCAATCGATTCGAAGTGTAAGCTTGAAGCTGCACCAGGACAACACGGCGCTCGTAAGCCTCGTTTGTCTGAGTACGGTTTACAATTACGCGAGAAACAAAAAGTTCGTCGTATTTACGGTGTGCTAGAAAAGCAATTCCGTAACTACTATAAAGAAGCTGCACGTCTAAAAGGTAATACCGGTGAAAACCTATTACAACTTTTAGAAGTCCGCCTAGATAACGTCGTTTATCGTATGGGTTTTGGTGCTACTCGTGCAGAATCACGTCAGCTAGTAAGCCATAAATCTATTATGGTTAACGGTCGTGTTGTTAACATTCCGTCATTCAAAGTGTCTGCGAATGATGTTGTAAGCATTCGTGAAAAATCACGCACTCAAGCTCGTATCAAAGCGGCTTTAGAAGTGGCTGGTCAACGCGAAAAGCCTACATGGGTAGAAGTCGACAGTGCGAAAATGGAAGGTGCTTTCAAACGCGTTCCAGAACGTAGCGATTTGTCTGCGGATATTAACGAACAGCTGATCGTCGAGCTTTACTCTAAGTAAAGCTAATAAACAAGAGAGGACACAATGCAGGGTTCTGTTACAGAATTTCTTAAACCGCGTCTCGTTGAAATTGAGCAGGTTAATTCAACTCGCGCCAAAGTTACACTAGAGCCACTAGAACGTGGTTTTGGACATACCTTAGGTAACGCGTTGCGTCGCATCCTATTGTCATCAATGCCTGGCTGTGCTGTCACAGAAGTCGAGATTGATGGCGTACTGCACGAATATAGCAGTAAGGAAGGCGTACAAGAAGATATCCTTGAGATATTGTTAAATCTTAAAGGTTTAGCGGTTACTATCGAGGGTAAAGACGAGGCTATGCTTACTTTAAGCAAGTCCGGCACAGGCCCTGTTACAGCAGCAGATATCACGCATGATGGCGATGTTACCATCATGAATCCTGATCATATTATCTGTCATTTGACTGGTAATAATGACATCAGCATGCGTATCCGTGTTGAACGTGGTCGTGGTTATGTGCCTGCTTCGGCTCGTGCACAAACTGAAGACGATGATCGTCCAATTGGTCGCCTGTTGGTAGATGCTTCTTTCTCACCTGTTGCTCGCATTGCTTATAATGTTGAAGCAGCTCGTGTAGAACAGCGCACAGACTTAGACAAGCTTGTTATCGATATGACCACTAATGGTACTATCGATCCAGAAGAGGCGATTCGTCGTTCAGCAACTATTCTAGCAGAACAGTTAGATGCGTTTGTTGATTTACGTGAGCCTGCAGCTAAGCCTGAGGAAGATGATAAGCCGGAATTCGATCCGATATTGTTGCGTCCTGTCGACGATTTAGAGCTAACTGTACGTTCGGCTAACTGTTTGAAAGCCGAAGCGATTCATTACATCGGTGATCTGGTACAACGCACTGAAGTTGAGTTACTTAAAACGCCAAATCTTGGTAAGAAATCTCTTACTGAAATTAAAGACGTTTTAGCATCTCGCGGACTGTCGTTAGGTATGCGTCTTGAAAACTGGCCTCCAGCTAGTTTAGCAGACGACCTATAAGTCTCAGGTTAGTACAGATTAAGGTTATAAGGATTAGGTCATGCGCCATCGTAAGAGTGGTCGTCAACTAAATCGTAACAGCAGTCATCGCCAAGCTATGTTCCGTAACATGGCATGCTCACTAGTTCGTCATGATATTATCAAGACAACTGTAGCTAAAGCGAAAGAATTGCGTCGCGTAGTTGAACCTCTAATAACACTAGCTAAAGTAGACAGCGTTGCAAACCGCCGTTTAGCTTTCGCTCGTACCCGCGACGCTGAAGTTGTAGGTAAGTTATTTACTGAATTGGGTCCACGCTTCCAGGAACGTCCTGGTGGTTACACTCGTATTCTTAAGTGCGGTCTTCGTACCGGTGATAAAGCCCCAATGGCTTACATCGAGTTAGTAGGTCGTCCTGAAGCTGCTGAAGCTGTTGAAGTTGAAGCTGCTGAGTAATTTGATTACTCAATAAAAAAAACCGAGCTTAGGCTCGGTTTTTTTATGTCTAATATTTTTCTATCCACTATTTCACTATGACAACGCTCAATCATACCTACATTGTATCAATCCGATATGCTTGCTGTGGCTATTGTATCAGGGGTAGATACTGGCTTTTTAGAGCGCAATGTTGCTTATGATGTAATATGCGTTACTTATCGTTGATAAACCTATACATCTCTTACCAATCCGTTGCGACTTACCGTCAAACACTCATTATGACCTTATTTGCTTTATTTTGTCGTGGCACTGTACTATGAGAAATAAGCTTTTCTTCAGGCTTACCATGTATTTCGTTAATGTAAGTACGAGCCGCTAGAAACCCGTAACATAAGACTTAATCTTACGTAGTATCTTGGTATGAAAGTCTACTATTAAGCTTTGGAAAGGCTTTAAGATGGACTCTACTGTTCGTTTATATCGACCAAGTTTGTATGTGGAACTTGAACTCTATGATTGACTTGAATTATAGATAAAAAAAAGCCAATCATAAGATTGGCTTTTATCTTTTATTCAATTGGCTTAGTTATAAGTAGGCTTTTCAGCTTGTTCTGAATAGTCTAATTTTTCATGGGTCTGGCCCATTGCTTCAGCCACTTCTGGAGGCATATAATTTTCATCATGCTTTGCTAATACTTCGGTAGCTTCTAACTTGTTACCTTCAATTAGTACGCCTTGAGCAACAATACCTTGTCCCTCGCGGAATAAGTCAGGTAATAGATCATCGAAAGTTACCGTGATCTCGCCACCTGCAGCATCATGAATATCAAATTCAACATGTAAGCTATTAGGATCACGGATCATTGAACCGACTGTTACCATTCCACCAACACGAATTCGTTGGCCCACTTCTGGCTTGTCTCCGGTATCTTTCTTACCGTTTACAATTTCATAAGGTGTATAGAAAAGGTTTAGGTTGGTATTGAGCGCATACAAAAGTAGCGAAGCAACACCAGCAACCCCAGCGATTAATGCTACTGCTAGAGTGAGTCTTTTTTTACGTCTTGGGTTCACGATTTCTTACCTCTTGATTCTTTTAAACGGTCTTCACGAGTCATTTTCTTAGCTATTTCAGTTAGGACTTTCTTTTTCTGGCTAAGGCTATGTAGGATTAATATACCCAAACAGCCAAATGTTACGCCGTAGGCTAGCCATACAAAAAAGCCATAACCACCCATATCGATAAAATCTGCGAATGAGTCAAATTTCATTATTTAGTTGCCTCCGCGTTGGCTAACTCACGTACCCATGGGCGCATGCCATTGCGCGCTAGGACTTCTGCTCTAAATCTTACTAATGTTAATGCACCAATCATCATGCCAAATCCAAATATATTCATTAGAAGTGGATATAGCATGTCACCGGTCATTGTTGATTCTTCGGTGATTTTAATGGTTGCTGGTTGATGCAAGCTGCTCCACCATTCAACAGAATACTTGATAATTGGAATATTGATTACACCTACAATGGCTAAAATACCTGCAGCTCTTGCAGCCAGTACTTTGTCTTCAAATGAAGCATAAAGTGCAATTACACCAAGATATAGGAATAATAGCACCAGCTCTGAGGTTAAACGTGCATCCCATACCCACCAGGTTCCCCACATAGGTTTACCCCATGTAGCACCCGTAAATAAAGCAATAAAGGTCATCACGGCACCGATAGGAGCAATTGAGGCGGCGGCCCAATCGGCGGCTTTAATTTGCCAAACGATACCAATGAAAGATGCCGTTGCCATGCCCATATATGCGGCCATTGACATAGAGGCTGCTGGTACATGGATATAAATAATTCTAAAACTGTCACCTTGTTGGTAATCCATTGGGGCAAACAGTAAACCCCAAATTGTGCCTACGCCAATTAGCGCAATGGCAAGCCCTGCAAACCACGGCAGTAATGTTCCAGCTAGATTATATGAACGCTGAGGATCAGCGTACGAATTAAGCCATTTCCACATATCAGTTTGTACTCACTCGTAATGAGGCACCAATTGCAAACGGTGCCATGATTAATGAACCAACCAGCATAGCGCCTATAATCGCGAGCTGACCATCATAAGGTAAATTCATTCCTGCTGCGTCTATTGCGCTTGTGGCGAAAATAAGCACAGGAATATATAGCGGTAAAATAAGTAAGGTAAGCAATACTCCACCTTTTCTCAATCCTACCGTTAACGCGACACCAATGGCTCCTAGCAAAGACAGCACCGGTGTGCCGAGTGCGAGCGTCGCCATAAGTGCCACATAACTACTACTTTCTAAGTGAAGTAATACTGCTAGTAGTGGTGAAACTAAAATCAGTGGAACTCCAGTTAAAATCCAATGTGCTAACACTTTTGCTAACACTAGAATAGGCAATGGCTGTGGACTAAGCAGCATTTGTTCTAAGCTACCATCACTAAAATCAGCTTTGAATAAGCGCTCTAATGACAACATTGATGCTAATAAAGCTGCGACCCAAATTATGCCAGGGGCTACTCTGGTTAAAATATTGGGTTCAGGGCCAATACCTAAAGGAAACAAGGTCACCACAATGATAAAAAACAGCAGTGGGTTAAAAATATCGCCTCTGTGTCTAACGGCAATTTGTAAGTCGCGTTTTAACAAGGTCATAAACGCACTGGTGTAACTAATGCCTCTGTTCATTTTTGACCCTTATACAAATTGATATTCAAGCTTGATTTTAGTTAAGCGTGGCTCAGTGATTAAGCTCATGTCTTGGTGGGTTGTCATAATGACACAGCCTCCATTATTAGCATGTTCTATAAAAAGCCGTTCTAATTCTTCAACGCCTTTTTTATCAATTGCAGTAAAGGGTTCATCAAGAATCCAGATTTTACAATTGGTATGCCATAATCTAGCTAAGGCGGTTCTTCGGTGTTGACCTGCGGATAAATGGCCTGCGAGAGCTTCTTCAAAACCGCTTAAATTCACTTTTGCTAAAATATCAGTTGTATTGTGGTCATCATAACCGCTGATTCTTAAATTGAAGTTAAGATTTTCTTCAGCAGTTAACTCACTTTTAACACCGGCCAAATGGCCTAGGTATAATAAATCTTCATTGAATTCATCACGGCAGCGATGAACACTTTTTCCTAGATAACTGGTATCGCCAGAGTAAGGACGTGATAGTCCGGCCAAAATTCTTAACAAACTTGTTTTTCCGGCACCATTAGGCCCCTCAATTTGCACGATATCACCTGGATGGATATCAAAACTTAACTCGTCAAATAGCACGCGCTCTTCACGAATACAGGTTAAGTTATTTGCACTGACTAGGGGCTGGGTTGAAGTTGTTTGTGTCACTGAACCCTCTATTTTAAGGCTACTTTTAATACCCAAAGATATTAACATAAACAGTATTATGGAGTTACCTTTAGCTTCATTATTCTGTTCGCAATATGATGTAGTTCCAATAAAATCAATAAAGTTGGAACTTTTTCAACATTTGCTAATATATTAGCTAAATGTGTCTATTAACGCTTTTTTACTGGAGGTGTTGAGATAGTTGTCACAAAAAGATGAGTTTTCTTGCAGTATGTAGTACCCTAGTGCGGCTATAATGAGTCTGCCTTCTAAATCAACAGGCAGCGTTAAGCTTTGTATGTATTTGCAATTTAGGAACGTTGAACATGAAAAAATTGTTAGCAATGACTGCAGTAGCTGCATTAACTTTGTCTGCGAATGTATTTGCTCAAGAAGGTGAAGCTGTTTATAACAAGGCATGTCAAGTATGTCACAGCATGGGAGTCGCAGGTGCGCCTAAGTCTCATGATGCTGCTGCATGGGAGCCTCGCTTAGCTAAAGGTATGGATGCATTAGTGACTTCTGTTAAGTCAGGTTTAAATGCAATGCCACCAGGTGGTATGTGTACTGATTGTTCTGATGAAGATTACAAGAACGCAATTGAGTTCATGTCTAAGTAATTTTTTAAAGAATACAAAAAACCGGCAATTGCCGGTTTTTTTATTGCTTGTAAAACTGCCAACTAAAGATAAATCATCGTGGCAGTTTTATTTTCTAGGTTATTGCACCAATGTATTTAGAGTTAGTGTAGTGGTATCACCCACTTTAACTGCATCTACAACACCTTTAATATCACCAGCTTGAGGTTTCACACTGCCGTGCTTTGAAAGCACAGCAATAATTTCAACTTCAGCAGCTCCGCTTAGTTTTACATCTCCACCCATAGAAGTGCTGTCATCTAAGGTTACTGTTGCAGGTAACTCACTGGCACTGATTTTAGTTGCAGCTAAAGGTACTTTAGGACCTTGAGTCGCGCGAGCGAAAATAAATATTTGATCACCTTGTGCAACTTTATCTGCTAACTCTGGAGCAACTTCTACAGAAACGCTAACTGTTTTTGCAGTGGTAGCAGCATTAGCAGGTTTCTTCATTGGGTTGTGGTTGTCATCATTTGGCATGGCGCCTGTTTCTGACTGCATGCTCATTTGAGCCGATTGAATCGCATTCATTAACGCGGTGCGATCAACATCGCTACGACCACTGTCTAAAATGGCTTGCCAAGCGTCAATAGCTTCTTGATAACGCGCATTAAAGAACGAGTCCATACCAACTAGTAATAATGTTGAAGGGTCTTGTGGGTCTAATGCCAATGATTGCTCAATAAGTTGTTGAACTTCAGGAGTCACCTTTTGGCCCGCTTGGTAATACATGGCCGTGGCTTTCGGGCCTAGTAATTCAGCATGTGTACCAACAAGTTCCATTACTTTATCGAAAGCGGCAATGGCATGGTTATACTGACTAGCAGAAATGTAAGCATGGCCTAAACCAAACCAAGCTTGACTATTTTCAGGGTCTTGTTGAACTTGAGCTTCCATCATTTGAACGCGTTGAGCCATAATTTGCTCATTGCTCATACCTTCATGTGGGTTACTCGCTTGTGGAGGATTGGCAATATCCTCATAAGCCCCTAGCTGCTGGTAGAAATAACCTGTTAGTGCAATAACCGCTACGGTCATTAATGAAGGCCATAATAAGCTTTTAGGTTTAGCAGCCGATAGTGAGTCATCTGCTTTGTTTTTCATATCCTGAAGCAAGCTAATTTCTAACTCTTTCTTAAGAGCGTCGAATTCAGCTTGATCAAGTAAATTATCTTGTAGCTCTTTCTCTAGTACACTTAAGCGTTCGTTAAATAACTCAAGGTTAGTTTGTTTACGAACACCAGCTTCTTCTGCCTGTAACAATTTTTGCTGACGGAAGTGAGGTACCCATATCATGATTAAACTGACGATGAGGACAAGCGCGATAAATATCCAAAATGTGGTCATTGTTTCAATATTCACTTTTAGTTTAAAGGAAAGCGGAGTGCCGCTGAGCTTAGTTCACAGATTATACGTAAAGATTATTAATTGAATAGTAATATAAGGAAGATATAAACCTCAATCATAAGAGTTGGGCACTGGTTCACAATTTATATTCACATTGAAAAATTTGTTGAAACTTTATTAAGGCGCGCTAGTCCTAGCCTCTACGATTGTATCCAGATGATTTCAAAGCTGAGAAATACTGATAATGAGACAAGTAACCCAGTTTTGCACGAAATAGGCAGACATCAGCTGTGGCACACTCTAAAATGATTTAAAATTCGCTTAAGCTAATGTGAGTATGATTATTAATCTATTCGCTAAGTGCATTAACGTTATTTGTTGATTTGAAATCAATGTTTATTTAACTAAGGAATACCCATGATTCCAGAACTTGGACATTTTTCACTGTTAATTGGTTTGGCCTTTGCCATTCTTTTATCCAGTGTCCCATTAATCGGTGCCGTCAAAAAGGATGCGTACTTAGTAAGATATGCTTGGCCTTTGGCTTACGGCATGTTTTTCTTTATCTTTATTTCGGTTATCACGCTTGGTTATAGCTTTGCGGTTGATGACTTCTCGGTCGCATATGTGGCGCATCACTCTAACTCACAATTACCTATTTTCTTTAAAATAGCCGCAGTTTGGGGTGGTCATGAGGGATCGTTACTGTTCTGGGTATTCTCTTTATCTGTCTGGGCTGCGTCAGTTGCCATGTTCAGTAAAGGGTTAGAAGAAGTCTTTACTGCGCGTGTGCTAGCGGTTTTAGCAATGATCGTCGTTGGTTTTACTTTATTTATGGTGCTAACCTCAAGTCCATTTGAGCGACTATTCCCAGTGCCTATGGAAGGTCGAGATCTAAACCCAATGTTGCAAGATGTGGGTCTGATTTTCCATCCACCTATGCTGTACTTGGGTTATGTAGGCTTCTCAGTAAGCTTTGCATTTGCTATTGCAGCACTAATGAGTGGTAGTCTTGATTCTGCTTGGGCTCGTTGGTCACGTCCATGGACATTAGCGGCTTGGGTATTCTTAACGGGTGGTATCTCATTAGGTTCTTGGTGGGCATATTACGAGCTAGGCTGGGGCGGATGGTGGTTCTGGGACCCTGTTGAAAATGCTTCATTTATGCCTTGGTTAATTGGTACCGCTCTAGTTCACTCTTTAGTGGTAACAGAAAAACGTGGTGCCTTCCGTAACTGGACGGTATTACTTTCTATCTTTGCATTCTCATTAAGCTTATTGGGTACCTTTATTGTACGTTCAGGCGTACTGACTTCAGTGCATTCATTTGCAGCAGACCCAAGTCGAGGCATGTTTATTCTATTATTACTTGCTATTGCAATTGGCGGTTCGTTAACGCTGTTTGCATTTAGAGCAAGTGAAATGTCTAGCCCTGCACGTTTTGAGCTTAAATCAAAAGAAACCATGCTATTAGTATGTAATGTATTGCTGACAGTAGCGGCAGGTACGGTTCTGTTAGGTACGCTATACCCACTGCTGATTGATGCACTAGGTATGGGCAAAATTTCTGTAGGACCTCCATACTTTAACTCAGTATTCGTACCTATTGTGTTAGTGTTATTCGGCTTTATGGGTATTGGCCCAATCATTCGCTGGAAAAAATCTAAGCAAGGTGAAATTAAGCGTCAGCTATTAGTTCCAGCAATTATTTCTGCTGTATTAGGTTTTGCTATCCCATTTATCATGGGCGGTGAATTCAATGCATGGGTTGCTTTTGGTATGACCGCGGCAATCTGGGTTGCTTTAGCTACTTTCCGCGCAGTTGTCGGTATGGTTAAAGACAAAGATGGCAACATCAGCCTTACGCGTATGGGACGTAGCCAACTAGGTATGGTTATTGCTCACTTAGGTATTGCTGTATCAATTGTTGGTGCCACTATGGTGTCAAATTATTCAGTAGAAAGAAGTGTGCGCATGGGCCCTGGTGTTAGCCAAGAATTAGCTGGCTATACATTCACATATGTTGAAACTAAAAATGTTGTTGGCCCTAACTACACTGCGCAACAAGGTCAAATTGAAGTTTATCAAGATGACAAATACGTCACCTTGCTAAGACCTGACCGTCGTCAATATAATGTGCGTACTATGGACATGACAGAAGCCGGTATTGACTGGGGATTATTCAGAGATCTTTATGTCACAATGGGTGATCCTATCAGCTCAACGGAGTTTGCTGTTCGTCTAAATTACAAACCTTATGTTCGTTGGATTTGGTTTGGCTCAATCTTCATGATGGTGGGTGGCTTCTTAGCTGCTTCAGATAAGCGTTACAGAGTGAAGAAAGCTGCAACCGAGTCAGATGCTAAAGCCAAAGACAAATTAGCTACTGCATAAAATGGAGTGTTTATGAAAAAGTTGGTGCTGTTTATACCATTAGTTTTATTTTTGGCAATGGGGGTATTCTTATATCAAGGATTATTCCTCAACCCACAAAAATTGGATTCAGCATTAGAAGGAAAGCCGATCCCGGCTTTCCAACTTGAGCGACTTGAAACACCAGGTGAAATGCTAACTGACGCTGATCTAAAGGGTCAGGTTTCATTACTAAATATCTGGGCAACATGGTGCCCAGCTTGTAAGTATGAACATCCTTTTTTAACAATGCTCGCACGTCGTAATATTGTACCTATTTATGGTATCAACTATCGCGATGAACGTGAGCTAGCAATCAAAGAGTTACGTCGTGAAGGTGATCCTTATGCGATAAACATTTTTGATAAAGATGGTCGTTTAGGTCTGGATTTAGGTGTATATGGTGCGCCAGAGACATTTATTGTTGATCACAATGGAATTATCCGTTTCCGTTATGCTGGCCCTATCGACCAAAATATTTGGAAAGACACCCTATATCCAATGATTCAACAACTTCAAGCAGAAGCTAAAGCTGATGGAGCTGCGTAATGAAAATAGTTAGTGTATCAATTGCTTTAATAGCTGGTTTCTTATTAAGTACCGCAGTACATGCAACACCTGTTGATACTTATGAGTTTAAATCTCCTAGTGATCAAAAACGCGCGCTAACATTAGCCAATGAGTTACGTTGTCCACAATGTCAAAATCAGAATCTTATCGACTCTAATTCGCCAGTTGCACATGACTTGCGATTAGAAGTTTATAACATGGTTAGTGAAGGCAAGTCTGATGATGAAATTGTTGAGTTCATGACAAGTCGTTATGGTGATTTTGTTCTATATAAGCCAAGATTAGATTCGAAAACTTATATTCTTTGGTTAGGCCCATTCGTGATCTTGATTGGTGGTTTTGTTTTTGGCGCTATTTTAATTCGCCGTCAACGCAACGCTAAAGACTTGACTGAAGAAATGTCAGCTGAAGATCAACAACAACTTGATGAACTATTAAAGCGTGACAAATAATGATGTCGTTTAATAAATCATTATTAACTGCAGCTGTCATTAGTATAAGTGTACTAATGGCAGGAAGCAGTATCGCTTATCCTGGAATGCAGCCCAAAGATAAACTGGTATCTCAAGCCGGTTTAGATAAAATCCATATCCTACCGCAACCATTTCCTATTGCACAGGTAGACTTTAGCAAGCTAGATGATAGTAAAGTTGACTTTGAAGCTTATAAAGGCAAAGTGGTTGTCATTAATGTGTGGGCAACATGGTGTCCACCTTGTGTAAGAGAGCTACCAGCATTAGACCGATTAGCAAGTAAGATAGATAAAGATAACTTTGTACTATTACCGATATCTATCGATGCTGATGGTAAAGAAATAGTACAGCCCTTCTTAGCTTCATTAGCGCTAGAGGAGTTCGAATCTTATTTTGACCCTCAACAAAATTTGCGTGAAGTGTTTCCATTAGAAACGATTCCAGCAACCTTTATCTTAAACCCGCAAGGTGAATTAGTTGCTTATGTACGTAGTTATGTGGATTGGGATGATGAAAATGCTATCGAGTTCCTCGAACAGTTTAAAACTACCAACTAAAGGTAGATTTGAATATGCATAATAGTTAACCAAAATGCGGTTAAAAGACGCGATTCAGATCGCATTTGATGAAAAGATCGCCAAGCGATCTTTTTTTATATAAAAACTTCAAAAAAGGGGTTGCGCAAAAATCTGAGCTCCCTATAATGCGCATCCACTGACACGGCACAGCAGCAAACACAAGGTGTATGCAGCAAGCCAGACAGCTTGAT
>NZ_JAKIKP010000019.1 GCF_023284065.1 Shewanella gaetbuli | reverse complement strand
TTTAGGGACCGTACAAGATGAGTTACCAGACTTACCTGAGCTAAACCCTGAAGATTTAGCCGAGTGCCGCACTCTAGGTGAAATTGTTGACTACATGAACAGCAAATTAGCCGTTGTACCTGCTGCAACGCCAACAACTCAAGCCAGTGCATCAGGTTTAAACGCTGAAACAGTACAAAGCACCATGATGAGCGTTGTTGCTGACAAAACCGGTTACCCAAGTGAAATGCTAGAACTGAGCATGGATATGGAAGCCGATTTAGGTATCGACTCTATCAAGCGTGTTGAAATTTTAGGGACGGTACAAGACGAGTTACCAGACTTACCTGAGCTAAACCCTGAAGATTTAGCCGAGTGCCGCACCCTAGGTGAAATTGTGGCTTACATGAACAGCAAGCTGTCTGATACCAGCACTGCAAGTACTTCAGCACCACAAACTCAACAGCCAGCAGCAATCGCTGAAGTGGCTACAGATTTACCACCACACCAGGAAGTTGCTGTAAAAAAGCTTCCAGCGGCGGATAAGCTTGTTGGCGCATTTTCAAAACAAGCCTGTATTGTGATCAATGATGATGGTCACAATGCAGGAGTTGTTGCAGAAAAACTTGTTGCTAACGGTTTAACCGTCGCCGTGATCCGCAGCCCTAAAACCATCACTACCTCACAATCACCGCTTAATAGCAATGTCGACAGTTTTACCCTAGACGACATCAGCGATGAAAGCGTGGCTAAGGTTTTACAGCAAATTAGTCAAAAACATCACATTGCAGGGGTGGTACATTTACAACCACAACTTGCTGCACAAGGTGTGCTTGGCTTAAACGACGCGGCTTACCAAAGTGTTGAACAAGCCTTTATGATGGCCAAACATCTACAACCTAGCCTAACAGCAACAGCCGAATCTGAGCGCGTTTGCTTTATGACGGTTAGCAGAATTGACGGCGGTTTTGGTTACATTGACGACAATTTAAATCAACTTGAGCTGAATCAGGCCGCTTTATCAGGATTAAGTAAAACATTAAGCCATGAATGGCCAAACGTGTTCTGTCGTGCCCTTGATATTGCCCCTAACATCGACGCCCAAGAACTTGCTCAAGCCATTGTTAATGAGCTATTTGATGTTCAAGACCACAACGCAGCCAATAAAATCACTGAAGTGGGTATTAGCGACTCGGGTCGTTGTACTTTAGTGGCTACCGACAAAGCCGCAGTACGCTTTAATGCAGCAAGTTTATCTAAACAAGATAATATTTTGGTGACCGGCGGTGCTAAAGGCGTCACCTTTGAGTGCGCATTAACCTTAGCAAAGCAAACCCAATCGCACTTTATTCTGGCCGGACGTAGTGAGCATTTAGCTAACAACCTTCCAGAGTGGGCAAAGGGTAAACAGGCTAATGAGCTTAAAGCCGCAGCCATTGGTTATATTCAGTCTCAAGGTAACAAGCCAACCCCGAAACAAATTGATGCCCTTGTTTGGCCCATCACCAGCAGCCTAGAAATTGATGCAGCACTTAATGCCTTTAAACAGGTTGGCGCCAGTGCTCAATACATCAGTATGGATGTCAGTAGTGATGATGCGGTGAAACAAGCCTTAACAAACGTAGGCAGCATTAGCGGTATTATTCATGGCGCAGGCGTGTTAGCAGACAAACACATTCAAGATAAAACCTTATCTGAACTTGCCAAAGTATACGGCACAAAAGTCAGTGGATTTAACCGTATTATCAATGCCATTGATGCTTCAGCATTAAAACTAGTAGCCATGTTCTCATCGGCGGCCGGGTTTTATGGCAATACCGGCCAAAGTGATTATTCAATGTCGAATGAGATATTGAATAAAGCAGCCTTAAAGCTAGCAGCGGCCTACCCTCAAGCTAAAGTCATGAGCTTTAACTGGGGACCATGGGACGGCGGTATGGTCAGTTCAGCATTGAAAAAAATGTTTGTTGAACGCGGCGTTTACGTTATCCCACTCGATAAAGGCGCTAACTTATTTGCTCAAAGCTTATTATCTGAATCAGGGGTACAAATGCTGATTGGTTCAGACATGCAAGGCAATGCAGACGCACAAACAGGCGCTGATGTAAAAAAGCTTAATGCGGACTCTTTGGTTAATACTCAGGGTTCGCTGACACTATCATTGGCTAATAACGCGCCATCTTATACGGTAGAGCGAGTGTTAAATCCACTTGCGCTACCTTTTATTGAAGACCACTGCATTGCGGGTAATCCAGTGTTGCCCACAGTGTGTGCTATTCAGTGGATGCGTGATACCGCGAAGTTGTTGTGTGGCCAAAGCGTCAAAGTGGCTGATTACAAACTGCTAAAAGGCATTATTTTTGAGACTAACCAGTCCCAGCGTTTATCGCTAACGCTAACTCAAACTGATAAAGGCTTAACGGCATTAATATCAAGCAAAATGGTCAATGATGCTGCAGACACGCCACTAAGGCCGCAGTATCAAGCCAATTTAATTGCAGAAAATGCAGTAAGCCAAGCCATTACAGCGGTTAATGAGTCCATAACAGACACCTTGCAAGCTGCCAAAGCCTTAGCTAATAACGGTGAAGTGATAACTACTAACGCCGAACTGTATAGCAACGGAACCTTATTCCACGGCCCACGCCTACAGGGAATAAAACAAGTAATAATGGCTGATAAACAACAGTTAGTGTGCTCGGTTGAACTACCAAAGGTTAATTCAAATGATTGCCTAGGGTTTGCTCCACAAGCTCAACAAGGTGGCTGCCAACCGTTTGCTGAAGACTTACTGTTACAAGCCATGTTGGTATGGGCGCGACTACATCACGATGCCGCCAGCTTGCCATCAACCATTGGTGAGTTTGCCAGTTATCAGCCAATGGCGTCTGGTGACAAAGGCTTTATCGTGTTAACGGTAAGCAAAAGTACCAGCCGTGCATTAACCGCTGATGTTGCCCTGTATCATCAAGATGGTCGATTAAGCTGCACTATGTCAGCAGCCAAAATCACCATTAGTATAAGTTTGAACGATGCGTTTACCGCCCCGCGTAGAACCTTAACAGAAGGCGCTATGTAAGTATGAACGCCAAGGGAAAACCATTAACTGCAGTCAGTACAGGCCACGAGCCTGTGCTGAATTGCAGCACATTAATAAAGGTGATTGAAGATATTAATCAATCACCTATACGCATTGCGTTATTATTAAACCCTATCCACAACAGTGGCTTAAGCGAACAATTTATTGATATTGCTGAATCAAACTCAATAGGTTTTGAACAAGCCATCGCTCGCGCTATCGGGCAGTTTATTGATAAACCCCATGACGCCAAAGTCATCAACATTGCCAATACGGTTTGGCTGTTGCCTGCAATAACCGCGGCAAAACATGCTATTCACCCCCATGCATTTATTAATGGCTTAGCCACAGCCCAGCAACATGAGCTAGCAACACAGCAAGCATTAATTCATGCCAAACGTCAGCACATGGCACTGCTAACTCAATATAGTGACAGTGTAACTTCGCTACACAAACTACAACAATTTGCTGCTTTTATCAGCGCCATTGCCAGCCGACAACGCCCAAGGTCTGACGGATCACAAAGCGGCTATTGGTTTAGCGAATTACACCAAAGCCGTGTTGCCGCGTTTAACAGCCAGATTGAATCACAAGGTTATCAAAGCATTATTTTAACCCAAGGTAGCGGACTAATTGTTACCAATCCGCTTATTAATCTGTCGCGATTATGGTTACCTTTAAGGGCGGCATCAGTCAGTGAACTTCAACAACAATTAACGGCCGTGATCAGCCAGCTAGCGGCCATTGACCAAGCAAATAATGCTCATAGTGGTGGTGAGTTACTCACTCTAATCAAGCAGCATTTACAAGCTTATCAACAGCAACAAGCTAAGCTCTGTGGTAGTGACGACAGTGTTAAAGTCAATGATAAAGTCAGTGTCAGTGCAGTATTAATGGCCACTAGCCATAGTGCGTTAATTGATGAAGCTAAAGCCCTACTAAGTGCGTTAGCTAATCAAGAGGAACGACTTGATTACAAAACCCCTGCGGGGAGTTGTTTTAGGCAACATTCGCTAAAGCAGCCAGCAAATGAGCAATCAGCAAACGATAGCGGGTTGAGCTTTGTTTACCCAGGTGTTGGTACCGTATACCACAATATGTTTCACAACTTGGGGCAAACCTTTCCGGGGTTATTTGCTGAGCTAGAAAAACAAGGCGATCTACACGCCATGCTTCAAGCTGATAAGGTTTATACCCCGACTTCTGCTATGGGTGAAATGAGTTTATCTGAGCTAGCCATTTCAGGCGTTGGAGTCAGTTACCTACTCACAAAACTGCTTACCCAAGAATTTAAAATTCAACCCCGTTTTGCCCTAGGATATTCAATGGGTGAAGCGGCCATGTGGGCAAGTTTAGGGGTATGGCAGCAACCGCATAATTTAATTGAAGCCACCCAAACCAGTAGCATTTTTACCGCCGATATTTCTGGCGCACTCAATTGCGTTCGCCAAGACTGGCAACTTAGCCAAGATGAACCCATACAATGGAATAGCTTTGTTACCCGCGCTAGCCAAGATGAATTGAAGCCATTTTTAGCCCAGTACCCCAAAGCTTATATTGCCATTATTCAAGGTGATACTTGCGTGGTTGCAGGCTGTGAAACCAGTTGTAAAGCATTACTTAAACAAGCGGGTAAGCGCGGTATCGCCTCTAACAAGGTGACCGCAATGCATACTCCCCCTGCGTTGCAAATTATTGAGCAGGTAAAAGGGTTTTATCATCAACCTTTAATGGCCAACTTACCCACTGAGATTACCTTTATTACCGCAATGCAAGCCAGCCCGGTGGTTTTAACGGCTGATGCTATCGCACAATCCATTGCAGATACTTTTTGCCATCAATTAAACTTTACGCAACTTATTAGCAAAGCCTACCAACACGGTAGTCGCTTATTTGTTGAAGTGGGTGCAGACCGCCAAACCACCACCTTAATTGATAAAATATTATCCAACCAGCATTGCCAAGGCGCTAAAGCCGTTGCGGTAAATGCCAAAGGCGCAGATGCTAATATCAGCTTATTAAAATGCCTCGCACAATTATTAATACATCAAGTGCCAATGTCATTTACGCCGTTTATTAACAGTATCGACTGGGCTATGCGTCAAGATATAGCCAAATTATCAAGCATGGAGTCTGCACCAATGACGCCTGCCCATCAGCCTCTTTCAGAAGGAGAACCTCATTGAGTTCTCAAGCCCCTAAAATTGCCATTGTTGGTTTAGCGAATCAGTATCCTGATGCGGATACGCCAGCAAAATTTTGGCAAAATTTACTCGACAAAAAAGACTCTCGTAGTCAAATAAGTGCTGAAAAATTAAATGCTAATCCGCAAGATTACCTTGGCACTCAAGGACAATCTGATCGCTTTTATTGTGATAAAGGCGGTTACATTCAAAACTTTGCGTTTAACCCCAACGCTTACCGCATTGCAGCAGATCAGTTTGATGGCTTAGACGACAGCTTTTTATGGGCCACCGACACAGCTCGAAATGCCTTAGCAGATGCAGGCATCACCCTAGACGACAGCCGTTTAAACAATGCGGGTATTGTTATGGGAACCTTGTCCTTTCCCACCGCTAAGTCAAACGAGTTGTTTGTGCCCTTGTATCACGACGTGGTTGAAAAAGCCTTACAAGCCACGCTAAAACAGCCTAATTTTGTATTGCAACGTTTTGGCCAAACAACACATCAACCTCACACCATTAACTATCGCAACGGCGCAATTGCTCATAATGCATCTAAGTTAGTGGCAGATGCATTAGGTTTAGGCGGCGCACAACTTAGTTTAGATGCCGCCTGTGCAAGTTCGGTTTACGCCCTAAAACTTGCCTGCGATTACCTGCATACAGGTAAAGCCGATATTATGCTAGCAGGTGCGGTTTCGGGGGCAGACCCATTCTTCATTAATATGGGCTTTTCTATATTTCATGCTTACCCCGACCACGGTATTTCGGCCCCATTTGATAGCAACAGTAAAGGCTTATTCGCTGGTGAAGGTGCCGGAGTTCTGGTATTAAAGCGTTTAGAAGATGCCCAAAAAGATGGCGATCATATTTATGCTTTAGTTAGCGGAATAGGCTTATCAAATGACGGTAAAGGCCAGTTTGTATTAAGCCCTAACAGTAAAGGACAAGTTTTATCGTTTGAAAGAGCATACCGCGAAGCTAATATTGCCCCCGCCAGTATTGAAGTAATTGAATGTCATGCCACTGGAACACCTTTAGGTGACAAGGTTGAGCTGACATCTATGGAGCGCTTTTTTGAAGATAAACTTGCTGGCACTAATACGCCGTTAATTGGCTCAGCTAAATCAAACCTTGGCCACTTACTCACCGCCGCTGGCATGCCCGGCATCATGAAAATGATATTCGCCATGCGCCAAGGAGTATTGCCACCCAGTATTAATATTAGCAGCCCTATTGCCTCACCCAATGGGCTTTTTGGCCAACAAACCTTGCCAAACGATGTATTACCTTGGCCAGATAAACCAGCCAACAATGCCACTCGTCACGCTGGGGTATCAGTATTTGGTTTTGGCGGCTGTAATGCGCATTTATTGATTGAGTCTTATGATAATAAGGCACCCGTTACGGCAACATCGGTCATTAATCCTGCTATCGCCAAAGCGATTAATACCCCGCTGGCCATAACCGGTATCGCCGCCCATTTTGGTCAGGCAAACAGCATTAATTTATTAGCCGAGCATATTTGTCAGGCTAAAACCTTAATGTCGCCATTACCTAATCAACGCTGGAAAGGCCTAGACAAACACCCAGAAATATTGGCGAAACACGGATTACACTCTGTGCCACAAGGGGCGTACATTGACCAGTTCGACTTTGACTTTTTACGTTTCAAAGTACCGCCTAATGAAGATGATCGCTTAATTTCACAACAACTACTGTTAATGAAAGTGGCCGACGAAGCCATTGTTGATGCCAATTTAACCGCAGGCAGTAAAGTTGCTGTATTAGTGGCAATGGAAACCGAGCTTGAATTACACCAATTCAGAGGCCGAGTTAACTTACACAGTCAAATACAAGATAGCTTATTGGCTCAAGGGGTAACGCTAACAGAAGCAGAACTTGCAGCACTTGAAACCATCGCCATGGACAGCGTACTCGACGCCGCTAAATTAAACCAATACACCAGCTTTATTGGTAATATTATGGCGTCGCGTATTTCATCTTTGTGGGACTTTAACGGCCCCGCATTTACTATTTCGGCAGGTGAGCAGTCAGTTAACCGCTGTATTGATGTAGCGCAAAATCTATTTGCAATGAACTCAAGCCAAGAGCCTTTAGATGCGGTGATTATTGCCGCGGTGGACTTGTCTGGCAGTATTGAAAATATCTTATTGAAACAAGGGCAAATTGCCACTTCAACACGCCAAGAAAGCCAATCTTGGTTTGTGGGTGAAGGCGCTGGCGCATTGGTATTACAGTCTACGTCGACCCATGATACAGCCACAAAAAGTTATGCCAATATCAATAAACTGCAATTTACAACCAATGCTAGCCCACAGCAAATTAGCCAGCAGTTACTTAGCGCAACAGGCGAGTTAATAGAGCTGAATCAGTCACCTATTCATGGGGTAACTGACTCAGGCCAAGCGTTAACTGCGCAACTTAAAGCCGGAGCTAAACCGCTAGCACAAGCACAGCATACCTTAGGCCATAGTTTTGCTGCCTCAGGTATTGCCAGCATAATGCACAGTTTGGTGATGCTTAACCAAACCCAGCGTGACATTGGCGCCAGTGTGGCTACGGTAAGCGAAAACCAATTCTCAAATATTGATTTGGTTATTAGCCAAAGCCAACAACAGGCCTTAACGCAACGGTTAAACACTCCGCTGACACAACAATTAGCCAGTGGTAATAAGCTGAGTTTAATTAAACAAGTGAGCTTAGGTGGACAGGATATTTATCAACACATTATTGATAGCCCGTTACCGCTAGCATCTAGTATTCAAGCTAAATGTGACGCCATTAAGCCAGCCGTTGCCACCCCAGTAGCACCAGCGAATCCTATAGCGAGTCAGTCAACTAATAAGATCTCTATCTCTATGCCGAATATAAAATCAGCTTCGTCAAACACTCATGTTGACCAAGCCACAAGTGAAGCCTCAAATGTCGCTCAATTACCGCCAGCACATTTAAATGCATTCCAACAAAACCAATGGCTTGCCCAGCAAGCACAACAAGCCTTTTTAAAGTCGCGTCATGCAGGACTACAAGTTGCAGACGCCCTATTAAACCAACAACTGGCTCAAATTAATGGTTTTGCACAGCCGCAGCAGCAAGTTGCCAGCCAAACTAATGCAGTAAATCTTGCTTCACAGACGCCTGTACAAGTTGTTTCTGCAGCACCAAGTACTTCGCCAACACCAAACACTGCGCCAACACCAAATCATGCGTTAGTACCGCCATATACTGCACCGATTCCGGCAAACAAGCCTTGTATTTGGAATTATGCTGACTTAGTGGAATATGCTGAAGGCGATATCGCCAAGGTATTTGGTAGCGACTACGCAATAATTGATGGCTACTCTCGTCGAGTTCGACTACCGACCACAGACTATTTATTGGTTTCACGGGTGACCAAGCTTGACGCCACCATGAACCAATACAAACCCTGCTCAATGACCACAGAATACGATATTCCGGTGGACGCCCCTTACCTTGTTGACGGTCAAATTCCGTGGGCAGTGGCGGTTGAGTCAGGCCAATGCGATTTGATGTTAATTAGTTATCTCGGTATCGACTTTGAAAACAAAGGCGAACGGGTTTATCGCTTATTAGATTGCACATTAACCTTCTTAGATGACTTACCACGTGGCGGCGATACTTTACGTTATGACATTAAAATCAATAACTTTGCCAGAAATGGCGACACGTTATTATTTTTCTTCTCGTATGAGTGTTTTGTCGGCGACAAAATGATCCTTAAAATGGACGGGGGTTGTGCAGGCTTCTTTACTGATCAAGAATTAGCTGACGGAAAAGGCGTTATCCGCACTGATGACGAAATTAACCTGCGTCAAGCGGCATTAAATAATCCGAACAAGCCCCGTTTTGAGCCTTTATTGCACTGTGGGCAAACCCAGTTTGACTATGGTCAAATCCACCATTTATTAACTGGCGATATTGGCAGTTGTTTTGGGGCAGATCATGTTAGCCACCAACTGCAAACCGGTATTCAGTCGTCTTTATGTTTTGCGTCAGAAAAGTTTTTGATGATTGAACAAGTCAGCAACTTACAAGTGCATGGCGGTGCATGGGGCTTAGGGTTAGTTGAAGGCCATAAACAACTTGCACCAGATCACTGGTACTTCCCTTGTCACTTTAAAGGCGATCAAGTGATGGCTGGCTCGTTAATGGCCGAAGGCTGTGGTCAGTTATTACAATTCTTCATGCTACATATTGGTATGCATACGTTAGTGAATAATGGCCGTTTCCAACCTCTTGAAAATGCATCGCAAAAAGTACGTTGTCGTGGACAAGTACTGCCACAACACGGTGAACTGACATACCGTATGGAAGTCACCGAAATTGGTGTCAGCCCTCGCCCATATGCTAAGGCAAACATCGACATATTGCTAAATGGCAAAGTTGTGGTCGACTTCCAAAACCTTGGGGTCATGATAAAAGAAGAGCATGAATGCACCCGTTATCTTGCTGATCAAACAAGCCAAACTAACACCACTATTGATAAAGCGGATAAAGCGCCATTAATGGCACAGCAGCCAGATTTAAGCGCCCCAACCAATAAAGGGGTTATTCCGCTTAAACATGTGCCGGCACCAGAAGTGGCAGCTGATTCAAAATACGCTAATCGCACCCCAGATACCGTGCCATTTACGCCGTATCATATGTTTGAATTTGCCACAGGTGACATTGAAAAATGCTTTGGGCCAGACTTCAGTATTTACCGCGGTTTAATTCCACCACGTACACCTTGTGGTGATTTACAGCTAACTACTCGTGTCGTTGAAATTAACGGCAAACGTGGCGAACTGAAAAAACCGTCGTCTTGTATTGCTGAATATGAAGTGCCAGAAGATGCGTGGTATTTTGCTAAAAATAGCCACCATTCGGTCATGCCATATTCAGTCTTAATGGAAATATCGTTACAACCTAATGGCTTTATTTCTGGCTATATGGGCACAACCCTTGGTTTCCCTGGAAAAGAGCTATTTTTCCGTAATTTAGACGGTAACGGTAAATTACTCCGTCATGTTGATTTACGTGGAAAAACCATTGTTAATGACTCAAAACTGTTATCTACCGTCATTGCTGGCAGTAATATTATTCAAAACTTCACTTTTGACCTAAGTGTCGATGGTGAGCCGTTTTATACCGGCAGCGCAGTATTTGGTTACTTTAAAGGTGATGCCCTTAAAAATCAGTTAGGCATTGATAACGGTAAAATCACTCAACCTTGGCATATTGAAAACAACATCAGCCCAGACATAACCGTTAATCTACTGGATAAGTCATCACGGGTGTTTAATCCACCAGCAGCTCAGCCTCATTACAAATTAGCTGGCGGTCAATTAAACTTTATCGACACTGCTGAGATTGTCGAAACTGGCGGTAAGTATGGCAAAGGTTATTTGGCTGCATCACGCACCATTGACCCTAGTGATTGGTTTTTCCAGTTCCACTTCCATCAAGATCCCGTCATGCCAGGCTCATTAGGCGTTGAAGCTATTATCGAGTTAATGCAAACTTACGCCATCAGTAAAGACCTAGGCCAAGGATTTGTGAACCCGAAATTTGGCCAAATTTTGTCAGATATTAAGTGGAAATACCGTGGCCAAATTAACCCACTAAACAAGCAAATGTCGTTAGACGTTCACATTAGTGAAGTGAAAGATCAAAACGGCAAACGCATTATTATTGGTGACGCAAACCTAAGCAAAGACGGGTTGCGCATCTATGAAGTCAAAGATATTGCTATCTGTATTGAAGAGGCATAAAGGAAAAATAATGACTATCAGTATCCATAACGAAAAACTATCACCTTGGCCTTGGTTAGTTGCCTCAAGCAATGCCCATTTTGAACAAAGCAAGATTGCTAAAACCCTGAAAGATTTATCGCAGCCTTGTTATATAGTGAACCACCCTGAACAAGGGTTAGGCGTGGCACAATCAGCTCAAGTTATTTCAGAGCAAGCTGAATTATCACATTCTGCCGCTAACGACCAAGACTTACCTGTTAGCGCTTTCGCTCCTGCATTGGGCACCCAAAGTTTAGGCGACAGTAATTTCCGCCGCGTACATGGGGTTAAATACGCCTATTATGCCGGTGCAATGGCCAATGGAATTGCCTCAGAAGAATTAGTTATTGCCCTTGGCCAAGCGGGTATTTTATGCTCATTTGGTGCGGCGGGATTAATTCCATCACGGGTTGAGCAAGCTATTGAACGTATTCAAGCAGCACTGCCAAACGGCCCTTATATGTTCAACTTAATCCACAGCCCAAGTGAACCGGCATTAGAACGTGGCAGCGTTGAATTATTTTTAAAACATAAAGTCAGAACCGTTGAAGCCTCAGCCTTTTTAGGGCTAACACCGCAAATAGTTTATTACCGCGCAGCAGGTTTGAGCCGTGATGCCAATGGCGATATAAATATTGCCAATAAGGTTATTGCTAAAGTTAGTCGTACCGAGGTTGCCAGTAAGTTTATGCAACCTGCGCCCGAAAAAATGCTACAAAAGTTAGTAGATGAAGGCCTTATTACTCCAGAGCAAATGGCATTAGCCCTGTTAGTGCCAATGGCAGACGATATTACTGCAGAAGCTGATTCTGGCGGCCACACCGACAACCGTCCTTTAGTTACCCTACTGCCGACTATTTTAGCGCTTAAAGATAAAATTCAAGCCGAGTACCAATATAAAACGCCTATTCGTGTAGGCTGTGGCGGCGGTATCGGTACGCCTGATGCTGCACTAGCCACCTTCAATATGGGTGCCGCATTTATTGTAACAGGCTCAATTAATCAAGCCTGTGTTGAAGCGGGCGCCAGCGAACATACTCGCAAGCTATTAGCCACCACCGAAATGGCCGACGTCACCATGGCACCGGCGGCTGATATGTTTGAAATGGGAGTTAAGTTACAAGTGGTTAAGCGTGGCACCTTGTTCCCAATGCGTGCCAATAAGCTTTACGAAATTTATACCCGTTATGACTCTATTGAAGCCATTCCGACTGAAGAACGTGAAAAGCTTGAAAAACAAGTGTTCAGATCCAGCTTAGATGAAATTTGGGCAGGTACAGTGGCACACTTTAATGAACGTGACCCCAAGCAAATTGAACGCGCTAAAGACAACCCTAAGCGTAAAATGGCGTTAATTTTCCGTTGGTACTTAGGGCTGTCTAGCCGTTGGTCAAATACCGGCGAAGTGGGCCGCGAAATGGATTACCAAATTTGGGCAGGTCCTGCACTTGGCGCCTTTAATGAATGGGCAAAAGGCAGTTATTTAGATGATTATCGCCAACGAAATGCGGTAGACTTAGCCAAACACTTGATGCACGGCGCAGCGTATCAAGCCAGAATTAACCTGTTAACGGCTCAAGGCGTAGCATTACCGGTTAATTTACAGCGCTGGCAACCACAAGATAGCGTAAAATAAGTAACAGATAAGTGACAGGTAATAGGTAACCCATGAGCGAAACACAAAAACTTGATTTTTCAGCAGTAAATGACACCACATTAGCCTCGTTTAATCAGCAAAAAAACCTGATTAAACGCATGATGAAAGGCAATACTGCAGAATGTAGTGAATGTAAAAAGCCGCTTACTCTTGTGTTACCGGCCACCACTAAAAATGCTAAGCCCAATGCTAAAGCCCCAGGCATATATTGTGCTAAAGGCTGTACTGACATTGAGCTAGACATGGAAGCTGTAGCGCTGTTGAAATAACTTTGCCTTACCAAGTGCCAAGCTTATTTTGAACGGCAAACTTCCCATAAAACTTCCCTTAAAAAAGGCATCGAAAGATGCCTTTTTTATGGAGAAAAATGATAACAATCATTCAATACCAATCGTGATAAATAACCTAAGCTGACAGAATTAGCTTAGGCAAGCTAGGGTGAATAGTTATTTATTACCCTTGGCATTCACCATAAACGCCGCTATAAATAGCCCTAAGCCAACCAATACAAATGGAATGCTTAGCATTTGCCCGACACTCATCGTCCACTCTTGGGCAAATTCAGCCTGGCGCACCTTAACGAACTCAATCAAATAACGCGCACCAAACACTAATGCTAAAAATAGCCCCACTAATGCCCCCTGCTTTTGCTTAATTTGGCTATAGCGATATAGCAACCACATGGTAATAAATATTGCTAAATAGGCTATTGCCTCGTAAAGCTGTGCTGGGTGTCGGGGCAGCATATCAACTCGCTCAAAGATAATGGCCCACGGCTTGTCGGTCGTAATGCCAACAATTTCTGAGTTGGCAAAATTCCCCATACGCACAAAAAAGCAAAAAATGCCGGTACCAACAGCTAACCTGTCCAGTAAATATATAAACGGTAACTGTGCTTTGCGTTTATAAAAATACATCGCCAACACTACGCCAACCGTGCCACCATGACTAGCTAAACCACCTTTCCATATAGCTGGTATTAATAACGGATTAGCCAAATAATATTCTGGTTCGTAAAAAAATACATGACCTAAACGCGCACCAACAACAATACCAATCACACTGTAAATTAATAAATCATCAAGCGAGTCAGGGTTTAGCCCCTCTAGGGCATAAATCCGTTTCATGACCAAAAAGCCCGTGGTGATTGCCGTAGCAAACAGGACTCCATACCATTGTATTTTGATGCCCATAATGGTGAACATTACCGGGTCAAGATTCCAGACTAAATATTCCACTACAACACTCCGTATTATTGTTAGCGTGACACAATGACTGTGTAACCCATCCTTTATGCTAATGGGTATTCGCATAAGTGTACAAGGTTAACATAATGAATGATTCAGCTATTCTGAAAAAAGTTGTCTAAAATCAATTAAACCTAGCAGTACCGTTTAGTGACTTTAAGTTGAACTATTTTAATAAAAGCACGTATATTAAAGTTGTTACTCTATTGCGCAATATGACCAATGGTTATCAAGGATTTTTACATGACTGAACAATATACCCCGCCGACAGTGTGGACGATGGATAATGAAAATGGCGGTAAATGGGCCAGTATAAATCGACCTGACTCGGGGGCAAGACACCAACAAGCATTACCTCAAGGCCAACACCCATTGCAGCTTCACTCTTTAGCTACGCCTAATGGGCAAAAGGTCACTATTTTATTAGAAGAACTACTAGCTGCGGGTGTCAGCCAAGCAGAGTATGACGCCTACATTATTAATATTGGCGAGGGTGAGCAATTTTCATCAGGTTTTGTGGCTATCAATCCAAATTCCAAAATTCCAGCCTTACTAGATAACTCTGGTGATAAGCCTATTCGAGTATTTGAATCAGGCAATATTTTGCTTTATCTGGCAGAAAAGTTTGGCCACTTTATTCCTACTGATTTAGCCGCCAAAACAGAAATGATGAATTGGTTATTTTGGTTGCAAGGCAGCGCGCCTTATCTTGGTGGCGGGTTTGGACATTTTTATGCCTATGCCCCAGAAAAATTTGAATACCCAATTAACCGCTTCACCATGGAAGCTAAACGCCAATTAGATGTATTAGACAAGCAATTAGCGCAACATGAATTTATTGCAGGTGATGAATACACTATCGCAGATATGGCAATTTGGCCGTGGTATGGCAACCTTGTATTAGGCCATTTATATAATGCGGCCACCTTTTTAGATGTCGCAAGCTATAAACATGTTGTGCGCTGGGCCAACACCATTGCCAATCGCCCTGCCGTTCAGCGTGGCCAAGTGGTCAACCGCAGCTGGGGAGAAGAGTGGGAGCAAGTTCCTAATAGACACAGTGCAAAAGACATTGATGTTGTGCTTGAAAAAGCAAAAAAATAAACGTTTTACTTAAATGATTTAATGTTCTAACAAATAACAGAGTGGCTAATCCGTCACTCTGTTATTGTTTTTCACTACAAACAAAAAACCGTATTACCTAAAACTAACGCAGCTTTTGATGCCCCTTGCAAATTGACTTGTTGATAAAGGTTCAACACTTTATTCCAGCGTTTTTGACAACTCACTGCAAGTTTACTGAGAAATTTTTGATGGCAAAAATGGCTATTATTGATGATTAAATAGCATCGGTATTGAGTAATTACCCAGCGCCTTTTAAGAGTAACTTTTCGCCGAGAGTTAGCCAAAGTCCCTTTTAAATAACTTGGAAATAAACGACGCTGGCGTATTCCCTGATAAAAAGCGTCTGACTCTATATCTGCAGCATAAAAGTCCAACACCACTTTTTTTAGCATTCCCATCTGCTGTAATGCACGACTAATACGATGACCCACACCACTTATATGATATTCAGCGACGACTGAATCGAGTCTTGCAACATGCTGAGTATCGGGGGCATATAATGGGTCATAAATAACCGTTAAAGGTGTTTCACAAACACTGGCATCTAAATTTAATGCCTGATCAGGGACATGATTAGCTTTGACTTTTGGATCCCACGGCACTGTTTTATGATTATATGAGCTTAAAGGCATCAGTAATAAGGCTTTATCCAAACCTAACACTTTACTGTGAATCGCTGACGCAAAACCGCCACGGCTTATGCCATATCCTATCCTCTTTGGAAAGACGTCTAATTGTGTAGAAAGTAACGGCAAAAACCTGGCGAACTCTTCAGAGTGAAAATAGTTATCTTGACCAATATGATTAAATGACACCACGTTAATGCCGCGTTTGGCAAAAAACTGAAAACTCCAAGCATTAGTATCGTTTGCTTCAGCTTGGTGTTGTGTTATTGCCTGACAACCTGGCGGGAAAGTTATCATCACAGGTTTACTGGTATCAACAATATGATATTGCATAAAGACATCATCAATAACCTGACAAACTGTTTGATTCAACTTCACTTGCAGCACCTTTTTGAAGCATAGAAGCATGTTACACATGCTCAATAAACTCGAATTTGGCTGCAGTTTTACAAATGAATTTTAGCGATTCAAGCACAATAAACAACCAGGTAAAGCAGCAGTAAAACAGGTAAGTGGGATGTAAGCAAGGTTGCAAATTCTTTAAGTTTAAGTGCCGAAAGCGCTTTTTCTATTTGGCGAGGCGTTGAGATTTAGTAATGTGTAAACAACAAAATGGCGCAATATTATTGCGCCATTTTACAGTTCTAAATAATGGCTTATTTAGCCGTAAATGATACGGTCATTTCGCCCAAACCTTGGTATAAAAGTGTCACGGGGGTATTCATAGGAACATTAACCACACCACAATAAGAGCCGGTAATAATCGCCTGACCTTTTTTAAGGTGAACGCCTTTATCTGTTAGATATTGGATCAACCAAAAAACCGGGTTTTGCGGTAAGGTACAAGGGTGAGCACCCGCAAATTCTTGTACTTTATCATCAGCGGTAACCTTAATTGTTAATTTACTTGCTTGATAAGCTAAGGCTTTATCAATTTTGGGTCCTAAATATAACCCTTGATTACTTAAGCCATCGGCAAGGATTTCTAAATAGCTGGCTTTATAATCTGCAGAAAAGCGGCTTTGAATTAACTCTAACGCTAAATGAGTTGCGCCAATACCCTGCTCAATTTGTTCATTGCCGTATTGAGTGTGCGGCAAAAAGTCTTCGCTTAATACAATGGCGATTTCAGGCTCAATTCGAGCAAAAGTTTGGCCGTCTTTTGTTGCCGGCACAATGGGACAACTGGGTTGATTATCAACCACCTTAGATAAAATTGGCGCAAAAATAAGTTGTTCATTTGCCTGAGGCGTTAAACATTTCCAACCGTCCACAGGCTCAGCAAACAAAGACACCATTGCTTGCTGCACCTCAAAAGCCTCATCAATGTTGCTGACATTATAAGCTTGATATTCTGAAGCCGGAGTTGTAGCTGTTCGCTGGGCGAATAAATGCTTAGCGAGACTAAGTTGATGTTCATTTTGTGACATGATAAGCCTTATTAAATAAAGAATGACGTATTTCCATAGATTATATGCTGTGATATGGGTGCACGGGAAACATAAAAGTTAAAAACTCAGCTATAGATGAAAAATGACCAACATTATTCCGCAAATTTAGAAAATACAAAGGCTTGGCTAAACTTAAATAGCTTCAACAATTAAAAAGGCCCTTCTACAAAAAGAAGAGCCTCTAGTGAGTGATAGCGATAACTTTATTAGCTTTAAAAACTATAAAGTGTTTTTATAAATCACCCCATCTTTCATTATTACTTTAAATTTATTTTCAGGATCACCTAGTACATCAAGCTTTTCCATAGGGTTTCCATCAATAATAAGTAAATCTGCATAAGCGCCTTCAACAATTTTCCCTAAAGGTCCTTCTTGATAAGGATGCCTAGGGCCACTTAATTCTAATAACCGAGCATTATCAGATGTGACCATTTTTAATACTTCATAATTGCTAAACCAAGTTCCCATTCTAACTAACAAAGTGCTTTGCTGTTTCGCTTTAGAAGCATCTAAAAGTTGATCAGTACCGAACGCAACATTAACACCAATATCACGAGCTCTTTTATACAAAGTATTTACTGCATCAGTGACTTGTTTATATTTACGCGCACTAACAGGGCTAGACCAATTCATATCTTCTTCAAACATCGCTTGAGGGCTTAACCAAGCACCTTTTTTCTTCATCAGTTTAAGAGTACTGTCTGATGCGAAAAAACCATGCTCAATAGACATAACCCCTGCTTCAACAGAAGTACGAATGCCTGCATCGGTCATTACATGGCTAATGACATAAGTATTAAAATTTTTAGCTTCTTCAACAACAGCTTTAATTTCATCAACAGAGTATTCACTCACATCTAAAGGGTCATATTGAGAAGATACACCACCACCTGTTGTGATTTTAATTTGACTTGCACCATACTTGAGAATTTCACGGGTACGCTTGCGAACTTCTGGTACACCATCGGCAATCATTGCCATCATATTTTTTTCCCAATAACTCAATTCTGAGTTTGTGTTTCTAGGGTTTTCTGTAAACACATTATGAAAATCAGCATGCCCTGATGTTTGGCTCATAAAAGGCCCTGAAGGAAGAATTCTATGACCGGGATATTCACCAGAATCGATTAACTTCTTGATTGAAAATGGGTTACCACCAGGGTCTCGTACTGTGGTAAAGCCACGCATTAGAGTTTCATGGGCTCCCTTCATACTTCGAATAGCAACTTCTGACATATCTCCGGTATTCATCATTAATACCGAAGCTGGTGTGTAAGCGTAGGTGGTATGCCAGTGAGCATCAATTAGACCCGGCATCAAAAACTTACCTTGTGCATCGATAACTTGAGCATTCTCAGCAACTAAATCAGCACCAATTTTCTTAATTAAATTATTTTCAACAAGAACATCCATACCCATTTGAAGTTTTTTACTTTCACCATCAAAAATATTAGCATTTTTTATTAAAGTGAGTTTTTCTGTCGCAAAGCTAACTGACGTAAAGAATAGTAATATAGAGACAAGAACTGGTTTAATGATACTTTTCATATATTTCCCTTATAAATTAAGTATAAAACAGTTGTACTATGTAACAATTATAGATGCGATAATTTCAAATATCTCCTCAGTTTTAAAGTTTTGCTATCTGTTTTCAAATGGTTTTAATTTCAGTCAATTTTATTCTAGAAAAATATGGGCCGGTATTGCTTACCTATCAGGCTCATCAAACTGACTTTCTTAACTTAAATTGCATCCCATTGGTGGGTTAACACAGGAACATTGTTAGTCACATCGGTCTCTAATTGTAATATTGAAACAAACGCAATATTTTGCCATAACGATAACGTGAAAGTTTGCCCAGACTTGATCTCTCCCACCCCTTTGGGAGTGCCAGTCATAATGACATCACCGTCATTTAATGACATAAACTTTTGAACTTCTTCAATTATAGTATCGAGTGAGTACATCATTTGGTCGCTGTGCCCTAATTGCACCATTTGACCATCTATAGATAAACTAAAACACCAGTTTGAAGTGACATCATCAATTGCAATAAATTGACTAAAAACCGCAGCACCGTCAAACGCTTTGGCTCGTTCCCACGGCAACCCTTTCGACTTAAGCTGAGACTGCAATTGCCTTTTAGTTAAATCAAGCCCTAAGCCCACATAAGCAGGGCGACCGGCTTGCATAATAAAACATAATTCGGCTTCGAAATGTAATGGTTGTTGGTGAAACGAGTGTAACTCATGAGAAATTGCACTATTAGGTTTTACAAATACCACCATATCTTCGGGCACTTCATTGCCTAACTCATAAATATGATCAACATAATTTCGCCCAATACAAATAACCTTGGAGGGGGTGATTTTATGATTATGATTAGTGTCAACGTTATTCATAAAAAACCTTATTAAATGACTTTCAGACACATTATCTTTTAGGTAATTGAAAAATACTACATTTAAACTTCCATTGGCCGATATAAGTAACAAATGATGTTCTGCTAAATTCAACACACATGATCTATTTAAATTTTTGACTACAATCAATATGATTGACTCCGTTTCACCTATAACAAAAAATAAGAGACACTAAATGAACTTGTTTGAGCTAACCATTAAACAAAAAATCGCCTTGGGTTTTGCAACCATTGGCATCTTGCTGTTAGCTGGAAGTAGCTTTTTCTATCGTTCTTTAAGTCAAATAAACACCGCTAATACCAATATAGAAACCTTAGCGGTTCCGGTTCAAACTCAAAGTAATACTCTACAGCTTATCTTATTAAAAATGGTTAAAACTGGTAGTTCGGCCTACTCTCAAACAGGCAATACCAATATCAACGCCAGTTTTAACCAATTTAAAAAACTTCAGCAAGAATATACTCATACCTTGGATGATTTAGCCGATAAAGTCGCCGACCAACCGAATATGAAATCGGCACTAGATAAAGTAATGGCTCAATACAGCCAATATATTTCTCATAGCCAAACAATGTTCAATGCCAAGTTAAATATAGAAACAGCTAAAGCCGATTACCGAGCTCAATTTGAGCGATTTCAAGACATCAAAGACAATGCCAGTAATAGCATGATTGATTTAGAAATGATTGACGCTGGCACTCAAGCTAAATTGCTTGAAGAGGTCATCGGAACGGGAACTCGAATTGATGACACCTTATATAATATGGGAAATATAATGGGTGAAGTGGCACGTTTCATCGATGTCACCAATGTAGATAACCACCAGCAAGATGTATTTATGATGCTGACCAATATTGAAACTAATTTTCAATATTTAAAGCAACAAGCCTACGGCCTACCCGCTGATGAAATATTGGCTATTTTTGACCAAGAATTTAACCAATTAAAAGCATTATTGGACCAACCTGGTAGTTTATACCAAAGTCAGCGACAGGTTGTTGGGGTAATAAAACAAGCAGAGTCAGCCTATAGCCAAGCCAATCATTTTTTTGATGCCAGTTTTGCAGAGCTCAATCAATTAATGACGCTAGCAGATCAACGTTTCAATGATTACCAAAATGCGGCAGCTAATGAAATTAGTACCGCACAAACCTTAGCTATTGGGTTGGCTATCGTGTTTATTATTCTGGCAAGCATCATTTACTACTTCACCTCAAAAGCCATGTTAGGCCCCCTTCAGGCGGTGAACAAAGCTCTCGCCAGAATTGCCAGTGGAGACTTAACCAGACGACTCAACAAGCGTAATGATGATGAGTTTGGTGAGCTAATGGACAATATCAATAAATTATCTGATGACCTAACCTCATTACTACAAGACATCAGCCGTGATGCACATTTATTAGATGAGTCGGCGTTGAGTTCTCAAGTACAAGGAGAGCAAATAGCCACTTCTGCAGGAAGCCAAATTGCCCATATTTCCCATGCGAAACAACTCGCTGAACAAATTCATCTAAGTTCAAATGAAGTGAATGAGCAAACCAGTGAATCCGCCCAACAAATTCAATTAGCATCACAACAAAGTCAACAAGTTAAATCCATCGCTGACGATAATAGAAGCCGGATTGAGCAACTCTCAAACGACTTAGTTAACTCAGTGAATATAATGAATACGTTAAGCCAGCACAGTGACAATATTGGTGGAATTTTAGTGACCATCAGTGCCATTGCCGACCAAACTAACCTTTTAGCTCTTAATGCTGCAATTGAAGCGGCACGAGCCGGCGAGCATGGCAGAGGCTTTGCTGTTGTGGCAGATGAAGTGCGTTCTTTAGCTTCAAGAACCCAATCGTCAACGGCTGAAATTCAGACTATGATTAACGCGCTGCAAAATGAAACAACTAATGCCGTTAACGCTATATCCCAAGGCCAAGACCAAGCGAATCAATGTGTTGAACAAAGCCAAGCTCTACACGATGCTATTGAAAAAATCGAATCGGCGCTACTCACCATTAACGCCATGAGTGAAACCATTAATAGTGCGGCTCATCAGCAAGTTAACTATAGCCAACAGATTGAACAAACCATGGTTGAAACCACAGAAGCGGCTAAGCATAATGCTCAAGACTCAGCCGATATGGCTAAACGAAGCCAAGAGCTTAATCAGCTTGCCCACTCATTAACGGATTCAGTTGAACGCTTTAAGTTGTAATTTTAAACGCCAATTTTAAATGCTAGCGGTGTAGAAATAAAAACGGCTTGCATTGCTGCAAGCCGTTATTTGAGCCAAGGTTGATAAACCTAGTCCCAAAGAAACTCTCTAAAGTGCTTACGACATACTGACTCATATGTCTCGTTACCACCAATAGCCACCTGTTCGCCCTCTTGCATTGGCTTACCATCGCCATCAAGACGCACCACCATGTTAGCTTTGCGACCACAATGACAAATGGTTTTAAGCTCAACCAGTTTATCAGCCCAAGCCAATAAATACTGGCTACCCACAAACAATTCGCCCTGAAAATCACTTCTCAGGCCATAGCACAACACCGGAATGTTTAAATTATCTACCACGGTGGTCAGCTGCTTAACTTGTTCTTTAGATAAAAACTGACTTTCATCGACTAAAACACAATGAATAGGTTGCTGTTGATGCGACTGGGTAATAATCTCAACTAAATTATCATCACTTTTAAAGACTTGAGCATCGGTTTGAATACCAATTCGCGAAGCGACTTTACCAACGCCATAACGGTCATCTATTGATGCTGTCATCACCAAAGTGTGCATACCACGCTCACGGTAGTTATAAGAAGACTGTAATAATGAAGTTGATTTACCCGCATTCATTGCTGAGTAATAAAAGTAGAGTTGAGCCAAAATAAAATTCCAAATTTACTGATTTGGTAAATTTTACTCGCAACCCGATATAAACCACAAACAAAAATGCCGCACAATGTTAATTGAGCGGCATTTAAATAATAAACCTTTAACTTAGGTTAGCGGGCGTAATACTTCAGTCCCACAACACTGACGGCAAACACAGCACAACATGCCATAAACCCAGCCATTACAGATGCGGTATAACCCAGTACCACATAACCAACAATACTAATCAAAGCCACAATTAACGCATAAGGCAACTGGGTAATCACATGGTCAATGTGGTGACAACTCGCCCCTGTTGAAGACAAGATAGTCGTATCTGAAATTGGCGAACAATGATCACCAAATACTGCTCCAGCTAGCACAGCTGACAGCATCGGCAACATCATTGTCGAGTCACTTCCCATAGCCATATCAGCGGCAATTGGCAACATGATACCGAATGTGCCCCAGCTTGTTCCGGTAGAAAATGCGGTGATACCCGCCAAAATAAACAATACGGCAGGTAATAAAGCAAATGGAATCGCGCCCGTGACTAGGCTGGCCATGTATTTACCTGTTTCTAATTGCCCAATAACGCCTGCAATAGACCATGCAAATAATAAGATATAAATAGCAGGCAACATTGAACGTGCACCCGCAGTAATACCTTTGATAATCAATTCCATTGACAATTTTTGAGCGAAAGCTAAACCTAACGTGACAATAAAGCCAACAATTGAGCCATAAAATAATGACTGGCTCACTTCAGTATTTTCGAATGCGCCCAATACCGAGAATGCGTTGCCATCTGCCGCTAATACATCCGCACCACTGCTTATCATAAAGTATAAAGTGGCGGCAATTAACGCTAAAATAGGTAAAAACAAGCCAATAATTTTACCGGTATCTGCTTCAGGTAAATCAGCATTAGCTCCTGGAGGTAAGCCTTTAGACTCGTCAAATAATTCACCCTTTTGCGCTTTTAATTCATGCTGGCGCATTGGGCCAACATCTAAGCCCCAAATAGCCACACACAAGAGTAATAACATGGCAAAGATGGCGTAAAAGTTCATTGGAATCATTTGAACAAATACACTTAAATGACCTGATTCAGTAAAACCATGTGCCGTTAAAATCCCACCAATTAACGCAATAATGTATGCGCCCCAACTTGAAACAGGCGAAATAACGCAAATAGGCGCGGCTGTAGAGTCTAATAAATAGGCTAATTTAGCGCGAGAAATATAGTAGCGGTCAGTAATTGGTTTTGAGATAGAGCCCACAACTAAACTGTTAAAATAGTCATCAATAAACACCACACAACCTAAAAAGACGGTCATGAGTTTAGCATCACGTTTATTGCGAATACGGTTTTTCGCCCACTCAGCAAAAGCGCGAGAAGCGCCACTGACTGTGATCAACGCCGTGATCATGCCTAGCATGACCAAGAAACCTAAAATTTGTAAATTCCAACTATTGAGGGCACCATCGTCCCAAACAAGTCCTTTAACGGTATCCACTAAAAATAGGCTAGTGTCACCTAATGAGAATTGAGTTAACAGTAAAGCGCCAAGTAAAATACCTACCCCAAGTGAAAGTAAAACTCTACGGGTAAAAATGGCTAATAAAATTGCTACCACAGGTGGCAATAGAGACAATGCCGAATCGGCGTGACTAAGTACGTTCATTATTTTTTCTTCGTGTGTGTACGAATGGAGGGCGACTGAACCGGTGCAAAGGTAATGAGATACCTTAGAAACACCTGTCCTATCAGTAGCGCTCCATAGTAATTTTTCTTTGTCATCCCGACAAAAAATACTATGGCAGTGCAGCACCTATTCGGTGGCAGCACCAGCTGTATTGACCGATATCAATGACAACTTCGGCACTAAATCCTTTCAAGGTACATCATCGGCATCACCCTACCTACCTCTACTTATATTTAGCGCACCTCTACTTTAAAGGGCAAAAATGCGAGCACATGAAAACACAGCGGCTATGGGGATGCCACCCCATAACCGCATACCGTGAAGTGCGTCACACTTTAAATCAAATTGTTTAATGCTGGAACAGCATCAAATAAATCAGCTTCTAAACCATAATCCGCAACTTGGAATATTGGCGCTTCAGGATCTTTGTTAATAGCCACAATCACTTTAGAGTCTTTCATGCCAGCAAGATGCTGAATTGCTCCAGAAATACCAACGGCAATATACAAGTCAGGGGCAACAATTTTACCGGTTTGACCCACTTGTAAATCATTAGGCACAAAACCCGCATCGACTGCGGCGCGAGACGCACCTACAGCGGCACCCAATTTATCAGCTAATTGTTCAAGAATAGCAAAGTTTTCACCGCTACCCATGCCTCGACCACCAGAGACAATAATGCCCGCATTACCTAACTCAGGACGTGCTGACACAGTTAATGTTTGCGAAACGAATTCAGTTGAAGCTGAAATCGCTTGAGTTAGCGCGACAACTTCTGCATCACCTGTCGCTGCCACAGCATCAAAAGCACTTGAACGAACGGTCATCACTTTTTTGTCATCTAAACTTTGTACTGTAGCTAATGCATTACCCGCATAGATAGGACGAACAAAGGTATCTTCTGACTGAACGGCAACCACTTCAGAAAGTTGGCTCACATCTAATAATGCTGCAACACGAGGTAAAGTATCTTTGCCTACACTAGAAGCAGCAGCTAAAATGTGTGAATAATCACTGGCAATATCTAATATTAATTTTGCCGTATTTTCAGCAAGTTGATTGGCATAAACAGCTGAATCAGCTATCAACACTTTACTTACACCCGCTAAAGATTTGGCAGCTTGAGCAACATCATTGCATTGGCTACCCGCAACAAGTACATGAATATCACCACCAATGGCAGACGCCGCAGCAACAACTTTAGCCGTATCTGCTTTTAATTGGGCATTATCGTGTTCTGCTAAAACTAAAATAGTCATGTTAGATCACCTTCGCTTCATTTTTTAATTTTTCAACTAACTCTTCAACAGAAGACACCATGATCCCCGCTTGACGTTCTGCAGGAGGAGCAACGTTAAGCACGGTTTGATGCGACTTTAATGTCACCCCTAAATCATCAATGCTTAAAGACTCTAACGGCTTACGCTTGGCCTTCATGATATTGGGTAAAGAGGCATAACGAGGTTCATTTAGACGTAAATCAACGGTAACCACTGCAGGTAAAGCCATTTTAAGGGTTTGTAGTCCACCATCAATTTCACGAGTGACTACAATATTGCTGTCTTCTACTTTCACTTCAGACGCAAAAGTCGCTTGAGGCATATCCGCTAAAGCAGCTAACATTTGTCCTGTTTGATTGTTATCTCCGTCAATAGATTGCTTACCAAAAACGACTAATTGAGCTTGTTCTTTTTGTTGGACAGCTAGAAGTAATTTGGCAATAGATAACGGAACTAACTCTTCATCGGTTTCAACATGAATAGCTCGGTCAGCGCCTAAGGCCATTGCAGTTCGAAGTTGTTCTTGAGCAGATTTATTGCCAATAGTGACCACAACAATTTCAGTTACAACGCCAGCTTCTTTCAAGCGAACCGCTTCTTCTACAGCTATTTCACAAAATGGATTTAACGCCATTTTTAAATTAGCAGTATCAACATTAGAGTTATCAGCTTTTACCCTGACCTTTACATTGGCATCAACGACGCGCTTTACAGGTACCAATACTTTCATAGGGTTTCCTTTATTCACCTTGTCTATGGACTACACATTGGCAAAACCAATGCAAGATGGTCTCAACTTTACGTGCTGTTGACGTTAACGTCAACCTAATTAAAACGCCTGTTTAACAAAATATTAGCCCCTATATGGCAAGCTAAAGTAACACTTTACATTAAACTGAGATTTCGATAATCAATCTCTTTTAAACCTTTGCGATACTATTTTTATTAACCACAAAATTAGAGCATAAACTCAAATTCATCATCTTTGATAAAACTAGTGCGATATTTTTATAAATTTTAATTAATTTATAAAAATAAAATTGATCATATGCCCATATGTTTCTATTATATGAGTTAATTAATAATTCATTTGTTAATTGTTATTTACGACTTTAAATGTAATGTTTTGAATGCTTATGTTTACTTCTAAAAGAATTTGTCTTTAAGGAGCGAAGTCAAACTAATAGTAAAAATGAATATAAATAGTTATTCATCAAACTTTTATTTGTACGACATGTGTCAATCCATTCAATATTCAATAGCAAAGGTTTCAAATCCCATCTAAGTAGGGCATATAAGATTATGAGTGATTTTTTAGATATTTTAACCCATGGCCGTCGTTTTAAAGCTGCAGTGAAAGAATTAACTGCTGATGAATTACGTGAGGTTGCAGCTAAGTTAGATAAAGTTATTGTCGAGAAAGAAGAAGAAGCGAAAGCTGAAGAAGCTGCAAATGCTGAACGAAATGCACGAATTGCTGAAATTCTTGCTCAAATTGAAAACAGCGGTTTATCTATTGAAGACTTTGGGGATGTTGCCGCCGCGAAACCCGCGCCTAAAAAGCGTGCTCCTCGTCCGCCTAAATATCAGATAACGGTTGACGGTGAGTTAATTCAATGGACTGGCCAAGGCCGTATGCCAACAGTATTCAAAAACCAAGTGGATGCGGGTAAATCAATTAATGATTTCTTAATCCCTGGAATGGAATAACTCCCCCTTCTATTGTGAATTAGCGCTTACTTAGGTAGGCGCTTTTTTTGTGGAAAAATAAAGTTCGCTTTATCCTCAAATAAAGAAAAGGTAAACTAAATAAAATTTCGCATTAATGAGCCAACCTATGCACTCTCGTGTTTCTAACGTATTAACCATCACTTCTTTAAGCTTGGTATTAACTGCCTGTGCAGGTGACTATGCTTTCAACACCAATCTTGATAGTGAAAAAATTAATGACTATTTCAAAGTTGGCGAGGTAACCGTTTATGAAGGCAGCAACTTGCCTAAAGGCAAATTTGACATGCTAAGTTTAGTTGAAGGCGAATCATGCCAAGAACAAGCCAATGACGCCCCATCATCAATATCTGATGCCAGAACTCAGGCACGTCAAAAAGCTGCGGAACTCGGTGCGACAGGCATTATCATTCAGCATTGTATTGATATAAATGAGCCTGACTCAGTTTGTGTGTCTAGGAGCATCTGCTCAGGACAAGCCATTAAATCAGTACAAGTTAACTAACTGAAATTAACGTTTTTTCGTTATTGTGATTTCCCGTAATAAAAAGTTGAACAATCACCATGTTTTCATCTCAAATCAACCAAGTTGCAATCTGCCGCACACCTTATAAGCAAAAATTTGGTATTCCACGACAGCCTGGTCTAGTTGATGTTAAGGGATATGTTGAGCTAACGGGAGAGCTTAATAATCTAGATGCAGTTAGAGGCATTGAGCAATATTCTCATATTTGGTTATTATTTTGCTTCCATGAAAACCTTGAACAAGGTTGGAAAACAACGGTCAGGCCTCCACGGCTTGGTGGCAATGAAAAACTAGGTGTATTTGCTACCCGCTCAACCTTTCGTCCCAATGGTATTGGTCAATCCGTGGTAAAACTTCATGGTGTTGTCGAGCTCAAGGGTAAAGTATGTTTAGAAATATCAGGAATGGACTTACTTGACGGGACACCAATAATTGATATTAAACCGTATATTCCTTTTTCTGATGCCATTGAAAATGCCATTGGCGGTATTGCACAGCGAGCACCTGAATTAATAGAGGTAAAATATTCTATTAAAGCACTTGAGCAAATTAATGAGTTAATGCAAAAACAACAATATAGTGAATTAAAGTCATTAATTTCAGCGGTACTTTCTCAAGACCCTAGACCAGCTTATAAGAAAGCGAAAGAAGATGCTAAAATTTACCAAGTTGCCTTATATGATTTAGATATCTTATGGCAAGTGACTGATGAGGTTATTACTGTTATGGAATTAAAACCCACCTCGGTGAAGTAAACCACGATTCTATACTCACCCTCTATTATTCAACTTTATATTCAACTGGAATTAAGTGATGGCTGAAATCGACTATCAGCAACAGCATAAAAAAAGATTATCTTGGATGCCTTGGTTATATTTCAGCCTTAAGCCTAAATTATTGTCGTGGGCAAAACCGTGGCAAGATGCTATTCAAGCTGAATTAACTCAACTTGAAACCGTTAACATTGGTCAACAATGCTTCATTGCCCCTGAAGCTCAGTTATTTGCCGAACCCGGAAGAGACATTATCATTGGTGATAAATGTATGATTGCCGCAGATGTTTTTATGCATGGTCCAATAACCTTAGGTGATGAAGTGGCCATTAACCACAGCTGTAGTTTAGATGGTGGAAGGTCAGGTATTCATATTGGTGCGCAAACCCGCATAGCCAACAATGTAACGGTTTACGCATTTAATCATGGTATGACCCCAGACACCCCGATATATCAGCAGCCTGTTTCGTCTAAAGGGATTTATATTGGAAAAGATGTATGGATTGGTGCTCAAGCAGGTCTAGTTGACGGTATTACCATTGGTGACCATGCCATTATTGGAATGGGCTGTATTGTTACCAAAGATGTGCCCGCATATGCAATCGTTGCAGGTAACCCTGCTAAAGTGATTGGCGACAGACGACAAAAGACATCATAAAACCTCCCGTATAGATGAATAATCAGGTGACATAAGCGCTTCAAGTGCTAAAATGTCGCCCATTGAATTTTATTTATATGGAAACCGAAATGCGCGTAAGTAAGTACCTGCTTTCAACACAAAAAGAAACCCCAGCAAATGCTGAAGTCATCAGCCATCAATTAATGCTTCGAGCGGGAATGATCCGTCGTAACGCTTCAGGTTTATACAGCTGGTTACCGTCTGGTTTACGTGTACTTCGTAAAGTAGAAGCTATTGTACGTGAAGAAATGAATAATGCAGGTGCTGTTGAAATCTTAATGCCGCTTGTTCAACCCGCTGATCTATGGGTTGAGACCGGTCGTTGGGAGAAGTTTGGCCCTGAATTACTGCGTTTTCAAGACCGTCACAACCGTGATTTCGTCTTAGGCCCAACCCATGAAGAAGTTATTACCGACTTAGTCAGAAAAGAAGTTAACTCTTATAAACAGTTACCTTTAAATCTATACCAAGTTCAAACAAAGTTTCGTGACGAAGTTCGACCTCGTTTTGGCGTAATGCGCGCACGTGAATTTTTGATGAAAGATGCCTATTCTTTCCATTTAGACCAGCAAACGATGGATGAAACCTATGAATCCATGTATACCGCTTACTGCAATATTTTAACGCGTATGGGCCTTGAGTTCCGTCCAGTTCTTGCAGATACGGGCTCAATTGGTGGTAGCTTATCCCATGAGTTCCATGTACTTGCCAACAGTGGTGAAGATCTTATCGCTTACTCAACAGACAGTGATTACGCTGCCAACATTGAAAAAGCGGAATCACCAATGCCAACAGAAACGCGCGGTGAAGCAACACAAGAGCTTCAACTAGTTGACACACCTAATGCCAAAACCATTGCGGAATTAGTTGAGCAATTTGAATTAACGATCACTAAAACGGTTAAGACATTAATCGTTAAAGGTGCAACAGATGAAGCGCCATTAGTGGCCTTATTAGTTCGTGGCGATCATGAATTAAACGAAGTAAAAGCTGAAAAACTTGAACTAGTTGCATCGCCTCTTGAGTTTGCTACTGAAGCTGAAATTCGCAGTGCTATTGGTGCAGGCCCTGGCTCATTAGGCCCTGTCGGGTTAACTATCCCATTGGTTGTTGACCATAGCGCAGCAGTATTGAGCGACTTTGCTGCAGGCGCCAACCAAGATGATAAACATCATTTTGGCATTAACTGGCAACGAGATGTTGCTTTAGCAACCACCGCTGATATTCGCAACGTGGTTGAAGGTGAAACAACACCTGATGGCCAAGGAACATATGCTATGGCACGTGGTATTGAAGTGGGTCATATTTTCCAACTGGGTACTAACTACTCTGAAGCCATGAACGCCACCGTGTTAGACGAAAACGGTAAAGCTCAAGTATTGTTGATGGGATGTTATGGTGTGGGTGTTAGCCGAATTGTGGCTGCCGCTATTGAACAAAACCACGACGATAGAGGCATTATTTGGCCTGAAGCTATTGCGCCTTTCCAAGTGGGTATTTTACCAATGAACATGCACAAATCTCATCGAGTAGCAGAAATAGCTGAAAAGCTTTACGCTGATTTACAAGCTGAAGGAATTGAAGTGTTAATGGATGATCGTAAAGAGCGTCCAGGTGTGATGTTTAATGATATGGAGCTTATCGGCTTACCGCACGTGGTAGTAATTGGCGATAGAAACATTGATGAAGGCGTATTTGAATATAAGAATCGCAGAACTGGCGAAAAACAAAATATTCCTTTTGCTGAATTAATCGATTTCTTAAAAGCAAACGCTAACCAATAACTGACTCACTTTAAAGATTTAGTTCACTAAAAAACGCACGTTAAAGTGCGTTTTTTTATAAGCTTAAATAAATATCAATTTCCAGCCCTTGATTAAGCTCAGACGTTATTTCAAGCCTTCCGCCTAACTTCTGAGTCACTAAATTATAAACTATCGACATGCCTAGCCCTGTCCCTCCAACTGCTCGTGCCGTGGTAAAAAACGGTTGAAAGATCTTGTCTTTCACTTCTTGTGACAAGCCTTTACCATTATCTTTGTAATATAATTTCACCTCATTACCACAGGTTTTTGCTCCAAGAATAATGGTTTTATCGCCTTCAAAACCTTCAGGAAAGGCATGGCGGAAACAGTTAGACACTAAGTTGGTGAAGATTTGAGCTATTGCGCCTGGGTAAGAATCTATCATGATTTTTTCGGGTAGCTCAATAATTAACTCAATATTATGCTTACGGGTAAGCGGCCGTAATGGGGTGGATATTTGCTCTACATATTCCGTTAAATCAAAATGCTCTTTCTCCAAAATTAACTGATCTGCTGCCGTACGTTTAAAGTTATGCACCAATTCCGCGGCCCGAGACAAATTTCGATTAATTAGCAACAAACCATCGTTCATTGTGTCGATAAAATATTCAAATTCTTGCTCTTCTAACTCACCAGATTCAAATAGTTTTTTTAGCTTGTTGAGCTCATCAATACAATGACTTGTTGAAGTGACAGATATTCCCAAAGGAGTATTAACTTCATGGGCAACACCTGCAACTAAATTACCTAAAGTCGCTAATTTTTCACTTTCTATTAAAGTGGCCTGAGTCGCTTTTAAATTGTCTAATGCTTGCTGTAATTCATGGGTTCTTTCAGCAACAATTGACTCAAGTTCAGCATTTAACTTTTCTAATTCTGCTTGTTTCGCTCTGACTTGATTTGCATTCACTGCACGGCCATACAAATCAGCTAAAGAGCTAACAAAAACCTCTTCATCTCGGGTCCATTCTTTAAGGCTTCCGCGGTTCTCACAACAAATAATGCCAATCATTTTACCGGCATGTCGAATAGGACTATCAAGCATAGAAACAATGCCTAAAGGTTTTAAATATATGTCTCTAAACTCTGCGGTGGCGGGGTTAGTGCACGCATCAGATGCAGCAATAACTCGCTCATTATCAAGTGCGTTAAAATATTGCGGAAAGTTTTCTCTTGTTAAGGTTATATTTTCTTGTTGAGTATCGTTATCGATTAATAAATAACACTCTATTGATTGCCTATCATCTGCTAAACGCCATATACCCGCTCGCTCCACCTCAAGTCCATAACAAATAGATTCAATTATTAACTTGGAGGCATGGGTTAAATCACCTTGGTCAATGGTGTCTGACTGACTCACTTTAAATAACACATTATCAAGATGTTGATTCATAGTCTTAGGTTTCTTCGTGGCCGTCAGGCATTTCAGTTTGTATGGCAACAAACCTTTCCATTAACGCTAAACTGGCCTCACAAATATTGGGGTCAAATTGTTTACCTGATTGCTCTAATACATATTCAATGACTTTTTCTGCTGGCCAAGCAGGCTTGTAGCTACGTTTAGATAATAAGGCATCAATTACATCCACAATAGCCATAATTCGTCCTTCTAACGGTATTTCTTCACCACTAATGCCTCTAGGGTATCCATCCCCATCCCATCGTTCATGATGAGTATAAGCAATTCGTGCGCCCATTTTGGCAATAATCCGATTTGAATCTGCGAGTAAGTTATACCCTTTTTCAGCATGGGTTTTCATAATCTCCCATTCTTCAGGGGTTAACTTTCCAGGCTTGTGCAAAATACTTTCTGGAATCCCAATTTTACCTACATCATGTAAAGGAGCTGCATGGCGAATGGTTTCTATAAATTCACTTGACTGCCCTAATTTTTCTGCAAGCAGCTCACTCATCAACGCCACTCGTCGAACATGAGCGCCCGTTTCTTTGCTTCGTTGTTCGATAGCATCACCAATAATAAGAATGAGCTCTTTTTGAGTTTGTTGTACATTCTCTTTGCCTGCAAGATTTTCAAAAGTTAAGCTAACATTAGCGGCAAACAACTCTAATATACGAACTTGAAGCGGCGTTAGTGCGGTGTTGTGTTGAAGGTATAGAATACTGGTCACATCATTACCAAACTCATAAAAGCCCACATAGACATTGTCATGGATAATGGATTTTTTAAGTGCTATCGCCTCAATAATATATTCTTTTACCTCACCAGGTAGAGACTCTACATTTTCAATTTCACTGTAGCTAACCATATTTCCAGTGGTTGCCAGTAAGTTCATTTGAGTGTCTTGATATAAATCTTGGTGGTAACTCGTTAAGTAAAGAGCAGAGCTTTGTAAATTTAACAGCTGCAGGGTTTGCTCTAATACCGCACTACCAAAGTGATGTAGTGTGTTGCTACGTAAAACAGAAGAAGAAGCAGAAATCACTTTTTCCATGCCACGTTGGCTTTGTTCAATGGTTTTGATATCTCGGTAAGAACGTAATGAGGTATAAACGCAAGATTTGAGTTTAGATGCGGTAAGCTCAGTTTTGGCTTTGTAATCATTAATATCAAAATCACGAATGACCCGCTCTTCAGGTGCACTACCAGGTTGACCGGTCCTTAATATAATACGTGTTGACTGATTTTTTAACTCGCCTCGAATTCTTTCTATTAAATCTAACCCTGCATGGTCATGTTCCATCACAACATCAACAAATGCTAAGGCAATATCTGACTCTTTCTTTAATAGTTCAAAACCTTCAGCAGCACTATAACAGGAATAAAACTCTAACCCTCGCTCATCCAGCTTAAAATGACTCAATGCGAATTTGGTGACGTCATGAACTCCTGACTCATCATCAATAATGGCAACTTTCCATGGCGGTAACTGTGCTCTTTTTTTTTGATCATCGCCATTCTTACTGGGCATTTCTGATGACTTTTTAAACAGGGCCAATTTGGGTATCCTTAATTGTTTGTTTTATTCTAGGGCGAGAAACTGTTTTGTGTCGACTTATTCTTATACCCCTATAGTTAATAGCTGATAGATACCGTATTTGTCAAAAATTTAGTTCAAATCAGCCACAAATCACCACCATTTTATTAACTTACACACTCAGACTAAAAAGATATCCGACTAGTGTATAAACTTAAAACAGGACATACTTGGGTTAGTTAATAACAGAATTAAGGCATTAACTAACATCAACGCAATCTTGGGTTATCGATAAACCATTAAAAAAGGTAAGTTAATTGTGACAATTGGTCTTGTTCTGGGCGGCGGTGGTGCTCGAGCCGCATACCAAATTGGGGTGTTAAAGGCGATAGTTCAATTCTACCCTAGGAACCATCATATTCCATTCGACATATTAAGTGGCACTTCAGCAGGCGCTATCAATGCGACATCACTTGCTACTCACGCTTCATGTTTTCATCTAGGGGTGAAAAAATTAGAGTGGGTTTGGCGTAACTTTGAAACAAGTAAAGTGTATGAGGCATCAATATTTGGAGTTTTAAAACACTTATCAAAAATGGCTTTAAAGGGTTTACAAAATGACTTAGCCAGTAATGATGCTGGCAGCTTACTTAATAATCAGCCTCTTAGAGACTTACTCAATCAACTCATCGACTTTAATAGAATTGATAGAAATATCCATTTGGGTGCCTTAACGGCCTTAAGTGTTGACGCCTCTTGTTATAATAACTCTTTGTCATATAGCTTTTTTCAAGGTCATATGAGTATTAAAGAATGGAAACGCGCAAGGCGTCGTGGTGTTCGCAACCCTCTTATCACTGACCACTTATTGGCGAGTTCTGCGATTCCTCTAGTTTTTCCTTCAATTAAATTAAATCGTGCTTTTTTTGGCGACGGTTCTGTTCATCAATTATCGCCATTATCAAGCCCTATTCACCTTGGAGCGACAAAACTATTTGTGATTAATTTAGATAGTCCCCAAAAGAACAGTGAAAAGCAATTTAGACAACACCCTAAAACGGCAACGATAACCGGCCATCTCCTCGACACGATTTTTTCAGATACGCTCAATAGCGATTTGGAACGCCTGACACGAATTAATGAAACACTAACCTTAATCTCAGATACCGATAAAGCAAGCCTGAACCTGAAAAGTATTGAGACCTTTGTTATTAAACCCAGCGAAGATTTAAGTCAAATAGCGGCGAGGTATTATGAAGAAATGCCAATAGCCATTCGCTATCTACTTAAATTATTTGGCATAAGCCAACAGTCGGACTCAAGTATTGTGTCGTATCTATTGTTTGAGAAGGCCTATACCAGCAGTTTAATTGAACTAGGCTATCAAGATGCTATGTCTCAAATTGATGAAATAAAGCAATTTTTCGACATTGAATAACGACCTGAGAATCAATAACTTACAATGCCAACGTTGTTTGATGGCATTCCAGATTGGCAAGCAACATAGAACAATGCGCAAAGATTAAATTCAAATACTGCCATGTCATATTTATTTAATATGTTTTTTTTAAGCTTAATAGCGATGTACTGATTCGGTTAAGTAAATCTGCACACCTAGGCCGATAAAACACATGCAAAGATTTTCACCGTAAAAAGCTAAATATTTTGCTTTAGCTTTTTACACCTTTAAGGTAAAAAGAGCCTGTACCAATAGCGGTATAGTATTTGGAAAGCTGAAAATGGCACACACATTTGAATTTGATGAAGATGACGTACCTTGGGGTGATAACTTAAAAGGGAAATCGAAACCTAAAAAGGTAAAACAACGTCGACGAGATCTTAAACGTCGTTATTTTGATGACCACGCAGAGGTGGAATTTTCACCCAATAAGTGGCGATAACCTTCACCATATCATCAAGTTTAAAAAGCAAGTTAACTACAACTTGCTTTTTTTATGGGTAAGCTAACGGATAGCTTAAAAATTTACATCCACAACGTAAATTAGAACCTTGAACCTATGCCAAAGAACACACCATCTTCAAAAGTTCGACTACGAGTATGTTCATACTTAAATCTTGATTTTTTATAACCGACATAAATCGCTAAATTAGGGTTAAATCGATATTGAACCTTACCTTCATACTCGGTATATCCATCAAGGTTTGAAAATGAAAGTACTGAAGGCGCATAATAGCCGCCCCCTATAAGCGAAATATTTTTGCTTACTTGCAAACTATATTGTCCACCTACAGCAACCGCATTTCCATTAGGTGCATCATCAAACCACACGTGCACAAATTTAGGGCCAATAGCAAAACTATGCGGACCATCCTCATGGGTCATGAGAATAGAAAAATGAGCAAGTTGACCTTTTTTATCTGAATAAGTGTAACCTCCGCCAAAGGTTGCATTATCACTAAGCCTTGAACGCATCTCTATTGAGGCGACATCTTCACTTAAATTAAAATTAAAATCGGCTGCGTAAACTGAACTCGATAGAGCGGCTAAAAGCATGGGAATATATACGTATTTTTTCATTGTTACCTCATATTTCTTTTTATCAAAGAATAATACTGAAGCAAACAATAAAAGTATTTAAAAATCATCAACATAAAACAACATAGCAACATTCTTACCACAACACCTTGTCAGTTAATCAACATTAATCAACAACCAATCAGTGCTTTTGCAGAGTGCATTAAGTACATATGACACGAGAATGTTTAATTGTTATAAATACAACAACGTCGCTAATCCTAAAAAGGTGAAAAATCCAACCACATCAGTCACTGTCGTTAAAATGACTGAGCCAGATAAAGCAGCATCTTGATTCAATTTTTGTAGTAACATCGGCACCATGACTCCTGCAATAGCAGCAATTGCCATATTGATAAGAATGGCACAGCCAATAATCAATCCCATAATGACGTCATTGAACCACCATCCAGCAATTAAGCCAATAATAACCGCCCATAACGTACCATTTAATGCACCGATACCCAGTTCGTTTTTCATTAATGAAAAGACGTTACCTGCTGATATTTGCCCCATGGCCATGCCACGAATCATCAAAGTAAGTGATTGGCTACCTGCAATCCCCCCCATCGAAGCCACTATCGGCATAAGTACCGCTAAAGCAACAACTTGAGATAAAACATCTTCAAATAAACCAATAGTAGCTGACGCTAAAAAAGCGGTCAGAAGATTAATACCTAACCATACAGCACGTCGTCTAGCCCCCACTGTAATAGGGGCGAATAAATCATCGTCCTCATCCATACCTGCTGTTGCCATTAATTGTGACTCGTAATGTTCTCGCACTAATGCAGTGGCAGTTCTAAGAGTCATTCGACCAATGAGAATACCGTGTTCATCTACTACAGGAAACTCTAGCTCGCGACTATGCTCAATGGCTTCAGCAGCCTCTATTAATGACAAATCAGCAGATATAACTCGGCTGTCAGGCCAAATTAAAGTTGACAACAATGCTTGTGAATCGGCTTTGTACAAATCATAACGTCTAACGGTACCAAGGTACTTATCATTAGTATCGACTAAAAAAAGATGATCATTACAATCAAGATCTATTCGCCTAAAAAATCGTTGGCCTTGAGCAACAGTAGAGTCAGGGTTTAATACCAACATTTGATGGTCGGCATAACGACCAATTTCATTTTCATCATATTGGTCATAAAGTTCGAAATGCTTACGCTGACGCTCACCCATTTGCGCAAGTGCACGGTCAGTTATACTGTCAGGTAAAGAGTCACTCCAATCAATCAGATCTTCTGGGCTGATTTGAGCAAAAAGAAAGTCGAGTTCTTCGTCTGGCATTTTTTTCAAAATACCCAAACGAGGATCTGCACGCATTAGGTTTAATACATCAACACGCTCTTCAGGCTCAACTTGCTGCCATCTTTCATAACGCTCATCTAACGGTAAGGACTCAAGTAAAATAGCCACTGTGCCTGATTCTGCTTCAGTCAGAATCTCACTAAATACCTCAGCTTGTTCTTCACCTTCAACCTCAGTTAATTGCTGAACAGCCTGGCTAACTTCTGTTTGTAGTATAGAGGTAGCATCCTGATCTTCGGATATTGGCTGGTGATTCATAGGTTCCATAAGCCCCCTCTTTTCTAAAGAAAATATTGGGCTGACTATATGCATTTTTTCATTGATTAGCAAACAGATAAATTATATTGCGCACAATTCTATTGCGCAATATACCTTTGCTGCTATAATTTTAGAATTATCATGATAAGTTGTTTTTCTTAACGAGAAATATTGTTCGAAAAGTGAATCACACAAAGTTATAGGAATTATTTATGAGTGCACCTATCTACAGTTTTACAGTTAAAGATATACAGGGAAACGATATTCACATGAACACCTTCGCGGGCAAGGTTATCTTAATTGTGAATACTGCGAGTAAGTGTGGCTTCACGCCACAATATCAAGCCTTAGAAACGCTTTATCAAAAATATAAACAGCAAGGTTTAGTTGTACTTGGCTTCCCATGTAATCAATTTGGACAGCAGGAGCAAGGTAATGAGTCTGAAATTAGTGAGTTTTGTGAATTAAACTTTGGCGTGACATTTCCAATGTTCAGCAAAATTGAAGTGAATGGCGATAATACTTCCCCCATTTATCAATATTTGAAAAAATCAGCAAAAGGTATTTTGGGCAGTCAATCCGTAAAATGGAACTTCACAAAATTTTTGGTGGATAAAAACGGCACTGTAATTGAAAGATATGCGCCGACGACTAAACCTGAAGATCTTGAAGAAAAAATTAAAAGTTTGCTATAAAGATTTATCTTAACTATCTGTAATAGTGATAATTTAAAATTCGAATTCAATAAAAGTAAAAATAATTAGTTTTATTTTGAACTTTTTTGCAGATGATGACTCAAATTTATTAATAGTGAATTTCACTTTGTTCATCATCTCCCTGGGACTTCTAGCGCGGTCCCCTTGATCTCTAAGTAGATCGCTAGGCAATCAGTTGATTGCCTTTTTTTATGTCTGAAGACTTATACCAATCGTAATAAATTTAAAGCAAAAAAAACCACTTTACAGTGGTTTTTTACATTCATCAATAATTAATGAATGATAATCTACGACAAATTTTGGTGGAGCCTAGCGGGATCGAACCGCTGACCTCAACACTGCCAGTGTTGCGCTCTCCCAGCTGAGCTAAGGCCCCTATTTTAATGTATAAACACTAAAATCATAAATAAGTGGTATCCCATAGGGGATTCGAACCCCTGTTACCGCCGTGAAAGGGCGGTGTCCTAGGCCTCTAGACGAATGGGACGCCGGTCTTACGTTTATACTCTGTAAGAGAGTGAATGCTCATCAATGCCTGTAGGCTAAACATCAATGCTATCGAATCGTTAACTTTACAGTCAACCACTCTTAAATAAGTGGTATCCCATAGGGGATTCGAACCCCTGTTACCGCCGTGAAAGGGCGGTGTCCTAGGCCTCTAGACGAATGGGACGCCGGTCTTACGTTTATACTCTGTAAGAGAGTGAATGCTCATCAATGCCTGTAGGCTAAACATCAATGCTATCGAATCGTTAACTTTACAGTCAACCACTCTTAAATAAGTGGTATCCCATAGGGGATTCGAACCCCTGTTACCGCCG
>NZ_JAKIKP010000018.1 GCF_023284065.1 Shewanella gaetbuli | reverse complement strand
GTTGAGCTAACTTGTACTAATGACCCGTGAGGCTTAACCATACAACCCAGATGGGTTTTACGATTAGGTAATGAAGAAATAGCTTAGTCTTAGAATAAGCGCTTAAATAGTGTGGTCATAAATTGCACCTGCATTTATGACATCAAGTACTTCCATGTACTTGAAACTCAAATCAGTTTTCCGAATTACTAAATACTGAAATACGCAGGAAATTGTTAGGCTAACAAAGCCGTGACAAGTGAAGCGCGGAGTGTAGTTTACTACATGAGCACTAGAACGAGGAAACAATGACGTTAGACGTAGAATTAACCAGTATTTAGACAGAATTTGTCTGGAGACCATAGAGTTGTGGTACCACCTGATCCCATTCCGAACTCAGAAGTGAAACACAGTATCGCCGATGGTAGTGTGGGGTCTCCCCATGTGAGAGTAGGTCATTTCCAGACGTCAAATAAGATAAAAAAGCCCACAGCTAGCGCTGTGGGCTTTTTTGCGTTTGTGGGTTTTTGCTCGGTCATCTTTGAGATCTGCTGTTGAGGATCTGCAGTTATTGTTTTTGAATGCAGATTCCGGCTCAAAAGCATTGCCGGAATGACGCGCATTAAGTGTTGCCGGAATGACGTTGGTTGAGTGCGCCGTAATGACGAGGTTTGAGCGCTGTCATAATGGTGAGGCTTGAGTGTTCTCGCAATGACGTAGGTTGAGTGCGTCAGAATGACCTAGATTGTGCGTTGCTGTGATCATACGGCGGGGCTTAATGCTCCTAATCCTTCATCCTCGAGATCTGTTATCGAGGATCTGCAGTTGATGAATTCAGATTCCGTCTCAAAAGCATTGCCGGAATGACGTTGGTTCTGTGCTGTCGTAATGACAAAGGTTGAGTATTTTAATTACCCTAAAAAACCATCACAAACTCATCTTTGCAGCTTTTTTGGTACTATTTTTTATGGAGACTCGCTCAATAGCTGACTTTTGTTTAGAATGTTAGTTTACGCCAAGCATCTACTTCAATTGTTTGGTGTTACGATTCTTTTGGCCTACTGCTAATGAGAAATGATTAATACTGAGGTGGACTGTTTTTCTGCCTAGGAGCTTTAATGCAACTGTTTGTAAAAGATTTAACTGTAATTGATTTTTCCTATCTTTGTCCTATTCGTGGAATGGTTGGTGAAAGCTGGATTGTTGATGTATTACTTGACGGCGGACTGGATGACCAAAACATGGTTTTGGACTTCTCTAAAGTCAAAAAGACCATTAAAAACACCATTGATGATGTAGCTGATCACCGTTTGCTTATCCCTACGGCTTGCAGTGAAGTGCGTTGGCAGCAACAAGGTGACCGAGTGTGGATGGATTTTGCCAGTCAAAAAGGTGATATTCATCTAGCTTGTCCATCACAAGCATTTGCATTAATTCCTACTGAAGTGATTGATTTTGAAAGTGTGAATGATTTTCTTCAAAAAGCATTACGTGAAGCATTACCTGATAATGTTCAAGGTATTAGCTTAACATTACGTAATGAAGTGCTGTCTACACCTTATTATCATTACAGCCACGGGTTACGTAAACATGACGGCAATTGTCAACGGATTGCACATGGCCATAGAAGCCCTGTGACGGTATTTGAAAATGGCATTGCAGAGCCTAAATGGGATGAGTATTGGGCTGAGCGTTGGCATGATATTTACTTAGGTACAGAGGAAGATTTAGTTTTAGTGGATGACTTATCTTTATCAAAACAGGCCAAAGTGAGCGATGAAAGTCATTTTGCTTTCCATTATGTTGCCCCGCAAGGTGACTTTCAATTAGCGATGCCTAAGCACTGTTGCGACATTATTCCTCATGATACGACCGTTGAATTATTGGCTGAGTACATGGCAACAACGCTTGCGGCTAAGGTGCCTGAAAGTCATTTTAAAGTGATTGCATTTGAAGGTATTGGCAAAGGAGCCATTGCGGTTAGAGGCTAAAGGGTTTTTATGAAATTATTATCAGCGTTATTTTGTGTGCTTGTGTTTGGCTTCCTAGTGACTTCAGGTATGCCGGTACAGGCAAATCAAATCGATTTTCAGGGTAAATTTGAACAAGGTGCGCTGGTTAGAGGTACTGTTCCTGCTGGGAGTCAAATCACCTTAAACGGTCAAGATGTTAAAGTGACTCCCAATGGTGAATTTGCAATTGGTTTTGAACGTGAAGCGAAAGCTGAGCAGATGCTTGAGGTGGTTTATCCGAATGGTTTAACAGAATTAAAACCACTAAAAATAGCGGCTCGTGAGTACAAAATTGATCGTGTCACGGGTATCAGTAAAAAAATTATGAAACCGGATCCGCAGGCTCAAAAGCGTGCTGCTGAAGATGCTAAACAAACTCGAGCAGCACGAAATAAATTTATTGACCAAACAGCGTTTATGCAAGATTTTATTTGGCCAGTAACGGGCAGGATTTCAGGTGTTTATGGTAGTCAACGTGTTTATAACGACGTTCCAGGCAACCCTCATTATGGGGTTGATGTTGCTAGACCAACAGGCACGGTTGTCGTAGCGCCTGCTGATGGGGTGATTACATTATCAGTGGCTGATATGTTTTATTCAGGTGGTACGATGATCATTGACCATGGTTACGGTGTCAGTTCAACTTTTTTACATTTAAGTAAGCTGTATGTAAAGGAAGGCGATAAAGTCACTCAAGGTCAAAAATTAGCTGAGATAGGTGCAACCGGACGTGCTACAGGGCCACATTTAGATTGGCGTTTAAACTGGTTTCAAATGCGACTTGATCCAGTATCGATTGTGCCATCAATGAAAAGTGTATTAACCGCAGAAAAACCGATTAATAATTAAATTAGCACTCGCTTAATTAATTGACTAAGCTAATTAAGCTTAAACTGATTTGTACAATAATAAAGCCAGCATCAATAGTATCGATAAAGTCATTATTCTAATTAGTGCTAAAATTTCCAATTTTCAGGAGTATACATGGAGTTAACCCCGCAAGAAATTCAGCTAATTCAATCATCTTTTGCAATAATTAAAGCAGAAAATATCAATTTAAGCAGAACCTTTTATGATCATCTATTTCAAATGGCACCGCTTGTTATTCCGCTATTTAAGACTGAACGTGCAATTCAAGAAAAGCATTTTAATGAAATTTTTACCACAGCCGTTAATAAAATAAATCAATTTGAAAGTCTACGCCCGCTGCTTTTTGATTTAGGGGTGAGACATAAAAACTACAATGTAAAACAAGCCCAATTTCAAGTGGTCAAATCTGCATTGATTTTATCTATTCAATATGAATTAAAAGATCAATCAAATACAACGATAGAAAGTGCTTGGGCAAACTATTACGATAATATTGCTGAGGTAGTGATTGAAGGGTTAAATAGCTAACCCTTCACTTAACTTATATTGACACTTTTTAATCGTTTTCGCTGGCGATAATAGTTTGAATATCATGAGGATGAACTTTTACACAAATCCCATTCAGTTTGAACGCAATCGTTGGGTTTGCCAGCCTTTCATTATCCCCTTTCGGTGAACTTTGCTTAACCTTAATCTCAGTTTCACCTGCAATAACTTGTTCAAGCTGTGGTGCTTTGTCAATCATTTCTTTTACCAACTCTTGACAGTTTTGCGCATTGGAAGGGAAAACCAATTCCACGTGTTCCCAGCCTTCTTGTGGATAAACTTTATCTGATGGGAAGGGTAATTCAACACACTCGACGGCTTGATTAGCAAGCTGTAATGGTGTTGCAAGTTTAATGATCAGAATAGGCCGACCATTAATGATATTGTTTGATATAACATGCCCTTGGACTTCAAACTCTTGGACTAATTGCTCTGCGGTCTGTGTATTATTAACTCGAAGAGCCGCATGATCACAATGTAATGCAAGGGAATCTAAGCCTAATTGTTTAATGAACTCGGTAATTTGCTGACTAAACTGCGGCCATGTTTGAGTTAAGGTTGAAATATTCATAGGTGTCCTGAAAAATTTATAGGTGTCCTGAAATGTCTGTGCAAACTTTAAGGCCAAATTTCGATGGGAGTGCCTTCATCAATTAATTGCCACAATTCATCCATTTCTTTATTTGTGACTGCGATACAACCGTTAGTCCAATTAAACTTTTGAGCTTCTTCGGGAGATAAAGTTGATCGCGGGTTTTCTCCGTGGATCATAATCATTCCGCCGGGGCTGATGCCTAATGCTTTGGCTCTGAGTTTATCTTCATCATTGGGATATGAGATATGAATAGATTTATAGAATGCACTGTCTGATTTCTTATAATCAAGGATATAGCGGCCTTGAGGGGTGCGTTGATCGCCTTCGGTGAGTTTATGTCCAGTGGGCATATCGCCCATAGCTATGGCGTAGGTTTTAATAATTTTACCGTCACGGTATACCGACATACGAGATTCAGATTTATTTACTACTACCAAATCGACTTTTGATTGACTACTTGCTGAGGCGCTTGGAATGAAACCAAAAGCAAGCAGCCAAAAAGCGTATAAACAACAGCGCAACAACATGCTAACTCCGAAAAATGAATGTTATTATTTTAATTATCTGTAAATATGTTTGCTACTATCAAGCACGGAGAGTTTAACGCTATCTTTTTGTAATTGGTATAGCGTCTGATGCATTTATCTATATCAAAAATGAGTTGAATAAACATGGCTGATCAACCCCCACAGGATTCATTATTAAAACAACGCTTACGAACCATTATTTTTGGCACTGATACACCCGCAGGTAAAGCGTTTGATATTTCGCTAATGGTTGCGATTGTGGCAAGTATCGTGTTGATTAGCTTAGATACTATTGGCAGTTTAAGTGATGCATATGGTGAATATTTTATTATTGGTGAATGGTTTTTTACTATCTTATTTACCATTGAATATCTTTTAAGGCTGTATTGCTCGCAAAATCGTCTTCATTATGCCCGCAGTTTTTTTGGTGTGGTGGATCTCTTATCAATTCTACCTAGTTATCTTGCGCTAATCTTTCCAGCGGCAAACTTCGCTTTGGCGATTCGAGTGCTAAGATTATTTAGAGTGTTTAGAGTGCTAAAGTTATTGCGCTTTTTAGCCGATGGAAACTTATTGCTTAAGGCGATGATGCAGTCTAGCCGTAAGGTGTTTGTTTTCTTCTTCTCAGTCACCTTGATCATATTAGTGTTAAGCGTCGTAATGTATGTGATTGAAGGGCCACAAAATGGTTTCAGTTCGATACCTAAGTCTATGTATTGGACCATTGTTACCATAACCACTGTTGGCTACGGTGATATTACCCCTCAAACGCCATTAGGGCAGATTATTGCTTCGCTAACCATGTTAATTGGCTATTCCATTATTGCTATTCCTACAGGTATTTTAACGGCTGAAATATCACATGAAATGGTGAAGGTACGTGATTTAAGAAAGTGCAGTAACTGTGGCAAAAAAGGCCACGATAATGATGCTCAATTCTGCAATCATTGTGGAAGTGAACTTGAGGCCTTAGCATCTCTCACCCAGCCATAAGTGGATTATAAAAATAGGAACACCATGACAACCGCTAAGTTTGTTGAAGGATCAATTTTACGTCATATTTTAGTAATGAGCTCAACGGCTGCAGTGGGTATTTCTGCATTATTTGTTGTTGATTTACTAGATATTTTCTTTTTAAGTCTATTGGGTGAGCAAGAGCTGGCTGCTGCGGTTGGCTATGCAGGAACCATTTCATTTTTTACTACTTCTATTGGCATTGGACTATCCATTGCACTGGGTGCGTTGGTTTCAAGAGCCGTCGGTAGCAGAAATAGCGTTTTAGCGAAACGACTATTTATGAACAGTGCTATTGTGACCTTACTCACCAGTTTGCTTGTGGCGGTGTTGGTGTTGAGCTTTGTGCCAGAGTTACTTTCTTTGGTTGGGGCTACCGGCAAAACAGCTGATTTAGCTAAGAGTTATTTGTACATATTAGTCCCATCACTGCCTGTTATCTGTTTAGCGATGGCTCTTGGTGGCGCACTTCGGGCTGTGGGTGATGCTAAACTGTCAATGATGTCCACGTTAGCCGGTGGTGGTGTTAATGCCGTTTTAGACCCGATATTTATTTTTGTATTTGCCATGGGAATAGAAGGTGCTGCAACTGCATCGGTTATTTCACGCTTTGCGGTACTGTTTATTGCAGGACACGGTGCGTTGATAAAACATCAGTTATTAGGGCGTGTTAGCTTTGAAGAATTTAAACAGGACATTCCGGTTATTTTTTCCATTGCTGGCCCTGCAATGTTAACCAATGTAGCCACCCCTATAGGTAATGCGGTTGTGACTCGCGCCATTGCTGACTTTGGTGATAGTTATGTTGCTGGCTGGGCCATTTTAGGTCGACTCATTCCGGTAAGTTTTGGGATGATTTTCGCCTTGTCTGGCGCGGTAGGGCCCATTGTTGGTCAGAACTTTGGCGCTAATGAGTTCGCAAGAGTAAAAGAAAGCCTAACTAAAGCGATTCAGTTTTGTGTGCTGTATGTTTGTGTGGTGTCACTTATTTTGTTTTTAGCCCGACATCAAATCGTCAAAGGCTTTGACATGAAAGGTGATGCTGCTGAAATCATTTTATTCTTTTGTCAGTACATTGCCGTATTTTTTATCTTTTCAGGTATTTTGTTTGTCGCCAATGCTTCGTTTAATAACCTAGGTAAAGCTAAGTATTCCACCTTGTTTAATGTGGGTAAGGCAACTATAGGTACTATTCCATTTGTGTATTTTGGTGCGCAATGGGGGCAAGTTTACGGAGTGTTGATAGGGCAAGTCATCGGCTCGATTATTTTTGGTATTGCAGGGGTAGTGATGTCTTATCGCCTAGTGAACAAACTTGCTCATATTGCTCAAGCTGAATTAGCGGCGAAAGTGTTTGAGGGGGATGACGTGAAACTGAATGACACTACTAATGCTACGCCTTTATCTTCTGCTTGCGCTCAAATAGCCCAATTGGATGACGAGCAACTTTGTCAGCAGTTAGCTGAAAAATCTTCTTCAGTAAATAAGCCTTAAAAATAACGCCACAAAGATCATCAACCTGAGCTGCGGATAACAACTTGCTTTCTAGAGGCTATTTTTACTGATAACTGCGTTAAATTTGTTTGCAATAGGCTAGCTATTGACGCACAAATTTGCCTTGTTCTAAGCAAAAATATCTCTCTAGAAATCTATTCTAGACTAAACCTTAAAATAAATTAGTGTGTTAGCTAATCTCTTATCCGTAGTTCAGGTTAATCAATTCATCGATATTTGCTTTGGGGCGTTAGCCTTATAAGTTCATATATTGGCTTAGGTCACTGCCAGCAGGCAACTCAACTTCTTGTTGTTCACCTTGAAATAAATAACCTACTTTGTCGCCAATTAATGTCAGTTTATTTGCTGTTAATCTGAGTGCTGACCCTTCTTGAATAGCAATAATGGGGGTAATTGGGTCAACTTGGGTAAATTCAAATAAACGTTGGGCACGGGTTTCTCCATTGTGACCCGGTGCTTGGTAGTTACTATAGTGCGGATTTAATTGAAACGGCACTAAGCCTATTGCGGTAAATGAAGGTGGCTCAACAATTGGCATGTCATTGGTGGTACGAATAGATTGGCCAGCAATATTTGAACCTGCACTCCAACCCACATAAGGTTTACCTTCAGCAACTTGCTCTTTAATGAGGTGAATTAAGTCATAACGGTATAATTCGTTTAATAGTTGAAACGTATTACCGCCACCCACAAAAATACCATCAGCATCTTTAATGGCTTGTATAGGATCGCTAAATTCGTGGATACCTTTGATGGTGATAGGTAAGTCTGTTAAACCTGTACGCACTTTTTCTAAGTAATCATCGTAGCTCATACCAACACCAGCATAAGGGATAAAGATCCATTGCCGAGTTTGACCACATAAAGGTTGAATCAGCTTAACTGCATGTTCAAGGTATGGGGTGTCACCTTCTCGTGAGGCGCTTAATAATAAAATATTAGCGGTCATTAAATATCCTTTTTATCATCAATAACTAAACTTAATTTGAGTTAATCTTATCAAAGTTCAATTAACCGCGATATATGTTCAATCATCGGGGCTTATTAAGTTTTAATTAAGTAATTAAACCTAGACTTTGCCGCAAATGAACTTATTAGCAAGATTAAAACATATTTAATCTTTGCATCACTTGAATTTCATTTTAATGGACATATTATGTCTGTAAGAATTATTTGATTATCGGCAATGTTGCCAACACAGGAGCTAAAATGAAGCGTATCTTTTTGTTAATTGCGACCAACCTAGCCGTTTTGCTAGTGGCCTCAATTGTAATGTCTATTCTAGGGGTTAACACTTCGACAATGAGTGGACTATTAGTGTTTGCTGCCATTTTTGGTTTTGGTGGCGCATTTATCAGTTTAGCTATTTCTAAGTGGATGGCTAAAAAGACTATGGGTTGTGAGGTGATCACTCAGCCTCGTGACAATACTGAACGTTGGTTAGTCGAAACCGTTGCGCGCCAAGCTGAGCAAGCGGGAATCAAAATGCCAGAAGTGGCTATTTATCAGTCACCTGAAATGAATGCTTTTGCAACCGGACCAAGTAAAGATAACTCGTTGGTTGCTGTAAGCTCTGGTTTGCTTTATGGCATGACTCAAGATGAAATTGAAGGTGTATTGGCTCACGAAGTTAGCCACGTTGCTAATGGTGATATGGTGACCTTAACCTTGATTCAAGGTGTCGTGAATACCTTTGTTATTTTTGCTGCACGTGTTGTTGCGGGCATTATTAATAACGTGGTTGCGAGTAATGACGAAGAAGGTGAAGGCCTTGGCATGTTCGCTTACATGGCCGTCGTGTTTGTTCTTGATATGCTATTTGGTATTTTAGCCTCTATGATTGTGGCTTACTTCTCTCGTATTCGTGAGTTTAAAGCCGACGAAGGCGCAGCTCGCCTTGCGGGTAAAAGCAAAATGATTGCAGCACTAGAGCGTTTAAAGTCTGGCCCAGAAACCGGTGCGATGCCTGCTCAAATGTCTGCACTTGGCATTAATGGTAAGCGTTCAATGGCGGAATTGATGATGAGTCACCCACCATTAGAAAAACGTATTGCAGCCTTAAGAAACAGCTAATATAGCTTTGTTTAACAGCTATGCCTGATACAGCAGTGAGTGAAAACGGTGATTAATTAACCCTCTTTTAAACTCAAGGTTGTCAATATAAAACGTACATGTTCTGACGAATGTGTACGTTTTTTTATGTTTTATTGCCTATCTTTTTTGCCAAGACAAACACAAGGTCTACCCCTAAAGAGGTATTTAAATGTGTTATTTTTCAATAAGATGCGCAAACATGGTGCGGTCTGTTGCACTTATGTTGCGCAAAAATCACCACCAAACTAGGGCAAACTTACAGAAAGTCTTTATTATTCATAGTTATATATTTTTGGCACGTTAGTTGCGACACCTGTAGTCATTATTGAGATAAAGATATAGGTGTTGTAATGGCAGTTTTTCAATCAAGTTGTGCATATTGTGGGGTGGGTTGTGGTTTAACAATTAATCACGGCTCGTCATCAAACACGTCACAGGATATGTCACCACAACTTGATGAAGTGCAGAACTCTTTCACACTGGCAGGGGATGAGTCACACCCCGCTAACTTTGGTCGTTTATGCGCGAAAGGTGAGCGTTTATTAGAAAGTTTACCGCAACCAACTACCCTTAGATATCCAAGGCTTTCCTCTGGAAAAGTAGTCGATTGGGATGATGCTACTCAGCTAATTGCCGAAAAATTTATTGAAACTCGTGAAAAATATGGCCCGAATTCTGTTGCCTTGTATTTATCTGGTCAATTGCTCACTGAAGATTATTATGTGGCTAATAAATTTGCTAAAGGCTACTTACAAACAGCGAATGTAGACACTAATTCACGTCTTTGTATGTCATCAGCAGTTAGTGCTATGCAAAGATCATTTGGTGAAGATGTGGTGCCGGGCTGTTATGAAGACCTAGAACAAGCGGAAGTTATCGTATTAATTGGCGCCAATACCGCATGGACTCATCCGGTGTTATTTCAACGTATTTTAGCGGCAAAAAAGACCAACAATTGTCAGCTGGTGGTTATTGACCCAATTAACACCGCTACGGCTAAACAAGCAGACCTTCATTTAGCGATTAACCCTGGAGCAGACTTAAGTTTATTTAGCGGTTTATTGGGATATTTAGCCGATAACGATAAATTAAACCCATCCTATATAGAGGCGCACACTGAAGGGTTTGATAAGGTCATTAAACCCGCTCAAAAACTCAGCGCAAATTTGCCTCTTCTAGCCAAGCGTACCGGTATTAAATTAGCCTTACTCGAGCAGTTTTTTGAATTATTTGCGAGTAAATCTAAAGTGCTTACGGCATCTTGTCAGGGGGTTAATCAATCCATTATTGGCACGGATTGTACCAACGCCATTATCAACTGTCATTTAGCACTTGGGCAAATTGGCCAAGTGGGTAGTGGCTTCTTTTCGTTAACGGGCCAACCTAATGCCATGGGCGGAAGAGAAGTGGGTGGGTTAGCCACACAACTTGCAAGCCATATGGGTTTTAGCCCTCAAGAAAGACAATTACTTACAGCGTTTTGGGGCTGTGATGACGTTGCTAAAGACAAAGGTTTAACTGCTGTCGAGATGTTTGATGCGGTTGCCGATGGCACTATTAAGGCTATTTGGATCATGGCAACTAACCCTGCAGTATCGTTACCTAATAGCGATAAAGTGGCCAAGGCGCTAGCAGATTGTCCATTTGTGGTGGTGTCTGAAGTTATTCCTGATACCGACACGGCTAAATTAGCGGATGTACTTTTACCCGCGCAGGGCTGGTCAGAAAAATGCGGTACGGTCACCAATAGTGAGCGCACCATTACCCGCCAACGTGGTTTTACAGCGCCTAAAGGACAATCTAAACCTGACTGGTGGGCCATTAGCCAAGTGGCGACTAAAATGGGCTTTAGTGGTTTTGACTTTGAAGATAATGCTGCGGTTTTTAAAGAGCATGCTCAACTTTCTGCAAAAGTCTGCCAAACATTTCCTCAGAAGAAGTTTAATCTTGCCGGTCTAGCAAACCTTTCTAAAGCTCAATACGATGCGTTACTTCCTACACAATGGCCTGTTACAGATGCCAAACAAATTGGTCAGCAACATACACGGGTATTTACTGATGGTGAGTTTGCAACGCCATCAGCTAAAGCACAATTTGTTGCGGCTGAATCCATAGATGTTGAACCGATTGTGTATGACTCAAATGCCACAGGATTAATGGCGCAAGCCTCTGTGTTATTGCTCAATAGTGGTCGTAGCCGTGATCAGTGGCATACCATGACACGTACAGGGCATATTGCCAGCCTTCGTGCCAGTGTTCCTGAGCCATTATTAGTTATCAACCCGACTCAGTTAACTATTTTAGGCTTGTATGACTCACAATTAGTGAAAATTAAATCGGCTAGTTCGGCGGCCGAATCTTCAAACGCGTTTACTGCAGCAAGAGTTAAGATTGATGCCGATGTACCAGTGAATTTGGCATTTATGTCAATGCATTGGTCAAAGCAATTTTCATTGACCAGTGGAGTGAACCAAGCCATCAGCGCCGAGGTTGATCCAGTATCAAAACAACCCGGCTTTAAGTGCCAACCTGTTGCTTTATCGCCATTGTATTTGTCATTACAAGGTGTGGTTTTTGGTTTACATGATGACAGTGCACAAGGCTTATGTTGGCATGTGCCTCAAACATTATCTAATGAGGTGTGTCACCATATTGCCTTTGAACATGAGCAAGATGGATTTGCCTATCAAGCGACTCCGCATTCCATAAAATGGACCTTAAGCCTGACGACAGAAATATGTGCCGACCAACTATTACACATTCAATGCAACCTTGAAAAAGGCAGGTTAACGTCGTTAAAAATCTTATCTGACAAACCTGTACAAGTGGCTCTTGAACCTATGAATGCCTTTATTGGTGAGGCATTTGACAGCCAGTTATTAAAACAAATTCATGCTCAAATTCGGGCTGGTAATAGCCCGCTTGTATGCGCTTGTACGGGTGTAAGTGAAGCAGACATCAGCAACGAATTAAGCCAGCATTTTGATAATCAAATGATGCAAAGCGGCATTGATCAGCTCGACTTTAATGCTGCATTAGATAATACCCAATCAGCTTTAGGTTGTGGCCGCCAGTGTGGTAGCTGTAACAGTGAGGTTAAACAATGTGCAACAACGATTTGGCAAGATGCGTTGTCTTTTGTTGTTGAACAAGCTGCACCACAATCCGATTCAGCCAAAGAGGACGTTGCATAATGAATAATGTCAAAACACTTATTGATACAAAGCAATCCAGTGCAGCAAATTCAAGCGAACTTCAAGCTGGGGAAGTTGCCATTGTTGGCGCTGGGTGTGGCCAATTAGATTTAATGACAATAAAAGCTGCACGGGTCGTTTCTCAAGCTGATGCTTTAGTTTATGACAGTTTAGTCAGTAGCGATATTTTGACTCTGGTAGATGCCGATTGTCAGCGACATTTTGTGGGTAAACGTTGTGGCCAGCCCAGCACAAAGCAAGAAGATATTAATGCACTGTTATGCGAGTTAGCTCAGCAAGGTTTGAAAGTAGTACGGTTAAAAGGTGGTGACCCACATATTTTTGGCCGCGGCAGCGAAGAAGCTTTGTACTTGGCGCAGAGAGGTATTAAGTCATTGTTTTATGCGGGTGTCACAGCGGCCTTAGGCAGCGCTTCTAGTACCGGTATTCCATTAACATTTAGAGGGTTAGCCAGAAGCGTTACCTTAATTACCGGCACAAAAATGACTGATGCAGACAGTGCTTACGCCCCAGCGCAATGGCAAGCCCTGTTAGCCGCACAATCTACACTAGTGTTTTATATGGGCAAAGAGCAAGCCAGCCGTATATCTACAGGATTGATGTCAGAGCAGTGTTCGTCTGAGTTGCCGGTTGCCTTTGTCACTAATGGTGGTCGTGCTAACCAAATTGTCACCTATTCAACGGTTGCAGAGATGAGCCAAACGGCTTTAACCATTAAAGATTCTGGCCCAACGCTGATTATCATTGGTGAAGTGGTGTCTATTGGTCAACAGTTAGCACAACTATTAAGCGATATTGATTACTCATCAGCTCATTATAATCACATGGTTCGTGAGGTTGAGTATGCCTAAGATTGGTGAGCTCACATTAACGTCAGTAGACGAATTTGATTTTCGGCTATTGATAAAAGCCCTTGGCAAAGGTGAAAAAGGTTCGCGCAGTTTAACTTTTGCCGAAGCTAGCTTGTTAATACAAGGGTTTGCTCAAGGCAAGGTGACTCAAGTTCAAATGGCCAGTGCTATGATGTTAATGCGAGTACGTGGTGAAACTGTTGATGAAGTAGCAGGCGTTGTAGCAGGCCTTAAACAGTCAGTATCTGCCCAGTGGGCGTCATTAACGGTAGATATTGATTGGCCCGTATTTGCGGGTAAACGTGAGCAGTTACCCTGGTTATTGCTGGTGGCAAAATTACTGGCAAATAATGGCATTAAAATATTATTACATGGCGATAGCTTGGCATTACCCCATCGTCGTCATGTGGAGTCTTGTATTGGTGCATTAAATATTACTCGTTGTTTCAACGCTGAAGATGCGCAGCAAGCGCTAGATGATGCCAATATTGTTTATGTGCATGCTGGTGATATGCTAAATGTATTAGATGAGTGTCGTTTATTGCATCAAGAGTTAGGTTTACGCAGCATTATTCAAACGGCTTCTCGTTGCGTTAATCCGGCAAACGCTCCCATCAGTCTTCGCAGTTATTTTCATCCTGGTTTAGACAACATTCATCAGCAGGTTGCTGAGAAACTGTTTCGACACCAACATCAACACCTGCAACATCAGCAAGGCATTGTAGGCATTTTCAAGGGCTTACAAGGTGAAACCGAAATAAATCCTAGAGTCACCACTACAGTAAAGTTTGTTAAGTCAGCTGCAGAATCCCTTAGTTGTGGTGATTTTAGTTTAGATACCTCTTTAGAGGCATTTTCTGGTGCAAAAGTGGGCCAAGCAGACTTGTCAGCCGATGTGCTTGCACTACTTTGGTCAGAAATAGAACCTGATAAATCAACTCAACTATTGCAGTTAATGTCTGCGCCTATGATTGCTCAGGCGGTAAAAAGTATTGAGTCTACATTAGCATTAATATTGCGTTTAGAGCGTGAGTTATTAGCTAAGCAACCATTAACTGACATAGCTGAAGCGTCACAGCAGGTGTGGGCGAATAGGTTAAATCCACAAGCGATATTTCAACAGTTGCAGTCTTTATCCCATGCAGAATTTATTAACATATCCCACTCAGGTAACAAGGAGCAGATATGCGCAGTTTAATTATTTGTGAATCAAGTTTTAGCCAAAGAACAGCAGAAGCTAACAGGCTAATTGAATATCAGAATGCGCTTTGTTCAATGGGTGAGGCGATGGTGATGACATCGTTAAGTCAAGTTGAACGTTGTAAGCAGCTGGCTGAGTTTGATGTAGTGATTGTGATGTGCGATGAACTTTCACCGCATATGACAGGGTTTATTTTACGCATATTTGAGGCGGCGCCGCAGGCGATGATTGTAAATGCCAGCCATTGGCAGCAAACACAATTAGAACGATTACTTTGTTGTGGTCGTATTACATTTGTGCCAGAAAAAATGGCCGCTAACCGTATCACCAGCTTAGTGAATTTAGCCCAGGCTCGGTTTGATGCAGCAAATAAAAGTATTGCTGAATTCAAAAAGTTAGATGATGAAATAAAAGGGCTCAAATTGTTAAGTCAGGCAAAGCTCATTGTGATGCAGCAAGGCTTCACTGAAGAAAAAGCCCATAAAATTATACAGCAGCAAGCAATGCAAAAAGGCATAACAATGGCACAAATGTCGGCACAAATTATTGCGGTTATGTCGACTAACTCGCCTGCTGAATCTTGTTCAACAAAGGGCATGCTAGATAATGGTGCGCATCAGATTGGTGCAAAGCCGTCTACTTTGAGTCTATATAGATAATCTAAAACAATTCTTTTGTTGTAATGTACTGTTTTATATTGAAATTAAAAAAATAAATCATAGTAAATGTTGGCACAAGCTGTGCATTCATTAAGCTAATAGAAAATTAAATTAAAAATCCGGGTTTTATTATGGCATTGGCGCCAACTCCTTAAAGGGAGTTGGCGCCTTTTTGCTTTTTAAAACCCAGCATGGAGGTGTCGAGTATGGCAGTCACAAAACCTAAGTTAGTGGTCGTTGGTAATGGCATGGTGGGCCATCACTTTATTGAACAATTGTGCGGTCTTGGACTAAACAAGCAATTTGATGTGCATGTATTTGGTGAAGAGCCACGTCCTGCATACGATAGAGTGCAATTATCTAAGTATTTTGAAACAGGTAGTGCTGAGCCATTAATGTTAACAAGTGCTCAAGATTATGCTGATTGGGGTATTACTTTGCACTTGAACTCTCAGGTGACCAATATTGATACCGCAACCAAAACATTGGTAACCGCTGCTGGTGATGAGTATCAATATGACCGTTTAGTCTTATCTACCGGTTCATTCCCGTTTGTGCCTCCGATTCAAGGTAATGACCGTGCCCAATGCTTGGTTTATCGCACCATTGAAGATTTAGAAGCTATTCAAGCCTCTGCAGCTAATAGTAAAGTAGGTGTTGTTGTAGGTGGCGGCTTACTGGGGCTTGAAGCGGCAAACGCTATGAAGCAGTTAGGGGTGAAAACCCACGTTGTTGAGTTTGCTCCTCAGTTAATGCCAGTACAGTTAAATGATAAAGCCGGTGAGTTATTGTGCAGCAAGATTGAAGAGCTAGGGGTAAGTGTCCATACCTCTAAAGCCACTACCGCTATTATTGATGGCGAATCTGCGCTGCATCGTATGACCTTTAATGATGATACCTTCCTAGAAACCGATATGATTGTATTTTCGGCAGGTATTCGCCCGCAAGATGCATTAGCCCGTGTTGCTGGAATTAATATTGGCGAACGTGGCGGGATTCAAATTGACAACTACTGCCTAACGTCTGCGCCAGATGTTTATGCCATTGGTGAGTGTGCCTTATGGGAGCAAAAAATCTTTGGTTTAGTTGCCCCAGGTTACCAAATGGCCAGAGTTGCAGCTTCTCATATTGCTTCTGCGGTATCTGATGTGAAGCCCAGTGCATTCGTTGGTGCAGATATGAGCACCAAATTAAAATTATTAGGGGTGGATGTTGCTGCCATTGGCGCTAGCCGTGGTTTTGATAACGCCCAGTTTGTTGAATTGTCTGATAACCAAACCGGTATTTACAAAAAACTATGGTTAGACGAAAGTGGTCAATTTTTAAAAGGTGCCGTATTAGTCGGGGATAACAGCGATTATAACCGTTTGTTAGATTTGTATTTATCTCAAGATGAAATTGCAGGTTCTGCAGTTGAATTATTACTTGCAGGTGCTGAATCAGAAGCTGACTTAAAAGACACCTCTATTGTATGCTCATGTCACCAAGTCACTAAAGGTGACATTGTTGAAGCGGTTAAAGCGGGTAATCATAAAATGGCTGAAATTAAGTCATGTACCCGCGCTGCCTCTGGTTGTGGTGGTTGTGCGCCATTAGTGCAAAAAATTATTGATCAAACATTACAAGCTGAAGGTTTAGACTTTAATGCGGGTATTTGTGCTCACTTTGACCATGACAGACAAGCCTTATATCACTTATGCCAAGTGGAAGGCATTGAAGACTTTGATACCTTAATAACTAAACATGGTAAACCATCTGAGCAAGGTCATACCTATGGTTGTGATATCTGTAAACCTGCAGCAGCATCTATTTTTGCTAGCTTGAAAAACCACTATGTTTTAAATCAAGACAAAGGCCATGTGCAGTTACAAGATACCAATGATGCCTTCTTAGGTAATATTCAAAAAGACGGTACATATTCAATTGTCCCTCGTGTTGCGGGTGGCGAAATTACCCCAGCTAAGTTGATAGCCATGGGCGAAATTGCCCAAGAATATGACCTGTATACCAAAATTACCGGTGGCCAACGTATTGATATGTTTGGCGCTAAATTATCTGAATTACCTGAAATTTGGAAAAAGCTAATCGATGCTGGCTTCGAAACGGGTCATGCTTATGGTAAGTCGTTACGTACGGTTAAATCCTGTGTCGGTAGTACTTGGTGTCGTTACGGGGTGCAAGACTCTGTTGGCTTAGCCATTGATTTAGAAAATCGTTACAAAGGACTGCGCAGCCCGCATAAATTGAAGTTTGCGGTATCGGGTTGTACCCGCGAGTGTGCCGAAGCGCAAAGTAAAGATATAGGTATTATTGCTTCAGATAAAGGTTGGAACTTATTTGTTGCGGGTAATGGCGGTATGCGTCCTCGCCATGGTGATTTATTTGCTACCGATTTAACCACCGAAGAACTTTACCTATACATAGACAGAATTTTGATGTTCTACGTTAAAACTGCCGATAAATTACAGCGTACTTCAACTTGGATGGATTCGTTAGAAGGTGGCCTAGCTTATTTACAGTCAGTGGTGATTGACGATGCATTAGGGCTCAATGCCGAGCTTGAACAGCAAATGAATGAAGTGGTTGCCGCGTATCAATGTGAGTGGAAAACCAGTCTTGAACAGCCAGAATATTTGGCTCGTTTTAATGAATTTATTAACCCAGACGCTGCGCCTGAAAGCGATGATAGTGGTTATCAACGAATCCGCGATCAACGCTTCCCTGCTATTAAAGATGCAGGCGCGGGCAACATCGCTATTCGCGATATTACAGATGAGCAAAGCACAACAAATTCTGAGGAGGTAGTAGCATGAGCTGGGTAAACGTAGGTGACGAGAAAAATTTACCACAAGGTACAGGTATTGCTGCTTGGGTTGCAGGTAAAGCGGTAGCAATTTTTAATCTAGGTAAAGATGGCTTATTTGCTCTAGAAAATACTGACCCTGTCACTGGTGTAGGGGTATTAGCTCGCGGGCTTATTTGTGAGATGGAAGGGGAGCTATGTGTCGCTTCTCCTATCTACAAGCAACACTACAGCCTAACGACAGGTAAATGTATAGAAGATGCCAATCTGCAAGCTACACCATTTGAAGTTAAAACAGAGCAAGGCCAAGTATTTGTGCTGGCCAAGGGGTAATACGTCGCTATGAGTGCAGATAAATTTAAGCTTTTTTCATTTAGCGGAAAAATGAAAGTATTACACCTAAGCTGGATGGCTTTTTTCATCACTTTTGTGGTGTGGTTTAACGCCGCACCATTAGTGAGTGTTATTGCCGACAGCTTGGGCTTAACCAAATCACAAATCAAAACCTTGCTGATTTTAAACGTAGCGCTCACCATTCCAGCACGTATCATTATTGGTATGGTGACCGACAAATACGGCCCAAGATTAACGTACTCGGTGTTGTTAGCGGTTTGTTCTATACCGTGTTTTATGTTTGCGGTAGCGGATAGTTTTGAGCAATTAGCATTAGCACGCTTTTTAATTGGCTTTATTGGTGCTGGTTTTGTGATTGGTATTCGTATTGTTAGTGAGTGGTTTCCAGCAAAAGAGTTAGGCACTGCCGAGGGTATTTATGGTGGCTGGGGTAACTTTGGTTCAGCTGCTGCGGCATTTTCTTTGCCTGCTATTGCGTTAGCTTTTGGTGGTGAAAATGGTTGGCGTTTTGCCATTGGCTTAACAGGCTTAATGAGCTTATTGTTTGCTTTTGTGTATTACTTTAATGTGTCTGATACACCAAAAGGGTCTACCTACTTTAAACCTAAAAAAGCTGGTGGCTTAGAGGTCACTAGCAAAAAAGATTTTGTGCTGCTAATTATCATGAAAATCCCTATGTATGCCACGTTGGCTTTACTGGCTTGGAAATTATCGCCTGCCGGTGTCAGCATGTTTACCCAGCAAACAACCTTGTTGATATATGCCGCATTAGTGTTGGTGTTTTGTGTTGATTTTTATCAGACCTACCAAGTGAATAAGCACGTATTTGTGGCAGAAGTACCTGAATTTGAACGTTATGAATTCAAACAAGTGGCGGTACTGAATATTTTATATTTCACCACTTTTGGTTCTGAATTAGCAGTGGTGTCTATGTTGCCTTTATTTTTTGCCGAAACTTTCGGTTTAGGTATGGCACAAGCGGGTATGGTTGCCTCTAGTTACGCCTTTATGAATTTAATGTCGCGTCCAGGTGGCGGTTGGTTAAGTGACCGATTTGGCCGTAAAGTTACCTTGTTAATTTTAACCGCAGGCTTGGCTATTGGTTATTTCTCGGTGGCGCAAATTGACTCAAGCTGGGGATTACCCATTGCTGTGGTTGTGGTGATGGCATGTTCATTCTTCGTCCAAGGTGGTGAGGGTGCGGTATTTGCTGCAGTGCCTTTAATTAAACGTCGTTTAACAGGGCAAATTGCTGGCATGACAGGTGCTTATGGTAATGTAGGTGCGGTGTTCTTTTTAACCGTTTACTCTATAGTCTCTACCCAAACTTTCTTTTACGTTATTGCCACTAGTGCGGTATTTGGTTTTATTACCTTGTTATTTATGGCAGAGCCAAAAGGCCATATTGCAGAAGTAAATGAACAAGGTGAGGTGACTTTAATTAGCGTAAGCTAGTGTGTTATTTGGCGCCTTTAAAACAGCGAGGCTAAGACCTCGCTATTTTCGTCATTGGATATATGAATATGCAAACATCATCTGTTTTACAAGACTCACCTAAAAATGCCGCTTTGGTAGAAGAGGCATTGGTGACTAATGTAACCAATCCATTAACGATTCATGTAGGTCAAGCGTCAGAAAAAGGCCGTAAACAAGCTAATGAGGATGCCATAGGGATTCGAATCCCTTCTGGGTTGATGTTGTCTACTAAGGGCATAGTCTCGGTGATCAGTGATGGTGTCAGTACCGCAGAAAGTGGTGCACAAGCTTCGGCTATCAGTGTCAGTAACTTTATAAGTGACTATTACTCCACTCCAGATACTTGGGGAGTGCAAACCTCGTGTAATAAGGTGTTGACCGCCTTAAATCGCTGGTTATACGGCTTAGGCCAAGATTATCGCGATGCCCGTAGAGGATATGTTTGTACGTTATCTGCTTTAGTTTTTAAGTCTTGTACTGCCCATATGCTGCATGTGGGTGATTCGCGTGTGTACCGTTTAAGAGCGGGTGAGTTGGTTAAGCTAAGTCGCGATCACAGCACTACGGTAAGTGAAAGTAAGCATTATCTAACCCGTGCTTTGGGGATGGACGTTAAACTTGATGTTGATTACAAGTCAGTAGCACTTGAAGTGGGAGATATATTTTTACTCACCACAGATGGCATTCATGATGTGTTAACTGACTATGAACTGGGCCGAAGTTTAACCAAGTATATTGAAAAACACCCACAATTAACTGATGAACAATGTGAGCAGTTTTGCCTGCAGTTAATTGATACTGCGTTAAATGCACAAAGTAATGATAATTTAAGTGTCCAACTGCTGTATGTGGCTGCGTTGCCTACACAAGACATTGGCGATGTTTATCAAAAGCTTTCCAGTAAACCATTTCCCCCTCCGCTAGATGTGGGAATGAAGCTTGATGGTTATCAAGTAACCCATATTATTCATCAGTCGCAGCGCAGTCAGGTTTATCGTGTTATTAACGAAGCTGGCAGTGCATTTTGTATGAAAACGCCCTCGGTGAACTATATAGACGATGCCGCCTATATTGAACGCTTTATGCTTGAAAGCTGGGTAGGGAATCGGATTAATAACAATTATGTCGTCAAAGTGGCAGAGCATAATAGGCCTAAATCAGCCTTGTATTACTTAACTGAGTTTTTAGATGGGGTGAGTTTAGCTGAATGGTTAACCCAGCATAAAAAGGCCGCTGTTGAAGAGGTTATTCGTTTAGTTAAGCAGATTGAATTAGGCATAAGGGCGTTTCATCGTCGCGAAACCCTGCATCAAGATTTAAAACCAGACAATATTTTTGTCACTAAGCAAGGCAATATTAAGATTATCGATTTTGGTTCCTGTTATATCAAAGGCATTGCTGAAATTACTACGCCATTAACCCGCGATAATATTTTAGGTACAGCAGATTACACCGCGCCAGAAGTGATTCTGGGTTATCAAGCCGATGGCCGTGCAGATTTGTTTTCGTTGGCGGTGATCACCTTTGAAATGTTAGCCGGTGAGTTACCTTTTAAAGGACAATTGTGTAAATGTCACACTCGACAAGACTTTTTAGCCATAGAGTACATTAGTGTTAATAAGCTAAACCCTATGGTGCCCGAGTGGATTGATGCGGTGTTGAAAAAAGCCATGAGTATTGAGGCCTCCTTTAGACAAGCCGACAGCTGTGAGTTTATTCACCAATTAACCACTCCACAGCCGAATAAAGTCAGTAAAACCACTGTGCCAATTATTGATAAAGACCCAGTTAAATTTTGGCAGGTTGTATCAATTATGCTGTTTATTGCATTGGTCGCTTCTCTGGTTACTGGATAAACTTAATGTGAACTTATAGGCAGGGAGTCAAATCTCTGCCTGAAGTTAATCAATTAAAAATCCCGCCTCACTGGTTGAACAAAAAAACATCAACTAAAATGAGTTAGACAGTCACTTAGATCATGGCTACCAATCTGTGTCTGCTTAACGATTGTGTAGTACAAAAGTATAACTTTAAGTACATAAGCACCCATTAGGCTAATTGTTATGCATTGATTGGCTTGATACAGTTGTTAAAGCTTAAACAGTTTAAGCTCTACTTTAAGAGCAAATTACATGGAGTGTTATATGTTTAAAGTTGCAAACTGGATGATCGTTTCTAGGTCAACCTTATTGATAGATTTGCTTGATTGCCGGTGGCCGCAAGAGTTTTTGGTGAAATTAGTGAGTGCTCAACCTAGCACTATGGCTAAAACGCTTGAACAACATGAAAATTCATTAGTGATATTTGATCTTGCGACCATTGATCTTCAGCAGGCTTATCAACTGCAAAGATGCATAGATCGTGAATATAGTGACGTGAAAACAGTATTTATCAATTTTCCTAAACAAATGGATGCTAAGTTTCTAATTCATTGTGCGATTACCTCAGGAGTGTTTTATTCTGATGCTAACTTGGCTGAAATTAGCACAGGGTTAACAAAAATCCTCAAAGGCGGCAGTGTTATACCTCAAGAACTGTACAAAAGCGTTCAAAATGATACCGACGAAGAAGATCAATTGACGATTCGTGAAAGAGAAGTATTACAAGCTTTATTGTCAGGAAGTACTAACTTAGATATTGCGAATCAGTTGTTTGTCAGTGAGTCGACCATTAAAACTCACTTATATCGGGCATTTAGAAAAATAGGGGTATCTAGCAGAGGCCAAGCCATTGCATGGGCACAAACTCATATGCATGAGGTGGTTGTTTAACGCAATTTTTAGCCCCCAACATTGGGTATTGGGGGCAAAATAATTGCTTAATCTAACCAAATTGCGGCTTTTTGCTCATCAATAATTGTTAATACCGCAGTGTCTTTTTCAGCAGATTTAACAGGCAGTAATCCTTTCATTAGTTCATCACGTCTAAACCAATGTAATTCAACTTGTTCACCAACACTGTAGTCTTGCAATAGCTGTTCAAACTTAGCCGTTACTTGTAAATTATCAGCCGCAATTAATACATCACCGGCACTTAAGCCGCTTTGATGTGCAGGGCTATCTTGCGCAACGGTAAGGATTTTAAGCCCTATGCCTTCTACTTTGTATTTGGCACCAAAGCCAATGTCATAACCGTTAACACTATCACCGCCAGTGTCTGTCATACCTTGACTAGATCTAAAGCTTAATTGTACGCCAACTTGTTCTAACAAAGGTGCTAAAGGCAAGTCTTGGGTGTTATACAAATAACTGAAAAGGTCATCACATGGTCGGTTTAAAATGGATTCAACAATACGTTGGTGGCTGGTTTTGTCGGTACCGATTTCAGTGAGTCCATATTGCTGCCAAAGTTGCTGCATTACGTTATCTAAGCTTTTGACTCCCTGAGTTTCAAGGCGAATGGTTAAGTCTAAATACAGGGCAAATAACGCCCCTTTAGTGTAATAACTGACGATTGCATTGGCGGCGTTTTCATCTTGTTTATAGAATTTTGTCCAAGCATTAAAGCTAGATGAAGTTAGGCTTTGTTTAAATCGACCTTTGCCACGATAAACGCGGGTCATGGTTTCACTCAATAATGTCAAATAGCTTTGTTTATCAACACAGCCACTGCGGTAAGTTAAAAAGTCATCAAAGTATGAGGTGATACCTTCATAAGCCCAAAGTTGTTGAGTGTAGCTTTCTTGAGATAAATCGAACGGGGTAAACTCTGCTGGCTTTATACGTTTTACATTCCAACTGTGGAAATATTCATGGCTACAAAGTGACAAGTAGGTGCGGTAGCCTTTACTGACTTCAGCCGTTTCTGATTTCGGTAAATCGTTTCTAGAACACATTAATGCTGTTGACGATTTATGCTCTAATCCGCCAAAGCCATTATCGAGCACGGTGGTCATAAACACATAACGCTCAAATGGTGCTGGGGGGCCAAATAGCTGTATTTGATATTCGCAAATGGCAGTTAAATCTTTTTTCAATCTAGCCATACAGGCTCGATGCTTGCCGCTGAGCACGATGTCATGTGGCACTCCTGCCGCCATAAAAGTGTCAATGGTGAGGTCGCCCATTTCGACAGGGTGATCAATTAAATCTTGATAATTAGACGCTTCAAATTCACCGAAACCAAATTGCTCGCCCGACGTTCTATTCATGCTGGTGGCAAGTTTCCATTCAGATAGCGCCTCTTCTGCGGGCGGCGCAATGGTAACTCGTTGCGGTAAGTGTTCTAGGCCTTTAGCCGCTAAAAAGACAGAACTCCCATTGAAGAAACCATGATTTGTGTCTAAATGTGCGGTGCGGACTGACAAGTCCCAAGCATAGACTTGATAGCAAATGGTAATGCAAGCTCCTTGGTTGTTAACTCGCCATGTTTGCTTGTCTAACTGTTCAAAAGATAAAGCATTTTGCTGTTCATCATAAAACTGAATATCAATAATGTTTTTGGCAAAGTCTCGAATCATATAACTGCCCGGCAACCAGGCAGGTAAACTAAATATTTGTTGTGGCGCAGCGTTAGTTAATGATGCTTTGATGGAGAATAAATGGGCTTTGGGATCAGAAGCATAAATATGATGATGCATAACGTGTCCATTAAGTCTGGGTAAGAAAGCAAACATGCTGCCAAAAATGTGTTGTTTAAGCAATCAACCAGCACTAAAAACCCTTAATCAGCATTATAATTTCTGAAAAATAAGATAAACTTAACCAAACGATTCAGTGAAGAACAACAAGGACAATAACATGGCCGAAGAAACAATTTTTAGCAAAATAATCCGCCGAGAGATTGAGGCCGATATTTTGTATCAGGATGAATTAGTCACTGCATTTAGCGACATTGCACCTCAAGCACCGACTCATATTTTGATTATTCCAAACCATTTAATTGCCACGGCAAATGATGTTAAAGCCTCAGATGAGTTAGCGTTGGGCCGTATGATGACGGTTGCAGCAAAATTAGCAGCAGAAGCAGGTATAGCTGAAGATGGTTATAGATTAATCATGAATTGTAATAAGCATGGTGGACAAGAGGTCTACCATATCCATCTTCATTTAGTGGGCGGTAAACCACTTGGCCCTATGTTGAGTAAAGGCTAATGCAATTCAATCCAGATTTTTTCCCATTAACAGACGTTGCTAAGCGGTTTGTTAATCAGCTAGCCCAATGCCGACGTTTAAATATTTCAGTGCAAGAGGCTAGCGAACATCATGTATTGGTGAAGTTGCCCTATAGTGAAGACATTATTGGTTATCCTGATACTGGGGTTATTCACGGCGGGGTGATCACTACCCTTATTGACACCACTTGTGGTTCGGCGGTGGTGTGTGCCATTTTGAACAAGTACCAGTCGCTTGAAATATCTCCTACACTGGACTTAAGAGTCGATTACATGAAGCCCGCTGAGCCAAATAAAGCGGTTTATGCGTTTGCTGAGTGTTATCGGTTATCATCAACGGTCGCGTTTACTCGTGCTATTGCTTATCAAGATAGTATTGATGAGCCTATTGCTCATGCCGTAGGTTCATTTATGCGTATCAGTCCAGAAATGGTGGGTGAAGAGTTTCGCCAAGCGTTAATGGGTAATCAGCCACCTATTAATCATATCGATGAGCCAGAAACATCACTAAATGTGCCTCAAGCTAATAATGTTGAGCCTCAATCTATTGATGTGCAAAATGTCGTAAAGCGTGCCATTGAATTAAATGATTATTCTTATTTATTAGATAAAGTGCCTTATTCACAATTTATTGGCATGTCTGTTTCACGCTTTGGTGATGAAATGGTGTTTAAGCTACCCGCTAAAGATGGCAACATTGGTAACCCTGTTTTACCTGCAATTCATGGAGGGGTGATTGCTGGGTTTATGGAAATGTCAGCCATTGTGCAGCTAATGGTATTTATGCAAGCCAATAAAGTACCTAAAATTGTTGATTTTTCAATTGATTACTTGCGTGCCGGCTTGCACAAAGACACCTTTGCAGAATGTAAAATTACCCGTCAAGGACGCAGGGTTGCTAATGTCAGTATTAACTGTTGGCAAACCAACAGAAAGCAGTTAATTGCAACGGCTCGCGCCCACTTTTTAATTGAATAATTAAGGACTTATTATGAAACAGCTTGCGTGTATTATGTTTACTGCGGCAATGCTACTAGGCGGTTGTGCTAACCACACTGCGGGTATTGCGGTGAATTCTCAAGGTGAAGTCAGAGTCGATAATAATACTTTTGCTAGAGAAGTCTCTGTGAGTAATGTCAATGCTCGCCAGTCGGCTGACTTATTACAAGGCGCAGCGCAAATCAACAGTTTAGTGGCCACAGACTTACGCTTACAATATAAGTTTACTTGGTATGACGCTGCGGGTTTTACCATTGAAGATGAAGCGAGCAGTTGGAAAGCGTTAAAGTTGCATGGTAAACAACAAATACAAGTGTCTGGGGTAGCTCCAAACGCCAATGCCAGCCGATTTGAAGTTTACGTCAGAAAAGCTTTTTCTAACTAAGTCTTTGTATACAAATCAGTTGAGCCGAGCTGGAGAATAGTATGCTTCACTTGGGTTTTACTATCGATGTATCAACAAGCCAAGCGGTTGCTTGGCTTTTTATTGGCAAAAAGTCCGCCTTTTGCCTGTTACAAAATTAAAATTAATATATAATCGACGCCGCCAAGGGGTGTTCACCTACTGCTAACGTTATTTTAACGTTACTTGTGGTGAACTGAGACATTTAAATATGAACCCTTAGAACCTGATCCGGCTAATACCGGCGTAGGAATGGGCTACTTCGATTTCATGGACGTGCACTTCTTTATCGCTATCTGCCGGATCTCAAAATTTATATTTGAGGTCCTATGTATTCTTTAAAATCAAATCAATCAATTTTTTCATCCTCCACGATCGCGCTGGCAATCTCTTCTGTGCTTTATGCTAGTTCGGCCTCAGCGGCTAATGAACTTGTTACTACAGAAACTCCAGAAACTGAAAAAATGGAAGTGATTGTTGTTAATGCTGACTTTAGTAATATTAGTTTAGACAAAATGCCTTCTAGTGTGACGGTGATTGATGCTCAGCAAATTGAAGATGAAGGTGCACAGCACTTTGAAGATATTCTAAATGGTATTGCTAACTTTAATTGGTCTGGTGGCAGTTCTAGACCCAAATACTTCCAAATTCGTGGTGTAGGTGAGCAAGAGCAATACCAAGGTGCGCCAAATTCGTCTGTTGGCTTTATTGTTGACGACATCGACTTATCGGGTTTAGGTATGGTGTCGAGCATGTATGATATGCAACAAGTTGAAGTATTAAGGGGGCCACAAGGGACTCAATACGGTGCTAATGCGTTAGCAGGGCTTATTTATTTAAAAAGTAATGACCCAACCGATACCTTTGAACATGGGTTAGAAGCAAGCCTTGGTGATGATGACTTACAAAGCTTTGCTGGTTTTAGCTCTGGCCCAATAACCGATAGTGGCAAATTGCTTTACCGTGTCTCACTAGAAAAACACAATCAAAATGGCTTTCGAAATAATACCTACTTAGGTCGAGATGACACCAATAAGCGTGACGAGTTTACCGCTCGCGCTAAATTACGTTGGTATGCTACTGATGATTTACAGGCTGATTTAACCTTATTACATGCTAACTATGACAATGGTTATGATGTTTGGACATTAGATAACAACGGCTTTGACACCCTAACTGACCAACCTGGCGTTGATAATCAAAAAACCACTGGCGCAGGGCTAAAGTTTACCTACACAGGGGCTGAAAACTTTGTGTTAACCTCATTAACGTCGTTTGCTCAAACAGATCATGAACACGCCTATGACGGTGACTGGGCTAATCCTGAGTACTGGGAAGGAAAAACCTGTAACGAATATGACGAAGACTGGAACGTTATTGGTTCTGAACCTTGTGTTTATGATTATATTTGGGACAAAGAAGGTCAGCGTAAAACCGTATCTCAAGAGTTCCGCTTTTCATCGACTCAAGCCAGTAAACTATTCAATGATACAACAGAATGGTTAGTGGGGGTTTACGCATTGAATTTGAGAGAAGACAATGACTTATATTCAGAATATAACACTTGGCCTGATGAAGTTTTACAGTCTGAGTATGAAGCCACAAATTATGCTATTTTTGGCCAATTAGATAGCCAACTAGGCAATGACTATTTATTATCAACTGGGATTCGTTTTGAACGTCGTGATAGTGAGTACTCAGACTCAAACGGTGATTATTTTAAGCCTTCTGAAAGCATGTGGGGTGGTCATATTGCCTTGTCTAAAACGATTAATACGGATCACAATGCCTACGTTAAAGTAGCTCGCGGTTATAAAGCGGGTGGCTTTAATATGACCCTACCGCCAGAGTTAAGCGATAAAAAAGAGTTCGATACTGAAACTCTGTATAACTATGAGTTTGGTATTAAGTCATCTTGGTTAAATGGCAATGTAGACAGTAACTTTGCGCTGTTTTATATGGACAGACAAGATCAGCAAGTTGCGGCTTCTATTCAAGACCCTGTAAACCCACAACGTTTCCTATTATTTACTGAAAATGCCGGAAGTTCGAGCAATTACGGTGCTGAATTAGATGCGAACTGGTATGCCACCGAAAACATTCAGGTATATGGTAGCCTTGGTTGGTTAGAAACAGAATATGGTGAATACACCTACAATGATAAATACGGTAATCCGGTTGACCTGTCTGGACGTGAATTAGCCCACTCGCCTAACTTTACTTACAGCTTGGGTATGACCTATTTTGCAGACTCTGGCTGGTTTGTTAATGTCAATGCCAACGGTAAAAGTGATTTTTATTACTCAGACAGTAATGAATCAAAGTCTGAGCCTTACACCTTGGTTAATGCTCGTGTAGGCTATGAAACTCAAACTTGGTCAGCTTATATTTGGGGACGCAATGTACTTGATGAAAAATACGGCGTACGAGGCTTTTACTTTGGAAACGAACCTGATTTAGATTGGGCTGATAAGCAATATATCCGCTATGGCGATCCGCGTCAGGTGGGTATTACGTTTGATTATAAATTTATGTAATTTTCGCTCGGTGTGACACTGAGCTTTAAGCAGGGAAGCGCTAACTAATCGCGACACCATAACAGAGGTGTCGCAATTTACTTTAAGGTAGCAATATGAAGTTAACTGCAGAAATAAGCATGTATCCATTTAACGAAAACTATTTAGACCCCATTAAATGGTTTATTGGTCGAGTGGATAGTTATAACAATATTGAACGCGTTACTAACGCAATGGCGACACAAGTGTGTGGTGAGTATGAAGATGTTATGTCTATGCTTGCGATAGAAATGAAAGCCGCCCATGAAAAATGGGGTAAAGCGGTTTTTGTATGTAAGTTTATTGGCGGTGAATTGAACCTAGCTCATTCTGAGTAATCATTGTCATGATGGAACTAACAGAATCATTTCAACAAATTATTAATGAAGTCGGAGTAATGACTTTTTGGGAAGCCATTGCTGTAGTGTTGGCCATTGCTTATTTAGCATTAGCAATGCGTACCAATATTTGGTGTTGGGCAGCGGCCTTTGCCAGCACCGCTATTTATACCGTGTTATTTTGGAAAGTGTCGTTATTAATGGAGTCGTTACTTAACATCTATTACATGGCGATGGCAGTGTATGGTTATTGGTTGTGGATGCAACAACCTAAAGACGGTAAAGAGCATCACATCAATGACGCTGGGTCACCTATTATTAGTTGGTCGCTCAATACCCATGTACTATTGATTACCTTTACGGCTGTTATTTCCATTATTGTCGGTTATGTTATGGCAAACTTTACTCAAGCTTCATTTCCATATCTTGACTCTGCTACCACCTGTTTTGCAGTGATGACCACCTATTTAGTGGCTAAAAAGGTGCTTGAAAATTGGTTTTATTGGGTCGTCATTAATACCTTGTCTATTTACCTTTATTTTCAAAAAGGATTAATGCTAACCACGGCGTTATTTGTCATGTATGTGGTGATGGCGTTGGTCGGGTATTTCATGTGGCGAAAAGCTTGGTTGGCAGAAGATCAATCACGAAGTTCTGTTACCACTGCGATGCGCAATGCGTAACAATTTGAAAACATACCCGGTATTTACCGCATTACCCGATGCGGTAAATACCTTGCTTAGTGAGCAACTACCGTCAACGCTTTATCAACATTTAGTCTCTTATTGTCAAAAAATAGAGTGCTTAACCGAAGGGTTAAGTAATCAAAACTTTGTATTGTACTGCCCGACAGCAACCTCCATAACTGATTTTCCGCAAGCGTTTGTGTTACGAGTGAATGATAATCAGGCCAGTTGGTGTCACCGAGAAGACGAAGTTTTTGCATGGCAACAAGCTGCTGCACAGAATATTGCCCCGCGTTTGTATTTTCATAGCCAAGGCTTTGAAGTGTACTTGAGCCAATACATCCAACAAGATACACAATGGCAGCAGTATTATCAGGAGTATGGGGCAAAAACGTATAGAAAACAGACACTAAGTTTGTTTTCTAGCACCACAAAACCCGTTGATTTATTGCTGAGCTTATTAACACAGCTAGGGCAATTGCCACTGCCTCAAAAGCATGTTTGTTATCAACAACAATGGCAACAGTATCAACATACATTAGCGGATTATTACCAGTCTATTGTGCAGCACGCACCCATTGATAACGTCGGTGGAGACAAGTCAAATCATCAAGATGACTGGCTAAAGTGCTATCAAAAACTGCAACAGATAACACCACACTGTCTTTTATGGTTTAAGGCGTTGGATGCATGCTTACTGCATCTCAGTTTTTGCCATCGAGATTTGACGCCATTTAATGTATTACTTCAATCAATCAACCCCATAGATGTTGCTTCAAACGAAACTATTGATACACAAGCCCTTGTATGTATTGATTTTGAATATTCTGCCGCCAGTCATCCTTTATTCGATTTAGCGACGATTATAGCGACCCATCAATTGTCTGCAGAGCAAGTTAACTATTTAAAAAGCCGCTATTTTAATTGGCAATTTAATCAACCGACACCTAAATTAACGACTGAAGCCATTGAATGTGTAGATCACGCTGTTAATTGTTATTGGGTATTTGCCTGTATGTGGACGTTATTGATAGCATCAAAGGGGCGCTTTGAATATCTTGATTATTTTGAACACTATTTTGAGCTAATTGATTTATCGTCAATCTAGCCTCTGTTGTAATAGGGGTTTTAGGTTAGTGATTGTTAGCCAAGCTAGGGTTAGAAAATGATGGATAGTTTGAAATTAAATACGCAGTGTTCAGGTCTTTTGAGTTAAGTACACTATGATTAGCTAGCAACGGCGAATTAAACGCGCGAATCATAAATGGGTTAATTTCAAAGGACATGTCATGCAAAAACTTTTCTCCCTCTACCAAAGTTTATTACAAAAGCTTACTTACTTTGACGGTTTAGCGCCGCTAGCATTAAGAGTTTATCTTGCCCCCGTGCTTATTCAAGCTGGCTATAATAAGTTGTCGCATTTTGAAGATACTGCCGCATGGTTTGGTAACCCCGATTGGGGCTTAGGCTTACCTATGCCTGAATTAATGACGGCACTTGCAGCCGGAACAGAATTCGTTGGGGGCATACTATTACTTATTGGTTTGGCGACTCGGTTTGTTGCTATTCCTATGATGGTAACCATGTTAGTTGCGGCTTTTGCTGTACATTGGGATAAAGGCTGGTTGGCGATAGCCGATTCAAGCTCATGGTTAGCCAATGAAAACGTGATTGAGGCGGGTGAAAAGCTGGCGGCGGCTAAAACAATATTACAGCAACACGGCAATTATGAGTGGCTAACAAGCTCAGGTAATTTTGTGATTCTAAATAATGGTATTGAGTTTGCTGTGACTTACTTTGTTATGCTGCTAGCGTTATTATTCTTAGGCGGTGGACGTTACTTTAGCCTTGATTACTATGTTCATGCACGTTTAAGTAAAAGCTGAATAGGCTAATTTCATTCAACGACACCGTTAATTTTTTATCAAAATATCCCACTAAACTAGTGGGATATTTGTTATTATTCCAAAAAAATAACAAAGGATAAGACATTGAAAGCCACTGAATTATTACTGACTCGTCAATCTAGCCCAAGATTGACCACCCCAGGCCCAACGGCGGAACAAGTTGAATTTATTTTAAATGCCGGGGCTCGTGTACCTGATCATGCCGCATTAACACCTTGGGAGTTTATTATTGCTCAAGATGAAGGGTTAGGGCGTTTAGCAGATATATTTGTTGAAGCCGCAAAACTTAAACAATGTGATGAAGCTATGATAGAAAAAGCGTCAAAAATGCCTTTTAGAGCACCGATGGTGATCACCGTTGTAGCTAAAACTCAACAACACCCTAAAGTCCCTGTTTTTGAACAACACCTTGCAGCAGGTTGTGCCACTATGGCGATGCAACAAGCCGCTTTTACGCTTGGGTTAGGTGCGGTTTGGCGTACAGGAGACTTTGCATTTGATAGTCAGGTTCATAAAGGATTAGGTTTAGGGGAAGAAGATCAAATTATTGGATTTTTGTATATCGGCACACCAACACTAACTGCACCAATTAAACCGTTAAAACCCGGTAAGCAATTTAGCCGTTATTTATAACGGCTCTGCTTCAAATAGTTGAATAAGCAGCTTATTCTAACGACTCTAGTGGTAGAAGGTTTTGATACACGTAATAGCCTAATGGCCCCATTAACAGACTGACTCCGCCCCAAAACCAGCGTTTTATATTGCTAATGTGGGCGGTTGTGGTTAATGCTCGGTAGCAAAACATTATGTGTAGTAAAAACAAGCCTATAAGTAACAAGGCTAGTGTTATATCCATATAGTTCATGTCATTTTTCCTTTGCGTTTAGCAATGACTGTATTAAGCGTAATAGATAATTTGCAATATGCAGCTAAATTAAGCAAATATCCATCAAAATGTTGACTTATTGTCAGTTTTATTAATTTTTTAGATTTGTCAGCTGTTTTTTATCCAGCCATAACGGGTATTTTGTCATTACTTGCCCAAAAAGTTGACTATTAACTAACTTTAAAAGCCAGTTAATAACGTTAGGGTAGTGACTATTATTGAACCACTTAGGATCAACATTGGCAAACTGCCTGATAAACGGAAAAATGGCAAAATCTGCAAAGGTTGGGCTAGCGGCAAATAGATACTCATTTTCAAGCAGCTTATCTTCTAATTGTTGAATAAAAGCTTCGGCTTGTAATCGATACTCAGTTTGACTCATTTGTGGGTGCCTATCGGCATATTTATATTTATCTAACCAACCTTTAAATTCTTCATCATGGCGTTTTATTAGCTCATTGGCGCTAGCGTTTTCAATGCTTTGTAGCAGAACTTGATACTGTGCTTGAGTTAAGTATTCGCAATTAGGATTGGGATGCTGTAATAAACTAAATCGCATGATGTTTAAGCTTTCATCAATCACATCGTCACCATTGACCAAAACTGGAACTGTCCCTTTAGGGGATACAGCAAGCATTTCACTGGGTTTATTTTTCAGTTCAATTTCACGTATCTGTGGATTCAGTTGGCTCAAATGTAGTGCAAGTCTTGCGCGCATTGCATAAGGACAACGACGAAAGCTGTATAAAACCATGTAGATGTTCCATTTTGATGAGTTTAGGTGAGACATTACAAAGTGAGATATTAACAACTCAGCGATATATACTCAACGTAAGTAGTTAAATTTCAGATATTTTTGTCGATTTAAGCCTTATGTTCATTACTCGCTAAATATCTTGTAGGCTCGATTAACTGCAACAATAAAAACTGTTTTTACTGTGTGATTTAGGTATAATTCCCGCCATTTTTTAGAGGTTGGTCACTTTTGGCCTGCCTATGCACTGGAAGTTAAGTTCCAGCCAGCGGAGATAATATGTCTAAAATTACCAAAAATATTCGTCAAGTTGAGCCTAATAATACATCGGCTGTAGAAAATGTTGTCGTATGTGCGCTTTACAAATTTGTATCGTTAACGCATTTTGAATCACTTCGTGAGCCTTTATTAGCGGTGATGGAACAACATGATGTAAAAGGGACCTTGCTGCTTGCGAGTGAGGGAATTAATGGTACGGTTGCAGGTAGCCACGCTGCAATTGATGCGCTGTTGGCTTGGTTAGATAACCAACCCGGTTTAGATAATATTGTTACTAAACTGTCTTTTGACGCAGCAATGCCGTTTTACCGCACCAAAGTTAAATTAAAGAAAGAAATTGTCACCATGGGTGTGGAAGGTATCGACCCGCGTAAAGTCGTTGGGACCTATGTAAAACCAAAAGATTGGAATGCGTTAATTTCAGATCCAGATGTGCTTCTTGTCGACACCCGTAATGACTATGAAGTTCAAATTGGTACTTTTGAACATGCAGTAAACCCTGTCACAGAAACATTCCGTGAATTCCCTAAGTATGTGAAAGAAAACCTCGACCCTAACAAGCACAAAAAGGTAGCCATGTTTTGTACTGGTGGCATACGTTGTGAAAAATCGACTGCTTACTTAAAAGAGCAAGGTTTTGAAGAGGTGTATCACTTAGAAGGGGGAATTTTAAAATACCTTGAAGAAGTCGAGCCGCAAGAAAGTTTGTGGAAAGGTGAATGTTTTGTATTTGATAACCGTGTTGCGGTGAATCATGCTTTAGAAAAAGGCCAGTATGATCAGTGTAATGCCTGTAGAATGCCCATTACAGAAGCTGAAAAACAGTCGCCAGCTTATGTGCAAGGCGTAAGTTGTCCGCACTGTATTGATAAAATTTCAGATGAACAGCGCCAACGCTTTATTGAGCGTGAACGACAAGTACAACTTGCTAAGCAACGTGGTGAGGCCCATATTGGCAGCGATGTTAAGCAGGTTATGGAAAAAAGAAGACAACAAAAATTGGCTCAGAAGGTTAAAGACGACAATCAACACTAGTTGTTTAAAATGAGTCATTAAAAAACGGTAGTCAGAGTTCTATCTGGCTACCGTTTTTTATTGTGCTATAAGCTAAATGACGACTAAGGAGGTTATTACCATTTCTTCTTGGGTTGGAACAACATGTCTAAATCATCGTCATCACTTTTGTTTTGTTTAGGTGAGCTAGGTCCAGCACTTTTTTGAGCTCCCATTATTTCATCAAGTAGTTGCTTGGCTTCATCAACTTTACGGCTAATAAACGGATCATTAGGAGTTTGAGCCTTAATTAAATGTAAGGTTGATAATGCTTTTGTGACCATTTGTTTGCTTGATCCATACTGTTTCATGTAACAAGCTGCACGAGCACGGGTAATCATTGATTCAACATTAATTCGTTGTTGTAAACTGTCAATGCGGCTTTCTTCAGTGCTGAATATCGCTGGGTCTACCTTACCTTTATTGTGTTCTGCTCGTAATATCGCTTTGAGTTTTTTAAGGGTTCTGACTAACTCAAGTACTTGTTTATCGTTATCTGGTAAGCGGAAATTTTCAACCGGTGGAACTTGAGGTGGACTACCTGCTAGGGTATTTATTTGTGCAGTTAAATCACTTAGGCGTCGTTGATAATCCGCTAAAATTTGGCCAGAAGCAAATGTCATTGACTGTTGAATAGCATCCTGAATACGCTTATACAGGACCAAAATAATATGACTTGAACATGATGCAATCCCAGTGTTAGCTAACACTGCTTCAGTTTCATCAATGATGGCTTTTTGGCGAGCGATTTCTTGTCTGCGCTCAGCTTCTGCACGTTCTTTTTGCTGCTGCACTATGCTGTAGCCAATAATCAGCAGTAATAAGGCACCAATAAGCAGTAGGATAAAAATAAGGGACATAGGGTTTCCATCTTGTCGTAATAGATACTTATGCTATGAGATTTTACGGCACAGGTATCATTAACTTTATTATATAATTTACTGTTAAATCTAAATTACCCATATATTAGCGTAAGTTCACCGGACTGTCGTTGAAAAATAAGTCCTTTTGTTTATTAATATGCGCTTTTTCACATCAATATGGTTATCGATTAGTTGTTTGCTTGAGCTCAATTCCTTGTGCTTTATAAATCAATATTAAATTCTTCAAGCAGACATTATGAGTCGTTTTCACTTGTCATATATTCCAAATTACATTACATTTTATGTTAAGTATAACGTTTGGTTATACTTGGTGGCCTGAAATCGGCTAATAAAATTCTAGGTATACTTTTAAAAACTGCAAGGATATTTGCCGTGAAGCTACAACAATTAAGATATATTGCCGAAGTGGTTAAACATAATTTAAATGTGTCAGCAACGGCTGAAAACCTCTATACATCGCAACCTGGGATCAGTAAGCAGGTTAGAATGCTAGAAGATGAGTTGGGCATTCAAATATTTGGCAGAAGCGGTAAGCATTTAACTCATGTTACGCCTGCAGGTCAGCAAGTTATTGAAATCGCCAATGATATTTTGGGTAAAGTTGAAAGTATTAAAAAAGTCTCTGAAGAATATACCAAGCCTAATCAGGGTGAGCTAAATATTGCGACAACCGATACGCAGGCGCGGTATGCTTTACCTAATATTATTCAGGAGTTTATTAAACGATACCCAAAAGTTAACTTGCATATGCATCAAGGGACACCTAGCCAGATTAGTGAGCAGGCGGCGCGAGGCGATGCTGACTTTGCTATTGCAACAGAAGCGATGCATTTATACAGTGACTTAATTATGTTGCCTTGTTATCACTGGAATCGCTCTATTGTTGTTGCCAGAAATCATCCACTGGCCAAAATGGTTAAACCGAGTATTGAAGAACTCGCTAAATATCCATTAGTAACTTATGTATTTGGTTTCGATAAGGCTTCTGAAATTGAAAAATCATTTAACCGTGCAGGTCTAGACCCTAGGGTTGTGTTTAGTGCTACCAGTGCCGATGTACTTAAAACTTATGTCCGTTTAGGGTTAGGGGTTGGAGTGATAGCGTCTATGGCTATTGATGCCAATATTGATAAAGATCTTGTTGCCATTGATGCGAGCCACTTATTTGCCCATAGCACTACAAAAATTGGTTTTAGACGAGGCAGTTTCTTACGGGGTTACATGTACGACTTTATCTTACATTTTGCACCACATTTAACGCGTTCAGTGGTTGAGCAAGCCGTTGGTTTAAGAGACCAACAGTTAATTGATGAAATGTTTGCCGATATGGAATTACCAATAAAATAATGGCTAACCCAAAAAAAATCTCGCCAAGGCGAGATTTTTTATTGGGTTAATTAACAAATGCCTTAATCAGGAGCGTAGCCATTAATACCAATAAGTTGACCATCTAAGAAAGCCTGATTATTTTGTAAAGCCAAACGACCTAAACTAAACCATTTTACAACTAGCGGATAAATAGCATGCTCTTGTTCGTGAACTCTAGCCGCTAAAATAGTCGCATCATCGTCTTGGTATACAGGCACTTTGGCTTGTAAAATTACTGGTCCAGCGTCGAGTTCTGGAATGACAAAATGTACGCTTGCACCGTGCTCAGAGTCTTGAGCATCAATAGCGCGCTGATGTGTATTTAACCCTGGATATTTGGGTAATAGTGACGGATGAATATTAATCATTTTACCTAAGTAACGATTAACAAAATCATCAGTTAAAATTCTCATAAATCCAGCTAATACAATAAGATCAGGCTGATACTTTTCAACAGCATCAATCAATCTTGCATCATATTCGGCGCGCGACTCATCTTTATGAACAATAACACAGCTAGTATCCACTTCGCTGTAATGAGCACGAGTCAGACCATAAGCATCAGGTTTATTGCTAATGACGCCTACCACTTCGGCTTGTAGATTGTCATCACAACTATCTAAAATTGCCTGTAAGTTAGAACCGTTACCAGAAATTAATACCACGATGCGGCAGGTTGCAGACATTAGATAATCTCCACTTGCTCTTCATCAGCAGAGCGGTTAGCAATTTCACCAATCAACCATGCATTCTCGCCTTCAGCATTTAATAACGCTAAAGCAGAATCTACTTTATCACTTGGTAATGCGATAACCATGCCTACACCACAGTTAAAGGTAAGGTACATTTCACGTTGTGCAATGTTGCCATTTTCCATTAACCAGTCAAATACCACAGGCCATTCCCAAGAATCACCTTTAACGACGGCTTTGCAGTCTTCTGGTAATACGCGAGGGATGTTTTCCCAGAAGCCACCACCCGTGATATGCGCCATAGCATGTACTTCTGTTTGCTCTAATAATTTAAGTAAAGATTTTACATAAATTTTAGTTGGCTCAAGTAAATGGTTAATTAATGGCTTACCTGCAAGGTCTTGTAATGGATCAGCACCGCTGACTTCTAAAACTTTACGAATTAATGAATAGCCATTTGAGTGTGGGCCAGATGAAGCTAATGCTATAAGAGAGTCGCCAGCTTTAACTTTCGTGCCATCAATGATGTTTTCTTTTTCAGCAACACCAACACAAAAACCAGCTAAATCGTAATCTTCGCCTTCGTACATTCCTGGCATTTCAGCGGTTTCACCACCAATTAATGCACAACCTGATTGGAAGCAGCCTTCAGCAATACCGTTAACAACAGAGGTTGCGGTATCAACATCTAACTTGCCAGTGGCATAGTAATCTAAGAAGAATAGTGGCTCAGCGCCAGATACGATTAAATCATTTACACACATGGCAACAAGGTCAACACCCACAGTGTCATGTTTTTTATGGTCGATAGCTAAGCGAAGTTTTGTACCAACTCCGTCAGTACCAGAAACCAAAACAGGGTGTTTGTATTTAGTTGGTAGTTCACATAATGCGCCGAAGCCCCCTAGGTTGCCCAAAACTTCAGGGCGACGGGTGCGTTTTACGGCAGATTTAATGTTATTAACTAACGCGTTACCTGCATCAATATCAACGCCGGCGTCTTTGTAACTTAAAGGTGTAGGAGTGCTCACGGAGGATCCTCTCGGGTACATCGTTTTAGGGATTTTATGCGGCGGTATTCTATCAGCTTGTGATGCTACTCGAAAGCGGTGATTTTGTTTTATCCGCTATATAAAACATCTAATTGGTCGATTTTTATTGGCTTAGCTCACGATTTACTGCTTTTGTAAAACTTTATGTTTTATAGATAGGATAAATGCACTAACATTTATTAAATTTGGCTATAAATATTCAAAGCTGGGAGAGAGAAATGAAAATAGTAGAAGTAAAACATCCTTTAATTCGTCATAAAGTTGGCTTAATGCGTGAAGCCGATATTAGTACTAAACGTTTTCGTGAACTTGCTACTGAAGTTGGCTCTTTATTAACTTATGAAGCGACCGCAGACTTTGAAATTGAAAGAGTGACCATTAATGGCTGGAATGGTCCAGTTGAAGTTGACCAGATTAAAGGTAAAAAAGTTACCGTAGTCCCCATTCTACGTGCGGGCTTAGGCATGATGGATGGTGTTCTTGAGCATATTCCGAGTGCGCGTATTTCTGTCGTGGGAATTTATCGTGATGAAGAAACCCTTGAGCCTGTGCCTTACTTTGAAAAGTTAGTTAGCAATGTTGAAGAGCGTATCGCATTAGTCGTTGACCCAATGTTAGCCACAGGTGGCTCAATGATTTCAACTATCGATTTATTAAAAGAGCGCGGTTGCACTTCAATTAAAGCATTGGTGTTGGTAGCCGCACCTGAAGGCATTAAAGCGTTAGAAGAAGCTCATCCAGATATTGAATTATATACAGCAGCCATTGATGATTGCTTAAATGAGCAAGGTTATATTTTACCAGGCTTAGGCGATGCTGGTGATAAGATTTTTGGTACCAAATAGCCAAAGATTTTAAGGATGAAATTACCGTATTAATAAAAAATGGGAGCTTTTTAGCTCCCATTTTTGTATCAGTAAGATTATGAAGCGGCTACAACACCATTGCAGCTAACCAACCAAAGCCAAGTAGGGGTAGGTTGTAGTGAACAAATGTTGGGATCACACTGTCGCGAATATGGTCATGTTGGCCATCAACATTCAAACCTGCCGTTGGGCCTAAGGTTGAATCTGAAGCAGGAGAACCAGCATCACCCAGCGCGGCAGCAGTACCGACTAAAGCAATGGTTGCCGGAACTGAAAAGCCGAAACTTAATGCAAGTGGCACATAAATAGTGGCAATAATTGGGATAGTTGAGAATGAAGAACCAATTCCCATGGTAATTAATAAACCCACAATCAGCATTAACATGGCTGCAAGCGCTTTATTGTCACCGATGATATCGCCCAATGAAGTGACGAGGGTGTTCACTTCACCCGTTGATTTAACAACCGCAGCAAAACCGGCGGCGGCAATCATAATAAAACCAATGTTCGCCATCATGTGAACACCTTGATTAAACAAGTCTTGGCCTACATTTTGTTTGATGATGCCTGAAAATCTAAAAATAATAAAACCGGTTAACGCACCAAAAATCATCGAGTCTGTTTGTAGTTGCACCACTAAGGTGGACACAATCGCGACCAGAGAAATGATGATACTTTTCTTATTAATTCCACTATCTGTAATGTCTTGATTAGCTTCAGCAGCAATGACTTTATATTCTCTTGGTTTACGATAAGTTATAAAAATGGCAACCAATAAGCCAGAAACCATACCTAAAGCAGGTAACAGCATAGCTTGTGGTACTTGAGCATGTACCGCCTCTAAGCCATTGTTGTTCAAGTTCGCTAATAAGATGTCATTTAAAAATATGCCACCAAATCCTATTGGTAAAATCATATAAGTAGTGACAAGACCGAAAGTTAAGATACACGCTATCAGGCGTCTATCAATTTTTAATGCAGAAATAACATGCAATAAAGGTGGAATTAAAATAGGAATAAAGGCGATATGAATGGGTAAAATATTTTGAGATGAAACCGCCATAGCTAAAATAGCAATGAGTAAAGTCCAACGAACAACGTTGGTATTGGTGCTATTGGGTTCTTTACCCAGCTTTTTGATGATTGAGTGTGAGATATAGGTGGTTAACCCAGAATGAGAAAGTGCCGCAGCAAATGCGCCAAGCAAGGCATAACTCAATGCTATTTGCGCCCCCCCACCTAGGCCATCATTAAAAGATGCAATGGTTTGGTGTATATCAAGTCCACCCACTAATCCGGCAACTAACGCACTTATCGTTAATGCGATAACCACATTTATTCGAGCAAAACTTAATGCAAGCATTAAGCAAACAGCAATAACAACAGCATTCATATTCTTGTAATTTCTTTTTGTAATACAGTAAAACGTTTATTTATGACTTGTATTCACAGACTTGTCCAGCAAAGCATCGACTTTTGACTATATTATTGGCAATTGTGAGCAGGGTTTAGCTTACATGTATTTATGAATGTGAATATTCTGTTTGAGATGGCTAACAAGACAGTTAATTGGCTCTAGTTATCCAGTGATTAACCTATTTATTACTTATCTTCTGTATAAACAAGAAATAGCACAAAAGTAGCAAATAAAGATGAGGGCCAAAACAAGCAACTCTAGTTATTCCGACAAGAACCCGTCATTCAAGTAATAACCCCGTCATTCCGGTAATTAACCCGTCATTCCGGTAAAGCTTTTGTACCGGAATCTATTGTTATTCGTTTACAGAGGAAAGCAGATCCTCGATAAAAGATCTCGAGGATGACGGTTTGGGGTTCGACGATGGCGGTTTTTAGGCTTGAGAATGATTATTGATGAGTTTGTTGATGTTAATTAACCCCGTTATTCCGGCTATAACGTCGTCATTACGATAATAACCAACTCTAGTTATTCCGACAAGCTCCCGTCATTCAAGTCATAACCCCGTCATTCCGGTAAAGCTTTTGAGCCGGAATCTATTGTTATTCGCTTAAAGAGGAAAGCAGATCCTCGATAAAAGATCTCGAGGATGACGGTTTGTGGGTTCGACGATGGTGGTTTTTAGGTTTGAGGATGATTATTGATGAGTTTGTTGATGTTAATTAACCCCGTTATTCAAGTAATAACCTCGTCATTCCAGCAAAGCTTTTGAGCCGGAATCTATTGTTATTCGCTTAAAGAGGAAAGCAGATCCTCGATAAAAGATCTCGAGGATGACGGTTTGTGGATTCGACGATGGCGGTTTGGGGTTCGACGATGGCGGTTTGGGGTTCGACGATGGTGGCTGTGGATTCGAGGATGATGGTTTTTAGGCTTGAGGATGATTATTGATGAGTTTGTTGATGTTAATTAACCCCGTCATTCAAGTAATAACCCCGTCATTCAAGTAATAACCCCGTCATTCCGGTAAAGCTTTTGAGCCGGAATCTATTGTTATTCGTTTACAGAGGAAAGCAGATCCTCGATAAAAGATCTCGAGGATGACGGTTGTGGGTTCGACGATGGCGGTTTTTAGGCTTGAGGATGGCGGTTTTTGGGTTCGTCGATGGTGGATGTGGGCTCGGTAAATATACAAATTTCGGCTAGAGCAAAGCGGCATGATGGCTTAACTCTCAAAAAATGTTGCCTTTTTAGACAGGTAAAATATTTTTCATTCAAAACCTCTTATCTATGTCACAAATAAAGGGTATGGTATAGCACATTGCGTTAAAGCATAGTCTATGTTTTAACTTTGGAATTTATTAAAGCCATTAATGGAGATATAAAATGAGCGTATTAGTAGGTCGTCCTGCCCCTGATTTTACTGCGGCTGCGGTATTAGGTTCTGGTGAAATTGTTGATAACTTTAACCTTGCAACTGCAATTAAAGGTAAGCCAACAGTTATCTTTTTCTATCCTTTAGATTTCACTTTTGTATGCCCATCTGAGCTTATTGCTTTTGACCACCGCATGGAAGAGTTCACTAAGCGTGGTGTTGAAGTTATTGGTGTGTCTATTGACTCACAATTCACTCATAACGCATGGCGTAACACTCCAGTAGAGAAGGGTGGTATTGGCCAAGTTAAATATACTCTTGTTGCTGACGTGAAACATGAAATTTGTAAAGCGTATGACGTTGAGCATCCAGAAGCGGGCGTTGCTTTCCGTGGTTCTTTCTTAGTAGACAAAGAAGGTCAAGTACGTCACCAAGTTGTGAATGACTTACCACTAGGTCGTAACGTTGATGAAATGCTACGTATGATCGACGCACTTCAATTCCACGAAGAGCACGGTGAAGTATGTCCAGCGGGTTGGTCTAAAGGTGATGAAGGTATGACTGCAAGCACTGACGGTGTTGCTGCTTACTTAAAAGACAATTCTGACAAACTATAATTATTAGTTTTGTAATAAAAAAGCTGCCAAGGGCAGCTTTTTTTATGCGTGATATTTGAATCGTCTTTATTCCGATTCTTCTGACTCAGACTCTGAAGGTGCAAGCGGCCAGCCGCCTAATTGCTTCCAACGATTGACGATATAACAAAATAACTCTGCAGTGCGTTCGGTATCATATAAGGCAGAATGTGCTTCTTTATTATCAAATTCAATGCCCGCCATTTTACAGGCTTTGGCTAATACCGTATGGCCAATGGCTAAACCAGCTAAAGAGGCGGTATCAAAACTGGCAAAGGGATGAAAAGGCGAGCGTTTCAAGTTATTACGTTCAATACACTGATTGACGAAGCCTAAATCAAATGCTGCATTGTGAGCCACAACAATACTTCTGTGACAGTCTGCTGCTTTTTGTGCCTTTTTCACTTCCTTGAAAATTTCTAAAAAAGCACTTTTCTCATCTACTGCGCCTCGTAAAGGGTTAGATGGATCAATTCCATTAAAAGCAAGGGCTTCAGGTTCTAGGTTGGCACCTTCAAATGGCTCTATATGATAATGAAGTGTTTTATCAATATGAAGCACACCATTGTCGTCCATTTTTAACATTGTGACCGCTATTTCTAATAATGCATCGGTTTTAGCATTAAAGCCTGCGGTTTCAACGTCAATCACCACTGGATAATAACCGCGGAAACGATGCTTAAATTTATTGCTATCACAAATGTCGCTCATGTAATTCAGTTACCTTGTCTATCATAATTATTGCTGTGGGGAATGAGGTGCAAACAATGGTCACAGCCTTTTGCGGGGTATTATACCCAAACTGAATTAAGATGCTCGTTTGAGTGGTAAAAATTGTTTAAGAAATCTAATTGCTCGCCGATAGTATGGAAGTAATGTAATTAAAGGGTGATGTTATGTGGCTAAAAATAGTCTTTATTTCAAGTTTATGCATTTGTGCTAGTGCTAATGCTGATTTGCGCCATTATATTGCGACTTTAGAAAATTCATCTTGGCAAGTGGGTGAAAATAGCCCGATAGAATGTAGACTTGAGCATGATATTCCAGATTATGGTAAAGCAGTATTTACCAGTCGAGCAGGCAAAGAGTTAAACCTATTATTTACCCTAGATATGTGGGCCAAACCTGATGCGGTAACGGACGCTAAATTGATCAGCCGTGCCCCTAAATGGCGTCCTGGAGATGCAGCTAAACAAATCACCTCATTAAGTTACCAAAAGCAATTTAATGGTGAAGTACCTAAAAAAGCGGCCTGGACGATGTTGAATGAATTGAGCCAAGGTCGAGAACCGACATTTTATTATGCTGATTGGTATGATGACAGCCATAAAGTAGCTGTGGGTATTTCTGCCGCTAACTTTGGTAGTAAGTATCGTGAGTTTCGCTCTTGCTTAGCAAACCTATTACCCTATAGCTTTGAAGATATTGCTTTTACAGTATTAAATTATAAAGAGGGCGGTACAGAATTAACACGCTTCTCAAAATATCAGCTTAAAAAGGTGCAAGAGTATCTTTCTTATGACCAAGACGTAGAGCTTGTTGTGGTTAATGCTTATACCGATAGTTATGGTGGCCGCAGTATTAATCAACGGGTGTCTGATAAGCGAGCTGATTCAGTTAAAGATTTACTGGTTGCCAGTGGAATATCGATGGATCGTATTATTACTGAAGGGCATGGTGAAAAACGACATGTATCTGGAAATGACCTTGCCGCAGAGAGACAGGTTAATAGAAGAGTTGTGATTAAAATAACTAAGCCAATTTAAAGAATTATTCTCACATAGCCTGACATTGTTCAGGCTTTTTTATGGCACAAAGCAAAAAAAAGCCCACTCAAATTGAGTGGGCCAAATAATTTGCAATCAACAAATTGAAGGAAGGAAGTCAAGCATAAGAACTGGAATAGACTAAAGTTAAATAACTCTAATCTGAAGTTCATTGTTTTCTACATCAAATCGATGTGTCCCGAAAACAAGGCTATAATAGATTTAATACTCTAAACGCACAAACTAGAAAAATTTCGATAAAGCATTAGTTTTTCTAATCCTTTATTGGGTGGGGTTAATCATATATTATTGGTAAATGACTATTTACACTGGTTTACAGCCAATATCCTACCACTTGCTGCATAAATATTCGGATAAGCTGCATTGTTGGTAGGTTGCATTTGTTAATAAAAAGAGTCTTTGGTATTTTAGCTTTTGAATTTACCAGAAAATATATAAAAAATTTTTGTTCCCAGTTTAAGATTCTCAGCTTAGTCCTCATTTAAGTCCTCATTTAAGTTATCGCTTTAGTGTTAAATATGCCTAGCACGCATTGTGTTTGAAATGATGATATCAATGCGGTGAGTTTTTTGGGTGTCGTCAAAGACAAGAAGCTGAATGCGGCCCTTTAGACGCTTTGTTAGCATTTAAAACCCAGTTAAAGCTTATTAAATAAACAACTTTTCGCATTGGATTTGTCATGTTTTAACTCATAAAACATTAATAAATCTTCATCTTGATATCAATTAGGCTTATAAATGACATTTTTGCGATTTTTAAGCTGAAATTGGTCATTATTTCATAATGAGGGTGATTCACAACGTGCCTTGTACTCGGTATAGTAAGCCAACTTTTATTCATAAAATTAAAACGCACAATGACATTTAATTGGCCTATTACTGTTTATTATGAAGACACCGATGCTGGTGGTGTTGTGTATCATTCAAATTATCTTAATTTTTTTGAGCGAGCACGCACTCAATGGTTAAAAGCAATGGGTGTGAGTCAAATAACATTATTAGGTGACGATATTGCTTTTGTGGTGAAACATGCTGAATTAGATTTTCGCCAAGCGGCAAGATTCGAACAGGACTTAATTGTTGAGTCGCGTATTGTGTTATTAAAAAAAGCATCAATGGTATTTCATCAGCAACTGATAGATGAATCGGGAACCTGTTATTGTGACGCGACAGTCACTGTAGCCTGTATATCTTTATCAAAAATGCGCCCAAGAGCCATCCCACAAAATATAGTTCAGGAGTTTAATCGTGCACGCTGACATTTCTTTTATTGGATTGTTTTTACAAGCCAGTGTTTTAGTAAAGCTAGTTATGTTGACTTTATTAGGATTGTCCATAGCATCATGGGCGGTCATTCTTCAGCGTCGAAAATTGCTAACATCAGCAAGAGTACGCTCAGCAAAGTTTGAAGATACTTTTTGGTCAGGTGTTGACTTAAATCGTCTTTATAAAGAGTTGTCGGTCAGAGGTGATAACAATGGTGGTCTTGAGGCGATGTTTGTTGCTGGCTTTAAAGAGTACTCTCGTCTGATTAAAGTGAATAGTAAATCACCTGAAGCAGTTATGGATGGCACCTCTAGAGCCATGCGTGTGAGCTTATCAAGAGAGCTAGAAAAATTAGAAAATAACCTACCTTTATTAGCGACTATCGGTTCAACGAGTCCATATATTGGTTTGTTTGGTACGGTTTGGGGGATTATGAACTCCTTTATTGCCTTAGGTGCGGTTGAAAATGCCACTTTAGCGATGGTCGCGCCGGGTATTGCCGAAGCCTTGATTGCTACCGCAATGGGATTGTTTGCGGCTATTCCGTCTGTTATTGCCTATAACCGCTTTGCGACTCAAGTTGAAAAGTTAGAGTCAGCTTATGCCAACTTTATGGAAGAGTTTTCAAATATTTTGCAACGCCAAGCTTATAGCGACAAGGAAGCGGTGTAATGTATCAACGTAAGCGTCGCAGACCTATAGCAGAAATTAATGTAGTGCCTTACATTGACGTCATGTTAGTGCTGTTAATCATCTTTATGGTGACTGCACCCATTGTGTCTCAAGGCGTCAAAGTTGAGTTACCACAAGGTAAAGCTGAAACGTTACCTCCAGAAAGTAAGCCACCCATAGTGGCTTCTATTGATGCGGCAGGTGACTACTACTTAAACGTCGGCAGTGGTTCAAACAATGAACCTTTAGATTTGGAAGAAGTGTCTATTCAGGTGGGCGCGATGATTCAACTCGAGCCTGAAAGGCCTGTTGTTGTTAAAGCCGATAGAAGTATTGCTTATGAAAGCGTGATTCAACTTATGGTTAGCTTACAGCAAGCGGGTGTGCCTGCTGTTGGGCTAATGACAGATTCACCCAAGGAGAAATAGGTGGCTAGTCAATCAGATCTTAAAATCCCGTTAGCGATTTCAGCTGGTGTGCATATAGGGGCGATTGTCATTTTAGCTTTAGGCGTGAGTTTTGATGACAAACCAAAGCCTACGCCACAAGCCGCTAGTGCTCCGGCTATTCAAGCTGTGGTCGTTGACCAACAACGGATTAATGATCATGTTGAGAAGTTAAAAAAGCAAAAGCAAGATGCCGAGAATAAAGAAAAGGCGCGTCAAGCTGAGCTTGAACGTCAAGCAAATGAGGCTAGAAAAGCTCGTGAACAAGAACAGCAAAGAATTAAGAATCTTGAAATTCAGCGCAAACAAAAAGAATTAGAAACTCAAAAAGCAAATGAAGCAGCAAAAGCGGCTAAAATTAAACAGCAGCAAGAGAAAGAGCGTGCTCAGCAAGCTGAAAAGCTCAGAAAGCAAAAAGAACAAGAACGTATAGCTGCTGAAGAGGCTGCGAAAAAAGCAGCGGAAAAACGTAGGCAAGAAGAAGCTGCGGCTAAAAAGGCTGAAGAAGAACGCAAACGTAAAGCGGAAGAAGAACGTAAGCGCAAACAGCGTGAAGCAGAAAAAGCGCGTCAAGAGCAAGAAATGGCTGATGCGTTAGCCGCGGAGCAAGCAGCCTTGTCGCAAACACGTAATAAACAAGTTTTATCAGAAGTCGGTCGTTTTACTGCAATGATCAGAGCCACTATTCAACGTAACCTTGTGGTTGATGAGAATATGCGGGGTAAAAATTGTCGAGTATTTATTCGTTTAGCTCCGGATGGATTAGTGATATCGAGCCAAACACTTGAAGGTGATCAAGTTGTTTGTCGAGCTGCTAAAGCGGCCATCAACAAAGCGGGTCGTTTACCTGTGTCTAACGAACCCGATGTTTACAACAAATTAAAAGAAATTAATTTATTAGTATCACCCGAATTCAATTAGTATTTTATTGAGTTACCGATATTAAATAATGCATTAAAAGCGAAGTTTGTGCGAAGGAGTCTCATGAAAAAGTTGGTTAAATGGTTTGTGTTAGTCAGTGTGGTATTAACAATGCCTGCACGCGCAGCATTAGATATTGTGATTACAGAAGGGGTTGATCAAGCCAGGCCTATCGCGGTTGTCCCGTTTGTTTGGCAAGGTGAGGGCGCTATTCCTGAGTCTATTTCTGACGTGGTCATGTCAGATTTAAGCCGCAGTGGTACATTTCAACCGTTAGACACTCGCTCATTACCACAGGGCAATATTAGTGATGTTAATCAATTTAAAGTGGATAGCTGGTCAAGTGTGGTTGCTGATGCTGTTATTGTCGGTTCGGTAAAACCGTATGGCGCAGATCAATTTTTAGTGACATTCGAGTTAATTGATATTGTTAAGGCTCAACTTCAAGCAGGTAAAGGACCAGTTAATGCGAGTGAATTATTACTTGAAAGCCGTGAAACTGTAATCTCAGCAAGCCAATTTAGACAATATGCACATCGTATCAGTGACGTTGTGTACGAAAAACTTACTGGCATTCGTGGAGCCTTTTTAACGCGTATTGCCTACGTAGTTGTAAAGCAAGGTGAAAAGTCTCCTTATCATTTAATGATTTCTGATTATGACGGTTATAACGAGCAAATGCTTTTACGCTCTCCTGAGCCATTAATGTCGCCAACATGGTCTCCAGACGGCCGTCGCTTAGCCTATGTGAGCTTTGAAAACCGTAAAGCAGAAATATTTGTTCAAGATATCTACACTCAAGCGCGAACTAAGGTCAGTAGTTTTGATGGTATTAATGGTGCACCGGCATTTTCACCTGATGGGAAAAAGCTGGCCGTGACGTTATCTAAAGATGGTCAACCTGAAATCTATACCATTGATATTGCAACCAAAGCGATTAAGCGAGTGACAGACCATTATGCTATTGATACAGAGGCATCATGGTTCCCTGATGGCAAGTCTCTGTTGTTTACCTCTGAAAGAGGTGGTAGACCGCAGTTATATAAAGTTGATTTGGATACAAACAAAGTCACCCGAATGACTTTTGAAGGCGAATGGAATTTAGGGGGCTCTATTACTCCTGATGGTCGCAGCATGATCTTTGTCAATCGTACTAACGGAAACTTTAATATTGCTAGAATGGATTTGGCGACGCGCTTTATGCAAGTGTTATCATCAACTCGTTTAGATGAATCACCCAGCGTTGCTCCAAATGGCACTATGGTTATCTACGGTACTACGCATCAAGGTAAACAAGTTCTTGCCGCTGTTTCAACAGATGGACGCTTCAAGGCTAGGTTACCAGTAGGACAAGGCGAGGTTAAATCACCCGCTTGGTCTCCATTTCTATAATTTAAGAAAGAATAAGGAATTAACATGAATCTGAATAAGTTGTTCAAAGCTATGGTAGTTGCAGTTCCCCTATTGGCACTGGGTGCTTGTAGCTCAACTTCAGACTCTGAAACTGATGCCAGTGGTTCATCAACTAACGGTTCTACCACTAGCGGTCAATATGAAAATGGCGGTGTTGTAACAGGTGGGGCAGCAGAAGTATTGAGTCCTGCTGAGCAAAAGCGTTTAAAAGAACAAGAATTACGTCGCCAAAATATTATTTATTTCGACTTTGACCGTAGTGAGCTGCAAAGTGAAAATGCTGAAATATTAATGGCACACGGTAACTACTTAGTTGAACACCCAAATGTACGTGTTTTAATTGAAGGCCATGCTGATGAACGTGGTACTCCAGAGTACAATATTGCACTGGGTGAGCGACGTGCGAAAGCCATTGCAAAATACTTACAAGGCATGGGTGTTCAACCTAGCCAAATGAGCATTGTTAGTTATGGTGAAGAGAAACCATTAGATTTCTCTCGTACTGATGAAGGTTTTGCTAAAAACCGTCGTGGTGTTCTAGTTTATTAAGTTTACAGTCAAGGACGGCCAGTTTATCACTGGCCAATTTAGGAGTGAATAATGAAACGAGCCGTATTAATTACGGCAATGTTCTTAGGTGCAGGTACAGCAGTTGCTGCGCCTGCTCCCGTTGAGGATGTTGCAGGTGGTTCAAGTGATGAGCGTGTTGCGCGTTTAGAACGAATTATAAAAGCTAAACAGCAAAGCGAGTTTGATACTCAACGCCGCTTAGATGCATTGCAAAAAGAAGTGCTTGATTTACGGGGTATTACTGAGCAGCAAAACTATCAACTGAATCAGATGTTGGAACGTCAACGTCAGCTTTATGAAGAAATTGCCAATCTATCGACCAAAGCTGCAGTTCCTGTTGCCTCGACTGAAAATTCAGTCACTACGGATGTTGCAGCAACATCTAGCTTAGGTGAAACAGGCAGTTATGAAGCGGCTGTGAATCTAGTGCTCAAAGAGCGCAAATACGATGAAGCGATTCCGGCATTTCGTAATTTTATTAAACAATATCCGCAATCTAGCTTTGCAGCCAATGCTAACTATTGGTTAGGGCAGCTATTATTTAATAAAGGTGAGAATGCAGAAGCTAAAAAAGCTTTTAATACGGTTGTGGTTGATTTTGCTGATTCCAATAAACGTGGTGATAGCTTGGTTAAGTTAGGCATGATTGCTGAGAAAGATAATAATCAGACAGAAGCAAAAGCGTTCTATAATAAAGTACTAAAAGAATATCCAAATAGTGCTTCAGCGCGTTTAGCACAACAACAGTTGTCCGCTTTATAGTTGCAATAAAGTCAAAAAACAGCCTCTTAGGCTGTTTTTCATGCAAACAACAAGAAATTAGAAATTTGGACTTGCATGACAAAATGAAAACGGTATTATAGGCGCCCTCAGAACAGCACAGCTGTTTTGAGAAAGAATTTAACTCAAATATTGATTTGAATTCTGCGTTAGCAATAACGTTTGGGTCGTTAGTTCAGTCGGTCTTGAAACATAGACAGTTGGCTTTTGTTCCAGTTAACCATTTACGGTTAATAAAATTAAGATGGGTCGTTAGCTCAGTCGGTAGAGCAGTTGGCTTTTAACCAATTGGTCGAAGGTTCGAATCCTTCACGACCCACCACTTTCTTAAATAGTGGCTAAAGAATTTAAGTTTTATCTAAGATGGGTCGTTAGCTCAGTCGGTAGAGCAGTTGGCTTTTAACCAATTGGTCGAAGGTTCGAATCCTTCACGACCCACCACTTTCTTAAATAGTGGTTAAAGAATTTAAGGTTTATAGATTTTTCTATAATGGGTCGTTAGCTCAGTCGGTCTTGAAACATAGACAGTTGGCTTTTGTTCCAGCCTAATCTGTAAGGTTAGCAAAACTAAGATGGGTCGTTAGCTCAGTCGGTAGAGCAGTTGGCTTTTAACCAATTGGTCGAAGGTTCGAATCCTTCACGACCCACCACTTTATTAAATAGTGGCTAAAGAATTTAAGGTTTATAGATTTTTCTATAATGGGTCGTTAGCTCAGTCGGTCTTGAAACATAGACAGTTGGCTTTTGTTCCAGCCTAATTATTAAGATTAGCAAAACTAAGATGGGTCGTTAGCTCAGTCGGTAGAGCAGTTGGCTTTTAACCAATTGGTCGAAGGTTCGAATCCTTCACGACCCACCACTTTCTTAAATAGTGGCTAAAGAATTTAAGGTTTATAGATTTTTCTATAATGGGTCGTTAGCTCAGTCGGTCTTGAAACATAGACAGTTGGCTTTTGTTCCAGTCTAATCTGTAAGGTTAGCAAAACCAAGATGGGTCGTTAGCTCAGTCGGTAGAGCAGTTGGCT
>NZ_JAKIKP010000017.1 GCF_023284065.1 Shewanella gaetbuli | reverse complement strand
GGCCTGTCACGCCGGGGGTCGCGGGTTCGAGTCCCGTCCGCTCCGCCAACATTAAGATGAAAGCCCACAGCTAACGCTGTGGGCTTTTTTCGTTTGGGTCATTTCACCATTCGTCATCCTCGAGATCTGTTATCGAGGATCTGCTGTTGCTTAATGCAGATTCCGGCCCAAAGGCGTCGCCGGAATGACGTTGGTTGAGTGCGCCGTAATGACGTGGCTTGAGTGTTGTCACAATGGTGAGGCTTGAGTGCTTTCGTAATGATGTTGGCTTTGTGTTGTCAGAATGATGGGGTTGAATGTAGCCTAATGATGATAAGCTGCTTTAAGAGTTAACGGTTGATATGAGCGTTGCTGTGATCATACGGCGGGGTTTAATGTTCCTAATTCGTCATCCTCGAGCGCTATGGGCTTTTTTCGTTTGGGGCATTTCAAAATTCGTCATCCTCGAGATCTGTTATCGAGGATCAGCTGTTGCTTAATGCAGATCCCGCCCCAAAAGCACAGCCGAAATAATGTGGGTTTAGTATTGTCGTAATGACACAGGGTCTGTACTGCTGGAATGGCGCGGTTTGAGTACTGTCAGTATCAGGCTGGTTGAGCGTTACCGGAATGAAGTAGCTAAACTTTACTAATACCAAGCTTGATACATAATTACTCACCCTAACTTGTTAAAATACTCGATAACAGCGTTAGATTTTTTGTTGTAGAATAACTACTTACCGAAAAAATCTGCCTTGTTCTCAAGTATTTTTCCTACGCTAATTATGATCACTTACTAATCGTGATTGGTATAAATGAGCGTTTAAGGCAAACATTTAGCGGGGACTTGTTTATCTGATTTTAGAAGCTTATTTATTTCTATTTGTTTGGTCTTTTTCACTTAAATGAACCTTATAGTCTGAAAACTATTTGCTTTACTTGGTATTACGTTTACCGCTAGCATATAGTTTACGGTCATAGTTTGAGTTTATTTTGAATTTTTTTCGCAATTTGTCTCTCATTTTTATTATTCCTTTCTGCTTAATCTCTATTTACTTAGCGATGGCATTTGGTGGATATTATTACGACTCAATCGAGTTGAAACAGCAACTTGCTGAACAAAAAGTTCAACAGTTCCGCAAAGACCTTTTTCGAATGCGATATGTTGTAGAGTCTGCAGTTAAAGAGCAGGATTACGACAGAATTCAAAAAGAATTAGCATTGATTTCCACTGATATGAATATGATGGCTTACGTCATATTAGATTCAAGTAAATCGATTCATTTTGCCAATCATATTATTTGGCAAAATAGTGATGCTATGAATGTTTTGGAAGGTTATTCTGATGAGGTTCATAAATTTGTTGTTGAGTCCAGTGAACCTCAAATTTCTATCAACTTTGAACGATTATCTATCCAGGGGTATTACCCCATTTCAGAACAGCACTTTGCTTACTCTCCCTCGCTAGAATTAATCTATTTTGAATATGATATATCACACCTCATGTCTAAGGCATCAAAGTTATTATTAGCTAAGTTGTATAAGGTTTCTGGTATCGGGGTGATAATTTTAGTGCTTTTCTGTGTTGTGCTTTACTGGTTCTGGTTGTTACCAATTAACCGGTTAAGTTTGGTTGCTAAACATATCGATGATGCAGATTTTCATGCAGGTATTTATTGCTTTGCTGCTGAAATTACTAAGCTTCGTGATTATTTAGCTCAAGTGAGTAACAAACTTAAACGTAATCAAAAAAGGTTAAATGATGCGGAGCAGCGCTGGCTGTTTAGTGTTGAGGGGTTGAAAAATGGCCTCTGGGATTGGAATTTATCCAACGGTGATGTATTTGTTTCAGATCGCTGGAAAGAGATTTTAGGCTATCAGTCATATGAGTTAGATAGTGTTTATTCGATTTGGGAATCTTGTTTACATCGTGAAGAAAAAGCAGATGTTTTGAATACCCTTCAACAATGTATTGATGGTGAGACGGAGGAATATGAAAGCGTTCACCGTTTACGTCATAAAGATGGTCATTACGTTTGGGTATTGGATAAAGGCAAAATAGTTGAGTGGGATGAGCTTGGTAATCCCGTTCGTATTATTGGCAGTATTACAGATGTTTCGGTTGATGTTAAGAATCAGCATTTTGAGACTGAAAATGACCATGCCCAAGTATCTATTACAGATTTAATGAGCCGAGATACGCTAGCAGACTCTCTTTATGATTTGCAGGTGTTTAGTCGAAAGGTTAATCAGTATTCTGCCATTTTAATTATCAACTTAGATAATTATAAACTTGTGAGTGATGCATTGGGTCAAGAGTGTTGTGATAGGCTGTTGATGAAGATAGCGGCAAGATTGTCGGGGGCATTTTCTTCATCTGGGCTTGTCGCTCGTTTAGGAACTGATGAATTTATCATGTTTGCCAAAAGTTTGGGTAATGAATTAACTCATGCTAATAAAAGGGCGCTAGCACTAGCGAGTGAGGTTCGTCAGCTTATTGGTAAAAGTGTTGATATTGCAGAACAGCATATTTTAATTTCTGCACGTGTTGGTGTGGTTCTTTGTGATGGGGGAGAGTCATTAACTCCGCAAACTTTATTAGCAAGAGCCGATAATGCGCTAGAACTTGCTAAAGAGGCTAAGTTTAATGGCTGTGCCATTTTTGATCCGAAGACGGATGAAAATAGCATTCAACCTTTTAAGCTTAATCATGAGTTAGCGCTAGCGGCATCTCAGGATCAAATTCAATTAGTTTATCAACCGGTAGTGGATAAAAGCGGTAACCTTATCAGCGTTGAAGTTTTACCTCGATGGTGCCATGAACAGCACGGTTTTATTAGCCCTAAAAAGTTCATCGCTGCTGCTGAATCATCAGATTATATTTTTGAGTTAGAGTTATGGATTATTGATAAAGTATGCCATGTGTTATTACAACTCGCTGCTTCAGATGTTGATACCCCTATTATGTCGATTAATATATCTTCCCGACATTTTCATCAAGAGCACTTCTTAAACACGGTATTAAACAAAGTTGAATCGTTGAATATTTTACCTAGTAAAATTCAATTTGAGCTAAATGAAGATATATTTTATGTCAATCAGGATGCTGTAAAGTCAAAAATAAATGCGTTACAACACGCTGGTTTTCATGTTGCATTAGATAATTTTGGTGCAGGCCAGTGTGCGTTACATCAATTACAAGGCGTTAGATTCTCTCAGGTTAAATTAGCTGGTAGTTATATTGAAGAAGCACAATTTGACAATAATAGGCAAACATTATTGTGTGCCATTGTCGAATTAGCGAGTCGTCTTAATTACAGTGTGATTGCGAAACAAGTTGAAACTAAATCTCAGTTGAATCATTTGATTCATGCTAAATGTAGCGGGTATCAAGGTTACCTTTTTTCTCGACCGCTAAGCCAAGAAGATTTAGTGCAACTGGTTAAGTCGCCATTGCCGTTGAGTGTTGTTTAATAAAGTTAATTAAATGGCTCAATGCTTTGTCTCTTAGTTTATCACTTTCAATAAATACCTCATGGTAGGCACCTTCTATAATCACTTTATGACATTTTGTGCTTAAGGCTTGGTCATGCGCTTGATTTACTACAATTTCATCGTCACTTGCTTGCAAAATTAGCATTGGGGTTTGCGTATTTTTAGCATAATGAACACTTTGCTCTGCCGCGGCTATTGCTTCAATTAACCAACGATTAGTGGGTGAGCCTAATTGAACTTGAGCTTCCTTCTTGTAGATTTCCCGAAAGTGCTCATACCTTAGTTTGCTGTGAGTTAAATGATTACTAATAAAAGGCTCTACTTGGTAATCGGTGCCACCCAACACATAGTTACTGGTTACTTTACCTGTTGTGCTTACGGTAGTTTTATCTAATTTTTTGGCTAACCATTTTACAATATTCACATTGAAGGGAAGTAAAATGCCGAACATGGGTGCAGACATCACAGCGCAATCAAAATACTGTGGATGTTTGGCAAGGTAATGTGTGGCAATTGCACCGCCCATAGAGTGGGCCACTAATGACACCGAATCATGTTGATTTGGTTTGACGATCTCATCAATAAAATGTTCAAAGTCATCTACATAGTCTGTAAATTTCATCACATGACCTTGGTGGCTATTGACGGTTAACCTGTCAGAAAGCCCTTGCCCCCGATGGTCTAATGCATAAACGCTAAAACCTTGTTGGAATAAATCAAATATCAGTTCTTGATACTTTAAATAAGTCTCGACTCTACCGTTACTGATGACAATGGCTTGGTTTGAGTCAGGATTAATGATCTGGCAGTAAGCTATTTTTAGCCCGTCACCAGTGGTGAAATGTGTTTGGCTAACGGCTTGCCAAAAACGTTGCTGTTCTGGTGTGTTTAATTGTTTTTCAGAAGAGAACTTTTTATAAATCATAGAATCCAATGGGGTTATTTTATTAATTCAACGTCGGCCAAGAGTGAATCGAGGTTTAACCCCGCGTTTATAGCGGGGCTATGCATGAGTTAGCTTAACTCTTGGTTTATATAGGTGTCTATTATTTGTTCTAGTATAGGCATGGGAACAGAGCCATTTTCTAACACTTTATCGTGGAATTTTCTGATATCAAATTTTTCACCTAATGCCTCCTCAGCTTTGGCGCGTAATCGCTTTATGGTGAGTTCACCAATTTTGTATGATAACGCTTGTCCTGGCCATGAAATATAGCGGTCTATTTCCGTGTTGACATTATGCATTGATAAAGCGGTATTGCTGGCCATAAAGTCAATGGCTTGCTGTCTACTCCAACCTTTGGCGTGCATGCCTGTATCGACCACCAACCTTGCCGCTCTCCACATTTCATAGGTTAAGCGGCCAAAGTTACTGTATGGGTCTTGGTAAAACCCAGCCTCTAATCCTAAATATTCAGAATACAATCCCCAACCTTCTCCAAATGCAGAGATATAACTGTATCGTCTAAAGTTAGGTAAAGTGGTTAGCTCTTTTGTGAGTGAACTTTGTAAGTGATGCCCAGGGACCGCTTCATGTAACGTTAGCGCTTCAAGCGCATATAAGGGGCGCTTATCAAGTGCGTAGGTATTGACCCAATAATAACCCGGTTGGTCATCTCTATTTGAGCCAGAATATCTACCTGTGGTGTATTTAGGGGCGATTTCTGCCGGAACAGGTGCAATGCCGTATGGGGTTCTTGGGAGCTTACCAAAGTATTTGGGCAGCATAGCATCGGCTTTTTTAGCAATATAAGAAGCTTCCTTTAAAAGCTCTTCTGCCGTTTGGGGGTAAAACTGTGGATCGGTACGTAGGAATTGTAAGAAATCAGCAAATGAACCTTCAAAGCCTAAATCTTCAATGATTTGCTGCATTTCATTTCTAATTCTAGCCACTTCTTTTAAGCCTAACTGATGCACTTCTTCAGCTGTCATGGGTAAAGTGGTGTAATACTCAACTCTGTTTTGATAAAAGGCATCGCCATCTGGCAGTGCTGAAGCGGCAATTTGTTCGCGAGCGTTGGGAATATACTCTTCAGTCATAAAGTCATAAAACGCTTGATACAAGGGTATTACTTTATCTGCAATAATTTGTTTTCCCTGTGCTGTAAGCTGTTGTTTTTGGGCTTGGGTAAAATGTTCAGGATATTGGGTGAAAGGCGCAAAATAGCCACTTTGCTCCACTGGAACGATAAAAGCACTAATACTGTCTTCAAAACCCGTTAAGGTTACTTTAGCTGGGGTAATTCCTGCAGCTAAGCCTTGTTTTAACCAAAATGTTTGCTGGCCAAAGTAGGTTGGCAATGCGTTAAGTTTGGCTAAATAGTTCTGGTAATCAGCTGTTGTTCTCAAGGGGATTTTGGCAATACTGGCGATATAGGCATGAAAGCCGCTTTCAGCGGTAATAGGCAGATAATGATCTTTAAAACGATACATATCGAGTGTATTTTGTAGCTGATCTTGCAGTATTTTTGCATTGATTTGGTCATCTACTGAAAACTGACTTTTATCGAGCTGTTTTAAAGCGTTAAGTAGTTGTTGGGTTTTAAAGTTTTGCTCTGCTAATGATTCAGGAGATAAATCAGCTAACTGTCCAGCGGCTTGTTGATTACCTAAACTTGCGGCGAGTTCAGGAGAATAAGCCAGCTTTTGCGCCCAATCTTTGTCTATTATTGTTTGTAAGTTGTGGGCTATCGGCTTAATTTCTTCAACGGTTTTTTTTGTATCTGCAATGGAAGTGGGCTTTGGCTTTTTTGCATCATAAGCATATCGTTGTGCATCTGTTACTGTGGTGTTTAAACTACAGCCCGTTATGCTAATGGCAATCAGAGTAGGTAAGAGCAAAGCTCGCATGACAAGGTTCCTTTTATTTTCTAAGGGATTTTTTAGTCAGTATGCCGTATTTTTTTATTAAAATCAGGCATGATTGGTTGCTTGAATGAATAAAATTAGTATCTTTATGTTATTTTAAGAACGGTATGTTTGTTATTTTGTGTTAATATCATTCAAACGCCGACGATTATTACAGCTCACTGGCGGGCAACAGAAAAGGGATAAATATGATTGATTCAACCATTCCGTTAGTGGATTTACATCGACACTTAGATGGAAATGTACGTGTTCAGACTATTTGGGAGTTAGGTCAACAGCATGGTATAGCTTTGCCTGCGGACTCTCTAGAATCATTAGCGCCATTTGTACAAGTTCAGGGGAAAGAAAGTAGTCTAGTTGCTTTCTTGAAAAAGCTTGATTGGATGGTTGCAGTTCTTGCTGATCTCGATGCAGTTAAACGTGTTGCCTACGAAAATGTCGTTGATGCAAAAGTTTCAGGGCTAGACTATGCCGAATTACGTTTTAGTCCTTATTACATGGCGATGAATCATCACTTACCTATTGAAGGTGTTGTAGAAGCGGTGATTGATGGCGTGAATGCTGGCACTAAAGAGCATGATATTGATATTAATCTTATTGGCATTATGTCGCGTTCATTTGGCCAAGAAAAATGCCGTTTAGAACTTGAAGGCTTACTGGCTCATAAAGATAAATTAGTCGGTATGGATTTAGCGGGCGATGAACTCGGCTTCCCTGGAGACTTATTTACTGAGCACTTTAAACGAGTACGTGATGCTGGTTTAGCCATTACTGCTCATGCTGGTGAAGCGGCTGGCCCTGAAAGTATGTGGCAAGCGATTGAAGTATTAGGTGCCACACGTATTGGTCATGGTGTGAATGCGATTCGTGATCCAAAATTGATGGAGTACCTCGCTAAAAATAAAATTGGTATTGAGTCGTGTCCAACCAGTAACTTACATACTTCAACCGTTGCAGACTACGATACTCATCCGTTTAAGCAATTTTTAGCCGCCGATATTTTAATTGGCTTGAATACCGATGACCCTGGGGTAAGTGCCATTGATATTCAACACGAATATCAAATTGCTCAGTCCGAACTTAAGTTGACTAATGAGCAAATAAGCCAAGTGCAAAAAAATGGCGTTGAAATGGCGTTTTTATCTGATTCTGCACGTAAAGCGCTTTATGCCAAAAAGCGTGGATAATTGAATTATAGTTAAACAAAAAAGCCAGCAAATGCTGGCTTTTTACTTTATCTGTAATCACTAGATTACTCTTGAGAACTGTTGTTGTCTGGCTTTTTGGCGATAATACACATCGAAGCACATACAAATATTACGGATTAACAGGTGGCCTGTTGGGCTAATGGTTAATCTTCTATCAGTAATATCCACTAACTTATCGTCTAAGAAGGTTTGTAGTAAGGCTAAATCTTCAGCGAAATAATCTTCAAAAACAATATTAAACTTCTGGTCAATTTTGGCCATATCAAGGTCAAAGTGACAAATGATTTGTTTAATCACTGCACGACGAATTTCATCATCTTCATTTAAGCTACAGCCTTTCCATAAAGCATGACCTTTTTCATCAATCGCTTCATAGTATGGTCGAATATCTTTTTGGTTTTGAGCATAGCAGTCACCAATTTGGCTAATTGACGAAACGCCTAACCCTAATAAGTCACATTCTTCTTGGGTGGTATAACCTTGGAAGTTTCGGTGTAATTTTCCGGCACGTTGTAATTTAGCCAGTTCATCATCAGGTTTAGCAAAGTGATCCATGCCAATGAATTGATAACCAGCACCGGTTAAGGTTTCAATAGTTTGATGCAGCATATCTAATTTTTGCTGTGGTGATGGCATGTCAGCATCTTTAATTTTGCGTTGTGCCGCAAAACGAGAGGGTAAATGCGCATAGTTAAATACTGATAAACGATCAGGAGATAACTCAATAATACGTTCAATAGTTTGGGCAAATGTTTCAGGCGTTTGCAGTGGTAAGCCGTAAATTAAATCTACGTTAGTTGATACAAAGCCTAACTCTTTAGCCTTGGCGATAAAGTCAAAGATAAACTGCTCATCTTGCTCGCGATTCACGGCAACTTGAACGTCCTTATTAAAATCTTGTACCCCAATTGATACACGGTTAAAGCCAGCTTCTTTTAAGGTATCAAGCATGCTGAGTTCAATTTCGCGAGGGTCTACCTCAATAGAAAACTCACCTTCATCTGCAAAGTTGAAGTGTTGTTTGATTAATGAGGTCAAATGTAAAATTTGCTCTGGTTGCAAGAAGGTTGGCGTGCCACCACCCCAGTGCATTTGGGTCACTGTGTAATGCTTGAATAACGGCGCGCGTTTAATAATTTCCGCTGCTAAGTATTCAATGTATTGATCGGCTTTGTGAGAGTGACGAGTAATAACTTTATTACATCCGCAGTAGTAACAAAGTTTTGCACAAAACGGGATATGAACATAAAGAGAAAGTCGATCGCTTTTGCTGCCCTCGATAGCTGATAACAAGTTTTGCTCAGTGAAAGTATCATCAAACTCTAATGCTGTCGGATAAGACGTATAACGAGGACCGCTGTAGTTATATTTCTCGATCATTGACTGATCCCAACTTATTTTTGTGGGCTGCTCCAAGACGTGTACTCCGATGGTAAATTAGCAATAGACGAATTATGCAGTCAAAAGCGTTAAATAACCTTGATCTAGGTTGTAAATTTGATAATTGTACGTGACAGCCGTTGCAATATTGAGAGGGATTTCTATTAGACACTTGCTGGAATTTGAAAGTGCTGCTGGCCTAAGTGTCTTGCTTTACCATCAAACCGAGACTCATAAAAGTCGATTTGGCCATGATGGTTTTTTAGAATAATACTAGTGGAACGTGTACCGTATTGTGGGTGCTTGATAAAAATGGCCGACAAGTTACGTTCCCATTCTAACTCTAATCCTGTATTGGGTAATAACGGGTCGTCAGGTATAGAGGCGTCTTGCATGAAAGTATTTAATTGAGAAACATCTATATCAACAGCATTAGAAATGTACTGTTGAATTAACTGTTGCCCTAATGCCATCTTAGGCCAAATATCATCCATATTACCGTTGCAAATAGCATGAAATCCGTTATCTAACGGCTGGGTTACTTTGCTATGACTATTGAAGCACTGCAAAGTCTGATTATGTTCAAATATGAGGTTAAACGGATTGTAGTTTTCAGCGTTTTTATGAAGCCATTCAGGGGTAATCAAATTTGAGGTCAGTGATTTGGTGACTAATTCACCTCTAGAGCGTACACCATCGGTTTCATTGGGTAGGCGAAGGTTAGTGATACCGGCGAATTGTCCTGCCCGATTAACGCCTAACCATGTGCCGCCTGCTTGTAAGTCTTTACCTGCGAGTAAATTAACATTATCAAGCCAAAAGTGTGCGGGCTGGGTAGCCCTATGATGAAACTCGTCCCGGTTGGCGCAAATAATGAGCGGATATTTAGGGTGCTGATTTATTGCAATAAATAAAATACACATAAACTCATCCTATGTTTTGTGCTACACCCTATTTGCGTTGTTACAAACTAATGGTGATGATGCCCATGGTCATGCTTGTGCTCAGATTCTAAGGTTATCATGCGGCTTAAAAATTTACGTGGACCTAAGCGCAGTAAACTTGAACCAAACAATAAACTAATCATAGCTAACCCGATATAATTTACCGATTCAGGCAACTGAAGAGTATAGCTAGACGTGAGGGGAACTAAATCCGCCACAATAAATGCCATTAATAATACTCCACCTAATATTAATCCTTGCTGCCAAGACATGAGCTTTAACTGTGAAATATTGATGACCGGAGCTGCAAGTAAACTGAATGCCACAGCCACTTGATTCCAGCCACTATAAAATAATGCCAGTGCTAATACCGCAGCACCTAAGTTACAAAATCGCATTGGAATGAACACTAGCAATAATATCAATACTTGTAATGCTGGGTTTTCAAGAGGGACTGATGGGTGACCAATGAGGTTCGCCAATAATAAACTAAATATAATCCACGGGGCACTTCTATCAACAAGATGAGCAAAACCAAAGCGAGCAGCAGACTCAGGCATATTGGTATGTGGGTCAGTTAATTTAGTGTTATTCCACGTTAATAGGCCGGCAATAATGGCAATACCAATAACCTGATAAAGTGCAAACCAAGGGCCAAGTAAAGCTAGCGTGATAATTAAAGACTCTGGGCCTATAAGTCGTTGAAGCCAGCGTAGTGCAAGGTTTGGATGTTGTGGTTGTAACCCTAATTTAAATCGAATTGCGGCGAGTACATAACTTAAAAGTAATATCGGAGAGATAGTTAGTAACCAACCAACAAACTGCTCAACACCATGGGCGTGATCATGATGCGCATGAGCATGCCCACCTGTATCCATAAGTAATAGCAAGGCTAATAACCCTAAGCCCAATAAACTGCCTATGCCAGCTTGATATTGATACTTACCTTGTTTGTCGGTTTCATGCTCACCATGAGGTTGATGCAATACTACATGCAGAATTGAGCCGGTTACAAAAGCTTGTAAGTAAACCGTATTTTCAATACTTAATTGGTGAATCAGTTGCTCTCCAGCAAAATATCCGACAGCCGTTAAGGCCATCATGGTGACTAACACAACACTTGCCCAGAGAGTGCCGACTTGAGGCTTAAGTAACCACCAAATGGCTAAACCTACAGGTAAGCGGTGTAAAATAATGCCTAGTGCCAATATGGGAGAGTTATCTTGTTGCGATATCACCATGGCGCCGCCATCGGTAATGGTGTGCAACAATAATCCACCAATACCTAAAATTAAGGTGATGTTGTGGGTGAGGTCAGAATAGCGATGAAAAACCCGTTCACTTGCTGTAGGCCCCCATAAACCGAGGATGACAAACAATAAGGTAATAAACCCACCATGCTCTAGCAGCTCTGGCAGAATATGCACTAGCACAAGGCCGCCTAAAGAGACGAAAATAAAGCCATCTAACCCTTTTTGTAATCCGCTACCTGAAGAAAAGTAACGATAGAACAAAGGGCCAAAAAGTAAGGCTATGCAACTGGCGAATAAATAAAGCATGTGATCCAAAAAGTCATTCAACAAAAACGCCGCAGTATAACATTTTTGTTAGGTTGTGTAGTCAAAGATACTGCTGTAAATGATGTAAATTTCTAATGTTGAAATCAGCCTGATTTACGCCATGATTACACCTTAGAAAAACTAATCTGAAAACATAAAATAAAGCGCGTGTTAGTTCACCTAAAAAAGATATTTACGTATACAATATAGTGCATTGTTATTGATTGATAAAAACTTTGTAACTTATGGATACTTTTTCTGCTGCGGTAATGTTGTTTTTGATTATGGACCCATTAGGGAACCTACCCATTTTTGCTTCAATATTGCGGCATATTGACCCCAAAAAACGTCGTATGGTGCTAATGCGCGAACTTATCTTTGCACTCATTATTATGTTGTTATTTTTATTTGCCGGTGAATCCATTCTGAACTTTCTGAATTTGCGCTCAGAGTCGGTCAGCATTGCGGGTGGCATTATTTTATTTCTTATTGCTATTAAAATGATCTTCCCACAACCTGGCGGCGTGGCAGGGCTTGCGGCAGGTGAAGAACCGTTTATTGTGCCAATGGCCATTCCGCTTATGGCTGGGCCTTCAATTTTAGCTGCACTGATACTATTGGCTCATACAGATAGTAGCCGAATGACTGATTGGACTATTGCGTTGGTTTCGGCGTGGGGTGTTAGCGCGGTTATTTTAATGTTTTATAAAGTGTTCACGCGAGTACTGGGTGAAAAAGGTTTAACAGCCGTTGAGCGTCTAATGGGGATGGTGCTAGTGATGATTTCTGTGCAAATGTTTTTGGATGGTATTTCAAATTACTTGAACCCCGTTAGCCAATAACGACTTATATACACTAGTGATACGTGGAGTTTGAAAACTAGAATAATACGTTTTGTTGTAAACCTCACCATTAAAGGCGACCGCAAGGTCGCTTTTTTTATTATTTTTCATTCGATTAGCCGAATATTCACTCTTGATTGTTTAATTATCGTTAATAATCACTAATAAATAACAAGTCACCAGATTATGCCCTTTAATAAGCCTTTGTCGATATTGCTGGAAATAAGTCGAAGGAGTTTATTGATGAGTAAAGTGTTATATTTATCAAAGGGTTTTATTAATATTGCGGTGATTATTTGCTGCGTGATGAATACAGGATTAGCTTCATCACCAACCGATACGATACCCGCAATAATCAATTTTGATGCGAGTAGTGAAGGGTTAAGTGTTAGTTTTGCCAATAAATCAAAGCAGCAATCCAGTAAATTAACTTATCGCTGGCAATTCGGTGATGGTGCATCTAGTACACTGCAAAACCCAAGTCATATCTATGCAGTAGAGGGGAAGTATCGAGTTTCTTTAATGGCCATCGATGAGCAAGGCAATACTGAAGTTGTCAGTAAAAGTATCACGCTTATAGAAAGTACGTTGCAAGAGCTTGTCATTGTGCAAGGCGCTCATGGTACAAATTGAATGGGAAATTTCGATTGGGTAAAGCCTCGTTTTCGTGGCGGTTTTAAAGCACGAGAGTGTTTGCGCTTGTCTCCACTCAGTCACTCAAGCAAGCATTTATCATTCCCTCGGTGATAAAAGCTTTTATCACTAAATCAGTCATCATTAAGTTATTAATCGCTAAGCCATTCATAACGACATCATTCATCACCATTTAACACTTACCACTTAAACCAAGCGGTATTTCTTTATGTTCTCGACCGCTTTCGGTAAAAATATTTCGCTCACGATTATGTCTTGGCTGCCGATATGAAAATAACGGCGACGTCCCCAAAGTTTATCTAATACCGGTTGAGATAAGCTGGTGGCCAAAGCCGCTAGTTGCCCGCAGGTATCAAATGCTGCGACTTCAATTTTACCCGGAACAATGTCGTTACTGGTAAATAACAGTTCACCTAAGGGTTTATCGCCTAAGTGTAGAAAGTCGTATTGATGATTGTTGAGCAATGTTTGCGGAATTAAGGTGCGTGCAAATACCCAAGGAGTGCCGTCTAAGCTTAATAGTACTTCTCTTACCCAAAATGGCTCAGTTTGTTGTGGTACTTCATGGGGTAAGGGTGATAATAAGTGCTCACCCAATACGGTAACTTTAAAGCTGTCGCAGTGTTTTTTAAGTTTTTCAGTTAAACTGCCTTTAGCAAGTAACCAATTTTTTAGTGGCGTGATAGGGAGGTTAGCTGCGGCTTCTGGAGAAAACCATTGAATTGATTCGCCGTATGGGAAGCTATTTCTGGTCACATTCATTAAAAACTCGTTACAATATACCTAGACCCAAGCAGTTTACCATGCTCAATAAAATGAGACACATAAAAGCGGTTAACTGCTCAACATTGATTCAAGGAGAGCATCACACTATGAAAAAATTTGCTTCAGCATGCATGATATTGCTGTTAGTTGCTTTTAATGTCCACAGTGCTGATGAAGCATTAGAAGAGTACGCCTATTATGGCTTTGAGCCCGAAATCGTCACTAACTATATTGCTAATCGTAAAAAACTCGGCTTCGTGAGAATTAGTGTTGAGTTAATGGTTAAAAACCCTGACGACTTAATGAGTGTTGAACGACACGATCCACTTTTGCGAGCCGCAATTGTTGAAATATTAGGTAACCAAACAGAAGATAAAGTGAAGTCTTTATCTGGTCGGGAGGAAATTCGTCGCGAATGCTATGAAGTGGTTAATCGCTTATTAGAGAACGAAACGGGTAAGCCTTTAGTGGTTAATTTGTTATTTACTAAGTACCTATACGACTAATGCCTGAAAAAAAGCCTGTGCAGGGTAAGCTACGCCCTGCCAAAAAATCTCCAGCGGGTATCAAGCCAACAAAATCACTTCATCCTCGCAATAAGCATAATCAAGGTTATGATTTTGCCGTGTTGATTAAAGCATTACCCAAATTGTCGCAGTTTGTTCGCCCGAATCCCTATGGCAACTTATCGATTGATTTTTCTTGTGCTGATGCTGTTAAAACCCTTAATGCCGCTTTGCTTAAAAGTGATTACCAAATAGATGGTTGGGATATTCCTAAAGGGTTTCTATGTCCACCCATTCCTGGCCGAGTTGACTATTTACACTATATAGCTGATTTATTAGCGGATAAAGGTAAGGTGCCCACTGGTCAAAAAGTGTGTGCGTTAGATATTGGTACAGGTGCCAATGGCGTGTATTCATTACTGGGCATTCAATGTTATGGATGGCGTTTCATTGCCTCAGATATTGACTCTTTATCTATTGAAAATGTAAATAAAATAGCCAGCGAAAACCCTAAGTTAGCCAGCAAGTTAGCGCTGGTGCATCAAACCGATGCTAAGCATATTTTTACTGGCGTGATCCAGCCTAACCAACGTATTGATGTCACCTTATGTAACCCGCCGTTTCACGAATCTTTAGCTGATGCCATGAAAGGTAGCCAGCGAAAAGTGGCAAACTTAGCGGCTAATCGGGTGAAGAAACAACATGGCAATGTGCAGAACAATAAGCCTTCTGAGTTAAATTTTGGTGGCCAAAAAGCCGAGTTGTGGTGCGAAGGCGGCGAGATTCAGTTTTTACGGAATATGATCACCGAAAGCGTGCAGTTTAAGCACCAAGTATTGTGGTTTACCACACTAGTGTCTAAGTCTGAAAACCTAAAGCCTTGCTATGCACTACTCGAAAAGTGCGCCGCCAAAACAGTGAAAACGATTGAAATGCATCAAGGTAATAAACAAACCCGCATTTTAGTGTGGAGTTTTTTAGCCCAAGACATGAGAGCGCAATGGGCTAAACTGCGAATTTAACTTAAGAAACGCTACTTTTTTGCATCAAAGTCGATATTTTCAACGCCGTTGTAAACTAAAAAGTGGCGACCTTTGGCGCGGGCAATAAGCGTAATGCCAAGTTGCTGCGCTAACTCTAGCCCCATTTGAGTCACACCGCTACGTGACAGCAATACTGGAATGCCCATTTTAGCGACTTTGATGATCATTTCTGACGTTAAGCGCCCCGTGGTGTAGAAAATTTTATCTTCGCCACCTTGTTGTTCCATCCACATATCGCCCGCTAAAGTGTCTACCGCGTTATGGCGCCCAACATCTTCGACAAATGCCAATATATTATCGGCTTGGCAGATACCACACCCGTGAACCGCACCAGCATTTTTGTAGGTGTCGTTATAAGCATTGATATTCTTTAAAAGACTATAAATAACGGATTGCTTCAAGGTGACTTGCGCTAAGTTAATTTCATCTAAGCCTTGTAGAAAACTGCCGTAAACCGTGCCTTGCCCACAACCTGAAGTCACTGTTTTTTCAGCTAATTTATCATTTAATCCGTCAATACTTTCTTTGGTAATCACCGCGGCAGAATTCACATCCCAATCAACAATAACCGACTCTAACTGATTAATATCACTAATAAAGCCTTGGTTCTTCAGGTAGCCTAAAGTTAATGATTCAGGTTTAGCGCCTAAGGTCATTAACGTCACAATGGGTTGCCAGTTTAAATAAACCGTCAGTGGACGCTCACAGGCAACAAATTTTTCTAGTGCTTGCCCATTTTCATCATATGCCGTTACAGGCAAAGTAAGCGGAACCTCAGTTTGAGTTTTTACAAACTTCACTTTCGGTTGAAGTAATGGGGTACTGGTTGTGGTATCAGTCATTAGCCAATTTTACCTTTTGAGAGAGTAACCGTCCCCGCTTTAAAGCGTTAAACGGGATGCATCAATGGCAATCTTTTAAATTGATACTAGCAAGAATAACAATTTTTGTTTTTTCAGCATGAACCTGTTGTGTGATGCGTGATCTAGCGCATGTTTTACTTATTCGAGTTATCAAATCGCGTACTTATGTCCTACTTTTAAATACGCTTAAGACAAATTGTCCACATATAGAGAGGCTTTTGCGATCCACCTCAAAAATATCCCTCTTAACTATGTTGGCATTATTATTGCAGTCACTAGATAACTGTAGGGTATTTACAATTCAATACACGCGTTACGTCATTGTTGAATTGTTTAGCGAAATGAAGGTAACACACCGCATGCAACATACCGAAAGCGTTTGGCCAATGTATGTCTCTTTAAAAAAAGTGACCAAGCAAGTAGGCCGCTGGACCACTACAAGCTGGGAGATGGACCAAATGGTTCCTGCTACCCAGCCCGCCCCGGAAGGCGCACAATTAATTTTACTTGAGCTCCATCGTGACCAACGTGGCAGTTATCGCATCAATTTAGATATGGATAATGCCATGTTATATATCGTGTGTGATGAGTTGTCTGACGGAACATGGATTCCAGCCGCAATTTCAGCTGACCAAAATGTCGGTGCAGCTTGCTTAGAGTCCGATACGCCAGTATTTAATGTATTAATGCCAAAAGCGGTAGCGTGCTGGATTGAAGCATTTATCACCCGTCATGGCGAAGTTGAAATTAGTGCTCACCGTCGTCGCCACGTTAATCGAAGAACCAACGAAGGTCCGAGTGCTAATCGTCCTGGGAGAATGCAATGAGTGGTTTGTTAAGTCGTTGGAATCAACGTCGAGAACAAGTTGCCAAGGAAGCTGAACTTGAGGCTAAAGAAACACCCAACACATTAGCAATTGATGACGCTAATGTGACCGAAACAACCGTTAACGGTGCAGAAGTGGCATCGAATGAGGCGGGTGCAGTCACTGACACCCCCGATGCTGAAGAGGCATTGTTAACGGCAGAAGATTTACCGGACCCAGAAAACATTGAAGTGGGTGGCAGTTTTGCCAGCTTTATGGCTAAAAATGTTGATCCAGCGGCTAAAGCCGCAGCATTACGTGCATTGTGGAAACAGCCACAGTATGGCCATATCGATGGGCTATTAGAGTATGCGTTAGATTATTCAAACCAGCCCAAGCTGTCGGCTGATGTGTCAGCGGAGTTGGCCAAAAAAGTCTTCAAACATGTTATTGAAAAAGAAGACAAAGAGCAGCAAGAGAGCGAACAAGGCCACACTGAACCTGCGTTGGCGAACGATACCGTATTGCCAGATGAGCAAGCTGATAATGTTGAAGATAATGCCAGTGATGCGGCGGAATCTGAAGTGGCTCAACTTGAAAATGATTCACACGATAATGGCGTTAATGAGTTTGTGCCGTCTGATGAACTGTCTGCTCAAATAGCCGCCAGTGATGAGGCTGTGCCAGTTAAAGTTTAAGCGTCAAAAAGTATTAAATCGCAGATAAGATTTTAAAAATTATAGAGGGTGATGCCTCTATACATAAGAGTTTAGGAACGCAATGAGTATGAGACAATCCCAGCCAGAGCTTAAACAAGCTCGGCAGCAAGTGATGGCGAGTACCCAAATTCTTCAGAATTTGATCCCGCCCACCGTCAGTTATACCACTCAAGGCCATGTATTAATTATTGGCCCAGAAGATTTAGCCCGTTTAGCGGCTGATTCACTTCCAACCATGGCCAGTCGTGTCATTTTGGCGAATGAAACGATTACTAGCCAAGATGAAGCTCACCTTGAAAAAGTGATCAACGCAGCCGAAGGTGTTGAAAGCTTTTACAACAAGCTTAAAGGCATAAAAGGTTTTCTAGGTCAGTTTCAGGTGAATGTTGATGCTGATGAAGGTGGTGTCGCCGAGTTAAGCAAAGTGGCCATTAGGCAAGCTCATTTTGATATTATTTTAGACTTAAGCACTTCCCCTTGCATTAACCTAGAAATGCTCCCTGTTGGCTATCTTTATGTGGGCCAAGATGAAGCGAAATTAGCCGATGCTATTGCTCAAATACCTGACTTAGTGGGTGAGTTTGATAAGCCTCGCTACGTTAAAGTGAATGCTGAGGTATGTGCCCATAACCGTAACGGCTTAAATGGGTGTAATCGTTGTTTAAATTTCTGCCCTGCTGATGCGATTAGTAGCATTGAGCAAAAAATTGAAATTGACCCATATCTGTGTCACGGCGCAGGTAGTTGTACTAATTTATGCCCAACAGGGGCAATTAGTTATGACTTACCTACACCTGCTTCATTACATTCATATCTTGAAAAGCTCATTAGTCGTTATCGTAAAGAGGCACAAGTTGCCCCAGTGATTTTATTCCACGACAACATGAATGGCAGCGAGCTTATCACTGAGCAATTATCAGGTGATGTTCTTCCTATTGCGTTGGAAGAAATTACCGTTGCCAGTATTGATCATTGGCTAGCAGCATTAGCGCACGGTGCGCGTGAAGTTTTGATTTTAAATACAGACTCAAGCGCACCTACACTTGTACAAATGCTACAAGGCGAGTTGAGCTTAGCAAACCGTATTTTAGATGAAATGGGTCAACCACAGCGTTTACGTTTAATCAACGAAACCGATTTAGCAAACCTAGCAGAGCCTTTGGCTATTAGCACAACTTGGCCGGTAATTGTGCCAATGGTACATACAGCAACGCCAAATGTGACCAATGCTAAGCGCGACATGTTGTATCAAGCCATTGATCACCTCAATAGCCAAGCCGCTTCTATTCAAACTCAAGTTGCTATCGCCAATGTTCCTTATGGGCAAGTTAAGGTCGATGTCGATAAATGTACTTTGTGTATGTCGTGTGTGTCGACCTGTCCAACCCAAGCATTAAAAGACGGTGGCGACAAACCTGCACTACACTTTGTAGAGCAAGATTGTGTGCAGTGTGGCTTGTGTGAAAGTGCTTGCCCTGAAAAAGTTATCAGCCTTGTGGCACAGGTTAACTTTGATAAAGAAAGTCGTCAGGCGTTAACCACCTTGAAAGAAGAAGCACCTTTTGAATGTATTAGATGTGGTAGCGAGTTTGCTACTCAGTCAATGGTACACAAAATGGTGGAAATGGTCGGCGCGCATAGTGCCTTTAGTGCCAATGTAGAACGCTTGAAAATGTGCGGTGACTGCCGCGTAAAAGACATGTTTGAAGACATCCTTCAAGATCCAGAAAAGCAATTGCGATAAGAGATCTGCTATGACAGAAACAGTAAGAGAAATCAGCGAAAACGATCAACTAAGAGCCGATATTTATCAGCTATTAGCCGCATTACTACGTCGTCACCCAAGCCAAGAATTACTTCAGTTCTTGACTGAGTTAGACGTAGAAGCCGATGAAGGCAATGCAATGAGTCAAGCATGGATAGCATTAAAGCAAGCAGCAGCAAAAACCGACACCAATACCGTAGAAGATGAATATTTTAATATTTTCTTAGGAGTAGGCAGTGGTGAAATTTTGCCGTATGGCAGCTGGTTTATGACCGGTTCCCTTATGGATAAACCATTAGCTGTTTTACGTAATGACCTGATGCAAATGGGGTTTGAGCGTGAAGAAAACGTTAAAGAGCCAGAAGATCATGTCGCTGCATTATGCGAAGTGATGGGTATTTTAATTCTTGAAGCGCCGGGTTATCGCCAATTAGCGTTTTATCAACGTCATTTAGGCTCTTGGATTGCCCGTTTTTGCGAGGCCTTAGCGAAAACCCCAAGTGCTGACTTTTATGCTGCGGTTGCACAGCTTGCCAGTGCGTTTTTTGCCGCAGAAGTAAACGAATTTGAACAACTGAGTTTAGATATTCCGGTTAACTGCCCAGGCAGTGAAGAGTTAGACCCAATTGACAAACAAGCTGTACAAGTAAACTGATGATTTGGGCATGCCTAATGAATTTTAGGCATGCCCCGTAGTAAGTCATTTATGCCCTTATTAAGGGTGATTTTAATTAAGGAGAAACTATGAAGAAGCAAGCTTCCGACATGGGACGCCGTCAAGTGCTAAAAACATTAGCATTAGGTAGCGCCGCAGGTGCCGTTGCTAGCGTAAGTGCACCAGCATTAGCTGCGGCACCTAAAGCCGCTGACGCCCCACAAAGCAGCAACTATCGTGAAACAGAGCATATTCGTAATTACTATGCTTCGTTAAGTAAATAACCTTATAGGAGAGGGTGAAATGCAATTAACCCGTAAATCTGACACAGCCGTTAAGGCTGAAAAGCCAGGACTAGGTCTAAATCGACGCCAGTTCCTTAAGTCAGCAAGTTTAGCAACAGGCGGCATTGCTGCAGCATCAATGTTAGGTGCAGGCATGATGCGTAAAGCAGAAGCTAAAGACGTACCTCATGATGCACCAACTGAAGTTGTTCGTACTATTTGTTCACATTGTTCAGTGGGCTGTGGTATCTATGCTGAAGTTCAAAATGGTGTTTGGACAGGTCAAGAGCCTGCATTCGACCATCCATTTAACCAAGGTGGTCACTGTGCTAAAGGCGCATCATTACGTGAACATGGTCATGGTGAAAAACGCTTAAAATATCCAATGAAGCTAGAAGGCGGAAAATGGAAGCGTTTATCTTGGGATCAAGCGATTGAAGAAGTGGGTCAAAAAGCCCTCGATATTCGTGGTGAATCAGGTCCTGACTCTATCTACTTCATGGGTAGTGCGAAATTTTCAAACGAGCAAGCTTATCTATATCGCAAATTCGCGGCAATGTGGGGCACGAATAACGTCGACCACTCAGCTCGTATTTGTCACTCTACCACGGTAGCCGGTGTTGCTAACACTTGGGGCTACGGTGCGCAAACTAACTCGTTTAACGATATCCGCAACTCAAAATGCATGATGTTCATCGGTTCTAACCCATGTGAAGCTCACCCAGTGGCGATGCAACACATTCTAACGGGTAAAGAACGCGGTGCAAAAATCATTGTTGTTGATCCACGTTTCACACGTACAGCAGCTAAGTCTGATGAGTATGTTCATATTCGTCCTGGTACTGACATTCCGTTTATTTATGGTTTGTTATGGCACATCTTCGAAAACGGTTGGCAAGATGAAAGCTTCATCTCGCAACGTGTATACGGCATGGAACGTATTCAAGAAGAAGTGAAAAAGTACACGCCAGAAGAAGTTGAGCACGTAGTCGGTGTGCCTAAAGCGCAAATGTACCGTGTTGCAAAAATGATGGCTGAAACTAAGCCTGGCACCATTGTATGGTGTATGGGGGGTACTCAGCATCACGTGGGTAATGCGAATACCCGTGCATACTGTATTTTACAGTTAGCACTCGGCAATATGGGCGTTGAAGGCGGCGGAACAAACATCTTCCGTGGTCACGATAACGTACAGGGCGCAACTGACTTTGGTTTGTTATTCGATAACTTACCAGGTTACTACGGCTTAACATCAGGTGCTTGGGGCCATTGGTCAAATGTATGGGACTTAGACCCTAACTGGGTTAAAGACCGTTTTGACCAAGGTGAATATTTAGGTCAGTCGCCGCAAACTTCTGCAGGTATTCCTTGTTCTCGTTGGCATGATGGTGTGTTAGAAGACAAAAACAAGATTGCTCAAAAAGACAATATTCGTTTAGCGTTTTTCTGGGGCCAGTCTGTTAACACCGAAACCCGTGGTCGTGAAGTGCGTGAAGCATTGAACAAAATGGACACGGTTGTGGTTGTGGATCCATTCCCAACTATGGCAGGTGTAATGCATCAACGTACCGATGGTGTTTATCTATTACCTGCGGCAACTCAGTTTGAAACGTATGGTTCAGTATCTGCATCAAACCGTTCACTACAGTGGCGTGACCAAGTTATCGAACCATTATTTGAGTCATTACCTGATCACGTGATCATGTATAAATTGGCTAAAAAATGGGGTATTGCAGAGCAGTTCTGTAAGCACATTGAAGTTAAAAATGATGAGCCAGTGGTTGAAGATGTCACTCGTGAGTTTAACAAAGGGATGTGGACAATTGGTTATACAGGCCAAAGCCCTGAACGTTTGAAAATGCACCAGAAAAACTGGGGTACTTTCGATGTTGACTCATTAGAAGCGCCTGGCGGCCCAGCGAAAGGTGAAACTTATGGTTTACCTTGGCCTTGTTGGGGTACACCAGAACAGAAGCATCCAGGTACGCAAATTTTATATCGTACTGGACGTGAAGTGAAAGACGGTGGCGGTAACTTCCGTGCCCGTTATGGTGTTGAGCACAACGGTAACAACATTCTTGCCGAAGGTTCATTCTCTAAAGGTGCTGAAATTCAAGACGGTTACCCAGAGTTTACTGCTGACATGCTGAAACAGCTTGGCTGGTGGGACGACTTAACCGCTGAAGAAAAAGTACATGCTGAAGGTAAAAACTGGAAAACCGATATTTCTGGTGGTATTCAGCGCGTGGCAATTAAGCATGGCTGTATTCCTTACGGTAATGCAAAAGCACGTTGTATTGTATGGAACTTCCCAGATGATATTCCATTACACCGTGAGCCGTTATACACCCCTCGTCGTGACTTAGTGTCTAAGTACCCAACTTACGATGACCGTATGGTTGCACGTCTTCCAACACTTTATAAATCGATTCAAGACAAAGACTTTGCTAAAGATTACCCATTAGCACTGACTTCTGGTCGTTTAGTAGAGTATGAAGGTGGTGGTGAAGAAACGCGTTCTAACCCATGGCTTGCAGAACTTCAGCAAGAGATGTTTATCGAAATGAACCCTGCAGATGCAGCTGATCGTGGTATTCGCGATGGCGATGATGTGTATGTTCACGGTCCAGAGGGTGCGAAAATCACTGTGAAAGCAATGGTAACACCTCGTGTTATTGCTGGTGAGTGTTTCATGCCTTATCACTTTGCTGGTGTATTTGAAGGTGAAAGCCTAGAGAAAAACTATCCGGAAGGCACAGTGCCTTACGTGATTGGTGAATCTGCAAATACGGTATTAACTTATGGTTATGACGTTGTGACTCAGATGCAAGAAACTAAGTCCAGCTTATGCCAGATCAGCAAAGCATAATTCAACTTGATGAGGAGATAAGCCATTATGGCAGTCATGAAATTTTTGTGTGACACCAAGCGCTGCATCGAGTGTAACGGTTGCGTCACAGCTTGTAAAAACGAAAACGATGCCGCACTTGAGTGGGGTATTCAACGTCGCCGCGTAGTCACCATTAAAGATGGTGAGCCAGGTGAAGCATCCATTTCTGTTGCTTGTATGCATTGTACCGATGCGCCTTGTATGGCAGTTTGTCCGGCAGATTGTTTCTACCGTACAGAAGACGGCATTGTATTACACGACAAAGATACGTGTATCGGTTGTGGTTACTGCTTCTATGCTTGCCCATTTGGTGCGCCACAGTTCCCTAAAAAGACCGCATTTGGTAGTCGCGGTAAAATGGACAAGTGTACTTTCTGTGCTGGTGGCCCTGAAGATGATCATTCAGATGCCGAGCGTCAAAAGTACGGTGCAAACCGTATTGCAGAAGGTAAGTTGCCAATGTGTGCTGAACTTTGTGCAACAAAAGCTCTGCTAGCGGGTGATGCGGGTGTGGTATCTGACATTTATCGTCAGCGTATGGCACAGCGTGGTAATCCGAATGTGATTTGGGGTTACAACCCAAAAACAGGCGAGATGATCTAAACCCACTGGATGGGCTGTAATTTATTACAGCCCAATGAGGAGTGACAATGTTAAACACATCGTTAAACAAATCACTGCGAATGATGTTTGCGCTTGTAGCTTTGATTATTGGTTTGGGGTTGGTTATGCCAACAGCCCATGCCGCAGATGATCAATCTAGCCAACAACAAGCAACCACCAGAACCAGTGATGCGGATCTTTGGCGCGCAGTTAAAGCAGGTGAGTCGGGATACTCGACTGACAAAGCCTTAGAAGCAAATGTGTTAATCAACAAAGCCGGTAATGAAGGTAAAGAAATACGTAACACTTACTTAAAACCTGCCATTGTGTTGGCAGTGTTTGGCGTATTTGGTGCGTTTTTACTGTTTTTCTTAGTCAATGGGCCCTCTAAATTATCCCATGGTTTTTCAGGAAAAATGGTACTTCGCTGGACAAGTGCAGATGTATGGCTGCATTGGATTATGGCTATAGCATGCTTAATCTTAATGTTAACTGGCATATTTATTATGCTGGGACGCCATTTCATTGCACCATACGTAGGGGAAGGACTATGGGCAGGCATTATTTCTGCTAGTAAGTTCATCCATGATTGGTCTGGCCCTGTATTTATTGTGTCTTGGTTGATTTGTGTAATCAAATGGATGCCACTACAACTCTTTAAGCTTTACGACTTAAAGTGGTTTTTAGTGGTCGGTGGTTATATTAATTTCGGACCGTTTAAAGGTAAGCATCCTGACAGTGGATTTGCCAATGCCGGTGAGAAAATGTGGTTTTGGACCTTAGTGATATTTGGTCTATTTATCAGCATTACCGGATTAATGTTAGTCTTACCAAACCTTGATTTACCACGTGAAGCGTCAATTGCTGCTTTGTTGGTTCATGGTATCAGCGCAGTTATTTTGATTGCGTTCACCATTGTCCACATTTGGATGGCAACTGTGCTCAGTGAAGGTGGTATGGAGTGTATGGTGTCAGGCTACTGTGATGAAAACTGGGCAATCCAGCATCACAACCTATGGTATGACGAAATTAAAGAAAATGGCTCTTTAAAATACAAGAGTTAACTTAATCGTAATTACTTGTTTGAGAATAATAAACACCCCGCGGTTTAACACTTCGGGGTGTTTTTATATCTGCGTTTTCCAGTTCACAATTGCCAACAATTTTTTAATAAATGCGTTAACCGAAAAGTAAAAAACAACAATAAAACAACCTGCATGCCAATGTGGCTTAACAATGTAGTATCTATGTTTTTACCTTTGTTTTTCAGTGGCTTCTGCAAGTGTGATCTACATAGTATTTTTGTTTATTTATAATGATAAGGCTCCCATATAAGGGGCTAGATCAACAAATACGTATTCTTCCATCCCTAATATACTCCCCGAAAATTCCATAGCGAGCAGATATGCAAGTTACTCGGTTTTTACAACACAATTTGTTAGCACCATTAAGGGTGCATATGTATACCAGGAAGTGAATACTTTCAATGGGAGATTAAATGAGTAAGCAACAAACTGATCTGAATCGCAGATCTTTGCTGAAAGCCTTAACCATTGGCGGAACAGCAAGTGTCGCCATAGCAGCGACAGGCATCAAGGTTGCTCATGCAACTGAGCAAAGTGCCACGAAATCGAATGCAAATGGCTATCAAGAAACAGCCCACATTCGTAGTTACTATGATAGCTTACGCGGCTAGTTTAGGAGAATTACAGCGATGAAATTAACTCGCAAGTCAACCACGACACCACAAGCAGGAAAAACTGAGCTTGGCATTAACCGTCGTCAATTTATGAAACAGATGAGTGTGGCAACTGGCGGTATCGCGGCAGCTTCTATGCTTGGTACTGGAATGATCCGTAAAGCCGAGGCTAAAGATATTCCTCATTCTTCACCAACTGAAGTAAAACGCACTATTTGTTCTCACTGTGCAGTAGGTTGTGGTATTTACGCTGAAGTACAAAATGGTGTGTGGACAGGCCAAGAACCTGCGTTTGACCATCCATTTAACCAAGGTGGTCACTGTGCTAAAGGCGCATCATTACGTTATCACACGCATTCTCATAAACGTGTAAAATATCCAATGAAGCTGGAAAGCGGTAAATGGAAGCGTGTATCTTGGGATGATGCTATCAATGAGATTGGCGACAAGATGTTAGATATTAAACAAACATCTGGCCCAGACTCTGTTTACTTTATGGGTAGTGCTAAGTTCTCTAACGAAGGCGCATACTTGTACCGTAAGCTTGCAGCAATGTGGGGCACAAACAACGTCGACCACTCTGCTCGTATTTGTCACTCTACCACTGTAGCCGGTGTTGCTAACACTTGGGGTTATGGTGCGCAAACTAACTCATTCAATGATATTCGTAATGCGAAAAACATTTTTATCATTGGAGCGAACCCAGCTGAAGCTCACCCAGTTGCTATGCAGCACATTTTGACAGCCAAAGAGCGCGGCGCAACTATTACTGTTGCTGATCCTCGTTACTCTCGTACTATGGCTCATGCAGATGTGCACTTACCATTACGTCCAGGTACTGACATTCCGTTAGTGTATGGCTTAATGTGGCATATTTTTGAAAATGGCTGGGAAGATAAAGACTTCATTCGTACTCGCGCTTGGGGCATGGACAAGATCCGTGAAGAAGCAAAGCGTTGGACTCCTGAAGAAGTTGAAAACGTCACCGGTGTTTCTCGTGAAGCCGTTTATGCTGCAGCGAAGCACATGGCGCATCACCGTCCAGGGACTGTAATTTGGTGTATGGGTGGTACTCAGCATCACGTTGGTAACGGCAACACTCGTATCTACTCAATCCTTCAGCTAGTGTTAGGTAACATGGGCATACAAGGTGGCGGTACCAACATTTTCCGTGGTCACGATAACGTTCAAGGCGCAACAGACATGGGCTTGTTATTTGATAACTTGCCTGGTTATTACGGTGTAACAACCGGTGCTTGGGAACACTGGGCTCGTGTATGGGACTTACCATTTGATCAAGTTCAGGGTCGTTTCGATGCATCACCTTACTTAGGTCGTGATCCTATGACCACTCCAGGTATTCCGTGTTCACGTTGGCACGACGGTGTATTAGAAGACAAAGAAAAGTTAGCGCAAAAAGATAACGTACGTTTAGCTTTCTTCTGGGGGCAATCAGTTAACACTGAAACTCGTCAGATGGAAGTACGTGATGCGTTAGATAAGCTAGAAACTATCGTTGTTGTTGATCCTTATCCAACAATGGCTGCAGTGATGCATCGTCGTAAAGATAATGTATATATATTACCTGCGGCAACTCAGTTTGAATGTGAAGGGTCATTGAATAACTCTGGCCGTTCGGCTCAGTGGCGTCAACAAGTGGTTGAGCCTGTGTTCGAGTCTAAAAACGACTTAGAAATTATGTATCGTTTGGCGGCTAAAGTCGGTATCGCTGATACATTAACTAAACACATCAAAGTGGAAGGCAATACGCCAAGCCCTGATGACATCATGCGTGAATATGCTAAAGGCATGCGTTCAATCGGTTATACAGGCTGGAGCCCAGAGCGAATTAAAGCTCACACGATGAACTGGGGTGATTTCTCTGCTGAAACATTAGAAGCACCTGGTGGCGTGAATAAAGGCGAAACCTACGGTTTACCTTGGCCTTGTTGGGGTACGCCAGAGCAGAAGCATCCTGGTACGCAAATCCTTTACCGAACAGACCGTAATGTTAACCAAGGTGGTGGTAACTTCCGTGCACGTTTTGGTGTTGAATTTGAAGGTGAGAGCATTCTTGCTGACAACTCTGCTTCTGTTGGCGCTGAAATTCAAGACGGTTACCCACAATTTGACGACGTCATGCTTAAACAGCTTGGTTGGTGGGATGAACTGACTGCAGAAGAGAAAGTATTAGCGGAAAACCGCACTTGGGCAACAGATTTAGGTGGCGGTATCGTACGTGTGGCACTGGCTCACAACATGATCCCTTATGGTAATGCTAAAGCACGTTGTCGCGTTTGGACTTTCCCTGATGAAATCCCGCTGCACCGTGAGCCGTTATACACACCGCGTCGTGACTTAATTGCTAAGTATCCAACTCATGATGACATGCAAGTACATCGTCTACCGACTCTGTATAAGACATTACAAGACAAGGTTATCAGTGACAACTTAGATAAGAAGTACCCATTAGTGGTGTCTTCTGGTCGTTTAGTTGAGTACGAAGGTGGTGGTGAAGAATCTCGTTCTAACCCTTGGCTTGCTGAACTTCAACAAGAAATGTTCATTGAAATGAACCCTGCTGATGCAACAGATCGTGGCATTCGTGATGGTGACAATGTGCGTGTTGAAGGGGCAGAAGGTGGTTACATCTTCATTAAGGCTATGGTCACTAACCGTGTTAAGCCTGGTCAAACTTGGATGCCATATCACTTTGCCGGTGTAATGCATGGTGAAGAGTTAGTGTACCCAGAGTCAGGTGGTGACAGCACTAAACCTTATGTTGTGGGTGAATCGGCAAACACAGTACTGACTTACGGCTATGATCCTGTGACACAAATGCAAGAAACCAAAGTGTCACTATGTCAGGTCGAAAAAGCCTAATTGCAGTTTAAGCGAGGAGAAATGCCAATATGGCTACAATGAAATTTTTATGTGATACCAAGCGCTGCATCGAATGTAACGGCTGTGTCACAGCATGTAAAAACGAAAACGACTCTGCTTTAGAGTGGGGTATTCAACGTCGTCGCGTAGTGACGATTAATGATGGTGTTCCAGGTGAAGCGTCTATTTCAGTGGCATGTATGCACTGCAGCGATGCCCCTTGTATGGCAGTATGCCCAGCAGATTGTTTTTACAAAACTGAAGACGGCATCGTGCTACATGACAAAGACACCTGTATTGGTTGTGGTTACTGTTTTTATGCTTGCCCATTCGGCGCGCCACAGTTCCCACAAAAGTCAGTGTTTGGCGGTCGTGGCAAAATGGATAAATGTACTTTCTGTGCCGGTGGTGCTGAAGAGAACCATTCAGAAGCAGAGCGCAAGAAATATGGTGCAAACCGTATTGCAGAAGGTAAGTTACCAATGTGTGCTGAACTTTGTGCAACAAAAGCATTGCTTGCCGGTGATGCGTCTGTGGTTTCTGACATTTACCGTGAGCGTGTTGCTTCTCGTGGGTCTAACAAAGCAATTTGGGGATAACCTAAGTTGTTGAGTTAGTCCGTAGCGTGTCTAGGTGCTTGGCGTACAAGCACCTAGTGACTCAAAAGGATGTAACATGAAAAAAATACTGATGGCTTTGGCCGTTGCAGTTACCTTGTTTTTCAGTGTCACAGCATTAGCTAATACTGACGCTAGTGTTGAGCAAGGTGCAACAGAAGGGCAAATTTGGGCGCAGGTGAAAGAGGGCGCTCAAGGTGTGACCACTTCGACTGGAGAAGCACATAACCAATTAATTAATACCTATGACCTGCGTGTATTTGAATTACGTAGTGATATTTTAGCGCCAGCATTAATGGCTGCGCTATTCGGTATGATTATTGTGTTTATTCTGTTCATTAAAATTAATGGCATTTCTAAGTTGCATGGTGGTTTTTCGGGCAAGATGGTGTATCGCTGGTCAAAGTTTGACGTGTCGATTCACTGGTTAGGCGCGATTCCATGTATGTTGCTTATTTTGACAGGCTTAGTGCTGATTGCTGGTCGTTTTTTCTTCCAGCCTTATATCGGTGAAGGTGTGTGGGCTACTTTAGTTAATGCATCTAAGCTGATCCATGATTACATGGCTATTCCATTCATGCTTGGCTGGTTGTTAATGACGGTACTTTGGGCTAAAAACCAAATGCCTAAAATGTATGATCTTAAATGGATGATGGTTGTCGGTGGTTACATCAACTTTGGTCCATTTAAAGGTAAGCACCCTGATGCTGGTTTTGCTAACGCTGGTGAAAAAATGTGGTTTTGGGCCTTTGCGTTATTTGGCCTAGTGATTTCAGCATCGGGAATGCTGTTATTATTCCCTAACGTATTTGAACCTAGCCGCACCGTTAGCTTAATTGCGTTAGTGCTTCATTCCGTTAGTGCCATTATTATTACTGCATTCTCAATCGTACATATCTTCATGGCAACAGTGATGTCTGAAGGGGGTATGGAGTGTATGGTATCGGGCTATTGTGATGAAAATTGGGCTACCCAGCATCACAACCTTTGGTTTGATGAAATTAAAGAAAACGGTACCCTCAAGTATAAAGAGTAAGCCTAAGCTTATATTGGCTTAGTTATTACAAATGATTAAACGCCTTATGGTTTTCCACAAGGCGTTTTTTTATTACCAAGCCATTTCTAGAATTTGTCGACTTATGGCCAGATCTACTTTACCCGTTTCAGATAGGGCCGTCATGCCATGCGCCTCAAGCGCTTTAATCACATCATCAAGTTGAGACTTTTCGATACCGTGATCACGTAAGCACGTTTTTAGCCCTACTTGCTGGAAAAATGCTTCGGTTTTAGCAATTGCTTGCTCAACGCGTTCGTCGTCACTGCCTTCGGTAATATCCCAAACACGCTCAGCGTACTGTAATAACTTCGCGTGTTTTTGTGGAGTGAGTACGCGCCAAACTGACGGTAATACCGCCGCTAAGGTTTGAGCATGGTCAATATTAAATAACGCAGTTAATTCATGGCCAATCATATGGGTAGTCCAATCAAATGGTACGCCCACACCAATCATGCCATTTAAGGCTGAAGTGGCACTCCACATTAAGTTTGCTCGGGCTTCATAATTGGTTGGCTCGGCAACAGTAATTGGGCCAATTTCAATTAAGGTACGCATAATGCCTTCAGCCATTCTATCTTGAACGCGCGCATCTACTGGGTAAGTTGCATATTGCTCGAGTACATGAACAAAAGCATCCACTACACCATTAGCCACTTGAATACTCGGTAAGCTAAAGGTTAATTTAGGGTCAAGAAATGCAAATGTTGGGTAAATGGCCGGATGATTTACAGGAAACTTGCCCCCTTGATAACTAACCACGGCGAAGGCGTTCATTTCTGAACCGGTTGCCGGTAAGGTTGCAATGACGCCTAGCGGAATAACCTTATCTGACTCTACAGGTACTGGTGTAAAGCCGTACTTTAATAAATTCGCTTCATCTTGGTCGTATTGAATGGCTAATGAGATAAATTTAGTCCCATCCATTACTGAGCCACCGCCTACTGCAAGTAAGAAGTCGACTTGGTTGTCTCTAGCAACGCTTACCGCTTGCATTAATGTATCAAACTTGGGGTTAGCTTCTATACCGCCAAATTCGAATACGGTGCGATCACCTAAAGCCGCTTTAACTTTGTCTAAGGTGCCAAAACGAACGACGCTGCCTCCGCCATAAGTAATGAGTACCCGAGCATTTGCAGGAATAAGTGTGGCTAGCTCTTCAATTCTATCTTGACCAAACACAATATGGGTCGGGTTACGGTAATTAAAGTTTTGCATAATTTCACCTTGGGTTAAGTCAATAAACGTCGTTATTGGTTATATCAATTGGAACGCCATAAAAAGCAGTAATGGCCGATAGAGCTATGATAAACCTCTATCATTAAATAAACATACCTATAACTACTTGCTTGATGCCTATTCCTGCTTTATTTTGTTTTTTTTAAAATGTTTATGGATTTATCTATGCTTTTTTCTGCTTTTTGTGTGTTATTGTTCTATTTGCTGAATTGATTGCTGTATCAATTATTACCGCTAAATCGAAGAGTATTACTATGTCAGAAATTGCAAGTTTAATGGCTCAACTCGCCCCTAAAGAAGGCATGAATAACACCTTTTTGCCTGGAGTAAATGTATTTAAAGGTTCGCAATATGGTGCTCGTGGGCCGATGTGTTATTCCCAAGGGGTGTTGTTTGTGGGGCAAGGTAAAAAACGTCTGTATTTAGACAATCAAACATTTGATTATGATAGGCAAAATGCACTGGTGATGACCGTGCCGCTTCCTGTGGAGTGTGAAACCTTTGCATCCCCAGAAGAGCCCGTTCTCGTTATGATGGTGGATATTAATTTAGTGCAATTGAACCACTTAGTGCGCGTACTGGATGAGCATCATAAATTGCCAAACGATGTTAACGACTCAAGACAAGCAGGCTATTTTATTACCCCGACAACCAGTGATTTAGATTGCAGTGTGATTCGACTTTTGCAAGCCCTACAGACACCGTTGGAAGCAAAAGTTATGGGGGAGGCTTTGGTGCTTGAAATTTTATACCGTTTACTTGATAGCCCAAATGCCGCACCGTTATTTGCTTTATCATTAAGCCATACACGTTTATCAAGAATTGAAAAAGCATTGAGCTTTATTCATAAAAACTACTCTGAATCAATTGAAGTCGATGGATTGGCTAGCTTGGTTAATATGAGCCCTTCAGCGTTTCATCGTTGTTTCAAAGAAGTTACCGCTTCTTCACCGATTCAATATCTTAAGAAAATTCGCTTAACTCGAGCGAAAGAGTTATTGCAAGCTCAGCGTCTTAAAGTCAAAGAAGTGGCGACCGTTGTGGGTTATGAAAGTAGCGCTCAATTTAGTCGAGAATTTAAACGTTACTTCAACCAAAACCCTGCAGAGTGCGCCAAACAATTCATGTAACACCGGTTCATTGCTTTGATTTTATTGGGTTTATGCTCGCTTTGACTGAGGCGTGCAAGGTAAGGTTTTCACCGTGAGGTTACAAAAAAACAACACTAGCGCTTAAAAATTTACCATAATTAATTAAGGTTTAATTAAGGAATAAGTCGTTGCAATCGTGTTGAGGGAGGCGCAAAGTGAACTCATCAGGTTATGGTTTTGATGCAGATAGCCCCCTATCAAGGCACCATTTCTGAAAGTAAGTCTTACCCACAAACGAGTCTTAGTTAAATTCAGTGCCCTAATCTCTTAGTTAATTTATTGGAGATAATCATGCGTAATTTAGAACTTTTTAGCACCGCCCCAGTGGATCACCTTTTATGGTCTAGTAAACCTTGTCAGTCTTATTTAGATGCTAGTGCATTAGAGCTATTCACTGACTTTGATACCTCAAGACCGATTGTTGTTGATACCTCTACTACGGCAGTTGGAACGCTAAAAATAATGGAGCATACTCACTCAGACATGAGACTCGTGGTTGATAAAAATGATCAATTTGTTGGTGTCATTACTGAACAAGAACTTTTGCAGCGTAAACTGCTTGTTAAAGCGAAAGAAAACCATGTCACCATTAATGAGTTGTTAGTGACGGAAGTGATGATACCTAGAGAGTCATTATTAGCATTAGATTATAAGCAACTGGAAAAAGCCAAGGTGCGTGATATTGTGGCAACGTTACAAGAAAGTGGCTTGCAACATGTGTTAGTGGTTGATCGTGATACTCACCATATCAGAGGACTTATTGCAGCAAATGATGTTCAACGTAAGCTTTATGTGTCGGTTGAAATTAATCAGCAACCCTCGTTTGGCAAGCTTTACTCAGCATCACACTAAGATTCTTTTGCTATTGGCCAGTATAATATTGACTGGCCAAGGCAATATTATACTGGCCAATAATGAATGAGGCGAGCATGCACACCACTCCAAAAACTCCCATATCGCCAATATCAAATTCTACAGTACCCACCACCATTACCTTTTTTGAGTTTTTAACACCATTAATTAAATCGGCTAAAAAAACCATTACCATTCGTGATGAATCAGAGAGCCATTATCAACCCGGTACACAGGTTGAAGTGTTCACGCTTGAGACCAACCAAAAAGTCTGCGATATTCGCATATTATCGGTTGAACCGTTGGCGTTTGACGACATAAATGAATACCATGCTGAGCAAGAAAGTTTACCTTTAAATGAGCTCAAGCAATTAATCAATAAGGTTTATCCTAATCAGCCACCACTTTTTATGATCCGTTTTGAGTTGGTGTCGGCTCGTTAACAGGTTTAACTAAAAATGAGCTAGGATTACATTATTAATTGCTAAAGTATGATCTGTTTAACAATTGAACGGTGATTTTTTTGTTAGATTGCGTATCCATTGTTGAGCTCACACTTTATTTATATTTAAAGTGGTACTTTCACATTTCTGCTTTTTAGTTAAGCCTCTTTTTATTGCTTTGTAATCAATGATTTTACTATCAAGGCCTCGTTATAGGATTATTTATGTCTTCAATTATTCAACCTACCACTGATGCATTGATTGAACCTTATCAATCAAATATTACTGTCCCAAATTGGATGGTAAGCTCAATGGAAAAGGTGATGCAGTTTTATGTAGATAAAAACCTCCGCCTAGATACTATTTCTACAGATCGAATGCCAAAACCTGTTGAAGGGCGTAAGTACATGCTTTATGCCCACATTCCGTTTTGTCACACCTTGTGTTCATTCTGTACTTTCCACCGATTTTTATTCCGTGAAGATAAAGCCCGCGAGTATTTTGTTGCTTTGCGTAAAGAAATGCAGATGGCCAAAGATTTAGGCTATCAGTTTGACTCAATGTATATCGGCGGTGGCACCACGACGGTGTTAGAAGATGAGTTAGCTCGCACAATTGAACATGCTAAAACCTTATTTCCAGATATTAAAGAAGTCTCTTGTGAGTCTGATCCTCAACATTTGGCTAACCCTGAATTTAAGCAATTAAAAGGCTTGGTAGATAGAATGTCTATCGGCGTTCAAAGTTTTGATGACGGCATTTTAAAAATGACCGATCGTTTAGACAAGTTTGGTACTGGCCAACAAACCTTCGACCGCATCATGGCGGCTAAAGAGTTATTTCCAATCATCAATGTCGATTTGATTTTTGGTTTCAAAGGACAAACTGAAGACGTTATTCAGGCTGATCTTGAAATGGCCTCAAAGCTCGACCCAAGACAAATTACCACTTACCCGTTAATGATTACTCATCAAACACGAAAAAGTGTTAAAGGCACTTTAGCAGCACCCCACGGTGAAATGATTAATCAGTATCGTCAGATTTTGAATAAGTTAACCGGCCAATATACGCAATTGTCGGCTTGGGCTTTTGGCAAAACCAATGATGAAGGATTTGATGAATACGTTATTGATCATGATGAATATCTTGGTGTTGGCTCAGGTTCATTTAGTTTTTTAAACGACACCTTATACGTGAATACTTTCTCATTGAAGAAGTACCAAGAGCGTATCGCGCAAGGCCGTATGGCGGTTGAGCAGCAAAAGCTTTATCAAAAGAAAGAAGTGATGCAGTATCGCTTTTTATTGGGGATGTTTTCGGGGCGCTTGTCTCGTAAGTATTTTCGCGATGAGTTTGGGGTGAACCTTGACACCGCATTGTTTAAAGAAATGAGTTCAATGAAAGCCATTGGCGCTATCAAGAATGACCCGGTTAACCCAGACCGATTGATCATCACTGACAACGGCAAAATGATGGGACTGTTAATGATGAAAGAGTTCTATTCCGGAATGGATAATGTGCGTGCGCAATTACGTAAGCCGCTTACTGATACAGATATGTAAACATCATAAAAAATGGAAAAAACGGTAACTAAGGTTGCCGTTTTTTTTATAAAGCGTAATCTTAAATCATCAAATAAAAAGACTATAGATTCATTATGGCGAATATATTATTACTGGCGAATATCAATTGTGATCGTATTTTTCAGCTTGATAAACCGTTGCATTCAGGTGGACGCTTTCATTATCAAGACGGCGGTTTGCGTTTAGGAGGCGGTGGAGCCAATACCGGATTAGGTTTAGTTTGGGCAGGGCATCAAGTGTCGTTAGTGAGTCAAGTCGGCACTGATGACATTGGCGACTGGATTGTGGCTCAAGCCAGTACCCAAGGATTAGATTGCCGCATGGTGCAACGATTTGAGGGCAACACTTGTGAAATGCTACTTGTGATGACCCCCGATGGTGAACGCACTATTATTCGACCTCAAAGACCCCTATTCACCTTGCAACAACAACCACAATGGCAAAAGTGGGATGCCTTTTACATTAATACCTCGGCACAAGGCGCTGATGAGTGGGCATTAGCGGCCATGAGCCAATCAGAAACCTTAGTGGTAGCCCAATTAGCGAAAGACGAACGCCCAAGACCCTGCCATATATTAATTGCTTCAAAAACAGATATGCAGGGACGGTGTAACCAAGCGCCGTGGCAATTTGCTCAATCTATAGCAGGGGATAATTTACAGGCATTTATTGTGACAGATGGTGAGCATGGCTCTACCGTTTATCAATCCAGCAGTGAACAACATGTTTTAGCTGAGACAACTGAAGTCGTTGATACTACTGGTGCGGGCGATAACTATGCCGCAGGCGTTATTCATGGGCTTTGCAATGGATTTACAATTACCCAAGCGATGAAAGAAGGCGCGAAGTGGGCAGCTTTTGCTGTGGCAACTCCAAGTTCGGTGCCGGGCGATAAGTTAAAACAGTATTTATCCTGAATTCAGACTATTTAGCTTGAATTGTCATTTCATTGTCATAGTGTGGCGTTATTATTTTTGCGGTAGATGATTGCTCCCCAGCTTTCATTGAGCGTTAATGCGTTATCCGTTCGACTCTATGCAATTTAGCTTGAACTCCCCGTTTATATTTTGGCCTTACTGCTCCCCCAGTAAGGCTTTCTTTTTGGTTTTAATTTAGGTAACTTGATTCATCTAAGCCTTTAAAAGTATTCCGGTTAACCCTAAACCCGAACAAGAATGCTCATGTTTTCAAGGATGTAATTAATGAACCACTGTGTAGTAAATCAAATTTCGGGATTGTACTTGGGTGATGAAGTGCAAATGCACAATCAAGTTGCCAGCAGCATTAATCAAAAGCATCAAACAGATAAACTAACGGTGCAATTTGACCGTATTATTGGTAATGCAGAGGCAGATCCTAAGCATCATGGTGGCTTAGATAGAGTGATTCATCATTTTCCACGTGAGCACTATGGTCAGTATCGTCGTTGGGATTTAATGTCCTCATTTAAAGATGCTCCTGCCATGGGGGAAAACATCAGCACCGTTGGTTTAAATGAGTCTCAGGTCAATATTGGCGATATCTATCAAATTGGTGATGTTACTGTTCAAGTCACCCAGCCTCGCTCTCCTTGTTTTAAGCTTAATTTACAGTTTGGCCACCCAGAGTTTGCCTTAGCCATGCAACAAAGCAAAATGTGTGGCTGGTTTTATAAGGTGTTGTCTGAAGGTGATATTCATCAGCAAGATAGTCTATTTTTAATTGAGCGTTCATCTGACATCAGCATCGCCAAGGCGATGGAAATTTATTTTTTAGCAGAATTCGATGCACAACAATACCAATATTTACTCAATTGCCCCGGGCTGGCTCAATCTTGGGTTAACTCATTAACTCGTCGTCTTCAATTTAATGTGATTGAAGATTGGCAAATGCGCTTATATGGTAAATAACCGCTGTCATACATGACGATATAAACTTTAATAATAATCAAAAAGGAACTCGAATGGAGCCGACTTCAACCCCTGAAACTGTTGATGATACACCCAGTAAAGAAGCGCGTAATATGGGCGTGTTAATTTACGCCTCAAGTTTTGCTGGGTACATTATTCCTATGGGCAGTATTCTAGGACCACTAATTGTGTGGTTAATGAAACGAGATGAATTTGAATTTGCCAATGAGTGCGGTAAAAATTGCGTAAACTTTAAAATCAGCTTGTTTATTTATGCCTGTATTTCATTTTTACTGATGTTCGTTGGTATTGGATTTATATTGGTAGGCGTCATTGCCTTGGTGGATATTATTTGTACCATTATTGCAATTATTAAGGCATCAGAAGGCACGGCCTACAAATACCCGCTGACGATCAGGTTTATAAAGTAGTGGGCTAAAAATGGTTTCCAAGTTAAATTAACCTTGAACCAACAACAAAAAAACGCACCTATCAAATAGGTGCGTTTTTATTGGGTTAAGCTACATATTAGGGTAGTTAGGGCCGCCGCCACCTTCAGGGGTTACCCAAGTAATATTTTGGCTTGGGTCTTTAATGTCGCATGTTTTACAGTGGATACAGTTTTGACCATTAATCACAAACTTTTTCTCACCGGCCTCTTCAACAACTTCATAAACACCTGCAGGGCAGTAACGCTGCGCGGGTTCATCAAACTTAGTTAAATTAACAGAAATAGGAATACTATTATCTGTTAAGCGAAGATGGCATAGCTGATCTTCTTCATGGTAGGTATTCGATAAGTAAACCGAAGATAGCTTGTCAAAACTGAGTTTTCCATCAGGCTTAGGGTAGTCAATTTTGTTAAAGTCGCTTGCTAAGCCCATGTTGGCGTAGTCTGGGGTGCTATCTCTAAACGTGACAGGGAATTTACCGCCAAACCAGTTTTGGTCAATAAAGTTAAAAGCGCCACCCAGAAGAGTGCCAAACTTGTGTAGTGCAGGACCAAAGTTACGTGACTGATAAAGCTCTTCATAAAGCCAGCTTTGTTCAAACCGAGTTTGAAAACAGTCAAGATCTTTACCGCCAGTGACCCCGGCAATCAGCCCTTCTCCTAGTGTTTTTGCCGCAATAATACCGCTTTTTATGGCGGTATGAGTGCCTTTAATTTTGGCAAAATTCAGCGTACCTGCATTACAACCAATAATTAACCCACCAGGAAAACTCATTTTAGGTAACGAGTTTAAGCCGCCTTTAGTAATAGCACGGGCGCCATAAGTAATGCGTTCACCACCGGTTAAATACTGTGAAATGACCGGGTGAGTTTTATAACGTTGAAATTCGTCAAACGGGCTTAAATGAGGATTTTTATAATTAAGATCAACAATTAACCCAACAGCAACTTGGTTGTCTTCCATATGATATAAGAAACCACCACCAGATGAGCCGTTATTGAGTGGCCAACCGCCAGTGTGAACCACTTTACCTTCGTGGTGTTGCTCTGGTGGGATTTTCCAAATCTCTTTGAATCCTAAGCCGTAATGTTGTGGAGTTTTGCCATTATCTAAATGGTATTTTTGTATAAGTTGTTTGCCTAAATGACCTCGGCAACCTTCAGAAAATACCGTGTATTTGGCGTGAAGCTCCATTCCTGGCATATAGCTGTCTTTAGGCTGACCATCTTCGCCTACACCCATATCGCCTATAAGAATGCCTTTTACACTGTTATCTTCATTGAATAACAGTTCGCTGGCAGCAAAGCCTGGAAAAATCTCAACGCCCATTGCCTCTGCACGTTCAGCAAGCCAGCGAGATAAATTGCCCACGCTAATAATGTAATTACCTTCATTGTGCATGGTTTTAGGCACTAAGCTATTTGGCATTAAACGGGATTGGGTGTCAGAATTAAGTAGATAGATGTCGTCGTGAGTGACTTTGGTTTTAATTGGAGAGTCATCGGCGGTGCGCCAATCATCGAATAGTTCGTCAAGAACATCAGCTTGAAATACCGCACCTGACAAAATGTGTGCACCGACTTCTGAGCCCTTTTCAACGACACATACTGATATGTCTTGCTCGGCATCTTTTGATATTTGCATTAAACGGCATGCAGTGGCTAATCCTGCAGGGCCAGCTCCGACGATAACTACGTCGAACTCCATTGATTCGCGTTCCATCATATCACCTTTAATTTGCCCGTTTACCCCGGGTTTATTGTTTTTATTACGACAACTAAACGATCGTTTTATCTTATTGCTTAACCTTACCGCAAAATTATCGGGTAGCCCAGTATTTCTATCGATTAAACAGAAGTGAGCAGTGTCACAAATTGTAAATGTTGCGCTTATTGAGGAGAAGAAATTATTTAATTTAAGGTGCGCTGAAAGCCACTTTAGGCCTATAATGAAGCTTGACGGTTCTCCGAGCTTTTTATCCTACGTCACCAAAGATATGGGTATTTAGCCGTGGTAATAATGCCACCGGGGTTGGTAAAGAAATGCACCAACCTCCCACACTTGGAAAGGTTAACATGTCCCAACTACAAGACAACTTTGGTCGAAAATTTCATTATTTGCGCATGTCAGTCACTGACGTATGCAACTTCAAATGTACTTATTGTTTACCTGACGGCTATCGTCCTGATGGCAAACCTAGCTTCTTGACGTTACCAGAAATTGAAAATCTTGTGGCCGCCTTTGCTGAGGTTGGCACGCAAAAGATTCGTATTACCGGTGGCGAGCCAACATTACGCAAAGACTTTACTGATATTGTGCGAATTGTTGCGGATAATCCCAACATTAAAACCGTGGCAACCACCACCAACGGCTATCGATTAGAAAAAAACGCCAAAGCGTGGTACGAAGCCGGGTTGCGACGTATTAATGTGTCGGTAGATAGCCTTGACCCGCGGATGTTTTATCAAATTACCGGTGAAAATAAATTTGATGAAGTTATGCGTGGTATTGATGCCGCATTGGATGCTGGCTTTGAGCGAGTAAAAGTCAATGCCGTGTTGCTTAAAGGTTTAAATGATAAAGACTTACCGCGTTTTTTACATTGGATAAAAAACACCCCCATTGATTTGCGTTTTATTGAGTTAATGGAAACAGGCTTAGGCCGTGAGTATTTTAAAGCCCATCATTTAGCGGGTGCAGATATTAAAGCGCGCTTAATGGCTGAAGGTTGGTTGCACGATCGCGCCAATGTTGATGACGGCCCTGCACAAAACTTCAGTCGCCCAGATTATAAAGGTCGTATCGGGCTGATTATGCCTTATGCCAAAGACTTTTGTGCCAGTTGTAATCGATTGCGTGTGTCGGCAAAAGGTAAGCTGCACTTATGTTTATTTACTGAAAATGGTTTGGATTTACGGGACTTGCTTCAACATCCAAATCAACGCGCTGAACTTATTGAGCGTCTTCATGGTCAATTAGCACAAAAAGAGCAAACCCATTATCTTCACCAAGGAATTACTGGGGTGACAAAACATTTAGCCTCAATTGGCGGATAATCTTCCCACTCAATATTTATAGGACGGCATTCATTAATGAGTAATGCATTTACCCATATCAATGCAGATGGCAACGCCCACATGGTCGATGTCACTGACAAAGCGTTAACCGAACGTGAAGCACGAGCTGAAGCTTTTATTGAAATGGCACCAGCCACCCTTGAGATGATCATGAGCGGCAGCCACCACAAAGGTGATGTGTTTGCTACGGCTCGTATTGCGGGTATTCAAGCCGCGAAAAAAACATCAGATTTGATTCCATTATGTCATCCGTTAATGCTCACTAAGGTGGAAGTTGATTTAGTGGCAGAGCCTGAGTTTAACCGTGTTCGCATTAATAGTTTGTGTAAATTATCGGGTAAAACCGGTGTAGAAATGGAAGCATTAACCGCCGCGTCAGTCGCGGCGTTAACCATTTATGACATGTGTAAAGCTGTGCAGAAAGATATGATTATTTCACAAGTGAAATTGCTGGAAAAGCGCGGTGGAAAATCAGGTCACTTCAAAGCATAAAGCCAATTGATTATTTTACGAGACAATTATGATTCAAGTATTATTTTTTGCCCAAGTTCGCGAACTATTAGGCACTGCCAAACTAGAATTATCTGCTGAAGGCATTACCACTGCCGAGTCTTTACGTGCTGCATTAGCTGCTAAAGATGACAAATGGGCTAAAGTGATGTCATCAGACAAACTGTTAGTGGCTATTAACCAAACCATGAGCCAGTGGGATGCATCAGTGGTTGACGGTGATGAAGTGGCATTCTTTCCACCGGTCACTGGAGGTTAACAATATGGTTGAAAAAACCAAGGTTGTCGTGCAAACCGCTGACTTTGACGTTACTGAAGAGTATCGCCAGTTAGCCAGTGATAATAGTGACGGTGCCGTAGTAACGTTTGTGGGTAAGGTGCGCGATTTTAATGACGGCAATCCGGTAACAGACCTAACCTTAGAACACTACCCCGGTATGACCGAAGCGGTATTAACGCAACTTGCTCAGCAAGCAAATGAGAGATGGCCGCTGAATTATGTCACTATTATTCATCGTGTAGGTACCATGTCACTGGGTGAACAAATCGTGTTTATTGGCGTAACCAGTGCTCATCGTAAAGCCGCTTTTGCAGCTTGTGAATTCTTAATCGACTTCCTTAAAACCAAAGCACCATTTTGGAAACTAGAAGCTGGAACCGAAGGTAGCCATTGGGTCGATGCCAGAGACAGCGACGAGCAAGCGGCTAAAATGTGGCAAAAAGATTAACTTAGCCCATGAAGCGACTATTTGGCCTTATTAAAACTAACATTATGCAACTTGTTCAAGTATGGCTTGCGGTGTTTTTGCTTTGTAGTGGTTCAGCCTTTGCTTCAAACAGCCCTGCAATAGCCGTTGCCGCTAATGTAAAGTTTGCTGTTGATGATATTGCTCAGCAATTTAAGCAAGACACAGGTTTGTCGGTCAGATTAAGTTATGGGTCTTCAGGTAATTTTGTTTCTCAAATTCAGCATGGCGCTCCATTTGAATTACTGATCAGTGCCGATGAGTTTTACCCTCAGCAATTACATCAAGCAAAATTAACCCCTGATGAAGGCCTTGTTTATGCATTAGGACGAGTGGCCATTGCGGCGCCTAAGCGCTCGTCGTTGAAGTTAGACAGCCAGCTACAAGGGCTAGCAGACCTTGCTAATACAGGGGCGTTAACCCGCTTTGCCATTGCTAATCCCGCCCATGCGCCATACGGCGAGGTAGCCAAACAAATTTTGCAGCAAAAACAACTTTGGCAAGCTATTGAAACCAAAGTTATTATGGGCGAAAACGCCTCTCAAGCTACGCAATTTGCGGTGAGCGGTTCAACCCAAGGTGGCATTGTGCCTTTGTCGTTGGCGTTAGCCCCTAACTTTTCCCGCATGGGACAATATGTGGAAGTTGACCCTGATTTATATCAACCGATTAAACAGCGGATGATATTAACCAACAAAGCCACTGACACCAGTATTCAGTTTTATCAATATATGCAGTCTGAGTTTGCAAAAGCGGTTTTGAAAAAATATGGTTTTAGTGTGCCAGCAACACCCCACACAGCATCTGCTTCAGATCTTTCCATAAGAGCGCAGTAATATGGACTGGCAGGCACTATTACTCTCTATAAAGTTAAGTACTGTCACAGTGTTATTACTCATTCCTTTAGCACTTGTTGTTGGCCGCTGGTTGGCTTACAAACAATTTAAAGGTAAGTCATGGGTTGAAGCATTGATTATGGTGCCGTTAGTTTTACCGCCAACGGTAGTGGGTTATTACTTATTAGTTGGTATGGGTAGCCAGAGCTGGTTAGGTCAGTGGGTTGAGCAGCTAACAGGGCAACAGTTGGTGTTTAATTTTACTGGTTTAGTCATTGCCTCAATTTTGGTTAATATTCCTTTTGCCGTTCAACCCATACAGCGTGCTTTTGAAACCATTCCTGAAGATATACGAGATGCAGCAGCCTGTTGTGGTATGAGCCGGCTCACACTGTTTTTTAAAGTTGAATTGCCCATGGTATGGCCAGGCGTGCTTACTGCACTGGTGTTGTGTTTTTCACATGTGTTAGGTGAGTTTGGCGTGGTGTTAATGCTGGGCGGCAATATTGCGGGTGAAACCAAAACCATTTCCATTGCCATATACGATAGCGTACAAGCCTTCGATTTTGATGGTGCAGGCACTATGTCGTTAGTGCTACTTATTTTTGCCATTACCGCATTGGCACTTACAACCAGCTTATCAAGACGATTAGGAGGGCAGTTTGGCCACCGAAATCGCTGATTTATTTTGTGATATTTCACAACAAGCCCCAATACCACTGCAAGCAAAATTTCATTGCCATGCAGGAGAGCTATTGGCCGTTGTTGGCCCGTCTGGGGGCGGGAAAACCACCTTGTTACGCATGATTGCTGGGCTCAGTCAGCCTCAGCTTGGCACCATTACCTATGGTGAGCAAACGTGGTTTGATGCACAGCAAAAACTCAATCAAACGCCACAAAAACGCCATATAGGTTACGTGCCACAACACTTTGGGTTGTTTCCTAACTTAACCGTACTGCAAAATGTGATGTCGGGTTTGGACCATTTACCTAAGTCGCAACGCAAACAGCGGGCTTTAGATTGGTTAGAGCGAGTTAATCTTAATGGTTTGCCTGATCGTTTACCCAATAACCTGTCTGGAGGCCAGCGTCAGCGGGTGGCTTTAGCAAGGGCGCTTGCGCGAGAGCCCGCAGTATTATTACTGGATGAACCCTTTTCCGCGGTTGATAGGGAAACCCGTGAGCGCTTATATATCGAGCTGGCTCGGTTAAAGTCGCAATTGTCGATACCGGTGATTATGGTGACGCATGACATTCATGAAGCGCAGTTATTGGCTGATAAAATGATCTTGATAAGCCAAGGGGTGATGTTGCAACAAGGCAAACCCTTTGAAGTGCTTTCACGTCCCAATAATGAGGCCGTTGCTAAACAAATGGGCTTACGCAATATTTTTGATGCCACAGTGGTGTCACAAAACCCTCAACATGAACTCACATGGTTGTCTTTTGGTGAGCATCAAATTGCCACTGAAAACGCGCCCGCGTTAAATGTAGGTGAGCAAGTTCGTTGGGTGGTGCCTAATCAAGGAATTCGTTTTAATGCCATTACCAGTGGACGCTTGTGTCGCAGTATTAACAAGCTAGATGTTGAAATTGAGTCATTATTAGTGATGGGAGAAACCGTACGAGTCATCGCTAGCGTGGCAGGTGTAGAGCACATTTTAAATACTGAAATCCCCATGCATTTATGCCAAAAGCTAGGGTTAGCCAAAGGGCAAAAAACCACCGTTGCTATAAAGTCTGATCAAATTCATATTTTATACCAATCGTGATAAATAATTGCTCACCCTAGCTTGTTAAAATGCTCGATAACAGCGTTAAATTTTTTGATTGTAGAATAACTACTTATCGAAAAAATCTACCTTGTTCTCAAGTATTTTTCCTACGCTAATTATAATCACTTACTTATCGTGATTGGTATTACAGCAGTAACAATGTCTTTTATTTCGGCTACAATTGGCCGCATGATCAATTATTAATCTTAGATTTCTTGGGTCTTTAGGAGTACTTAGGTAAAGTATCTGGGTACACATAATTTTTTATTTGAGGCTTAAAATGGTTCGGTTGCTCGTATCGCTGTGCTTCTTCCCTTTTATGGCGATGGCTGCGCCATCTATTCACTCCTTGCTGGCGCAAGACGGTTTAGTGAACCCGGTTTCAGTTATGGAGCAATGGGAACAACAGCAAAAAGGCACTCTTTGTGGCTTCGGACTAGACATTGAAAACGAACAACTAGTCTATCTTCTCTCTGCTATTAATATTGACTCTAAAGAAGTGTATCAACTTGAGTTTAATGCTCAAGATGGTGCGTTACTGGATGAAACCAGTAAACCTTACGAAGGAAAGGAAATTGAGCAATTACATGCTGTGAGTTTAATGCGTGATAAGAATATTTCTTTTTCATCCCTAGTCACCATGGCAATTCATAACCAAAGCGGCTATTTATTACAGGCTGACTTAGACCATGACCTGTCAATTAGCTACCTAGAATTACAAATGCTCAATAATGAGGCGAAAAATGTCATTGCTTTTGATATTGAAAACCTCCGTCCATTACCACTTTTAAAATGGGATTAATTGCGACTATGACTATGCGTATTTTGATCGTTGAAGATGATGCCACTACCTTAAAATATGTGGCTGAAGGATTTACCGCGCAACAGTACAGTGTTGATAGCGCAACCGATGGCCAAGAAGGGCTGACATTGGCAAAACATAATCAATATGACTTGATTGTGTTAGATCGTATGTTACCTAAGCTTGATGGCTTAACTTTGTTATCAGCATTACGAACCAGTGGAAACCAAACTCCAGTGCTTATTTTATCTGCGTTAAGCCATGTGGATGAGCGGGTAAAAGGGCTTCGTGCTGGTGGTGATGACTACATGACCAAGCCGTTTGCGTTTGACGAATTATTAGTGCGCGCAGAAAAGCTAGCACAACGTAACGTACCTGAACCTACGTCGACAGATATTGAGGTGGGCTCGTTAAAAATGGAACTACTGACTCGTATTGTCACTTTAGACGGTCAGGAGCTTATGCTTCAGCCTAAAGAGTTCCAGTTGCTTAAATATTTGATGGAACACCCCAATCAAGTTATTAGCCGCACCTTGTTGTTTGAAGCGGTTTGGGACTATCACTTTGACCCTCGCACCAACGTGATTGATGTTCACATTGCAAAGTTACGCCGTAAGTTTGAAGAGCTAGGCCACGGCGAGTTAATTGAAACTGTACGAGGTGCTGGATATCGTCTTTGCAAAGGGCATTAAGCCTTACCAAAGTAGTGCTTGGCGCATCACATTAATTTTCTCCACCTTGGTGACTATTTTAATCGTGATGCTAGTTTCTAGCTTGTATAGACAATTAATTATTGAGCAAGAAAATCAAGTAGATACCCACTTACATGCTGAGATGCAGCGCTATCAACAGTTAGCGCTAACGGTTAATCGTCGCAGTTTTGCGGCGCAAATTAAGGCCGCTGACCCTAAAACAGCGTTGATTGCTTGGAAAAACAGTGTCGACATGGTCGGCGCGTTAACGTTTTTACCTGACGATATGCCTTTTTTACCGGAAACCCGTGAGTTTCCTATTTTTACTGGCGGCCCAGATAAGCTACATATTTTAACTGGCGGCTTAGCTATGACCAATTACGGGCCAGTATTAATTGCCACTCGTACCGACCAACTGGCCATTCTTATCGATAAATTTGTTAACGCTGCATTTTGGGCGGTCGCGTTTACTTTAGGGCTGACTTTAGCGTTGGGCTATATTTTTTCCAAAGCCATTTTGCGCCGTTTAGTACAATACAATCAGCTAAGTGAGCAAATTGAAGCAGGGCACTACAACACACGCTTACCGGTGACTCATCAGCAAGATGAGTTTGATATGTTGGCGCAGCAATTTAATCGAGTATTAGATACCTTAGAGCAGAATTTACGTGCCGTGCGCGGTGTAACAGATAATATTGCCCACGATTTACGTACTCCTTTATCGCATTTACGCATTGGCATTGAGCAATTATCGCAAAAACCCATTGAAGAGTTAGCAGATGCACGGGCTGAATTACTGGAAGAGTTAGATGATTGTCTAGCGACATTTGATGCCATGTTGTCGTTAACCCGCATTGAAGAAGGTCAGCAACAGCTGGATGTTCAGCCGATTCATTTAACTGAATTGTGCCAAGATTTATACGACATGGCTGATGTGCTTGCCGAAGCCAAAGAGCAGAAATTTGTGTTGCACACCCCCAATGATGCGGTTATTCAAGGGGATAAGTATTTACTGTTTCAAGCATTGTTTAACTTAGTTGATAACGCTATAAAATATTCACCTGAAGGCTCAAGTATTGAGATCACCCAAGACGCCAAATGCATTACCATTGCAGACAACGGTCCGGGTATTGATGATGAAGATAAAGAGCGTGTATTTGAACGCCTTGTGCGACTTGACCCCAGCCGGCACTTTAAAGGAACAGGCTTAGGCTTATCGATGGTGAAAGCGATTTTATCCCGCCATAAAGCCACCATTGAGCTAAGTGATAATCACCCGGGTTTAGTCGTTAAAATACATTTTAAGTAGCAGACAGGTTTATGGCTTCATACCAAATAGTCAGTCAACACCCCGACTTTATTGTGATAAATAAAGCCGCAAATGTGCATTTTCATAGCCAAGATGGCAGTGCTGGAGTGGTGGCACAGGTAGAGCGTGAGCTAAATATTAAATTATTTGCCGTACACCGTTTAGACACTCCAACATCAGGACTGATTATTCTGGCTAAGTCGGCGCAAGCGGCTAATCGTTTTACTCAAATGTTTACCCAGCATCAGGTGCAAAAATACTATCTTGCGCTGGCATCTGGTAAGCCTAAAAAGAAACAAGGTTGGGTAATTGGTGATATGGCCAAGTCGCGCCGAAGTATGTATAAATTATTGCGAACCAAAGAAAACCCAGCCATAACCCAGTTTTTTTCATTGTCGGTAGGTGAAGGGCTGCGGGCTTATTTACTGAAACCTCTCAGTGGTAAAACTCATCAACTACGTGTTGCACTTGCTAGTATCGGGGTGCCTATTTTGGGTGATGAGCTATATGGCAAGCACCCCAGTGATCGCTGTTACTTACATGCTTATCAATTGATATTTAATTATCAAGATACTGAGTATCAATTTAGCCAACCTCCCGTACAAGGGGAGCATTTTAGCTTGGGGAAATTACCACACATTTTGCAGCAGCAATGGCTAGCACCCAATGACTTACCCTGGCCGTCTAAATCTTAAACGGCCTGCTTAGTGGTTTTCTATTGACTCAGGTTTTGCGTAATGGCGACCATTAATACGCTGAATAATTTGCGTGGCATTTAGGTCGTGCACCACGTTAACCACGGTTGATGCCGCATCAGTAATGGCACCTAATACCACCAAAATCGGAATAACCTCTAAAGGTAAACCTAGTGTGGTGACAATAAATATCTCACCTAAAAATGCCCCTCCGGGTACACCGCCAATAATAAAGGCTGATAACACCGATATTAATATGGTTAGCATGAAAATATCGACATTAAAATCTAGCCCAAGTAGCGAGTAAATAAACACAATTTTAAGTGCGGTGATCATAGCCGCACCGCCTTTGTTCAAGTTCACTAGCAGCGGTAAACTGATTTCAGCTATTTGCTCGTTGAGCTGCATTTTTGCTGCACAGCGAATGGTTACCGGTAGAGTGGCCAATGATGAACTGGTGCCTAATGCCGTTATAGCGGGTTCAAGCATGCATGCCCAAAATCGCTTTACGCCAAGCCAACCACCGCCTAACCATGCATAAATACTTGACCCTAGTGTTAAATACACAACCGTGGCCACTAAATACAGTCCCACAGCGCGAGCAAATGTGATGACTAATTCTGTATCTTGACTTGCCATGGTTGCCGCAAAATAAGCGCCTAAACCTATGGGGGCGATGGTCATTAACAGAGAAATTATTTTCATAATGACGGTGTTTAAACTGTCTAGCAGATCAGCAACTTTGCGGCCATCTTCACCTGACTGACCAATGGCAATACCTGCAATAACCGACATAATGATCAACGCTAAAATATTCGACTTTGACAATAATCCCACAAAGTCATTGGTGGTCAATAAGCTAACAAAATCCATGCTTGCGCCAGTATTTTCAACAGATTCAGCAAGATCTAAGGTTACCCCTTGGGCGGGATCGAAGCTTAATGCTAACAAGGTGATCCCTACTGCAGGAATAATGGCCATTAAAATGGACACTACCATGATGGATACTAGAATGGCGCCGAGCTTTTTTAAGTCAGTCATTCTGGCAATAGATGACATCACACTGATCGCCACCAGTGGCACAATAATCATAAATAATAGGTTAAGAAAAATTTGCCCGATTGGCTTTAACGATAAGGCAAAATCCGGCAAGCCAAACCCTAAGACGCCACCTAATATCAGTGCCAGTAATAAGATAATTGATGAACGGTAAGCGCCAAGTGCGTTCCACATAGCGATCTCCAAAAAGAGTCATATGAATACTACGTTAAGGTAGTTTTAACAAATGTACAATGGGTGGTAGGCAAAGCTTGTTATTACTGCGCCAGTTAACAAAATTGCATTTCTGCGGCTGAAATTTCTTTGATCATTGTTCTGAATCAATACCTCTTTTGTAGTACAAAATAGAATCTTGCAAATTTTGCTTTTTAATCACAGAAATCACAGATAAGGGCGCGCTGATGAATATCGATTTATCAACCAACATAGCAGGAATTAAACTAAAGAGTTATTTAATGAATGCATCAGGACCACGATGTACCAGCTATGATGAATTGAAGGTGATTGCTAAATCCGCTTCAGCAGCGATTGTGACTAAATCTTGCACCATTGAATCTAGAGAAGGCAACCCAGAGCCTAGATATCAAAACCTGCCTTTAGGCTCAATTCAATCAATGGGCTTGCCCAATTTAGGCTATCAAGCGTATTTGGCTATGGTGCCAGAACTTAAAGCACTCGGTAAGCCTGTTATCGTCAGTATTTCAGGTTTTAGTATTGAAGATAATATTGAAATGGTTAGCGCATTTCAAAACAGTGATGTTGACCTAATTGAAGTTAACTTTTCGTGCCCAAATATTCCGGGTAAAGCCCAAGTGGCTTACGATTTTGAGCAAACAGACAGAGCGCTAGCGGCTTTATGTCAATTAGGGGATAAGCCTATTGGCATCAAATTAGCGCCGTATTTTGATATGTCGCACTTTGTGGCGATGGCAAATATCATCAAGCAATATCCGGTTAAATTTATTACCTGTATAAATTCAATTGGCAATACGCTGGTGATTGACCCACATAGCGAGCGCCCAATTATTAAGCCTAAAGGGGGGTTTGGTGGTTTATGTGGCGATTACATTAAACCTGTTGGGTTAGCGAATGTCAGAGCCTTTAGAGAGCTTCTTGGTGATGATGTGCAGATTATTGGGGTCGGTGGTATTAAAAGCGGTACTGATGCGTTTGAGTATTTACTGGCCGGTGCGGATGCGGTGCAAATTGCCACTTGTTTTGAAAAAGAAGGCCCAGAGTGCTTTAGCCGTATTGAGAATGAGCTTAAAGCCTTTATGAAAGCTAAAGGTTACAATAAATTGACTGATGCTAAAGGCAAATTAAAGCCATTATAAGCGTCGGCTTATTTTTTCTTAGCGGCGCATAATCAGCAGCTTATTATGATTGACGAATACAAACGGTGTGGCTTAAGTAGCACACCGTTTTTTATTGGCTGTTAACCGCCAAAATAATCTGCTTTCTATTCACCTTTAAACCAGATTGCTCTACTTCAGGCCAAGTGTACCAATGTCTTGGGCGTTTAAATCTTGCCAGTTGATTGGTGACTAAATTAGCCAATTGCTGGTGGATATCTTCTGGGAGTTGCTTTGTGGTGTAATCAATAATGGCTGCGGGTAATAAGCCAAACTCAGCATCTGGTTGGCCAAATACAATCGCTTTGGACACTAATGGGTGTTGCAATAATACTGATTCAATTTCTTCAGGTTGAATATTTTCACCGCCGCAAATAAACATATTATCGGCTCGGCCCAGTAACAGTAGTTGGCCTTTGTCGTTAAACTTTCCTCGGTCATGGGTACAAAACCAGCCTTGGTCGTCAACGGGTAATGACAGAGTAAACCCTTGTTGTGGGTCAAGTTCTAAATACCCTTGAAACAGGCATTCACCTTTTACCCAAATAATATCATCCACTAATTTTAACTGGCGTAATGGCAGCGCACGTCCATGATGGCCAAACTCGTTGGCTTTGGCCGTGGTAATTTGCGAGCTCATTTCAGTCATGCCGTAACTGGTGAAAGCCGGAATTTTTTGCTGTGTAAGCCGTTCAATAAGCGATGCCTCAATCACTCCGCCACCTAATAATAACGCTTTAACCTTATGCAGTGCCTGAGGGTGTTGATTTAGCATTTGAATCGCTTGGGTTGGCACCATAGAAACATGGCTAATAGCATCATCAATAAGCTGTTTATCTAAAGAGGTTTTGGTAGATTTTATGACAATACATGCGCCTGCATTAGCACAACGGTTAACAATCGCCAGCCCGCCAACATGGAACAGAGGAAGTGATAATAACCATTTATCATTCGGGTTAAGTGCAATATAACGGCTTGCCCCTTGAGCACTGGCTAAGTGATTCATTAATGAGTGAACCGCAGCTTTAGGCGTGCCACTAGAGCCTGAGGTTAATATGATATTAGCAGGGCGGTGCGGATTCACTTTTGTTGGCTGGTGAGGTGTTTCTATTTTAGCGGTTGACAGTGGTTGCTTATTGTCATCATAAAGCCAGTTAATCGACTGTGGCAGGGTGGTTTGGCGTGCCGTATTATGCCAAACATGATGAATGTTAAATCGGCCAATTAATTGATTAATTTGTTGGGTTGAAAAGCGTCCATTAATAGGAAAATACACTGCGCCGATTTCAATACAAGCCCAATAAAAGTTAATCGCTTCTAATGTATGTATTGCGTTGTTATTAGTACCAATATGGCTTGCGGGTTCAATAATAATAGCGCCAATATCACCTTGTTTAAGCCCTTGCGCTTTAAGTGAGTCTGCTAGACGGCTAATACGCTGTGCCCATTGTTGATAAGACACGGTTTGCCCGTCAAGCAACACCGCAGGCTGCTGCGGGTGTTGAATAGCTGCTTGTTGAACTGGCGAAAGCATCATAAGGCAGTCGATGCCTCTAGTGGTGTGAGTTGACTGTAATCTACGCTGCCATCTGGGCTAATTAGCTTTTGACTAAATGCACTTAATGTATCAAGCCCCGGCGGGTTGTCTGGGGTTAGTGCTTGGCTAATTAAGGCTAAATCATTAATGCCAATATCAGACTCTAAACTAGAACTTAAAATGCAGCGCACGCCATACTGCTCGGCCAAAGTGACGATTTCTTGTAAGCGAGTTAACGACCCTAATAGCATAGGTTTAAGTATTAATGCGCCGATACCCGGTTGCTGCTCTAGTAGTTGAGTAAAGTCTATGGGTTGCTGCAATAAGCTTTCATCTAATGCGTATTTTATGCCTAACTGCTGGTAAACGGTGGCGTTGTCACTCAGTTGTTGGCAGGGCTCTTCAATGTAATCAATTTGCGCTTTAGGGATACAGGCTAAAAAATCAATGGCTTGATCGAGTGTAAAGCCGCCATTGGCATCTAGTCTTAATGTTAGCTTGGGTTTGTAAGCAAGAATTTGGTGAACAAAGGCAATTTCTTCAGCCATATCGGTTTGGGCAACTTTGATTTTGACCGTATTAATATCCGCTATGGGCGTTAGTTTTTCTGCAATGCTAGATGTGGAGAGCCCATGATATAACAGTGGAATCTTGTGTTGTTCAAGCTGTCTTATGGGGAGTCGCTGCTGCAGTTTTGCCACCAAAACACTTAAACCAAACTGCACCGAAGCCAGCGAACATTGTTCAGTCAGCAGGGCTAATTTGTTCACCCCTTCACCCATCACTTGCTGCTGAATATCAAACAGCGCTGCGGTAACTTGCTCAAGATTTTCCTGACTAAAACCTTGTAACGGCAGTCCTTCAATATCAATGCCTGAAAGTGGGGCTACTTCAGCAACACTTGATTGTCCATCAGATAATGTCACGGTCACAATGAGCCCGACTCGATGATCTATTCTTTGCTTGGCGACGGGTAAGGTGGTCGATAAGTCGATTTGATATTGGTGAATTTCAAACGCAGTAATATGACACATAGTAGGGCTCTTATTCTGACAGAAGGTGATGATTATCCACAAAAGCTAATAGCACATCGCAAAATATTTGCGGTAGCATTGAGTGAATATTATGGCCCACATTAGGGATAACCGTGAGTTGTAGTAAGGTGGCATTTGCCAGTTCTGCTTGCCATTGGCGGGCAAGGTGAGTGAACTTGTGGTCTTGCTCGCCAACCACAATCTGACAAGGGGCATTAAGTTGCTTAATAACTTGGCGACAGTCTGCTTGCAGCCCTAATGAGGTGGCTTGATAACATTGGTGAAGGTGTTGTGGGTTATTCCAAGCGCGTTTTTCAATTAACCATTGGCGCTGTTGTTCGGTTAAATCAGCAAAAACAGCCTGTTGATACCATAGCTGTAAAAATTGCTTAAATGGTAAATTGAGCAGCTTTTCTGCCCAACGGTTATCATGGGCGAGTCTTTGTTGCTTTTCTGCTTCGGTTAATAACCCTGGGTTGGCTGACTCAAGGGTTAGGCTCAACAATGCCTCTGGCTGTAACTGAGCAATATGTAAAGCAATTCGGCCACCTAATGAATAACCGACTAAATGAAACTGCTGATAACCCAAGTTATTCACTTTTTGTAAAACATGCGCAGCAGCCTCAGTAAGCCCAGGTGTAGATAATGCATATTGATTAGTACCATGGCCGGGTAAATCGATAACAATACAATGAAACCGTTGGCTTAATTTGGGCATTAATGCTTGCCAATCTTCTTTGGCGCCCATAAAGCCATGTAATAAAACCAACGCGGGTAATGTGGGGTCGCCATATCGATTAATAAATGCCATTAGTATTGTTTAATCCATTGGCTGATTTGCGCAATTTGATCACTGGCTTGATTCGGGCTTACATTCACTTCTATCACACTAGCGCACTGAAACTCCATAGCCTCATTGTAGGCCTCTGCGAGTGAGGTTAAGTCATCAACTTGACGATATGCCAAGCCGAACATTGCCGCACCATAGCCAAACTCCAGCCCATGAGAAAGGCGGTAATAGTCATTTCTCAGTTGTTCAGTGGGCACAGGTAAAATATTAAAAATATTGCCGCCATCATTATTTAAAATAATCATCACATAAGGGGTAGTGACTTGCTTTAATAACGCCAGTGAATTGAGGTCATGTAAACAGGATATATCACCAATAATCATGGTGGTGGGCTGCTGTTTATTGACAGCAATACCCACGCTGGTGGCAATAAGACCATCAATACCTGATGCGCCTCTGTTGGTGTATATAGATGGGGTTTCAGCTGTTATTGGGGCATACATATCGTATAGACGAATCGGTAAGCTATTACCAATAAACAGGGCATTATTACTACCTTGCTGTTGAGTAATCCAACGAATCGCTTGTGCTTCACCAAAACTGGTTTGATCAATGTGCTGGCTAAGCATGTCAGCGATAGCGTCATTGTGTTTAACTAATTCTAGCCCCCAGTTTGCACTGGATGACCTTGGCCAATTGAGCTGACAAAAGTCATCAATGCGTGTTTGCCATATTTGTTTGCTTTGATGATTAGGGTCTAGGCGGCTAGCATCTGGTAATACTTGCCAATAGCTTTGCCACATTTGGCTGGCTAAAAACTGTATTAAGCGTTTAGAAATAAAACGTCCACCGAATACTAATACCCGTTCAGCTTGTTGCAATATTTTACTGGTTTTAGGGCTGAGTAATAGTTGATCAACATAGCCAAGTACGGCTGGGTGCTGGCGCAATTGAGACTGAGCATCTACCACAATCGGCCAGGCGAGCTTTTGGGCCAGACTTATAATTAATTCAGGCTTGTCTTCCGGTGCCAATGTACCCACTACAATAACCCCTTTGCCATGAGCAAAACGCAGCATACTGTCTTGGGTGGGTAATTGTGCCCCTTGGCGCGGTGCGTATTGGCTAAAAGGTCGTTTGTGGCCTAACCAATGAGCTAAGGGCTGTAGGTATTTTTGTAATGTGACTCCAGCATTTTTTACTCGATCACTGAGCGAATTGACTTCATCTGGGTAAAAGGGCTCACGGTACATACAATTAATATGTACCGGTTGGCTTGTTTGACTTATGGCTTGATCTAACGTGGTGAGCAACCCATTGGCTGGGAAATTAATATCCGGCGTAGGTAAATTTACTTGGGTGGCATAGTTCGCAAAAATCGCCGGTTGAATAATGGCTTGATTAGCGCCACAGTCGATAAGCTCGTTGGGGCGATCACCAGATAATACAATTAATGGCACATGGGTTAACCACGCTTCAATGATTGCAGGATAGAGGTTAGCAACAGCGGTACCTGATGTGGTAATGATTGCCACTGGTGCGCCACTGGCTTTAGCTAACCCAAGAGCCATAAATGCCAAGCCGCGTTCGTCAAAATGTACATGGGTTTTGATGGCTGTTTGCGCTGCTGCAGCTAAGGTTAACGGGGTTGAGCGAGAACCAGGTGCCATACAAACATGTTGTACGCCAAGTCGGCTTAACTCTTCAAGAATTAATTGACCCCATAATAAATTTAAGTCAGCGCTTGCCTGAGATTGCATATTCAAAACCATCAAGTAAAAAAATAAGTGTAACTGTTCACTAAAGCTATATCTAGCGTCACATTCAACCCGCGTGACCGATGCGGTGCTTAGATAGGCTAATTTAATTATCGTAAAGTTTTATGGCTAAATTTAGGGGTAAAAATCACCAGGATATTTTTGTTGTGCTAATGTTAATTGTGGAGGCGTAAAGTGTTTAATAAGAATGTATTACACGCCTTAACCATAACGTGATTAACAGCAGATAAGACTCGAGTATTTAGCCGAGTACTGTTGAATAAAATAACTAAAGGACAACACATTTACCTAGATAGCGATGTCATTAATTGAGTTTTGCAATGACTTAAATTAATTGGAAATTAGGTAAATCTTAAAGGAGAGTATATATGCAGTCTTCGGCGTTATTACAAAGGGTTGACGAGCTTCCACGATTACCTAAAGCCATTAGTGAATTACTTGATGCGGTGAATAATGACAATAGTTCGGTTAAAAGCATTTCATCTAAAGTGGCGCAAGACCCGTTAATTAGTGCGCGAGTTTTACGTTTAGCCAATTCAGCTCATTTTGGCCGCAGCCGTGAAGTGGGGTCTATTGATGAAGCGGTTATCCGTTTAGGTATGCAAACATTGCGTACTTTAGTTATCGCATCAGCAGTTATTGGCGCGATTCCCAAAGTTGAAGGTGTTGACTTAGCTGAGTTTTGGGGAGAAACCTTTGAGGTGGCATTATATAGTCAAGAATTAGCTAAGCGATGTAATGTTGCGCCTGATGAAGCCTTTACGTGCGGTATTTTGCATCGAATAGGCGAGCTGCTGATTGCCACCGTTGAACCAAGTTTGTCGGCGCAAATTCGTGCAGCAATTAAGGAAGGGGGAGACCCACAAGAACTTGAAACCAAATTGTTAGGGTTTGACTCGCCCTCAATAGGCGCATTGTTAGCTAAAAATTGGAAGTTTGCCCCAAGCTTGGTGGCAGGCATTGAATTTCAACGTGATCCTAAAGCCGCTGACCCTGAGTCCCGATTAGCGATATTAATGTTTTTATCGCATCACATTTATACGCACTGGGATGATGATCGCCCAGATGAAACCTTTACTGCATGGTTGACCGGCTTAGTTAATCAAGCGGGGATCATTAAAATGGATATGTCCGGACTAACTGAAAAGCTTAATGCCGTTAGAGGTAAAGGGCTAGAGATTGGTCAGCAACTCGCTTAAGCCCATTAAACATTTGATAGCCAGTATCCCATTAGGTTTACTGGCTTTTTTAGCTCTGCTATTGAGTGACTGTGGTCGGGGGTAAGGTACTAATCGTATTACGTCCGTGTTGTTTTGCTTGATACATCGCATCGTCTGCGCGTTGTAATAGCTGCTCGACACTGAGATTATCTTCAATGGTGGCATAACCGATACTGAGTTGGATTGTTATCTCATGTAGTTGCCATTTAAGTGTCTTTTGCGCGATTTGTATTTGAATCTTTTCCGCCACTTGGTATGCCTTGTCACTGTCAGTGTTAGGTAAAACGACTAGAAACTCCTCACCGCCATATCGACAAATAAAATCAATTTCTCTTAATGAACTTTTTAGTGAATTAGCAACAAATTGAATGGCTGTATCGCCGGCTAAGTGTCCATAGGTATCATTAATTTTTTTGAAGTAGTCTAGGTCTATGATCAGGATGCTGTATTGCTGCTTGTCGCGTTTCCAAAGAGCATCAACCAATTGCAGGCGTGTCATTAAAGCATGTCGATTCCATAAGCCGGTTAATTGGTCTTTCTTCGCTAATTTATGAATTTTTTGGACTAAGCGGGTTAGGGCATTACCAAACAAAATACAGTTAATACTGAGAATAAAGCTGATGTACAACCATAAAATAATGGGTGATTTTAACGAGGTAAATGCATCGACTAACTCAGCGTTATCGGAGTACATTAAAAGTAATATCGCTCGAATGAAAAAGAACATGGCGGCTAAAAAGAAGGGTACAGACAACAAGACCGAGTAGGTAATTGATAAGCTGGCCCTCATGGCCAGATAGTTATCTTTGACAATCATAATGAATACACACAGCGCCCCTAAACTCGCGATGATCATTAAATACATCGAGTAGGCTTTTTGTGGTGGAAACAATAACATAGTTAAAGTGGTAAGACTGAGGATGATTAAGTTGGATGAAATCGATAGTTTTTGTTTAAAAAGCTGTTGTCCACCCCAGTGCAACAAACAAAACCCGACTAGAAAGATAAAGTCAGCTAAATACCAATGTACATAGCTGATTTCGTCTGAGCGAAAAAAATACAAGCTAATAGCAGTAAACATACAAATATTGGAGATTGAAAACAAGCTGCTGGCTTTGGGAGCAATACGCATTGGTGCTGCCATTAGCCCCCAAGTAAAGGCTCCTGTTAGTGCAATTAATCCAAAAAATTGCAGGTAAATGATACTGATATCTTGGCTCATTCGTTATATCGTATTATTAAACATATAATTTAAGAGTAATCCTGTTTAGCGAATTATGGTAGTTTTTTTAGGTTGGCAAACAAGTGGTCACATATGTAAGCTAGTTGTTGTAGGATGTTATTGTTAATAAAAAATATCGAGGATCGAGTATGGACACCAACAAGTTATTATTAGTTATTATTTCAATATTACTGCCACCGGTAGGGGTTTTTTTGAAGAAAGGGGCAGGTAAAGATCTATTGATCAACATTATATTATGTATTTTCTTTTATGTTCCGGGTGTGATTCACGCACTTTGGGTGGTATTGCAAGACTAGTTATGAGCCCTTTTATAGACGGTTTCAAACGAACTTGATACAGGTTAGTTCAGGTTCGTTTTGAGACCGCCATAAGGGTTAATGTTTTGCTGTAAAACTAGATAACACGATATAATGTGGCTTCTCACTATCGCCTGTAATGACTAGCCACTATGAACCGTAAAAAGAAAATCAATCAAACGCTTAAATCTAAAGCAAAAAAAGCCAATAAAAAACTGCATTCATCAAACAAGCCGCAATATATTTCTAAAGCCCAGCGTGTGTTGATAGAGCAACAAGAACCATCAAGCTCTGACGCCGAAACTGTCGTTGCTACAGCAGAGCTTGACTAACAGTCCGTTTACCGAGTTAGTTCTGGCCTGAACACTGTTTACAGTGAGGTTGTTTAGGAAGTTTCAGTTCACGAAACTCCATGGTCATGGCATCTATCATCAAAATTCTACCCGCCAAGTTTGTGCCCATTTCAGCGATCACTTTTATTGCTTCAGTGGCTTGAATACAACCAACTAATCCCACTACAGGAGCTAAAATACCCGATTCAACACATGTCAGCTGTTGCTCACCAAATAATTGGCTATAACAATGGTAGCACGGTGAATGCTGTTGATAGTCAAATACCGTCACCGTACCTTCCATGCGGATAGCCGCAGCGGAAACCAATGGGGTTTTATGCTCAAAACAACATTGGTTTAGTTGCTCTCGTATTAACACATTATCTGTGCAATCGAGTATTAAGTGATGTTCGGCAACTAAGGTGTTTAACTGGCTTTCATCTAAAAAGGCATTAATGGCATTAATGGTGATTAACGGGTTGAGTTGAGATAAAGCTTGTTTTGCTGAATCGACCTTAGCTTGGCCAACATTGGCATCGTGGTGTAACACTTGGCGCTGTAAGTTGGATAACTCAACCGTATCAAAATCAACAATAGTGATTTCACCTACACCGGCTACTGCAAGATATTGGCTGGCAGCACAACCTAAGCCGCCAGCGCCAATCACCAATACTTTAGCCAGTTTTAACTTTTCTTGCCCTTCAATATCCATGGACTTTATCGATATTTGGCGGCTGTAACGCAGCATCTCGTTGTCGCTAAGAATATCATCGTCCAACGGTGTGCTTGTAGGTTGGCTCATGCTATCTCCTAGCTTAACACGTGGTTAAATGGCTCAACGGTGACCATGTCACCTGCGTCAGTGTCACCTTGAAATTGTTCAAGGTTGATAAAGCAATTTGCTAAGCTCATTGAGGTTAACATGCCAGAGCCTTGGCCTCCGGTCGTGGTCACTTCTAATTCGCCTTGGGCATTTTGGCTTAATACACCGCGTTGGTACTCGACTCGTCCGGGCTGTTTTTTAATAGGGGTAAGCAATTTGGCTTGGTAAGTAATGGCAGCTTTTTGTGGCAGACCTTGCATCTTATTGAGTAATGGCCACACTAATTTATAGAAAGTCACCATTGACGAAACAGGGTTGCCCGGTAAACCACAGAAAATAGCATCACCTAATTTACCAAAGGCAAAAGGTTTACCCGGTTTTATGGCCAGTTTCCAAAAAGAAATAGTGCCCTCTTCAGATAATATCTGCTTGGTGTAGTCAGCATCACCCACTGATACACCGCCAGATGTGACCACCATATCGGCACAATTTGCGGCTTTGATAAAGGCAGCACGAATCGCTTCTTTATCATCTTTTATTACCCCAAGGTCAATCCATTCTACGTTGGCTTGGGTCATTAACCCTTGAATAGAGTAGCGATTCGAGTCATAAATTTGCCCCGGAGCCAGCTCAGATCCTACTGGGCGTAACTCGTCACCTGTAGAGAAAAAGGCAACCTTTATCTTACTGAATACTCGCACCTGACTAATACCAATAGTGGCTAATACGCCCATTTCTGCTGCACGTATTTTAGTGCCTTTATAGAGCACTTTGGTCCCCGCACCTAGTTCTTCACTACGGTGTCTGACATTGGCGCCCAGTTTTGCTGGGTGGCTAATGGTAATTTCTTCGCCATTAGTTAGGGTCTTTTCCTGCATTTGTACGGTGTCATAACCTGCTGGTACAGGTGCGCCTGTCATGATACGAATACAACTATTGGGCTGGGCTTTCCCACTAAAAGGATGGCCAGCAAAAGAAGAACCAATTAAGGTTAATGTTGTTTCAGATGCGGTTGAGTCGAGATCTTGATAGCGAAATGCGTAACCATCCATTGCTGAATTATCAAATGGCGGTAAGTCTATACTTGAGGCCAAATCTTCAGCCAAAACGTAACCAATAGCATGTGAAAGGTCGACAACTTCTGTATTTGTTGTCACATTAACTTGTTCAAGTAATTGTTGAATGGCTTCGTCAGGGTGCAGCAAGCTAGGTTTTGCACAAGGGTCTTGATTTGGATGCATCAGGTCTTCCTTTAACAACGCTCAAAGAGCCGTGATAAAATAAATTGCTGTTAAGTATGCCATGATATTCATTGCATTTTATGATCAACTTAAGATATTTGAAAAATTATGTCACAAACACACAGTGAACAAATATGGTATCTGTATATGATTAAGTGCGCTAATGGGCATTTATATACCGGTATCACTACAGATGTAGCTAGACGATTTGCTGAACATCAATCTAGTGGTGCTAAAGCGGCTAAATATCTTAAGGGAAAAGGGCCGTTGACCTTGGTTTATCAAGAAACATTAATCTGCAGAAGTTCAGCGACTAAACGTGAACTGGCGGTCAAAAAGATGCCCCGACACAAGAAGTTACAGTTGATTGAAAATAATCCACTTATTTGTCAGGCTTGATTGGATAATTAACTAAAAGTAACTACAATAAGACTCTGTGTTAAAAGGAATTATCTTGTTATGAATCCGTTCAAAATTATCGCGCTTATCTGGGCGGTATTCACCATTGAGTCAGCATCGGCTAATCAGGTTGTTCGCATTGAGTCTGCTCAATCGGATGACAATGTTAGTCATGTATATTATCAAGACTTATTGGTTAAGATTCTTCAAAACACAGAAGCCGAATACGGCCCTATGAAAGTCGAAACATTCGATATGAATGTGTCGCAGTCGAGGGGGCTACAACTGTTAGACTCTGATGTTTTAGATGTGTTTTGGGCTGGAACAAGTCAAGTTCGTGAACAACAATATGGCGCCATTCCTATTCCGCTTGTTGGCGGCTTATTAGGGTTAAGAGTACCGGTTATTCGTCAGCAAAACCTCGCTTTGTTTGAGTCAATCACTGAAGCAGAACAACTGAAAAAGTTAAAAGCTTGCCAAGGAAGTCAGTGGCCTGACTCAGATATTTTGGCTCATAATGGCTATACGCTAGAGCGAGTGATTAGCTTTAATTTGATGTACTCAATGTTACGCCAAGGGCGTTGCGATTATTTTCCTCGGGGGGTAAATGAGGTTTATGCTGAATTAACCGCTCCCAGCAATCAGTCGCTAATTGCATATGAAGGATTATTACTGCATTATCCTTTACCGATATACTTCTTTGTTAACAAGCAAAAAACAGAACTTCACCAAAGGCTTACCCTGGGTTTAACTCGCCTAGTTGAGCAAGGTGAATTGAAAACATTTATTTTGCAGCATCCTACCACTAAAGATATTTTTCCTTTATCACGCTTCAATCAATCACGTATTTTTGAGCTGACTAATCCTACTTTGCCTGAGCATACGCCCGTGGATAATCGCCAGTTATGGTGGGGAATCGAACCTCAATAACCTTGTGTCTATGAGTGGGTAGTTGAAAAAGCAGTTAGTCAGTGTGTGACTAACTGCTTATGTAGACTGCTAACTAACCTGAGCTGCGTATAAGAGATTAGCTAATATACTGATTCATTTAATTTTTACTTTAAAATACATTTCTAGAGAGGTATTTTTGCTTAGAACAAGGCAAATTTGTGCGTCAATAGCTGGTCTCGGCTTTGGTTCCAACGTCGCTCTACCTCCCCCATCCATGGGGTCGTATTGCAAACAAATTTAACGCAGTTATCAGTAAAAATAGGCTCTAGAAAGCAAGTTGTTATGCGTAGCTCAGGTTAACTAACGACTAAAGCTGCTTTAACACAGGGTAGACCTGATATTGGTTGTCGTAATAAGGGCTACGTTGATAAAACCAACGTAATCTTGCTTTACTGTCATTGGCAAACGACTCATCCTGTAATGCTTTATTAAACTCTGCTTTGAGTTGCGGGTCTTGTGCCAGCATCTTTTGAGCTAAAGGCTCAACGGCATAATCTTCAATATATTCAGTACGGGTAAAAATTGTATTGAAATATCCCCAAAAGAACAGTGAGTCTGCGGCTTCTGGCTCTAGTAATGCTATGGCTAAATCGCCTAAAGGTTGTGCTGTGCTCACTTTAATTGTGCTGGGTGCTAACGTGGTGGTAACGGTGTTTGACGAAGCTTCGGCCTTAACGGTTTGACGTCCTTCATAGTCTTTTGTACCAAACGTCACTTGATTAAATGAAGTTTGTTGCAGGGTTAGCGTAGTTGCTTGTTTTAATGGTTCAACTTCAATCCCATGCAAGGCGAGTTTTTCAATCACTTGAGTCCATTGCGCAGGAATGTAATAGGCTTTAGGGCGTTGAATCTGCTTGTGAATTTTGGTGTTGCCTGTAACCGGAAGTTGAGGATAAAGCTTAGGCTTACCGGTCCAGCGCACCACTTTGTCACCACTAATTTCGCTAGTCTCTACAGTGTATTCAATACCTTTAAAGTCCCATGGCTGCTGATTTTCATTTTGCCACGTCACGGTAATGGGGTTGGCTTGTCTTTGTTGGTCTAAGGTAATGGCTGCCGTTAATGTTTGTTGATGCTTGGCCACAGTCTTTAAGGTTTGTTCTAGCATCACATACGTGCCTAAAACTCGTTGCTTAAAGGGCTTTAGGCTGTGATTTTCAATTAGAATGGTGGGTAAGTGTCGTGCGTCACCGTAACCATTGGAGAACCTTGGGCTTGGGTTCCAATATGACAAGCCTTTGCTCATGTCGCTATTATCGTTGGCAAACACCAGTGGGCCGGGAATATGACCTTGGCTGGTTAGTGCGTTTTCAACTTCTGTTCGATACGTTGTGTCTAACCAGTCAAAAATTCTCGGACTATAGCCTTGTTTAACGTTATAGCCAAAGGTGACATCATATTGATAATCAATGCCATCGGTAACGTGAACATCAATATATAGGCTAGGCTGCCACACATTAATAGCCTTGATTAAATGCTGCATTTCAGCGGCTTCTGCTTTGGCGTAATCACGGTTTAAATTCAAGTTAGTTGCATTTGTGCGCCAGCCCATATTAATTGGACCGCGTTGATTCACTCGATTATATTCGCTGCTTCTTTCATGTCCGTCGACTGACAGAATAGGAATAAACAATAAGTTTACTTGATCTATTAACGCGGATTTATTGCCATGAGCAATGTCTCTTATCAACATCATGCCAGCATCTTTACCATCTATTTCACCAGAATGAATTCCCGCTTGAACCAGAACCGACGGTTTTTTATGTTGCTGTAGTTCGCTAGGGCTATTCGCGCCTTCTTTTGTAGCGACAATCATCCAGATATCTCGACCTTGTGGGCTTTTCCCGAGGCTGACTTTAGAGAGCATTGGGCTGCTGGCAACCAATTTATCCAACCATTGCATGGTGTCATGGTAACTTGGGCTGGTCATCATGCCTTGTTGCTCAAATGGGGTAACCCAAGCATGTTTTGATGACACTACAAGCTGTTCGCTTTGTCCCTGCCATGCCGGTAGTAGAGGCAGAATGTCGTTATTAATATATTGGCTGGCTACTGCGGTAACCGAGGTAGAATATAGCAGGGCGGTAAAGCTACTGGATATGATAAATTTGCGCATCGTCACTCGCTTAACATTTATTGTTGTGGTTTTTATTGGTGGTTATTTTCAGCTGGACTGAGGCTGCATCATATCAATTTGGCTGCGCTAAATATGTGCTTTTAAAGACTTGTTACAAAGTAATATTGTTTATTCAATACTGAAAGCGAGGAAAAAGTAAGCCCTAACAAGGTTAGGGCTTACTGGCGATATAAAATGTGCTAAAGCATCGGGGAGTTATGCTTTAGGTCCGGCATTTTTTATCGCATCTGACACATCATATTGCGCAAAGTTAGCCGCAAACTCTTGGGCAATTTGCTGAGCATATTTGTCATATTCTGATTTATCTGCCCATGTATTTACTGGGTTAAGTAATTGAGGATCTACCCCCGAAACCGCTACAGGAACATTTAGATTCAGCTTGTCGATATGTAAGGTTTCAGTATCTTTAAGCTCGCCACTTACAATGGCATCAACAATGGCGCGAGTGGTTGGAATATCAAAACGTTTACCAACACCATGAGGGCCACCAGTCCAGCCAGTATTAACCAAGTAAACTTTGCTACCAAACGACTCAATTCGTTTCATTAATAACTCAGCGTAAACTCCCGCTGGACGTGGGAAAAACGGTGCGCCAAAACAGGTTGAGAAAGTAGATTGAATTGCCGCTGTTGAGCCCATTTCAGTTGAGCCTACTTTTGCGGTATAACCCGACAAGAAATGGTACGCAGCTTGCTCTTTGCTTAGAATCGACACTGGTGGTAATACCCCAGAAACGTCACAAGTTAAAAACACCACTGCATGAGGCTCTGCGCCACGGTTTTCTTCTTTACGCAGTGCAATGTGCTCAAGTGGATAAGCAGCACGGCTGTTTTCAGTTAGGCTAGTGTCGCTGTAATCGGGCACGCGTTGATTATCTAACATCACATTTTCAAGTACAGTACCAAAACGAATCGCATCCCAAATTACCGGCTCATTCTTTTGGCTTAGGTCGATACATTTAGCGTAGCAACCACCTTCAATGTTAAATACGCCACCAGGAGCCCAACCGTGTTCATCATCACCAATAAGTAAACGTTTAGGATCTGCTGATAGGGTGGTTTTACCGGTGCCTGATAATCCGAAAAATAATGTGGTATCACCATCATGGCCAACATTGGCCGAGCAATGCATTGGCAATACCCCTTTTGCAGGTAGCAAAAAGTTTTGCACTGAAAACATCGATTTTTTCATCTCGCCAGCATATTTCAGACCCGCAAGTAGCACTTTACGTTCAGCAAAATTAATAATAACCGTTGCATCAGAATGAGTGCCGTCACGTTCTGGCTGGCACACAAAACCTGGGGCATTAATAATTTGCCACTCTGGCTTATTGCCACGATTAAATGTGGGCGGTGTGATAAACAGATTACGCGCAAAAATTTGATGCCATGCATACTCGGTGGTAACTCTTACCGGTAAGTAGTGATCATCATCTGCGCCGACTTCAAGTTCAGACATAAAGACTTCTTTGTCTGCTAGGTAGCTTTCAACACGGCTCCATAAAGCATCAAATTTACCCGCATCAAATGGGCGGTTGACTTTGCCCCAATCAATGTCTGCTTCTGAGCTAGGTTCTTTGACAATAAAGCGATCATTAGGAGAGCGTCCTGTTCTCTCGCCAGTTTTTGCCACTAATGCACCGTTTGCGGTTAATTGACCTTCGCCACGCAGAAGCGCGATTTCTACAAGTTGTGCCGTTGTAGGGTTAAGGTGAACGCGGTTTGATACATCCGCCATAGTGTAAATCTCCAAATTTAAGGTCGTTTCCGCTATAAAACATCATAAAGAGGTGTCTGAATGGCTATTATTATTGGTCATGCCTGTGTGCCTTCAGTCACTAGATTGTAACGTAAGTTGCACTCATGATACGAACAGTTTGGTAATTTTTTTGAAAGTTTTTGCGGTTTGTTGCTATTTTTGTTTATTTTAGACGTAAAAAAGGCGCGTTAAGCGCCTTTTTATTGAAAATTATTCAGGGTAGGTGATCACTTTGGTGGTTATTGCTGAGAATCTGAAGCTGGGCTTCCTGCGTAAATAGACGCAATATCGATACCGTCAAAGGTATAAACTGCAGAGCAATATTCACAACCCATTTCTATTTTGCCTTCTTCCGCTAAAATTTGCTCAACTTCTTGTTGGTCAATAGTGCGGATTGCCCCTGCGCTGCGTTCACGAGAACAAGTACATTTAAAGGTGACATCAACAGGGTCAAATAGTCTAACTTCTTCTTGATGATATAAACGATGTAATACTTCTTCTGCCGCTAGAGTGTATAACTCTTCAGGCTTAATCGTTGCTGTAAGCGTTGATAAATGTTCGTACTGTTCGTTTTCATCAGACTCTGACGGCAGAACCTGTAACAACATACCCGCAGCTTGTTGGCCATTTGCAAACAGCTGAATTTGGGTCGGTAACTGTTCTGACTGATTAAAGTACTCTTCTAAACAAGCAGCAAGATTAGCATGTTCTAATGACACAATACCTTGATAACGTTCGCCTTCATCAGGGGTAAGGGTAATGACCATATATCCTTTACCCATTAATTCTTGTAGGCTTGCGTCGTCTTTGATGTCGCCATTCCAGCGAGAAACACCGCGTAATTCTTGTTGGTTATTACCATTAATGACTGCCAGTGATACAGGGCCATCACCTTGTAATTGAATGCTAATATCACCAGTGAACTTAATGGTTGCGGTTAACAATGATGTTGCCGCCATTAACTCACCCAATAAATGCTGGATAGCTTTAGGGTAGTCATTAGCCGCTAATATTTGCTGGTAAGCATCTTGAAGCTGAACCACTTCACCACGCACGTCAGCGTTATCGAATAAGTAGCGGTGTAATATATCGTGAGTCATATCGTATCTCTTGTATTAATCGAATTGGCATGTGTTCGATATTTATAAATCTTTAAAACGCAGTATTTGTCTACGTTGTTTTTTATCCGGTTTATTATCTGGAGCCGGATTGTTGAGGATATTTAATCGCCTAGCTTCTGCGTTGAACTCACGTTTAGTGATGCTTTGCTCGGTCTCTTGATATAGTGTTTGGGCAATAGCTGCGCCTTGGCGTTGCTCAGATAATTTTACAATAACGACTTCTTTGTCATCATGACCTTGGCGTAATCTAATTTTAGCACCAACTTCAGCATTTTTGCTTGATTTGGTACGTTGGCCGTTATAATGCACTTTGCCACCATTGATCATGTCTTTTGCCAGTGCGCGAGTTTTGTAAAAACGAGCCGCCCAAAGCCATTTATCGAGTCTAACCGTCATTTTATCAAGTTTAGTGTCTTTCAACTTGCCTCCAAAACACGACTAAGTTCACAAGCTGAGTCATTTTATCGTCATACCTAAAAAGTATAGTGATAAAAGGTGGCAGCCCTCACAGCCTTTTTAAGCGCGCAAAGTTAGCATATTTAACTGTATTTCGCCAATTGATCTGCTGTGGGCTTGTTGCAAATTGCAGTGTAGGTTAGCATGAGTAGCAAATGCTAAATTAACAACATAAAACAGAGGCCTGTACCGAAGAGGTATAGAGGGTCCAAAACCTATGGATTTACTAGATAAACTGATTGCCAAAGCGGCAGTGGTTCCTCATAAACAAGTGAGTAGTGTTGTTTTTTGGAGTGGCCTAACTGTTGCTCTTTTACTTGCAGCACAAATTACATGGAAGTTAATGCCAACATCTGAAGATCAAGTCAGATGGCAACCTTCCCCAGTAACAGCATCCACGTCTAAACGAGTGGAACTTGATGCTGTGCGCGATCTATTCTTATTCGGTAAAGTTGATAGCGAGGCGTCAACAAAACCTAAAGTCGAAGAAGTGGCGCAAATTACTGATGCGCCAAAAACTAATTTATCAATTCAGCTGACGGGTGTTGTTGCTTCAACCGCGCAACAAAAAGGGTTGGCGATTATCGAGTCAAGCGGTAGTCAAGAAACCTATAGTCTAGGGGATAAAATCAAAGGGACTTCAGCATCATTAAAAGAAGTCTATGCCGACCGAATTATTATCACTAACTCGGGCCGCTATGAAACATTAATGTTAGATGGACTCAAATACACCACAGAAAGTCAGGCGAATCAGCAGTTACAGCAGGCAAAATCTAATCGCAAAGTGAAGAAAGTCGATATGCGAAATACTGAGTTTTCTAATGAGTTAGCAAACTCTCGTGAGGAACTGTTGTCTGACCCAAGTAAGATTACCGATTTTATTGCGATTTCACCGGTTCAAAGTGAAGGTGAGTTATCAGGATATAGACTCAACCCAGGTAAAGACGCGAAACTATTTAAAAGTGCTGGATTTCAACCCAGTGATTTAGCCAAATCAATTAACGGATATGACCTGACTGATATGAGTCAAGCTCTAGAGGTTATGGGCCAATTACAAGAACTGACCGAGATGTCAGTCATGGTTGAGCGTGAAGGTCAATTAGTCGAAATCATGTTTAGCTTGCCAGAATAATGAAGTGGCATTAGGGGAAATAAAATAATGAATAACAAAGGGCTTCGACACAAGATTATTGCGGGTATGCTGGCAAGTGCTGCCATGCTTGCCTCATATGGTGCTTGGTCGGAACAATATGCTGCCAACTTTAAAGGCACAGATATTCAAGAGTTCATTAATATTGTCGGTAAAAACCTCAATAGAACCATTATTGTTGATCCAACTGTTCGTGGAAAAATTAATGTTCGTAGTTATGACTTATTGAATGATGAGCAATACTACCAATTCTTTTTAAACGTATTACAAGTTTATGGTTATGCCGTTGTTGAAATGGAAAACAACGTCATTAAAGTCATTAAAGATAAAGATGCAAAAACGGCGGCTATTCGCGTTGCTGACGACTCTACCCCAGGGTTAGGTGACGAAATGGTGACCCGCATTGTGGCACTTTATAACACTGAAGCTAAGCAACTTGCCCCGCTATTACGTCAATTAAATGATAACGCTGGTGGCGGTAACGTCGTGAACTACGATCCATCTAACGTATTGATGATTTCAGGTCGTGCGGCAGTAGTGAACAAGCTAGTTGATATTGTTCGCCGAGTCGATAAACAGGGCGATACAGCAGTACAAGTGGTGTCGTTAGAGTTTGCTTCAGCGGGTGAAATTGTTCGTATTATTGACACCCTTTATCGCTCAAGTGCAAATCAGGCACAGCTTCCAGGGCAAGCCCCTAAGGTGGTGGCAGATGAACGTATTAATGCTGTTGTGGTTAGTGGTGATGAAAAAAGCCGCCAACGCGTTGTTGAATTAATTAAGCGTTTAGATGCTGAGCAAGCCAATACGGGTAACACCAAAGTAAGATATTTACGTTACGCTAACGCAGAAGATTTAGTGGAAGTGCTAACCGGTTTTGCTGAGCGTCTAGAAGGCGGTCAAGAGTCTGGCCAGCAAAGTAGTGGTGGCAAACGTCGTAATGAAATTAACATTATGGCGCATACCGACACTAATGCCCTTGTGATCAGCGCTGAGCCAGATCAACTACGCACCATTGAAAGCGTGATAAACCAATTAGATATTCGTCGTGCTCAAGTATTAGTTGAAGCGATTATTGTAGAAGTTTCAGAAGGCGATGATGTTGGCTTTGGTATCCAGTGGGCAACAGAAGCCGGTGGTGGTACCCAGTTTAATAACTTAGGTCCAACGATTGGCGAAATTGGTGCGGGTATTTGGAATGCCCAGGGTGAAGAAGGTTCGAAGGTCTGTGATGGCACTATTTGTACCGAAAACCCTGATACTCGTGGTGACATTACCTTACTGGCTCAAGCGCTAGGTAAAGTAAACGGTATGGCATGGGGCGTGGCAATGGGCGACTTTGGTGCGCTTATACAAGCGGTTTCCTCTGACACCAACTCAAACGTACTTGCAACACCTTCTATTACCACCCTAGATAACCAAGAAGCCTCGTTTATTGTGGGTGACGAAGTCCCTATTTTAACCGGTAGCCAAAACTCAAGTAATGGTAACAGCAACCCGTTCCAAACCGTTGAACGTAAAGAAGTGGGTGTTAAATTAAAAGTTGTGCCACAAATTAACGAAGGTACGTCGGTTAAATTAACCATCGAACAAGAAGTATCAGGTATTAATGGTAAAACCGGTGTTGACGTTACTTTTGCAACGCGTCGTTTAACCACTACCGTGATGGCCGACTCAGGCCAGATTGTGGTACTAGGTGGATTAATTAACGAAGAAGTACAAGAAAGTGTCCAAAAAGTACCTTTCTTAGGTGATATTCCGATTATTGGTCATTTATTCAAGTCGTCTTCAAGCGGTAAGAAAAAGAAAAACCTGATGGTATTTATCAAGCCGACCATTATTCGTGACGGTATAACAATGGAAGGTATTGCGGGTAGAAAGTATAACTACTTCCGTGCATTGCAGATTGAACAGCAAGAGCGTGGTGTTAACTTAATGCCTAATACGCAAGTCCCTGTACTTGAAGAGTGGAACCAAGACGAATACGTTCCAGACTCTGTAAATGCCGTATTAGAGCGTTACAAAAGTGGTAAAGGATTAGAAACACAAATGCGTGAAACTGATTCAACCTTAAAAACCATTAGCGAAAGCAAAGAAAAAGATCGTCAAGGTGCGGAAGTAAGCGAGAATACCGATGACTGATTTAACCGCTGAACCTTTAACGCAGGTATCACAAGAGTTGGCGATGGAAGTGGAAGGCGATGAAGTTTTCCACTCCAACAGTAAAGAGCGCCTGCCTTTTACTTTTTCACACCGCTACCAGCTAGTATTAGCGATGCAAGATGACCAGCTTGCGTTGTTTTATACCGATACGACACCGCTGGCGGCAATGTTAGAGGCTCGACGTTATACCGGCCAAGATTTACCGTTATTTAAATTAGAACCCGCTGCTTTTGAGGCTAAATTAACCCAAGCTTACCAAGCAAATTCATCAGAGGCGCAGCAGCTGATGGAAGATATTGGTAATGAAATGGACTTGTTTACCTTGGCTGAAGAGCTTCCTCAAACAGAGGATCTGTTAGAAGGTGATGATGACGCACCTATTATTAAGTTAATTAATGCCTTATTGTCAGAAGCGATTAAAGAAGAAGCGTCAGATATTCACGTTGAAACCTACGAAAAACAATTAGTTGTCCGTTTCAGAATTGATGGCGTGTTAAAAGAAGTTCTTAAACCCAATCGTAAGCTATCGTCTTTGTTAGTTTCGCGTATTAAGGTTATGGCACGATTGGATATTGCTGAAAAACGTGTACCTCAAGACGGTCGTATTTCACTGCGTATTGCGGGTCGTGCTGTTGATGTGCGTGTATCGACCATGCCGTCAAGTCATGGTGAGCGCGTGGTAATGCGTTTGCTTGACAAAAACACCGGTAACTTAGATTTACTGCAATTAGGTATGACACCAAGTATTCAGGAGACATTCGAGCAGCTTATTCGAAAACCTCATGGAATTATCTTGGTTACTGGCCCGACAGGTTCAGGTAAAAGTACCACCCTATATGCCGGCTTAACTGAAATTAATTCAAAAGATACCAATATTCTTACCGTAGAAGATCCTATTGAGTACGAACTTGAAGGTATTGGTCAAACGCAGGTGAACACCAAAGTTGATATGACCTTTGCCCGTGGCTTACGTGCCATTTTACGTCAAGACCCTGACGTAGTCATGATTGGTGAAATCCGTGACTTAGAAACAGCACAAATTGCGGTTCAAGCCTCGTTAACCGGTCACTTAGTGATTTCTACTTTGCATACCAATACCGCATCTGGTGCAATTACACGTTTACAAGATATGGGCGTTGAGCCTTTCTTAGTCTCATCAAGTTTGCTAGGCGTATTAGCACAGCGACTCATTCGTACACTTTGCCCAAGCTGTAAAGAAGCCCATGAGCCGGATGACAGAGAACGTGAGTTGTTAGGTATTACCGTCAACGACACCACGCAAATATATCGTGCTGTAGGCTGTAAAGCTTGTGGTCATAACGGCTATAAAGGCCGAACAGGTATTCATGAGCTATTAGTAGTTGATGACAACGTACGTGAATTGATCCATGGTGGTCGTGGTGAGTTAGCCATTGAAAAGTATGTCCGCAAAACTATTCCAAGTATTCGTCATGATGGGATGAGCAAAGTACTTGCAGGCGTGACCACATTAGAAGAAGTATTACGTGTGACACGCGAGGAATAATCAATGGCAGCGTTTGAATACAAAGCCCTTGATACCAAAGGCAAACAACAAAAAGGCGTGATTGAAGCTGACTCAGCACGTCATGCCCGTAGCCAGTTGCGCGAGCAACGGTTAATGCCGATTGAAATACAACAAGTGAGTGAAAAGGAAGCCCGCGCACAACGTGGCGGCTTCAGTTTGGCTAACTTATTTAAAAAGCGTATTTCAGTTGCTGAGCTTGCGCTTATTACTCGCCAAATTGCCACTTTGGTTGCCGCCGGATTACCCATTGAAGAAGCGCTAAAAGCGGTTGGTCAACAGTCTGAAAAAGCTCGTTTGGGTAATATGGTGATGGCGGTTCGCTCTCGGGTCGTTGAAGGCTATAGCCTTGCTGATTCGATGGCTGAATTCCCCCATGTTTTTGATGACTTATATCGCGCTATGGTGGCGTCGGGCGAAAAGTCTGGCCATTTAGAAGTGGTATTAAATCGTTTAGCAGATTACACCGAACGCCGCCAACAGCTGAAGTCAAAATTGACCCAAGCCATGATTTACCCCGCAGTACTTACCACAGTGGCAATATCGGTTATTGCCGTACTGTTAGCCGCCGTTGTGCCTAAAGTGGTTGGCCAGTTTGAACATATGGGGCAAGAGCTACCGGGCACAACTCAATTTCTAATTGTTGCTTCAGACTTTGTGCAACACTATGGTTTTATTGTTTTAGGGGTGATTTTTGGGTTAATTGTGGTTTTCAAGCGTCTACTTAAAACCCCTTCAGTTCGGATGAAATATGACACGCTGCTACTGCAAATGCCCGTGGTTGGCAATGTGAGTAAAAGTATCAATACCGCTCGATTTGCGCGAACGTTAAGTATTTTATCAGCCAGCTCAGTACCATTATTAGATGGAATGAAAATTTCAAGTGAAGTGCTACAAAACGTAAAGGTGCGTGCCGCTGTTGATGAGGCCACCGCTAGAGTTCGAGAAGGTACCAGTTTAGGCGCCGCATTAACCAATACCAAGTTGTTCCCTGCCATGATGCTTTACATGATTGCCTCGGGTGAGAAAAGTGGCCAGTTGGAAGATATGTTAGAGCGTGCGGCCGATAACCAAGACCGTGAATTTGAATCAAACGTTAATATTGCCCTGGGTGTATTTGAGCCGTTACTTGTTGTGAGCATGGCGGGTGTTGTGCTGTTTATCGTGATGGCAATTTTACAACCAATTTTAGAGTTAAATAATTTAATCAGTGGTTAATGACGATTCGCCCATCGATATCGGCAATCCCATTACTACACCCAAACATCAATCTTGTTTTTAGAGGAAGTATTTAATGCAAAAACAAAATAAACAACGTGGTTTTACCTTACTAGAAGTCATGGTGGTTATTGTGATTTTAGGTATTTTGGCTTCTATGGTCGTACCTAACTTAATGGGCAACAAAGATAAGGCCGATCAACAGAAAGCTGTTTCTGACATTGTGGCATTAGAAAATGCGCTTGATATGTATCGATTAGACAACGGCGTATACCCAACAACAGAACAAGGTTTAGAAGCCTTGGTCCAAAAGCCATCGTCTTCACCTGAGCCTCGTAATTACCGTGACGGTGGCTACGTAAAACGTTTACCACAAGACCCATGGCGCAATGACTATTTATTATTAAGCCCGGGTGAAAACAGTCGATTAGACATCTTTACCGCAGGCCCAGATGGCCAACCAGGTACTGAAGATGATATTGGTAACTGGAATCTACAAGATTTCCAATAAACCATGAATAAACACTGTCAAGCAGGTTTTACTTTATTAGAAGTCTTGCTGGTTGCATTGCTTATGGGGCTTGCTGCATCAGCAGTAACCATTTCTATGAGCAGTGCAGGGCCAGAGCAAACCTTGAATAAACAAGCTAAACGCTTTATTGCCGCAGCTGAGTTAGTGCTTGATGAAACCGTGTTAAGTGGCCAGTTTATTGGCATTGTGGTGGAAGACACCCAATACCAATTTGTGGCCTATGAGGACGGTAAATGGGTGACTATTGAAGACGACAAACATTTGGCCGTACATGAATTAGAGCCGGGAATAAAACTCGATTTGCTCCTTGATGGAATGCCGTTAGACCAAGAAGACGAAGATCAAGACTCTTGGTTTGATGAGCCTTTCATTGATGAAAAAACGGAAGAAGAGAAACGCAAAAATCCAGAGCCGCAAATTTTGCTATTTCCCAGTGGTGAAGTGACGCCATTTGAGTTGACCTTTATGACCGTAAACGAGAATCGTACTCCTATAGATGTTGTGGTGGTGGGTGACGCCATTGGGCGTTTATCATTAGGTTTTATCGATGAATAACGCAAAAGGCATGACCTTACTCGAAGTGATTGTGGCATTAGCCGTTTTTTCTATTGCCGCGGTTTCTGTCACTAAGAGCTTGGGCGAGCAAATGACTAATATGCCCATATTAGAAGAGCGCACGTTAGGACAATGGCTAGCCAGCAATCGTATGGTGGAAGCTAGGTTACCTGAAGCTTTTCCTGAGCTGGGTAATAAAGACGGTGAAGTTGAATTTGCTGGTGAAGATTGGTTTTGGCGGCAAGAGGTGATTAAAACCACTGATGACAATTTTAGAATGATACGTATTAGCGTCAGCAAAGATGAACGCTTTAAAAATATTGTTGCCCAAGTGAGTAGTTATGTTCACAAACGCAACTAAAGCCAATAGCGGCTTCACGCTACTAGAGATGCTAGTGGCCATTGCGATTTTTGCCATGATAGGTCTGGCGGCCAATTCAGTACTATCGACGGTAATGAAAAATGACGAAGCCACTAAAGCTTTTTCGGTTCGATTGAAAGCGTTGCAACAAGGTTTTGGTGCCATTGAGCGTGACTTAGGGCAAATGGTTGCGCGCACTTTTCGTGGGTTTGACGGTGAGCGCAGCAGTAATTATTTTCAAACTGGTGATGACTTACTCGATTCAGAAACTGAAGCACTGATTTTTTATCGTTTGGGGTGGTTAAACCCTGACGGTATTTTACCTAGAGGAAGCATTCAGTCAGTGGCTTACGTGGTTCAGGAAGGACGTTTGGAGCGCTGGTATTATCCGTATCCAGAACCTGTAACCGGTGAGGAACCCTTAAAAACCTTAATTATTGAAAATGTTATTTCGGTTGAGTATTCGTTTTATATTAATGATAAATGGGAACGCAAAACCGATGGTTCTACTATGCCAAGAGGCATAGCTATAGAAATTGAACTTGAAGGATTAGGTAAGATCCAACGACAGTTTTTACTGCCTAAAGGCGCATCAGCACCAACTTCTGACGACCAAAATAGCGGTAATAACGGCAATGGTAATGAAAGCGAAGACGGTAGTGAAGACGAAAATGAGAATACCGGCAACGGTAATAGTGCCACAGGTGGTAATAACTAATGGGGCCGCGTAAACAACAAGGTGTGGCCATGATTGTGGTCATTTTGATTGTTGCTGTGGTGGTGATCATCGCCACTAATATTACTAACCGCAATCAATTATCGATGCGCCGAACGCTGAATTTAGCACAATATGATCAAGCCTATTGGTTTGCGCTTTCAGGCGAAGAGCTTGCTATGAAAGTGTTAAAGCAAGATTTTGAAGATGCCGACGGTAATATTGTTCACCGTCAACAATATTGGGCACTTGCAGATGTGATATTTCCGGTTGATGGTGGTGAAATTGCCGGTGAAATATCAGATATGCGCACGTGCTTTAATGTGAATGCGGTAGGAGAAGAGTCCAAAGAGGTCGAAAATGGTCAACCTAAAATGACCTTAGCGGCTAAGCAGTTTCAAGGGCTTCTAATCGCACTCGGTATGGATGAGTTTAGCGCCGAACGACTCACGCATACTTTGAAAGACTATATTGATGAAGACTCGATTTCTAGCCCATATGGCGCTGAAGATGCAGAGTATGAGTCGCGTAAAATACCTTATCGTGCCGCGAATACACTGATGCAACATCGAAGTGAATTACGCGCAGTGTTAGGCTTTAACCAAGAAATTTATTTGGCATTATTGCCTTATGTTTGTGCGATTCCGGGTGAAACCCGACAATTATTAAACGTCAATACCATCGAAGTGGAGCAGGCAGCATTAATGGTGGGAATGTTGGATAACCAAATTTCTATATCAGATGCTGAAAGTATTATAAATCAGCGGCCTGCAGATGGTTTTGAATCAATTGAAGAGTTTTGGGAAAATTCATCAGTAAGAAGTATTACTGCTGAGGCCAACTTAAAATCTAGCTTTGTGATTACCAGTAACTACTTTTTATTACGATCTGGTGCCAAAGTCGATAATGCAATATTTAGAATGGACAGCGTATTAAAACGCAGTGGTAACAATTTAGATGTGATCACTCGTCAATACGGTGGACAACAATAATAACAAACTCAATGCTCGTTGCGCTGAGATTGGTGGAGAAAAACAGTGTCTGAAAGGCTATTTATCCGATTAGGGAAAACGTCAGAGCACTCATGTTCGTGGCTGGTATGGTCAGAGCAGGAGCAAGAAATTATCGCATCAGGTGAATTACCTGATGCACAAAGTCTTGCCAGTTTATCAGAGCGAGCCGGCAATCGACCTGTTGATGTGTTAGTCCCTGCCGCTAGCATGACCTTAACGCAAATTGCGGTGCCTGAAAGCAACCAACGCCAAGCATTAAAAGCCTTGCCCTTTATGTTAGAAGAGTCCATCGCCAGCGATATTGATGATATGCATTTTGTGGTGGGGACTCGTCAAGGCGAAAATGTCAATGTCATCGCGGTTGAGCATGAGCAAATGCAACAATGGTTGGCGTGGCTAACTGATGCAGGGCTAAAACCTAAGTGTATGGTGCCAGACTGCTTAGCGTTACCACTTGAAGAAGCGCGTTGGGCAATAATGAGTTTTGGGGATGAATTCTTACTCAGAACCGGCAATGGAGCAGGGCTAAGTTTACCCAAAACATGGGCTGATTTAGCCTTACCTAAGTTAGTGGCTGACTCACAGCTTGAGCAACAAGATGAACAACAAGATGAGCAGCAAGCTATTGATGTTGCGTGTTATAGCGATGATATTCAAATTGAAACTGATGATCTTATTCTGACCTCAAAGCCGCTAGATTTACCTATGATGGTATTGGCAAAAGGTATATTAAATGCACCAGTCAATTTATTATCAGGCTTATATAAGCCTAAGCGCGAGTACAGCAAGCATCTGATGTTGTGGCGTAATGCTGCCATTGTATTTGCGGTTGTGATTGTGTTGGCGTTGGTGAATAAAGGTTTGAGTATTTCACAACTTAACAAGCAAACAGCAGCACTTAGCGCTCAAAGTGAATCGATTTTCAAATCGGTTACGCCAGGTGTAAATCGTATTGTGAATATCCGCTCACAAATGGACAGCCATTTACGTAGCTTGCAAGGGCAAGGTGGTGGTGCCGCATTTTTTGAAATGTTAGACACATTGAAAACCTCGTTCCAACAAGTTCCACAATTGAAACCCACAAGTATTCGTTTTGATGCCAATAGAAATGAATTACGTATGCAAGTTGTCGCAGATAATTATGAGCAACTAGATAAGTTTAAAGAGTTGGTTGCCAAAGATTATCAATTAGATGGCGGGGCAATGAACAGTAATGAAGATAATGTAACCAGCACCTTAACGTTGAGGAGCAAATAATATGGAAAACTTACGTATTTGGTGGCAAGGGTTACAGTTCAGAGAGCAGCAACTGGTGGGTTCTTGTGGCATATTTGTGGTTATTGGCATACTTTACTGGGGGATCTGGTCGCCTATATCGGCGGCACAGGAAGAGGCTGAGCGTAACTACAATTCAGCGCAACAAACATTAAGTTATGTTAAAACAACAGCAAACAAAATTGCCGGATTAAAGAGTTCAGGCTCTGCGCCTAAAGCCAGAGGTAGTTTAAGTTCAATCGTAAATCAAACAGCGGGCCAGTATTCGTTAGAAATTACCCGCATGCAACCTCAAGGTAATAAAATTCAGCTTTGGATGGATGATGTGCCTTTTGATGCATTATTAAGCTATTTACATGATCTTGTTGTGCAAAAAGGGTTAACGTTAGAAAGTGTCGATTTGTCAGAATCTGACACCGTCGGTTTTGTTAATGTTCGACGCATTCAGCTTTCTCAGTAAGGAATATTTGTGAAGTTATTTGTAAAAATTGGTATTGCAATTATTTTGTATGTGATCTTCTTAATTGTGTATTTACCTGCAAATTGGCTAGTGAGCATTGCACCATTACCCAATAATATTCAAATTTCTGGCGTAGATGGGACGTTATGGCAAGGCAAAGCGGAACTGGTCAAAATTGATCAACGCCAACTAGAACATGTAAGTTGGTCACTGAGTCCGTGGGGGTTATTATTAGGTAAAGCAAATGTCGATTATCAAATTGGCACACGAGCCACGCCAGTGAATAGTAAAGGCTATATCAGCTATTCATTTTCAGGCTTATATGCAGATAATTTACGCTTTGATGCCCCGAATCAGTTTCTTCTTGGTGGAGCAAGACTGCCATTTAGAACAGAAGTGAATGGCGATGTTAGTTTAATGGTCAGCCAGCTTGAGCAAGGTCAACCTTGGTGTGAGCAATTAGAAGGTAAGTTATTTTTAAATGCCACCCATGTAAAAAACCAGTTTGGTGAATACCCACTGGGTGATATTTCCTTAGGATTAAGCTGCCTTGATGGTCAGGTGGTACTTACTACTGATGAGCAAGCGAATCAATTGGGTTTACAGGGCACCATAACGCTAAGTGAAAACAACACTGTTAAAGTGAGCGCAAAAATTAAGCCGGTAAATACTCAGCCACAAGATTTGCAAAAAGCGTTATCGTTTTTAGGTAAGCAAGATAGCCAAGGGTATTACCCCATTAACTACCAAGGTAAAATACCCGGTATGTAAAGTCCGAGTATGTAAAATCCAGGTATGTAAAAAAGGAGCGAATATCGCTCCTTTTTTATCTTTGTATCGGTGCCTATTGTTCCGCTAATTCACTCACCGGCTGCGGGTTAATTCATCGAGTAAGTGATGATAATCATCAATGGCGGGAAAGTCATAGAAAGTCTTATGTGGTTTTTGGCTATCAGGGTTGTTGATACCTAATTGAAACCCTATTCCTGCTTGCTTTGAAGCTTGGAGGATCACTTCGTTATCATCAATAAATAAACACCTGCTAGGATTTAGATTAAATTTCTCAATGGCTTTTTGCCAAAATAGCGGGTGCTCTTTAGGGTAACCTAGTTGATGGCTAGATAACATCGCGTCTAACCCCGCGCCCAGCTCAGTATGCTCTAGCTTTAATGCTAAGCTTTTAGGGTGAGCATTGGTCAATAAAATACGCTGTTTATTATGTGATTTTAATGCCTGTAAAAATGGCATGCTATCTTGGCGCATTTGAATGCGCTCAACTAACGAATAGTGAAGGGTGAGCAAATCTAACCCTAATTGTTGTTGCCAATAATCAATGCAATACCACTCAAGTTTTCCTTCGACCTTACTATAAGCTTGTTCGACTAATTGTTGCGCTTCTGCAACGCTAATTTGTTTTTGGTGACTTAATTGTTGGGGAACCAGATTCAACCAAAAATGATTGTCAAAGTGTAAGTCTAAAAGGGTGCCATCCATATCCAATAAGACGGTATCTATCTTATGCCAAGGAAACATTAAAATTCCGGTTGTAGATTATAAATAGGGTAGTAAGATTGTAACTTGTCCTTTTATATTCGTCACATGAGGTTTTAATGACACAGCGACACAGCAAGCCAGAGATCTTGCATACAGAAACAGTTGCTAAAAGTCGGTTGTTTCAAATTGAGCAAGTCAACCTTAGGTTTTCTAATGGTGTTGAACGTCAATATGAAAGAATGAAAGGCGGAAGTCGTGGTGCTGTTATGGTAGTACCTGTGCATAATGGGCAGCTTCTATTAGCGAAAGAATATGCCGCAGGAACCGACAATTACGAACTCGGTTTTCCAAAGGGATTAATTGACCCCGGTGAAGAGGCTGTAGAAGCTGCCAATCGTGAACTGCAAGAAGAAATTGGCTTTGCCAGTCACAAACTCACACACCTTAAAACCTTATCATTAGCCCCAGGTTACTTTTCAAGTAAAATGGATATCTTTATCGCTGAGCAACTTTATGCCAGTGAGCTTGAAGGTGATGAACCTGAACCGATTGAAGTGATCCCTTGGGCATTAGAGAATTGGCAAGCATTATTATCTGATGTCGACTTTTCTGAGTCTCGAAGTGTGAGCGCATTATTTTTAGCTATACAATTTTTAGAACAATAGATCATTTGTTTTATTCTTCAGCTAAAATAAATTAAAGTGTTATTGAGACATAAAGATACAAAGTAAGCTTATTTCCAGTTATTGGAGTTGTAATGAAGCCAGATGCCGTTATCGAACAAGCCATAAATATCGCCATAGAAGCGGGTGTCGCCATTCGCAAAATTTACGAACAAGGCGATTTTGAGCGTGAAATTAAATCTGATAATACTCCAGTGACCTCTGCTGATATAGCGGCCCATGAAATCATTTGCGCAAAACTTGCCAAACTTACCCCTGATATTCCTATTCTAAGTGAAGAAGACGCCGATATTCCTCTGTCTGTAAGAGAAACGTGGTCGACCTATTGGTTGGTTGATCCTTTAGATGGCACCGGTGAGTTTATTGCGGGTAGCGGTGATTTCTCAGTTATTATTGCTTTGGTTCAGCATAACCGCCCAATTATGGGAATTGTTTATGCACCAATGAGCGAAGTCTGTTATTACGCAATTGCGGGTTCAGGCGCTTATAAACGCGATGGCATTCAAGAAACCCGTATTACCAGTACGCAACTTGCTGAAAGTGAGCAAAGTCATTTACGTATTGCCGTAAGTCGCCGCCAAGACCCACAAAAAGTATTGAATCTATTCACAGATTCGAAAGATTGTGAATTAGTGATATTAGGTGGAGCAGCACTGAAAAGCTGTCTAGTTGCAGAAGGACAAGCTGACTGCTATGTGCGTTTAGGACCCACAGGGGAATGGGATACTGGCGCAGCACAAATTATTGTTGAAGAGGCTGGCGGTGCATTAATTGATATTGATTTACACCCCTTAACCTACAATGAGCGCGATACCTTAGAAAACCCGAACTTTATTGTTGTTGGTACTGAAAATTTACCGTGGAATGTTTTACTGGGTAAATAACCTGCTTTATACGAGATTTGATATAAAAAACGCCACGCAAATGCGTGGCGTTTTTTAATGTTCACTAGGCTATTAACTTCGCTTAGAGGCTAACTTAGTTTAAGCATAAGCTGCGGTTAAACTCTTCCACTGACGTTGTTGTTCTAAAAAGCGTAAGCGTAATTCTTTTACTTGTTCCGTTAAATGAGCATCAACTAGCTGCTTTCTTTTAGCTTCTATTAAGCTTTTCTTGGCTTGATAATAATCCATCAAATGCTGCTTCATGACATCATATTCAGCTTGGCACTTTTCAATAATTTCGTCACAGTTGGGCAAATGCGCCACCTTATTTTGTACACGAAGAAGCTGCATTTGTAATTTTGCCGCCTCAATGCGTTCTTGAGGTACTTTGCGTAAGTCCGAAGCGAGTCCGGTAAGGCTCATGCCTTTGATTAGCCATTTAGTTGGATCATAGTCCCACCATTTAATACCGTTGCGATAATCATTTTCAAAAATATGATGGAAGTTGTGATAACCCTCTCCGTAAGTTAACAAAGCTAAAAAGGCGTTATCACGGGCAGTGTTCTTATTAGTGTACGGTTGTTTTCCCCAAATATGTGCCAATGAATTGATGAAGAAGGTGCAATGGTGCACAACAACCAAGCGTAATAAACCTGCAATGAGTACCATAGAAATAATATCGCCGTTTAACCAACCTAAAAATGCAGGTAGGCCAATATTCATTAACACGACTAATGCTAAATAATGCTTATGTTGCCACATGACAATGGGATCATTTTGTAAGTCACGAACATTGGTGTAATCACTATAGCGGCTTGCTTGATACTCTCTTAACATCCAGCCTATGTGACTATACCAAAAGCCCATTTTGGCCGAATATGGATCTTTATCATTATTATCAACATGTTTATGATGCACCCTATGGTCACTACACCAATGTAATGCACTATTTTGTAAGGCCAGCGCACCGCCAAGAGCAAATAAAACTCTCATAACAGGATGTGCTTTATATGCCTTATGAGACCATAAACGGTGATAACCCGCGGTAATTGATAAACCACTTGCATAAGCTAAAACAATAAATGCTAGCCATTCAACCCCATCAAATCCGTGAACAATGCCACGCCAGGGTACTAAAACAATGGCACCAATAAAGGTTAAGGCAAACAATAAGGTGTTTAACCAAATAATTGGGGGTTTTTTCATTTAGCTGAATTCCTACTAGCTTGAAGTGTTTAAATAAAAACGTTTCAGAGTACATGTGTAAGCTAATTTAGCTTGTGATAGCATTTTGGTCAAGTTCAATAGGGCTGTGTTTTTTAATTAAAAGGGGTATGATCTGTTCATTAATATTGACTGATCGGGTTAATCAATGGGTGTAAGAGCACAACAAAAAGAAAAGACTCGCCGCGCTTTAGTAGATGCTGCGTTTAATCAATTAAGTGCAGAGCGTAGTTTTTCCAGCTTAAGCTTACGCGAGGTAGCCAGAGAAGCAGGTATTGCACCAACCTCATTTTATCGTCATTTTAAAGATATGAATGAACTAGGCTTAACCATGGTTGACGAAGGTGGACTAACATTAAGACAAATGATGCGTAAAGGCCGTCAACGCGCTGAAGCGGGTGGCAGCGTTATTCGTATCTCGGTAGATACTTTTATGGAAGTGATGGAGTCGAACCCTAACGTATTTCGTATTTTATTGCATGAGCGTTCAGGAACCTCTGCTGCATTTCGTGCCGCAGTAGAGCGAGAGATTGAACACTTTATCTCTGAACTTGCTCATTACACTGAAGCGCATGCAAATAGACACCCTGTTTTAGCTAGGGCTCAAGCGGAGGCGTTAGTGACCTTAGTATTTAATGCAGGGGCGAGTGCTTTAGACTTAAAGCGTAGTGACCGTAAACAGTTAGCCGATCAATTAGTATTGCATTTACGAATGGTTGCCACTGGAGCGGAAGCACTTCAGCAAAAGATGGAACAGAAAATGGGCAGTTAATCGAATTGGTTAATCAGGTTAAATGCTTGCGCTACGCATAAAAATGGGCAGATATTATATCTGCCCATTGTTTTTAGCGACCATTGACTATGCCGCTTTTAGTTACTTGCGCTCTAATAATACACCAGACTCCATATGGTCGGTGTAAGGGAACTGATCAAACAACGCAAAACGACTAATCTTATGGGTACTCGATAAAACGTTTAAATTGTCTTTCAAGGTATTTGGATTACATGAAATATACAGAATTCGGTCATATTTTTGCACCAACTTTAATGTTTCATCATCAATGCCCGCTCTAGGAGGGTCAACAAAAATGGTATTACAGTCATAACTATCAAGATCAATTCCCTCTAATCGACGATAGGTACGCTTTTTAGCCATCGCATCACTAAAATCTTCTGCAGACATACGAATAATTTGCAGGTTATTGACCTTATTGATTTCAATATTATATTGAGCAGCATCAACCGATGGCTTAGCTAATTCTGTCGCTAGTACGCGATTGAAATTTTGCGCCAACGCAATAGAGAAATTGCCATTACCGCAATAAAGTTCTAATAAATCACCTGTGCTGTCTTTAGTGGCGTCAATGGCCCATTCCAACATTTTTACAGATACTTTAGCATTCGGCTGGGTGAAGCTATTTTCAATTTGTTTGTAATGCAGCTGTTTGTCATTGACCGTTAGGGTTTCAGTGACAAAATCTTTGTCTAAATCAATTTTTTGCTTTCTGGCTCTACCAATAAAGTTGACATTAAACTGAGCTGATAACTTGGCTTTTAATTGAGTTGCGTGTTGTTGCCACTCATCGTCTAATTGACGGTGATATAGAAGTGACACTAAAATCTCGCCACTTAATGTTGATAAAAAGTCGATTTGGAACAGTTTATGGCGTAAAGCGGGGTTAGGCTTTAATTCAACAATTAATGCAGCCATCATTTGATTTATTAATTCACCTGCAGGCAAATATTGATCACAACGTACTTTTGCATTCAGCTCTTTGTCAAACATGTAGTAATATAAGTCATCACCATCATGCCACATTCTAAATTCCGCTCTCATTCGGTAATGCGCTGGATCAGAGTTAAATACTTCTAATGCTGGTGGGGTAAACTCAGCAAAGGCATGCTCAAGCTTAATACGCTTTTGCTCAAGTTGTGCATCATAGTTTTTTGGGTCCATGGCTGCTAAATTCATTTTCTCCACCAAAGGCAATAAAAAAGGGCGCAAATTTTATAACAAATAGCGCAGATATCCAATGTATATAAGTAGGAGACCACTTTGACAGGGCCAATTTTAGTTTTCGACTCCGGAATAGGTGGCTTATCAGTCCTTACAGAAATTCGTAAACAATTACCTAATAACCATTATCACTACTTATTTGATAATGCTCGTATGCCATATGGAAATTTGAGCGAGCATGAATTAGTCACTGGTTGCGTCGAGTTAATCATGCAACAAGCTGATGTAATCAAGCCCTCTGTCATTGTTGTGGCGTGTAATACGGCCAGCACATTAGTATTGCCAAAGCTTAGACAGCGACTATCAGTACCAATTGTTGGAGTCGTTCCTGCAATTAAGCCTGCTGCCGCTAAATCAATAAACAAACATATTGGTTTATTAGCTACACCAGGAACCGTCGCAAGAGACTATACCCAAGTGCTAATAAACAACTTTGCTAACGACTGCACTGTTGAGTTATTTGGATCATCTGAGCTAGTTCTGATGGCTGAAGAATATATTGCCAGTGGTGAGATTGATCTAGGTAAACTAGAAAAGGTATTACGGCCTATTACATTGACGGATATTGATGTACTGGTGCTCGGTTGTACTCATTTCCCTATCATTGCACAACATATTAGCTCGATTATAGGCAAGAATGTGCAGTTACTAGATTCCGGAGAAGCAATTGCAAATAGGGTTAGCTCATTAATTACAAAGGAAGAGTATTTGAATAGTAAACTGGATGTGAGTTTTACAAAGAAGATTGCAGAAGGGCTAAATAAAGCCTTAGTCGATTATGGTTTTACTACAATGAAACTCATAACCGACTAAATGCTTAATTAAACGTGCTGTTAGTTAGCAGATTCAGCAGGATCAGATTCCTGTGATTTAGCTTCTCTTACTTTTAGGGTACGTTCTTGGAAAATGTAGTCATTTAATTTGCCCATCGCTTTTTGAGCTCCGGCTTCAGACATCTCAACAAAACCAAAACCTTTACGGCGACCAGTCTTACGGTCACGCACTAAACGTACAGAGTTAACGGGACCATATTCACCAAATAGCTCTTTAACTTCACCTTCATGAACACGGTAAGGCAAGTTACCTACATATAAAGTCATTGTTGGACCCACATAAGGTTCATTTGAAGCATTGGCAGAGCCAGCAGGTAAGAAAGTAAAAATAAGTGTAGCGGTAACAATTCCAGCAATAAATGCTACAGAAGCAGCAGCATTAACAAATTGAAAGAAAATAAAAGCACCAACAAGTGCGGCAATAAGAACAATCACGAATGATTTCTGCATAAAATGATCTCTAATAATAATAAATTGAAAAATAACTGTTAAAAAACCGCTATATGTTAATGAATATTACGCAAATTAACCAGTAGGCTGTAGAAAAAACGACCTTAAAATTAGCTTAAATATTAAAAATTAGCGTTTTGAATGTCGTATTGTATGTAAAACAGACGAAGAAAGCGAAATAAAACAGCGATCAGCACAAAAGATCGTCGGTCAGAAAAAAAGATCGTGATCAGGTATTGCACTAAAATTATATCTGCCTATAATGCGCATCCACTGACACGGCACAGCAGCAAACACAAGGTGTATGCGGTAAGCCAGACAGGCCGTTTGAATAGTAAATAACCATTCAAATTGGCGGCGAAAATAAGTTTGAAAAAACACTTGACGCCAACAACTCAATGCGTAAAATACGCAGCCCAAGCCAACGACCAAGCGTCAAATGGCGATGTTTGAAAAATTAACATCAACGCTCTTTAACAATCTATCAAGTAATCTGTGTGGACATTCACAGGTATTGAGTTATTCGAAATGACTTCTTTTGAAGTCATCAAAAATTTAAATCTCAATGCTAAATCTTCGGATTTAGAATGTTCATACTTGACAAGTTAACTCTTTAACTAGAGTTAGCGCATGACAGTAGAATTCATTGAGTCGAACATTGTTCGAAAAAACTTTTAATTGA
>NZ_JAKIKP010000016.1 GCF_023284065.1 Shewanella gaetbuli | reverse complement strand
ATCTGCGTGGTAAAACCATTTACCATCAGGCGTTAAAATTAAGTCTCCATAAGCTCCATGATAGTTATACCCACTCGGATTATGGTCACCAAACATAGCCTCGCCATTATCAGCATCGGTAATGGTTAATTGTCCTGAAGCATAAAGAATTTTTTGTCCGAGAGTTGCAATCCCGGGTTGAGCATAGTCAGGAGATTTATCTTGGCCTGCCGTATTTTCACTTAATGTTGCAGTATCAACGCCACTGATCACCGCTGCATCACCTACTGCAGCTAAGCTTGTGCTAGCACCTGTGTGCGCTACACCACCATTTCCATCAACTACATCATAGGTAAAATGCACTTGGCCGTTATAGTCTTTATCAGGACTAAAAGTAAAAGTGCCGTCTTGGTTATCAATAACTTTACCGTGGTCTGCAATAAGATTCGCCACAGTTAATGTGGAGGAATTATCAATATCCGTAGCATTGGCTAAAAGATCTGTTGCCAATATTTTAATGTCTGTATCTTCTGTTCCCTGTGCCAATCGCACTTCACCAGATACAACTGGCGCGTCATTAGTTCCTACAATATCAATTTTTACATCATGGGTTGTTCCATCAACACTGCTTACTGAAAAGGTTTCAGTTCTGTGCTCATCCTTTGCCAGTGTTTGAAATTGATTATTATCAGCCGTATAAGTCCAATGGCCTAAGTCGTTAATGGTTAACTCACCAAATTGCCCCTGTAAACTGGCAGCTTGGAACTGGGCTTCACCGTTGTCACTGTCAGTAATAGTTAATGCGCCATCTGCTCTGAGGGTGGCAGAATGAACATCTTTATCTTCCGTAATACTCGCAGTAGCGGTTCCACCAATTACGGCTTTATCGTCTGTGCCGTTAATGGTCACCGTGATCTGTTTTTCAGTGCCATCAACGGAATGTACCACTAAGGTATCAGTTAAGTGCTCGCCCGTTTTTAGCCCCTGAATTGCGGGGTTATTATTATCTGCCGTATAAGTCCAATGGCCTAAATCGTTAATGGTTAGCTGACCAAACTGGCCTTGTAAACTGCTGGCTTGGAACTGAGCTTCACCGTTGTCGATATCGGTAATGGTTAATGCACCATCTGCTCTAAGGGTGGCAGAATGAACATCTTTATCTTCCGTAATACTCGCAGTAGCGGTTCCACCAATTACGGCTTTATCGTCAGTGCCGTTAATGGTCACCGTGATCTGTTTTTCAGTGCCATCCACTGAATGCACCACTAAGGTATCGGTGAGGTGCTCGCCCGTTTTTAGCCCTTGAATTGCGAGGTTATTATTACTGGCAGTATAAGTCCAATGGCCTAAGTTATTGAGAGTCAACTCACCAAATTGCCCCTGTAAACTGGCAGCTTGGAACTGCGCTTCACCGTTGTCATTGTCAGTAATGGTTAATGCGCCATCTGTACGCAGCATTCCTTGGTGAACATCTTTATCTTCGGTAATACTCGCAGTAGCGGTTCCACCAATTACGGCTTTATCGTCAGTGCCATTAATGGTCACCGTGATCTGTTTTTCCGTGCCATCAACTGAATGCACCACTAAGGTATCTGTGAGGTGCTCGCCCGTTTTTAGTCCCTGAATTGCGGGGTTATTATTGCTGGCAGTATAAGTCCAATGGCCTAAATCATTAATGGTTAACTCACCAAATTGCCCTTGTAAACTGGCAGCTTGGAACTGTGCTTCACCGTTGTCATTGTCAGTAATAGTTAATGCGCCATCTGCTCTGAGGGTGGCTGAATGAGCATCTTTATCTTCCGTAATACTCGCAGTAGCGGTTCCGCCAATTACCGCTTTATCGTCTGTGCCATTAATGGTCACAGTGATCTGTTTTTCAGTGCCATCCACTGAATGCACCACTAAGGTATCTGTGAGGTGCTCGCCCGTTTTTAGCCCTTGAATTGCGGGGTTATTATTACTGGCGGTATAAGTCCAATGGCCTAAGTTATTGAGAGTCAACTCACCAAATTGCCCCTGCAAACTGCCAGCTTGGAACTGGGATTCACCGTTGTCGATATCGGTAATGGTTAATACGCCATCTGCTCTGAGGGTGGCAGAATGAACATCTTTATCTTCCGTAATACTCGCAGTAGCGGTTCCGCCAATTACGGCTTTATCGTCTGTGCCATTAATGGTCACAGTGATCTGTTTTTCAGTGCCATCAACGGAATGCACCACTAAGGTATCGGTTAAGTGCTCGCCCGTTTTTAGCCCTTGAATTGCGGGGTTATTATTACTGGCGGTATAAGTCCAATGGCCTAAGTTATTGAGAGTCAACTCACCAAATTGCCCCTGCAAACTGCCAGCTTGGAACTGGGATTCACCGTTGTCATTATCGGTAATGGTTGATGCGCCGTCTACGCGCAGCATTCCAGAATGAACGTCTTTATCTTCGCTAATTGAAGCAGTAGCGGTTCCACCTATTACCGCTTTATCGTCTGTGCCATTAATGGTCACAGTGATCTGTTTTTCAGTGCCATCCACTGAATGCACCACTAAGGTATCGGTGAGGTGTTCGCCCGTTTTTAACCCTTGAATTGCGGGGTTATTATTATCTGCCGTATAAGTCCAATGGCCTAAATCATTAATGGTTAGCTGACCAAATTGGCCTTGTAAACTGCTGGCTTGGAACTGGGCTTCGCCGTTATCATTGTCAGTAATAGTTAATGCGCCGTCAGTACGCAGCATTCCTTGATGAACATCTTTATCTTCAGTGAGACTCGCAGTAGCTGTTCCGCCTATGAGCGCTTTATCATCTGTACCATTAATGGTCACAGTGATCTGTTTTTCAGTGCCATCCACTGAATGCACCATTAAGGTATCAGTTAAGTGCTCGCCCGTTTTTAACCCTTGAATTGCGGGGTTATTATTACTAGCTGTATAGGTCCAATGGCCTAAATCATTAATGGTTAGCTGACCAAACTGGCCTTGTAAACTGCAGGCTTGAAACTGGGCTTCGCCATTGTCGTTATCGGTGATGGTTAATGCGCCATCTGCTCTAAGGATGCCAGAATGAACATCTTTATCTTCAGTAATAGATGCTGTAGAAGCGCCGCCTATTTGAGCCGTTTCATTTTGGCCATTAACATTAATCGTAACTTGCTGTAATACAGGTTGGCCTGAACTATCAGTTGCTGTGACACTAAAGGTTTCAACGGCAGTTTCACCTTGTTTAAGCCCTAAAGTAGATGTAGAGGAATTATCTAAAACATATTTCCATTGCCCTGTTTGCGGATTAATGGTTAATTGACCAAATTGGCCCTGTCCGTCCGTGACAGCCCATGTGACATTATCACCATTATCAACATCTGTTGCCGCTAGAGTCCCCGTTACTGTATCTATTGTTCCCAGTTCATTAACACTGGCATGATGAACCCCTGAAATAGTCGGAAGATCGTTACTCCCCTCTACTTCCACGGCTATGACTGAACTGACTTTATGTCCACTGGCATCGATAGCGGTAATAGTAAACTGCTCTGTTTGATGAGAGCCTTCAAATAATGCATTGGTATTGGCATTGCTATTATCTAATTGATAAACCCATTCTCCTGTCTTTGGGTTTAACGTCAGTTCGCCATATTGACCATGGGAGTTTTCAACACTCCACTCTACCTTGTCAGCACCATCTCCTGTCGCTTTCATTGCTCCGGCAGCACTGGATATATGGCTATCTTCTTTAACTTGAGGTGAAGATTGCTGCTTATCAACACTTAGTGGAGATTGTGGAACCTCTTTAGCGTTACCTTGATGGTCTTTTTCATGTGATTCGCTAGGCTTTGTCGGTGTTATTACCGGTGGTGTACCATGCAATTGTTCTGAACCGGTAGGTTTTGTTTGTGTTGTTGCTGTTGTTGCTGTAGGTATTACAGATGGTTGGGTAACTTGCGGTTTTATTGTCGAAGTATTTGAGACAGTTTGAACATGTGAACTCACTATGAAAGCAGGCTGGTTTGTCTGCTGAGGCAATTCAATCACTGGGGTTTTAAACTGGCTGATATCTTGAGTCGTGACATTGCCATTATGAAAATGTGCCCCTTGGCCTAAGCCTGTAGTTTCTGTTGAACCATGTTCTAAAACTAACTTATTTCCTTTACCATCCTGCTGATCATTATCGGAATTTTGAGCGACTAATGGTTGACTGGTTTTGTCTAGGTCGGCATCGGCCATTTGTTGATCATCAGCTTGATTTTTATCTTGCGGCTTAAATACAGGCTTTGATTCAGGCTTGGTTTCAACGTCAGCAGAAGTTGACGCAGCTTGCTCAAGTGGTTGCTCATTAGTGTCACTGGTAACATGATTATTCCAAGATTTATCAGCAACTAAATCCCCTTGCGCTATCGAACCCACTTTGCCACTGCCTCTCGCCTCTTTAGTGCGCAGCTTTTTAGCTTCTTGTTCTATTTTATTGATAGCTTGTTGGGTTTTATCGGTTTTTTTTACATCAGCGTCGTTGTTCTTATTATCATTTGGCTGATTTTCATAGCTTTTATCTTGACTCATAAGTCACTCCTATCTTTCACCAAATGCTTCATTGATATTGGTAAAAACGGGTTTCCATAAATATTGGAATACACTTTTTTCGCCCGTCACAATATTCGCTTCACCCGTCATGCCGGGGATTAACGCAAAACGCTCTGGGTTATCTAAAAAGTAAGGTTTGTCTATGCTGATTTGTACTTTATAAAACACCCCGCCTTTTTCATCTTTGTCAGTACTGGGGGAAATGCGTTTTACAATACCGTCTAATGCGCCATATCGGCTGTAGTCAAATGCATCAATTTTAATACGTGCTGCTTGACCAACATGCACAAAACCAATATCACGAGGTGATAATTTAATTTCCATCAAGCCTGTTTTGGTCATTGGTACAATCACTGCAACTGTTCCACCTGGCTGAATTACACTGCCAGTAGAGCTGGTAGGAATAGATTGAATTATCCCATCAACGGGCGCCGTAACAGTATTTGCTGAAACCAAAGAGCTTGAAGACTTAAGCCTTGCCGTTACACCCAATAACTCAGCTTGAGTATCTGTGCGCTTTTCTTCTACTTCTTTAAGTAATGACGCCTGTTTTTGTTTAAGTTGTTTCTCAAGGTTTAATAAATTCTTACTTAACACTTGCTGCTTACTTTCCATTGATTTCAATTCACGCATATAAGAATCTAATTTTTGTTGAGACTCTAAAATGCGTAATTTCGACACCGCTTGTTCTTCAGTCACAGACAGCATCATTTTAAGAGTTTGTTCAGCGGTTTTGATTTGATCACTTAATGGCGGAATTTCAGCTTTTAATCCGTCTATCTCTGCTTGGGTTTTCGCAATGTCTGATTCTGACAGCTGCTCAATGGCCTCTCTTTCTGCATTCATTCTTTGCAATGCCGACAGATGTTGCTTAACAAGGTTAGGATATTCAGTTTGAAACTGGTCAAAGTTGGCTTCACGACCTTCAATAAAAGCTTGATAACGTTCAATTCGCATTGTCAGGTTAGCCTGTTTACTTAACAGTTCTTCTTCTGCAGATAAGCTATCAACATCCACAAAGCTGGCTAACACATCGCCTTTTTTAACCACATCACCTTCTTCAACCAATACTGAAGAAATTGTTCCACCAGCGCGACTTTGTATTACTTGTCTATGGCCTAAAGGCACGACTTGCCCCTTAGATTTTGAAATTTCTTCCACACTGGTAAAAACAGACCAAACCAACATAACCAGCACAGAGCCAGTAATAAGCAAAATAATATTACGAATAAATTTACGTTCTGCTGGGGCTTCTATAGCCTCTGCAAATTCATGCTCAGGCCAAACTTTATTGGCTAATTGACGATTATCCATTGATTGGAGACTCCTGCATGTCAGTTTGGCTTGGTGATGTTGGTGCATCATCTGGAATAGGACCGGCAAACACTACTGCGCCCTTATCAAGAACAATGACTTTGTCGGCTTGTTTAATTAAGTCTTGATCATGGCTAGTAAAAATAACCGTAGAGTGTCCTTTTAATGCCAACAATGTGCTTATAAGCTGTTGCTTAGATTGTGGGTTACGATGGGGTAATGGTTCGTCCAGTAATAATAAGGGCGAATGCTTAATTAAGGCTCTTGCAAGGTTAATATAACTGCCTTCAATGGCCGCAAGCATGGCATTATTTTCACCTAATAAATCAATATTAAGATTATGATTAATACTGGTTAAGAAACTCGCGCCACCTGCCGCAACAATGGCTGCTTTAATTTCTTCATCGGTGGCATCTGGTTTAGCAATGCGCACATTTTCAGCTAAGGTACCAGGGAAAATATCCGGCTGTGATGGACTATAACCCACCCAATGCCTGAAAATTTCAGTGTCATATTGTTTAAGATTTTTGCCGTTAACGGTTACAAAGCCCGCTTGCGCCTCTAACACGCCTAGGGCACTCAATAATAAAGTTGATTTACCACAAGCATTTGGGCCAATTACGGCCACTAACTCTCCAGCATCAATATCAACATTCACACCTGATAAAGCCGGTTCACCTTCAGCTTTGTAACGTAAAGTCACATGTTGAAATGATACTGTAGGGGCTTTACTTGAGTCGGGCGTATCAAGACGTAATTCAGATTGTTCAGTACTAGCCTGCATGAAACGGTCAAACTGTTTAACCGCAACATCCATCATGGTGAACTTTTGTTTAGACGAAAAAGCCATTTGTGCAGGGCCAGTAATTCGCCAAATCATCATCACACAAGCAATTAGCGCCCCTGGTGAAATAGACTGGTTAAGAACTAAAAATATGCCAGTAAATACCGTAATTAACGCGGTAAATAAGCTTAATGAATGCGCAATGGCAGCATTAAGCCCATTACGTTTAGCATATAAAAAATTCTGCCGACTGTTTTCTTTGCATTGGCGCATAAACTTAGTTTGCCAACCATCGGTGTCTCCCGCGGCTTTCAATTGCAATAAGTTTTTAGCCAGTTCGCTTAAGGCATTTTGATATTCACCAGACACGGTTGGCGATGCGGCTTGCACATAACGATTAACCACCTTCATCACTAGGTAATACAATATCAACATACCAATAGGCACTAATACCAACCAGCCACTCAAAAACATAATGGCAAACAACGCAATAAGGGTAAATGGCAAGTCAACTAAGCCACCACCACCTGGGCCAGACAGCAACATTCTGACTTTTTCAGCATTACGCATTCTAGCAATATGGTTAGAAATACCTACCCTAGAAAGCACCATTAATGGCATATGAAGCAAGCGATAAAAGGTTAATTGCGACAAGTCTCTTGCTAATCGATTACTGGTTGAAGCTAATACCTTTGCTCTGGCTAGGCGAGTAGAAATTAACACTGAAATAGCCAACATCCCACCCAATGCAATGCTGGGCAGTATGTCTGGTGCTTGACCACCTATTACTCTGTCATACACAGCCATAGTAAATAGCGGCACAGCTAATCCCGTTAAACTAGACAATAAACTCAACCAAAATACCGGTTTATACCATTTAGTGTGTTTACTCATATGAGCAGCAAAGGCTTGAATACTCTTTTTAGTATTTGGTAATACATCAATGGTAAAAATAAACGTCGAATCATCTAACAGAGTAATATCAACAGATTGCCACTGATTATTGTGCAGTTGCTCAAACTTGTCCCCTTGCCTTTTAGCAATAAATGCAGGGGCATTCTCTGGCACCACTAAAAAAGGATGCACAGTTAACTGCAATGTTTTATCGCTAGGTTTTTTAACGCTAAAACCAATTTGGTGTTTTTTAAGCAATCGCGAAACAGTGGCAGGGTTATAGTCTTTAACGGCATCATTAACTAGGTTGCTCGCTTGATTATATAAACCCAATTGTTTAAACAGATCAACCACTAAAGGCTTTAATGTGACATCTTGAGTGCTCATTGGCTCACCTCCTGTGAATTTGTATCACCTGATGAGGAATGGCCTTCCACTGTTACAAGTTGATCGCTGATATCGGCAAGTTGCTGATAATGTGAGGCTGCAATAATTGTCATTTCAGCTTTTAGGGAGGCTAATAACTTAATCAATCTATTTTGTGCATCTGCATCTAGGGATATCATCGGTTCATCTAACAACAGTATTGAGGGTTGCTGCACAATCGCCCGAACTAAAGCAATTAACTTAATTGCACCTCGGTTAAGCATTTGGCTGTCACTGTCTCCTACTAAGGTTTGATAACCATTGGGCAACTCAGCAATTTTGGCGGTTAAGCCTAATTGTTCTGCTATAGCCATTGCCTGCGGCTCATATTCAGCCCTAAACATGGTCATATTTTCCAATAAACTACCGGCAAACAAGGTTGGCCACGGTGCAACATAATTAACCGATTGACGGTATTCTTTACTGTCATGATCATATATATCAACATTATCAATAGTCACTTTGCCCGATGTCACGGTTTGAAAACCTGACACAATACTTAATAAGTGGCTGGCATGACTTAATGGATCAGATTTTAAAACCACCAAACTATTGGGCGCGACGTGTAAATTAAATTGTGTAATTTGGGTGCCTAAGTTTGTGCTATTGACATCATGAAAAGTTACTGGCCCAAATGGAATTTTTTGTTGGTAAGCTTTTTTTGCAGTAAAAGGTTCGGCAGGAATGGCGGTTAAATCGTCTACATGTGACATGGCCGTTTTGGCACTTACAACCCGAGAACGCAGACTTATAATGGCACTTAATGGAGCAATAGCTCGACCCGCTAATATTGAACATGCGGCTAATCCACCGGTGGTTAAATCACCATTTAGTACTTCTAAACACCCCAGCATCACTAACAATAATGTCGTGCCCTGCGACGCGCCTTGAATAATTTCTTGTAGCTTTGCAGATAACCAATCGACTTGTTGCTGCTTGGCTAAACGTTGATGATTAATATCGTTATAAATACTGGATAAGCGGTCTTCTAAAGATAGCGCTTTAGCCGTAGTTAAGCCTGAAAGCACCAGAATTAACATTCTTGTACGTTGCGCATCAGACATTGCTAACTGCTCAGTTGCCACAGCCAGTTTTTTACCAATAACAAACACTAACCCGCCAACCACAAGCCATACCGCAATTGGGATAAACACCAATGGCCCTCCAATGTAGGCAACTAATGCTAAAAATATCAGCACAAACGGAAAGTCCATTAACGCCACAATAGCTTGCCCTGAATATAACTCACGCATGCTGGCAATACTTGCAAGACCGTTAGTCACCTTACCGGTACCCATCGCTTCAACGTGGCGATAATCAGCTTGCATTAATTTTCTGACTACATTGGTCGTGGTTTCCAGTTCAAAATTTGCCGCTGAAGCCGCTAACAACCAACTTCGGCCGTATCTTAAAAGCAACTCAAGCACAATGGCGATGGCCACGCCTGAGACTAAAATCGTTGCCGTACCATAACCTTGATTAGGTAATATGCGGTCATAAATTTGTAGCATGGTGAAAGGCAAAGCCAGCGAAAGTAAATTTATAAATGTTGATGAAAGCAACAATTCTGAAAACGCTTTGTGGCTAGCTAACAAACGGAAATTTTCCTGCATACAGTATTTGTCCTTTCATCTTTAATTTCTAAACCAATCAAAACATTAACAATAATAGAACATTTTTGCACTAAATGTCGCCCATGTTACCCAAGTATTCGAATGAAATAGGATTGCTGGCAATGGAAAACATCGTTATCGATACACTAATTATATTAAATCACTCCTGAGCCCATAATCTGAACACAGCAAAAGGATAGTTTTCAGTTGCCAATATCTGAATGAGTTTATTGTTGACCATACGTTGGGCATAACATTTTTGACCACTAGTCATCATCAAAAGGTACGGTGATTAAGCTATTTTTAATAACCAGTCATGCCGCCAATATCAATTAAAATACAACTGAATCCGCAACATTAAAGGTAAGCATAAGGATTTTTTGCTGGTTGAAATGATTAATTTTTATTGTTGATGCGAATTATCATTTTTGAACTAAACTTATTTTTAGAATCCAAAAAATGGTTTGAATTGTTCTTTTAAATTCAATTACTAAATGTCTTATCAAAGACAGAGACTGTAAACAAAAATCAATATAATAGGTAAAGTCGCGTATGTCAGATAACCATAAACTTAGGGTAGCACTCGTATACTTAGTAATAAGTGGTTGGTTAACAGCAACGTTAATAATGCAAACATCAATGGCCACACCATTAAGCACGCCATCATTAGACGATATTGAATATCCTGAAGGTGAGCCCCCTACTGAAGCAGAAGTGTATTTAGGTAAATTGCTGTTTTTTGATGAGCGATTATCTGGCAATCGGCAAATGTCTTGTGCAACTTGCCATAATCCAGACATGGGTTTTAGTGACGGACTAAAAGTCAGTCTCGGCAATGATGACAAGCCACTATCCAGGCATACCCCTAGCTTATATAACTTAGCTTGGGGAAGTTCCTTTTTTGCTGACGGACGCGTCAGTACGCTAGAACATCAAGTACTAATGCCCATTTTTAGTTCAGATGAAATGAACTTATCCAAACAAACTCTGCTTGATAGACTCAATAGTGAAAAGTTATATCAACAACGCTTTAAGCAAGTTTATGACATAGAAACCATCGACACTCAGCATATCAGCCAAGCATTTAGCGCATTTTTGCGCAGTATCATTGCAATCAACTCACCTTATGACCAATACCTCAAAGGAAACCAATTTGCCATCAGCAAAGAAGCCATTAGTGGATTGAAGCTATTCACCGGCAAAGCAAACTGTATAAGATGCCATGATGGCCCTAACTTCACCGATGACAGCTTTCATAGCTTAGGAATTGCGACAATCGATAAAGGCAAAGGGGTTATTGATAATGATGCGTCAATGAATTTCCGCTTCAAAACCCCAACCTTAAGAAATATAACCCTAACCGCTCCTTACATGCATAACGGCTCAATAGCAGATTTAGAAAGCGTGATTCATTTTTACAACCGCGGCGGTGGTAGTGGACCGAATAAAGATAGCTTAATTCAACCGCTTAATTTGAGTGACGTTGAGATAAGAAATCTTCTTACTTTTTTGGCAACATTAACAGATCCAATATTAATTGAACGTCCTAGATTACCAGAATTGTATCAGGCAAAAATAACAACGATTTCAGGGGAAAATAAATGAAATTAACATTAGCGTCTTGTTTCAATCGTTTGATCTTAGTCGCAACCATCAGCGTCAGCGCCCAAATTAATGCCACAACCATAAAAGGCACAATTACGTTTGTTAAAAAGCCTCCCTTAGTTGGCATCGCCTATATTCCAATTGCTGATATTTCACCAACCCAAGAAACTGTAGTCATAGACCAAATAGATAAACAGTTTACTACTAATATGGCTGTAATAAGCTCTGGCGGTGAAGTAACTTTTAAAAACTCTGATAACGTTGAACATAATGTGTTTGCTAATGATGCTAAGCAGTCAGCTAAGTTTGATGTTGGGTTAATGCAACCCGGTGGAGAAAAGAAAATTAAAGTCGATTGGCAACAAAATAGTATCGTACGAGTTGGCTGTAAAATCCATCCAAAAATGCGCACTTATTTATCCACAATTAATACCCCATTTCATCGCATCATTGAGTTTGAAAAAGGACAACAGCAGTACCAGTTCAGCTTAAATCAAATCCCTGATAATGCTGATATTTTCAGCTTTAAAATCCCTAAATATGATGCGGTAAACATTGATTTATTAACGGGTTCGTCATGGGAAGTTGATATCACTAAAAATGGCAAAATTCGTGGCCACATTACTATTATAAAAGAGTAAGCTAATATGAAGCCAATAATCACAACAGCGTTATCTGCAATCGTTTATACCCTACTCGCTTTTTCTTCAGTGAGTAATGCGGCTGAACCAAGCAGCAATACCCCTTATGAAGTGCCTTCATTTGATTTTTTGCATAAGCATATCCCCTCATCAGAAAACTATCAAAAACAATGGCATAGAATGACCGGGTTTGAGCACTCTGGTTTACACTGGGGTTTATTTGTGGTGATTTATACCGATATCGGTCAAAACGTTTATAAGCATAACTTTTTGCAATACAGTGCATGGTTTGATGACCCAGATGACGAAGAAAATGAGCCACATTATCAACAGTATCCCGTTGGAACGCAGTTTATTAAAGAAAATTATACAATGCACAATGGTAAGCCTGGCGATGCTCACTCAGTTACGATAATGATTAAACGTCAACCCGGTTACAATCCTAAAGGAGGTGATTGGGAATATATGCAATTTAACAGTCAAGGTGAGACCATCATTCAAGGAAGCGGTGTAGAGGAAAATGTGAATCAATTATGCGCCAATTGCCATGAAAAAATTGCTGAACGCGACTATATTTTTTCAAATATATTCAGTGGTGCTAGTCAGTAAATATGACCATTTTCAGCCGTTTTGACCTTAGACAAAAAACCATCGCTGCCACCATTATTTTGGTGGTGGTCTTACTCTCTATTACTCTGCTTTCGCTATCGAGCTTTTCAACAACGCAAGCAAAGTTAGAAAAAGTTACCTCTCAATATCAACCCAAGATGCTCAGTGCTTTACAACTCACGTCGCACTTTTACCACAGCCTAAGTGTATTAGGTAATTATCTGATAGAAAAAGATAATTTGAACATGACCATCTATCAAGCCAAAGTAAACGATATTAACGATACCTTAAATAGATTAGTAAACTTAACCAACCTTAACCCTGAGTTAGACGACGCGGAACAACTTATTCGAATTAGAGCCTTGGTTGATGAAATCATTGCGCACAACATTCGAATGTTAGACTTAGCCCAAAATAATAATAAAAATATGCCTGCACTCGGTATTGCCAGCGATAAACTGGAACCCATTGCTATAAGCATGAACCATATCGTTAATGACCTATTACTCGTAACAGAAGAAAACGACCAAGATGACATCACTCCCTTAATCGAAAACCTCAGGTTTAATTGGGTCATGTTAGTCAGTGATGTGAGAAACTTTTTAGCTTTTCGGCAAAAAAACATCCTTTTTGAGATAAGGTTATTTACCACCGGCGTCAATCAATCATTTGAAGATTTGACAAAATTAAGGTCTAAAATGGACGCTGATCAACAAGATTTACTAGATGAGTTTGAGCATAGTTTCTCGTTATATCGAGGCTTTTTAACTCAAGCAATATCTGTACATTCAAGTAACGATTGGCGTGCAGATAGGCTACTCATGCGCCAAGAAATCACCCCGACTTTACGCAAATTAAATCTAGAATTAGAAAGTCTTGTCACCAAGCAACAGCAACGTATCCAAGAAAGTAACCAAGAATTAGCAAAGCAAATTATTGATGCCGAGCGCACCATAAGAATATCCATTCAAATAGCCTTAGCCATCGCGGTACTGGTAATCATATTGTCTTTTAGGAATAAACGCTTAGCCAGAGACGTGGTACACCATGCCAACAACGCTCAAAAACTTCGCCATAAAGCCAACCATGATGCGCTAACTAAACTAGCAAATAGAGCCAATTTTGATGAAACTTTAGAATTATTATTAACAGAAGAACAAGCGTTAAACTCAGAAACTAGCGATGATTCTCAAGCTGATAATCAACCGCAAAGTTTTATAGGGCTTCTGTTTATTGACCTTGATGGATTTAAAGCCGTTAATGACAATGTTGGACACGATGCCGGTGACTTTATATTAGCGAGAACAGCCAAGAGAATGAAAACGCTTGTACGGACATCAGACTTAGTCTGCCGTTTAGGTGGTGACGAATTTGCCATTATATTGAATCAAGTTATTGATATTTCTACCCTCAGCAATGTAGCGAATAAAGTCTGTAAAAGTATTGATCGCCCTTACGTATTTAAAGGTAAAAAACTCAACGTTAGCGCCAGTATCGGAATATCCTATTCAATTCACCCGAACATAATTCAGCATCAAAATATGACAGATAAAATGGCATTAATGATAAAACAAGCAGATGAAGCCATGTATCAAGCTAAAAACAAAGGTAAAAACCAATACTGCCTTTATAGTTAATAAGCTTAGCTATTGTTAAAAACCAGATCCTCGACCAACAGCCTCTCGAGGATGACGGAGCTGAGAGGTTCAATCTTAACCGTCATGAAGACGATTCCTCCTACCCGTCATTCGAGCAATGCTCTTCTTTACGTCATTCTGGCAATGTTCTTGGGCCAGAATCTATCCATCGAACAAAGACAGATCCTCGACCAACAGCTTTTCGAGGATGACGGTGCTTAAGCATCTCGAGAATTACGATACTCAAAATCATTCAAAATTTACGATATAAAAGCTTATCTTAACAGCGCATTTTCTTAACACTAAACAATAAGGCTGGCAGTACGGTTAAGCTATAAAGCAGCAAAAATCCGATGGCGATTGTGAGTAAAAAACCGATACTGTACATGCCACGATGATCCGCCAATAATAGCGAACCAAAAGTCACCATTGTAGTAAGTGAGCTCAGTACTGCGGCTCTAGGAGTCGATGATTGATAAAAGGCTTTTACTGACTCCACCGAACGAAATCGCTCAACAATATGAATGCCATTATCCACACCTAAACCAAATATCAACGGAATGACAATAATGTTGGCCATATTCAACGCCTGACCACTCCAATGCGCCACTGCCATAGTCGACAAAGTCGTTAATAACAAAGGAATAAAAGTTAAAATCACATCACGTTTGTACTTGAGCGCAAATAGCAAAATAACCGCAATAAGTAATAATGAATAACTTATCGCTTGCTTAAAAGAGCCTATAATTATCTGGCCAACTTGCTGCTCTGCAACGGGTCTTCCGGTGGCATTTGGCGCCACAGATTTCACTATCTCAATAAACTCATTCAACTGTTTTACATCGCGCATATCATTTGCAGGATAAGCCACTACCAAAAAGTAGTTTTCGTTTTGGTAACGCTGTGCCAATTCTGTTGGAATATCAGCAATTGTCGGTTTAGGAGTATTCATTGATGCCGTTAAGCTTTGCTGCATCGCTTGTAGTGGCATTAAAGCTTGTTGATTAACTTGGCGTGAAATTGCTATTTCATCATGATCATTAAGCCAAGCTAAAGTGTGCGGCTCTAGCAAGTTCGAATACCGCTCACTATTGGCTAAGTTTTGCTGCAATTTCAGTAAACTATCTAAATTAGCGATAGGAGCAAGTGGTGAAGATAGTGACTTCAGTATTGACGACTGTCTTTGATCTCGGTCAGATGAAATAAATGAGTTGATTGATATAGCATTACTCACTTCAGTAAAGCCAGATAGTGTGGATTGCCATTTAGCTGCTTGCTGAGCAGACGATGCAAGCATCATCATTTGATAACTTGAAGTTAGCCCTTGCTGTTGAATCTCTTCAAGGGTGTTAACTGACTCAGACTTGGCTGATTTAAGCACTAAAGTTGAAAAATCAAACTCCATTTTGCTGGCACCATAACCACTAATGACGAGAATAATAGCCGCGACACTCACGACTAACTTGTAATGTTTTGGCAGCCAGAAGTCTTGATCATCAATAATTTTTGACGGTTCATTTTGGTTTTGTTCATTTGTTTTTAATTCTTGTTGCTTCGGGTAACCAAACAAAAAGAAAAAGCTAGGAATAACAGTAAAAGTAGCCAGTAACCCCATGGCCATTCCAGCTGCAGAAATTACCCCCAACTCTGCAAGACCAGTATACGCCGTGGGATAAAATCCCAAAAAACCAATGGCAGAAGTTAACGCGCATAAACTAATGGGTGCCAGTGTTCCTCTAATTGAAGTGGTTAAACTGCTAAAATTTGTGGGCTGAATTGATTGTTCTTCACGTAACCGTAAACAAAAATGAATAGCAAAATCGACACCTAAGCCAATGAACATGACTAAAAACACAATTGAGATAGTGTTGTATGACCCAACAAGAAACAATCCAAGGGCTAATGTCCATATTAAACCGATGACTACCGCCGCATAGCTAGCAACAATGATACGTAATGAACGAATACCAAAACCTAACACAACAATTAAGCCTATTAGCGACATAGTACCGGCTAACGCGACACTGTTATTGGCATCATTAATTTCATCAAAATCTAATGCGGTTTGGCCAGTAATTCTAATTTGAACCGACTCATCGCCGGCATACTTTTGAATAATATTATTTGCTGTTTCAATAATATACCTGTTGGGCTCTTTTTGATCGTTTTGAGGCTCAGCGCTTAACGTAATGATTTGATAAATGGTGTCGTTTGATTGGGGCAATAATATGTCAAACCAATCAACAGCCCCCTGCTCACTGGCCAGTTGATTCAACGCCTGTATTAATAATTGTGCGGTAACAACATCATCAGACTCAATAGCATGATTCAATTGGGAAAGTAACTGCATTCCTGCAGAGTTGTCTGCAGTATGCCCACCTTGTTCTACCGACATTGCAGCCTGAAGTTTCGGCATTACCTTGGCGATATTATCATTAAACTGAGCGAAGTCCTCTGCGGGTAATAGCCATAAGGCTTGCTGTTTCAACCAAGGTAAAGTTGATGGTGCAAATACATGGCTAAACAATGGTTCGGTTGAAAAATCTGCTTGTAATGCTTCTGTTATATTGCTGACTTTCTGACGGTTATCGCCAGATATAACAATCACTACGCCATTATCTGAATCACCAAATTCATTAACGGTTTTAGTGAGATTGTCTTTCCAAGGGGCATTTTGTTCTACAAGGTTGTCTAGGTTTGAATCAACAACAAAATTATTTTTGCTGTAAATAATGGCAATGGTTGTGGTTAAACCAATAAACAACAATAACAAGGTAAATAGCAGCGTTTGTTTTTCATTAAACCAAAGTTTCACAAGAGACCTACATCGATAATGTACAAACCCCTATTATAATATTGAACGGCATATCATGGACAATGATATTGAGGGTATTTATAGCGACACTTTAACAACTAAACTATCGGGTAAAAGACGCTACTATCTGGAATACAACGTTGACCTTTCAGTAACTTATTGAAAAACCTGATTGCAGCGCGTTTATCTTTGCGCTTCTGTACAAGAGTATCTATTTCATCACCATTACTATCGACTGCACGCCACAAATAATGAAGTCGTCCATTTATCTTGATGAACACTTCATCGAGGTACCAAGATGAATTAAATGGACCTCGTTTGTACGAATGTTATGACTGAATTTATTACCAAATTTCAGGCACCAATGGTGGATAGTTTCATATGTTACGTTGATACCTCGATAAGCGAGGATCTCTTCGATATCTCGAAGGCTCAGTGTAAAACGATGATAAAGATAAACTGCATGACTAATGATTTGGGCCGGATATCTGTGGTCAGGATAAATAGTTTTCATACTGCTATGATGCCATATTAAAGAAGATACTGCTTAACTTGACAGTACCTTCATAATATATCCTTATCATTTTTTTGCAGGATAAATACTTATTTCAACTCTGCGGTTACATGTTCGTCCCAGAGCAGTATCATTGCCACAAATCGGATACGCTTCTCCCATACCCATCGTAGATAGTCTATTTGAAACGACTTTTTGCCCCATAAGGTATGACCTTACCGAATCAGCTCGCTTTAGAGAGAGGGTATGATTGTACGATTCGCTACCAGTACTATCAGTATGTCCAGTAATCATTAAAACCGTATCTGGATACTCTACTAGAATTCGAGCCACTCCATTTAGGGTACTGTAAATGGATGAATCAAGTGTACTAGAGTCGGTACCAAAACCAATACCGTTTTCCATGACCAGTTGTAACTGGTCTTCACCTACACGTTTTACTTGTACACCTGAGTTTAAGAGTTCTTCTCGAAGAGCAGCTTCTTGCTTATCAAAATAATAACCCACTCCTGCCCCTACTGCTCCACCTGCTGCTGCACCCGCTAGAGCCCGTTGTCTGCGCTCAGTTGCGTTATCGCCAGTAGCCAAACCAACAATTGCTCCAGATACGGCTCCGATCAATGCACCTGTAGTCGTTGAGTTTGTTTCCATTTCACCCGTAGTTGCATCTTGGCGTTGCGTAGCCTGACAGCCAACTAAAGCAATGGAGATGGATAGTAATAATATTGATTTTTTCATTCATTATTCCTTTATTTACCAGACTTTTGAGGAGAGGGTCTCACTAAAAGCGTACAACTTTCTTCTTGCTATTAAAGGTAGTCAGGAAGCAATAACCCCTTACAAATGGGTTGTTTTTAATTATGTTGCCCTATCGTGGATATCCTGACTAAGTTTGTCATTTTTTATTCTGTGGCCTCATTTATTGTTTTTTTTGTGTCATTCCAAATCGTAGATGAATCTTCTTTAACTCCATCCCATGTATTCGAACAACCGCTCACGAAAATAGTGATAGCTATGAGTAACAGTGAAACTTTCATCTTATAGACCTTAATTTTTTGTTTATAAATGAATACAATATCAAAAATTAGGAAATAGTTCATTCTTTCTGGAAAGTGCTTGATACCAAGTCATTACAATGAAGTAAATACCCTTGTGAGAGTACTGATGAGTGTCAAATCGAAAACGTTCATAATCATGTCGTATAGCATCTATTATTAGCAAATTATATCGCAGGCCGTCATTCATTATGAAATCCATAATTTACATCAGAAGCGTTCTTTAGCTTGCATCTTCAAGCACGTTTTATCTATCTTACTCATATTGCAAAGTTAGTGGGTTGTTCACCTTTTATCGCAGGCATAATTCATTTTGGGGCAAAAATGCGTTACTGGAACATCATCTAAATGAATGCGTTCAATAAAATGACCTATACGTTGATTAAGCTGCTTTACCGTTAAGACTGAGACAATCTGCTTTTGTTTTGAGGCGATAAACTTTGTTAGCGACTCATTCAATGAAACGTTATTTGCTGATTTAATTGTTTTTTTACTATTACCCACCCTAGTTGACTTTGAATTTGTGCGATAGGGATTTGTGCGATAGGGATGTGAGTCAATTGTCTCAGTCAATTCGGTGGGTTGAGTTGGGATAAACGAGGTCATTTCATTAACTGGTTTAGCCTGCGCATCTTGCGATTCAGTTTTGCCCATAAAGCCCTGTCGGGCATCATTAATCTGTTTGTTAACTAAAGCTTTAAAATCATCAGCATTAGATTGTGGGGTTAAGTTACTGATTAAAGGCCGTAAAATGCCTGCTATCACTAAGTTTCGACCAATAGCGATAGAACGTTGCTTAGTAAGAAGTGATACTTTAATGTCGGCAGAAAAGCCTTTATCACGTAGATAAACAGGCAATACCATGCGAGTGTAATAGGTACAATTTGTGGCGCGGCTCTTTATTGTAAAAAGCATATACATATGTCTCAGTCATCCGTTTTTGGCCTGAGAATATGATTTTTCAAATGCCAGAAACAAAAAAAGCCGTTGATAATCAACGGCTTTTCTCGTATTTAATATGGCGGAGAGATAGGGATTTGAACCCAAGGCTTCCGTATCAAATATAAAACAAGTCGTTTAAATTCAGCAGCTTACAGGTGTTTGTTAATTCAAAATCTGCAATTGCTAACATAGATTGACTATATGATTGAAGTGAAAAATTGTCAAATCAATTTGGTTTTATCCATGACGCTGTAATTATGATACTCATGTGGTTAACATTCCAAATGGTTTTATTGTCATTTAGTGGTTCTACAACTTAAATATCTATTCCACTTCACAGCTTAAATGCAATATCAATAGCGCTTTTATGTTGATTTAGATTCCTAAAAATTCTTCCAACCTAGATTAGAGTTCAGATTGTTTTTTTGAATAGATTTAGTATGTGTTAAAGCGTCATTTTGCGACTAATTTAGCTCTTCTGTTCCACCTTCAACCAAACAACTCGAATGCCAAAAGCATTAAATAGGGGTTCTGCAAGTTAAAATATTATGATTGCAAGCAAATGCCTGTTTCAAGTATAAGGCACCACGTTCGACTTCAAATCTGGTTTAATTTCGAAGCTTGCTAACAGTTCAATGAAGCCAATTATGTTTAGGAAAAATCAAATATAGCTCATCTTTCTTTATATGTATTTTCACCACAAGCATAAAGTTGATACATATCTGCTTGGCTCAATTTATACTTATCTTTTGTGTTGTTAAACAACGAATCAAGCAGCTACTGCTGAGTGTCCATCACAGCAACCATATTTGGATTTATCATAGAAAACAATGTTTGCTTAAGCAGAGCAGTAACTAGACACCTGCTCTGTTAAATTTTAATATGTAGGTAACTGTAGTTGTCGTTGCTTGGCAACATAGTGTTTAAATAACCTAAGTTATCTAAAACTATCAATTAGAAAGTAATCGTTAATCATCTTTTTGCTGTAATAATATCTTAATACTTTGATAATTTTGCTTATTATTTAGTGCTAATTGACACCCTTCTGTTGAGGTAGGAAGAATGGTAAGCTCAAAATCATCAATAAGTTTACGCGATAATCGCCCCTCACGACAGGCTTGCATTATCCACTGTTGATAAACTGGATAATCGACCGCAATATCAACTAAAACAGTTCGGCTGACAAATTCAATATTAACTAGTTGATGGTTATTATTAATATTCGCTTGACTGCCTGAAGATAAATAATGAGAAACACCTTCATATCTTTGCTTGCCATTGTCATTTAGATTTACTTGAGCTTGCTCTATAACCCACACACCATGTTCACCGATCACTTTCAGATCTTTATCAGCAAGATTGACTAACAGTGCGGTATTCTCATCCACTCCAAAGCCCATTTCACTACCTGTTGATGCTGTTAACATTAACAATCTGATTTGTCGTTCCCGCTCCGAAAAATGCGTATCCATTATCCCAAAAGGAAATAACCCCAAGCCACCCTCTGCACGATAGGTCACTGCCGTAGCAGGAGTATCCCCCTCACATTGATTAATTTCACATCGCTCACTCGGTGGTTTAACACTCAATACTCCATATTGCATTGCACCATCACTAGTGCCTCCTGTGATCATATTATTAGCTGTCATCACAGCTGTTCCCGCACTGGTCCCACCAATCACTATATCTTTATTGAACAAGCGACTTCTAATCACAGTTAATGCTTTTGAGGGTTTCTGATCCGGTTTTAACCAAGCTGTTAAAGACAAACTTTGGTCGCCTCCATTTAAAAATAAGCCATCAATTTGTTCAAGCTGCTGATACAATTCTTCAGGCGATTCACAAAGGCGATGTTGTAGTTCTGTTTCTGTGGGATAAAGCCGAGCTTTATCAACATTGCCTTGCAGTTTCTGACGGAGCAATGGCAATTTATCACATTGTTTATTATATATTCCGGCTTGCAAAGCTGCATCTAAAGGCAGCCAAATAACATCAGCACCCGCTTGTTCAAAAGCACTAGTGTAGTACGAAATGGACTCAAACGGGTCTCGGGCAGAAGCGGTTACAATACCAATTACTGGACGAGTCGCATCTGGATTTTTCAGCTGTTTCTTAAGTAACGCCTGCAGAGTAAATAGTCGATAAATCGCCGGACCATATGGTTTAGCAGTTGCATTTAAAATGACTTGCTCATGCAATATTTCACCATATTCACTGCGTTGTTCTTGTTCTAACAAATCGAGTAAAGCATAGTATTCAAGGTCGGTTAAATCATTCAATAAGTGTTTATTAATCTGGCCAACTGCATCCTTTAACTGGTTTAAGCTAACACTGCTTTGTGCCGCTTGTTTGCTAGCTTTTCGTAATGAATTTATTTGAGTTAACGACAGCGTTTGCAAGCTTTCATGGTTAAATGCGCGCTCAAGCCAATCAAGACTGAAGTGATATTGAATCGATAATTTAGAATTTGGTGAGAAAACTACGTTTTCAGAGCAGGAATTTGCTGACAATGAACTACAGGTTTTTAAGCCACCTCCAACCAACATCAAATCAAAACCAGGTAATAATGGTTTTTCTCGTTTTGATAAAACGCTTTGTTCTGCCCATACATTACCAAGAAACAATAATTGGAATAAAGAACTGAAAGCTAAGGCACTAAAAAATATAAACAATTTATTTGTAGAAATAATTTTCATGGTTGCACTCAAAAAAAAGTGTCTGCCATGTATTGACTCATGCAGTATATTACGGATAGCCTTTTAACATATCAACAACAAAAGAATGTTTTTTTATAACATGATATTTTCAGCAACTCTTTTCCAAAGATACCACTATCGTACTTGGTATCTATCTGAATGGTGGGACGAATAACCTACTGAACACGTTAGTGTTTGGTGGAGTTTTGTCTAGCCGTCTTACTCCCCTCTCAATCATTTGATTGACGTTGTACTGCCTGCAAACATTTATTAATGCCAAGCGTATTGACTCACGCGCAGAGTAGCCACGTCTAAAAATTACAATTAGAGATTTATCGGGAGCTTAACATGAGAAGTTCAGTACTTTTATGCGCCGTGTTTGGCATGGCGTTATCACCTGTAGCCTTAGCCGTTGCCAACGAATTAGAAAAATCACAACCAGAACAAACAGTAGAACGTGTTGAAGTGACGGGATCTCGCCTTAAAGGTGTGGATATGGAAGGGGCTAACCCTTTACAAAGTTTTTCCCAAGATGAAATAACTAAAAAAGGTTATGAGTCAGTTAGCGAATTTTTGCGTGATTTACCTCAAGCGTCAAGTGCCGGAACCTTCTCTGAAACGGGCGGAGTTGCCGGAGCCGATGGCGCTCCGGCTGGCGCATCTGGGGTAAGTCTAAGAGGCCTTGGGTCAAGTTCTACATTGGTATTGATTAATGGTCGTCGCGTCGCAGTTGACTCATTTTCCAACGGCTCTGATTCATTTGTAAACATAAATGCAATTCCTCTTTCTGCAATTGAACGCATTGACGTTTTGACAGATGGGGCCTCTTCTATTTATGGCTCAGATGCCATTGCTGGGGTGATTAATTTTATTCTTCGTAAAGATTTTGCCGGTCATGAATTTAGTGTGCAATATGGTGATGACACCTCTGATCATGATGCGAGTAGAACCAACTTAACCTACGCAGGTGGCTTTGAGACCGCCCAAAGTAATACAACTATTGTTGTCGACTACGCAACTCGGAATGCTATTTTTAATACTGACAGGCCAATAAATGTGACCTATAAGTCAAATACTCGTATGAGCATTGATGGGAATGATTATGCTGAAACTTGGTGTGGCGATGATACCCAAAAAAGCGGTAGCAGATGTAATTATGACTATGTTATTCAACGAGCTATTCAACCTGATTACGAGAACATCGGTGCGACGTTAAATCATATTTATCGTTTTGATGACGGTTTGGAATTTTTTGCTGAAGGTATGTTTCAACAAAATAATGGCTCATCCTATGAAGCCCCTGCAGGTTATACCGTTGATGTTGCTGGTGATTCTGTTAACGTGCCACAATACGTGAAAGATATTGACATGCAAGATGGCAGTGTAAGTGATTTTATAACCGTCAGAACACGTTTTCCTGAGCGAAGAATTCAAGAGTATGACACCCAAAGCTACAGAATATTAGCTGGGATTAGAGGAGATATTGCTGATTGGGGTTTTGAATCTGCATTAAGTTACGGTAAGTCAACTAATGAAATCAAAAATGTATCGGGCTACATGAATGCCAATAGTCTAGATGCCGCGGTGGCAAACGATAGCTTTAATCCATTTAATTTAGGCCAAGATAGCAGTTCAGCCCAAATAGCGGCATTACGTGATCCAGGCGTGCGTCAGGGTGAGTCAGAAGTCTTATCATTAGATTTTAATTTTACTGGAGACTTGTTTACGATGCCCGCAGGCACAGTGAGTTCAGTATTTGGTGGTGAATATAGAAAAGAGGACATTTTTGATAAACCTTCAGTGAATGCCGTTAATAATGAGATCATTGGCTTGGGCGCCAGCGACGCCGCCGCAGATCGCACCCAATACGCTGCATATGGTGAGTTTAACTTCCCATTAGCTGAATCACTCGACTTAATAGCAGCCTTACGTTACGACCATTACAGTGATTTTGGTGGGGATGTAAATCCTAAAGTTTCGTTACGTTATAACCCAATCGATGAGCTGGTATTACGTGCATCTTGGAGTACAGGTTTTAGAGCACCATCTTTATCTCAACTAGGTGCTGGAACGTCATTAGGTAGTCAATATATTAACTGCGGCTCAAATGAACCTTATAATGCATTATGTGGCACAACTGGTGCCGATTTAGGGGAATTAGAGTTTGACCAGGAAACCATAGGCAATAAAGGCTTAGAAGCAGAAAAATCGCAAGCAATTAACGTGGGCATGTCCTGGAATGCGACCGATGAATTGCAATTAACTGTCGATTATTGGCGCTACGAGCATGACGACATTGTTGATATTGATGCAAATACTACTCTGGATGCCTGTATTAAAGATCCTACAAAAGTGGTCGGCAGTATCGCTGAATTAGGCGATAATTTTGGATGTGTCGTTGATGGACGAGGTGATATTAGCTTTTTACGCACAGGTTATTTTAACGTTGGCAATCAAAGTACTGACGGCTTAGATTATAACCTTAACTATCGCTTAGACACCAAAAAAATCGGTGAATTTAAGTTCTATGTAACTGGTACTGAAACCTTCTCGTTTGAACGCAAAGTCACACCGAGTAGCCCTGTTGAAGACTTATTAGGCAAGCTCAGTGGTGCATCTGAAACAGCGCGCCCTGAACGTGTTATTGATTTAGGCACAGACTGGGAAGTTGATAACTGGAATGCCAACATTTCAGGTCATTACATTAGCTCCATGGGTGACGGTGACTTTAAGTTTGATAATGAAACAGTTGAAGATTGGTTAACCTTTAGCGCCAGTATTGGCTATGAACCTAACGAGAATCACAATGTATTGTTATCGGTCCGCAACCTAACCGATGAAGAGCCACCCTATGCTTCTTCACCCACTAATGGCTATGCCAGCTCGGTACATGATTGGCTCGGACGGCGCTGGAATGTTCGTTATACTTTTAAGTTTTAAATAACTTGAGCTCTGTAGGTCGTGCATATCACGGCCTACATTTTCTATCACAAAAATAAAAAGTATAACCATATGAAGTTACAAACAGCTCGAGAAATGCCAGATGCCTTCATCATCTTGTTTTTTGTTGTGTTATTTGCCGCAATTACCACTCACTTTGTCCCAGCAGGATTTTTTGAAGTGGCTATCAATCCTGATACCAATAAATCAACATTAATTGCCGGTAGCTTTCAATTTGCCCGCAACTTTCATGGCGTGCCATTATTTGCCGAACATGGTGAAATTGGCTTCCTCAATTTTGCCTTTGAAGGTATGGTTTCAGGTGACAAATGGGGCTCAGCCATTGGAGTAATGATGTTTATCATTATTACTGGTGGCGCCTTTGGCATCATCATGCAAACCAAAGCGGTTAATAATGGTATTTTGGCCTTAATCGCTAAAACCAAAAAGTTTGAACTGGCTTTTATTCCGATTCTATTTGTATTATTTTCTGCAGGCGGTGCGATATTTGGTATGGGTGAAGAAGCCATTGCCTTTTGTATCGTGCTGCTGCCTTTAATGCGCGCCATAGGTTACGACGGTATTGTGACCATTTTAGTTACTTATGTGGCGACTCAAATTGGTTTTGCCACATCTTGGATGAACCCTTTTAGTATTGCAATAGCTCAGGGGATTGCTGACATTCCGTTAATGTCAGGCTTAGAGTTTCGGGTGATAATGTGGTTTGTTTTCACCTCTATCGGTGTAGCATTTACTGTGCACTACGCCCTAAAAATAACACGAAATCCTGAACTGTCATCCTGTTTGAGCGAAGAGGTTTTTTCAACTCAGCCAAAGGTGAAAGTCAAATTCACTTTAACCGATGGCCTTATTCTGACCACTTTTATATTGGGTATTGTTTGGGTTATTTGGGGTGTTATTGCCAGAGGTTATTATATTCCCGAGCTGGCAAGTCAGTTTTTTACCTTAGGCTGTGCTATAGGCTTAATTGCTATACTCTGCAATCGCCTTAAGATTAATGATGTTGCTAATGCCTTTAAAAATGGCGCACAAGAATTATTGCCTGCGGCGATGATTGTTGGCATGGCCAAAGGTATTGTGATTATATTAGGCGGCGATCAAGCAGATTCCCCCTCAGTATTAAACACCCTACTCTACTATACTGGTGAACTTTTAGGGCAATTACCTGAAACCGTTTCAGCTGTTTTCATGTATTTGTTTCAATCTATATTTAACTTCTTCATCGCATCTGGCTCAGGTCAGGCAGCCTTAACTATGCCGATAATGGCGCCATTGTCTGATATTTTGAGCTTACCCCGCCAAATTGCTGTATTAGCCTTTCAACTTGGCGACGGCCTGACCAATATTATTATTCCAACCTCTGCGGCGCTAATCGGCTGTCTTGGTGTAGCCAAAGTAGACTGGTTTGTTTGGGCTAAATTTATATGGCGATTTATGCTGTTGCTAGTCGCGATTTCAATCACGTTTATTATCATTGCAGTCAGCATCAACTTTAGCTAAGGATTTACATGCAATTATTTAAAAATGCACAAGTTTATGCTCCTAGATATCTAGGCAAAAAAGATGTTCTATTGGGCGGTGGTAAGATCATTGCCATTGAAGATAGTATTGATCTCAGTGCAAATTCATTTATTACTGTCATTGATGCATCAGGACTAATATTAACCCCAGGTTTTGTTGACTCACTTGTACACATTACTGGCGGAGGTGGTGAAGGAGGATACACAACTCGTACCCCTGAAATGCATATAAACGATGCGATTAAAGGCGGCGTAACCACTATGGTAGGTGTACTGGGGACAGATGCTCAAACCCGCAGTTTAGAGAATCTTCTCGCCAAAGCCTACGCGTTAGAAGAGCAAGGCTTATCGGTATTTTGCTATACCGGCTCTTATCATTTGCCTATGGTCACCATTACCCAATCTATAAAGCATGACATTATGCTGATTGATAAATTTATTGGTGTTGGTGAAGTGGCCATTGCCGATCACCGTAGCTCGCAAATCACCACACACGAAATGGCCAGACTCACATCAGAAGCAAGAGTAGCTGGCATGCTGGCAGGAAAAGTCGGGATTGTTAGTATTCATGTGGGGGATGAGCCCAGTAAACTCGATTTACTTGAACAGGTGATTAGTCAGTTTGATATCCCAATTACCCAGTACTACCCAACCCATATTAACCGCAGCAAAGCGCTGTTAGAGGCAGGGATTGATTTTGCCCTTAAGGGCGGTTTTATTGATTTTACGACCAGCACCACAGTGCAAATTATTGCACAAGGGGAGGTTCCCGCGCCTGAAGCATTAGCATCGGCGCTAGACAAAAATGTGCCAATAAGCCAACTGACCATGAGCTCAGATGGCAATGCCAGCCTGCCTGTATTTGATAATAAAGGTAATTTAATTGATTTACAGATGGGACTAGTCAGTAGCTTGCATCAGGCTATGGTTGATGCGGTTAAACTCTTTAATGTGCCTATTGAACTTGCTTTGGCCTCAATTACTGAATCACCTGCTAACATTTTAAGGTTGACTCAAAAGGGTCGAATAGCCGTTGATATGGATGCAGACATTAATTTATTAAATTCACACTCACTTGCAATTGAGGCGGTATACAGTAAAGGAGAGTTGGTTTTTTCAGAGGGACAATCGCGACTTAAGATACCGTTCTAATAATGATAAATGGATAGTGGCGTAGCTCGAAAACACCGGGTATACAGCAGGCGCTCAGTAATGAGTATCTGAAGAAAGCAGGATTATATTCACTAAGAGACGGATGGATCGCAGTTCATTACCCTAACCAGAGAATTTAGTTAGGGGTTCTAAATGAACCGCCCTGTGCGGAGCCGCATGCAGGGTGGTGTGGGGGCTGGAGGCTAGATACCTCCGGCTACCCGATTAGATTTCTTGTGCACCAACGTCTACAAAGCCGTACTGCTCCATATCTTGATGCACATCGAATAATTCACCATTTAATTGCTCAAGGTATTCTTTTGCTACATGATAAAAAAGGTCTTTATCTGCATCTTTTAAGCTGATTGAAAACACACCCTTTTTTAAGCGTTCTATTAAGCAGTTAAATGCAGACTTTACAGCATTAGGATCATCATTAGATATGGGGATAGTTATTTTTGGTTCTTCTAGAATATCAATGAAGTAATCACCTTCGATCGTAACCAACTCTGCTTCAATTATTTCCATATATCTTTCCTCTCTCGCCAAAAGCATTCTGCCCACCTTCAAGGGTTTTCATACTAATTTGTTTCCAATCTAAAGTTTTTTCTGTATTTTCCAAACATATCAATCTATTTGAAAATGGATTTCCTGTATAAGTACCATAGCCATCTTTATCATGGCATCTATAAATAGAGTTATAAGGCAATGTCCTCACTGCGACATTAGCATCATGAGTGGATATAAAGACCATTTTCCCTTGTATTGCTTTGTCATTTATAAGTGGGATAATGACATCATTAATATATTCATTACCTAAACTTCTTTCTGGTTCATCTAGTAGGTAAATTTCTTTATCCTCTGCTAATTCACTATGTAGATTGAGCATTGAACATTCACCGTTTGAAGGAGAATAATCCTCACCAGATAAAGTGAATCGCCTCCAGAAAAGTAACAAATCAGAAAGGCTTGATATTTTATCAATATCGACAATTGCATTTAACTCAGTGACTGAATCAAATAAATCATCTGATGTAGCCTTATCTTTTATTGCTTTCATTATTCGAACAAATTCTTTTTGGTCTAGTTTGCGCATACTTTTCATTGATAAGTATTTAGATTCACGAATTTCACCATTCTGGAACTGAAAGCTAGTTGCACATTTTAGCAGGCCTTTATCAGGGCCAAGAACCCCAACATTTTCTACCTTGTCCTGAATACTTTTATTGATATTTTCAATGACTTTTTTTGCATCCCGACCGATGTTTAATCTATTTGTCGCGAATGTTTTAAAACCTGTATCACTTGGCTTACTTCTTTCTCCAGTTTTACGGGTAACTTCGTTACGAAAACATTGCGATGCGCTATCAGTTAATTTTGCACTCTTCCATTCAGCGAAAAGATCCCAAGAGCCATTTTTTAGTTTTAATGAAAGTGAATTTAGATTAGATATTAGGCTAGTGCGCTCTTCCTCTGTCGTAACTTCATCTACAGGTGAATTAGTTTTAAGAAAATTAACCATATCCTGCACTTTACTATGTGCGTCTTTGTATTCATTAAACTTGCTATCAGAGTTTTCTGAAAGAAGTGTAGGAAGATCTTTAATCTTCATTTTTTTAGCGTTTTTGTTTTTGTTTTCTGAATTGAAGAATTCACGGTATTTATAAAGGCTTGTAATGTCTGACTCTTTAGCCTTTCTAATGCGACCAATTTCTTCGTGGCAGCAATCTATACCTTGTAAATCTATAGATTCCTCAATGTTTTTTCCTTTAATATCAAATCTATCTGCTAACTTATCTGGTGCAGACTCGAATACAGAAGCCTTTATCCCACGATAAGAATAATGCTTGGCGATAGCTTCAAGAATTTTAGTTTTACCAGTCCCTTTAGGACCAAAGATAATATTAATATCATTAAACGCTCGAATTTTAACTTTTGTCTCATCTTCGAAAGGTTGCAGCGTTAAAATTTCAGAATGCTTACGATCTATAGCTGTATCTATAGCGGGCACATCTTTTTCAAGCAATAAGCAAAAATGTTCAAAGCTATCTACAGACAATCTCAATTCAGGTAGTTTTACCACTTCTTCTGTGTACTTATCCCAATCTCGGATATCAGAGCCATAAATGGATGTATGCCCGTGGGCAATGAATATTCCAGCTGAGATACTATTTGTAGCTTCTTTGATTACTCGCTTAGGGTTTATTCCCATAGACAAAAGCTTCTCAATACTCGCTTCGCTCATATCAGGCTTTTTGCCCAAATAATGTGCCACATATAATGGATCAAGCTTTTCAAAAAACTCTACTGTATTTTCTAGAGAAATGGTAAATTCATCCGCAGATTTCCCTTCTGTAACGCGATTTACTATTTCTGAAAATTCATCTCTCTTTTGAGGAGAAACAATAACGATAAGATGGGATCTTTTTTCTTGATCGATTACATCCAACTCGATACCAGGCCAAATTTGAACCGCACCATCAAGCCCTGCTTCCATTTGGTTGAACTGCTCCAAATCAAACACATTATGGTTCGTGATAGCTAAGATCTTTACATCTGTTGATTGAACGATCTTAGAAAACTTTTCAGGGGATACCTCTCTAGTCGGTGCATCTCCCTGCTTTGTTTTTCTAGTATGAACGTGTATATCTATCTTCACGATTTCCCTTACTATGATTGAAAGCTAACAGCTTATTGAACGGCGCATCATTAAATGTCGGCCGTTTAAGTTATTGATTAATAAAATCCTACATTTGCTATCTTATTGATGTAAAGCAATTAATTGTATCAAGCAGACAAAAACAAACCGAGGTTGCGCGTAAAGTAAGATATGCCTAGACGGTAATAAAAATTAAAGCAAATAAAATCAGATGATTATGATTTATCTATTTTTAATACGATGCAACTAAAGAACGATTTTCAATCAATTTTTATCATAAATTGATGAAACACCATTATAACTGTACATAAAAGGCTCTATTTGCGTTAATTGTTGAAAGTATTAACAGCAAGCTTCTTTTACCTAAGCTTTCTGTTAATTTCATCGCTAAATAGCATCAGTATTAATGCCCCTTCAAAAAGAGAGAGTAAGTAGCCAATTGACGCATCTAGGTATATTCCAACGCTAAATCCTAGAACATATGGGCTAATAAGTAGATTAAAGGCAATAATAATGCTGAATAACCACTTAGCTAGTTTTTTGTATGTATAAAGTCCAAGAAGGCTCAATACATACAACATTGAATAAACATATGAAAATGGATTGGTAGGTTCGAGCATTCCGCCTGTACCAGCGGCAGATAGAATATAAACCACTTCTTCAGCGTAAATATGCTGCCACAGATAGGGCATGAAGAAGAAAGCCGTGTATAGCGCTGCTGTTATAAGTACCGTATTTTGAAAATGCTTAGTCATAGCTTCCCTTGCTTTTAATGTATGTCAACTAAGTTTAATAATTACAATAACTTATTCGGCTATCATTGAATAGATAAATTTCAAATTTAAGTGGCATATCGTTTTAATCTATATATTTGTTGGCATAGCCAAATTCTCATTGATTAAAAACTCCATTTTGATCTCTTTATACTTGTCACTTTTACTGTCCATCATCCTCATCCAGCCCAAGTAATTCGGTAGGTATTCCGTACAAACGCCATTAAATCTTCGCATCCAGCCACGCAAACGGCTCATGTAGCCATTTACATTCTGTATATGGAACTGACCTCCAATTACACGCTCACCTTTACTTATAATCGTGCGATAGTGCTTAATATTTTCTTCTTTGGCAAAGGAGCGGTAGGCATGTGCGCCATCGCTACAGAGAATACTGTCATGGTTCACTATTGGTCTCATTGCGTTGTGAATCTCATCGCTTGAATGCTCTTCAAGTACAAAATCAGTTAAACCACCACTTCTGTCAACAACGATCAACACAGGGATTTTATCGTCAATCGTTCTTCTATCACCCATGCCGCCAAGCTTTCTAGGCTTACGGTCATATATCGTCTGATTACCTTTAAAGCTTTCCATGAAAAACATTTCATCGGCTTCAATTATACCAGCGACTTCCGATGGTTTGCGCTGTGCTGGAGCTTTAAGGAATCGGTGTCGCCAGCGAAAGGCTGTAGTCTCTGCAACTTCTAATAGTTCAGCCACTCGTCTGATCGGCAAGCCATCAAGCATGTATTCTAGGTTTTTAGCCCAAAGCTCACGTTTTCTCAGTCGAGCAAGTGGGGTTTTGGTTAGCGCATTAAAGGTTTTGCCACATAAAGAGCTTTTGCATTTGAAACGTTGTAAGCCAGCAGCCATGCCCCACTTACCAATCTCCTCATTTCCACAGTGAGGGCATATGACATCATCGCCTTTACATTCATTGATCAGGTTGTCGGTATCACTACGTTTGAGGTCTTCAACAACGTGATGGTGTAGCAATCGTTTCTGGTTGTATGTTAGCTTAGATAACGACTCAATAATTAGTGTGAACTGATTCTTCTTCAATGTCCCGACCTCGCTAGCTTTGGGACAATTAATTATAGTACAAATTCAGAGAACAACAATTAACGCAAATAGAGCCACATGAAAACAGTGCAGACCATATAAAACTGGTGATGCTGCTTTCGTCTTTAACGCTTTTGATTTTTTCACATGCGCAGCATGTGGCTGTTGGGTTCAAAGGGGTACTCCCCTTGCCCGTAGCTAGTATCACACCTTTTTGGAACAAAAAGTGGGATACTAGCGTACCGGGTTACTATGTTGTCCCACTTTCAAGTGGGCTAATCTATTTCGCAGTCTAGACTGCGGTGACAAGCCTTTTTTCGCACTCGCTGAGTGCGGTTTTACTGGCAATTGAGCCATGCCTCTAACGCCTTCAATCACAAATTCTGCACTATGCTGTTGAAATCATCATAAATACAGCACTACAAGCACGTTATAGCGCCCAAATACCGCTCTTGAGCTTATCTCGTTGCCAATAAATTAAAAAAACTTTTGCTCTCACTGAGAGCGAATGCAAATAAATTAAAAAAACTTTTACTCTCACTGAGAGCCAGAGCAAATGAATTTCGAAAACTTTCGCTCTCACTGAAAGCGAGTGCAATTAAATTTAAAAAGCTTTTGCTCTCACTGAGAGCGAGTGCAAACGAGTTTCAAAACGGGTTGCTCTCTGCTGTAGCGAAATATTGACAGTTGTTCGAAGCTCACTCGTTGTATTTACCGCTTTTTGTTGAAATGACATGCTTAAATTGATTTTTTAATCAAATTCAACCTTACAGGTGAAATACATTAAGAAATTGCTCTTTCTCTTTGCGATTTTTTTGCTCATAGGATTCGATAAAGGCTTGTGAGAAAGTCGAAATTTCACTTCACAGCGTCATCTCTCAGAGCGTTTTATAGGAATTATATCGCGTTAATACGTCAGAAAATGCGCTCAAAATTCAACGATATTTCTTCAGAATCTCATTGTCTGATATTAATTGCCGATGTTTTGCGACCATTACAGTCAAGTGTGGCATCCGTACTGCCACATTTGACACTATCACTGCCACATTTGACACTATCACTGCCAGTTGTGGCAGTAGCATTGCCATCACTGGCAGTAACACCCCTCACCTAACTATGGTGACACCATATAATTCGAGAATTGATGACTACTGATAGTGCCGACTTGACTAAGGGTTATGTACGGTTTCTATTCGAAAGTGCTTACACACCTTATAAGGCTGCTATATCGCTATGAGGGTTAATATTGACTCTTGAACACCAAGTAAGCTATCAGAGAATTTTGAGGTGTGACCATGGCACTGGCGCTTAATATCGAATTAAAGCGCTATACCAAGTTTAGGGAAATAACGAGGGTGATATGTACGCAAAAGGGCTTATTGGCACTTGCGTGCATTATAAGCCTCTTTTGAAAAATAGTTGCTCTAATATGTTTTATTTAAGTCAGTGTTCAGTCCACCTTAAAGGCGGTTACAGCATTGATTAAGGCTGCGTAGGGCCATTTAGCTTATGAGCAGTACCTTACTTATAAACCGTAGCCATCCTCTTTTTTAGTCAGCTTTTGGTTTTTTCTGCTTAATGCCAACACAAGTTCCCTGTCCTTTATTCGTTTGGCAACGTTTATCGATATTTCTCGTTTTTCAGGTGAGAGTTTGTCGTCAAACGCTTCCATAACCTTATCGAAAAAGTATTTACCTGTGCTACTGCCAGAAGCTTTTAGGCGTATATAGATTGCAGATATCATTTGCTCTATTGGCTTTAGAGACTCAGCAGTCATCTCTCTTATTTGTATTAATAACGCTTGTTTTTTACTAATATCCTCACCAAGCTCAATGACCTCCTTCTGTTTAACCTTGGCCACTTGAGTTAGCTTATTAACTTCAACATCTAATCGGTCTCTCATAGAGGCCTGCTCGCGAATAAACGCCTGCCCTTGCTCCATAACATTACGGATATTGTCGTGCTTAACGCGCAATTGCTTGTACTCACTTTGCAATTCAGCTATTTTTTGTTGCCAATCAATATTTTGCTTGTGTATTTTACGGTTTTCAATTTTCAACCTTGCGAGGGTTTGCTCACTATCTGAGAGGGTATGAGTAATCGACTGATGCTCCTTCTTCAAATCAATAACTTGTTGTTGTAAATATTCGACTTTGCGGGTATGAAAATTAAATGGACGCTGATGCTTTGGCAGTCTAGCCTCTGCCTTCATTTTTTTACGTAATGCTGAGTGACGCTCTGAGGCGGGAGAGAATGCTGCATTGAGGCCTTTGGAGTTAAATAGATTTGCATTGATAAATTCATAGAACATCTGCTGCATATAACGATAAACCTCACTGGTTTGAATATACTTCAACTGCCCTGACACTGGTAAGCAATCATCAACATCCCCCCGCTTGGCTAAAAACGCATTCACACATTTGATTTGAGACCGGCGTAAATCATACTCACCTGTTTCGCTGTTTTGACCAGAAATAAATACGTGAACATGCCCCCCAGTGTTTTCTTCAGGTAACCGTTCATCATGGTGTAAAACCATTAACTTAATTGGATATTGGGGGTAAAAGGTTTTTAAATACAACTTCATTGCATTCATCATTTCGACATGGCTCATCTCATCCGAATTAACGCCATGTTTGACTGGAATTTTAAAGAGTAACTCCTGAAAGTTTGTCGAATTGAGGGTTTTCGGTTTTTCAATTAACGCATTATGTAAATTGATATAGTTGATAAGTTGTGTGTGTTTTTGGTTTTTTCTGTCCAGTTCAAACTGATTATATTCAGCGCTCACCTCATTGGCATTGATAAAGGCTGAGGATGTTATGCACCTTGTGAATAAGTCGGCCACTTGTCTTGGTGTTTTAACGTCTGAAGCCCACTTATTGAGCTTGGCTTTTGATTTCGATTTAGCTTTACTTGTTTGCTCATAATTTCCCGCATGTTGAGTGGTTTTTCCCATAACATCGAGCAATATCGCTTCGCGCTGCGCTTGTGATACCGTGCTAAGTGGGACAATACCCTCTGGCGTATCTATCAGATTACTATCTGATAATGATGTATCCCACTCAGCATGCAATTCATCTTTGGTTCGAAAGTATTTTTGCAAATTGCCAAGATAGGGTATGCCGTTACCGCTAGGGTTGTTAAGGCGCAATGAATGCATCAGTGATGCCTTAGCAGTCTTGCGACCTTTTTTATTAAAGGAAAAATTTAAACATGAGAAAAAAACTCTAATATCCTTCATTTTGCCCCCTCCCCGTCAGACAGTCCAACTACTTGGTCTATACACCTTTCCAGCAATGCCTGATATTCCCGATGCTGGCGTAAAAAGAGGGTTAACTGCTCAGGCGTTAATGCAATGTCCTCAAGGGATGTAACAGGCCTCGTTATGGAGTTTGGCGTCGCAGACTGTGTATTGTGTTCAGCCAAGTCGGTCTTTGTAGAAGGTGGCTGTACAGCTTGGTTTGTGGCATCAGCACCGCCAAATACTGTGGCAAATTGTGTCGATATTTGTTCGGCATGATTAGGTGCATCTTGTGCCATCCAGCGACCGTAATGAATATCTATCATGGCGGCGGAGGTGTGCCCCATTTGCTTCGCTATCCACTCTTTAGATATGCCCGTGGTTAATGCCTGGCTTGCAAAGGTGTGCCTTAACTGCCCCACCCCACGATGACTCACTCCTGCAGATTTAAGTAGTGGAGTAAAAAAGCTTTTATTAAACTGCTTTGCATTCAAAAACGGTTTGTTCGTTTTGCTGTTGTAAAAGACTGAGCGCAATAGCGTCATACGCTTATTTTTATTATCGGCCTGCAATACACAGACTTTGCGCGGCTTTAAGTGACCTGTGATGCGATATTGCTGCTGTAATATCGATACTGCTAAGTCACATAGCTCAACAACTCTTGTCGAGCCAGCCGTTTTTGGGGTTTTATAACACTTATCCACCAGTGCAATACTGATATTCAGGACTGATTTATTAAAATCGACTGCATCCCAGCCTAATGCCAGCAACTCACTAATACGAAGACCCGTTAAGACCCCCAATTGAATAAGGTGCTTTTCACCCTCAAGCGCAACGGTGTTTAACTGTTTTAATTCTTCTAGGGAAAAAGGCTGCGGCTCTTTATGCCACACCTTACGGTTTTGTATGCCTTCCATCGGGTTTTGATGAATCAAGCCATCTCTGAGTGCGTAAGTAAAAACAGCCCGTAAGATGATAAAGAATTCATTGATGGTTTTGTTGGAATACGTTTTATCCAGTTTTTCAATCAACTTTAAAATGTCAGAGTGTCTAATGGAATCAATGGCCTGACGCCCTATTAACGCTGACAGTTTTGTTGCTTTACTTCGCTCAGAATTAAACGTGGAAGGCGCTGAATTAATGCGCCTGAAAGAAAGGTATATTTTGAGGTAATCTTTTATTACATAACTCATACGACATATCCGGTATTCTTACGGATAATATACGCCCCTAAAAAGAATTACACAAGCTATTGATTATAAAGATTAAAAGTTATTATTGAATTTAAAAAAAGTCAAATTTTTGAAGTGTGATTAATGTAGTTTCTTCCCTTAAATCATCTTCAATATGTTTGATATAAATGTGAGAAAAACACGGGCTAATCTCATTCATCAGGGATTAAATCATAGACCGAACACTCAAGCACACTCGCAATTACATACACTTTCTCTAACGTTATGCTTTTTTCTCCTCGTTCTAAAATACCAATATAGTTAAGACTAAAACCACATTGCTGTGACAAGTCTTTTTGAAGCAACCCTTTATCTTTTCTTATTTCAGCAAGCTTTTTGCCAAACTCAATCGCAATCTTTTTTTTCATTCTTATCTTGTAGATTAAAGCAAAACACACTATAGTGTGTTTTGTGATGATGAATCACTTAGCTAATATCAGTTTGCCGCTGCCTTATTAGCTAAACACCGACCCACTGATGCATGCGTCAGTGGGTTTATTTACTCACAACTCGAATCTATCAAAGATGAAACAAGTTGAATTTATAAATATTATTAATACACATTGCCCCGTGTTCTTTCATACTGAGTTCTTATTACAGGCATTAATTGCATCCACTAACAAGAATGAAGATATCGCTATTCTTCGAAAGTGTATGTATAACCATTTATATCGCCTAGAAAAGCAACATTTAGTGAAACGTCATTCACCTAAAAGAGCTCGTAATGCACTTTACGAAAGCCAGTTGAAATCACAGCACATATCACCAATGCTTCATAGACAAACTAAACCCGCATTAGATGAGCATATTAATAACCAACAATTATTAAACAGCCACTATAATGCACTTCAGCAACATATCAAGCTGTTAACACATGAAATCACGGCCTCTAAGTCACTTAGCAGTAAATTTTCATTCTATAGCCCTATCATTAATCGTAAAATGAAAACTTTAGACAGCAAGCTATATACAACACTCGCTGAATTCAAGGTTGTCACCGACTTAATAGATGAAATCAGGAAAGAGAATCAATCGTCCACCGCTAACGTTTAGTAACCCCATTAGGGGTATCACTAATTAAAAATTAAATCTTATCCAGTTTATTTTGGAGCAAAACAGCTTAGTTGTTTGATTAAGAGAATTTCTATTTAATTAGAAAAGGATAGGAATATGGCCAAATCGACTTGGCCCTTTCAGTTTATCAAATTTATTGCCGCTTTCAATCAAGGCTCATACCACTAAAGCTATTAATACTAAAGCTTTACAGATTATTTGCTTAAGAGCTACTCAAACCTCATCTGAGGCATTGCTTGAAATAAGATAATTTAGCTTGGGAATCTAGATTTCAGGAACACTCTTGGTGACAAACTATCTTAACCACCGAGTTGCTCTAACCTGAAGTACATTTCAATAATTCAATCTTTGAAGAACCGACCATTTGAATATCTTTCACTAAACCATGTTTACCGTAAGGAAACTGGTTTTTAATCATTATTTTTAAAGTGATGGTTACACATATGTCAGTTTTTTCTTAAATTATTTTTGGGCAAAAGTGAGTTATATGTTTTGCTTAACACCTATTAGTAGAAATAAGGCTATCTCTACTAATCATGTATTTCAGTTTCGCAAAGAGAGCGCAAAAGCCTACTACTTTACTATTTACTCCGATATATTGAGAAAATCCTCGATATAATGAAAAGGAACAGGATATCGGTAGCAGCGACAAGCTGTCAGTACCAAAGGAGCCTTACCTTTGGTAACGGCTGACATACTCTTGAACGAATCAGCATTGCCACATTCTTGCTTTATGTGCTCTAGTGCCGCGCTTCCATTCATTGGAAAGTCAGTTGATGCAGAACCATGCGTATCTAAGTTAGAGTACATATCCTGTTCACTGCTTTGATTTGGATACCAATACTGTAACGTGCTATGTGCAAGTTTATCTGTGGCAAATGTTTCCAAATCTTGACTTACTGAATCTAGTTTATACAGAGAACAAAAAACCGCTAACAACGGGTATAAAACACTAGCCTCAGTAACTTTATTCTTATAATTACTGTCTGCCTTATCTTTGTTTCTGTGCTCAAGCAGCTTTTCATAAGAATTATGTACGATTGGATACATGCCATTACTCTCAAAAGAGAATATGCACATATTGACCATTTCCGAGATCCAATTCTGCACAAAATCATCAAGCTCTGAATTATTTGACAGCAAAGTTAAAGCCAGACCAAGATCAATTGCTTGTGAATCTTTGTACGGAGACAACAACATTGGATTATTAACAACCAACAGGTTAATTGCTCTCAATACATCTATGAGGCGAAGGCGTAATTTTTTCTGCTCTTCGCTCTCTCCATCTGTTGGTGGTTTTTCTGCATAGCTCTTTGCAAGTGAATCTAAAATCCAATGACCTTTGACCGACAAACGTCCTAGTACATCAAATAGCTTAATATTTACATCAATAGAACATGGCGAGTGGACTGCATAAGAGAGTGCATATTTAAGTTCAACATACGGAATTAAACATCGGTCAACATAACAATCAGTAATCTGTTGATATGTAGCAAGAATGCTATCGAATGATTTTGAGGACTTGTTTCTGCCTGTGTAGTGGTCTTTAACCTTATCCCAAGCCAGCAGTAGTGCTCGCTCCGATGAAAGGTACGCAGCTTCCAAATTTCCACCGTCCCGACACCATGAATATAAAACCCATAAACAAACGTTAATCCGAGTTATGGACGATGCAACAGAGTCGGCATCAGTGGCATTTGACAAAACTTCATCAATCAATAGCGAAAAATGTTTGCCTGAACTCTCAGGCTCTTCAAGTAAGGCCAAGGATTTTCTTAATAAAGCCTGACTGGAGCTAGGCAACAGCTCCTCCTTCAACAAATACTGTTGAATAAACTCTGAGAGTTTATCGCCATTCCATTCTTCAAAGGAAATATTGTCTCGCGTATTCCGCCGCTCATAGCCAGAGACTTCCTGCCTAATTCCAGAGTTTACATCCCCACCAAAACATAAGCAGATGACTATTTTTTTATCCATGTGTTCAGATGGTAAACGACAGGGGATAAATGAGTCTTGAATCTCATCTAATGAAGGCCTAAGAGCTTGATCTGCACTCCCATTCCAAGTCTCACGGGTAAGATTTCCAGACTTAACAGAGAACAAATAAACTTTTTCATCCTGATCATTTACTTGCCCTACAGCCGCTATATCAACACCGTACTCTTTAACACCACGAGTAGGTGAAATGAACACATTCATTCCCATACTACTCAATAGATCGGGTAATACAGCATCCAATTCCTTGCGCTCTTTGAGCGAAGCTAAGTATTGCTTAAGAATTAACTTCATTCTTTCATTCTCTCACAACGGTAAACTCGTAGAACATAATCGAGTGACTCTGGGTCTAAGACGTTTAACCTTGGCATTTCAGTCGAATGGGAAAAAGACTGCATTTGCATCTCTTGCCTCACTTGCTCTCCATCCCCCCTAGGGACGTAGTAAATTGAGCTATTACCGTATAGTAGCGTCTGCTTCGTTGCTATCAGATCGATAATCGAGCCTCTTGATGCATCTTCGTAGGCTGCCTGCATACTCTTGTTAGATTCTTTCCAATAAACATTTATATTTTCTCTGGGGGCCATCAACTCTTTTAGCCCAGAGACTTTTTCAATATCAGAATGATAAGCATGAAGCTTACCGAGCAACCGCTCACATGGGGATGCTTGAAAGCCTTTATCAATGTACGATTGGAAGAATCGCTTAAGCTTCCCTGGATAACTTAAAAGCAAAGGGTCATACAAAACCTGTTCAAGCTCTTTACGAGTAGTTTTCGAAGTAGTTTCGTAAATAGATAGAATGAAGCTTGACGCCGCTATAGGCCGAATAAACAACCAACCGACAGCCTTGTGGCTAACAAACACTTGCTTCACTTCATCACCTAGCAATGCCACTTCTGCCTCTAGCTCGACATCCTTGCCCGTAACATCATGAAGTAAATCTAAAACACCGTGACAAAGTGTGGAATCACCAGACAAAAACCACTTTGTGACGATGTGATTAAGTAGCTCGCGGTGCTTGCTCAGTAGCTTTCTGGAAAAGTAGTCCAACTGAGGAAACTTCACGCCCACATTCAAAGTCGATTCTAATAGCTTTAGAGCAAGGGGTGAGGCCCCCTTCTCAACTAGATTGACCAATATACGGTCGACGTTATCTATAATGCCTTTTTGCTCAGGGGATACATTGGCCAACTGTTTTACCAGAAGCCTTAGAACACCCTCCGGTAGGTCGGTTCGCTGAAAGGCAACAATATGTGATATCTCATAGAGAACCTCTGGAGGAGTTCCCTCAACAAACGTAAGTAAAAAATCTTCAATCTGCGACCAATAAGATGGGAATGTATCTCCAAAGTTAATTGTTGCCCGCAGTATCGAAGCACAACAGCCACTTTCACGTTCGCCACTTGCACTGCTGCTAAGTAACTCCCAAATGACATTGGCCTGCGTTTCATCTACCTTAAGCCTTCCCAAAGTAAAATAGGCCTGGCTTCTGACCACCTCATTACTATTAGCAATTATGCTTTCTGTCGTTTGGATAGCGTCGGTCACACTATCTGAGCCGTATGCGAGGATTGAGCAGGAAAGAAAAGGGGCAAATGCACTTAGCTCACTTTGTGCAAGGATAAATCCAACACTATCGCCAGGGCGATGCGCTTCCACGCTACAGAAACGTTCAAAGGCTCCACCAATGGCCAAATCTCTGCCAGCCAGCTGCGTAAGATGAAGCAAGCAGCGCAGGACATCTTCAACACCTGCATCTAGAAAAGGTAGCGCGTTTTCAAAAGCGTGCAGAATGGTGAAAAAATCGTGCCCATTGGAGCTTTTATCAACCTCTCTTATTATCTCGACAAGATCAATCTCTCCTGCGTTGTGCAGCTGAGACAGCGCATCTTTCAAGACCTTCTCTTCAGACCGTATTTCCTTGACATAAAGAGCATTAATCTGAGCAAGCAACTCTTCTGCAGTGTCATTTGCCGCTAGTAACCGAGATTTTGTTTCTTCTAATGACATTGAATATCCCTTACTCAACAACAATTAAGCACTTTGCTGTAAAAGAAGAGCTAGGTCAAACTAAAAAGGTACTTGAGATAAGATCTGGAGATGTTCTAAAACGTTTTGGAGCAATAACGGTTTAGTTCGGCGACTCTATCGTAACCGGACATAAACGTGTCAAAGCTTAAAATCTGAAAATGATTATTGTCAATATGCAAAGTATGACTATCGACTAAAGTTTACCTTGTCCTCACTCGTATCAAGTTTATAGCTGGATGGCTAATGAATACTAGTGACTAAATTAGCCAATCCACTCCAATAAAGCCTATGTTTCAGCCATTCATTTAGAGTGAAGGTAATCAAATAAAAATTTTTTGCCCTAATCCCGGTTCTCAACCCCTTTGGTTTATTACTCAAATTTTCAGGAACCCAAATGAACCCAGTTCGAACCAATTGCCCCCCAGCTCAGCAAAATGGTAACCCAAGCAATGAACTCATGCGACAAAAAATAGCCAGCTTTGTTAGTAGTTTATCACCTCCAAAAGTCTTATATATCCATGGACAAAGTGGTGTTGGTAAAACGCACCTAATAAACCTGACACTATCTAACTTAGAAGATGGCAAAAAAGCTATAAAAGTACTAAATGCTAATAGCTTCGTGCCTAGCATTCTCTCCGCTATAAACAAAAAAAGCCTGGAGTCATACAGAAGTTCGCTTAAGTGTTACAGGCTAGTCGTGATTGAAAGTATAGATTTTTTTTCTTTTAAACAGCCTGCTCATGTTGAACTTTTAAAAGCTGTAGAATACGTGTTGTCTCATGACCATATGAAAGTAATCGTTACTAGCCAGTCCCACCCGTCAAAGCTTGTTGGATTAAATCGAAAACGAATCAATTGGCTTAACTCTTGTATTATTCTACAGATAGCTTGCCCAACAAATTATGATAAGCTTCTGCTTATACAAGCTTTCGTTCGCAAGCATAGGATGCAGATAAGCGCAAAAGCTGTAGAATATCTTTGCGTTCACGGACCTGAGAATTACTTTTACCTTCTAGGCATCCTAAATACGCTGAATCTATATTACGAACATACAAACTGCCCCATAACCATCAGAACACCTGAGTTTTTAATTCTATTATGGCGATGTTGAATTAAAAGATTGGTAACATGAAATCAGTAGATTAAAAGTTCTCACAAAAGCTTAGTAATGCCACAGTGAAACTTGTACTAAGTTAAGGAGTTAACGATGAACGAAGGAAAGTTAGAAAAAGTATTTATCACATGTGGTGAAGATGTATCAGTTGCGATGGCAAGGTTTGCGTCTAAGTGGGATAAGGGTTATGTAACACATATCGAGGCGACCCCAACTAAATCTTTTTTTGAAGAAATAGCATTAAATACTTCCAGAGATAAAGCCTTCTTTATACTCGTGGATGCAAATGCCGAATCATTGTCCCAGGCTCAAGATTTAATCTCAAATACGTGGGTAGGAGGCCAATCTGAAGTAATCTGTTTTACGAGCAATAAATTCTCAACAGATCCAGACAATATCCATAGTCAACTTGAACTAAATTCTCAACAACGAATGCAAATATTTTCGATTGTTAGTTTTGAACCGGTAATCAGTGCATACGGCCATGTGATGACTGGCTTATCAATTTCTTGTATAGGCTTTGATGATATTTATAGTATTTTAAATACTGGCACGACTGTAAAAATGCACGAAGTTGCTTGTGACAATTTAAAGGAATCTCCTTTTTCACTTTATACTGGTTATGAAAAATTAATCAGTGAAGGAAAACAAGATGCTTTAACTCTCACAGGTGTTGTAGTGGTGCTAATAGGCGATATAAGTGACCAAAATCTTATGGAGGCAACAAATGCATGTTGCTTAGTATTGCGCGGGTTAGTGCATAATGAAGATGTCAACTTACACACAAGCTTTCAATCTGGCGCAAAAAGCAAGGTTTTACTGTGTGGTGTTTTAAAAGAAGCGACTGGCACTAAATTATTCAATGAGGGCAAGGGATTACCAGGATTCTTAAAATTGTAAAAAACTAAAAGTGCTGAGTAATCCCCTTATGATTCAGCCCCCCACAGTGTGAACCTCTTTTTCAAGGCTCACTGTTTATAAAATGGGTTTATGTGACTTGAAAATACTTTTGCCAAGTTAAGTCTATAACAATGACATTTAGGGAGCATCGCTATAAGTAACAATGCTCAGGCAGAGCATATGTTAACTCACCTATAAGTAGGGGCTTTGCTGTCTATACTATACGTGCTCATAGAGTTAGCCTTCCAACGATAAATTGATTAATGTTTAATCTACTGTAAACAGCCTAGAGTGTTAAAGCCCAAATTGGTTTAAATGATTCTGTTTGAACCAAGAAGAGGCGGTGTTTCGACTAAAAGAAAATTTATACATTTTGGGAGTAACGGGGCATTGGTAACTCAGAAATTTATGTATATAGTATATGGCATCTATGATGGAGGGCGCTTTTTCGAGATTAGCCATTTTAAAATAACAATTTAAGTGACTATTCATTGATTGATATAGGAACTATCTAGTAATTCTTAATGAAAAGATGCTATGTGGAAGTTTAAATTAATAAGTTAAAGGGAATTTTATGAAAAGTGTATTTTTTAAGCCTTGGGTAGGGAATGATTTCGGTAAAGATGGTTCGGTTTTTAGTCAGAAAATTTTAGTTTTGGGCGACTCGCATTACATTGATGAATCTGATGAAGTAAATATGAGTAAAAATAATGAGGAGCCATGTGACTTTACGACTGCAGTTCTACAAGCTTATCTCAATCAAGCTGTCAAAGGCCGATGGAAGTCAACATTTACGAAATTTATGAATAGTTTTGTGTGCAATACCAATCACTCCGAGACCAGTCGAGAAAAACTGTGGAACTCTGTTGCATTCTATAATTATTTGCAAATTCCTGCTGGTTCAGATAGTCGTCAAACTCATCAATTTAGTTATCACGATGATAGAGATCGAAATGCATTTTTAGAAGTAGTCAATAAGCTGGAACCAGACATAATTATAAGTTGGGGAAACAATGTCTGGGATGCAATACCTGCAAACTTAGGGTATGGCAATGGTATTGTTAGTGAGTCCGTCAAAGATTGTTGTTTAATATATCCATTTAAAGGTAAAGAATTGAAATTGATCGGTATAACTCATCCATCAACCTCATATAGATCCTCTTATTGGGCGAATATATTTGATGAATTAAATGCAAACACTTAAGTTTACACGTTGTGCAGTGAGGGACACTTAACCTCTGAATTCACAATATGCTTTATCTTCCAACAGACTTTGAAGATACAAACTTTGGGGCAAAACCTTGTCAGCTTTGCCCTGCTAAGTTCACTGATTTACCTACCCGTTCATCAAAACTCATAGTTAATTTTTGCGATGTATTTAACCAGTGCCTTAGCATTAATATCCTTACCATATCGGCTATAAGTGATGTTGGGATTACTGTGCCCTACCATTTGTGCCACAATATGTTCACTAACATCTAATTGCTTCATTACGTCTACAAAAGTGTGCCTAAAACCATAAGACGTTGGCCGCTGGTTTGCTTTCATGCCTATTTGGGTTTGTAATTGAGCTAACTGTCTGCAATAGGTTTTTGACCAATCATCATTGCTGCCAACTGGCTGGTAGGTAAATAGTTGAACATGCTGTTTTCGCTCCTCTACAAACGTTAAAAAGCCTTGTGCTATCAAAGCTGAATGTATTGGTACTATTCGCTTTGCATTAAGGTTTTTCAGTCTTTGTTTTTTGCCGCTGTCATTAATGCAAATACACTGCACGCCCTCTATAACCTGTATATCTGTGGGTTTAAGTTGGCAGGCTTCTGACGGCCTTAACCCTGCATAAAGCATTAACTGCGATACCCATTTAAAGTCTGCTTTTGCTTCGTTGAAATGAGGGCTAGTAAACAGCTTCCTCAGCTCAGTATGAGACCAGCGTTCTCTGGCTTGATTTACTTTTACTTTTGGCTTTTGTCCGATAGATACATTTTCGAAAGGATTTTGACTGCAATAATTCATAAGCTGACACCACTTAAAAAACTGAAATACTGCTGCCATGTATTCTTTATTGCTTTTATAGCTGCGACCTTGAGTGAGTAAAGCATCACGGTACTTCATTGCATCACCAGTACAGATGTCATTGACACAAATACGTTGAGTGCTTTTTGATGACCGGTTTGCTATTTCAGGCATCATGTTGATGAAATGAAGGGTTCGTTGTTTAAGCTGTTTTATAGATAACGGCCTCATATCTGTTTTCTGCTTTGAATCAACAAACTCTGATAATGCATCATCAAGGGGTATAACAGGCATTGCTTGCGCTACAGCTGTGGTTTCACGGTGTTCATACAGCTTAGTTTCTCTGATGGGGATGTTAATCCTTTTAGGTGAAGCGCTACTGGCGGGGTTGCCTTTATCAAACTCAGTACGAATCTCGTTAATCACTTCATCTACATATCGAATAAAGTCATTTATACGCGTTGTGTGGTCTATTGAGTTAATGATTCTTTTCAGTGTGCCTGCAACATCAATGTTGCGAATGACCGCCTCTGCTCTATCAGAGGTTAATAGCGACACTTTAACATCAAAAGGAAAGCCTTTATCACGAAGTGACTTGGCTAAACAGATACGTGTGAAATACACATTATTGGGGGCTCGATAAAGGTACATTGTCTGAGTCAATCCTCTCAGAAAGCCTTTCCGAAATCAAAAACAAAAAAAGCCGTTGATAATCAACGGCTTTTCTCGCATTTAATATGGCGGAGAGATAGGGATTTGAACCCTAGACGGGCTACAAACCCGTGCCGGTTTTCAAGACCGGTGCATTCGACCACTCTGCCATCTCTCCGAACGCGGCGAATAATATGATAACCAGATTGGTATGTAAAGCCTTAAATGCAATTTTATGTACTGCTGATTACTTTAAGGCCAACTTGATTAATCTTCGTGCTTTTTAAGTGCCACTCTAGCGGGATCTGGCATTGTTAATGAGTGAGTCATTTTATCCCATGAACGCAATCTTCTTACACAATAAGCGCCAAACACCAATACTGAGCTAACTAATATGCCTAAACCAATGGCCTTTTCATTTGCTGAGGCAAAAGCGGCTACAATGCTTGATGCTCCAAATGCCACTGAGATCTGTATAAAGTTTTGTAATCCTGCGGCTTTAGCGGCATCGTCTTTAAAGGTCTGTAAGGCGTTATTCACTACTATTGGATAAATTGCTCCATTAGCCGATGCCATAAAGGCAAAGATGATGAGTAATGGGAAAATTGTTGTCATATTCAATACTAATGTCACCAAGCTAATTAACAGGGTACTGATAAAAAATAACCCCAATTGACACTTTAGCGCGATTTCACTACCAAATTTATTGATCAATATTTTGCCGCTGTAGCCACCCACAATAAACATGATGGTTTGTGGAATGAAGCTTAAACCAATTGCCGTTGCGTCATATCCAAACTTATCCATAACGGCTGGCCATAGGGTTAAATATGAAAAGAACGCTGCTGAACACGCAGCAAATATCATCACATTGCCTACGTAGAAAGGGTTAGCCAACATTTGCTTGAAACTCAAGGCTGGTCTATTTTGTTGCTGATCATGTTTAATTTGTTTTGGATTGTCTGCTGCTACAAAAAGCTGCGTTAGTAATATCAACAACACGCCCAATACAGCTAAACATACGAAGATACTTTGCCAGCCCCATTGTGATAGAAAAAATGCGCCAATTAACGGTGCAACAGCCGGTGATAACGCCACTAAAGGCATGATGTTTGACAATACTTGTTGTGATTCTTGCTCATCATATTTTTCAATCACTAACGCTTGCCATATGACACTTGCACTACAGACACCAATCGCTTGCACAAAACGGCCAATATTCATCATCACAATATTATCGCTAACAATGATGATCGCGGTGGAGATAACAAATAAACCTAACCCCAATAATAACGAATTTCGCTTGCCCCACTTTTCAACCAACTTACCATAAAGCAATTGACCAAAAGCTAAACCGGCTAAAAATGTCGTCAACGACATTGCCACATCGGTAGTCGATGCGCTTAGTGAGCTTTCAATTGATTTAAAAGCAGGCAAATACATATCAGTTGCGATAAAACACAACATGCTTAAAATAGTTAAATATAAAAAGAACCCGCCACGCTCTAGCATGCTGGCAGTTTTTGTAGACTTAGTCATAATAAAATCTCTAGCTTAAATAGAATCGCGCTAGTTTAATTATTAGAAATTACTCTGTGAAACGTTTATATTTGCACACAGCTTTCAAAAAAACTCATAGCAAAGGATTAGGGTATGCTTTCAGAACAAACACTTCATATGATTGATATTGTCGCTCGACTTGGGAGTTTTACCGCTGCCGCTAACGAGTTACATAAAGTACCTTCTGCCGTGAGTTATGCCGTTAAGCAAGTTGAGTCTGATATTGGGGTGGTATTGTTTGAGCGACATCACCGTTCAGTCACCCTCACAGAACCGGGGAAACACTTTTTACAACATTCCCGTGAATTATTACGCCAAATGCAAGAGTTGAAAACACAAACTCAACGAGTCGCAAACGGTTGGCAACCTACCCTTTCTATTGCCCTTGACAATATCGTTCGCGCAGACAGAATTAGCTCATTAATTGCTGATTTTTATCGCCATTTTGATGATGTAGAACTCATTATCCAAATTGAAGTATTTAATGGCGTTTGGGAGTCACTCTCTACCGGTCGCAGTATGATTGCCATTGGCGCGACCACCGCTATTCCTGTCGGTGGCGTTTATCAATACCGAGATATGAAAGACATTGAATGGGCGTTTTTAGTGAGCAAGAATCACCCTTTAGCTAAGGTTGAAGGTCCGCTTCAAGATGATGACTTACGACAATATCCTGCCATTTGTTTGGAAGATACATCCAGAGAAATCCCTAAACGTATCACTTGGTTACTGGATAACCAACGCAGATTAGTGGTACCCGATTGGATTAGGGCAATTAATTGTTTTATTGCAGGTTTGGGCATTGGTTATATGCCAATTCATTTAGCTCAACCCTTTATTGCTAACGGTATGCTAGTTGCCAAACAATTACAAAACCCCAAACCTTCTAGCCCTTGTTGTTTAGCGTGGGATCAAGACAAAATGTCACCGGCACTGCAATGGGTGTTAGATTATTTGGGCGATACTGAAAAACTTCACCGTGAATGGCTGGCTTAAATCAGCAATTGCCGTGTTTTAGGCTTTATCCTAGTATTTAGCTAGGTTAAGATACCCTAAGTTAATGCTGTGAAACTTAAGCTTTTCTATTGAATTTATTTACAATAACCGTGTCTTAGTAAAATACGATTATTTAGACGGAGTACAACATGAGTCAACAATCAGCTATATCACCTAGTTTATCGACACTGGAAGTCAATAAACTGTTGAAAAACACCTATATGTTATTATCGATGACATTAGCATTTGCGGCAGTTTGTGCTGGTTTTGCAATGGCATTGAACATCAGCCCAATGATGTCACTCGGTTTATCCATTGGTGGTTTAGTTTTATTATTCGTTACCCTTAAAAAGGCAGACACTGCTGCTGGTATCTTTTGGGTCTTTGCCTTCACCGGTATGGAAGGCGCGTCTTTAGGCTATATTTTAAATCATTATGTGGGTGTGGCTAACGGCCCATCTATTGTGATGCAAGCACTAGGCTTAACCTCGGTTATTTTTGTGTCGTTATCGGCTTATGCATTAACCACCAAAAAAGACTTCTCATTTATGGGCGGCTTCTTATTTGCAGGGTTATTAGTCATGATTGGTGCTGCAATTATTAATATTTTTGTTGGTAGCTCAGTACTGTTTATGGCACTTAATGCCGGTGTGGCATTACTAATGACAGGTTTTATCCTTTACGATACAAGCCGCATTGTTAACGGTGGTGAAACAAACTACATTCGCGCGACGGTGTCGCTATTCTTAGATTTCTTAAACTTATTTGTGAGTTTATTACATTTATTAGGAATGGGCAGCGACGACTAATCGTCAACCGCTTCAATATACGATAAAATGACCCTAAGTGAGGGTCATTTTTTTTATGATGAAAAAGTTTATTATTCAAGTTAACGGGCCAGCTTATGGCTCTACTTCAAGCTATAAAGCCTTGCAATATTGTCAGGCCGTTATTGCTGCTGGGCATCAAATAGAAAAAGTCTTTTTCTACCAAGATGGAGTGACTAACAGTAGCTCCTTAAACTGCCCTGCCAGTGATGAAGTTAACCTGTATCAATTATGGCTTAGACTTGCCAACGAACATAATGTGCCATTGATTAATTGTGTTTCAGCCGCCTTAAGACGTGGCGTGTTATCGCAACAGGATGCCTATGAATCTAACAAGGCTCATTGGAATGTTGACGCGCCCTTTGTTATGGGGGGCTTGGGTGAGTTGGTTACCGGCATTGAACAAGCCGACCGCTTTGTAAGCTTTTAAGGATCACTATCATGAAGCACATATGCGTAGTTTTTCGTCATGCGCCCTTTGGCGCTACTAGTAGTCGTGAAGGAATAGACTTTGCCTTGTTAAGCGCCAGTTTTGAACAACAATTATGCTTAGTTTTTACTGATGAAGCGGTATTGCATTTGCTGGCTGATCAGCAGCCTGAATTAGCGGGAAGCAAAGATTATGTATCAGTTTTTAAAGCATTTGACCTTTACGATATAGAACACGTTTTAGTGTGTGAAACATCATTACAACGCTTTGGGTTAACGCTTGAAGATTTAGCAATTAGTGCACAACTGGCGTCAAGCACTGTCATTACTGAGCAATTACAACAAGCAGATGAGGTATTAGTATTTTGATTTTACATCATGTTCAAACATCTGCGTTAAATGACAATGCTTTAGCAGTATGCCTTCGTTTTTGTGCTCCGCAAGACAGTATTGTCTTAAGTTCTGATGCCGTAATTGCCCTATTAGATCAGCAATGGCTCAATAAGCTTAAACCATTCAACATAATGGCGTTAGCTGACGATGTTGCTGCTAGAGGCTTAACCGAAAAACACTTGGCGGCATCGTCAATAGCAATCAATTTAATCAGTATGAATGAGTTTGTCGCTCAATCTTTAACACACCAAAAAGTGATCACCTGGTAAACCTATTATGACTACAAGTTTCGAGTTTTCGTTTCAATTTAATGGCAAAGCGATTGAAACAGACAAACAAGGTTATTTAAAAAATGCCCATGACTGGCATGAAGATATGGCCGCCATAATTGCAGCTACTGAAGAAATTGAGTTAACAGAACAACATTGGGAAGTGATTCGTTTTGTGCGTGAGTTTTATATGGAGTACAAAACAAGTCCAGCCATAAGAGTGTTAGTTAAAGCCATAGGCCAAAGCCTTGGTGCTGAAAAAGGTAACTCAAAGTACCTTTATACGTTATTCCCTGTAGGGCCAGCTAAACAAGCCACTAAAATTGCGGGCTTACCTAAACCTGCAAAATGCTTATAAAGAGTTTAAGTAAACTGCGTGTAGAGTGAGCTTTAGCTTCAATAAAAAATGCCTTGTTTAAAAACAAGGCATTTTTATTAACTGTTCATATTGGACGCTGTTATTGTAAAAGCGGCGTACCATGTTTAATGACAATTAACATGGCCTGACCTATCTGAAACAACACAAAAGATCCAAAAAACATCATCACTAATGAATATATCAAACGATTATTATTAGTCATTCTGCGGCTTGTAGATGACGGTTTTTTATTGTTTTTCTGCAACATCGTGCACTTTCCCAAGTACAAATACATACTAACGGTATTTGTAATGAAAAAGTGCTACGTAGTCAATTAAAAACTTTATTAACCAATCACTTCTAAGCCACCCATATATGGGCGAAGTACTGTAGGAACAGTAATGGTTCCATCAGCATTTTGATAGTTTTCTAAAATCGCCACCAAAGTACGGCCTACCGCTAAACCAGAACCATTTAAGGTGTGGACTAACGCTGGCTTATTGTCAGCCTTGTTGCGGAATCTAGCTTGCATGCGGCGGGCTTGGAAGTCTTTCATGTTAGAACATGATGAGATTTCACGGTAAGTATTCTGTGCTGGCAACCACACTTCAATATCAAACGTTTTGCTTGCGCCAAAGCCCATGTCGCCGGTACATAACACGACGGTACGATAAGGTAATTCTAGTGCCTGTAGAATGTTTTCTGCATGTTGAGTCAGTGACTCAAGCGCTTCCATTGACTGTTCTGGATGAACAATTTGTACTAACTCGACTTTATCAAATTGATGCTGACGAATAAGACCACGAGTATCACGACCGTAAGAGCCTGCTTCACTTCTAAAACACGCGGTTAAAGCGGTCATTTTAATGGGTAAGTCGGCTTCATCAATGATGGTATCACGCACTAAATTAGTTAATGGCACTTCAGCTGTAGGAATAAGAGATAAGCTTTGTGCTTCTTCCGTTGCAGGTTTGGTGTGGAATAAATCTTCACCAAATTTAGGTAGCTGCCCAGTGCCTAATAAGCTGTCTTCATTAACCAATAATGGCACGTAAGCTTCAGTGTAGCCATGCTGAGTAGTATGCATATCTAACATGAACTGGCCTAATGCACGGTTTAAGCGGGCAATTTGACCTTTCATTACGATAAAGCGTGAACCGGTAATTTTAACGGCATTTTTAAAATCTAAGCCGTCAAGGGCCTCACCCAGGTCAAGGTGATCTTTTACTTCAAAATCGAAGCTTTTTGGCGTACCCCAACGACGAACTTCAACGTTGTCATTTTCGTCTGCACCTGCTGGTACTGCATCGTCTGGCAAGTTAGGAATGCTCATTGCAATCATGTTTAACTGTTGCAGTAATTCAGCTAACTCAGCTTTTTTAGCATCTAACTTTGAACCTAAATCACCCACTTGAGCCATAATAGGTGCTATGTCTTCACCTTTGGCTTTAGCTTGTCCAATCGACTTGGAAATGGCATTACGAGACGCTTGTAACTCTTCTGTTTCTACTTGTAGCTTTTTACGCTTTTCTTCAAGGGATGAAATGTGCGCTACATCTAAAGTATAACCACGGGCAGCTAATCGCTTAGCAGTGTCTTCAAGTTCATTTCGCAAAAATTTTGGATCTAGCATGTTCTCAGTTCTTTTAAGTTAAACGCGTGAAAAAATTAATTGTTGTCCAAGGTACACCATAAATAGGCACACACTGACATTCAACAATACATTCAAAATACTCTTAAACCATAAACCTTCTTGCATTAACAGTAAGGTTTCATTTGAAAAAGTAGAAAAAGTGGTTAACGCTCCTAATAAACCAACTCCAATCATTGATTTTAATTCTGGGCTTATATGACTCAGTTGCCCAAGTGCATAAACCACACCCATTAGAAACGAGCCAAGTATATTGACCATCAGTGTACCAAAAGGGAAACTGCTTCCAAATACTTGGATCATAAATATTGAAATTAGATAGCGTAAAACAGCACCAATTGAGCCACCTAATGCCACAAACAAAATATTAGTCATAACGTTTTAGTCCGCTGAGTTGATCTAACTGCTCTAGGTTGGCTAATTTGTCTTGTATTCTTTTTTCAAACCCTCGATTAGTGGGTTGATAAAATTTACTCGTTTTTAATGATTCAGGAAAATAATTCTCGCCCGCAGCATAAGCTCCATCTTCATCGTGGGCATATCTATACTCTTGACCATAACCAATATCTTTCATTAATTGAGTAGGCGCATTACGTAAATGGTTCGGTACGGGCTCATGGCCTGTTTCTTTAGCTAAACTTCTAGCTTGCTTGAATGCGGTATAAACGGCATTACTTTTGGGCGCGCTGGCTAAATATAATACCGCTTGGGCAATAGCTCGCTCGCCTTCTGTTGGGCCAATGCGATGATAACAATCCCACGCATTGAGCGCGACCGTCATCGCCACTGGGTCAGCGTTGCCAATATCTTCTGAAGCAATAGCCAATAAACGTCTTGCTACATAAAGAGGATCACCGCCACCTTCTAAAATTCGACAAAACCAATATAGCGCGGCATCTGGCGACGAACCTCTAACGGATTTATGTACGGCTGAAATTAAATCGTAAAATTGGTCGCCATTTTTGTCATAGCCCGCGGCTTGGTGCCCTGCAACTTGGGTAAGCATTTCAAGAGTAAAGGCATTATTGTCTTCAACAAAATCTGCCATTAACTCTATTAAGTTGAGTGCTTTACGAGCATCACCCTCACAAATTTGCGCTAACGATACAGCAACATCATGCGGTAATGTCAGTTGTCGTTGCCCTAAACCTCGCTCATTGTCAGTTAACGCTTGTTGGGCTATTTGTATAATTTCATCATCGGTTAAGCGATGAATTAAATACACCCGAGCACGAGAAAGTAGCGCGTTGTTAATTTCAAATGATGGGTTTTCGGTTGTTGCCCCAATAAAAATAACCGTACCGTCTTCAATAAACGGTAAAAATGCGTCTTGTTGGCTTTTATTAAAACGATGAACCTCGTCAACAAATAGCAGTGTTCGCTGGCCGCGGCTTTGAGCTATGGCTTTAGCTTGCTCGATGGCGGCACGAATATCTTTGACACCCGATGTTACCGCAGAAATGCGTTCAACATGGGCATTGGCGTAATGTGCTACTAATTCAGCTAAAGTGGTTTTTCCGGTACCCGGTGGCCCCCACAACAACATTGAATGAGCACGATTTGCCTCTAAGGCTTGTCTTAGTGGTTTACCTTGTCCAAGTAAATGATTCTGGCCAATATATTCACTAATATCTCGCGGCCGCATTCTAGCAGCTAATGGGCGAAAATCTGGGGCAAAGTCGAAACCGAGGTTACTCACGATTTTAAGGCACTTGTTTTAGGCGTTGATCATCAATATCAACATTTTCAGGAATAGCAAAGTCAAACAATGTTTGTTCTTCTTCAGCTAAATTACGTTGTTCAGATAATGAAAACTGGCTCAAATTACCCTGTTCATCTAATAAATCAAATGAGGATAATTGTTCACCAGCAAAACAAACGGTTACTTCAACAACATTACCGCTAGCTTGCTTTGGCTTTATGTCAAAGCACTCATTTTTGTCTGAGCTCGCCTGATTAACATGATACTGTGACCAAGTTTTTTCATCTCTGTGCACTAATAAAGCAATTGGCGAGGCTTCAACCGCTTGATCAATGTCCATCACGGTGACTTCTTCAGCAAAGGGGTTGTAAATCCATAGATTTACTCCGTCTGCTACTATCAGTGACTCATCTGGCTCAGTAAGATTCCAAAAGAATTTATTGGGATGAGATAACGCAAAAATACCACTACCTGATTGGATAGGTTTCTTATTGACATCAGTAACTTGTTGTTCAAACTTTGCATGCAAATTATCAATATTTGACAGTTTACTACGTAATGCAGACGCAACGTCAGCCATAACAACGCCACTGGTTAACAGTGAGGTTGCAACAAATGAAACAATAACAGATGGCTTTAATAGCATATTATTTCCTACTAATTTTTCGGTGGCGGTGGTGCCAATACTTCACGATTACCATTATGACCTTGCGAGCTCACAATCCCCTGCGCTTCCATTGACTCGATAATTCTGGCCGCACGGTTATAACCTATTTTAAACTTTCTCTGCACGCTGGAAATTGAGCCACGACGCGTTTCAGTCACAAAAGCAACCGCTTCATCATAAAGTGCATCTAAATCATCTTCAGATTCTGATGCTTCACCAGGCAGCAATACTTGTTCACCGTCAGATACACCATTTAAAATTTCATCAATGTATTGTGGTTTTCCACGCTCACACCAATCGGCCACAACTTTGTGTACTTCATGATCATCAATAAACGCGCCGTGAACACGATTTGGTACACTGGTACCAGGGGGCAGATATAACATATCACCCATACCTAATAATGTTTCTGCACCTTGTTGGTCTAGAATGGTTCTTGAATCAATACGTGAAGAAACCTGAAACGCGATACGGGTTGGAATATTCGCTTTAATCAAACCAGTAATTACGTCTACTGATGGTCTTTGGGTGGCTAATATTAAATGAATACCCGCAGCCCTAGCCTTTTGAGCAATACGGGCAATTAACTCTTCCACCTTTTTACCCACAATCATAATCATGTCGGCAAATTCATCTACCACAACCACAATTGCCGGTAACTTTTCTAAAGCTGGCGCTTCATCTAACATGCTTTCAGACTGTTTCCATAACGGATCGGGTATGTATTCCCCTTTAGCAGCAGCCTCTTTAATTTTTATGTTATAGCCTTTAAGGTTACGTACCCCTAATGCCGACATTAGTTTATAACGACGCTCCATTTCACCCACACACCAACGCAGTGCATTGGCAGCTTCTTTCATGTCGGTAACCACTTCACATAATAGGTGCGGGATCCCCTCATATACCGACAATTCAAGCATTTTCGGGTCGATCATAATAAAGCGCACATCATCAGGGCCAGATTTATAAAGCAAACTGGTGATCATCACGTTCACACCTACAGACTTACCTGAACCCGTAGTACCTGCCACTAGCAAGTGCGGCATTTTACCTAAATCAACTACAACAGGGTCGCCGGAAATATCTTGACCAAGTACCATTGATAACTTCGATTTACTGTCCCTAAATGCGTCACAATCAAGAACATCACGCATAAATACGGTTTCACGGAATTTATTAGGTAATTCAAGGCCAACATAAGCTTTACCTGGAATCACTTCTACCACACGTACGTTTTCAGATAACAACGAACGGGCTAAATCTTTAGACAGATTAGTGATTTTAGAGGCTTTTACACCTGGTGCTAACTCCAGTTCAAATCGGGTCACTACAGGACCGGGATAGACCCCCACCACATTAGCAACAATATTAAAATCAGCTAATTTGACTTCAACTAATCGCGCAACCTGCTCTAATTCTTCCTCTGTGATAGGGTTTTTCTTTCTGTCTGGCACATCCAGTAAACTGATATCTGGTAAAGGCGGCATCGGCTTTCTTGCTTGTTCAGGCGTTTGACCGTCAATCAGCACAATACCATCAACAATTTTGGCTTCTTTTTTAGGCTGTTGTTGTGCCACTAACGCCCCTTGTGAATGGGTTTGATCTAACGCGGCCAATGGCTGGTCTTCTTGAGTTTCAGCGGCTTTAATGACTGGCTCTATATCATCTACATCATCAATTGCCGAAAAACTCGGTGTCTTATCTTCATCTTCAGCGGTCCAAGGGACGATGGTAGGTTCGATATCATTAATATCTTGCTGGAACATTTTCGGCTCTAGCATTTCATCGTCATCATCAACTTTACTTGGGTCAACTTGAGGTTGTTTCGATTTACGGCTGAAGATACTGCGTTTTTTAGCGAGTTTCGCTTTGGCCGCTAATAAGGCATTGCTATTAGACTGTGGCTCTGGATCCTGTGACTCTGAATCATTTTGTTGAATAACTTGCTCAGTGGGTTCTGATTCTGACTCAGTGACTGAGTGCGGTTTAATATTAACTTGAGTATCAGTTATGTCGGTTTCATCAAAACCGTTTTCTCGTCGTTGTTTAAATTTGTCGACCATGCTCATAAAGCCACGAGTATCTTCAGTTTCTCGCGATCTGTTAATGGTTTGAGGTAAATGCCACAATTTAAGCGCTAACCAAATAACACCATGTCCCAATAACTCAATAATGGTTAGCCAGCTAATTCCGGTGGCTAATGTAAACCCTGCTCCAATAAAGCATAACAATAACAGTGTGGTGCCCAGTACATTAAAGTACGGCAGCATGGCTTGGTTAATTACGTCGCCTGCGACACCGCCAGCGGAGAACACATAAACATCATCAACATTCATGCTAACTAGTGCCGCAGAAGCTAACACCATTAACATAAAGCCAATGATCCTTAGACCCACTGAAAAATAATCAATTTCTAATAACTTGTGGGCACGATTAAAGAAAAACCAGCCTGTAGTAGCAATAATAATTGGGATTAAATAGGCAATAAATCCGAAGAAATAAAATAATACATCTGCTGTCCAAGCACCAACTGCACCTGTCCAGTTATGAATTTCACCTTGATAATGAGATTGACTCCAGCCGGGGTCATTAGGGCTGAAGCTCGATAATGCCAATAAAATATAAGTTGCAACCATGCAACAAAATATGAGGCCACCTTCTAAAAGTCGCTGTAGGCCACTGAGTGTTTTTAAGCTATTTCCCTGAGTCAACGGTATTTTCCATGCGTAAAAGAAGACAATAAAATATAACAGAAAAAGTCTGTAATATATCAACGATTATGCACTGTGAATCAAATTAGCTCAATGGAATGTGAATAGGTTTTCACCGATCGGAATGGATAACTTGTGGCAAGTATAAAAAATAAACAGGATTAGTCTTAAAAGACCAATCCTGTGATTCAGGGTAAGTAAAAATTAGATTTAAGACTCAGTGATGACATTAAGCGCGACTTTATTAGTTTGCTTAACTTCTTCCATTACCACGTATGTGCGAGTATCCGATACTGATGGTAACTTTAATAAGGTTTCACCTAATAAGCGACGATAAGCTGACATATCAGATACTCGCGTTTTAAGTAAATAATCAAAATCACCAGACACTAAATGGCACTCTTGAATATCATCTAATAACTGCACCGCACGATTAAAGCGATCAAAAATATCTGGTGTATCACGATTTAACGTAATTTCAACAAATACTAACAGTGATGCACCTAGATAGTGTGGATTAACTAGAGCGGTATAACCATTGATAAAACCTTGCTTCTCAAGACGTTTAACCCTTTCAAGACAAGGAGTTGGACTCAGGCCGACACGTTTAGAGAGTTCAACATTTGATATCCTTCCATCCATCTGAAGTTCGTTCAAAATATTTCTGTCAATACGGTCTAAATCTTTTACTGAATAATTCTTATTGTTCGCCATATTTTTAACTCTATTTTACCACTTTAACAACATTTTTATCTTTTTATTATCAAACTTCAGCAGCATAAACTGCTTAAGGGGTACTATACTAGAGAACCCTGACATAAGCACGTTCAGGTGTTGAATTAATAATAAAAATTACTCGTCAATCCTACGGGTTATATCTAAATTGAGGCTCAAAAATGATTATTGGTGTTCCAACAGAAATCAAAAACCACGAATATCGTGTCGGTATGGTTCCTTCTAGTGTTCGCGAATTGACTCTAAAAGGTCATGAAGTCTTTATCCAGTCAGATGCAGGGATAGGCATCGGTTTTACGAATCAAGATTATGTTGATGCTGGTGCTCAAATTCTTGCAACTGCTGCAGAAGTATTTGAAAAATCAGATATGATCGTCAAAGTAAAAGAGCCACAAGCTATTGAGCGTGCGATGTTACGTCACGATCAAATTCTATTTACTTACCTTCATTTAGCACCTGATTTACCTCAAACAAATGACTTAATTAAAAGTGGTGCTGTTTGTATTGCTTATGAAACCGTTACAGATGACCGTGGCGGATTACCATTATTAGCACCTATGTCTGAAGTTGCTGGCCGTATGTCTATTCAAGCGGGCGCACGTGCATTAGAAAAATCTCTTGGCGGCCGTGGCATGTTATTAGGTGGCGTACCAGGTGTTGAACCCGCTAAAGTCGTTATTATTGGTGGCGGTATGGTTGGAACCAATGCAGCCCAAATGGCTGTTGGTATGGGTGCTGACGTTGTAGTATTAGATAGAAGCATTGATGCACTTCGTCGTCTAAACGTACAATTTGGTTCTTCTGTTAAAGCTATTTACTCAACTGCAGATGCTATTGAGCGTCATGTTTTAGAAGCGGATTTAGTTATTGGTGGCGTATTAGTGCCAGGTGCTGCTGCACCTAAACTGATTTCTAAAGAGTTAATTAAGCGCATGAAACCTGGCAGTGCCATTGTTGACGTCGCCATTGACCAAGGGGGATGTGTAGAAACATCTCATGCAACAACTCACCAAGACCCTACATATATCGTTGATGATGTTGTGCATTACTGTGTAGCTAACATGCCAGGTGCAGTAGCTCGTACGTCAACGTTTGCGCTAAACAATGCTACCCTTCCATATATCATCAAATTAGCCAATTTAGGCTATAAAGAAGCACTACTTGCTGACAAGCATTTATTGAATGGATTGAATGTCATTCATGGAAAGCTGGTTTGTAAAGAAGTGGCTGAAGCACTTTCTTTAGAATTTACCGAGCCAAAGAGCTTACTTGCTTAAATCTTAGTAATATTCTGATTTAAAAGAAAATACCGCAGAAATGCGGTATTTTTTTATGTTGGTATTTATCCAGGAAAGCAGAATAAATTAACAGGACATTGTGCTGTAATTATCATTTCCCACCCTATAATTCACTTTTGGTATGAATAAGGTAATTGGTTATAAAATGACTACAATATGATTAGAAGTCAGTCAATTAAGCATCGTTTGGTGTTTGTTTTTCAGCCAGCACACATCCCGATTTCAGAGTGTTAACAATTGAGAAAATTAACAACAATTTGAATAAATAGTACGCTATTCTTGTTGCGAAATTATTGCTAAAAACTCATCAGTAGGCATAGGCTTATAATAATAGTAACCTTGTACCGCAGGGATTTTTAACTGCTTAATGAAATCTAACTGTTCTTGTGTTTCAACACCTTCAGCCACTAAAGATAAATCAAGTGAATTTGACATGCTTACAATGGCTTCAATTAATGCTTTATGCCGTTCATCTGTTTCAATTTGCTGGATAAAAGCCTTATCAATCTTGATTTGATCAACCGGAAAATTGACTAAATATGACAATGATGAATAACCTGTTCCAAAATCATCAATTGAAATATTAACCCCGCGTTTTCTCAGCAAAGCCAGTAAATCATAAACGGCTTGTTGTTGGTTCATCATTAATGATTCAGTAATTTCTAGCGTGACTAGATGGTAAGGAAAGTCGCTTAATCCTGAAGATTGGCTTACTTTTTCAAAACTTTGTAAAAAACGATTTTGAAGTTCATTAGTACAAAACTCAATAGTTGAAACATTAATTGAGAAACAGATACTTTTGTTTAAACTCTGAACAGCACTGATCATTTTGACAACTTCGGCTCTAACCCACTCACCTATTTCTACAATTAACCCTGATTTTTCTGCAATGGGGATAAACTCATCAGGTGAAATAAATTGACCATCATGATGCCAGCGTAACAGCGCTTCGGCTTTATTTATCTCTGTAGTGTTAGGGTCAACAATAGGCTGAAAATATAATTCTAGTTCGTTCAGGATAATGGCATTTTTTAAATGATAATGCAGTTTGGCGGTGCGTTCAGTTTCTAGCTGAATAGTTTGATTAAAGTACTCAAAACAATTGCGCCCATTTGATTTAGCGCTATACATTGCCTGACTTGCAAAATTCAGTAATTGCTCTGCTGTATTGGCATCTGCAGGATATCGTGCAAAACCAATACTACTGGTGATGGAAACAATGGTTTTAGCCACCACCATTTCTTCAGATAACTTTCCATTAACCGCCAAAGCAAGTGCACTAAGCTCATCATTCGTGATATTTCCAGGTAAAATAACAGCGAACTCGTCTGCCGCAATTCTTGAAGGTAAGCTGTTTTCAGGGAGCACTTGAGTGATTTTTTTAGCCACTTGCTTTAACACTTCGTCACCATGATCAGCACCAAGCGTATCGTTAACTTGTTTGAAATGATCTAAGTCTAAAATCATTAAACAAAACGGGGCGGCATTATCGTTATTTTCATCAGCAGCGACTTGTTGCTCCAATTGTTTAAATAATAACTTTCGATTCGCTAGGCCTGTAAGCTGATCATAATAAGTTTGAAATTCAATTAATTTATCAGCCATTTTACTGGCTGTGGTATCCGTTATCATCCAAGCATAACAATTTTGCTGGGTTATATTATCTTTGATTACCGTGACAACCAGTTCGATATCTCTAATATCCGTTGAGGTTTTTACGCCTTTGAGCATACCTTTCCAAGAATGGCCACGCTCAATTGTTTGATAAAGAGTGCTCACTAATTGGGGATCTGATTGTGATAAATAGCCTTTTATATCAAAAAAACTTTTCTCTTTATCGAAATAATCAGTTGAATTTTCAAAAGTGGGATTGGCAGTTAATACGGAGTTTTTGTCATTGGTGATCACCAGTGATATCGGCAAGCTATCAAATATTTTACTGGTTAACCGTTGCAGATGAAGACTTCTGCTTCTTTCAATCGCTAAACTGGCAAGCCGAGCGGCTTCTTGAATTAAGTCTAAATCTTGTGAAGTTGGAGACTTTATTGTGTCGTAGTACATGGCAAATGTACCCAGTACATTTGAAGCGCTATCAAAAATAGGTTCAGACCAACAGGCCATTAAACCGGCTTTTAACGGCAGTGCTTTATAATCTTTCCAGTGGGGGTGTGATGCAATATCTTCAACAATAACTCGTTGTCGAATGAAAGCCGCTGTGCCGCATGAACCAACGTTTGGGCCGATATAAACCCCATTAATTGCTTCATTGTAATCATTAGGTAAATTGGGCGCTGCACCAGATAACAACTGCTTACCGTCATCACTTAACAATAATACAGAAGCTTTGGTGCCTATTTTTTGGGCTTCAATAATTAATACCAGTGCATGAAGAATTTCGCCTAACGGTAGCCCCTTCAACACCATATTCAATATCGTACTGTAGCGTTCAATACTTGAATGATATTCAAAGGTTGACGCAGCAGACGAATCGGCACTAATCATTGTTTTACCTAAATCCATATTTCCCCATTGAGTTATCTGTTGCGGCACAACAAATATCAAGTCCATTTATTAAGGTTATGCACAATAATCAACATAATCAAATTTTATAATGGGAAAAATTGAATTTTGGTTTATTTTTATACAATTAATTGTTTAACCATCAAAATATTACTCTTCATTTCTGATCATTCTGGCTAAATAGAAGCCATCAAAACCGTGTTCAGAAGACAAAATAGTTTCATCATCAATAAATGAAAAGTGAGGATGTTCAGCTAAAAACCTATCGACTTGGAGACGATTTTCTTCAGGCATAATTGAACAGGTTGCATAAACTAATATGCCGCCAACTTTAACCATGCGTGAATAACTATCGATAATCTGTTTTTGTAAATCAACCAGAATTGGTAAACGCTCTGCAGTATCGCGCCATTTTGAGTCAGGGTTACGCTTTAACACCCCTAAACCCGAACAAGGTACATCCAGTAATACTCTATCTGCAGATAATTTGAGTCGTTTAATGGTTTTAGAGCTGGCAATAATGCGAGTTTCAACATTGTGTGCACCTGCACGTTTAGCACGGGTTTTTAAGTTATCAAGTTTCCATTGCTCGACGTCCATGGCTAATAAACGGCCCTTACCTTGCATTTGAGCCGCAATATGTAACGTTTTGCCACCGGCACCGGCACAAGCATCAACTACTCTCATTCCAGGTTTAGCATCAACGGCCGCAGCGACTAACTGTGAGCCCGCATCTTGTTGTTCAAACAAACCTTGTTTAAAGCATTCAGTTCTAAATAATGCTGAGTCAGATGTGACTTCTACTGCACTTGGCACTGTTTCAACAGAGACAGCAGTAACTCCTTCTTTAGCCAGCTTTTCTATTAGCTTTTGACGGTCACACTTTAATTCATTTACCCGAATAAATCGTTTGGGTGCTTGCATTAACGCGGCACGTTCTGCAGGCCATTTATCTTTTAATTGTTGCTGACCTAAATCATCTAGCCATTGTGGGCAACCATCCCATAATGCAGGCTGTTGTTTGGCAGACTCAATGTTAGCGGCTAATGCTTTTTCATCAACTTGTAATGAATACTGCATTTTAGGCAGTTCAAGACCATGAAATAAATGCCAACCATTAAGTAGCTTAGAGCCCATTCGGTCGAACTCGTCGGCATTAATATCAACAATAAAACAGTACAAATTTAACCGACGTAAAATATCACCTGCAACCACAGTAATGCGTGCCTGCTCTGTAGGTTCTAATTTTAATCCTGAGAAGTTATGTGAATAAGCGCGATCAAGCGGCTTACCTTGGTTTAGCACCATTGTTAAGATGTTCAACACAAGTTCAGACGAACTGCCAGATAAAGGATAAGTCAGCATAACATTCTCGATTACAAATTTTAGGTATCAATATTGCGGCTGATCATAGGTATTTAATACTGGGATAGCAATATAAAGCGTAGAATTAACGGATTAAGCCGCAGAAAATATGACCCAAAGACATATTTATGATGAAAGGTTTAGTGAATGAAACGATTAAGCCGCAACAACAACCTGTTTTGCTTTCTTAAGCGGATGTAAACGATTATGCATTACCTTAATCACATCAAATTGATTCAATGATTTTGATTCAGTCAACGCGCACGATTGAGATAATAACATCACCGTAGCCGCTTGCAGACTATTTTCAACCACTAACACTAAGGCACTTTTGCCATTACAGTTAATTTGAAATAATTTTCCCGTGTCACTGAAAACACACTCATCACTGGCTTCAAAAAACCACGATTTCGGCATTTGAGGTTTTAACAGGAAGTGAGCAGCCGTTGCATTAAGGGCCGTTTGTACAATACCAGCATCAGAGATATGAAGAACTTTTGGTAACATTTCAAGCAGGCGAATATAGAACTTAGCATGTTCTACGCTAAATTCTGCCCTGGTTAGTGCATCAGGGATAAGTTGCTTTGTCTTGTATGGGGTTAAGAACTCCATTTCGGAACTTAATGATATACTTAACTGCTGATATCTAGAGTTAAATTCCCAATGCCAGTCCTTATTCGGCATTAATAACATGACGCAATTTCACCTAATATTTGAGTACATTTGAATAATAGTTGATAAATAGAACAATATCAAAAATATTTTTCAAAAATATAATCTATATATCATTAACTTAGGTAAAAATGCGATCGCCCGAAAACGATCGCGGCACGTTTCTTGATCAGTCCAAATTGATCAAAACGATCTATTTAGCTTTATATGCAGAAACGATCTCAGAAACCAGCTGGGGACCTTGATAGATAAAGCCAGAGTATATCTGTACTAACGTCGCACCTGCGGCAAACTTATCATTAGCATCTGCAGCAGAGTTGATCCCGCCCACACCAATGATCGGGATCTCGCCATTTAGAAAACCCGCTAACTTTTTGATCACTGTAGTCGATAATGAAGTTAGTGGTTTACCGCTTAATCCGCCCATTTCTTCTGCGTGCTGTAAACCTTTAACAGCATCTCTAGACAAGGTTGTGTTAGTCGCTATTACCGCATCAAATTTGTTTTTAATTAAAGAGTCTGCAATTGACTGAATTTCTTCATCAGTTAAGTCTGGAGCAATTTTTAATGCGACAGGCACATATTTGTTATATTTTTCAGCTAACTCAGTTTGCTTAGCTTTAATTGAACTCAGCAAATCATCCAGTAATTCACCGTATTGTAAAGTACGTAAACCTGGAGTATTTGGCGATGAAATATTAACCGCAATATAAGCACTATATTGATACACTTTATCCATGCAGATTAAGTAATCATCCTTGCCCTGCTCTACTGGCGTGTCTTTATTTTTGCCGATATTGACCCCAACTAAAATATCAGATTTCTTGGCCATTAAGTTGCGAACTAAATTATCAACACCTTTATTGTTAAAGCCCATGCGATTGATAATGCCCTTGGCAGGCTTTAGTCTAAATAAACGCGGTTGGTCATTACCGGGTTGTGGACGGGGTGTAACGGTACCCACTTCTACATGACCGAAACCCATTGCATGAAAGGCATCAATTGACTCGCCGTCTTTATCTAAACCAGCTGCTAAGCCCACTGGGTTGGGAAAAGTTATCCCCATACACTCTACCGGTGTCTGGCTAACATTCTGACGATAAAAGCAATTTAGCGGTGTATTACCGGTCATTTTCAAACTTCCAATAGCAATGTTATGTGCTACTTCAGGATCCATTTGAAACATTACTTTTTGAGCGAGTTTATAAAACATGTTTTCTCCTAGGCCTAAAAAAAGCCCCGGCAATCGCCAGGGCTGTTTGTTATTATAATGAATTACTTCTGACCTTCGCAATGTAAAATCAGTAAGTTAAGTTCACGTAGGGCGACTGAGAACTTAGCAAATTCATGTGTTTGAGATACTTTAAAGTCTGCAAGCATATGATACCAGCGCTCAAGTAAGGCTTTGTTGTTATTAATCCATTGGTTAATAACAGTGTCAGCATCACAAGTATTGCTGCAGGTACGTAATACCGCAGAACTTAATGCACGTTGTTGCCAGTCTAACTCTTCACGGAAAGCGGCTCTTGCCAGTGCTTGCCAATGGTTCGCTACAGGTTGAGCACTAATTTGTTCTAAGAACCAATGCAACTCAACTTTCGCACCAAGCTTAAAGTAAGTCTCTGAGACTAAATCTAATGATTTATTTTCAATTTCGGCTATTTGAGCAATATCCAATGCTGAGAATAAAGTACTCATTTTGGCAACAATAGAGGCAACCGACTCAGGGACATTCTCTTTCATCAATGCACTAATTTCAGTTGAAATCGCTTTCACTTCAGCTTCAATCATGTATTGATCAATATTCTGTTTAAGTTTCTCGAATACAGGAACAAAAAACTCGACGGTTTGCTCAATGTTATGGCCACGATTACGATGACGAATAAACCAACGACATGCACGACGCATATTGCGACGTAGTTGATGAAGCATTTCACCTTGCACAATGGCCGGAATAACGCCGTTTAAATCAGTAATAGATTTAGTTAACTCTGCCAAACCAAAAACTTCTCTGGCCATAGTATAACAAATAGCGGCTTCAGCGACTGTGGCACCAGTCTCATCCTGCATTCTTTGAACAAAATTAAAGCCCATGTCATTAACCAATTCGTTGGCTAAGGAGGTAGCAATAATCTCCCCTCTTAACGGATGGTTAACCATTTTGTCGGCATACTTTTGTTGCAGCTTTTTAGGGAAGTAATCCACTAATAATTTGCTTAAGAAGCTATCTTCGGTAATTTCAGGAGTGACTAATTGTTCTTTTAGCACCATCTTGGCATAAGCAACCAAAACAGATAATTCAGGACGCGTTAATGCACGACCATTGGCTAAACGTTCAGCGAGATCATCGTCAGTTGGCAAGAACTCTAATGCTCTATCTAATTTACCGTCTTTTTCAAGATATTGAATAAAGCGAATTTGCTCTTTAAGTTGTGAAACACCATGAACTTGGGTCACCGAAATGGTACGAGTTTGGTCTTTACAGTCTTGTAAAACAATTTCACTGACTTCGTCGGTCATTTCTTCTAATACTTGGTTTCGTTGCTTAACGGTTAACTCACCATCAGCAACTAAGGTATTTAAGAAAATTTTGATATTAACTTCATTATCAGAACAATCAACACCACCCACGTTATCCACAAAGTCAGTATTCATTCTGCCGCCATTAGCGGTGTATTCTATACGTCCTAACTGTGTACAACCTAAGTTACCGCCTTCACCAATAATTTTGGCGCGAACTTCATTACCGTTTACACGTAATGCGTCGTTAGCTCTGTCACCCACTTCGGCATGAGATTCTTTGCTTGATTTAACGTATGTGCCAATACCGCCATTCCAAATCAAGTCAACTGGCATTTTAAGCAGTTCTTTTAATAACTCGATGGGGTTCATGGTGTCTTTGTCTGTAGACAACATGGTTTTCATTTCAGGCGTCAGCTTAATTGATTTAGCTGAGCGTAAGAAAATACCGCCACCTTTAGAAATCAGTTTAGCGTTATAGTCTTCCCAACTTGAGCGTGGCAGCTCAAACAAACGCTTACGTTCTGCATAGCTAGTTGCAATGTCTGGATTTGGGTCGATGAAAATATGCATATGGTTAAACGCAGCAACCAGTTTTGTATGCTCAGATAACAACATACCGTTACCAAACACGTCACCCGCCATATCGCCTACGGCTAAACAGGTAAAGTCTGTTGTTTGGCAATCAACACCAATTTCGCGGAAATGTCGTTTAACGGACTCCCATGCACCTTTGGCGGTAATCCCCATTTTCTTATGGTCATAACCGTTACTGCCACCCGAGGCAAATGCATCACCTAACCAGAAGTCATATTCAATGGCAATTGAGTTAGCGATATCAGAGAACGTTGCCGTTCCTTTATCTGCTGCAACCACTAAATAAGGGTCATCTTCATCATGGCGAACAACATCAACAGGCGGCACTATATCGCCATTTTTAATGTTGTCAGTAATATCTAATAGGCCTCGAATGAACAAACGGTAACAAGCTTGTCCTTCGTTGAAAAATGCTTCGCGACCGCCCTCTGTTGGCAGTTGTTTACACACGAAACCACCTTTGGCTCCTACCGGGACAATTACGGTGTTTTTAACTTGCTGCGCTTTAACTAAGCCCAGTACTTCGGTACGGAAATCCTCACGTCTGTCTGACCAACGTAAACCACCACGAGCAACTTTACCACCACGTAAATGAACCCCTTCAACCCGTGGAGAATAAACAAATATCTCAAACTTAGGCAATGGCTTAGGCATTTCAGGAATAAGATCAGGGGCAAACTTAAACGAGGTGTACGCTTTGGTATCACCTTTTTCATCAGTTTGATAAAAATTGGTTCTCAAAGTCGCATTGATTAGGTCTAAATAACGACGAATAATACGATCGTCATCCAAACTAGATACGTCATCAAGCTGCTTATCGATTTGTTCTAAAAACTTGCTTAACGTGCGCGTTTTTAGTTTCGGGTTAAATTTGCGAATGAACATTTTAACCAATAAATCTGCAATCTTAGGATAACGACTAAAGGTTTCTTCAATATATGATTGGCTAAATGTCGCATCGATTTGACGCATATATTTGGCATATGCACGTAAAATAGACACTTCTCGACCCGTTAAGCCGGTAGAAAGTACCATACGGTTAAAGCCGTCGTCTTCCAGCTTTTTCTGCCACACAAGTGATAGAGCATTTTGGAAACGCTCTTGGCTGTCTGCTAAGTTATCAACTGCAGCACCCTGCACTGTCATTAAAAAGTCTAAAATCCAAAACGTGTGACCGTCATTAGTTTTGACTTCATAAGGACGTTCGTTGATCACTCGAAGACCAAAGTTTTCTAACATTGGTAACACGTCAGAAAGATGGATTGGTTCATCTTTATGGAACAGTTTTAAACGCACTTTATTGTCGTTAAGCACCGTTTCTTGCGGCTGATAGAACAACATGCCGAGCTTATGCTCATCATCTAATGCTTCTAAGTGCTGTAAATCAACCACTGACGAGCTTGGTAACACATCGTCTTTATAGCTTTGTGGGAAGGCATTTTGGTAGCGTTTTGTTAACCCAGTACCCGCTTGTTCACCTAGTTCATTGTTTAGCGCAGTGTGTAACTTATCGTCCCATGAACGCGCAGCTTCAATAAGATTTGTTTCAATAGCAGCCACATCTACATCCATATTATTATTGTCGACTTTAATAATGTAATGAGTTCGAGCTAAAGTAGACTCTGAGAAATATGTTGTAAATTCAACATCTTCATTACTATTAAAATGCTGTGCAAGTATACGTTGGGTATCTTGTCTGAACTTGGTGTTGTAACGGTCTTTTGACACATAAACCAAACAAGAGAAGAAACGCCCAAAACCATCTTTACGGACAAATAACTTCAATTTATCACGGTCTTGCATTTGCAATACACCGTGAGCCATTGTTGAAAGTTCAGAAACTTTAGCTTGAATTAATTCGTCGCGAGGTAAGTTTTCAAGAATATTCATCAAGGCTTTGTAGTCATGCGATCGAGGCGCTAGACCAGAAAGTGCTAATACTCTTTCAACCTTTTGTGAAAGTAATGGAATTTCGCGCGGGCTGCGATTATAAACATTTGAGGCATAAAGTCCTGTGAAGCGATCTTCACCAATAACATTACCTTTTTTATCAAATCGTTTAATACCCACATAATCAACATAGGCCGGACGATGAACACGGCTTTTGGTTGAGCTTTTTGTCAGCACTAATAAGCTTGAATCCAGCGCTTCTTTGCGAGCAGTTTCAGATAACGATGACAACAATAAACCACGTTCATTTGAAGCGGTTTTAGTCCGGCTCATTAATCCAAGACTTGAGTCTAAATCGGGAACCAGTTCAACATCACCTTCAACTCGCTTTAAGTCATAATAGCGGTAGCCTAATAATGTGAAATGATGATTACTCAAATAAGTTAGATAATTGATTGACTCTTCAAGTTCTGCTTTGTCACCTGGAAATGGTCTTTTAGGTAACTGCTTAATCGTGTCGATTAGTTTAGCAGACATGCTTTCCCAATCAGACACTGAAGAGACAACATCTGACAACACCGATTGCAATTCTTTCTCAATCACTTTGATATCGGCATCAGTACTTTGTTTATCAATTTCAATCAAGAATACCGCGATATTATCGCTGTTTTTCGGTGCGTCATTAACAAAGCTGACTTGCGAGACTGACTTACCGTCACGGACTACCGCTAATGGAGTGTGTAGCATCACATGAGCGGTGATCCCCATTCGGTTTAATGCCATGGCCAACGAGTCCACTAAAAATGGCATGTCGGGTTGAATCACCTCAATAACACTATGAGTTGATTGCCAGCCATGTTTTGACTGCGTTGGGTTAAACACGCGAATATGCCTATCGGCAGCGGCGGTTTTATTCAGTGCATTCCAAAGACTAACGACAGCACCGTATAGGTCACTGTCATTACGAACATTGAGGTCGTCTTTGGACATATGAGCGTAGAGGCATTTAGCAAATTGCTCTACTTGCTTTGCTTGTGAATTAGGGATTTTTGAATGAATTAAATTGACTACGTTTTCAAGTAGTACAGAAGGCATTGCATCTTTAAAGGCCATTTTGCAGATTCCTTAAGCGTCTATGGCAGCGCTCTTATCATTATATGGATGCTTCGGCTTGGTTCGCTCAAATAGAGACTATTTGAGATCTGGCGCAAAGTTTATTACTAAATTGCTGCTATATCGAGAAAAATTTTAGTGGTAGATCCTCTATTTCTCCAGTTTTGACAGGTAAAAAATGCATAAAATGCAATAAAACGCGATGGATTAGATTATCTATTCAAAAAAAAATGGAGAGCTAAGCTCTCCATTTTAAGTAACGCATTGAATTTATTTGGCTTTAGGCCAAAATATTGCCGATAGTGCTGGAAGAATAATAATTGCTCCCAACATATTTACTAAAAACATGAATGTCAGCAAAATTCCCATATCCATTTGGAATTTCAATGCAGAGAAGAACCAAGTACTTACACCAATGGCTAATGTGAGTCCGGTAAATATCACCGCACTACCGCGCTCAACTAATGCTTCAAAATAAGCTTGTTGAACCGCCATACCGTTAGAAAGTTTATTCGACATGGTAGATAAAATATAAATACCATAATCAACCCCGATGCCTACGCCTAACGCTATAACCGGTAAAGTGCTCACAGCTAAACCAATGTCAAGCAAGGTCATTAACGCTTGAGCCAAGGTGGATACCACATATAATGGGATAATGACTGCAACCGTTGCTTTAATTGATTTAAAGCTGATTAGACACAAAATAAATACCGCACCATAAACATACAACATCATAGGCAGTTGTGCCTTGCTAACCGCTTCATTGGTCGCGGCCATTACCCCTACAGGGCCAGATGCCAGTTTAAACTGCAATTTATCGGTATTAAGTTCAGCCGCCACTTGCTTCACTTTATCGACAACCACTTCAATGGTTTCAGCTTTATGATCTTTCAAAAACAGATAGACCGGCATAACCGAGCAGTTTCCATTTAACAAACCAGAAGTGGTTGGTACTTGACCGACCGCCTGCACTAAGCTTGCTGTGGTGCGAGGTAAAATCTCCCACTTTGGATTACCCTCGTTAAAGCCAGCATTCACTTTTTTAGCGATAGAAGAAAGGCTGACTGTTGACTCGACTCCAGGGGTATTAGCCACCATCCACTCAAATTGATCTATCTGCTTTAATACCGAATGGTAAGTACAGGCTTCGGGTTCAGCTTCTACAATTACCGACATAACATCGGTAGTAATTGAAAAATGATCAGTAATAAAAAAGGTATCTAGGTTATAGCGAGAGTCTTGGTGTAAAGCAGGAGCGCCACCTTTTAAATCACCAATCTTCATTTGAGTCGCTTGCATAAAGCCCACGCAGTACAACACTGCGGTACAAGCCAGTACTACCACGGCATATTTTTTAGTGGCAAATTTAGACATACCACGCCAAAGATTTTCTATCTTTTGTTTTTGCTCAACATTTTCTTTAGCATTAGACAAATTGGTATAAGAAATCACTAATGGCAGCAAGATCAGATTAGTAAGAATAATCACTGCAACCCCTAGTGAGGCAGAAATAGCTAACTCACGGATAATCCCAATATCAATGGCCAATAAGGTTAAAAAGCCTACTGTGTCAGATAATAATGCAACCCCACCTGGCACTAACAAACTTCTGAATGCTGAAGCCGCAGCGGCTTTAGTCACTTGACCATCAATAACACGACGTCTAACCGCATTAATCATTTGCACGCCATGACTGACACCAATAGCGAACACCAAAAATGGCACAAGAATAGACATCGGGTCTAAGCCAAATCCAACAACCGTTAATAAACCTAGTTGCCAAATAACCGCCATTAAACTGCACACCAGCGGTAACACGGTTAACATGATCGACTTTGAAAACAGGTAAACCATCGCAGCAGTAATGGCAATGGCGATCAAGAAGAATAATAAAACCCCTTTGGCACCATCAGCAACATCTCCTGCCATTTTGGCAAAACCGATAATATGAATTTTAATATTCTCGTTTTCAAATTGACCACGTAATTGCTCTTCTAATTGCTGAGCAAACTTGATGGTATTCAGTGGTTCACCGGTTTGCGGGTCAAAATCCATTAACTGAGCCGATACCATTGCCGCAGAGTAATCATTGGCAATTAACCGCCCCACAATGCCCGCCTTTTCAATATTGTCTCTGACAATATTTAAGCCATAATCATCAGTTCTAAAGTCAGCTGGAATCACTGGGCCACCGGCAAAGCCGTCTTCTACGACTTCGGTAAAGCGTGTTGAGGGTGAAAATAACGATTTAACTTGAGAGCGCTCTACACCTGGAATGAAAAATAATTGATCATGAACATTTTTAAGGGCTTCAAAAAACACCGGATTAAAAATATTTCCGCTAGTGTCTTCAACCGCCACCATAATGCTGTTGGCGCCACCAAAATCCTTTTGATGTTTGGTGTAGGTTTGCATGTAGGTATGATTAAGCGGAATATTTTTACTAAACGCCGCATCCATTTTGAGCTGGCTAGCTTGGTAACCTAAAAAAACCGTAATAAGAATAAACGAAATTATCACCCACATTCGGTTTCTAAATAAGTGAGTTTCAAAGGTATTGACCAGTTTTTCTAACATCTTTGCGGCCCTATTATTGTTGTTTTAATTTTGTTGATGCTATTGAGGTAATTGAAACAAGCCTTTTGAGCCTGCAAACCAAATGTCACCTTGGTTATTTTTAGCAACTGACACAATGTTCTCACCTTGACGACGCTCAACAATTGTCGCTTGAGTGTCTTTAACTTTTAAGATGATTCCGGCATTACCCACAAGGTATAAATTGCCCTCATGAACTAATGCGCCATTGATTGATGATTCAACAGGTAACTCAAGTTGCTCCCAACCATCAAATGAATCATTTGTTTTGAAAACATGACCTCGTAAGCCCATAACATAAATATCACCGTTATGAGTAATGGCATTAAACATCGAGCCATCGTAATCAAACTCGACGGTGCTAAATGTTTGCCCTTGGTCATCAGAAACTGCCACTGTTCCTAATTCTCCGACTAATAATAGACGGTCATTACTGATGTTGATAATTCGATTGAAGTGCGGCAAAAGTGCAGCACGTTCAGACAAATAAAGTTGTTCATCTTCAGCTTTTAAATCATTAAGATAGGCAATATCTTCTTCAAATAACAACTCTTGATGGAATTCATCAACCCACGTTTTCCCACCATCTTGAGTGCGATAAAACAGTCCATAGGCACCCACAGCCACCCCATGGTTTTCATCAAAAAATAGAATATCTAAAAAGGGTTTTTCAATATCGGTTGACTGCATTTGCAATGACCACGTTTGGCCACCATCTTGGGTGTGTAATATGGTCGCGTCATGTCCAACAGCCCAACCTAAATTGGCATTTAAAAAAAATACTTTAGTGAGTTGTGACAATACTGGAGTATTAACCTGCTGCCATTTCTCATTTAATACGAGTACGTGACCACGTTGGCCAACCGCAACTAATGTGTCACCGGCATTAGCGATATCGACGAGTAATGACGACTGAGCTAAAGGTTGAATTTGAGCAGATAATGGATCGAATTGAGCAGAAACTGAAGCAGTATATAAACATGCACTTAAGCTTAACGCTACAGTACTGCGAAGCATGCTAACCGTCATACAAACTTCCTTACATATAGGGGCGCAAAGCGCCCCATTAAAAACAAATCAAACTATTTGATAACGCTTAACGAATGCCCGCACGACGTAATGCGTCTGGGGTAAAGTTAGCTTCAGATAGATTGGCATCGAAGTTATACATGCGACCTTCGTTATCTAATCCCATGGCTAAATAACGACGAGATTGTAAATCATGGAATATTTCTAACGTACTCCAATGAGTCGGTACTTCGTAATAGTTAATCGTATGTGCTGTGCCTACACGATATAACTCATCACGGTTATCGTACATGTCAGTTAATGACACTTGCCAAGAGTCTTCGTCAATGTAGAAAACACGCGTTTTATAAATATGACGCATGCCATCTTTCAGGGTTGCTTTCACTTCCCATACACGGTGTTTTTCCCAACGAGCATACTCAGGATTAATATGACCAGGTTTTAGAATTTGGTCATATTCAACGGCATCAGAATGCAACTTGTAATCATTATATGGAATAAAGATTTCTTTTTTACCGACTAACTCCCAGTTGTAACGCACTGGTGAGCCGTTGAACATATCAAAGTCATCGGTTGTTCTTAAGCCATCTGATACTGTACCTGGAGTATCAAATGCAACATTAGGGGCTTTACGAACACGTCGTTGACCTGTGTTGTAGGTCCAAGCTTGGCGTGGTAGTGCTTCTTGATCCATGGTTTCTTTAACTAATAGTGCAGTACCTGCTAAACGAGCTGGCTGAGTCACTACTTGCTTAAAGTAAAATAATGTATTGGTTTCTTTCAGTTTATCGAGTGTGATTTCTGGTCGAGTATATTCAAAGCGAATTTCTTCAGCGTTTTCAACCAAAGTATAAGAACCACCTGCCGTTGGCGCAGCTTGGCTTCGGTGAGTTTCTACATCAACACCACGGAAACGAAGAATATGATTCCAAATGACTTCTAAACCATTTTGTGGAATAGGAAATGGCACACCAATGACCGCACCAGAAATACCATTACCTTCAGCGACTAGCTCAGCCGTCGTCGCATTAGCTTTAATGGCATCATAAACATACTGTGGCGATGAAGCTGTACGACGAGTTTGGTAAACGTTCATCTTGTATGTATCAGGGTACAATTCAAATAATTTGTTTTGACCAGGCGTCAAAAACTCTTGGTATTCAGCCTTATTCGCATTGGTAATAGTGAACAACACTTTGTCATCCGGGAATGGATTTAAGTGATGCATTCCTTTTTCATAACCCGCAACTGGCTTAGTAATGCCACCGTCCCAAGCTGGAATTGAACCGTCAGCATTAGCGGCTTTTTCTGCGCCCATTGGCGTTAAAGTTGTACCAAGTTTGGCTGCATCAGCTTCTGATACTTTCGCCATCGCAACAGGTGCCCCTAGAGCCATAATCACTGCTGCCGATAATATCGTCAGATTTTTCATTATTATTATCCTTTTTAAATCGAATACTTGACGTTAAACGAGACGTAATCTCGGTCTTCCATCGCGTTCGTTGTTCCTACACCACCAAAGAAGCTGTTGTATGAGAAATCGACACCCCAACGATTTTGATAGTCAAAATTCAATCCAAGAGCGACTGATTTTTTGCCCTCTGTAAATAAGAACATAGGGTCAGGTGTAATACCTGATACATCGTGAGAGAAAATCACTCGCGGAGCCATATTCACACCCGCAAACACGTTATTAAAATCCGCTTTTGCCACTAAACGGTATCCCCAAGCAAAATCAGTGGGAAACGGGTTAGTTTCTGGACCATTATGTAACGCTTCAATAATGCCTGGCATATCTGGATTGCCACCAGAACGCGCTGTACCTGGGCCATTTAATCTTAGCTCATCAAAACCTGGCATGTCGTGAATCCACACACCACCTACTTCGGCCAACATAGTTAAGTTATCAGTGCCTAACGTTGGACCAAATAAATGAGTGAATGTCATTTGTGCTTGGGTGGTATCTAATTGAATGAAACCGTCCACTGTTGCACCTGGTGCAACCACGTCCATTTGCGAAATACCGTCTAAATCAGGACGAAGACCCGCATTGGCTAATTGTTGTGGCATGGCGGCAAACAGTAATTCAACATCATCAATTTGTAGAGGCTCATCAACGCGGTGAGCAATTTCACCTGCTACTGAAGTATCGCCTACTAACGTGTTGAAACTAAAGCCGTATAATTGAATATCTTCAGGATAAACAATTTGCGCTTTAGTGAACGTTTCCATGCTCAACAATAATTCACGGTCAATGTTTCCGCCACTAGCGGCAAGTTTACCGTAGTCACCAGCAATGGCTGCTGAAGTAAAGTTAGAGGCAGTACCGCTAATAAGTGGACGTCGACTGTGATAATTCATGTAGTAGAAACCAAACTCGGTTTCATTTAAATCAGGGGCGTAATACCCTAACTTAACACCATACTGACCATCATCTTCAGGTTCAGCTTCATCTTGAATCAATGCAACCTTGGTTGAATAAGCCGTCATAGCTGATGCCAGAGCTGGATTAAAGTTAGCCGCAGCAGCTTGGCCGTACAACGCTTGATACTCTGCAATCAGAAAATCTAAATTGATATCGGGGTTTGCATTAAAGCCTAACTGTGCATTTTGGTTGTAACCACCAAAACCGGCAAAGTCGTTAGTTGCAAAGTTTGAACCGGGTGTTGGCACCCAAACAGGTTCCCACTGATATTGATAAAACGCTTCAATATTTAAGTTGTCGGTTAAGCCTAAAGAAGCCCAAACCATACCTTGAGGGCGGAAAGCTTCTTTCAGTTCTGCACCAGGTGCATTCAAAATGTTCAAATCAACAGGGTTAATCACACCGATACCATGTGGAATAAGGGTACTTTCACCCCAAGAAACCACTTGATTACCCACACGAACCGTTAATGGGTTTTGGCCATCATTTAAATCCCAGTTGGCATAGATGAATGCGTCTAGTAAACGAATGTCTTTACACTGTACTTCAGACGCTCGGTCATCATCACATGGGTCAAAGCTGTTACCCGTAAGCGGGTCATTAAAATCGTAACTGCCGTCATTTAGCTTGCGGTCATAAAAATACATACCACGGACAAATAAGCCGTAGTTTTCATATTTTAATGAAAGCTCATGCAAACCTTTTACGATTTCAGAGGTGGTATCACCTTGAGAGTAAAGTAAATTACTTAAGTCATTGTTGCTTGAATATGATCCAGGCTGAGCCCAAATTTCAGCTGAAGTGTACTTTGTATCACTAAATGCAGAGTAACCAGACCAATCAAATTGTGGTTGGTTAACTTTACCTATTTGACCTTCCCAATCACGCTCGCCAACACGCCAGCTTGCACCGACTGTCCAAGTAGAGTCGAAAGTACCATCAACATCCCCCCAATTAAATGAGACGGCTGACACATTTGAACTCATACCAAAACATAAAGCCGACATTACCCCCAAAGTAATTGCCGACTTGTTAAATTTTTTCTTAACAATATTCATTTTAGCTTATCTCCGTAACCTGCTGGAATCGTTGTTATAGGAATTTAAACCAACATCTTGTTAGCCCACAGGCAACATCATTGTTACAGTAATTGACCTTGTTCGGCAAGGCTAAAATCAACAAAATATGCAATAAAATTAACGTTATTAACGATATGGTTACATGCTGAGCAGGGTTCATATTTGAATTATACGAGTAAAAAAAAATGCCTTTACACAACAAACATGTAAAGGCATTGTTTTTCAGCGACTTACATAGAAATAAACACTAATTAGACAAACGAACGAGTGAATCACTCGTTTTAAGTAATTACTCTAATTTTATTAGCGATTTGTATTTTCCTTCTTCATCAAGTTCTAATATAAATTGACCTTTAATTCCCACTGGCGTTAAAAAGGGTTTAAAGTATTTTGCATGAATTTGTAACTGTCGCCCATGAATATCATTGGTTAACACTGACTCGCTAACACCCTGATAATAAGGCAAAAAATCATCATAACTAATATTAATGTTTAATTTGAATTGCATATTAATACGCTCTTATTCAAAACAGGAAAGCAAGCTCTCCTGTTTATTTACCCTAAAACCCGTCAGCGTTAACCTAAGGCTTTAGTGACTTTTTCGAATAAGTCTTTAGACAAGTCTGGTAACGATTTCAATGTTTCAAGCGAGCGCTTCATTAACATTTGTCTTGTATCATCAAATTTCGCAAATTGAATTAAAGGTGTAATCATTCTAGAGGCGACTTGCGGGTTAGATTTATTCAATTTGATTAATATCTGGGTCAAATATTCATAGCCTGAGCCGTCTTTTTTGTGAAACTGATAAGTATTACCCGCCACAAAACTGCCAATTAATGAACGAACACGATTGGGGTTGTTAAAGCTGAAGCTTGAATGCTGTGTAAGTTTAACTATTTGATCAATAACATCATCATTATTTGCCGTTGCCTGTAAAGTAAACCACTTATCCATTACCAATGGTGTTGAATGCCATTGCTTCTCGAACTGAGCTAATAACTCAGTTAGACAATCAAACTGCCCTACTGTCGCCGCTTTAAGTGCTGCTAAGGTATCGGTCATATTAGTTGATTGTTCAAATTGGCTAATAACAAGTCCCTCATGTTGTTGAGAAACATAGCTTAATAACACCAATGCGGCATTTTTAAATGCACGGTGTTCAGCAGTATCAAATGAGTTGAGTTCGCGGTAACGCGCTACTAACTCATCTTCACAGGCTGAGGCAATTTCTTCGATAACAAATTCACGAGCCACTTGCAGCAAATCTAAGTCAACTTTATCAACTTGCTCAATTAATGAAGAAGCCGAAGGCACATTGAGTATTTCAGCCACTAGCGCTGGGTCAAGTTGCTCATTAAGAATGACGCCTCTAAATGCTTCTAAGACTCTATTATCAACCGCCATTGATTGATGTTGTGCAAGGTGGTCAACATTATCCCATACTGATTGACTAAATAACTGCACAGAGGCTTCCCAGCGAGCAACCTCACTGGATGCGAAACGCATTAAGTGAACTAAGTGATCAAATTCAACCGTGTATTGCAGTTTTACCGGTGCAGAAAAGTCCTGTAGCAGAGAGGCTATCGGTTTAGCATCGAATCCATCAAATACAAACTCTTGTTTAGCTTGAGTGAAATCTAAAACTTGATTAACAATGGAATGTCCTTGGTCATCAAGCAATTCAATACTAAATGGAATATGTAAGGTTTGCCCTTTAACGCCTTGACTTGAAACCTGCTGGGTTAGATGTAATTTGTATTGGCCTGAACTAGAGTCAAAAGACTCATCAACCGTTACAACCGGAGTGCCTGCTTGAGAATACCAGCGACGGAATTGTTGTAAGTCTTTCCCTGTTGCAGACTCCATCGCATTGACAAAGTCGTCACAGGTGACGGCTTGACCATCATGACGCTCAAAATAACACTTCATACCGGCCTGAAAACCTTGTTCACCCAGAATGGTATGCATCATACGAATCACTTCTGCACCTTTATTGTATACGGTGACGGTATAGAAGTTATTCATTTCAATGACTGATTCTGGACGAATAGGATGGGACATAGGCCCTGCATCTTCAGCAAACTGTTGGTTTTTCATTACCTTTACAGCTTGAATTCGATTAACCGCTCTTGAACCTAAATCAGAGCTAAACTCTTGATCTCTGAATACCGTTAAACCTTCTTTTAAACTTAATTGGAACCAATCACGACACGTCACTCGGTTACCCGTCCAGTTATGGAAGTATTCATGGCCTACAACAGACTCAATACCATGGTAATCTTCATCGGTAGCACTGGCTTTATCTGCAAGAACATATTTAGTGTTAAAGACATTTAAGCCTTTATTTTCCATCGCCCCCATGTTGAAAAAATCCACAGCGACAATCATATAAATATCGAGATCATATTCTAAATCAAAACGCTGCTCGTCCCATTTCATTGATTTTTTTAGAGATTCCATTGCATGGGATGCTTTATGTAAATTACCTTTATCAACAAAAACCTGCAATTTGACATCTCTACCTGACTGAGTAATAAAGTGGTCCTCTAAAAGATCAAAGTCACCTGCCACCAGAGCAAACAAATAACTTGGCTTAGGGAACGGGTCTTGCCATTGAACAAAATGGCGACCAGAACGTGGCATTTCGCCTTGCTCAATTTGATTGCCATTACTGAGTAAAAAAGGAAATGCCGCTTTATCAGCTTCAATACGCACGTTATAAATGGCTAATACATCAGGTCTATCTAAAAAGTAGGTAATTCTTCTAAAACCTTCTGCTTCACACTGAGTACAATAAGCACCATCAGACATATACAAGCCTTCTAAGCTGGTATTAGCTTCAGGATTCAGTGCTGTAATAATCTCTAATTCAAATTCATTAAGGTCAGTGGTAATTGTTAGTGAAGTGTCTGTGCGACGATAATCATGGTTTTTGCCATTAAGTTTTACTGACTCTAACTCAAGCTGCTCACCCTCTAACACTAAATCAAACTGATGTTCATTAGTTCGCTTTACTTTACTAGTGGCAATAACCTTAGTGTTTTCACCATCTAAGATAAAATTTAAATCAATATGGGTAATGGTAAAATGTGGCGCGGTATAATCTTTTAAATGCTTTGCCTGAGTTTGAGACATATAGGGTCCTTGCTATTTTTATGTTCAATAACAAAAAACGCGCCAAAGCGCGTTTTTATTTTGTAAGTTAATACTATTTAGCGACTTTCGCTGTTTTCTTCGCATCAACCATATCAAGAGTAATGTAAGCCGTTTCATCTAAGAATGGATCGGGTGCTTTGGTATCTTTATCATCTTCAATCTCATCCAAAGACTTAACCACTTCTAGCCCTTCACGCACACGACGCTCATTGGTTCTATCTAACGCTCGTTTGTCGTCATCTTCACGTGATTTAACACGCTCAGCTTCAACCAAAGATATGGTTTTGTCATTATGATGTTTTTTAAATTCAGCGATATCTTCATTAATATAACCAAACTCAACATCATTACTAATTCGATTAGTATGTTTAGCGTCTAGGTTGCTGATCAGCGCAGGCGAAATATTACCTAAGGTACTGTATTGAGCTACAGGCACTTTATCCCACGGTAATGCATTTTTCTCTTCTGACTCACCATATTCACCCGGCTCTAACGCACTTGGGAAGCGAATATCAGGAGTCACACCTTTTAGCTGAGTACTGCCGCCATTAATGCGGTAAAACTTAGCGATAGTATATTGCACATGACCGATAGGCTTTTCATACATATCGTAAATACGGCCTAAACTCTTATGCTGCTGAACCGTACCTTTACCAAACGTTGACTCACCTACAATTAATGCACGTTCATAGTCTTGCAACGCTGCCGCAAAAATTTCAGATGCCGATGCACTATAACGGTCAACCATCACAGTTAATGGGCCGTCATACGCCACTTTGCCGTCATTATCACGATTTTGATTAACACGACCATTAGCATCACGAATTTGAACCACAGGGCCCATTTCGATAAATAAACCCGTTAATAGAGTCGCTTCAGTTAACGCGCCACCACCATTGCCACGAAGGTCAATAATCACGCCTTCAACGTTGGCTTCTTTTAACTTAACTAACTCTTTAGCGACGTCTTGCGAAAGGTTCATATAGAAGCCAGGAATTTGAATCACACCGACTTTTCTATTAGCGTATTCACCCTCAGTCGGTTCAATTACTTCAGAGGTTGCAGCGCGATCTTCTAAACGAATTTTATCCCTTACAATGGTGACTTCAAAAGGTTGTGCATTACCACCGCCTTTATTTGGCAAGACTTGTAATACCACTTCACTGCCTTTTGGGCCTTTAATCAGTTCAACAACGTCGTCTAAACGCCAACCAATCACGTCAACAATTTCTTCACCTTTTTGACCCACACCCACAATCTTGTCTTCAGGTGATAGCTTTTCACTTAATGCTGCTGGTCCGCCAGCCACAAGACTTTTAATAACAGTGTAATCATCATCCATTTGTAATACTGCCCCAATGCCTTCAAGGCTTAGGTTCATTTCCATTTGGAAGCGTTCAGCATTGCGAGGAGATAGATAACTTGTGTGTGGTTCAACTGTACGTGCAAAGGCATTCATAACACTTTGAAAAACATCTTCGCTGTGAGTTTGGCTTAGACGCTTAATGGCGTTGTTATAACGTTTGGTGAGTATTTCAACAATTTCTGGCCATTTTTTACCGGTTAACTTTAGATTTAACGCATCATATTTAACACGCTGACGCCAAAGTTCGTTTAATTCAGCTTCATCTTTTGGCCATGCTGCTTCTTTACGATCAAATTCATAAGCATCACCTTCTTTGGTAAAGTCAAATTCGGTTGAAAGTAAAGTCAGCGCATAAGAAAAGCGCTCATATCGGCGGGTTTGCAGTAAGTCGAACATTTTATAAGCTGGTGACATATCACCTGCTTTTACCATGTCATCAAACTGATGCTTGTACTGGTCAAAATTTTTGATGTCTGCTTGAGTCAATACATTACGGCGGTAATCTAATTGCTCTAAAAAGCGGGCATAAATCTGCTCAGAAAAAGCGTTATCTAAGTCAAAACGATGATAGTGCGCTCGGGTAAATAAGTTAGTCACCCGTTTGCTAGCCACCTGGTGTTGTGGCTCCTGACTTAATTTGGGTAACTCGCTGATTTGAATAGTTGGTGAAATTGCATATGCCGAGAATCCAATAAATGCACATGCAATTGACGCGGCCAAAGTGAGTTTTCGCATCAACAAGTTACTCCTTTAAATTATACTAGTATGTGGTCTACACGTACCTTAATGCTCAAGCCAGAATCTAACTGTACGTGAACGTCATCTTTCTTAATATCCGTAATAGTGCCAGAGACTGGTGATGCACCAAGCTTAACATTAACACGTTGATTTGCAGCTAATTGCTCCATTTTTGCAGGAACTAAATTAACCACTGGGGCAGCAGGTTTAGCCACTCGCTCTTTTTTCGCAGCTGGGCGAGGTTTTACGGCTTTTTTGGCTGGTTTTTTAGCAGCTTTTGGAGCTTGAGCTTGGCGTTTTGCTTTCGCTTTTTCTTGGCTCTCTTTCAAAGTAGCTTGAGCATGATCAACATGTTCTTGTTCTAACTCGCCACATTCGTTGCCGTCTAAATCAACACGTTGTACACCCGCTTTGACACCTTTAAGGTATCTCCAACTGCTTGTATAGCGACGTAAAGCAACACGTAATTGTGTTTTACTGACTCTAGAATCATCAGCTAACCGTTCAGCCAAATCTTGAAATAAACCAATTTTTAATGGTTTAGTCTCACCTTCTGCAATAAAACAAGCAGGAAAGGTTTCATATAAAAACGCTAAAATTGCGTTGGTGTCGGTCAACTTGTCTGTTGATTCCATTTTTACTTCCACGTTAAATAAGGGGACTAAATAGGCATTGCCTGAAGTCGTTCATCTTTTGTTAAGCAGTACAGGAAATCTGACCCTTAACCTACAAATTAGCACTAACAACCAAATTGCTAAAGCCTCAGAAACAAACCTTAACAAATTTAAATGGGTTTACACTAGTGTCTATCGGGTATTCATCCACAATGGTGGTCCCATAAGTGCGCTATTATAAAGCCCACAGCAGCGATTGCGACCATCATTTGCAATTTATTGTTCGCTATTTAACCAAATAAGCATTTTTCAAACTGTTTAACCAGTAATTCGAGGCCAATTTGATCATCTTGGTCAAAACGGTCTAACATTGGGCTATCAATATCCAATACCGCGATGATTCGATTATCTTGTCTTACAGGGATGACAATTTCTGAATTACTGGCTGAATCACAGGCAATGTGGCCATCAAATTGGTGTACATCGGCAACTCTTATGGTGTCATTGTTAGCTGCAGCAGTTCCACAGACCCCTTTACCTAACGGTATGCGAGTACAGGCAACTTTACCTTGAAAAGGGCCTAATACAAGTTGGTCATTTTTCAAAATATAAAAGCCAGCCCAGTTTAAATTTTCAAGGTTATCATTAATTAACGCTGAAAAATTAGCCATACCGGCAATCAGATCATCTTCTGAGGAAAGTAACGCTTCAACTTGACGTGATAAAATTTGGTAAAACTCAGCTTTCATTGTGTTTCCTGAAATAAACTAAATAGATAATATAGCCTTAGATTATCAGTTGTTAAAGCTGATTAGAATTAATCTTCCTTAACGGCTTTCTTTTTGGTTTTAGGTTCTTTAGCAGGTTTAGCTTTAACCCCACCCTTTAATATATTGGCTAAATCATCTTTGTTTGAAGCTAAGTAAAATGCCAGCTGCTCACATTTGGTTTCATCTAATTGCGCATCTGACTCGGCTAAAAATGGGACTAAGTTATCGACTATGTCGAGCATTTTGTCGTAAGCATCGGCTTCTTTTTTTGATGTGAAAGTCATCTTTTCAACCCCTTCTCTTACCACGACAAACTGAGTTATTACTGCCATGAACACCTCTCCACTGTTTTTATATACAGTGCAAGAGTGACAAATTTTGCTCATTGGTGCAATAGAGAAGTGCTTAAAAATGACTTTGTGGCGTTAAATGATTAATATTAGTCTTAATTCGGTTTAATTTCGTATACTATATCGGCCAATTAGTCAGGATAATTGTATAAAAAACATAATGTCTGAAGCCAAGTCTTATAAAGCCGTCATCCTTTGTCGCTCTTGTGATTTAGTGATCAGGAAACGTGCGTTACCTTCAAATGTCAGAGCACTTTGCCCTCGTTGTGACACAGCACTTTATGACACGCCATATTGTTCAATTAACGGACTACTGGCGCTATGTATAACCGCATTATTGTTATTTTTACCGGCTAATTTACTGCCGGTATTGGAAATTCATTTTTTGGGAAGTATCCGGACAACAACCGCTTACGAAGCCGCTATTGAAGTTTGGGTGCAAGGATATTGGGTGGTGGGATTAGCTGTCCTCATTTCCGCTGTTATTGCGCCCGCTTTATTAATATTGTCAGTGCTGCTTCAAGTCTTAATCGTAAAATTGAATTTATGCTCCCCCTTTTGGCAATCAATCTTTCTTCAACTGCTCAAAAAACACGGGTTACTGTCGCAATTAACGATGCTAGAAATTTATGTCATTAGCTTCCTTGTATCAGCTTTTCAACTTTCAGATTTTTCAGATGTTTATTTTGGAATGGGTACGCTAAGTTTTACCTTGTTGTTTATCGCCATGTTATTTTTACAACGAGAATATAATCTCGAGCATATGTGGAGCTATGTCCATGATGAGCAATAATCAAACCCGCCCAGCAAATCACAATGAAACGAGCGCTCGGACTACGCTTGAAAGTCTTGCGCCACAAGGGAAAAAACTCGGTATTTGTTTATGCCCTACCTGCAAAAAAGTTAACTCTCTCACGTTAACTCATTGTATTAGATGTAAAACAAAGCTAAGTACTCGAAATTATGCTAGTGTACAACAGAGTTGGGCTTTGTTAATAACGGCCATTATTTTATTGGTTTTAGCCAATGTTTATCCTATTACTTTGTTAACTAATCGCGGCGTTGTTACTAACGACACTATTTTCAGTGGCATCGCTCATCTGATACATACTGGCATGATCCCAATTGCTATAATTGTGTTTACGGCCAGTATTTTAGTGCCTTGGCTAAAGATTATTGGTTTATCACTTTATCTTTGCGCCATTAGTTTTAAGATACCCATTTCAAAAAGAAAGATGATGATAGGGTTTCACATTATTGAATGGATTGGTCGTTGGTCGATGCTAGATTTATTTGTCATCTCACTGACCGTCGCATTAGTTAATATGGGGCAATTACTGGATGCAAAACCGGCTCCGGCAGCAACGGCATTTGCGTTAGTTATTTTACTCACTCAGCTTTCAGCAAAAGTACTAGATACCCGCTTACTTTGGGACCGATTGGAAACACATAATGACACAAATTGAATCACCAAAAGTTGTTAAGAAAAAACTATTCTCCCCAATTTGGTTACTACCAATCGTCGCGTTAATTTTAGGCGCTTGGTTAGGCATCAAAAGCATTAAAGAATCAGGAATTGAAATCAATATTCATTTTCCCAGTGCAGCAGGCATCGACATTGGTAAGACACTGGTTAAATATCAGGGATTAACGGTAGGAAAAGTGTCCGACATTAGTATCGATGATGACTTAAATGGCGTAAACGTTAAAGTCGTAATGGATTATCGAGCAGACCCATTTTTACTTCAAAACACCCAATTTTGGTTAGTAAAACCCAAAGCAAGTATAACGGGGGTCGAAGGCTTAGAAACCCTTTTTTCGGGTAACTATATCGCAATACAACCCGGTGATGGAAAATCAACTAAAGAGTTTGAAGCTCAACGAGAAGCCCCTGCAATTACTCATGGTTCCGAGGGGATGGTTGTAGAACTTCATGCTGAGAAACTAGGCTCTATTGATGTTGGCTCATCAATATTTTACCGACAAATTCCAGTGGGACATGTGGTTGGTTATCGCCTTTCTGGCAGTGAAAAAGTCATCATCAGTGCCTTTATACAAGAACAATACGCTCACTTAATCCATACTGACTCACGATTTTGGAATGTTTCCGGGTTAAAAATTGATGCGTCTTTATCAGGTATTTCAGTGAATACTGAAAGTCTAGCATCCATTTTAGCTGGCGGCATTAGTTTTAATACCGGTAGTAAAACCGTTAAAGCTAAAAATGGCGAAGTGTTTCAATTATATCAAGACCAAAAATCAGCAGTGGGTGGCATTGAGTTTACATTAACCCATGAAAATGCCGAAGACATAGCTGAAAACGCCAGTATTGTATATCGCGGTATCAGCGTCGGAAAGGTTGAAAAAATTGATCTCGCCGATGATGGAGTGAAACTTTCAGCGACATTAGAACATAAATACCGCTCTCTATTAGCTGCCGATAGCCTATTTTGGATATCAGGGCCTGAAATATCCTTAAACGGCATTAAAAACCTTTCCAGAATGGTCACCGGCAATATCATCAATATTCTTCCGGGTACGAATACAGAAGCCTTACCTGACAGTTTTCCATTAGCCGACAATGCACCTGATTTAATGCATGCCAAAAAACTTGCTATTAAATTAATCGCACATAGTCACACAGGTATGTCAGTAGGCGCACAAGTTAGATATAAGCAGCTGCCTATTGGTGAGATTGTTACCACTGATTTAACTGAAGATTTTAGCGCTGTAGAATATCAAGCTGAAATATACCCTGAATTTAAATCCCTGATTACTCAAGGGAGTTTTTTCGTTACAGAATCTGCACTCTCTATTGATGCGTCATTGGATGGGGTGAGTGTTGAAACCCGCGATTTAACGACATTATTACAAGGAGCTGTCACCTTAGTGCCTAGCAAATCAAAATCTTTAGCTAAGCCAGGCAGCCAATTTACGATTTATGATGACGTTGAAAGTGCTAAATCCTTGTTTGCCGAACAGCAAAAATTACCGTTAACATTATCCAGCATAGACGGCGCAAATTTATCTGAAGGAGCACCGGTCTATTATAAAAAAATGGTTATTGGTCAGATAAATAAGATTGAATGGCAAGCTGCCACTGATTTATTTTCATTAACCTTATCCATTGATAAACAGTTTAAACAACTTATCAAACCGAATACCGTATTTTGGCGCAATGATGCCCTATCGGTTAATGCCAGTCTTTCGGGTGTTCAAATTGATGTTGCTCCACTTGCTGGCGCGATTAAAGGCAGTATTTCATTAGGGTTCGTTGACGATGAAATTTTCAATGATATACACGATTTAACTCTAACAAAGCAACATGATGTTATCGTCAATACACAACTTTATGATGATAAACACTTAGCCCTAACTCAGGCTAAACCAATTACAATAACCTTGCCTGCTTCAGCTCAAGTTGACGCCAACTCCCCTATCCGATACCGAGGTCATCAAATCGGTGAAATAAAACAGGTGAAGTTAGCAAAAGATCTTAGTCAACAAATAGCTCAAGCCTATTTATACGGTGAATATGCCACTCATTTCAGTAAATCTGACAGTGAATACTTTGTTGTAGATGCACAAATATCTTTAGCGGGTATTAAGAATGTTGAGACCTTAGTTTCTGGTGCATATATTGGTGTTTTACCTGGAAAATCTGACCAATCATTTAACGAGTTCAGCGCTAAGTTAGCCAGTCGATATGATGCTAATAGGCCTAAAAATGCAATTGGTTTTACCCTAGTTGACAATCAATTAGGCTCAATCAAAGTCGGCACACCCATTTTCTTCAGGGGCATCAATATTGGCCAAATAGATGGTTACAACTTATCAGAAACTGGGCAGTCTGTAATGATGTTTGCCCACATACGTCAAGAGTATGTTCACCTAGTGAACCAAAGTAGCCAATTTTGGGATGCATCGGGCATAAAGCTTGAAGTGGGTATTTTTTCAGGCGCTCAAATTGAGACGGGGTCACTGGAAACATTATTATCTGGCGGTATTTCAGTGGTCACAGAAGATGTCACTACTGAAGCAAATAAAATGACTTCTTCCAGCCAGTTTACTTTACATAACAGAATGAAACCTGAGTGGGAAAATTGGCAGCCAGCTCAAAAGTAATCATTAAACGGAGTATCTTAATCATTAAGGTTTATTGGTTAAGATACTCGGCACTTTCTCTATGAATATATTATTGGTAAATTGGAATGACCAGATATAGGTAATTTACTGATATACTCTTTTTAGTTCTCTTCCAAGCCCCCTATTTCAAGCGGTGCTTTCATTGTTCTGAGAGTCAATATGAAACTGTTAAAACCCCTGTTCGATAATAATAAAAATTGGGCAGAACGCATCAACAAAGAAGATCCAAGTTTTTTTGAGAAACTGGCTAAACAACAAAATCCTGAATATCTGTGGATTGGTTGCTCTGACAGTCGCGTGCCATCGAACCAAATTATCGACCTGATGCCTGGTGAGGTATTTGTCCATCGAAATATTGCAAATATGGTTATTCATACTGACTTAAATTGCTTGTCGGTAATTCAATATGCTGTTGATGTACTAAAAGTTAAACATATCATGGTTGTCGGCCACTATGGATGTGGCGGTGTTAAAGCTTCGATGCAAAATCAACGCTTTGGCTTAATTGATAATTGGTTGGGACATTTACGCGATATCTATCGTATGTATCAATCTGAGTTAAATCAACTTGATGAAACAGACAAGTTTAATCGACTCTGTGAACTCAATGTCATTGAGCAAGTCGCTAACGTCACTTCGACACCGATTATTCAAGAGGCATGGGATAGAGGCCAAAATGTCGCTATTCATGGTTGGATCTACGGTATAAATAACGGCTTATTGACAGACTTAGATGTCACCATAGACAGCAATAGCAGGTAGAGCAGAAGCAATCGCCATTCCAGTAACGACCCAACCGTCATTCCAGTAATGCTTTTGAGCTGGAATCTGCACTAAATACTTAACAGCAGATCCTCGATTAAAGATTTCGAGGATGACGAGCCAACCGTCATTCCAGCAATGCTTTTGAGCTGGAATCTACGCTAAATACTCAACAGCAGATCCTCGATTAAAGATTTCGAGGATGACGGGGTTACCGTCATTCCAGCAACGTTTCTGAGCTGGAATCTACGCTAATTACTCAACAACAGATCCTCGATTAAAGATTTCGAGGATGACGAAATTGGATGTGTTCGAGGATAACAGAAATATCGTCATTTCAGACTAATCCCAACCGTCATTCCAGCAACGCTTTTGAGCTGGAATCTGCGCTAAATACTTAACAACAGATCCTCGATTAAAGATTTCGAGGATGACGACCCAACCGTCTTTCCAGCAATGATTTTGAGCTGGAATCTACGCTAATTACTCAAAAGCAGATCCTCGATTAAAGCTTTCGAGGATGACGAGCCAACCGTCATTCCAGCAATGATTTTGAGCTGGAATCTACGCTTAA
>NZ_JAKIKP010000015.1 GCF_023284065.1 Shewanella gaetbuli | reverse complement strand
GCAAATCACCGTGCCTAATGTCACTGTGGATGCCAATGGTAACTACAGCATTGATGGCGTCGATATCTCAGGTTTAGTTGATGGTGACATCACAGTAACCGCCACGGCCACAGATAATAACGGCAATATCGTTAACGATACTGACACTGATAATTTAGATGCTATCGAAGGTTTAATTACAGTTGATTTAGCCTTAAATGACAACGGCGCTACCGCTGATATTTCAGGTACCACCACTGACGTGCCAGCAGGCTCAACAGTCACGCTGGTATTAACTGATGCCAACGGCACGCAAATCACCGTGCCTAATGTCACTGTGGATGCCAATGGGAACTACAGCATTGATGGTGTCGATGTATCAGGCTTAGTTGATAGTGACATCACTGTGACCGCCACGGCCACAGATAATAACGGCAATATCGTTAACGATACTGACACTGATAATTTAGATGCGGTTGCCGGTTCGATTACCGTTGATCTTGTTCTTGATGATGCTAATTCTGCCGCAGATATTTCAGGTACCACCACTGACGTACCGGCAGGTTCAACAATCACGCTGGTATTAACCGATGCCAACGGCACGCAAATCTCGGTGCCTAATGTCACTGTAGATGCCAATGGTAACTACAGCATTGATGGCGTCGATGTATCAGGCTTAGTTGATGGTGACATCACAGTAACCGCCACGGCCACAGATAATAACGGCAATATCGTTAACGATACTGACACTGATAATTTAGATGCGGTTGCCGGTTCGATTACGGTTGATCTTGTTCTTGATGATGCTAATTCTGCCGCAGATATTTCAGGTACCACCACTGACGTGCCAGCAGGCTCGACTGTTACATTAGTATTAACCGATGCCAACGGCACGCAAATCTCGGTGCCTAATGTCACTGTGGATGCCAATGGTAACTACAGCATTGATGGTGTCGATGTCTCAGGTTTAGTCGATGGTGACATCACTGTGACCGCCACGGCCACAGATAATAACGGCAATATAGTTAACGATACTGACACCGATAATTTAGATGCGGTTGCCGGTTCGATTACGGTTGATCTTGTTCTTGATGATGCTAATTCTGCCGCTGATATTTCAGGTACCACCACTGATGTGCCAGCAGGCTCGACTGTTACATTAGTATTAACTGATGCCAACGGCACGCAAATCACTGTGCCTAATGTCACTGTAGATGCTAATGGGAACTACAGCATTGATGGTGTCGATATCTCAGGTTTAGTTGATGGTGACATCACAGTAACCGCCACGGCCACAGATAATAACGGCAATACCGTCAATGCCAACGACTCCGATAATTTAGATACCACGGCACCCACTCCATTGGTTGAATTTATTGGAATGGGAAGTGACGGAATATACAACGAAGCTGAAATCGGCAATGACAACACGGTAACAGCAACGGTAACCTTAGCCGCTGGTACACAAGTTGGTGACACGCTAATCGTCACTGACGATAATGGCACAGAACTGTTTAATGGCCTTGTCACTCAAGCTATGTTGAACAATGGTATTAACATAGAAGTGCCTGTCGGCTCGACAGATACCGAAGTCAATGTTACCGCTCAAATCATCGATAACGTGGGTAATATTTCCGCAATAGCAAAAGATAACCAAGGTGTTGACCGAGTGGGCCCTAGCTCACCAAGTATTCTCATTGTTGATGATGGCACCCCAGGCGATGGATTCTTAAATCAGGATGAAATCAATGCCAATGGCAGTGATATTCAAATTCAAGCGAATGTTAATCATACTGACTTGCTTGCTGGCGGCTTTGTTAACATCGCTATCAGCATTGATGGTCAGCCACCGCTAGAATTCGAGTTAAAGCTCGATAATGGTGTGTTAGTGAATCAAGATGGTTCAACACCTAATGTTGCATTTAACTATAGCAATGGTGTGATTACATGGACAGAAGCTACACCAAATGAAGGCCAAACTATCAGTGTTGAAATTACTCAGACTGATGCTGCTGGCAATCAATCTAATAGCGCAAACGATACTGCTATGATCAATAGCGTTGATGCACAAAATGATGGTGAAACCGGTGCGGCATATTCTGTTGAAGCTGACTTCACCTCTGGGCCAAATGTGCCTACAGATGTCAATGGTAATCCATTATTCAGCATAAGAGCGTTAACTTATGATAGTAATGGTAACCTCATTGAAGGTAACTTCACCACCATTAATGGCAACGGCATTGGTGTGGCTGGCAGTATCAGAGCCGATGGACAAATTGCAACACAAATAGAATATGATCCATCCACTGATCGTTCAGAAGGGATTGAAATCACCTTCAATGAACTGGTCAACAATGTCGAGTTCACTGCTGCGCGTTTATTTGCCGATGAGAATGGCGCTGAACAAGGTGTTTGGAAAGCTTATTACAACGGCGAATTAGTCGCTTCAGGCATCTTTAGCAATGCCACGGGAAGTACAGGAACTTTCAATATCAATACCGGTGATGCCGTATTTGATACAGTGGTATTTGAATCGACCAACAACCTTAACCCAATTACCAGTGGCGACTCATCTGATTACGTATTGACCTCAATAAGCGCAACGGGAGCGGGCTTAGGTGAAGGGGCTATTGTTACCAGTGAAAATGATGTATTAACCGTGAGTGATCCGGCAACAGGCCTACTTGCAAACGACAGTGATCAACAAGGTCATAACTTTACTATTTCATCAATTAATGGCACAGCGGTTTCAAATGGCTCAACGGTTCAGCTGCCAAGTGGCGCTTTACTGACCATTTATAGTGACGGCACTTATAGCTATAACCCTAATAATGCCTATGATAGCTTAACCGCGGGGCAAGTCACTCAAGACACGTTCACCTATACCATTACCGATGAATATGGGGCAACAGATACCGCAACAGTGACCATTAATATTATTGGTGCTCACGATGCTCCAGCCACAAGCCAAGATAACGTGACCACTGAAGAAGGTTCGGTGCTTTCATTAACCGATGCGTCCTTAATCAGTAATGACACCGATCCAGAGGGTCACTCAATCACCATTGCTGCATTTGCTAAAGATCAACTTGGCACAGATGAAATTGACACCGCCACCAGCGGTAATACATTCACTACAGCACTTGGCGGTATCGTCACCATAAACTCAGATGGTACGTATAGTTACCAGGCACCAAGTAATCTTGACCATAGCAATGGTGACGTAAGCGATAGTTTCTATTACAAAGCCACTAATGGTAATGCTGACAGCCCTTGGACGCTGATTAATATCGACATAACCGATACCGCACCTGATGCAATTAATGACAATGACAGTATCGGTTTTGGCGGTACTGCATACGGTAACGTGATTACAGGCGCTGGCACTGACGGCTCAGGGGCCGATGCCATTGGTGCAGACGATACCGAACTCACCAGTATCGTCATAGGCAATACAACCTACAGTACTTTTGATAACAACGATAATATTGTCGTTAACGTCAATGGCGGTATTCTGACAATCAACAAAAATGGTAGCTATACTTTCGAGTCGACCATTGTGGAAGCCGATGATCAGCCAACGTTAACACATGAAATTTTCTACACCTTAACGGACTCTGATGGCGACACCGATCAGGCTATACTCACCATCACTCAAGACTCAATGCCTGTTGTGGCCGATGACAGTAATAATGTATTTGAAGCTGGGTTAGCTTCAGGAACAGACTCGACTTCAAACAGCAATATCGCCACAGGTAACTTGTTAGATAATGATCAAGGCATTAGTGGCTCAACTAGCATCACTCATGTAAATGGGGTTGCGGCAACCAATGGCATGGTCACCATTACTACAGCACTAGGTGAACTAACCGTTTATACCGAAGATACTGCTGGCCATCGTGCAGGGGATTATGTTTACACATTGGATAGCAATAGCAGTGGTAATGATGTTTCTGAAACCTTTAACTACCGCCTAGAAAATGCCTTAAATGCATCTGATTCAGGTTCATTAACGATCAACATTGTTGATGATGTCCCCAAAACCACTGACATTACTCAGAACTTAATGACCACCCCAGATCCAATAACCACCAACATCACCATTGTGCTCGATGTATCAGGCAGTATGGGTGGAGGTGCCGGTAATGGTATGACCTACTTACAAACCGCAGTAGATGCACTAACCTCACTTATTCATGAAGTGGATAAAACCGGTGACGTCAATGTGCAGTTAGTGAGCTTTGCGAGTGGTGCAACAACTACAGGTTGGTTAATTGATGATATTGCTGAAGCCATTACAAAGTTAGAAGCCTTGATAGCTGATGGCGGCACAAACTACGCAAATGCGCTAAGCACTGTAATGAACAGTGGTGATTTACCTGATGCCGACCAAAGCTTCTTGTACTTTATTTCTGATGGGGAACCCAATAGTGGTGGCAAAGTTGATGCTAGCTTACAAGCCACTTGGGAAACTTATTTAAATTCAGGAGCTAATGGTGAGAGTTTATACGACATCGCCTTTGGTATTGGTATTGGCAATGCAATATTAACTGAGATTTTACCTATCTCTTACCCAGAGCCAGATGGCCAAGAGCAGTATGCAGTACAAGTAGATGACGCCAATGACTTAACGAGTACCATTATTGAGTATTTTGAAGATAACTCTATTTCGGGCAGTTTGGGCATTATCAATACCAATGCAACTGATGGAGTACTCATTGGTGCTGACGGCGGTATTGTCTCAAGTATTACTATTGATGGTACAACCTATCAATATAACGGCGTGGATGAAAGCCAAGCTATTACAACCTCATTAGGTGGTGTATTTACCATTAACTTCATCACTGGTATATATAACTACTCTATTGATGTTAACCGTAACGTGTTGAACCAACAAGAGAATATTGAAGTAGTACTCACCGATAACGATGGGGACTCATCAAACCTTGATTTAGTTCTCAACATTGATTACTACGCGGGTATTGATGCAAATACCAATAACATCATCACCAATATGGGCAGCGGTTCTACTATAGATATTCCAGTAGAATACTTAACTCATGGTGATAGAACGCCTTACGATACTCAGGTAACGAACCTAACTGGTGACGCTACGTTAAACAATGGTTCGGTTACAATCGCCAATGCGACTAATAACTCTACATTCAATTATGAGATTAGTGGAAATGGCGCAACAGATGATACCTATGTTGATGTTAGCGTTGATAACACCAATAAATTAATCGGTACAGCTGAAAATGACATCATTATTGGTCGCACACCTGCAACCAATGATGCCGTTATTAGTGCTACGGTTAAATCTGGTAATACCTATGATTCTAATGGCAATAACCAAATAGGCTTCAGCCTAGCCACTACTACCGCGGGGCTATTTATTGCCAGTATCTCTATCAATTTAAGAGCCGGATCAGATTCCAATGCTGAGTTTGACTCTTCTGATAGATTTGCTGTCGGTAATAAAACCAAGGGAATATCAAATACTGATAGTGATAATTTCGTTTACTCGGCCGATAACTCTGTACTCACCATTAATTTTGACGCCAATGATTTTACCAATGGAGATTCACTGTGGTTCTCGGTCGATACAGACTCACTAGGTAACGATACAGGGGCTGACTTTGCAAGCAGAACCGTTAGCTTTACCGTCATATTAAGTGATGGCACTGAACAAACCGGTGTGTATATTTCAGATGGCAACAATGGTTCAACAGGAACAATTGTATTTGCAGATGATCCATTTGACGTGGTGTTAGATGGTAAAAATGGAGATGACATATTAGTTGGTAGTGAAGGTAATGACCTACTGATTGGCGGAGAAGGTAACGATATTCTAATTGCTGGATTAGGAAACGATACCCTCCAAGGTGATGCAGGCAACGATATCTTTGTTTGGCAACAAGGAGACTTTGGCTCAGATACCATCACAGACTTTAATGTTACAGAAGATCAACTAGACTTAAGTGACTTATTGATAAACGAAGAGAATACTAACCTTGATACGCTATTGAATTTCAATTTTGAACCCGACGGTTCAACCATTATTGAAATCGATTCTGACGGCAATGGATCTATTGATCAAACCATTACTCTTGATGGTGTTGATTTGTCAGATATTTATGGCAGCACAGATGAAGGCGTAATTATTAATGGGTTACTTAACGATGAAGCATTAATTGTCGACACAAATGCGAATACCAACGTGTCAGCTCAAGGTATTGATCCCTTCATTAACCACCCTGACGGTCAAATACCGTAACAAAATAATGCATTTGCCCCATAGTAATATGGGGCAGGTTCATGGATACTTATTACAATAATAACAAGTACCTACGCGAAGAATAATAAGGAAGTTCATAACGTGCCAGCAACTGCGTCTAACATTCAAGATCAGTGGACTATATCTGCCTCTCAGAAGGTCACCGTAGATCCTCTACTTGATTGCCTTGTGCTTTTAACAGAGCATTTTGGCAGCCCTTGTTCTGGCGAGTCATTGGCTGCTGGCTTACCATTAACAAGTGCAGTGCTAACACCCGACTTAGTGCCTCAAGCGGCTAGCCGTGCGGGTTTATCAGCCAAACTGTTACGTAAAGACCTAGACCATGTTTCAGATATTCTGCTGCCATGCGTCCTATTATTAAAAGATAAAAAAGCCTGTATTTTACGCACAATTGATATTGAGCAAGGCCAAGCGACCATTCAGTTACCAGAAACTGGAGGTGAAGAATCGCTCACCATTGAAGAACTCGAAACGCTTTATGTGGGCTATTTATTTTTAGTCAAACAACAATATCGTGGTGATGCCAGTGTCGATGTCCATATTCATGACAATAGCACTCATTGGCTAAAACAAAGTATTGTCGACTCTGCCCCTATTTATCGCGATGCGCTAATTGCCTCAGTATTAGTGAACTTATTTGCATTGGTGTCACCACTGTTCATTATGAACGTTTATGACAAAGTTGTACCTAACCTCGCCTTTGAGTCACTTTGGGTTTTGGCTATTGGTGCAGGCTTGGCCTATGTATTCGACTTTATCATGCGGCAATTAAGAAGCTATTTGATTGATGTTGCTGGTAAAAAAGTCGATATTATTGTGTCATCAAAATTATTTGCTAAAGCCATCGGTATTCCGTTATCACAACGTTCTCCAAGTGTCGGAGGCATGGCTAAGCAACTTGGTGAGTTTGAAAGCATTCGCGAGTTTTTAGCCTCTGCAACCATCACCTCTTTAGTTGATCTTCCATTTGCCATTTTATTTGTCATTATCATTTATGTGGTTGCTGGAGATTTAGCTGTCATACCTGTAATTGCAAGCTTTTTTATCATTGCAGTTACCTTATACGCTCAGCCTAAGTTGAAAGCCTCTATCGAAGAAAGTAATCGTTATGCCAGTCTGAAGCATGGTCATTTAGTTGAAAGTTTAACCGCCATTGAATCAATCAAAGCGAATGGCGCTGAAGGGATTGTCCAAAAAAGCTGGCAACAAATGATAGGACATACGGCAAACTGGGAACTCAAAACCAAAAAGCTCGCCAACTACCTTTCTAATTTTGCGAACTTTTCAGTACAGTTCAGCGTTATATGTGTCGTTATTTTGGGTGTTTATAGGCTGGCAGACAATGAAATATCAATGGGTGGCATTATTGCTGCGGTGATGCTTTCAAGTCGAGCCGTGACTCCAATGGCTCAACTCGCGGCATTAATCACTCGTGGAAATTACACTGTTAGCTCACTTCGCCAACTTGATCAAATTATGGAGCAAGAAGACGAGTTTGCTAATAAAGGTAATATCGTGAGTAAAGAGAGACTTAACGGAAAAATTACCGCAGATAATATTAGTTTTTCATTCCCTGAAGCTGAAAAGCCAATTTTATATCCTATGACACTGCACATAGAGCCAGGAGAAAAAATTGCTATTATTGGTCGAAATGGATCAGGTAAAAGTACCCTCGCCAAATTACTATTGGGATTATACAAACCCACCCAAGGTAGCCTGAGATACGATGGCATTGACGCAGGCCAAATACACCCCAGCGACTTAAGACGAAACTTTGGCTATTTACCCCAAGATGTCACTCTGTTTCATGGCAGTATTCGAGATAACATTTTGTTTGGCACTCGCCAAGTCAGTGAGCACCAGTTAATTCGCGCAGTCCAACTATCAGGTGTGAGTCAATTTACCCATTTAGAGTCAGAAGGCTTAGACACCCAAGTAGGCGAAGGCGGATTATCATTAAGCCGAGGTCAGCGCCAAAGTGTTGCACTTGCTCGTGCAACCCTAAACGACCCGCCAATTTTATTAATGGATGAACCAACAGCAAGCTTAGATGCCAGAGCGGAAAAACAGTTCATTCGCTCTATGACACAAGTGAGTAGAAATAGAACATTACTCCTCATCACCCATAAAATGCACTTACTTCATTTAGTGGATCGTATTGTTATATTAGAACGAGGCCACATCATTGCCGACGGCCCTAAAAAAGAAATATTAGAGAAGCTTAATAATGGCTTATTGGCAGGAGGTGCGGCAAATGAGTAAGCATCTCACTGCTGAAGAGCTTGAAATGGTCGATGATGTCTACGGTGCCATGATGACCGATGCACCGTCTGGGCATCGACTTATTATTTGGTCTATGGCTGCCATGATGGTGTGCTTTGTCATATGGGCATATTTTTCTGAATTAGATCAAGTGACCACAGGTTCAGGAAAAGTGATTCCATCTTCACAAGTGCAGCTAATTGAAAGCCTTGACGGCGGTGTTTTACAAGAAGTTTATGTACAAGAAGGCCTATTAGTTGAAAAAGGCCAACCTCTTGCCAGAATTGATGACACTCGATTTAGATCTGACTTCGCTCAACAAGAACAAGAAGTGTATTCACTGCAAACCAATATCATCCGAATGAGAGCAGAGCTAGACAGTATCGTCATCTCTGATATGTCATCAAACTGGCGTGAACAGGTTAAAATTACCAAGCAAGTTTTAGTTTTCTCAGAAGAACTGATAGCACAAGAACCCGCACTGGTAAAACGCCAACAAGAAGAATACTCCGGACGTCTTGATAACTTAAGCAACCAACTGGAAATTCTGGTTAGACAGATACAACAGCGTCAACAAGAAACAGAAGAGCTTGCGTCAAAAATATCAACCCTGACCACCAGCTTTCAACTTGTTTCAAGAGAATTAGAGCTCACACGGCCGCTGGCCCAAAAAGGGATTGTACCTGAAGTCGAGTTACTGAAACTAGAACGAACCGTGAACGATATTCAAGGTGAACTTCAATCGTTAAGGTTATTACGCCCCAAAGTTAAAGCTTCAATGGACGAAGCGATTTTAAAAAGGCGTGAGGCTGTATTTGTGTATGCTGCGGATTTACGTGCGCAACTGAATGAAATGCAAACTAAATTATCACGTATGACACAAGCTCAAATTGGCGCTTTCGATAAAGTCAGTAAAGCCGTTATCACTTCTCCTGTTGCTGGCACCATCAAATCAATCCATATCAATACATTGGGCGGTGTGGTTCAACCCGGTGAAGAAATAATTGAAATTGTGCCATCTGAAGACCGCTTATTGATAGAAACAAAAATCACGCCTAAAGATATTGCCTTTTTACACCCAGGTTTACCTGCGGTCGTGAAAGTGACCGCCTACGATTTTACCCGTTACGGGGGGCTAAATGGGACTGTTGAGCATATCAGTGCCGATACATCTCAAGATGAAGAAGGAAACAGCTTTTATACCGTAAGAATTAGAACGGAAGAGTCTAACTTACTCAAAGATGATGGCACACAGATGCCAATTATTCCTGGAATGCTCACGTCAGTGGACATTATTACAGGCAAAAGATCGATACTTGAGTACATATTAAATCCAATTTTAAGAGCAAAAGAATCAGCACTTAAAGAGCGCTAAAGAACCAGGAGGGTTTTTTAAATGAAAAAAGCAACACGTCGACAAATGCGGGTGAGTACCTTAGCGCTGACCTTGTCGATACTTATATCTCCAATAGCTAATAGCCAAACACTTGAGCAGGCTGTCGCGCATACATTAGATACCAATCCTGAACTAAAGATTGTATTTAATCGTTTTAAAGCACGTGAGGAGCAAGTCAACCAAGCCATTTCAGGTTATATGCCGACTGTAGATATTTCGGCAGGATATGGTTGGGAGCAGACGGATAGTCCCTCAACCCGCAGAAAGGTTCAACCTCTTAATGACAATTTAGATGACGGTGTTATGGAGCTGGAACGTGGCGAGGCAGGATTTAGTATCAAGCAAATGCTGTTCGATGGTTTTTATACCAGCAGTGAAGTCGACCGCTACTCTTATGAAGCCAGTGCTGAGCAATGGGCATTATTTGCGGCTGCTGAAGATATTGCACTTGATGTTGCTAAAGCATACTTAAACTACATCCGTGCCGAACAAGTGCTAATGCTTGCAGAAAAAAATCTACAAAGTCATCAAGAAATTTATGATCAAATTAAACAAAGAACAGACTCTGGCTTGGGCTCAATTGCAGATTTGTCACAAATAACAGGCCGTTTAGCTCGCGCTAACGCCAACGTTATTTCTTCTAAAAATAATTTGTTTGATGCCAAGGCTCAGTATATTCGCCTAGTAGAAATGCAACCTGAAGATTTAATTGTGCCTGTACCTGATGCCGATATGCTACCCAGTGATTTAAGAGAAAGTATTGTCATCGCCTCTAAAAGCCATCCGATATTAAAATCATCAGCAAACGACATTAATGCCGCTAAACAGGAACGTGATTCAGCAAAATCGAATTACTATCCTAAATTCACCCTTGAACTTAGTGGTAATTGGAATAACGATGTCGACGGAGAAGATGGTTACAGCCCAATAGCAAGCCAGAATGTCAATGGATACAGTAATGACTTAGTCGGCATGGTACGTATGCGTTATAACTTGTTTGCTGGCGGTAAAGATCTTGCCCGTGATCGAGAAGCGGCATACAAAATCAATGAAGCAAAAGAAATTCAACAACGAGCCAATCGCCAAGTTGTTGAGGGTGCAACGCTGGCTTGGAATGCATTTGAAATGCTTGCGCCTCAAAAGCAATACATTCGAGAGCATGTGATTGCCGCAAAACAAACTCAGGTGGCATACGAACAACAATTCAATTTAGGTCAACGAACCTTATTAGATTTACTTGATACTGAAAATGAATTATTTGAAGCAAGAAAAGACTACTTACAAACGGAGTACGACGAGATAGTGGCCAAGTACAGAGTGCTCAACGCAACGGGGCGTTTATTAGAATCATTACGCGTCACTCGTCCAGATGTATGGGGCGGAGAACGCAACTATGAAGGAGGTGTAAACTAATGCGCTACTTCATTATTTTATTAGCTATGGCATTAAGTTCAGCTTGCTCAATGAATGATATTGAAACCATGGATAAAGCCACTCAACAGCAATTTGATCTTAATGATCAAGATAAAGATGGTGTGATCATGGCACGCGAAAAGTGCGTGGGTACGGTCACCGGTTCTGATATCGATAACTACGGTTGTGGAACGATTAAGAACATTAATGAACGCCAAGAGTTAAAGATTTTATTTGACAACAACTCTGATTACATCGCACCTCAGTATTACAATCAGATAGAAAAAATTGCAAATATTATGACGCTATACCCTTCAACCACAGTCACCATTGAAGGCCATTGTAGCAATAAAGGTAGCTATGAGCTTAACTTGGCTTTATCTCAAAATCGAGCCGAAGCCGTCACTGCAGTGTTAGCAGACACTTACGGAATAGATTCTTCAAGATTAAGCGCTATTGGCTATAGTTTTGACAGACCCGTAGACTCAAGTGGTACTCCAGAGGCAGAAAGATTAAATCGACGAGTCATTGCCGAGGTGGTGAGTGAGGAAACTATTCCTAACTTAAAATGGCATATCTATACTGTTGATGAAGAAACACAATAAACCCATAAGGCTAAGCAAGCTTGGTTAGTTTTGTAAACTATCGATATAGCATCAATAAACGTTGTCACATTATTTTTGTGGCAGCGTTATTTGTTGTATTTAGCTTATATGCCTCTCCTACTCAAACACTTGATGAAGGCAAGATTATCTCAACGCTAAGTAAGCGCTATGGCGATAGAGCAGGATTAAGGGCAAAAGCTTGGTTTAAAGTCGTCGCTGAATCTGGGCCGTTATCAGAGAAACAGCAACTGGAAAAAGTGAATCAATTTTTTAATCTTTTTCGATTTGTAAATGATGATGTGCTGTGGGGAGATTCAAATTACTGGGCAACACCAATGGAGTTTATTGGGGTAAATGGCGGTGACTGTGAAGACTTCTCTATTGCAAAGTATTTCACCTTATTACAACTGGGTATTCCTGAGAACAAATTACGTATCACAATGGTCAAAGCGACCTCTGTGAATCAATACCATATGGTTTTGGCTTATTATGAAAAACCAAGCTCAATCCCATTGATTTTAGATAATTTAGATAAAAAGATTAAACCCGCGACTCAGCGTAGAGACCTAATACCTGTATATAGTTTTAATGGTCAACAATTATGGCTGAATAAAGAAAAAGGCCGCGGGGAATTAGCGGGTTCATCGTCGCGCTTAAAAAAATGGAATGACTTAAAACATCGATTAGGTGTTGATCGTTTACGTAAACCTAAACTTAACATGGAGTAGTGACCACATGACCCTGTTCCGGCAGATTTATGCGTTACTTTTCGTACTATTCTTGCTGATTGTAGCCAGTATAGCCTACGTGCAATTTACTGAGACCCAGAGTTTTTTATCAAAACAAATGGAATCAGACATCAATAATGCCAGCCACTCGTTAGGACTGATGCTGGTGCCTGCTCTTGAAGCTGGGGATGATGTGGCAACTGAAACCTTAGTGAATGTATTATTCGAAGGTGGCTACTACCAACAAATAACCTTAACTTGGTTAGTTGACGGTAAACAACAGGTTTGGACTAACGATATTCGTGTTACTGGTGTACCGCAATGGTTTATCGATCTTAACTTGTTCAAACCCATCACCAAAGAAAATGTCATCACGTCTGGATGGCTGCAACTGGCCAAACTAGAAATTACCGCCCACCCAGGTTTTGGCTATCACGAAATGTGGCGCATTATTTCTAACATCATCATCGTATTCTCTATCTTATTTTTAATCGCTATATTGTTCGCTCGAGTGGGCTTAGGGATGATTTTAAAACCCCTTAATAGTTTATCTGAACATGCGCAAAAAATTGCTAAACGTCAATTTGGCCCAGATATGCCCACCCCAAAAACAACGGAATTAAAAGAGCTAGTTCGGGCATTTAATAGCATGTCGGCTCAACTTAAGCAGGTGTTTAGCTCGTTAGATGAAGAAGTGTCTGCATTACGTAAAAAAAATCTAGTGGATCATGTTTCTAACCTCCCCAACCGTCAATACATGGTCAGTCGCATCAATGGCTGGTTGAGCGAGCCAAGCTCTGGGGCTTTGATGTTAATCAAAATGGATTGGCTTGAAGATGTTCATAGTCAATATGGCTATCAAATTCGTGACGAGACCATCAAATTACTGGCTGAACAACTTCATCAACAGCTAGATGAAATAAGCCCCTCTGTTATTGCGCGCATTGCCGCTTATGAATTTGCCGTGTTAATTGAAGAAAGCGAGCGAGACTTACTCACCCGCTATTTGCAGTGTTTAATAAGAACAACAAATAAAGAAATATCTAAAGCGGGCTGTAAGCCAAATGAACGCTTTAATATCGGTATTGCTGAACGATTAGGCCAAATGACCGTAACCGACATTTTAGCGCAAGCAGATAACGCTCTGCAGCGTTCTCGACAAGACAATAAAGTGTTCCATTGGTTTGAAAACTCACAGCAGCAATTATTCAGTCGTGAAGATTGGCGAGTTAAATTAACCGAAGCTATCAATGACAAACAATTTCAATTTCGCTGGCAACCTGTGATGCAACTAGAAAATACAGAAGTCAGCCAACGTGAATTATTTTGTCAGTTATCTATTCAAGATAACATGCTGCATGCAGGCCAATTTATGCCCTTTGTTGAAATGCTATCTTTAGGCGCGATGCTTGACCGCTGCTTAATTGAAACGGTAGCCAAGCATAATTTATTCGAAAGAAACTTAGAGCCTATTGCCATAAACCTGACTTTCCAAAGTATCAGTGACCAAGACTTTCATGTTTGGTTAAAGCAATTTTTGCAAAATCACAGTACGCCTGAAAGAGTGTGCTTTGAAATTCCAGAAGCCAGTGTCTACAGCGATCTACTTTCTTGTGAAAAAATATGCCATATCATCCGTGAATGTGGTGCAAAATTTGGTATCGATCACTTTGGCCGTCAATTTGGCTCAATGACCTACTTACAAAACCTTCGTCCAAGTTATGTAAAACTGGATCAATCATTTGCTTTTATTGAAGAAAACCAACACAACAGCGAGCTTTGTCGGGCGTTAGTGAATGTGGCAAAAGGCTTAGATATAGAAGTGATTGTCACCGGTATTCAAGAGCAAGAACAGTTAGCCAGATTCTCAGAGCTAAGATTAGATGCTTATCAAGGGTTTATTGCCCCGCCAGAAGAGATCAAATTAGGTTAATATGGATACAAAAAAGCCAGTAGCTATTAAAGTTACTGGCTTTTTTATTGAATGCGAAGCTTTAATTCTTAACCTGAGTTAAGGTTAATCAATCGTCTAGATTATCACCCATTTCGTCATAATCATTATCGTCATCATCATCGCTTTCAACAAAATCATCGATGTCGTCACTGTCTTCAGAATCTTCTTCTGGTTCAGGAATCGGTTTCGCTTTTTTAACCGGAGCCGTGTCCGGCACTTTAGACAAATCAATACGCGATTGATGTTTTTCCATAAACTCGCTTCTTACGCTTTTCCAATCCTCACCAAACTGGTCTAACGCAGATTTAGCCTGTGCATCGTCTAAATCATGAAGATTCACTTTTACGATATCTTCAACATACTCAACGATAGTCTTACGCACGGTATTAAATAAATAAACACGCCCTGGAGACGCATCAGGGAGTTGGCCATCATAAAAAACAACTGTATTGCCTCTAGCCGTTCTTAACTCACCAATCCATAACTGTTTTTTTGCCGAATTATACATATATGCTAACGCCCTTAAATCAACACATATACTTTAAAAGATACTTTGCTGAGCTCTAGGTAAAAACAGCTCAACATACTTAAGCTTTAATAACATGGGTATTTAAACAGAAAAATCTAGAGAATCAATGCCTAAATTAGTGAAATATCCAAATATTGGTAATAGTGCGCAAAAATTCCATTAACTGAGATAAAATTCGCAAACTACAGACACTTAATAAGCCGATCCATTATTCCCCAAACTCTGAAAGAAGACATTAAGCCCCTTTAAAAATTTGCTAACTGCAGATTAGCTGATTTTTATTACGCTTCAAGTTTTTTTAACACTTTTTTGGCAACTTTTTCCCCGCTAGCTCTGTATCTTAATTAGGTTAGTGAACTTAGCTTAACAGTTGTGAGGCTATTCCACCGATAATACGATTTTACCTTTATGAGCACCTGACTCCATATATTGATGCGCTGAAACCACCTCAGACAAAGGGAAAACCTTATCAATAGGAATTTGAATCACCCCAGAACTTAATAAAGGCCAAACATGCTGATGCAGTTGCGCGGCAATTTCAGCCTTTGCGGCAACACTTTGGGGCCTTAAAGTCGAACCGGTCCATGTTAGGCGTTTGGTCATAATTCTAAAAATATCTACCGTGGCTTTTAACCCACGTTGCATAGCAATAGATACCATACGCCCGTCCATTGCCATGACCTTGATATTCTTATTAATAAACTCACCACCCGCCATATCCAGCACCACATCAACCCCCTTATTATGTGTTAACGCTAATATAGGCTCTACAAAACATTGCTCGTTATAATTAATCACATGAGCTGCACCTAAACCCAAACAATATTCAGCTTTATCAGCAGAGCTGGTTGTTGCCAATACTTTTGCCCCTAAATGATGGGCTAATTGCACCGCAGTACTGCCTATTCCGCCAGATGCACCATGAATTAATATGGTTTCTCCTGCGGTTAATTTAGCGCGCATAAATACATTGCCCCAAACAGTAAAAAACGTTTCAGGTAATGCCGCGGCTTGAATAAAACTCCAGCCTGTGGGTACCGGTAAGCAATGTTCAGCAAAAGTATTAACGAATTGCGCATATCCGCCGCCTGGCACCAATGCACAAACATGGTCACCCACTTGCCATTGGGTCACATCTTCAGCAACGGCAATCACCTCCCCCGCCACTTCAAGCCCTAAGATAGGGCTAGTCCCTTCAGGTGCAGGATAAGCGCCTTGCCTTTGTTTAATATCAGGGCCATTAACCCCAGCGGCATGCACTTTAATCGTCACCTGACCTTGTTTTAATGCAGGAAGCGCCCCAGTAATAATCTTCATCACTTGGGCATCGCCAGGCTGTTCAAAAGTCACATGTTTTATGGGTGGGATATTTATAGTCATTGTTATTTTCTCTGGTTTATTAATCGTTATAGATGAACAAGTTGCACGTACCGAAAAAGAATCACAACAAAACACATACAAACATGTATATTAGTCACAAATGTGCATGTTTTTATATGCCTAACCAGTTAAAATCAATCTAGCATTGATAAGTTTTGTAATTATTATTCAGAAGCACTTTTCATGAAAAAAGCAATTTTTACTCTCGCCATTGGCGAAAACCCCATGTACAAAGCCGCAATTAATACATTCGAGCAATATGGCAAAAAAGTCGGTGCGGATGTTATCGTTTCTTCTGAATTGCACTATAAATTAAATGTTAATAATAAAAAGTTTGTCGCAAGTCCCGCTTGGTCTGAAAAACTCTATATTGCTGAACTTCTTAAAGAGTATGACCGTGTTTTATACCTAGATGCTGATATGTTAGTCACACCTTGGGCTGAAGATATTTTTGAGAAATATAGTCAACTTGATACTGTTTACATGTTCAATGAAGGCGCTTTTATAGATCGCTCTTCGCAAGCGACACAAATTAATGACGTTTTGGGTAATGTCTCATGGCCAATCATTGATAACAAAATGCAATACTTCAACTCAGGCATGATACTCATTTCACGACAAACTGGGTTGTTTGATAATGCGAGCGCAGCTGAAATGCAACAAATATGTAATGAGGTCAAATTCTATGACCAAACTTATATCAACTATCTCATTCGTCGGGATAATATTAAAAGTGTTCAGGTTGATAAAGCATTTAACCGCATGCCTCTTTTAGGGCATGACGATTATCAAACAGCCAGCTTTATTCATTATGCAGGTAGAGGTTACCGAGAGAAACTACCCACTAGAGACATAAAGTACATTGCTGATTTCTGTGATGTGTTTAAGGACAGTCTGAGTAAGCAAGAAGTACTAGAATATAAAAAACAGGCTTGGCATTGGTATATGCTAAAACAACAAAGAAAGACCAAATTACCTATTGGGTTATTAAGCGTCATTTTTGGCCTATTTTATCCAAACCTTAAATACTAAGCTGAATCATTGACATTTTAACCAGCCTAATGCCTGGGTGAATAATAGAGATAAACTTACTTCCAAATATCCAAACAAATTTATCTCTCACTTTTCACCACTTCAATTAATTGTGTGGTTGAAATAGCAGGGGTTCTCGGCAAGTAAATCACTTTACACAGTTCGGACAGATGATCAAACCGGCCTTGCCAGTCATCACCCATAACTAAACAATCAGCCTGAAACTTGGTAATATATTCGGCTTTTAACTCTAAAGACTCTTCTAAAAAAACCTCATCAACACACTTTAATGCCGAAACGATACGCATTCTGTCGCGTTCATGGCAAATAGGATTACGACTCTTTTTATTAAAGTTTAGTGCATCTGAAGACACCCCAACAGTCAGTGAACTACCTAGCTCTTTAGCACGCTCAAGGATATTTAAATGGCCGATATGAAACATATCAAATGTTCCAAAAGTAATTATTTTCATTCTTGACCTTCAAGCAGGTAATTTACAATTCGCTGGCTACATTGCCCGTCTACTTTGCCAACTAGCTCAGCTGTGTACTGTGCTCTTTTGTCAGCAAATAATGATGGAGATGACACTTGCTCATCTACAACCGATTTTAAATTTTTATAAGTTTTAGCATGAGCAGCAACATCAGCATAACGATACAAGTCTTCATCGAGTCGCTTATTAAATCTAAACTTAAAAATGCCTCTATAAGACCAACGTAAATGATAAAAATCACACCAAACAACGGGCTTATCTAATGCGGTAAATTCAAATAAAGCAGACGATGCATCACTGACTAAAACATCAGCAGTTACCATGAAAGGCAATAAGTTTATTTCTTCTGATTTAGCCAAATAAACATTATCAAATGTAGCCCAATGCTCTAATAAGGCTTTTTGCTTTTTATAAGCAGATTTGATTAAAGAGAAGTAATGTGGTTTGAGTAAAATATTATATTCTGCAAATTGCGCAGGCCAATCTTTAGCCATTTCCTCTATGCTGCTGGGGTAAAAAGTAGGCGCATAAAGAATTGTTGGCTTACTTTCATCTAACCCTAATTGAGTTAAATCAAGCCCAGCCTCTGTTTGCTGAATAATAGGGTCAAGTTTTGCGTAGCCAGTATCAATAAAGGTTTTTTGAGGAAACATTTGCTGTAAACGTTTCAGTCGATACTGCCCTTCGACAAACCTAACATCAATATCAGACTTGGACACCGTATAGTACACTGATTTAGGCCCAACACCGTGTTGCATTAACGCAGTTTTAGTGATGCCTTTTAAACGCCCAGCATGAGCAAAAGCGTTACCAAAAATCACCCAATCAGGCTTAATTTCAAGATAATGCTCTAAGGCACCTTGTTCGTCATCTACCCACTTAACATCCAATTGCAGTCTGTCTACTAGCGAGACTAACTCCACTTGCTGATCTTCACTGTTATACACAACAAAAGAAACCGCAACAGAACGTTTTTTTAATTCTGCGGCAACAGGAAGGTACTGGGGTAAATAATATGGATGTAAAACATCAAAACAAATCAAAATAAACCTTCTAATCTCTAAAAAGCAAGCATCTAGCACAGACGGATGATAGTAAGTCATAATAACATACATTATGATACTTTAAATCCTCGCTTACTCAGTTAAAAAGCCATTTTAAAGCGTAAGTCACAACATTCATCTTGAGTTAAAATTTCGATTAATTACGATTCAAGGTATCCTTTAAACAACTAGCTCACCTTAACGACGAACTGTATTTTATGCCAATTATCTCTAGTGAAAAATTAAAAAATTGCCAGCGTTTATTATTTATCTCCCCTTTAGCATTGGGCGATTTTTTATACATCAAAACCTTTTTAAATGACATAAAGCATAATTTCCCGCACATACAGTTAGATATTTGGTTAGATGATAATCGTTGTAACACCAATGAATGGCGTTTAAATAGAAGTAAGATTTTACAACAATGGATAGGAGCGGAAACCGCCTTTGATAATAGTTACGGATGCTGTGACTCTCCTCAAATGCAGCAGGCACAAATCCAACAAGCACAAGGTGAATCTTACGATATTATTATTTGTCATTCAGGTAGCAAGAGCCATGAATTCTCGGCCATTGCACGACAAATATCGGCAAATGCCTATGTCGTTTCAAGCATAGCTTCCGCACCATTTAAAGGAATTTTAAACTGGTATCTATTTCGTCACAGTGATGCGGTCTATCAATTGGATGCCAATAAATTAGATAAAAATCATCATATCACAGACCGTTACTACACTGTTTTTAATGATATTGTTGGAATTAGCCTACAAAAAAATCAATTTATGCCTTCGTTAGCTATTCCAATAGAAATGACCCAAGGTGCTCAACAATGGCTGCAAGCTAATTTTGCCAACCACCATGGTAAAACCGTGCTTATTAACCACCTATCAACCAACAGCAAACGGGATTGGTTAGAGGAACAAGTGATAGAGTTGATTAAGCAGATTGCAGCACGTGAGGCTAATACTCGATTTGTAATTAACGTGACCAAAGAACACTTTGATGCCATGATGGCTCTTGTCGCCCGCTCATTCAATAAAACACAAACTCCGGTAGCCGTATTCACAATTCAGGAAAACTTTTTTGAATTACCGGCAATCATTTCAATTGTCGACTGTGTTATCACAGCAGAAACCGCCATTGTCCACTTTGCCACCGCAAGTAAAACACCATTGATTGCATTAATGCGAACCAAAAAACCCTATTGGGCGCCTCCCGTTTCTAATATTTCACATGTGCTGTATGCCACCGAAGGCAGAGGCTATGTGGCAGATATTTCGGTTGAAACTGTTTACCAGCAATATACGAAAATGATCTCGACTCATTAATATAGTCAAATGATTGGTAGTTGAAGCATAAGGCAACTAATCTTGTGGCAGTTTTAGAAACTTCCTAATAAAAAAGAGCCTGTTAACACAGGCTCTTTTTTTATTCGATTTAGATATACTGTAAATTAGAACGGGATATCGTCATCCCAACCTTCATCTAAATCTGGGGTAAAGTTCTGTGCAGGTTGCGGTGTTGGGCGTTGAGCGGGGGCCGCATTTTGTTGAGGCTGGAAATTACCCGCTGGCGCTTGTGGCTTAGGCGCATATTGAGTTTGCTGCGGTTGCTGAGCCGCTGGAGCAGCTTGCTGTTGCGCATAATTTTGTGCAGGCGCTGCAGGTTGTTGATAGTTACTTGCACCTGGGTTTTGCGCTTGATTAAATTGTTGCTGAGCTGCAGGACGCTGTGCTTGTGGAGCACGTTGAGCTGGCGCTTGGTTATACTGATTGTTGTTATCACCACTATTGCGGCTGTCTAACATTTGCATTTCCATCGCGTTAATTTCAGTCTTATAACGGTCTTGCCCCGTGTTTTGGTCTTGCCACTTACTGGTTTGCAGTTTACCTTCTAAATAAACCTTAGAGCCTTTTTTCAAGTACTCGCCTGCAATCTCGGCTAAGCGACGGTACATAACAATGTTATGCCACTCGGTACGCTCTTGCATTTGACCTTGCTGGTCTTTCCAAGACTCACTTGTCGCAACAGTAAAATTGGCAACGGCATTACCATTTGGCATGTAACGTACCTCAGGATCTTTACCTAAGTTACCCACTAAAATGACTTTATTCACACCACGACTGGCCATCGAAATCTCCTGCGATTATCTTTTCTATTTTTACGTAAAATAGGTTGCTTAAATTAGGTTTACTTACAAATCTTGTTTGATCAAAAACGATCTAATTGACAGAGCCTAACACAGCTCTGGCTTCGCTTAAATTGAAATCGTCATTCACCTTTAAATAGGCGACTTTATCTTCTAACACCACGATGGCTTCTGCAACACCGGTCAATTTTGATAACTGAGTGGCCATCGTTTGCGCATGAGACTTATCTTTTATATTAGCTTCAAGGGTATAGCTTTTTAACAGCACAGGTTTAGCCATGCCTATTGTTAATATTAACCAAATAGACATCAAAATAAGTGCGACAAAAAAGACCCCTGACGCCCCCACTAATTGATAAGCACCACCGCCTAACATACCACCACAAAAAGCGCCTAAAAACTGGCTGGTAGAATACACTCCCATGGCTGACCCTTTATCACCCACAGGGCAGAACTTAGCAATTAAACTGGGTAATGAGGCTTCTAAATAGTTAAATCCCGTAAAAAATAACAATACAGCAATGCTTAATACCCATAAGTTATCAGCAAAAACACCCATTGCTCCCAACGCTGCCATCATAATTAACAATGAAAGTTGGAACATGGTTTTAGTATTGTTCTTTTTAACCCCAATAATGATTAACGGAATCATTAAAAAGAACGCCCCTACAAATGCAGGGAAATACAACATCCAGTGCTTCTCTTTTACTAATCCGGCATCCACCAAATCAAGCGGTAAAGCAACAAATACTGCCGTTAATACTAAGTGAAGAATAAAAATCCCCGCATCTAGGCGAAACAGTTGTGGATCTAGCAACATATTTTTCAATTTAGCAGGGGTGGCTAAAGTATCCCCTTTTGGCGCTTGCGAAATAGGGTTAGGCACAAAAAACTGCACAATAATAATGCCCACAACAGCCAGCACCGCAGTTAAAAAGAACAAGCCTGTTAAGCCTAAATGTTGTGCAACAATAGGCCCTGCAAGTAGTGACAGTGCAAATGAAAAGCCAATACACATACCAATAACGGCCATCACTTTAGTACGCTGTTCGTCACGGGTTAAATCAGCAGCTAAGGCTAAAACCGCGGCAGCGATGGCACCCATGCCCTGCACCGCTCGGCCAAAAACCACCCCATAAATATGATCAGATGACGCGGCAATTAAACTACCTATAGCAAACAAAATTAACCCGCCCATAATAATAGGCTTACGGCCATACTTGTCAGAAAGTATGCCCATGGGGATTTGTAATATGGCTTGTGTGAGTCCGTATGCTCCAATGGCAATGCCCACCCAAAGCGGAGAAAAACCTTCCAAATGCTGCCCATATAAAGCAAAAACGGGCATGATCATAAATAATCCCATCATGCGTAAGCCAAATACAGAAGCTAACGAAAATGCGACTTTTTTCTCCATGCCTGACAGTCCTTGACTGGCCATTCATATACCTTTTAACAAATTCTTTGAGGCGGGCATATTATCATAGCCTGAATAACATGCTCAAAAGGAAATCACAATTTGACGCATTAGTTAAAGTTCTATTGCGATAAACTGAAATGGTCAGAGTTAAATTTCTATTGCAATAAACTAAAGTGGCCTATTGACCGTATGAAATGAATGCTAATTAACAAACCTGCTACCCTAAACAGTATTCTTTTTATATGAGATACTAAATTGAATAGTGACTTCAATTAATAATAGAGCGATTAGATGGACAATATTGAAATCCGCGGTGCCCGAACCCACAACCTGAAAGACATTAGCTTAACCATTCCCAGAGACAAATTAATTGTGATAACAGGGTTATCTGGTTCTGGAAAATCGTCTCTTGCCTTCGATACGCTATACGCTGAGGGACAACGCCGTTATGTAGAGTCATTATCTTCTTATGCTCGCCAATTTTTAAGCTTAATGGAAAAGCCTGATGTTGATCATATTGAAGGGCTAAGCCCTGCCATTTCCATTGAGCAAAAGTCCACATCGCACAACCCACGTTCAACCGTGGGAACGGTGACCGAAATTTACGACTACCTTCGTTTACTGTTTGCCCGTGTCGGTGAACCGCGCTGCCCTACTCATGGCCAAGCTTTATCAGCGCAAACCGTGAGCCAAATGGTCGACAAAGTATTAGCACTACCCGAAAACAGCCGCCAAATGTTGCTGGCTCCTGTAGTGAATGATCGCAAAGGTGAGCACGTAAAGTTATTAGAGAGCTTATCGGCTCAAGGCTATATTCGTGCCCGTATTGACGGTGAAGTTTGTGACTTAACTGACCCACCAACGTTAGATTTACACATTAAACACACCATTGAGGTGGTGGTTGACCGCTTCAAAGTACGTGAAGATTTAAAACAACGTTTAGCAGAGTCATTTGAAACAGCTTTAGAGCTTTCAGGCGGCATCGCCAAAATAGCCTCAATGGATGATGATAAAACTGAAGAGCTGATTTTTTCAGCTAACTTTGCTTGTCCTCATTGTGGCTACTCAATGACCGAGTTAGAACCCAGAATCTTCTCATTTAATAACCCAGCAGGTGCTTGTCAAACTTGTGATGGTCTAGGAGTTCAGCAATGTTTTGATCCTGACCGAGTGATCACCAATTCAGAATTATCATTAGCTGGTGGTGCTGTACGAGGCTGGGATCGCCGCAACTTTTATTACTTTCAAATGCTCAGCTCATTAGCTGAACATTATGACTTTGATGTTGAAGCACCTTATCAACAACTACCCGACAACGTTAAAAAGTTAGTGTTATATGGCTCCGGTAAGCAAAGTATTGCGTTTAAATACATCAATGACCGTGGTGACGTAGTGGTTCGAAACCACCCATTTGAAGGTATTTTAAATAATATGGATCGACGCTATCGCGAAACAGAAAGTAATTCTGTACGTGAAGAGCTGGCCAAATTTATTAATATGCAGCCCTGTAATACTTGTGGTGGCTCTCGCTTACGCGAAGAAGCCCGCAACGTGTTTATTGGTGACTTAACGCTACCGGAATTAACCACTTGGTCGATTGGTGAAGCAAAAGATTATTTCGCACAATTAAAATTTGCAGGACAACGAGCACAAATTGCGGACAAAATTTTAAAAGAAATTGGCGAGCGTCTTGGCTTTCTGGTGAATGTTGGCTTGAACTATTTAAGCTTATCTCGCTCAGCCGACACTTTATCTGGTGGTGAAGCCCAACGTATTAGGTTAGCCAGCCAAATTGGTGCAGGGTTAGTGGGCGTGATGTATGTACTAGACGAACCCTCTATTGGCCTACATCAACGTGACAACGAGCGTTTGCTCAACACCCTTATTCACCTACGCGATTTAGGCAATACTGTTATTGTGGTTGAACATGACGAAGATGCCATAAGAACAGCAGATCACGTTATTGATATTGGTCCTGGTGCAGGGGTTCACGGTGGCGAAGTGATTGCAGAAGGCACATTAGCCGATATTGTAAACTGTCCAGAGTCGATTACGGGCCAATATTTGTCAGGCCAAAAGCAGATTCATATTCAAGACAAACGCACGCCAATTGACCGTAAAAAAGTCATTAAATTAACCGGTGCAACGGGTAATAACCTTAAAAATGTTGACCTCACCATTCCTGTTGGCTTGTTTACCTGTGTCACTGGGGTATCTGGTTCGGGGAAGTCCACCTTAATTAACGACACTTTTTTCAAAATTGCCCACCGTATGCTCAACAAAGCGACGGTAGATGAACCCGCACCTTATAAAAGCATTAAAGGGATGGATCATTGCGACAAAGTTGTCGATATTGATCAAAGTCCCATTGGCCGCACACCTCGCTCTAACCCTGCCACATATACGGGTATTTTCACTCCCATTAGAGAGCTATTTGCGGGCACACAAGAAGCCAGAACACGGGGTTATCAAGTCGGTCGTTTCTCATTTAACGTTAAAGGTGGCCGCTGTGAAGCGTGTCAGGGTGACGGCCTCATTAAGGTTGAAATGCACTTTTTACCTGATGTGTACGTGCCATGTGACGCCTGTAAAGGAAAGCGTTATAACCGTGAAACTTTAGAAGTAAAATACAAAGGCAAAAACATTCACGAAGTGCTGCAAATGACTGTTGAAGATGCCCGCACCTTCTTTGATGCGATTCCTGCCATAGCGCGTAAATTACAAACCTTAATGGATGTCGGTTTGTCTTATATTCGTTTAGGGCAAAGTGCCACAACCTTATCTGGCGGTGAAGCGCAACGGGTTAAGTTGGCCAAAGAACTCTCTAAACGTGATACAGGTAAAACCTTGTATATCTTAGATGAGCCGACCACCGGCTTACATTTTGCAGACATTCAACTATTGTTAGATGTACTCCACCGATTAAAGTCTCACGGCAATACTGTTGTAGTCATTGAACATAACTTAGATGTGATTCAAACCGCTGACTGGATAATCGACTTAGGCCCAGAAGGTGGCTCAGGCGGCGGGACAATATTAGTCACTGGCAGCCCTGAGGATGTGGCGAAACACCCCACTTCACATACGGCGCGTTTTTTAAAGCCGATGCTTGAGTTACACAAAAAACGTCAAAGCAAAAAGTAATTAGCTATAAATTAAGGAGCGTTAAGATTGACAAGATATATGGATATCAAAGCGCTCCGGTTAACGATTCAACAAATGCACGCTGTGACACTATTAATAGGTTTATTGGTGCTGTGTGGCTGCTCTAACAACCTCCATAACAATATCGATTGTAATCAGCCGCTAAATCCATCATGGGTTGATTTAGGGCAAATCACCCAAGATATTCAAATACTCACATCTGACAAATTTGCTGGCCGTAAAACGGCCAGTGCGGAGTCGGTTTATAGTCAACAGTTTTTAAGCCAACGTTTTAGTGAAATCGGCCTTATTCCTTGGCAACAAGAGTATCAACATAGCTTCGAGTACAGTAGCCTATTCAGCACCACAACAGGCGTGAATATGGTCGGGGTTATTCCAAGCAAAAACCTCTCGACTCGATGGCGAGTGGTTATGGCGCATTATGATCACCTTGGTCAGCAAGGCTCAAAAATTTACCATGGTGCAGACGACAACGCTTCTGGTGTCTCGGGATTACTGGCTATTGCCAAGCAATGGCAAATTTCAGGTTTAGATGATGTTAACTTAATGATAGTTGCCACCGACGCAGAAGAGACAGGGCTGCATGGTAGTTATGCGCTAGTTGAACAGATTGAACAAACACCTGGTATGGAAATTGAGCTAGCGATGAACCTCGATATGATTGGTCACCCTTCAAAGCCAAGGGCAATTTATGTTGAGGGAGAGAATAACTTTAACCAGTTTGCCACTATCCGCCAGCAACTTAGTCAACAGCACAAACTCTGCATTCGGTTAAGTTATGTGCAACGAGAAGGGCCTAATATTAAACGCATGAATTGGCTGAATGCCTCAGATCATTATCCATTTCATAAGGCTGGACTACCATGGATATACTTTGGCGTGCCGCCACACAACAAATACCACACCCCTCAAGATAAGATTGATACGGTAAATATTGCATTTATTGCCACGGTAACTGAAATAGCCTACTCATTTTTAACGCGAACAGACTTAACAACAACTCGCGAACAAAGCCGGTTTGGCAAAAATCAGGCCACTTTTAAATAATTTATTGTTATTTATATAGTCAAAGTCGCTAAATGTTGCTATAATATTGCCCTTTCGGCGCGGAGAATCGACACGGGGTTGATTTTCTGTCTGTGAACCATAGCGCGAGTATCCGAATTTCGCGCACATCCACAAGGCTACACCCAATGTCATCCAATGAAAGAACTTTCCGCGAACTCGGCCTGTCTGAGAATTTGTTGCGTGCTCTTGACGAGCTAGGTTATGAAAAACCAACACCTATTCAATCAGCAAGTATCGACCCTCTTATGGAAGGTAAAGATATTTTAGGCCAAGCGCAAACTGGTACAGGTAAAACCGGTGCTTTTGCGCTTCCACTACTTAATCAAGTAGATATCCGCTTAAATGCACCTCAAATTCTTGTTTTAGCCCCAACTCGTGAGCTAGCCGTACAGGTTGCTGAAGCGTTTGGTAGCTATGCAAAACACATGAAAGGCTTCCACGTACTACCTATTTACGGTGGTCAAAGCATGCATCAACAATTAAGCGCCCTAAGACGTGGCCCACAAGTGATTGTAGGTACTCCAGGTCGTGTTATGGATCACATGCGTCGTGGCACTTTAAAATTAGATTCATTAAAGGCACTTGTGCTTGATGAAGCTGATGAAATGTTAAAAATGGGCTTTATCGACGATATCGAATGGGTATTAGAGCATAAGCCAGCCAACAGTCAGCTAGCATTATTCTCGGCAACCATGCCAGAACAAATCAAGCGTGTGGCTAACAAACATCTCAATGATCCTGTTCATATTAGTATTGCGGCTAGCCACACTACGGTTGAGTCTATTGAGCAATGCTTTGTACAGGTTTCACAACACAATAAGCTTGAAGCACTGGTTCGTGTATTAGAAGTTGAAAATACTGAAGGTATTATCATTTTCGTTCGAACTCGTAACAGCTGTGTTGAGTTAGCTGAAAAGCTAGAAGCCCGTGGTTATGCTTCTTCACCATTACACGGTGATATGAATCAACAAGCTCGTGAGCGTGCCGTTGAACAGCTTAAGCGTGGCAAATTAGATATTCTAATTGCAACAGACGTTGCTGCTCGTGGTCTTGACGTTGAACGTATTGGTCACGTTGTAAACTACGATATTCCATACGATTCAGAAGCTTATGTTCACCGTATTGGCCGTACTGGTCGTGCTGGTCGTACTGGTATGGCGATTCTGTTTGTCACCCATCGTGAAATGCGTATGTTACGTACCATTGAACGTGCAACAAACAGCCGTATTTCGCCAATGAAAGTTCCTAGCCCTGAAACTGTGGCTGAGCGTCGTTTGTCTCGTTTAGGCGAGCAAATTCAAGAAACCTTGAATGGCGATTTAGACTTCATGAAAAATGCTGTTGCAGAGTTATGTACTCAACTAGAAGTTGATACAGACTTATTAGCTGCCGCATTATTACATCAAGTACAGCAAGAGCGTCCTTTACAATTGCCTCCAATTCAAGAGCGTCAACGTGATTCACGTGACTCTCGCGAAGATCGCCCTCGTCGCGAAAGAAGCAACCGCCCTGCACCAACTAGTTTTGGTAAAGCAGACGGCTTAAAAGACAATCCAGATGTGAAAATGAACCGTTATGTTATCGACGTAGGTCGTGAAAACGGTGTGGGTGTAGGTAACATTGTGGGTGCCATTGCTAACGAAGCCAACATCGACAGCCGTTACATTGGTCAAATTCAATTATATGATCAAGTGACTACCGTTGACCTACCAGACGGCATGCCAAAAGACGTATTAACTCACTTACGCAAAGTGCGCGTTTGTGGTCGTCCATTAAACATCCGTGAAGCCGGTGATGAGAAGTTTGTCGATTCAGGTCGTGGCGCAGGTGCACCTCGTCGTCCACGCGGTGATCGTAATGACCGCCGCCCTCGTGGTGACCGTCCATCAGGTGATCGCCGTCCACGTAAACCACGTGACAATGGCTAATCTTATAAGATTAACCATCTTGGTTTAACACTAAAATCCAATATCAGCGATGATATTGGATTTTTTGTATCTGGCTTTTATTACACAAAACACCCTATTATTGCGCAAAAAAGTATTGCGCAAAGAAGTATAGCGCAAAAAAACACCAGCCATATAGGCTGGTATTTTTATTAAGCTTTAACTGATTCAGCCAAGCAATTCCATTACAATAATTAGCCTTGTGGGCGCATTGCAGGGAATAAAATCACGTCACGAATAGTGTGAGTATTAGTAAATAGCATCACCAAACGGTCAATACCAATACCCTGACCCGCTGTAGGCGGTAGGCCGTGCTCTAGTGCAGTAATATAATCAGCATCGTAGAACATAGCTTCATCATCACCCGCATCTTTTGCATCAACCTGTGCTTTAAAGCGGTTATCTTGGTCTTCTGCATCATTAAGCTCAGAGAACCCGTTAGCCACTTCACGGCCACCAATAAAGAACTCAAAACGATCAGTAATGAAATGGTTTTCATCATTACGACGCGCTAGCGGAGAAATATCAGCTGGGTAACCGGTAATGAACGTAGGTTGCATTAACTTAGGTTCTGCGGTTTCACCAAAGATTTCTTCAAGTAACTGACCACAAGTCCAGAATTTTTCAATGGTCATGCCGAGGCTTTTCGCCAAATTACGCATAAACTCAAGGTCTTTCACTTCTTCATAAGTCATAGACTGGATAGTGGCATTATCTGGGTTGTATTTCTTAATCGCGTCCAACATGCTTAAACGCGCATATGGGCCACCAAAGTCAACCGTGTGCTCGCCGTATGGAAGCTGTGGAGAACCGCAAAGCTCAGTGGCAATTGAGCTTAACATCTCTTCGGTTAAATCCATTAAGTCTTTGTAATCAGCATACGCCATATAGAATTCCATCATGGTGAATTCTGGGTTATGGCGAGGTGATAAACCTTCATTACGGAAGTTACGGTTAATTTCAAATACACGCTCAAAGCCGCCTACAACTAGACGTTTTAGGTAAAGTTCTGGCGCAATACGTAGGTACATTTCGATGTCTAACGCATTATGGTGAGTCACAAATGGACGTGCTGAAGCACCACCTGGAATGCTGTGCATCATTGGGGTTTCTACTTCCATAAACTCTTTTTTAACCATAAAGTTACGGATAGCTGTAACCACTTTAGAACGCATAATAAAGGCTTCGCGTGAGTCTTCGTTAACAATTAAGTCAACGTAACGTTGGCGGTAACGCGTTTCTTGGTCAGTTAAACCATGGAACTTTTCAGGTAGTGGACGTAGCGCTTTAGTCAATAATTGGTACTGTTCCATATTGACGTATAAGTCACCTTTACCAGAAAGGTGAAGTTGCCCAGTCACACCCACGATGTCACCAATATCTAAACCTTGGTAAGTGGCTTTTAAATCTTTTTGAACGTCTTTACCTGCGTAGGCTTGAATACGGCCTGACACATCTTGAATCACCAAAAATGGACCACGCTTAGCCATTACACGACCAGCAATAGAGCGTTGAATGCCCATTTCTTCTAACTCAGCTTTTGAGTACTGACCATACTCAGCTTGAATATCAGCCGCCTTGTGTTTTCGATCGAAGTTATTTGGGTGACCATTTGCTGGGCAGTTCGTGCGAATGTGGTCTAACTTTGCACGACGTTCTGCAATTAACTTGTTTTCATCTTGAGTTTGTTCAGTCATCTTCTTCTCTCGTTAAAGGCCAGATTTAAGGCTAGCTTCAATAAACTTGTCCAAATCGCCATCTAAGACACTTTGGGTATTTCGGTTTTCAACACCGGTGCGTAAATCTTTAATACGGGCATCGTCTAATACGTATGAACGAATTTGGCTACCCCAACCGATATCAGACTTAGCGTCTTCTGCGGCTTGCTTATCGGCGTTTTGTTTGTGCATTTCTAATTCGTATAACTTAGCTTTTAACTGTTTAAAGGCTGAGTCACGGTTTTTATGTTGTGAGCGATCGTTTTGACATTGCACCACAGTATTTGTCGGTAAATGGGTAATACGTACCGCTGAATCCGTTTTGTTGACGTGCTGACCACCGGCACCAGAGGCGCGATAGGTATCAATACGTAAATCAGATGGATTGATGTCGATTTCAATATCGTCTTCAATTTCAGGGTAAACAAATACTGAACAAAATGAGGTGTGGCGTTTACCAGAAGAATCAAAAGGTGACTTTCTCACTAAACGATGTACGCCGGTTTCGGTGCGTAACCAACCAAAGGCATATTCACCGGTAAACTTTACTGTTGCACCTTTAATACCGGCAACATCACCGGCGGTCACTTCAATTAATTCAGGGTTAAAGTCATGGGCTTCACCCCAACGCAAATACATGCGTAAAACCATATTGGCCCAATCTTGCGCTTCGGTACCACCAGAGCCAGATTGAATATCAAGATAACAGCTTGCTGCATCGTTTTTACCGGCAAACATACGGCGAAACTCTAAGTCAGCAAGACGGGCTTCAAGGGCGGCAATTTCTTCGCTAGCATCATCAAAAGTATCTTGATCGTTTTCTTCAACGGCGAGTTCTAATAAGCCTTCCACATCCTCAAGACCGTTATCCATATCGTCAATGGTTTTTACCACTGCTTCTAGGGCTGAACGTTCTTTACCTAGTGCTTGTGCACGCTCAGGTTCATTCCACACTTCAGAGCTTTCAAGCTCTCGGCTAACCTCTTCTAAACGCTCGCTTTTAGCAGCGTAGTCAAAGGTACCCCCTAAGAAGCTCTGTGCGTTCAGCAAGCTCCTTAATTTTGAATTTTACCGGATTAACTTCAAACATGAATTTTCAACTTTAACTAAATAAGTGACCTAAAGGTTTAACGGCACATTTTACCCCATGCAGCACACTAAACCTAGGGGCTGTTTATCTTTGAAGACGAATTTTTTTAGGATACGATTTTGAGTGAACCAATAATCATAAAAAATAGCCCTTAAACTGCAAAAAGTCGCTTCAACAAGACTCGCCTGCAACGACGTGAACACCGACTATACTTTAATCATGACCGAAGAAAAGCCAACCTGCTGCTACCATGAAGATGAAGGGTTTTCTTGCCATGAAGTTGCCGAGCCTTCCGGCCTGTGTTACTGGCATGACCCTCGTATTATTAAAAATAACCCTGATGATAAAGCCAGATTAGAGGCTTTTGCTAGAGGGGGCGGTATGTTGCGTGGAATTTACTTAAAACGGGCTGAGCTCAGCGGAATTGATTTAGTTAAACATCATTCTAAGGCTGGGTTTGATATGAGCCATGCCGAGCTCTATCGCGCCAATTTAAAAGGCGCACATATGTTCAACCTTAATTTAAATCATGCCAGCATAATGAAAGCAGACTTACGTGATGCGAATGTCCATTGCGCCAATTTTACCAACACTAATTTATTAGGGGTAAAATGGAACGGTGCAAAAATTGAAAATATATGTGTTGGCAAACAAATTAAACAAGAAAAATTAGCCCGAGATGCTGAAAAACTAGGGGAAGAGGAAATTGCGCTAGATTACTTTGAACAAGCCGAGGAAATTTATCGAGACCTGCGGAAATCAGCCGATAGAGAAGGGCTATTCGCCATGGCCGGTGACTTTATGCGCAAAGAGTTAATTATGCGCCGACATCAAATGCCAAGATGGTCGATGGAACGCATTATTTCAAAATCTATTGACCTATTTTGTGGTTATGGTGAAGCGCCATTAAGGGTAATTGGTTTTTCATTAGCGCTTATTTTAGTTTGTGCCATATGTTATTTCTTTACAGGGCTCAGTTACGACAATCAAATTCACCAGTTTCATTTTAGCAATAGCATTATCCAAAATATCAGCCTATTTTTTAATTGTATTTACTATTCCGTTGTCACCTTCACGACATTGGGGTATGGAGACTTTACCCCCATAGGGTTTTCGCGGGCAATTGCCGCAATAGAGGCTTTTACGGGTAGCTTTACAATCGCCTTGTTTGTGGTGGTTTTCGTCAAAAAAATGAACCGCTGATTTAACGGTTCATTTTGAAGTAAAGCCTAAGCTTATGGTTATTTCTACACTTTAAACTGCCCCACTAAGCGATCTAAATTGTTACCCGACTCAGCAACAGAGGTACTGACCTCAGCCGCTTGCTGACTTGAAGCGAGCAGCTCATTAACAATTTCTTGCACCGAAGTGATATTGCGATTAATTTCTTCTGTCACCGAACTTTGCTCCGTTGCAGCCGTCGCGATATGGGTGCTCATATCATTAATGTTTGTTACCGATGAGGTTACTGCACCTAAGCTTTCAGAAATCGCTTTAGATGACTCAACTGAACGCACGCCACTTTTTTGGCTTTCTTCCATAGCACTGACGGCTTGAGAAACAGACTTATGTAACTCATTCAACATCTCGTTAATTTCCACGGTACTAGCTTGAGTTCGGCTGGCTAGGTTTCTAACTTCATCAGCAACAACCGCAAAACCTCGGCCCTGCTCGCCCGCCCTTGCCGCTTCAATAGCCGCATTTAACGCAAGCAAATTAGTTTGCTCTGCAATCCCGCCAATAACGCTTAAGACCGAATTAATTTTCTTAGACTGCTCATTCAAAGATTGAATGTTATTAGCTGCACGATCAATTTGCGACATCAGTTGCGATACTTCATTTAATGAGTTGTCCACGCATTCTTGCGCCTGCATCACATAGCCTGTGGCAACATCGGTTGATTCTGCAACTTGATTGGTATTTTGAGCCACATCATGTGCTGTGGCCGACATTTCAGTTATCGCAGTGACAATTTGGTCTATTTCACTATTGTGACTGTAAAGCTTTTCAGAAATCGTGACTGTTTGTCCATTAATGGTCACGGCGGCTTGCTTAACTTCATGGGTTGCTACCGCTACATCACCAATAATATGCTGTAACTTATCAACAAACTGATTAAAAGCTAAACCGAGTTTAGCGATTTCATCATTGCCCTTAATGGTTAATCGTTTGGTTAAATCCCCTTCACCTTTGGCAATATCATTTAATGACTCAGCCATATTCTCTATGGGTTGAACCATCACTTTTGCCACAACAATAACGCCAAATGCGGTCAAAGACGCTAAACCTGTGGTAATGACAATAAACATGACAAGGTGGCTGATCATTTTTTCAGACTGAATAGCTTTAAACTCACTGGTAACTTGTTCAATATCATCAATATAAGCACCAGAGCCTAGCATCCAATTCGTTCCAGGCACCATAACGGCAAAGCCTAACTTTTCAGTCAATCCATCAGTATTAGGCTTTTGATAATAATAAGTAAAATTACCATCACCATTTTGCGCAGCATTCAGTAAGCCAACAATAATTTTATTACCGCTAGGGTCGGTCATATCAATTTTATTTTGACCTTCAAGACTAGGCGTTAAGGCATGAAAAACATTCACCCCGTCAGTGTCATACATATAAAAGTAACCGGCTGAACCAAAACGTAAATTACGCAACGCATCATTCACATTACCACTATCACCTAGCGCAAGTTGATGCTCAACCACCCCTTGGGCAATTTCAACCGCTTCTTTTAATTGGTTTTTACGTTCTAAGATGAGTTGTTCTCTGAAGTCTTTAATATCACTGGTTAACGACTGAGTTTCGTTGTAATAAAAAAGCACCAAAACTACGCCTAAAATGAGCGTTAATGGCACTAAGGATAATGCCAAAAGCTTATTGCGTAGGGATAAATTTTTCATGACGAGTTACCCTCTTTATAATTATTTAAGTAATTATAGTTTGGGTATGAGATTTTTTAGGAAGAAACACATATTCGCTTCACACTTTTATTTAAAAAAGCGTAACGTATATCAATATTGATATTCAACACAGACACTTACAGCATAGAAACCGCTGACCCAGCCATAGCAAAGCCAATAACCAACAGCACAATATTGGGTTTAGCCACTTTTAACACGCCAAAACCAACCAATACCAGTCCCATATCTAAGCTAGACATCACCCCTGTCGTGAATACCGGCTGATACAGCGCTGCCAACAGTAAGCCCACAACGGCCGAATTAACGCCCGCTAACCCACCCGCTATCACCGGACGCTGGCTAATTGCATGCCAACTTTTCAGCCCTACTAGCATTAATAAAAAACCTGGAACAAAAATGGCAACCGTAGCCACTATTGCCCCCAACATCGGAGATTCTTGCCAAATATCAGCGCCAAGAAATGTCGCCAAAGTGAACATTGGCCCGGGAATGGCTTGCGCTAATGCATAACCTGTTAAAAAACGGTCTTGGGTAACAAGCTCACCCACATTGGCTTCAAGTAATGGCAGCACAACATGACCCCCACCAAACACTAAACTGCCTACCTGATAAAATTGGCCGAATATTTGCCCAACACTGTCAGGCTTGTTGGCCAGAAAAAACGATGCGACTAAGCCGATAATAAATAAGCCTAACCATGAATAATTCAATTTTATATGCGGGGTTTCAGGTGAAATATTGTCACCTCGGGTTAGTACTAAACACCCGATAACAGCAGCAACAGCTAACACCACCATTTGGGTCAGTAAAGAAGGGATAACTAACAAACAAAAAGCCGTTGCTAGCATTAAACATTGGGCCGTTTTTCGCTGACAATATTGTTTAAACATTGCTAACGTCGCATCAGCTACTACCACTACAGCAAGTAACTTTAAGCCATGTATGGCCCCTGCAACGGCATCTACCTGCAACCATTTAGCACTGGTCACGGCAAACAAAAACAACAGTAAAAAAGACGGTAAAGTAAAACCTAAAAAAGCGGCCAAAGCCCCCGCAAGTCCACCTTTATGATAACCAATAGCAAAACCAACTTGGCTAGAACCCGGACCAGGCATAAATTGGCTTAGAGCAACAATACTGCCGTATTGTTTCTCATCTAGCCAATTAAGTTCTTTGACGAAAGTTTCTCTGAAGTAGCCTATATGCGCTGCAGGGCCGCCAAAGCTGATCAACCCCAAAGCTAAAAACCGACTAAAAATTTGCCATATCATATTGGTAACTTCCTGTAATTCACTGGTTCATCATTGTCGTAAACGAATACACGTAAACCATATTAGTTTATGACAGAAATATGAACTTGTTATGACATGTGCTAATTATATCTATTTTGTAAAGCTGATTTTTCTAGCATCACCAACACTTCATAGTGATCAGTATGGGGGAACATATCAAAAAGCTGAACTTTGGTAATTTGGTAACCGCTAATCATCGCTAAATCTTTAACCAAGGTTTTAGGGTTACAACTGGAATACACAATCGCTTTAGGTGCAAACTGGCTTAACGCATGACACAAGCTTTCACCAATGCCACGACGAGGCGGGTTCACAATGATTAAGTCTGGCTTGTCTTCTGGTGCAATACCGTTGGCAAAGTCGGTTGAATCGATGGCTCGAAAGTGAATATCACTCAGCCCCATCTGGGCTGCCGACATTTTGGCACAGGCAATGGCCTCAGGCTCAATTTCAATACCGGTTAACCGAATAGATTGGCTGGCACAATGTAGCCCAAACCCGCCTACACCACAGAATAAGTCCCAGATGTGGCTTGGATTAAATTCTGCCACCCATTCACGGGCAGTTTGATAAAGCTGCTGCGCAACTTCAGGGTTGGTTTGAAAAAAGCTTTTCGGGCGAATATACAAAGGCACATCATTAAATTGATCTGCCAGCCGAGTTTGCTCGGTTAAAAAGATTTCTTGTTCGCCTTCTAAAATGGCCATGTGTACGGGCTGGATATTTACCGACACTAAACTAATTTTCGGAAATTCAGCCTGTAACTTAGGCAGCTCACGTTTAATACGCTCGATAGCTTGTTCACTTCTTAGTACAAATCGCAGCATAAACTCGCCCGAAACAAAGCTGCGGGTCAATAAAATAAACTTAAGCTCACCTTTACTTTTATCAACTCGATAAGGCGGAATCCCCGCTTGCTGAACAAACAGCTGCAACCGATTTAGCAATAACTGCATATCTTTTGGATACAAAGGGCAATTGCATAAACTAATGGGATTACCTTGAGGGTTTACGATACCCAAAATGGGTTGATGAGCCGCACCCAACACCACCATTTTGGCTTTATTACGAAACCCACCTGCTTGACTTTCAATGGGTTCAAGCCAATCACTTACTGACAACCCTGTAAAATACTGCTGTAACTTTGCTTGTTTACGTGCCAGTTGCTCAGCCATATCCAATTGAATATCAGCACAAGATAAGCAATCCCCTTTTTCAAAAAAATCACACTTCACAACTATCGGCCTTTCCAGTATTCATCATCTTTAATGCGTTATCACATAATTGCTTTAGCTGCTGAAGCTGAGCTAAATCCCCACCAACTTTACAACGCATGATCTCAGGGATATCTTGCGCTTGTTGACGCAATGCCTGACCTTCTTTCGTCAGGTGTAGCACCCGGACACGCTCATCCAGTTCACTTCTATCGCGAATTACCAGACCTTTAGATTCAAGTCTTTTCAGCAAAGGAGTTAATGTACCAGAGTCTAAATGCAGCTTTTTTCCCAATGTTTTAACACTAATACCCGACTCTTTCCACAGTACCATCATCACCAAATATTGAGGATAAGTAATTGATAAACTGTCTAATAAAGGACGATAAGCTCTGATCATTGCATTAGTGGCACTATATAAAGAAAAGCAAACCTGATTTTCTAAGGCGAGTGGGTCTTCTGGCAACATGATTAATCTCCTCTATAATTACCCATATAATATCATATTTTAATTGCGCACAACCTATAACCCCTGATACAAAATGATGCTTATTATATTTGCATCACGGCCGATATATCTAATAACACTTTTTAAGAGAAATAATTATGACAATTTCAGTTAACTCAAGTGGCAACATGCCAATTAATATTGATTCAGGTAACAGCTTGAAGGTTGCTGTTATGGCCAAGAATCAACAAAAAATTGAAGGAGAAATGGCTTTACAACTCATTGAAGCCGCTTTACCTCCCGCTGCGCCAGTCGGTAATGTAGGGCATAACATCAACACAAAAGCATAAGTTTCACTTCACGATTTGTTATCTAAACATAAAATTTTGAGGGCAGAACATGCAGGTTAACAGCACCAAGATAGCGTGCATTTTAGTTACGCTTCTTAGTACCAATCTACATGCTCAATCTCCCTCTTTTGATTGCCAAAAAGCGCAAGGGGAAATTGAAACTCTTATTTGCCAAACAGATGAACTGGCACAACTCGATAATCAACTTGCACCGTTATATCAAAAGCTGATTTCACAAGTTGATGCTAATGAATTGAAATTAATAAAAGCCGAACAACGGGGCTGGATTAAAGGCCGTAATGACTGTTGGAAAGCGGACGATAAATTACAGTGCACCAAAGACAATTACCAAACGCGTATTACTGAATTACAAATTGCCGCTGGCGCGGTAGAAGTGCCAAAAGAAGTTAACTATCAATGCCAAGCAGATAAGCCATTCAACTTAATAGTCTATTTTTATAATAATACCGCTCTGCCCGCTGCAGTATTTCACTATGCAGGCCAAAACATTCCTCCAACAACACCCCAGCTAGGGCTACTCACAAAAACGGCTTCGGGCGCTAAGTATGTCGCACAAAATACCAGCTTATGGACTCATCAAGACGAAGCACGGTTGGAAGAATACGGACAAAAGCCTGTAATCTGTGTTTATCAGCAAATTAGCCCTAATTAATCATTAGGGCTAATTATTGTTATGCTACTTATTCAACACATCAATTAATACCACAATGTCGCCACACCCAAGGCGGCAAACATCACCGCACAACTACGGTGAATGAGTTTCATCGGTAATTTTTCTGCTCCTAAGTGCCCTAATATAACCACGGGCACATTAGCAATTAACATCCCTAATGTCGTCCCGAGCACGACTAACATCAAGGCATCATATTTTGCCGCGAGTACAACGGTAGCCACTTGAGTCTTATCGCCCATTTCCGCAATAAAAAATAAAATGAACGTGGCCATAAATGCGCCAAGTTTATAAAAACGATTATCGTCATCATCCATTTTATCAGGAACCAACACCCATAAAGCGATAGCAAAAAAGGATATTGCCACTATGTAAGTAGTCCATTGAGGATCAATTAGCCCAACGGTAAATTGCCCTATCCATGCAGCAGCAAAATGATTCACTAATGTTGATAAAGTAATACCAACTATAATGGCAGTTTTATTTTTAAATCTAGCAGCAAGAAGTAATGCGAGCAGTTGGGTTTTATCGCCGATTTCAGCAATAGCAACGGTGACAGTTGAGGCAAGAAAAGCTTCCAAAAGAAAAGTCCTGTGTATTATAGAGGGTAAATAACCAAGCAAAATACCAGCCTACCCTCAACGAGACTGTTATTGTGCTAGGTCTTGCTTAACAACGTGTAAACGATGTTGTTTATACCATGGCAATGTAGCCAATTATGTTGATATAAACGCCTAAGTATAGTGCATACTTGGCTAGCTACTCCCCTAATTCAGGCGCGCAATATACCCTAAAAATAATCATTAAACAATCATCAGCAACCTCATATTAAAGTAGTAATAATTGCGTCATTATTCAATCAACCTTCAGCACAACGCTGTAATGATACACCATTGCAGCGACCGCGTTTATTTCCCATTAGCAGCATGTTATGTAATTGTTTACAAACAGTGCCAAAGGCCTTTAAAGGACTAAGTTTCTTGCTTGAACTATTTGCCATCTGCTACTGTCGTTAACAATTAAAACAATAATGTTATGGAACTCAATTCGTGAACTTAAAAACACTTGGCTCAATTTCAATCGTAGCCGGCACTGCAATTGGCGGAGGTATGTTAGCACTGCCATTGGCCACTGCAGCATTAGGTATTATTCCAGCAATTTTGCTATTAGTCGTTATTTGGGGAATTTCAGCGTATACATCATTACTGATGTTAGAAATCAATTTACGAACAGGTGTAGGTGATAATGTTCATGCCATTACCGGTAAAACACTAGGTAAAGTAGGGCAAATCATTCAAGGTGGTTCATTTTTAAGTTTGCTATTTGCCTTAACAATGGTTTATCTCATGGGTGGCTCATCTTTACTTGAAACCCGCTTAGCACCATTAGGACTTGAACTGAATAATCAAGCTGCCGTACTTATATTCACCTTATTCTTTGGTGGCTTTATCGCAATTGGTGTGGGTTGGATTGATAAAGTTTCACGAATTCTTTTTACTGCCATGGTGGTATTACTGACATTAGTTGTGGCGTTTTTACTGCCCGAGGTAAACCTTGCAAATGTGCTAAATGATACAGCCAATGAAGTGGCAACGGGTAGCGAACTAAACAGCTTATGGTTAGCCGCTATTCCAGTTGTATTTACTTCGTTTGGTTTCCATGTCTGTATTGCAACCATTGTGCGTTATTTAGATGGTGATGCGCTATCGCTTCGTAAAGTGTTACTTATTGGCTCAACCATACCATTGGTTTGCTATATTCTGTGGTTACTGGTGACCTTAGGAACATTGGGTGGCGACACAGTGCATTCATTCGAGGGTTCATTACCTAAGTTAGTCGTTGCACTTCAAGGGCTTGCTGAGTCTGAAGTGGTCAGTCAGTTTATTGATTTATTTGCCAACCTTGCGTTAATCACCTCATTTTTAGGTGTCACCATGAGCCTATTTGATTATGTAGCTGAGTTAACTCGCGCTAAAACGACTAAAGCGGGACGTGCACAAACATGGTTAATTACCTTTATTCCACCTTTATTATGTGCATTATTTTACCCTGACGGCTTTTTCCAAGTATTAGGTTTTGCGGCAATACCGTTAGTGGTAATGATTATATTTTTACCGATTGCAATGGCCTTTAAACAGCGTCAGCAAAACTTAGGCGGTTATCAGGTAATGGGCGGAACTCCTGCACTTGTAGCAGCAGCCGTTATCGGCTTACTGATTGTTATAGCTCAATTAATGGTGGCGCTAGGTTAACTACAGCACATAAGACAGAGTCGAGTTTGTAACAGGTTTTGTCTATCACTATTAACATTTTGTCAGTTTTGTTAAAGTCAGGCTTCGGTCTGGCTTTTTTTTGCCATATTTTTACCGAAAACAACACTATTAAAATAATTAGTATCATCACAAACTTATCATCAGCTCCAATCATTTAGAGCTACCCCACTAAGCTTGTGACTTAAAATGGATTTAACTCAATGAAAAAATGGCTTCTCACTGCTGCGATAGCAGCCAGTTTTACCGCACAAGCCGATGAAGGTATGTGGCAACCTCATCAACTTCCAGCCATGGCTGATATGTTGAAACAAAAAGGACTGGAAATTGATGCTAAATCAATTTCTAAGCTTACCGAATTTCCAATGAATGCCGTGATTAGTTTAGGTGGATGTACAGCCTCATTTGTCTCTCCTAAAGGCTTAGTTGTTACCAACCATCACTGTGCTTACGGCTCGATTCAATACAATTCGACCCCAGAGAAAAATTTACTTAAAGAGGGTTTTTTAGCCAAGACCTATGCAGATGAACTGCCTGCAACCCCTGGTTCACGCATCTATGTGACTGAAGCAGTAACCAATGTTACTGACCAAATAAAATCAGGCCAAATGGCTAAAGTCGGTAATGAATTTTACAAAGGTATTGAACAGCAAGAAAAAGCCTTAGTGGCAGAATGTGAAGCCGAGGACGGTTATCGTTGTCAGGTATACAGCTTTCATGGTGGACTGGAGTATTATCTAGTCAAGCAAATGGAAATTCGTGATGTTCGCTTAGCCTATAACCCAGCAGGCAGTGTGGGGAAATATGGTGGCGATATTGATAACTGGATGTGGCCTCGTCACACGGGTGATTACTCATTTTATCGTGCCTATGTCGGCAAAGATGGTAAACCGGCAGACTTTAGTGAAGATAACATTCCTTATGAGCCTAAAAGCTTCTTAAAGGTGTCTGCTAAAGGCGTTAGCGAAGGTGACTTTGTGATGGTTGCGGGTTATCCGGGACGTACTAACCGTTACCGCACGGCTGATGAAGTTGAAAACCAATTTGAATGGGCTTACCCAGAAGGAAAAGTGCTTCGTGAGCGCTTGATTGAAATTATTAAAGACACGGCTCCCGAGGGTAGTGACGAGCGTATTAAGTACGAAAGCGCCCTTGCAGGCTTAGCTAATTATGCTAAAAACTTTACCTCAATGATCGAGTTTTATGGCAAATCAACCATGCTTGATGATCGAAAAGCAACTGAGCAAAACTTAGCGAAATGGATCAATGAGGATGATAAACGCGTTGAGAAATATGGTGAAACATTAACTCAGTTAAATAAGCTTATTGAACAAAGTCAAGCACACCAAGAGCGCGACATGATATTGGGCTACATGGGTTACACCACCATGATGACAACGGCGAGTCGTTTATATCGCCTAGCGCATGAGAAGGCGCTGCCAGACATGGAACGTGAACCCGGTTTTCAGCAACGCGATATGACTCGTTTCACTTCAAGTATGGAACGCATTGATAGACGCTATGCTGCCAGTGTTGATAAAGCAATTTTATTTGATTTACTTAAACGTTATGTAGCATTACCCGCTGACCAGCGCTTAAAAGACTTTGATAAAGCCTTTGGTATTCACAAAAAATCAGATGATGCGACCATTCAAAAAGTACTAGATAAAATGTACGCTAAAACCGAGTTGGCTGATAAAGCAACCCGTTTAGCATGGATGGACAAGTCTGTTGCTGAATTTAAAAAGTCGAACGATCCTTTCATTAAGTTTGCTGTAAGCACTTATGATGAGACCATGGCGCGTGAAACCCAAGCGAAACAACTGGCTGGTGATTTAATGAAAGTACGCCCACAATATATGGACGCGATCATTGCTTATAATCATCAACTTGGTAAGCCTGTTTATGCAGATGCCAACTCAAGCTTACGTGTCACCATTGGTAACGTAAAAGGCTATGCCCCACAAGATGGTTTAGTTGCAGTCCCCTTTACACGCTTAGAAGGCATTTTAGCGAAAGACACCGGTGAAGATCCTTTTGATGCCCCAGCTAAACAACTTGAGCTGATAAAACAAAAGCAATACGGTGACTACTACATGAAGTCAATTGACTCTGTACCGGTTAACTTCTTATCAACTCTAGATACCACTGGCGGTAACTCAGGTTCGCCTACCCTAAACGGTCGTGCTGAATTAGTGGGATTATTATTTGATGGTGTTTATGAGAGCATCATTGGTGATTGGGGTTACGACCCACAAACCAATCGCTCTATTCAAGTTGATAGTCGCTATATGTTATGGGTGATGGAACATTTAGATCATGCTGATAATTTATTAGCTGAAATGGAAATTGTGAAATAACTGATATAAATAAAGGAGTAAACCATAATAGTTTACTCCTTTGATTCTGTTTACTATTTCGCGTCATTTCAGTCAGCTAACTTCAGTTAATAAAGCCACTTCTGTTGGTGATAAGTGTCGCCATTGAGACTCGGGTAAATCCGCTAAACTTAACCCACCTATTGCCACACGCTGTAAATCAATCACCTTATAGCCCAACGCTTGGCACATGCGTCTAATTTGTCTATTAAGCCCTTGAGTTAATACAATTTTAAATTGATTAGCATCTAGTTGGCAAACAGCACATGGCTGTGTCTTTACCGCCTTTTGCCCTTTTTCATAACTTATGCCTTGTGCCATTGATGTCAAAAATTGCTCATCAATGGGCTGATTAACTGTCACATGATAGGTTTTACTATGCTGATAATCTGGGTGCATTAATTGCTGCGTTAAGTGACCGTCATTGGTTAATATTAATAGGCCGCGAGAATCTTTATCCAACCGCCCCACCGGAAAAACCCGTTCATTGGCTGGTAATAAATGAATCAAGCTTTGTGGGTTGTCAGCCACCAAATTGCAGTCTACACCTACCGGTTTATGGTAAAGCCAATATACTTTGGCCTCTGGTAGGCAAATTTTGACGCCATCAACCATTACATCGGGCAGGGGTTGTTGCGTATCGACCATATCAATGTGAGTGGCATTACGTTGGTTATAGGTCACTCGACCAGATTGAATTAACCTTGAAGCTTGTCGTCTCGAAGCGACACCACACATAGCTAAATATTGAGCCAGACGATATCGAGACAATGAGTTGCTAGACATTATCAGACTAAAGCATGCTGGCGAAAAGACTGCTGAGCAATAATATATTTACGCATACCGAGTCCTAAGCACACACACCATAAAATATTAGTTTGTGTGAGCATCCACATACACACTGCCACTAAACAAAAATGCTCATCAGGGTCATCACACGCGACAAAATCTAATACATTCCAGTCAAGCATGCTGATCAACGCCACTGACATAAAAATGCTTAATATAGATAAGCTCAACACCCGCTTTGTCATGGTACTTTTCGGCTTAAAGTAATCGGCAAAACACAGAGCATGTAGCAATAATGAACTTAATAAATAAATCGTAGACACTTGACGGTGCCACTCTAGCATATTGATTGGGAATATCCCCATTAGCGCAATACTCATACCTACAATGCCACCCACTACAGCTATGGCTCGGCTAAGCGGATCTGGAAAGGTAAAATAAATGGCAAGAGTGGCTAGAAAGAAACATGCCCCAGCAGCCAATAAAGACAGATTAAACACAATGGCCAAAGGTGAATTCATATAATCACCCAACTTATCTGGGCGCAGCGTAAGCACACTCACTGGCATGTATTGAATTTCAGCAATTAAGGCAATGACCACGCCTGTGGCTGCAATAATAGCCGCCGCCAAAGACATGAAAACAATCACTAAATATAAGTCGTAGTTTCGATGAGGTAAGGACACAAATTAAGCTGGTTTAAAAATCATAGCCAGAGCTTACCGTGATATTTATCAAAAGTAAAAGCCCCAAAAAACGTTAATTTGGGGCTTTTAAATCGCTTACAAGAAGAAAGTGATGATTAGTGACGTTTTCTAAAAATCACAATAGCCACGGCAACCACCGCTAAGATCATGCAATACCATGCATTAGATACTGCCGTTAATGGGCTAATGGTAAATACCGAAGCGATTAATAATGCCTGTGCGCCATGCGGAATTAAACCTTGAATAATACAAGCAAAAATATCCATGATGCTTGCTGCGCGTTTAGCATTAACACCATGTTTTTGTGCCAGATCTTTGGCTATATCACCGGTTACAACAATAGAAACCGTATTATTGGCTACACAGGTATTGGTTGCTGCAACAATGCCAGCCATACCTAACTCAGCCGCTCTTGGTGAAGCATCGCCATTCGACTTTGAAAAACGGCTAATTAACCCTTCAACTTTATTATTCACAAAGCTTAAGCCACCTTGTTGCTGCATTAATGCAGCTAAGCCACCGACTAACATAGATAAAATGAAGATTTCTTGCATGTTAGTGAAGCCAGTATAAATGTCATTACCAAACTGAATCACATTGTAATCAGCAGCAAATATTCCTGTTACGCCCGCTAAAACAATACCCAGCGTTAATACAACAAACACATTTAACCCAGCTACAGCCAAAAACAAAATGGTTAAATAAGGGAGCACTTTTACAAACTCAATTTGCTGCGGGTCAATATCTGCCTGACCTTGCCCTGCAAAAGAAAATGCCACTAAGGTAATAATTGAAGCAGGAATAGCAAAGACTAAGTTTTCACGGAACTTATCTTTCATTTCACAGCCTTGGGTACGTGTTGCGGCAATAGTCGTATCTGAAATAATCGACAAATTATCACCAAATAACGCCCCTGACATTACTGCACCTGCCATTAAGGCGTAGTCAATTTGCGCTTGGTCAGCCACACCCAATGCAACTGGTGCCACGGCAGCAATCGTGCCCATAGAGGTCCCCATTGCAGTAGCAATGAAGGCTGCTATCACAAAAAATCCTGGTAGTAATAAGTCAGAAGGGATAAGTGACAAGCCTAGCGCGACGGTTGCATCAACGCCACCCGTTGCCTTCGCCACCGAGGCAAATGCGCCCGCTAATAAGTAAATTAAACACATTGCAATAATGTTGCTATGGCCGATACCACCAATAAAGGTTTCAATGGCATTGTTTAATTTTTGCTTTGACAGTAATAACGCCAAAATAATCGCCGGTAAAATAGCAATCACACTAGGGAGTTGATAAAACGCATAATCAACACCTTGGCTTTGGAAGTACAATCCTGCACCAATAAATAATGCCAGAAAAATAAATAGTGGCACTAACGCTATAAACGAAGGCTTAGGGGAATTATTACTTGTGGCTGATATAGTCAAAGTTATCTCTCTTGTTATCGGTTTAGCTTGATGAGTGGCTAACTAACCTTAAATGGGTTTAGGTTAACTATATTCGCAATAACGAATATGACACATACATCCTATACACTCTTGAATAATTGAGCCAAGAATAAGAGAACTTTTTAATAATTGCAATCTAGACGTCTAGACTTCTTTGCTTCTAGGTCTGTTTTTACAAATTACAAAAACTGACACCCCAATAGCGCAACATAAACACCATCAAATAGATAACAATCCAGCTAGTTACTAAAAATATCACACCGCCACCTGAGTGATTTTTGCTCTATGAAAGTGCAGACGGTTAGTGCAAGGTGCACAACTTTAGCTTAATTACGACACCAGATTAGAATAAGCCATTGAAATAAATCGCATTAAATTTTATGGCACAGTTATAGCTTATGCACGTGTAACTAAATAACGATAGGATGCAGCGCTATGTCATATATAGAACCCAAGGAGTTTGTCACCAAAATGGTAGATGCGGGTGAGCAAAAAATATTCATGTCTACCAAAGATACGTTAGTAAGAGCCTTTATGGCGGGAGCCATTTTAGGCTTAGCCGCCTTTTTTGCCATTACCGTCATCGTCAAAACAGGCTCACCTTTAATTGGTGCGTTATTATTTCCTGTCGGCTTCATTATGTTATACCTCATGAAGTTTGACCTATTAACCGGTGTATTTACCCTAGTCCCTTTAGCAGTATTAAATAAGCGTCCGGGATGTACTTGGGACCAATGTTTTCGAAATTGGGGGCTAGTGTTTACCGGTAACTTTGCTGGTGCGCTCACAGTGGCATTTTTTGCGTCATTTATTCTAACCTATGGTTATAACACCGACGGTGGCACCTTAGCAGCTAAAGTGAGTACCATTGGTGAATCACGTACCTTAGGCTACCAAGAACATGGTGTTGCTGGCTGGTTTACTATCTTTATTCGCGGCATGTTATGTAACTGGATGGTGTCTATGGGGGTTGTTGGTGCAATGATCTCAACCTCTGTCAGCGGCAAAATGGCTGCAATGTGGATGCCGGTTATGTTGTTCTTTTTTATGGGTTTTGAGCACTCGATTGTCAACATGTTCCTATTTCCATTCTCAATGATTATGGGGGGAGAGTTTACCGTTGTTGATTACTTTATTTGGAATGAAATTCCTACAGCATTAGGTAACTTAGTCGGCGGATTATTATTAGTGGGTCTTCCATTATATCTGACTCATGTGAAAACGAGTCCTGAACGTAAAGCAACAGCAGTACCGACAACGGCAACCAATTCAAGCGCATTGTCATAAGTTTTAATACATTAAAAAGCCCTGCACAGATGGTCAGGGCTTTGTTGCATCTGTCGCTAAATCCCATTCACTTTACTTGAGTAATAAGATGAAACAAACCTTGGCGTTGTCGGTCGGCCAATATTCCATTGCGGGAACTAAAGCGCTTAATCAAGACGCATTGCAATACCAGATTCCTAAAGCGGGTTTGTTAAATAGCAAAGGGGCGGTATTTGCTTTGTCTGATGGCATAAGCAGTAGCAATGTGAGCCAAATAGCCAGCCGAACCGCAGTTGACAGTTTTACCCATGACTATTATTCAACCCCTTGCGCTTGGTCGACTAAAAATGCCGCATTAAAAGTACTTAAAGCCACCAATTATTGGTTGCATGCACAATCAAAAAACAGTGAATTCCGATTTGATTTAAATAAAGGTTATGTGGCGACATTCAGTGCAATGGTTTTCAAATCTAATACGCTGCACACTTTACATTGTGGCGATAGTCGAATTTACCGTTATGTCAACCACTCGCTTGAACAACTGACTCAAGATCATCGTCGTTATATTGATGAGAAAACCAGTTACCTTTCAAGAGCACTAGGGCTTGAGGCCATTTTAGACATCGATTACGCCCATTACCCCCTTGCTAAAGGTGAGCATTATATTTTAGCCACTGACGGTGTGTACGAATTTGTGAGCCCTAATCAACTTGGTGAGATCATCGACACTCACCAAACAGACTTAGACCACTGTGCAAAAGTAATCGTCCACACGGCACTTGAGAATGGCAGTGACGATAATTTATCTGTCATGATTGTCGCCGTTGAACAATTACCCTCAAAGGCATTAAGTGAATGGCAAGAGCAAGCACAAACGCTTAAATCCACCCCCACATTGACTGCTAACCAAACCATTGATGATTACTTATTAATTAGAGAACTATTTATTGGCGGCCGTAGCCATGTGTTTTTAGCCCAAGATCTACAAACCCAACAGAAGGTAGTATTTAAAGCCCCTTCAATGGAGCTAAAGCATTGTCAGGACACGCTTGAAAGCTTATTAATGGAAGAGTGGGTCATGCAAAGACTATCGCACCCCAATCTCTTAAAAACCTTACCGCAACCTCGCTCTAAATCTTGTGTTTACTCGATATCTGAATATGTTAGTGGTACCAATTTAGCCCAGTGGATGCTAGACCACCCAGATCCTGATTTAGACTCTGTACGAACAATTTTGGTGCAAGTGGGCAAAGGCTTACAGGCATTACATCGTCAAGAAATTATACATCGTGATATTCGACCCAACAATATTATTATCACCCCTGATGGTTTGGTGAAAATTATCGATTTTGGCGCGGTAAGAGTCGCAGGGGTCAGTGAAATTTTACCCATGGATGACCACATTAAAGGTACCGCTCAATTTAGCGCCCCAGAATATTTTTTAGGGGAAATAGGCACTCAGCAAGCTGATATTTTCTCTTTAGGGGTACTGGCTTACCAAATGCTGACAGGAAAATTACCTTATGGTACCCATGTGGCTCGTTGTACCACTCATAAGTCGCAACAGGCACTACATTATGTTCCTGCTAACTCCATTCGCAGTGATATCCCACATTGGGTTGAAGGGACGATAGCTAAAGCCGTTAAAGTGAACCCACAGCAACGTTATACTGAGGTGTCTGAGTTTTTAGCGGATCTCATCACCCCTAACCCCAAATTCCAATCACAACGTTCATTGCCTATGATTGAAAAAAACCCAGTGCAATTTTGGCAAGCTTGCAGTGCTGTGTTGTTGGTGCTTTGGATTATGGCATTACTGAGCTAACTTCAGCTTGAAATATAAAGTGATTGACCGAAACTATTTTGCAAATACAACGCATAAAAAATGCCGTTCATTAATAATGAACGGCATTCGTTTAATGGTATTTATTCAAGGCTTAATGACACAGTGTTACTCGTCAGCATCACCTAATGACAATAATGTCGCATTACCCCCAATGGCAGTAATGTTATTGGTGCGAGTTTTTTCAGTCACAAAACGGGTTAAATAGTGTGGACCACCTGCTTTAGGGCCGGTACCTGATAAGCCTTGACCACCAAAAGGTTGCACGCCAACAACGGCACCAATTTGATTACGGTTAATGTAAACATTACCCACATCTACTTTATCCGCAAGATTAAGTGCGTGGCCTTCGTTTCGGCTATGAATACCTAAGGTTAAACCAAAGCCTGTACTGTTAATTTCATTAATCACTTTCGCTAAGTCAGCGGCTTTATAACGAATCACATGTAAAATAGGACCAAAATGCTCTTTCTCTAATACTCGAATAGAGTCAATCTCGACTGCGGTAGGCGCAACAAAATGACCATTTTCAGTGCCTTGTGGTAACTCAAGCTGATTAATGAGTTTGCCGACTTGCTTAATATGATCAATATGGGCATTTAAGTTAGCTTTCGCTGTAGCATCAATTACTGGGCCAACATCGGTTTTGATATAACTTGGGTCACCTATGGTTAATTGCTCCATCGCCCCTTTCATCACGTCAATAACACGCTCTGCAATATCTTCTTGCAAGAACAACACACGCAGCGCTGAACAACGTTGACCCGCGCTAGTAAATGAAGACGATACAATGTCATTAACCACTTGCTCTGGTTGTGAGGTTGAGTCAACCACCATCGCATTTTGTCCGCCAGTTTCCGCGATTAAAGGAATAATCGCCCCTTCACGATTAGCCAAAGTGCGGTTAATTAATTTAGCAGTGCCTGTTGAGCCAGTAAAACATACTCCACCAATACGCTCGTCAGAGGTTAATGCTGCGCCAACAGTAGCGCCCGTACCGGGTAAAAACTGTAATACGTCTTTTGGAATACCCGCTTCATGTGCTAATTGCACGGCACGATAACCCACTAAACAGGTTTGCTCAGCCGGTTTGGCAATCACGGTATTACCCGCAGCCAATGCCGCTGATACTTGCCCTAAGAAAATCGCCAGCGGGAAGTTCCATGGGCTGATACAAACAAAAATGCCTCGGCCTTGTAAAAACAACTCATTTAGCTCACCCGTAGGGCCTGGAAGCAATTCAGGTTTGGCCATCATTTTTTTAGCTTGAACAGCATAATAACGACAAAAATCAACCGCTTCACGAACCTCATCTATACCGTCTTGAATGCTTTTACCTGCTTCACGAGTACATAATGCAATTAGCTCTTCACGGTTTTCTTCTAATAAGTCAGCTAACTTTTGTAATGCACTAGCACGAACTTCAACCGGGGTTCTGCTCCACGTTACAAATGCGTTATCGGCTGAAGCGATGGCGGTTTCAATGGCATTTTTATCGGCAAATGCCACTTTACCGACATATTTAGTGGTATCGAACGGACTCACAACTTCTTTTATTTCGCCTGCTAACGTCTCACCATTTACCAATGGACCAGCTTGCCATTGGGTTTGAGCAAATTTATCTAACGCAGCAAAAAATGGTTCCGACTCAGAAATAATGTTCATGTTTAGTCCTTTAGAATTTTTTCTTTCATCCCCAAAGATATCAATGGGTTGAACAATTTTATTATTAGCAAAGGTGGTATATTTTTGTAGGGTCACCAAAGGATGAACCACTAATGAATCGATAGGCGTTTTAGGGTCAACAAGTTTGTGAACAAATGAAGTATTAGCCCCATTTTCTAACAAACGGCGAACTAAATAAGGCAGTAAGTCTTTATGCGCGCCAACGGGGGCATAAATGCGTACCGTTTTAACGCCGCTTTCTGCCAACATGGTGTCGTAGAGCTCTTGTCCCATACCATGCAAACGCTGAAACTCGTAATTTCTATCCCCCGCCATCGCGGTAATACTGGCAACAGTTTGCGCATTATGAGTGGCGAATTGAGGATAAATATTACCGCGAGTTGCCTCAGACAATAAATAGCGCGCGCAAGCCAAATAAGACACATCCGTACCCGCCTTACGAGTGTAAAGTGGGTAGCCCGCATCACCAGCTTGTTGAGCCCATTTCAGTTCGCTGTCCCAATAAGCCCCTTTTACCAAACGCAATGGAACTTCATCGCCTTGCTCTTTCGCTAAACGATTTATCCAGCACAATACCGGTAAGCAACGCTTAGAGTAGGCTTGAACAACAATCCCTAATAAGCCCCAGCCTTTAGCTGCATCTGATTGATATAGTTTCTTGAATAACTTCAATGACAATTCAAGACGGTCAGCTTCTTCAGCATCAATTGAAATACCAATATCAACACTTCGCGCTTGTTGAATCAGTTTAATTACCGTGTCGTATAATTCAGTTAAAACACGATCTTCATTAGCGACTTCATAACGAGGATGTAGTGCAGACAACTTAATTGAAATAGTCGGCCTTGGAGACAATGAATCATCGTAAGGTTGAGCGCCTAAATCACCAATAGCCTTGCTGTAATCATTAAAGTACTTTTGCGCATCTTTAGCGGTAAGTGCAGCTTCACCCAACATATCGTAGCTGTGGGTATAGCCTTTTTCACGCTTGTCTTGACTATTTTGCAACGCTTCTTTAATGGTACGCCCTAAGACGAATTGTTTACCCATTATTTTCATGGCGGCAAGCATAGCTTGGCGAATAACTGGCTCACCCAAACGGTTCACTAAGCGATTTAATAAATTGCTAGGAGTGCCATCTATTTTACGGTCTAATTTGATAATTTTACCCGTTAACATCAACCCCCAAGTCGAGGCATTAACCAGTACTGAGTCACTTCGGCTAATGTGCTCATCCCATTTGGCACCCGAAAGCTTATCTTCAATTAACGCATCAGCCGTTTCTGAATCAGGAATACGTAATAATGCCTCAGCTAAGCACATTAAAATAATGCCCTCTTGAGTTTCTAGGCTATATTGCTGCAAAAATGCATCAATCCCCACCATTAAGCCTTTTTTCTCAAACTGACGAACTTTATTTACCAATTCATGAGCACGCTTTGTTACCAGCTGAATTTCTTCATCAGAAGAAGGCACAAGGGTAATTAGCTCCGATAAATATTGATTTTCATCAACAACGTAATTATCTGTAACGGCCTGAAAAAGCTCGTCTAGAGTGGCGTTGTCATAGCGACCGCCCAGTACTTCACTCGCTTTGAACATTATTTTGGCTTCCATCATGGTCAATTGAAGGAGGGTTTTAAAAACCAATTTATAGTCTGCACATTGAATTATTTTATTTTGTATACAATGTACGATTCAGGCGGAGTATACTCGCAAAATGTGATCAAGAACACTGTCAAATGACCTAAAAACCACTTAAGAACACATTTTTTTCTTCAAAAAATAACTGCCGCTGTTAACGTTTAAATAACAACTCAATGGCGGTTATATTTTATGGCTTATATGCCAGTAACTTAGCGGGGCGGCAAACAAAAAGGCCAACACAAATGTGCCGGCCTTTTTGTTTGAAAAATTTGTAAAAAATCTAACTGACGCTGCAATTAAACGATTAATTACGACATCCAACGGCTCTTATTACGACGTTGCGGTCTTGGCAGGTAAACTAAAATAATACCAATTAATGCACCAATACCAGCAATCATCCCGCCCTGTTGCCACATACGAAATAACTTATTATCAATAGCAGACTTTAACTCAAACTGTGCGGTGTCACGTTCTTTTTCAGCCAGCGCTAATGCCTGCTGCAACTCTGATACCTTCTTGTTGGCTATCGCTAAGTCTTGTGTCGCATTATCAGTACTCAAAGAAAGCTGATTTAATTGCTCATTTACTTTAATCAGCTCTGACTCAACTTGCGGATAACTCACACGGAAACTTGGTTTGTCAGTTAAAAAATCATTTTTAACCCAACCTTCGCGCCCTTTATGATCCACAATTTGCGAATAGTCCCCTTCAGTTTTACCTGAAAAAGTGACTGGCTGCCCTGCTTCGACACTTCCTAGAATACGATATTGGGTACCTGGCCCCCCATGAATATAAGTGAATACATCATCTGAAATATAATGATTAGCCGCTTGAACATGAGCAGTTAAACACAAAGATAAAAAGGTGAAAAATTTAATGACTCTTAACACTGTCGGTTCCCTAACGCTTTCAATTAGCAGTCATGCTATTTATTTAAGGCTATTAATGCAAGAAGGAAGTCATATGACTTCCTTCTTTTATCGTGATTCAGCTCATTAATTAACTAAAAATACCTTTAATCATGAAGAAGAACACAATAGATAGGCCTGCACCAGCAGGAAGTGTAACCACCCAAGACACAACAATATTACGTACAACACCAATGTTGATAGCTGCAATACCACGTGCCATACCAACGCCTAAAACCGCACCAACTAATGTTTGAGTGGTCGAAATAGGTAAGCCAGTTCCTGAGGCGATAACTACCGTTGAGGCAGCCGCTAGCTCAGCAGCAAAACCACGACTAGGAGTTAAGTGAGTAATGTTTTTACCAATGGTTTTCATTACTCGCTGACCAAAAATAGCCAGACCAAGCACAATACCTACAGCACCTAACGGTAAAATCCACCATGCCAATACGGCTTTAGAGCCAATGACACCGCCACTATCAACTACTGACACTACAGCAGCTAATGGACCAATAGCGTTAGCAACGTCGTTTGAGCCATGAGCAAACGCCATACAACAGGCGGTAACAACCATGAGAATGGCAAACACTTTTTCAACATTACCAAATTGAGTCTGACGGTCAGCTTTTTCACTCATTTTTAAACGAGCAATGGCCACTTTACCAAATACACCCACAGCAACAGCAATCGCACCAGCAAGTAAGTAGGCTTCTAGCGTTGAGAAATGTAAACCAACATGTTTTAAGCCTTTTGTTACGGTCACTAGTGACATAACAAAGCCTGCTAATGCCATGTAAAATGGTACATAACGCTTAGCATTACCGAGTGGGTCTGAGGTGTCAAAAATCAATTTTTGCACGCTTTGGAAAATGGTATAAGCAATAAAGCCTGAAATAGCAGGGGTAACCACCCAAGAGCCCACAATACCTACAACTTTGCCCCACTCCACAGCATCAGCGCTAACACCTACCGCGGCGAAACCAACAATTGCACCAATAATAGAGTGAGTTGTTGAAACCGGCCAACCTAATGCAGAAGCGACAACCAGCCAAATACCTGCAGCAAGCAGTGAGCCAATCATACCGAACACTAGATATTCAGGCACATCAGTAAAGTAACTAGCATCAATAATGCCTTTACGAATGGTACTGGTCACTTCACCACCGGCTAAAAACGCACCGGCAAATTCAAAAATCATCGCAATGATGATAGCTTGTTTGATGGTAATGGCATTAGAACCTACTGAGGTTCCCATTGCATTGGCTACGTCATTGGCACCAATACCCCACGCCATCAAAAATCCAAATGCAGCCGCTATCGCAATTAATGCTGGGCCGTTGGTGACTAATACATCAACCATGTTGTTTCCTTGATAACCTTGTGATTAGTTACGAGCTAACATAAGCTCAAGACGGGAACCGACACGCTCAGCAAGATCTGCTAAACCACCCACCCATTCAATAATTTTGTATAAGAACATCACATCAATTGGATTCAATTCATTTTCTACAGCATACAGCTGACGACGAACTTGAATTTGAAGATCGTCAGAATCTTCTTCAATGATGTCGAGTTCATTAATCATTTTGGCAACTAGTTCAACTTCACGACCACGGAACCCCGTTTCAAGTAGGTCATCTAGTTCATTAATTGCTTGTTTTGCAAGTGCGACAGCGTCAAGGCAACGCTTGAGGTAAGCATTAAATGCTTCTTGCACAGGAAGAGGTAGGACTAATTGACGTCCAATGATGCGACCAGAAATGTCTTTTGCTTTGTTGGCAATTTTGTCTTGTTGAGTTAATAACTCAAGTAAGTCAGTACGCTCAACAGGCATAAACAAACCACCTGGTAAAGTTAGACGGATTTCACGTTTTAAGGAATCAGCATCTTTTTCAAGCGTGCTAATTTGCTTACGTATTTTTACCGCTTCATCCCAATTTCCAGCTTCAGAAGCTGCAAAGAAAGGGATTAACAGGGCAGCACATTCATGAACTTTGTCGATATGCTGTTCTAAAGGCTTTAAAGGTGATTTTGCAAATACACCTAAAATAGAGTTTACTGGCATCGCCGTTTACCTATTTAATTAATTCCAACTTGGAAAAGCGGGCGCATGTTACCTCAAGCGTCCACATAAAGAAACAGTGTAGTTCTAATTTCGCACTACTATGATATTTTTCACTTGCCGCAGAGTATAATTTATCTGACCGACGCAATCCTAAGGGATTTTTATTACAAAAATGTGACAGCGTGAATTTATTATGACACACAAATGAACTTTTGATTACAAAGTGAGCACGTATTCAATGCATCAAGAAATTGAACTCAAGTTATTCATTCCAACTCAAGTAAAACACCTATTAATAGAGCTTTTCAATGACTGGCCTAATTCTATCACTGAACCTCAGCAATATTTAACCAATTATTATTACGACACCCCATCACTGAGCCTTGCTAAACTAGATTGCGGTTTTAGAGTGCGGGCGTGGAATAACCAATTTGAGCAAACGATTAAAACGGCTGGCAACGTATCTGGAGGACTTCATAGTCGCCCCGAATTCAATGTCGCAATAAAAGATAACCACCCCAACTTATTATTATTTCCACACAATATTTGGCCAAGCGACTGTGATGTCAGCCAGCTCAATCGCAACCTAGTGTGTTTATTTGAAACCAATTTCAAACGCTCAACTTGGCGAGTCACCTTTAACAATAGTATTATTGAGGTCGCGTTAGATTACGGCGAGGTGATAGCCCATGAACAGCATGAGCCGATTTGTGAGCTAGAGTTAGAATTAGTTAGTGGACAAGTCGCCGATATAATTGAGCTCGCCTGCAAGATTTCGCAACATTGCCCTATAAAGCTTGGATTACACAGCAAAGCTGTTAGAGGTTATCTTCTAAGTCAAAAAGTGCCCATTAAGCGTTATCTTTCCCAAGCGATGAATTTGAACAACTTAATGGCACAACCCTGTGCTAGTCATTATGCTCAAATACTTAGATATTGGCAGCATATTGAATTAGACCTCCTACAAATACACCAGTTATTGGCTAATGCAACCCAAAGCCAACAGAGTCAATTAGCCAATGAGTTAGGTTTACGTTGGCAATGGCTACTAAAATGTCTGAATGAAATACAACAACATCTCTCGTCAGTAACATCATGCTCTACTGTTGTTTCTAAAGGCTTGCTACTGTCTGAGCAACTAAAGAGTTATTTGTCGCAAGATATCACAGCACTCACTGCGGACGATATTCAAGCTCACTATCAGCAATTATGGCAGCAGCCTTATTATGGGCAATTACAACTGCAATTGCTTTCATTAAGCCATTAACCTTAAAAACTACCCAATAAAAAAGGGCTGAAATTCAGCCCGTTGAGTGTTGTTATCCTGAACGTTTATAGTCCTAATGCTTTACTTATACGGTCACCGTAGTCAGCATCGGCTTTAGTGAAGTGAACGACCATTTTTTGTTGAACATCAAGCGTCACTTGGCTTAATGAACCGCATATTGTTGCCACTAAACGCTGCTTCTCATCTTCACCAAAGATACGGTACAGATTACCTGCTTGGGTATAATCATCTTGGTTATAACGGCTATAGCGGTCGGCTTCGCCATCTAAACGTAATGGTGGTTCAGCGAACTGGCTGCTCTCTTGTAGCGCTTCTGGAGTCGTATTTGGGCCATAATTTGGACTCGCATCACCTCCTGTTTGGCTGCCATGATAAGGACAAGCTGTTCCCGCCATAGCTCCACCACGTTGATGATGGTTAGCCTGTGTCGCATGAGGACAGTTAACAGGTAACTGATTATAGTTTGTGCCCACTCGATAACGATGCGCATCGGCATAAGCAAACAAACGTGCTTGTAACATTTTATCAGGGGAAACGCCTATACCTGGCACCAAGTTGCTTGGCGATAATGCCGCTTGTTCAACTTCAGCAAAATAGTTTTCAGGCAAACGATTCAGTTCTAGCTCACCAATTTCGATTAATGGATAATCACTGTGTGGCCAAACCTTAGTTAAATCGAATGGGTTAATGTGATAAGTGTTGGCATCTGCCTCTGGCATAATCTGTACATTCACCGTCCACTTAGGGAAGTTTTTATCTGTAATGGCCAACACTAAGTCACGCTGTGATGAATCAGGGTCAATACCTTTTAGTTTATCCGCTTGCTCGTTAGTTAAATTAACGATGCCTTGCTGAGACTTAAAGTGGAACTTCACCCAAAAACGCTCACCCTTAGCATTCCACAATGAGAACGTATGCGAACCATAACCGTGCATTTGACGGTAGTTTGCTGGAATACCACGATCAGACATTAATATTGTCACCTGATGCATTGCTTCAGGGTTTTCTGCCCAAAAGTCCCACATGGCTTGCGGATCTTTTAAATTAGTTTTTGGGTTACGCTTTTGGGTATGAATAAAATCTGGAAACTTAATACCATCACGTAAAAAGAAGGTCGGAGTATTGTTACCCACAACATCATGATTACCATTGGCAGTATAAAAACGTAAACCAAAGCCACGAGGATCACGCTCAGCATCTGCACTGCCCATTTCACCACCTACAGTAGAGAAACGAATAAAGGTTTCGGTTTGTTTACCGACACCGTTAAAGTGGTCAGCAATCGTGTAATCACTTAAGTCTTTAGTTAGGGTGAAAGTACCATAAGCTCCAGTCCCTTTGGCATGAACGACTCTTTCAGGTATACGCTCACGGTTAAAGTGGGCTAACTTTTCAATTAATTGCCAGTCTTGCAATAATAATGGGCCTCTTTTACCTGCTGACAGTGAGTTTTGGTCATCAGCAATTGGAGCACCATTTTGGCTCGTTAGGTAAGATTTATTGGTCATAACTTGATTCCTTTTGGGTTGGTTTTAGCCATTGTTCTAGTAAATCAACTACAGTCGCCATAGATTGTGTCTCCCGCTGATTTCGATAACGTCATCATACCCACTACCAAAAAATTAAAATAACGATTAAAGTAGATGACAGTAATTCAATAAACAGATTAAACTGTAACTAATATTGATTTTTGTGGATGTTAAGTACAAGCAAAAACTCACTAGCGCGGCACTATTACAGCACTATGGCGACATTATGGATGCACTGTGGCGGCTATATTACGATGACAAAAGAACCCCAAAAGTGATCCAAGTTAATAAAGGTGGTAAAGATTGAATCAAGTTGTTGCAAGGTGATTTACGTTTGCGTAACAGCGGTCAGCTATGTTGATTAAAAACAAGCGAGATGGTTGCAAACGTCATCGTTAGCTGGAGAAGAGGGTTAGCCTACTCTGGTTAGCGGTAGGCTAATTGTAAATATCTTTATTCTGAATCAGCAGGCTGTTCTTGAGGTTCACGATACAATTTTACTAAATAATAAATATCAATGATGACAATAAAAAAGTTCACCAAAGCCACAGGAATGGCATCAATGGCTAATCCATAGGCGACAAACAATGCTGCACCAATTAAATTCCACCAGCGCAGCTTTTTGATATCAGCCATCATTAAAGAAATTGCCACAACCACTGAAGCTAAATAGCCCACCCACTCCCATATTGTTGCTACATCCATTGTTATTCCTTTAAATCGTAAAGTTGAATCAAGTATAGTTGATAAAATTACCGTTTAACGACCGCAGCAGTCATTCTAGAAATGCAACACAACTCTTTGGCACTGTTATACACTAATATTTCCCATACCGAGCTGCGTTTACCAAGATGAACCGGTTTAGCTGTAGCGGTTAATAATCCATTTCGAGACGCTTTTAAATGATTAGCGTTAATTTCTTGTCCGACACAATAATATTCTTTGAAATCTACAACAAAGTTTGCCGCATAACTGGCAACAGTTTCAGCTAATGCTACGTTCGCTCCACCGTGAACTATCCCTAATGGATTATGCACGCTAGGCGTGGCAGGCATTGTCGCTGTCATATAGTCATCACCTATTTCAGTGATTTTGATCCCCAATGTTTGCATTAACGTGCCTTTGCCGCCCATGCCTGCATCTAAACGTTCACAATCCGCAAGGGTGACTTCTCGAAACCAAATACTCATTTAATATATCCTGTGACTTATCATCAATATTTTTACATCAGTTTACTGGCTGTAAATAGTAATTGGTATAAAAATTAACACGATAAGATTGTCGGTTATAGCCGACAATCTTATCGATATTAATCATTGATATGAAAGCATTAAAAAGGAAGGTTTGAAACTCAATAGGTTTGATTGTGAATAAAGGCTTAACTCACCAGCTCAAAGTGGCTTTGATAAGTTTGCGCCCAACGGAGTAACTCGACTCGGTTCCTTGATTGAGTTTTACGAAAAATTGACGAGATATGTGCTTTAACAGTGTGCTCACTAATACATAAACGGTGGGCAATTTCTTTATTACGTGCGCCACTAGAAACCAATTGAATAATGGTTCTTTCGCGATTGGTTAGCATTTGTAGTATAGCAACAGTATCTGCGGGGATATCATGGTTAGTCGCTAACTTTTGCACCAATTGTCTGAACATCTTGCTAATTAATGGTCGGTCAAACCACAGTTCGTCGGCGACCATCTTACGTAAGCCAGTTAACATTAAATCCATTCGTTGATCAGCGTAAAGCAGCCCTCTCACCCCTAATAACAGCGCTAATTCTTGATCGACAGAGTCTCTATCTACTTGGTACAGTGCAACAGGCACATGATTAACCAGACGCGACACGACTAAAGGGATTCCCTTAGAGTCTAATGCCGCTCCTTGTTGAGCAATCATATAAAAACTGTTTGATTTTTTGTCTAATGCTAACTCATTGACATGTTTAACCGTACGGGTTTTCAAACCGATAGAATCAGCCAAAATAGCCAAATGACATGGTGCCGATAACTGGTGTAAAAAAACCAGCTCATACGTATCAGAACTCATTACTTTTCTCCCTGAAAAGTTTATTAGGTTCAAATTATCAAAAATAGATTTATTTTTTAACCCATCAAAAGGCAAAAGCTCTCGTATCTGAACATCATCCTGAATAGAGATCTCTTTATATCTAATCACTATGTTACATACAAAACCTGAGAAACATAATGAAACCCTTCCGAACACGGACTAAAGCACAATAATAGTAGATATTGACTAGTTATTTAGTCATATTGATCAGTCAAAAGTATGAATAGCTAAGATATTATTCTTTGCAGTTGGCGATTATGCCGTTTAGTCAGCAACAGTAAGCCACAACATCCACCAATGAGAGCTAAAAACATATCTGATTGGGTATCCCACACATAGCCTTGTGTTCCCAAAAATGCATCAGCATCTTCACCGGTAGCAGCAGCGACCCACCACTCGATTAATTCATAAAAAGCAGAAAAGGCTAACACGAAGCATATAGATAAAAACTGGCACCACGCTCCAACCTGTAACACACCATTACGCAGCATCACCTCTCGCGCTAAAATAACCGGAACAAACCCTTGCGCAAAGTGACCTACTTTATCGTAATTATTACGCTCACTTCCCATAACTTCAGCTAACCAATCAAACCATGGCACCTCAGCATAGGTGAAGCGCGCCCCCACTAATAATACGATGCAATGAAACAGAATTAACCCATAAGCTAGCGGGGTTAAAGGGAACCGCTTACGAGTGAAAAACAGAATAGGCAAAGCCAGTAAGGCGGGAATAGCCTCTAACCACCAAGTGAACATATCTTTAGGTGCACTGACAGACCAAGCTATAGCAACTAAGTAAATTGTTATCCATATAATCTTATTATTCAAAGTAAATCCCTCTTATTCTATATTGTTCTAATAATAGAATATTAACTTTAGCCATCTAGCCCTCCACAACACACAAAAAAGGTGCTACTTTGACTAGGTGTTGGAAGTCGCACAAAATCATTTAAAAAATGATGTATTTTAACGTTTAGATTAAAGCATCATTCAATTTTAAAAGTATATCAATAACAAGCATATTGATATTAAAAGCATAAAATCAGCAATCATACATTAGAGGGTACCCATATCATGGCGAAACACTCGCTTGACAAGGATAAGATTAAAATCCTGCTGTTGGAGGGCGTCCACCAAAGTGCGGTAGATGTACTAGAAAGAGCAGGTTACACCAACATTGAATATCACAAAGCATCATTAGGTGAAGAAGAGTTACTTGCTTCCATAAAAGATGCTCACTTTGTCGGCCTACGTTCTCGCACACAACTGACCGCTGAAGTACTGAACCATGCAGAAAAACTGGTGGCTATCGGGTGTTTCTGTATTGGTACTAACCAAGTGGATTTAACCACAGCGGAAAAACTCGGTATTCCTGTTTTTAACGCCCCATTTTCTAACACACGTAGTGTAGCAGAGTTGGTTATTGGCGAAATTATTATGCTAATGCGTGGTATTCCACAACGTAATGCACAATGTCACCGTGGCGGCTGGTTAAAAAGTGCCAACGGCAGTGTAGAAGTTCGTGGTAAAACGCTGGGAGTTATTGGTTATGGTCATATTGGTACTCAGTTAGGTATTTTAGCCGAGACCTTAGGCATGCGAGTGGTATTTTATGATATTGAAGACAAATTACCGTTAGGTAATGCGGCGCAAATACATACTCTTGATGAGCTGTTAGCCATAGCTGATGTCGTCAGCCTACATGTCCCTGAAACCGACCAAACCAAAGATATGTTTGGTGAAGCCGAATTCAGTAAAATGCGTCAAGGTAGCTTCTTTATTAATGCTTCACGTGGCACAGTTGTTGATATCGATGCGCTTGCTAATGCCGTAAAATCTGAACACATTGCGGGTGCAGCTGTAGACGTTTTCCCAGTAGAGCCTAAATCAAACAATGATGAATTTGTTAGTGCATTACGCGGCCTTGATAACGTATTACTGACGCCTCATATCGGTGGTAGTACTGCCGAAGCACAGGAAAACATTGGTATCGAAGTAGCCGGTAAACTAGCTAAGTACTCAGACAATGGCTCAACGGTTTCTGCTGTTAACTTCCCAGAGGTATCACTGGCACAACATGCTGGCGCTTCTCGTTTACTGCATATTCACCATAACCGTCCGGGTGTGTTGATTAAAATCAACCAAGCATTTTCAGCTAAAGGAATTAACATTGCCGCACAATACCTGCAAACAACCGCAGATATTGGCTATGTGGTAATGGAAGTCGATTCACTACAAGCGGAAGAAGCTTTAGTGGAGCTAAAACAGATTGAAGGGACAATTCGTACCCGCGTGCTGTTTTAAATACTCATACATCAAAATAGGACAACTTAGACTTGTTTTAATCTTAGTTAGCCCTTATATCTAAACGGTTAGAAGCCTACTTCTAACCGTTTTTTTATGCGCCTTTTATGTTTAAGCCAATATAGGACTTCATTATGAGCATTACCGCCTCAGCCCCACAGTGGGACATTACTGCAAACCAACCAGAACTTATGTTGGCTAATCTATCTCATTTAGGCCTCATTGAAGTTACTGGCGAACAAGGCCGTAGTTTTATTCACGGTCAGGTCACCACAGACATTAGCTCGTTAACTGCTGAGCAATGGCGCTGGGGGGCTCACTGTGATGCAAAAGGCAAAATGATCGCTAGTTTCCGCACATTTTCTATTGCTGAAAGCTTATTCCTACTCATGCCAACCGAGACAATTTCGGTAGATTTACCACAATTAAAAAAATACGCGGTATTTAGTAAAGCTGAGCTTGAAGATGCATCCGCAAATTGGCAACTCATTGGTGTAGCGGGGACGTCTGCAAAAAGTTTCATGGAACAACAATTTGGCACGTTAACGGGTGAAGTGACTCCTGTTGAAGGCGGTGTTATTCTTCAAGACCAAGACCGCTATATCGCGGTATTAAGCCCCGCAGCAGCTGACAATTTAAGCCAGCAACAAAATCTTGTTGATGCCACCGCTTGGCAAGCTTTAGAAATTAGAGCTGGGTATCCGAATATTTCAGCAACCCATGCTAACCAATATGTGCCGCAAATGTGTAATTTACAGGCCATAGACGGTATTAGCTTTACTAAAGGTTGTTACATGGGGCAAGAAACCATTGCGCGTATGAAATACCGTGGCGGTAACAAGCGTGCATTGTACATTTTACAAGGCACCACTACCCAAACACTTGCTGTAAACGATAAAGTTGAAATCGCGCTTGAAGATGGATATCGCAAAGCTGGCAACATTATTGAGTTTGTGCAGCAAGGTAACAATGTTTTGCTAACTGCAGTACTTGCTAACGATACAGAATCCAGCGCAACGTTACGTATTGCAGATGATGAGCAATCAAGCTTAACTGTGCAGCCACTTCCTTATTCATTAGAAGATTAATTTAAGCTCGTTATTTCGGTTTTTAACGCTTACTAACTGTTAAAAATAGTTCACTCAGATTTGGGTTTAAGTCATCACCCAAATCTGATTCAAGTGCGCCTAAATAACATGCCACATGTTTGTATGAGCCTCTTTCACTAGGGGCTACATCTACATCTACATCTACATCTACATCTACATCTACATCTACAAGTCAGTTTTAGACATTATTAGTTTCTATTATAACAACTTGTTATTTAATCACTCGCGTTGAAAAATTAAAAGCACGACCTCAGATAATAACTACAGCTTTAATAGCCTATACAATCCCCTGATAAAATAATAAAAAATCTACCACCACAAAAAATAAATTTTAATAAATTCATTTAAATTTTAACGCGTAAATTTATAAATTAAAAAATCATTAAAGTGAAATCACTTATCTACTACCTAGGTCTGTTATCTAGTAAATATTAATAAGATTTAAATGGTATTAACAAATTCACACCTCAAAAACAATTAGTGAATTAAGGTGATTGAAATTAAGTATAGAGGAAGCACTTTATGAACGGAAAAATAATCAAAAGCAATCTTACAACACTAAGGCAATTGCTGAAATTTGCGACTATAGCGCTGATAAGTATGTCGGCCTCAGCGGCATGGGCAGGAAAAACCCCTCCACCACCAAGCTGGAATCCAGAATATCAGGGGTCAATTCTTATTGTCTCAGACTCCTCGGCAAAGATGAGCTCTCAGCGTTTAGAGCAGTTTGCAAAAAACTCCCTTGCATCTTTAAATCATGCACTCAAAACATCTGAAGTTAATATTAAATTTACACTAGCTGGAATAAAAGTGTATCCAGATAAGCGCTTTAATTCGTTCGATGAATATTATAGAGATGACGATATTTATTTCTTAAAAAGAAATACTGGTGCAGATATCGTTTATATAGTAGCAGAGCTAGACTTAGCAAAAAACAAACGTTGCGGGCTAGCCAATGTAACCAATATTAATTTAGGTGCTTATGCTGCAGGTAGACCTGAAATTGTCGATATCAATACAGTTTTATTCGCTGCAGGAGTAGCAGGAGGCTTTACTCCATGTACAACGAGGACATTCAATCATGAAATTGGCCATACCCTAGGGTTAAATCATTCATCTGAAGAGGCTGAAGCAGATTATGGTAAAAGAAAAAAATATGCTGCGGGGTTTTATAAATATAATTTTAGTACACTTATGAGTGTCAAAGGTTACATTCAAAATAAACGTAATCGTTTCTCAAATCCAAATCAAAAATGTGGTTCTTCTAAGTGTGGTAATACTGAAACAGCTGATGCAGTAAGATACATGAACGAAAGAATACCAAGCCGATTCTATAAAAAACAGTAAATATCTACATCATACATCAATGTAACTATTTTTCAGGGCGCGTTAAATTTAACGGGATATTCAAAGCATTTACGAGCTCGCCCTGAACTATTATCAGTAAAATAAAAATTTATCGAGGGAATTTAAAATGATAACTAAACACAACTTTAAGATTCTGGTTATAGTGAGTATTTTAGCTATACTAGCTTACAGCTTGTATGATAATAACAATAACAAACCTACTTTAAACATATCGGTTGTTTCAAGTGATTATAAACCAGAAAAAAGTGCTCTAACAACATCTAAAGTATCAAACACCTCACACCAAAAACCTGAATATATATCACAACCGATTAAGCAAAATTCTATAAATAATGATATGAGTGAAGAGATAAGCCCTTTTACAATGCTCAGTAAATACACAGGTACAATAAGCTTAGATTTACACAGTTATGATGACATTCAAGTATCAACAAAAGTCAACATTATTACTCCTAATGCTGAATACAAGTCTGTTATTGATGACATTTATTTTGACTATGATCTTGAACAGCTCATAGTTTCATTTCATGGAGATAATAATGAAGGTTTGCTAGTTTATCACCCACAAGATGGAAGCTCTTTTTTAACATTCAATTCGCAACAGCTTAGCTTTGAAAGTATTTTAGATAATAATGGTGTCGGGGAGTTTGTTAACATTGCTGAACTTGAGAAAGACGGCATTATTACCCCCCCTAACTATGAAAATGATACTGTTTATGTTGACAACACTAAAAGGTAATTCCATATATAACTTCAATTTAATTTTAGAGCCACAATCAATATGCATCAACAATTCAATTACTTACTTTAAATCTTAACGTTTTTATCACTCAATGTAGCAACCACAGGAAACTTGGAAACTGCTGCATTTATAAAAATTGCAGATTAACATGAGAAGTTGAGCATATCTTAAATTGGATTATTAGATAATAAACTTAGTCTGAGCTTAATAAATAACTTTGCTCGCTAGGCACTATTTTTAAACAAGCGAAGTTACGTTAACTCAAATACATTAGTCATCACTTTATATAATTCAGTACCTTGGTGAACCGATGCAGACGCGAAATGTAAAATGGGTACGCAATCTTGTTCTAAACTAATCGGCATCAATGCCTTTTCTGTACCGTACAAATCGACTCTTAGTATATTAACCAATGTTTCCCCACGAGGTAGTTGTTCTCCAACACTGGCACAATATTCGACCATTCCAGATTGAGGCGCATGAAACTTTTTATAATCCTTTAAATAACAAGCATAACGTGGCATTACTGCAGGCAACACCTGCTCTTTTATCACTCCACGATGGCTTAAATAAGCCAAAATACCTTGTGCATCCTTTAAGGCATCTTGCATATCAATTCTTTCTTGACTGGCTAATTCCAAGGTAAACGCAGCAACCGGATTAGTTAATTCTCGACCTTGTGACGTTGCATATTCAACCAGTTGCCACCAAGGGCAAAAAGCGGCTTCATCCATCGCCCCACCAAAGCTATTGGGGATAATCAAGCTATAAGGGATAGAGAAATACTTTGCCGATGCCATATCGTATTCAGGGCAATATAAATGTTTACATGATTTAGGCCCAGTATGAAGGTCTAAAACAATGTCGGCTTGATGGGCAAGAGTTTGTAAATTTACTGCTAAGCGGTGACCGGTTGTGATTCCCCAAGGCTGTTGAAGCTTTTGGTGGCAAGACTCAACTAAAGTCAATTGGAATGCCGTAAACAATTCAGCGTCAGGTAAGTGTTGATGCTCACGAAACCAAGTTGCAATATCGAGCTTATGATCCAGATACTCTCTATTCCAATTCACCCCAGTGATCGGGTCAAAACGGCCTAAAGTAAATTCACCACTTTTTTGGTTTATGCCCAGAGGATTAGCTAAGGGTGCAAAAACGATATCTCCTAAGATATCGTGTTCTTCTAGCAAGGTCATTAATTGAAAAATGACCGCATTACCTTGCACTTCTGCACCGTGCACATTAGCTTGAACATATACAGATGGAGCAGAGGAGTCACGTCCTTTAAAGGTAAACAATGGAATGTCTAGCACTTGTCCAGCCGCTAATTCACCTATGGTTAACTTTGACGTTCGCGCTTTTGTCATTTGTGACTCCATTAGAGGTTATTCAAATAAATTTTGGTGTAAAGCATTAACCACTTGTGCCGCTTCAGCTTCATCCACCAACACACATAAGTTATGCGGGCTAGCACCCTGACAAATCATGCGAACATTATGCTGCTCTAATACTTGAAACACTCTACTGCAAATACCAGCTGTTGAAGCAATTTTATTACCAATAATGGCCACCAAAGCTAACTTATCTTCTACACGAACACGACAATGTTGAGATAACTCTTGTAATAACGATTCACTTAGTAACCCTTGTCCACTAGAATCTGACCCCGTTTTATCTAGAGTTAAAGACACATTCACTTCAGAAGTAGTGATCAAATCAACCGAAATTTTATGACGTGCTAATGTAGCAAAGGTTTCAGCTAAAAAGCCTTGTGCGTGCAGCATTTGCAAGCTGTGTAAATTCAGTAATGTTTGATCACGTCTTAATGCTACGGCACGATAAACTGGTGCATCTTCCACTTGATGTCGAATCCAAGTTCCACCTTGCTCTGGTGCTTTACTTGAACCAACAAATACTTGAATTTGCTGCCTAACAGCAGGCAAAATAGTCGCTGGATGCAATACTTTAGCGCCAAAGGTTGCCATTTCAGCTGCTTCATTAAAGCTAATTTCGGCAATAGGACGGGCATTAGGAGCAAGACGTGGATCAGTTGTGTAAATCCCTGCGACGTCAGTCCAAATTTCAACAGCATAAGCCGTTAACGCCTCAGCCAATAAAGCCGCAGAGTAATCACTGCCACCTCGACCCAGTGTAGTGGTTCGTCCTTGTTCATCAGCACCAATAAAGCCCTGAGTAACAATAACTTGATCAGCAAGTAATGGCTGTAAAAAATCTCCAGCTAAAGTGGCAATAGCATCAATTTGAGGCTCTGCTTTACCAAAGTGGCTATCCGTTCTTAAGACTTGTCTGACATCAAACGCAGAGGACTGAGTGCCCTTTTCACGAATAACCGCTGAAAATAACACAGACGAGCATTGCTCACCCATTGATAATAACTCATCCATAATGGCTTTGTTTCTATCAAGTACTAATGACTCACTTAATACCGACATACGGCTTAATAGCTTATCAATTTGTGCAGCAATGTCTTGCGGACGGCCTAATTCATCAATAATGCGATACTGAATTTGAGCAATTTGCTTGAGTAGCACTAAACGGCGTTCATCATTGACGTTAGCACTGGTCAGTTCGACCAATAGGTTAGTCACACCGCTAGACGCACTAACAACAACAACACGAGTATTAGGATTAGACAATACAATATCTGCACAACGACTCATTGCTTGATAATCAGCAACTGAAGTCCCGCCAAACTTGGCTACAACTAATTGATTTAATGACATGAAATAAGCTCCGAACTAAACTTCGTTCGAAGAGCCTGGTGCTAAGATAACGCACCCTTTAAGAAGGGAAACAGCAATCACCACCAGAAGCTCTCCACCAAATAAACAGGTGACAATCGATAGGATTCAGCCTAATCGACCGATAAATAAAGTAACCAAACAATATTGTATCTCGGCGCTAATCTCCCTCATAAGCTGTCATCGGAATTGGTTTTCCTCTAGCTTACTACCTAGTTAACGCTCCTCTTCTGTGCCTCCACTAAATAGGAGGGATGTGCAAAATAACAATAAATCCATACCTAAGTCAATGCAATAATCCGCAACTTAATGCCCCAAAATATGAATGCACTATTTACATTGAAAAACAGTTTAACCACTTATAAATAATGATTAATTATTAAACGGGTCAATTAAAGACACATGAGATTTATGGAACAAACAAAGACAAACGATAAAGAGTTTGACCAAAGTTTAAGGTAGTGCAGAACCGCGATTAGATTAAGGTTGTTAACGGTATGAAAAACATTTACCGAAAAAAACCAAAATCAATCGATGGTATGACAAAAGGTAAGAAATGTTAAAATGATTGTCTCACAAAATGAGTTAACATATGTAATCCATCAATAATGGTTAAACTTCTGGAAAGTCACTCACCAATTGCAATCGCGTTCCAAACTGCCCCATCACGACTTCATCTTTTTGCTCGTCAAAACAAGCAATTAACGATAGCAAACCATCATTTACATAATAAATTGCATGCTGTTTAAACTCTCGACCTAGTTCAAGCGCTTGATCTTTATCAATAAAAATGGCCCAACTTTTTTCCATGTAAGATAAGTCTGGTGCGGCTCCGACAAGGCAGCGATAAGGACTTTGAAAAGTGTTAATTTTTAACTGGAGCTGGCGATCTCGAAGGCGGTTTTGGCTAGGGGTTAACTGGCTTCCAAAAGGGTTATATGCAGTAACAATTGCAAAAGAAAAAGCGCTAGAAAGAGGTTGAGTCAACAGAAACTGAGTCTTTTGATACTCTTCCCACAGCTTATCGATAACATTTTCCATAATAAATCTCGTCAAATATGCTCAAAAGAGTGTACCAGAAACGCTTAAACTACGAAAGATTTGTGATAACCATCACATTGTTAATAATTTTATTTTTCTTATAAATCATATAAATAACTAACAAATCACACTAAACACCTCGTTTTTGTGAAGCATTTTTTAACATTTCATTTGTTAACAAATACAAAAAAAGGGTACAATAATCACCAGTAACTCATATATCGTCACAAATTATGTATTTAAAACTGATTTTGTAACGTAAAAGTTTGCTGAATAAGCGCTAAGGTTTTACCAGTGTCCATTTTTTGTTCTACATTATTTATACAATAATATGACATGGTGATGAAAACGACGATGAACTTTCAGCTGATTTTAAGCTCACAGTTAAAACGTTAATATTAAATCCTTACTCGCGGTAATAATTTTTAATCACAGTCGAAAACCGCTGAATTTGTTAGTCGACGTGAAGCGGAAGTATTTTAGTGCAAGGTAGCACACAAAAATTGAATTTTTAAACGCAGGCCGATAACGCGTGCGTCCAAAGCTAGCCAATATGCTAGTAAACGAATTTTTATCATTTTATTTAGGTAACCTAATTATGCAAAATCCACACATTTTAATTGTTGAAGACGAAGCAGTAACACGTAATACATTACGTAGCATTTTTGAAGCTGAAGGTTATGTTGTCACTGAAGCAAATGACGGCGCTGAAATGCATAAAGCAATGCAAGAAAACAAAGTTAACCTAGTGGTTATGGATATTAACTTACCAGGTAAAAACGGCTTACTACTTGCTCGTGAATTACGTGAAATCAACAATATTGGATTAATCTTCTTAACTGGTCGTGACAACGAAGTTGATAAGATTTTAGGTTTAGAAATTGGTGCTGATGACTATATCACTAAACCATTTAACCCACGTGAATTAACCATTCGTGCTCGCAACTTGTTAACTCGTGTAAACAGCTCGGGTGCTGAAAACGAAGAAAAAGGAACGGTTGAATACTACCGTTTCAATGGCTGGAGCTTAGAAATCAATAGCCGTTCTTTAGTTAACCCACAGGGCGAAACTTACAAGCTACCTCGCAGTGAGTTCCGTGCAATGCTTCACTTTGTAGAAAACCCAGGTAAGATTTTAACCCGTGCTGATTTATTAATGAAGATGACGGGTCGTGAGCTTAAGCCACATGACCGTACCGTTGACGTAACCATTCGTCGTATTCGTAAGCACTTCGAAAGCTTGGCTGACACGCCAGAAATCATTGCGACTATCCACGGTGAAGGTTACCGTTTTTGTGGCAACTTAGAAGACTAATTTGTCCATTAAAATTAATTAGTTTTATGATTAAAAACCGAACATAATTGTTCGGTTTTTTTATGACTCATTTTTGCGTTTACACTTGACGATTTTTTTGCGCCCAAAAGCCTAATATCAAAAAGCTGACGACAATTGCAGTTAACATCCAATATCCTGGCAATAGCTTAAGTTGAGAGGCTAGAATAGGACTTATTGCCACTATCGCTAAGCCATAACCAAACGCGTTAATGAGCACGAATACTAACGTTCTAATGACAAAACCTCGCCCAGTTAATAGCCGACGAACAACTCGGTTTATATCAACCGCGAACATTACAATAAGGCATGCGATTAGCGCAGTACTTATTTCAGATAACCAGGGTGACACATAAGATGCAGCCTGATTTAACAAAGACAGTATTTGATTCATCACATTCTCATTAGTATTATTTTTGCCTTGATATGGTGTGTCAGCAAGGACTGATTAATGATCAATAAATTACTATTATTAACCAAAGAAAACGACATTTATCGTCAATTATTACTGCAATCCAACTTACCGAACTTAACCATTGTCGGCGACGCTCCTGACAGTATTGCTCATGCCAACATTTGGCTTGCTGAACCCGCGCTTGCCGCTCCGTTACTTAACCATGCCACCAACTTACAGTGGATGCAGTCAACCTTTGCTGGTGTTGATAAGTTAATCGGTTCTAGGATGAGAACGGATTACCACTTAACCAATATAAAAGGGATATTCGGGCCACTAATGAGCGAATATTTATTTGGTTACCTATTGGCCCACCAGCGTGAACACCAACAATACAAATTACAGCAACGGCAAAAACAATGGCTCCCACGAAGTTACAAAACCTTACAAGGCCAAGTTTTATTAATTTTGGGAACAGGATCCATTGCCCAGCATATTGCTAAAACAGCAAGCCATTTTGGCATGACAGTCATTGGCGTTAATCAAACAGGCCACAAAACAACTGGCTTCGATAAAGTCGTCACCCTGACACATTTAGCCGAAAACCTGATGAATGCCGACGTGATTGCCAGCATTTTACCCAGCACACCACATACTCAGAATCTTTTGAACCAACAGACATTAAGTTTACTGAAACCTTCGGCTATTCTTTTTAATTTGGGGCGAGGAGATGTACTCGATTTAGCGGCTTTATCCACCCAGCTTAATGATAATCCTCAACAGCAAGCCATCCTTGATGTTTTCAACCAAGAGCCATTACCGCAAGATCACCCTATTTGGAACTGTGAAAATGTAGTGGTCACGCCCCATATTGCAGCCCCTAGTTTTCCAGAGCAAGTGGTAGAGCTTTTTTGCAAAAACTATAATTTATGGTTAAATAACAAAGGCTTAAATTGCAAGGTAGATTTTAGTAAAGGATATTAATCATTATTTACGGGTAGAGTAAACCTTATAAAAGTGATTTATGTTGTATTTTTAAACAAAAGTTATTGCCAATGATAACGGTTTTCATTTAGAATTAGATTCATGGATTAAGCAATGCTTAAACTTCAATTTAAATATGAGAGCTAGAGGCTATTATGTACGTTTGTCTTTGTCATGCGATTACCGATAAACAAATAGAAGAAGCTGTTCGCCAAGGCGATTGCTCTTTGGCTGATGTCAAAAAACGTTTAGGCGTTGCAAGTCAGTGCGGTAAATGTGCACGTATGGCGACTCAAATTATTCAAACACAGCTTGAATTTGAGCCCAACTTTTACGAAGTGGCATAAACAAAACAAGGCTGTTCTTTCTCATATTAAGGCTTGCATGATGCAAGCCTTTTTAATGGCTAGCTTATCTCAGTGACAATCTTATTGAGCTTATCAAAATAAAAACTCACGCCTTGGCGTGAGTTTTTGATCTAACACGGTTCAACATTGTGCTTTATTCTAACGGCTGATTATCCATTTCTTCCGTTGATGAATCGACAAACTCAATTTCAACACTATCTACCCGTTGTAATCCACGCGGTAACTTGGCTCCACGACGACCTCGTTCACCTCGATAATGTTCTAAATCTGTAGCTTTTAATGTCAACTTACGTTTGCCAGCCCAAAGCGTCACCGCGGCACCATTAGGCACAACATTTAAATGAATAAGTAATTCTTCGCGGTTTTTAGCTCGATCAGTCGGAATACCAATAATCTTATTGCCCTTACCTTTAGATAGCTGAGGTAAGGCGTCAATGCTAAACATTAACATCCGTCCTTCACTAGTAATGGCCAGTAAGGACTGTTCGGCACCCTTTATAATTGGTTTAGGCGTTAACACCTGTGCATTGGTGGGCAAACTTAATAATGCTTTACCTGCTTTATTTCGGCTGACCATATCACTATAAGCCCCTATAAAGCCGTATCCGGCATCACTGGCCAACAAGTAACATTGCTCATCTTCACCCATAATAACGTGCTGCATCACCTCACCTGGAGCCATATTAAACCGTGTGGTGATAGGCTCACCTTGGCTTCTGGCTGATGGTAAAGTATGGGTATCGGTAGCAAACGCCCGCCCTGACGAATCGATAAATACTGCGGCGGAATTACTCTTACCTGCGGCACTACACAAGAAACTGTCACCGGCTTTGTAATTGAGTCCCTTGGCGTCAATGTCATGCCCTTTAGCACAACGTACCCAGCCTTTTTCAGACAGTACAACGGTAACAGGTTCGGCGGGAATGAGCTCTTGTTCACTTAAAGCTTTTGATTCTTGACGCTCAATAATAGGAGAACGTCGATCATCACCATAGGCTTCACCATCTGCAATAAGCTCTTTTTTAACCAATGTACGTAGACGACGATCTGAACTTAAAATCAGTTCTAATTTGTCTCGTTCAGCCATTAAATCATTTTGCTCTGCTTTGATTTTAAATTCTTCAAGCTTGGCTAAATGACGTAACTTAAGCTCTAGAATGGCTTCTGCTTGTTTATCACTTAAATTAAATCGGCTAATCAGTTCCGCTTTAGGTTCATCATGAAAACGAATAATTTCAATCACTTCATCGATATTCAAGAACGCAATCATTAATGCATCAAGAATATGAAGTCTAGCTAGCACTTTATCTAATCTAAATTGTAAGCGACGAGTTACCGTACTAATACGGTATTCAAGCCACTCGGTTAACATGGTTCTTAAGCCTTTAACCTGTGGACGTCCGTCGAGCCCCAATACATTTAAGTTGATACGGAAGCTTTTTTCTAAATCTGTAGTGGCAAATAAATGCGCCATCAATTGTTCGCAATCGACACGGTTTGAACGCGGGACAATGACTAATCGAACCGGATTTTCATGATCAGACTCGTCACGTAAATCACTCACCATCGGCAGTTTTTTCGCCTGCATTTGTGCGGCAATTTGCTCTAGAATTTTACCGCTACCCACTTGATGCGGTAATGCAGTAATGACGATTTCATGATTATCATGGCTGTATACGGCACGCATTTTTATCGAGCCACGGCCAGTATCATAAATCTTCTCAATATCTTTACCAGAAGTAATAATTTCAGCTTCTGTTGGGTAATCAGGCCCTGGAACAAACTCCATTAAACGCGGTAAATCTGCTTTGGGATTTTCGAGTAATTCAACACAAGCAGACACAAGTTCACGCACATTATGCGGTGGAATATCAGTTGCCATACCCACAGCAATACCGGTAATACCATTCAATAAAATATGCGGTAATCTTGCCGGCAAGGTTTTGGGTTCTTTTAAGGTGCCGTCGAAGTTCACCCCCCAATCGACCGTGCCTTGTCCTAGCTCAGATAATAAAACTTCAGAGAATTTCGATAATTTTGCTTCGGTATAACGCATCGCAGCAAACGACTTAGGATCATCTGGTGCCCCCCAGTTACCTTGACCATCAACTAATGGGTAGCGATAAGAGAATGGCTGCGCCATTAAAACCATAGCCTCATAACAAGCACTATCACCGTGTGGGTGATATTTACCCAGTACGTCACCCACTGTACGAGCCGATTTTTTAGGTTTAGATTGGGCTGATAATCCCAACTCGCTCATGGCATAAATAATCCGTCGTTGAACGGGTTTTAAACCATCTCCAATATGGGGCAATGCACGATCCATGATCACGTACATTGAATAATTTAAATAAGCCTCTTCGGTAAAACGCCGTAGCGGCATTTGCTCTACACCATCTAGACTTAATTCAATCGCATCACTCATCAGTGCTTTCCTGTGTTAGTTCAGATGACTTATAAAAAAGGCGGTAAATATTGCCTTTTAAATCATCTGAAATATAAATTGCGCCGTCTGGAGCGGTAAGGAGATCAAAAGGCCTTGCGACGGGAAATTCACCGTCTAAAAAGCTCACCACCGTTTCACGTTGCAATACGTTAGTTGTTTGTTGGCTGTGATCTAATGTCAGCATCACAATTTGATAGCCCACTTTACTTGAACGGTTCCACGAACCATTTTCGGCTAAAAATAACTGTTGTTGATATCGTTCTGGGAACTGGCTACCACGATAAAAATGTAACCCTGTTGGTGCAACATGCGCTGGTAATTCATAAACTGGTGCCGTCACCTTTAAGTTTTTCGGTTTATCGTAGGCGGGTTCTTTTACATCGGTGGCATGAACATAAGGAAAACCAAAGTGAGCACCTTTAACATCAAGACGATTAATTTCATCAGCAGGAAGGTTGTCACCCATCCAGTTACGCCCTAAATCGGCAAACCACATTTTTTTTGTATGTGGAGACCAATCGAACCCCGTTGTGCGGCGAATCCCTAAAGCCACTTGTTCACTAGCACCGGTGTTAACATTCACCGCTAAAATACTGCCATAGGGCGCTTGAGCTTCACACACATTGCAAGGCATTCCTAATGCTACATATAAGCGTCCGTCAGGTCCAAAACGCATTGCTCTTGAATAGCGTTTATCCGTCTCAGGTAAGTTTGAATAAACTTCACGTGCCCTACCCGGACGTCGAAGTCGACTCTCAATATCTTCATACCGGATAATGCGGTCATCTTCAGTGACATACAGATCGCCCTGATAAAATGCTAGCGCTTCTGGGTTATCTAAGCCTCTGGCAATCACATAACGTTTATCAACTTGCCCGTCTTGATCATGATCCGCTAAAGCGTATACTGTGCCGCTTTTTTGCGAACCAACAAAAAGTGTTCCATTATCGCCTAAAGCCATCTGTTTAATATCACCCAAATCAGAGGCATATAAAGATAAGCCGAAACCTTTAGTGACGGTGATGATGATGGATTGCGCGGCAAGCGCATTCCCAGCCAACAATGTACTGGTTATAAACAACACAAAAGCCTTCATTAGCCCGTGTTTGTGATACCAAAATAACTTCAATTTGATATACCGCATGTATATATTCTATTGCCTCAAATTATTATCGGCTAGAGAAACGCGATGAATGTGTGTTGAGAAAACTATCTCAATGACATTAATCAATTTGGGCTAAATCACCCTTGGTTTCTAACCAGCTCTTTCTGTCTGATGAACGCTTTTTAGCCAGCAGCATATCCATCATGGCGTTAGTATCCTCAACATCATCAATGGTTAGTTGCACTAACCTACGGGTATTGGGATCCATGGTTGTTTCTCGTAGTTGTAAAGGGTTCATCTCACCCAGACCTTTGAAGCGGGTAACCTGTACTTTACCCTTTTTCTTTTCCGCTACAATTCTGTCTAAAATGCCGGTTTTTTCTGCTTCATCAAGTGCGTAAAAGACTTCTTTACCAATATCAATTCTAAATAATGGTGGCATGGCAATGTACACATGGCCTTTTTCAACCAGCACCTTGTAATGTTTCATAAACAGAGCACAAAGCAAGGTAGCAATATGTAAACCATCAGAGTCAGCATCGGCAAGTATGCATATCTTGCCGTAGCGAAGCTCATCAATATTGTCGTTGTCAGGATCGCACCCAATGGCCACCGAAATATCATGAACTTCTTGCGATGCCAAAACTTGAGAAGCATCGACTTCCCACGTATTTAGAATTTTTCCACGCAAGGGCATAATGGCCTGAAACTCACGATCTCGAGCTTGTTTAGCACTGCCTCCTGCCGAATCACCTTCCACTAAAAATAGCTCGCCTCGCATTGGGTCCTGCCCTGAGCAGTCAGTTAATTTACCCGGTAATGCTGGACCTGAAGTCACCTTTTTACGGGCGACTTTTTTAGCGGCTTTTAAGCGTTTTTGTGCATTGCTAATACAAAGCTCAGCTAATTGTTCTGCTAACTCAGTATTAGAGTTCAACCATAGCGAAAATGCATCGCGCACAATACCAGATACAAATGCAGAGCTTTGTCTACTTGATAGTTTTTCTTTGGTTTGTCCTGCAAACTGAGGGTCTTGCATTTTGATAGACAAAATAAATGAAGCTCTATCCCAAATATCTTCTGGCGATAGCTTAATGCCTCTTGGCACTAAATTTCTGAACTCGCAAAACTCACGCATTGACTCTAGCAAGCCTTGTCTAAAGCCATTAACATGCGTACCGCCTAATGGCGTAGGAATTAAGTTTACGTAGCTTTCTGATAAGCTTTCGCCGCCCTCTGGCAACCAAGTTATCGCCCATTCAGCCGCTTCTAATTCGCCTTTAAAACTGCCAACAAAAGGCTCTTCTGGTAATAATACTGAGTCTTTAACGGCTTCTTTTAAGTAGTCAGTTAGGCCACTTTCATAAAACCATTCATGTACTTCACCACTTTGCTTATTGGTGAATTTAATCCGAAGCCCAGGACACAAAACGGCTTTGGCTCTGAGAATATAAATAAGTTTAGTAATTGAAAAGTTAGCCGAATCAAAATAACTTGCATCAGGCCAAAAATGGACACTCGTACCCGTATTGCGACGGCCACATGTGCCGGTTACCGTAAGGTCTTCAACTTTGAAACCATTTTCAAAGGCCATTTCATAAACTTGCGCATCTCGGCGCACAGTAACCTGAACTCGCGTAGATAAGGCATTAACAACTGATATACCTACCCCGTGCAATCCGCCTGAAAACTGATAGTTTTTGTTGGAAAACTTACCGCCGGCATGCAACTTTGTTAAAATTAACTCTACGCCGGGAATACCTTCTTCAGGATGGATATCAACCGGCATCCCCCGCCCGTCATCAATGACTTCAAGCGAGTTATCAGCATGCAAAATGACATCAATTTTAGAGGCATGTCCAGCAAGAGCTTCGTCAACACTGTTATCAATAACTTCTTGACCTAAATGATTTGGACGCGTTGTATCGGTATACATGCCCGGACGGCGCTTTACCGGATCAAGTCCGTTAAGGACCTCAATTGAATCAGAAGTATATTGATTAGTCATATTCCACACATATTGTTATTCATTAAGCAAAAGGCTTAATTTTGTTTGTTAAGGCAGCTGAAGAAATCGACAAATTTTATCAAGCTGTTGCTCATATCCCACAAAACTGTGGTCGCCATTAGGTTCGATATATAATTCGCAGCAATGATACTTTTGCAAAGCCAGACGATAATCTAACACTTCATCACCAGTTTGCAACAAAACCAAGAATCTATCAGGGTGATAAATAACATGGGTATCATATTGCGCAACCGCATTACGGTCTTTGGGCAACACTTGATAATGCTCGTCTGTATAGGGATTATATTGAGGCCCAAGAAACTCTTCAAATAAATCATACGGATTAACCGCAGGATTAACCAAAACCGCTTTTCCACCATATTTTTCAGCTAAATAGCTTGAAAAGTATCCACCTAACGATGAGCCTATAAACCGCAAAGGTTGGTTATCTGCTAAGGCTTTTTCGGTAATTTGGGTTAATAACGCCATAGCTTCATCAACATCACTCGGCAGTTGAGGTTGATAAAAAGATAAATCAGGGTAATTCCGTTGAATATATTGCGCAGTTTGTACTGCTTTCTCTGAACGATTTGAGCTATTAAATCCATGTATATAAAGCAGCATATTTCCTCACGCTACGGCTAACTGTTGTTATTGACCCGTATTCACAAGTTTAAAGTGATGATAGAAATTTAGTAACCGCTTGCTTCGTTGTCTGGAGAGAAGTGTTGACCTTGCACGCGGTAAACGTCTGAACGAATGCTACCATCGCAACGCAGCTCCAGCAAACGATAACCTGGTTGAACGCCATCTAAGGCAAAATGATCGGATAAAGGCTTAAACTGAATGCAAGTTGAAGGCGTGGCCATAAACTCAACCTTGCCATGTGGACCAGCATGTTGCTTATTAACCTGCTGATGAACATGGCCCCATAATAACCCTTTAACTTGAGGATACTGGGTTACTCTTTGAATAAACTCATCACCATTGGCCATGCAATGCTGATCTAACCAACTACACTGCATTAAAATAGGGTTGTGATGCATCACCAGCAATACATGTTTATGAGGTTCAGCTTCAATTGCCGCATCAATCAGCTCAAATTGCACTTCCCCCATATAACCACCGGGCTTTCCACGCACGGTTGAATCTAACATCAATATTTGCCAATCACCGGCAATAATTCGCTGCTGGCCAAAAACATTATCACCCTGCATATGCAAAGCCATCATACGAGGATCATCATGATTACCAGGTAAATAATGACAAGGCAATTTGGCACTGGCAATTTGCTGTACAAAGTTATGATATGAGGTTGACGAATAGTCTTGGCTGATATCGCCAGAGGCAATTAATAAATCAGCTTCATCTGAAGAGGACAAAAAAGTATCGATAACGGCTTGGAGGCTTTTCGCTGTATTCACGCCTAATAACTTTGATTCAGGATCAGCAAAAAGATGCGGATCCGTTATTTGGATCAATCGCACCGATTGATTATCATCAAAATTATATTTAACAGCTGATTTCAGCACTCAAGATTCCCAAAATTAGTATTCAGATGATTTACGTAAGAGCAATACTGTGACATCCAATTTTCAGCAACTCTTGTAAAAATGCGTTCACTTGAAATTTTTCATCTGTGTGATGCATATGTGCATTGGGATAATCATATACTGGTTTGAAACTAAAAATCTGTTGGCTAGTTAACACTTCTGCTAATTGTGCGTCATGGTAAACACGAACAATCACTCTGGGAGAAGAAACAAATAAACTGTCAGGTAAACGTCTTGAAATCTCTAATAATTGAGTATATTTAGTATTTTCTAATAAGGTCACCGACAAGTGGCCAAACTTACCCTCGACATACCAAGAAGTTTGAGCGTCAAGTTCATCAGGTAGCCACTTCAAAATCAGCGCATAATTACGAGCGCACAATGCTAAAAAAGCACTCACGTTTGGCTGATATTTGTCTTTTTCTAGCTGAATATTTTGCGCCACCAATTGCTCCATTTGTCGTCAACTTATTTTTGGTATTGCTGATAATTCAACATTAACCATTGTAAACCTAATACTGTAGACGCATTATCGATTCGCCCAGACAGAACCCACTGATATGCTTGCTCTCGGCTGACAACATGAACTTGAATATCTTCATCTTCGCTTTCAAGCCCGTGCAACCCTTTCGCTTGGCTAGCATCAACCGTGGCACAATATAAATAAAAGCGTTCAGTTGTGCCGCCAGGGCTCACTAAATAACTATTAATATACTGTATTGCTGATGCCTCTAAACCCGATTCTTCAAACAATTCTCGCTGAGCGACATCTTCAGGGCTTTCACCGGGCTCAATCATACCTGCCACCAGCTCTAGAAGCCAGATTGATTTAGTGGTTGCTAATGCTGGAGCGCGTAACTGTTCAATTAATACCACTTGATCTAATTTAGGATCATAAGGCAGTACAACAACTGCATGTCCTCGCTCAAAGACTTCACGAGTAATTTCATTGCTCCAACCACCCGCAAATAGCTTATGCTTGAAACGATACTCATCTAATCGAAAAAAACCTTTATAAAGCACACGCTTTGACAACAGTTCAAAGTCTTCATCGGCATTAAATGTGGTGGTGTTGTCACTTTTGTTCATACGATACCTAAATTTTTCTAAATTCAATTGAGAAGCAGAAATGCTATTTATCAATATGTTTTTTAAGGTTATTAGCAGACTCAATGTACTATGTGCGTTGCACAAAATAAAATCTGTTACACTTCAAAGTTGACATAAATTGATAAGTTTTTATTATTCAATGGGTCAGGTAGTGGCCATTGGCGGGTAAAGTCATTACTGGAATAAATTATCGAAGTCTAATTTATTCTAGCAATGGTTTTACATAGATAAAAGTGGATCAACTTTGTGTTGCATTTTACTCAAATCATCATTGAATAAAGTATTCAGCCAAATTTTAGGTATAGAGTGCATTATAAGTCACATATTCACGAGTAAAATTAACTTTGATGAACCACTCAATACGGCTTTGCTACCTTCATGGTACTATGTGACACCATAAAAGGCCGAAGTTTAAAAAGTAAGCGATTTTTTAACAAAAATGTTATTTAAGCTTAGGTTTAACTTGTAAATCATTATATCTTTAACATTAATATATTAGGCATTGTCTAGAAAGGGCAGAAAATGAAATTCAAATTAGGTTCTCTTTATGCTGCATTATCATTTGCAGTGATTGCACCGACAGTTCAAGCTGATGATTTATTACAAATTTATCAACAAGCATTAACGAATGATCCCATCGTTCTTCAAGCCCAAGCTCAACGTAATGCGTTATATGAAAGTATTGAGGAAAACCGTGCGCCATTACTACCTACTATTAGTGGTAGCATTGGATACTCTAAAGCATGGAATGACTATGAAGGCCAACCCAAAGAAGAGCCTTCAGGGTTTTCGGGCGCGATCAAACTTAACCAAGTTATATATGACCACAGTGCATGGGTTGGTTTAGACCTAGCTGAAATGGCCGCATCACAAGCCGACGCAGCCTACGCTTCTGCATTACAATCTCTTATTATCCGTGTCACTAATGCTTATTTTGATGTATTAACGGCTAAAGATAATTATGAATTCCAAGGCGCTGAAAAAGCCGCTATTGAGCGCCAACTAGAGCAGACTAAACAACGTTTTGCTGTTGGGTTAACTGCGATTACAGACGTTCATGAAGCACAGGCTCAGTATGACTTAGCCTCTGCACAAGAGATTCTGGCTGAAAATACTTTAGATAACAGTTATGAAGCATTACGCGAAATTACAGGTATTGATCATAAGTCATTAAATATTCTTGATACTGACCGTTTCTCAGCAGGTACACCTTCACCAGCATCGTCAGTTGATTGGTTAAAAATGGCTGAAGTCAGCAGCTTAGATTTGTTAACTCAACGTATTGGTAAAGACATTGCCAATGAAACCATCAAGCTTTATAAAGCTGGCCATATGCCTTCGTTAAACTTAAATGCGGGTTATACCAAAGGGTTTGAGCAACAACAAACGCCAAATTTTGACAACGCCAACATTGGTGTGACTTTGAATGTGCCTATTTTTGAAGGCTTTAAGGTGTCATCACAAGTTAAACAAGCACAATACCAATATGTTGAAGCAAGTGAAAAGCTTGAACAAACACACCGTGGTGTCGTGAAAAACGTGCGTAACAACTACAACAATGTCATTGCTTCTATCAGTTCTATTAAAGCCTACGAGCAATCAGTTATTTCATCTGAAAGTGCTTTAAAAGCAACACAAGCTGGTTTTGAAGTCGGTACTCGTACTATTGTTGACGTGTTAAACCGTACACGTGATTTATACGATTCAAAGCGTCAACTTTCAGATGCCCGCTATGGTTACATCAACTCAATTGTGGCACTAAAACAAGCCGCAGGCACATTAAACGAAGATGATGTTATTGCTATCAACAATGGATTAAAGGCACAAACGCAACAGCCTTAATCATTATTGATAGATGAAAAACGGCCTAAATTGGCCGTTTTTTTATGCCTCAAATATCTGCTTGAGCAGCAGACTATTTTTTAACTAAAGCCCTAGACTGTAAAGCAAATACCGACACGATAATAAACACAATGCCGCTAATGGATAAACCATCTAAATTATCTGCACTAAAAACATCCGGCCACCAAGCAAAATGAACCACTATTGCGGTTGCCGTAAAACTAAGTACAGGTGTTAACGCCAACATGGCACTCACTTGCGCAGTGGGCCAATAACTCATTGCTTGTCCAAAACAGCCATAAGCAATTAGGGTATTCGCGCCGCAAAAAATCACCACAAGCCAATCTATTTCACTCATTTGAGTAAACGTATCAAACTCACTAAAAGGTGCCATGGCAAAAATGCCAAAAGCATAAATAAATAGCAGCACATTGCTGGGCGATAATTTGAGTCCAAATGACTTTTGAATCAGCGCATAACTGGTCCAAGACAACACAGAAAACTGAATCACCATCACCCCAATAGCAATCTGACTATTATCGTCGGTAGTTAAAGTCAGGTGCGGATGAAAAAATAACAACATGCCAATCGCCAGCGTAGCAAAGCAACTTAGCTGAAAAGCATTCAGTTTTTCTTTAAAAAACAATACCCCACCAAAGGCTAAAAAGAATGGCGCGGTTTGAAAGTTTAATTGAGCTGTACCCGGTGCTAAATAATCTAACGAATACACAAACGACACATAATTTAGTATCAATAATATTCCGGCCAGCATCAGCTTTAGCCAATCGGATAATCTTAAGTGAGAAAATTGCTTTAAGTGACCAAAACGCCATTGCAGTAATAAAGTCACGGCAAAAGCCATAAAAAACCGAAACCATGTTAGCGTTACAGGGTCAATAAATTGCCCTGAAAGCTTCAGTGCAATAGGTAAAATACCCCAGAAGAACACCGCCACAGAGACGAAAATCAGCCCAAGTTTAAAATCACTGCCCGATATAGTCATGGTTAAGATAAAGTCCATCCAATAAAAACTGGCATACTGCCTGATAGCAATAAAACTGTCAGCTAAATATTGCCTAAACCAAGCAATTAAATTTTGATTGTTCTGTTATACAAAAAGCCTATTTCAACCTAGCGTTTTTACGTGGCAAATCTGATTAATACGGGTAAAATACCCGCCATAAAAACTCGCCCTATACCTTTCTATAAGAGGATTACTCGTCATGAGTCTTGCCGATTCAGTTTTAGCCATTAATAATGACTTACCCATTCGAACAGATAAACCTGTACACAGTGGTAAAGTTCGCAGCGTGTACTGGTTAACAGACACTGACAGTCGTCGCCTCATTCAAGAAAAAGGGTATAACGTTCCAGAAAATACGCCATTGGCCATCATGGTGATCAGTGACCGCATATCAGCTTTCGATTGTATCTTTCACGGTGAGGATAATTTACAAGGCATTCCAGGAAAAGGCGCAGCACTTAACGCCATTTCAAACAATTGGTTTAACCTATTTGCTGAAAACGGCCTAGCCGACAGCCACATTTTAGATATTCCACATCCTTTTGTGTGGATTGTACAAAAAGCCAGACCGATCAAAGTTGAAGCTATTTGTCGTCAATATATTACTGGCTCAATGTGGCGTGCTTATGCCAAGGGCGAACGAGAGTTTTGTGGCATTACCCTGCCAGAAGGACTCACTAAAGATCAAAAACTACCTGAGCTATTAATTACTCCATCAACAAAAGGTATTCTAACCGGCATTCCCGGTGTGCCAGAACAAGATGATGTCAATATTAGCCGCAGTGATATTGAAGCGAACTACGCTGCATTCGGTTTTGAAAAACCTACAGATATTGATCTATATGAAAAGCTATTAAAAGAAGGCTTTAATGTTATTGCAACCGCCCTTGAAAAATTAGATCAAATCTTTGTAGATACTAAATTCGAGTTTGGTTATGTCACTGACAAAGATGGTCATTCTAAACTCATTTATATGGACGAAGTGGGCACCCCTGACTCATCAAGAATTTGGGACGGTGAAGCCTATCGCGCTGGTAAGATTGTTGAAAACTCTAAAGAAGGTTTCCGTCAATTCCTATTAAATCATTTTGATGATGCCGATATTTTATTAAATAAAGATCGTATGCCAGAACGTGAAGCCTTAGCACGTGATAACAACTTACCTTTAACGGCAATGATGGCTGTATCTGATACATACACCGGCATAGCTGAAAAAGTCACCGGAAAAAAAATCACCCTTTCTGCTAACCCTAAAGCAGATATCATTGATGTATTACGCACTCAATATGGCTTAATTGATTAGCATTAACAGGGGAGGGCTAACCTAGAAATAGCTAGCGTTGACAGCTCAATACCCAACATTGAACACCGGCAGCATTCAAGCCGGTGTTTTTTTATGTCTCGTTTCCTCTACTTCCCTCGCTAAAGTTCTAATAACACTTATCACTAAACCGATTTAAATAAGCCGGTTTTCCATTAACCCTTACGTCATTCTTTACAAAACCCACAAATGTAAATAGTAATGATTATCATTTAAGTTAATAAGTGGTTCTTGTATAATTTTTCACACATAAAACTTACAACCATTACAAATTCTATCAACCTAACTTCCAAGTGGTTACAATCTAAGATGAAAAATATGAAATTCAGTCCGGTATATTTATCTCTACTTTGCGTATTCAGTACGTTAGCCAACGCTAACGACAACACTCAAGTATTAGAACCTCAAGACGCTTCACCAAGTGCACAGGAAAGTGCCAGTCAACAACCACAGGAAGTTATAGAAGTAAAAGGTCGTTATATTCAGGGTTACAATGCCCATTCAGCAAGTGGAGCATCACGATTAGACTTAGCGATTAGTGACATTCCGCAATCAGTATCTGTCATTACCGGAGCACAAATACGTGACTTTCAATTAAATGATATTAACTCAGCCTTAGATACCGCTACAGGTATTAACGTAGAAAGAATTGAAACCGACCGCACCTACTACACCGCACGTGGTTTTGATGTAACCAACTTTCAAATTGACGGTGTCGGCCTACCGCTTACCTCTGGCAACAATCATGCAGATGAAGATACCGCTATTTATGATCGTGTAGAGGTTATCCGTGGCGCCAACGGTTTAATGACAGGTGTGGGTAACCCTTCTGCTACCGTTAACTTTATCCGTAAACGCCCAACGGCAGACAACCAACTTAATTTATCTGCAAGTTACGGTAGCTGGGACAACTTGCGCCTTGAAGCCGATGCAAGTGGTAACTTAAATGACACTTTTTCCGCTAGAGTGGTTGCAGTAAAACAAACCAAAGACTCATATTTAGACCGCTACCATACTGATAAAACGGTGCTGTATGCCTTTATTGAAGCAAAGATTAGTGATGACACCAATCTATCATTAAGCCACAGTTATATTGACAATGATGCCAATGGGAACAACTGGGGCGCACTCCCTTTATTTTATACCGATGGCAGTGCCACTAATTATGATCGTTCAACCAACACCTCTGCTGACTGGTCAAATTGGCAAGTAGAAAAGCAAAACACCGTAGTTGAGCTTAGCCATTATTTTTCTGATAACTGGCGATTACGTGCAACCTACTCATATAAAACAACAGACGAAGACACTGAGCTGTTTTATGTATATGGAACCCCAGACAAAAATACAGAACTAGGTTTAACCGGTTATGGCAGTGAGTACGACCTAGACGATAAACACAACTTAGCCGATTTATATATTGACGGCGACTTCAGCTTATTTGGCCGCGAACATCAGCTTGTGTTTGGTGTCAATTATGCAAAATTAGATTACACCGACAGTTCACTTTACGACTACACCACAGGCAATGGTTTTCCAGCAATGCCTGACTTAAATACTTGGGACGGTAATACCCCTAAACCCACTTTTGCAGATGGCTTACGCGGCAGCGATGTTAGCGCAACTCAAAAAGCCGCTTACTTTACCGGCAGGTTCAATCTACTTGAAGACTTCCACTTAATTGCTGGCGGGCGATACAACGACTGGAAAGCAGAAGGCGAATCATATGGCAATATTCAAGATGTTGAAGATGCGCAATTTATTCCTTATTTAGGCTTAACTTATCGCTTTATTCCAGAGCTGTTAGCCTATGCAAGCTACACCGAAACATTTACGGCACAACGTGAGCTAGACATTAACGACAACACCCTAGCCCCCGTTACAGGTGAAAGCCAAGAAATTGGTTTAAAAAGCGAATTGTTTAATGGCAACCTCATTACCACATTAGCCTACTTCGATATCCAACAAACTAACTTAGCCACACTTGACCCACGCACTATTGACCTCCCCCCAACAGAGCAACGCTACATTGGTGCCGATGGCATTAGTAGTAGTGGTTTTGAGATTGATATTGCCGGAGAAATCTACCCTGGTTTGAATGCCAGCATTGGCTATACCGACTTTGACATTAAAGGTGATGACAACGTTGCAGCTTATACACCAAGCAAAATGTTTAAGTTAGCAGCAACCTATGATGTTGCATTTATAGACGGTTTTTCATTGGGCTTAAACATGCGCTGGCAAGATGACATCTATCGTTCACAAGGTGTAGTGGGAGATGGATTTGACAATGCCGGTGAAGAAATTATTACTGAGCAAAAGGCATACGCCATTGTGGACTTAATGGCTAAGTATGACATTACCGACAACTTAAACATTGCCGTTAATGCCAATAACGTTACCGATGAAAAATACCTCACCAGTCTTTATTGGGCTCAGGGGTTCTATGGCGCCCCCGCTAACTATAGTGCAACTATCAGTTGGAAACTGTAACGGGTAATAGTCCATTTACCCATAAAAAGGCACTGTTTAGATTTTCTGAACAGTGCCAAAACATATTAACCAAACGCGATGTATTGAAGGACAACATGAGAAAGACCCTTTTTAAATGGCACTCATATGGTGCATTAGTCGCCATGCTACCTATTCTGATCATGTCTATAACGGGCAGTATATTGGTTTTTAAAGTAGAGATAGACACCTTACTTCGCCCCGCTCATATGTCTGTCAATGAGTCAGAATCGAGCAATAGGCAGTCTTTAGATACACTAATGACCTCAGTACTTGGCAATAATCCAGACTATGAACTAGGTGGTTGGGAATTATTTGATGATAAATCTCGTTCTGATGCCGCATACCTCATCAAGCGAGGCACAGAAGACTGGTATAAGGTCTACGTGAACCAATACCAAAACAAACTACTGTCGACACCTCAACCGATGGATCACTATATAACCGACTGGTTATTAGAGCTGCACTATTCATTTTTACTGCACGTAAAAGGGGCTTCTGTCGCCTTTGTTATGGCACTCATCATGCTATTTTTAGGTATTAGCGGCATCATCATTTATCGCCGGTTTTGGGCCAAGCTGTTTACCCTGCGTCTTAATGCGGTAAAACGCATTCTATACAGCGACATTCACAAAATGATTGGTATTATCAGCTCGCCTGTATTAATTATTCTGGCCTTTACCGGCGCTTATTGGAATATTAGCGGTATCATTCATGAAGTCACAGAACACGGAGACGGTAAACACGTTTATATAACCGCACCATTGCACAGCCCAGATATTTCATTTGAAGCCCTCAGACTACAGTCAACAACTGAAATCACCTCTTTTGAAGCGGGTTATTTAGCGATGCCACACGAACCAGATAGAGATATTACCTTCTACGGCGCAGTTGATACTCCTAACCCTCTCAATAGCGAATACAGCAGTGTTGTGAGTTTTGATAAATCAACTGGCGAATTATTATCTAAACAAGATATTCGAGAGGCGGGGCTGCTCATGGTATTTCTTGATAGTTTCCGCAAACTTCACTTTGGCTATTTTGGCGGCTTATTCACGCGTATTATTTGGTGCATTCTAGGCTTAATGCCTGTCTTCCTTGCATTTACTGGCCTGTATTTGTACTTGCAACGCCGTAAAACACAACAACAAGCAAGACAAAGGCGCCAAAGCTTAAGTCAAGTGACTCTGTAACAAGTTAAAGAATATTTCCCTGCAACAAAATCAATAACTTGCAGGGAAATATTCTCTTATAAATTCTTCCCTTGCGCATAGCTGTATTCCCTTAAATACTTCTGTATAATTTTGCCTCCTAAACTTGACCATTATTTATTCATTTCGACTTGTGAATTATAAAGAGGCAACATGACAGTTAACCACTATGACCCCAAACAAACCACCACTCTTGATACCCCCAAAAAGGTCATAGCAGAGCAAGCCATTAACACTAATGAACAACCTATTGCCACTAGCGCAGCTAAAATAGGTTTTGTGAGCCTTGGCTGCCCCAAAAATCTCGTTGACTCTGAACGTATTCTGACCCAATTGCGCACCGAAGGTTATGACGTTGTCTCTACCTATGAAGATGCAGATATGGTTATTGTGAATACTTGCGGCTTTATTGATGCAGCGGTTCAAGAATCACTCGACACCATTGGCGAAGCGTTAGCCGCTAACGGCAAAGTATTAGTTACCGGATGTTTAGGGGCGAAAAAAGATGAAATTATTGAGTTACATCCTAACGTTTTAGGCGTAACAGGGCCTCACGCATATGACGAGGTCCTAAAACAAGTTCACCAACATATTGAAAAGCCACAACACAATCCTTTAATCGATTTAGTGCCTGATCACGGAGTTAAACTCACTCCTAAACATTATGCCTATTTGAAAATATCTGAAGGTTGTAATCACCGCTGTACTTTCTGCATTATTCCATCAATGCGAGGTGATTTAGACTCTCGCCCCATTGGTGATGTATTAGGCGAGGCACAACGTTTGGCTAATGCTGGGGTTAAAGAGCTGCTTGTTATTTCACAAGACACGTCGGCATATGGCGTTGATGTAAAGCATAAAACAGCATTTTGGGATGGCATGCCAGTAAAAACCCATATGCAGCAATTATGTGAACAATTAGCCAAACAAGGTATTTGGGTGCGCTTACATTATGTTTACCCCTACCCTCATGTTGACGATATTATTCCGCTTATGGCAGAAGGCAAAATACTGCCTTATTTAGATATTCCATTTCAGCATGCCAATAAACGCATTCTCAAGCTCATGAAACGCCCAGGTAGTGCCGACAGAGTATTAGAGCGAATTAGTAAATGGCGTGAAATTTGTCCAGAATTAGTAATTCGCTCAACCTTTATTGTTGGCTTTCCTGGTGAGACTGAAGAAGAGTTTCAAGAGTTACTCGACTTTTTACAGCAAGCACAATTAGATAGAGTTGGCTGCTTTAAGTACTCGCCAGTAGAAGGTGCTAAAGCAAACGAACTACCAGACCATGTTCCAGAAGACGTTATGGAAGATAGATTACAGCGTTTTATGGCTGTTCAAGCCAAAATTAGTGCCGAAAAGCTGCAAGCACGTATTGGACAGGAATACCTAGTCTTAATTGACGAAGTTAACACTGAAGGCGCTGTAGGGCGCTCATATATGGATGCACCTGAAGTGGATGGTAAGGTGTACTTAACAGATGAGTTTGATGTGAAGCCAGGAGATCAAATTTGGGTACAAATCATTCATGCTGACGAACATGATGTATGGGGTGTGCGCGTAGAAGATTAGTGTTGAGCGAGTTAACTATAAATTAACCATAAAATGCCAGCTTTATGCTGGTATTTTTATAGCTAAAAATAGCCAACTGAATATTCTAATAAAGTAAGAAATACACAAACAAAAACGCCACTCAAATAGAGTGGCGTTTTTGCTTTATGTGGTCGGTGATAGAGGATTCGAACCTCTGACCCTCTGCTCCCAAAGCAGATGCGCTACCGGGCTGCGCTAATCACCGAAGAATATATTTGTCTAGTTCCAAAAAAACTAAACTCGCTATATTAAGCGAGAAATTGGTCGGTGATAGAGGATTCGAACCTCTGACCCTCTGCTCCCAAAGCAGATGCGCTACCGGGCTGCGCTAATCACCGAAAATCTGTCCTAGTATTTTGAGCTTATTGATACGAGGGTTAACCCTCTGCTCCACTCTTTCAAAGAGCCGTGATGCGCTAC
>NZ_JAKIKP010000014.1 GCF_023284065.1 Shewanella gaetbuli | reverse complement strand
CAGTCTAATCTGTAAGGTTAGCAAAACCAAGATGGGTCGTTAGCTCAGTCGGTAGAGCAGTTGGCTTTTAACCAATTGGTCGAAGGTTCGAATCCTTCACGACCCACCACTTTCTTAAATGGTGGCTAAAGAATTTAAGGTTTATCTAAATATGGCGCGTTAGCTCAGTCGGTCTTGAAACATAGACAGTTGGCTTTTGTTCCAGTCTAATCTGTAAGGTTAGCAAAACCAAGATGGGTCGTTAGCTCAGTCGGTAGAGCAGTTGGCTTTTAACCAATTGGTCGAAGGTTCGAATCCTTCACGACCCACCACTCTTTTATGCAAATCTGCTACTTCTTTCCCTTTCCTAATTGTTTCAAAACGATTCACTATTCTAACTAATTTAGTTTTTGCTTTTCTACTTTTGTCTTATAGACCTATTGCTAATGTTTCACTTTTGTTAATTCGTTCATATTAACTCTGATTACAAAAATAATTGGGAGTTAAGGATGAAAAAGTTAAAACTAGCTGCATTGATTTCTGGGGCAATGTTAGCAACGAGTGGTTCAGCTCAAGCTGAAACTCAAATGACATTTGGTGGATACATTAAAGCCGATGTCATGTTTAGTGATTACGGTAATGGAGCACCTGATTCTGGAAGTTTGTCTCGTCAGTTTTACGTCCCAGGTACCATTTATGGTGTTGAAGGCAACGGTAATCAAGTGGTTGATTTTCAGGCCAGAGAGTCTCGATTTAACTTTAAAACGGTCACAGACTTAGACGGTGGGCATAAGCTTACAGGCTTCATTGAATTAGATTTTATGACTCATACCGATGGTAATGAGCGGGTGTCTAATAGTTACTCGCCACGTATTCGTCATGCTTTTGTCAGTTATGATAATTGGACCATTGGTCAAACATGGACCACGTTCCAAAACCCAGGAGCATTACCCGAAAACTTGGATTTTGTGGGCGCTGCTGATGGAACGCCTTTTGTGCGTCAAGCATTGGTTAAATATACTAATGGTGGTTGGCAAATTGCATTAGAAAACCCTGAAACTACCTTAACCCCTAATGGTGGTGGCGGAAGAATAACCAGCGGCAGTGGGGTTATACCCGATGTTATTGCTCGTTATAACTTTAAGTTAGATGGCGGTACGGCATTATCTTTAGCAGGGATAGTGCGTCAATTAGATGTTGAAGAAATTCAAGGTACCACTCAATTAGACTCATCTGAGGTGGGTTACGGTGTGAGTTTGGCTGGCGTTATTCCAATCGGTAAAGATGATTTCAAGTTCACTGCGACGTATGGTGAAGGATTGGGGCGTTATATGGCATTGAACTATGCTAATGCGGGTGTATTAGATGCCGACGGTGATATCAGTACTATTACCTCATATGGTGGCTTTGTGTCTTATCGTCATTGGTGGTCTGAACAATGGCGTTCAAGTTTCACCGTATCGGGTTTTACGGCTGATAATGACCCTATGTTAACGGGTGGCGCAGTAAATAAATCTGCTTATTCTGGCTATGTTAACTTGCTATATTCTCCATCTAAGCCGTTAACCTTTGGTGTTGAATATATGCATGCGTTGAACGAGCGAGAAAATGGTACTGACGGTGATTTAAACCGTATTATGTTTTCTGCTAAATATGCGCTATAACCGTAATACGTAACACATGTGAAAGAGTAACAAGGACATAATTTTATGTCCTTTTTTGATGAATTAATATGTTTACAATATTGTTAAGTCAATATGATTCAGTATTATTCCATCTTCAGATGTCGTTACCCAGACGGCTGCCGTTCCAGCTGAATTAACTTGCAGTGTTTGCGTGGGCATTAATCTATCTTCAATGGTCATACTATATAATGCATCACCTTCAAGGTTGTAAATTGCGACGGTGGAGTCAATATATTCTCCTTTCTTTTTACCTTCTGCCGGTGTTTCACCTTCAAAGGTGTTCCATGCCACAAGCACTTTATCTTCAGCAACTGTGGCAATTTTGATACCTTTGCCTGCGGTTTTTTCAGCACCGTATTCTGTTAGCCATAAGTCTTGTGTCTCAGTGATTTCTCCTGCTTTAATCCCGGTCATTATTTTTAGACGTACATCTTTTGAAGTACGAGAGTCTTGGGTGGCAAAGGCTATTGCGGCTGAATCGTCGCTCAGTATTGTTAAGTCTCCGGTATCAGCTAAAGTTTTATTGTCACCGGTTGAGCCATTCTCAATTGCGTAGTATTGGTAGGTATAAGCAGACTTACTTTGTTGTTGATCCCATTGTGTTAACTGTAATGCTCTGGGGTAGGCATCGCCATGCGCTAAGGTATAAATGTTCTCATCACTAGTTAACTGAATTCGTTGGTCAAAATTGTGTGATGAATACCAGCCGCCCCATGTTTCTGCCACCCCCATACTGTCAACCATGCCAAACCAACCAGCTTGATGACGGATCTGATCGCCAAACCGTTGTAAATGTCCGGTGTATATAGCCAATTTTTCAAGATGAGGTATATACTTCATTACGCCCACCGCAGCTTGTCCTGGGTTGCCTTTTGTCGTTCCGCCTGAAACATCTTTGATTGATAAATCAAGCTCACCAAATATGCGGGTGTTATAACTTTCTTCACCTGTCGATGAGAAAGCACTTACCCAATACTCAGCATTACAGTTATAGCCTTTATCATCATTGCTAACACAGCTTCCGTCGGTGTCTCGCTCGGCAAATTGGTTATCTTTACTGTATCCAATGTAATAAGTTTCATTGAGTGGGTTTTTAGTAAACCCTAAAAAGCGCCCTTGTTGATTAATGCTGGTGGGTAAAATGATTTCTACTGTCGTTTCCGGCGCCAACACATTGTCAAATTGACTAATATGCCAAGCTGAATCAGTATCCTGCCAATATACATCAATAGAACCGTCATCATTAAGAAAAAAGTCAGTAGGAGTATGAACACCATAATTACTTAATGACGCCGTATCAGCTGCCGTTTTAGGCGTAACATCAACCGCTTGAGTTGTTTGAGTAAAGTAGGTGCTGAGATCTTTGTTTATTTCATTCGAATCAGTTTCGTTCGAATCGGTTTCATTGTTATCAGGCGAGCTGTCAATTTCATCGATGACTGAGCTATTGTTACACGCTGTCAAGGTAGATATTGATAATATAAAGAGCAATCCATATTGATACTTTAACTTCATAGTATAAGTTCCTTTTATTGATAAACTGGCAGATTATTTATGTGTCTCCATGTTAGGTAAATTTAACTTTAGCCTTTAATACTCATTGTTGCGTATTTTTTAGCTGAGGATGGGTAAGATTTTATGGTATTTATGGTTTAGAAAGGTGAGTTGTTAGTTATTTTAATGAGATCAAATAAGTGAGTTTTTTGACCAATAAAAAGCCTTAACCTAGTAATAACTCGGTTAAGGCTTGAAATAGTTTTTACGACTTTAATTAATAGAGCCAGTTTATTGCTGGATACTTATCAATGTTTTTATAAGTCATAATACCTATCGTGATTGGAATTACTTATTTAATCTAATAAACCATTTTGACGTACATATTGATCAAACTCTGTGTAACCGCCAATTGGGGTTTCATCAACAAAAACTTGAGGCACTGTTTCTACTGGTTTACCTACGCTTTTTGATAAGTCTGCTTTGCTGATACCTTCGGCATGGATATCAACATACTTAAATTTAAAGTCATCACGATGTGCGGCAAGTTTTTCAGAAAGTTCAACAGCACGAACACAGTATGGGCAGCCTGGGCGACCAAAAATTACTACAAACATATTCACTCCTAGTGTTTATTGTTGGAGTGTTTATAACACATGTATTTGGGAAATGATAACGTGATTAATCAAATAAGCTTGATAGAGTTTAACGATTAAGCTTTGAGGTTAACTGAAGTCAATTTTATGCTTACCTTGGTAGTCAAAAAACAACTCAACTTGTTTCCAAAAGCGTTGTTGTTTTTTTAACAGAATCAAATTTGGCATTCTAAATCTTTGTTTGTCCTCTATTACTTTGTCCACTGTTGCATACGTTGGGTGCAGCATGCCCGGTGTGCGAGTATGGGGTAGTACAAAGGCTGCATAGAAGGCTTTCCGTTGGGCTGGAGTATCGAATTTGAATGATTGTTTAAAGTCATTCCCTTCAATATCAATATAAGTTACCACTAACTTATTATCTTGATTAGATAACTGCATTTGTTGGCACTTAAACAAATGATGATGTTGTGATTGCAACACTTGTTTTAGGTGTTTGTCAGGATCTATTAAGGTGCTATTACAACTTTGACAAACTCTAGCGGCAATATCATTTTCTGCTCCGCAATCAGGGCAGGCTTTTGATCTGAATCTAAAGTCGCACTGTTGTAGTTTGTTACTTTCCAATACAGGTTCGGGTTCGATTAAGCCCTGACAACGACGACCAAAGTGCTCAATAATATCGCCATCATTATCAACTACCCCCCAAAAGGTGTTGGCAAACTCACATACTGGGCAATGTACTTGTACAGGTACTGATTTGCTATTAGGTTTGGCTTGGCCAACTTCAGGGTAATATAAATCAAAACCATTTGCGGCATAATCAATAATCAAACAGTCAGTTTTATTGGGCGCAAGCCGCAGCCCTCGGCCAACCATTTGTTGGAATAAACTGACCGATGCAGTAGGGCGTAATATGGCAATTAAATCCACGTGAGGCGCGTCAAACCCCGTTGTAAGAACCGATACATTGACGATAAATTTAAGTTGCTGTGACTTAAAAGTGCTAATAATGTCATCACGTTCAACGTGGGGGGTATTAGCGGTAATTAATGCAGCACTTGGGGCAGGTTGTTTATTTAATAGCGCCATTATTTCTTCAGCGTGCCTAACAGTGGCGGCAAAAACAATTACCCCTTTACGCTGATGGGCTAATTGAATCACTTGATTAATAATGGCTGTGGTTGCTCGACCTTGGTGTTGTAGCAGGCTATCTACTTGTTGCTCATTAAAATGACCGTTGTCAGACACCGTTAGTTGGTTAAAGTCATACTGGGCACTTAAACCATCAAAAATTTTGGGTTGTGTTAAAAAGCCTTGCTTAATCAACGGACGCATGGGTAATTCAAATATGCATTTTTCAAATACCGGGTTATCTACATTACCCGCTTTACCATGATAGTGGTGTCGATACACCCAGCCCATCCCCAGTCTATAAGGCGTGGCGGTTAAGCCTAAAACTTTAATACTCGGGTTCTGCTTGGCTAAGTGGGCCAGTAGCTGCTGATATTGGCTGGTTTTTTCATTACTCACACGATGACATTCATCAATAATCACCAGTGAAAATGCTTGGTTAAATTGGTCTAATGCTCGTGCAGCTGACTGAACACTGGCGACAACGGTTTTGCCATTGGCTTTTTTTTGATTCAGCCCTGCGGAGTAAATATTGGCTTCGGTGGTAAGTAGGCCCACTTTTTCAGCATTTTGAGAAACTAATTCTTTAACATGAGTCAGTACAAGGACATTACCATTGGCTATTCTGGCAAGCTCAGCGATGACAATGCTTTTTCCTGCGCCAGTAGGCAGCACAATAACGGCAGTTTCATTACTGTGTTTGAAGTGACGAATTGCGGCATTTACGGAGTCTTGTTGGTAGTCTCGAAGTTGCATGGCTTAACTTAACGTGGCACTCAATAGAAAGGGGCGTTTAAGGTTACCGTGTGGATAATATAATGCAAGCTTCGAGGCTGATTAGTCAGTAAGGTGACGCTGTAAACTGGAGTTGAAACTTTCAGGCTATAAAACCTTAGTTATATCCCATAAGAGTAAAGCAATTTTCTGCTATTGCTTACTCTTAGGGGTAAAATGTTTGGCTATAGCGAGTAACTAAAGTGAGTAACTAAAGCGCTGTTTTAGTTTAATATCGGCAACAGATGCACCAATCATGACTTCAAAGTCACCTTGCTCAGCTTTCCAGTTATTGGTTTTTATATCCCAAAATGATAAATCACGTTGAGTTAAATCAAACTGTACGGTTTGGGTTTCGCCTGCGGCTAAAAAGACTTTTTGAAAGCCTTTTAACTCTTTAGCTGGACGGGGCACACTGGCTTTTACATCACCTAAATATAGCTGAGCCACTTCAGCGCCAGCAATTTTGCTGGTATTGGTAATGTTAGCGGTAACGGTATAAGACCCTGCTTGTTCATTAGGTTCTATTTTTAAGTCTGAATATGCAAATTGACTATAAGATAAACCGTGACCGAACGGGAATTCTGGGTCAATTTTTTGTTTTTCAAACCAACGATAACCAATAAAAACTCCCTCAGTGTATAACGACTCTTTTTCGTTATAATCGTTTAAAGCAATAGGTGCAGTGTCGTTAAGTTTTTTAGGTAAAGTGATTGGCATTTTACCGCTTGGGTTGGCATTGCCCATAATGATGTCGGCATAAGCATTACCGGCTTCCATTCCGCCATACCAGCCCCAAAGTATAGCTTTTGCTTGGCTTGCCCAAGGCATTTCAACGGCTGAACCGCCTATCATCATAACAATGGTATTGGGGTTTGCGGCAATAAGTTTTTGTATAACTTCATCTTGTTGACCGGGTAATTTCATATCGGGACGGTCTATAGATTCTCGGTCATCTGCGTGACTTAGGCCACCAAAGTAAATGACCGCATCGGCCTTTTTAGCCGCGGCAAGGTATTCTTGCTCGCTATTAAATAAGCTATTGGGTGTGTCCCAACCTAAGACAACTTGTTCATTACCGTGATAACGCAAGGCAACGGCATATTCTTGGCCAGCTTTCAATTCAATTGTTTTAGTTAAATGGTTATTTTGTTCAATGGTTTGATTACTAATGAAAGGTTGCTCATTAATGGTAATTGATACTTTGCCGTGACCATTAAGTTTGAATAGATGTTCGCCAGAGTCCATTGGTTTAATGTTGGCGGTGATTTCAACAAATTGTTGTTGGCCTTTAGCATTAAAGCTGGGGTCGGCAATCCATGATTCACTAACTAGGGTGTCGAATGAGTTTGAGTCAAAATATTTGATTTGCCAAGAAGGCGTACCTGTCCAATGGCGAGTTGTCAGGTAGTCGTTTGAAATGGGCATAAATTTGCTACTGGCGGCACGCATTAATTGAATATTGACCTCGTCGCCTAGTTTGGCTTGTAAACCCTCTAACGGGGTCACTTCGTATAATGATTTAACCTCTGAAGAGCCACCACCAAAGCCGTGACGCTTATTGGCATTAGGGCCAAGCACTAAAATATTTTGGAGTTTTTCTGCTTTAAGCGGTAATACATTGTGTTCATTTTTAAGCAGTACCACACCATTAGTGGCGATCGTTTTGGCGTCATCTCGGTGTGCTTGAGTATTACGCTCACCTGAAAGGCGTTGTTTATCCATCATGCCGATGCTCAGTTGAACTCTTAATATACGGCTTACTTTGTCATCTAGTACTGACTCTGGCACTTTACCTGCTTTGATCATCTCTAAAAGCGGCTTAGCCATATAGTATTCATCATAAGAGGCCACATCAGTGCCCATTTCGATATCTAGGCCATTCATGGCAGCGTCATAGGTATTGATGTCAACATTCCAGTCGGTGAGTAATACTCCTTGAAAGCCCCATTCACCTTTTAAAATGGTTTTGATTAGATGCTCACTTTGGTTAGCATTGGTGCCTCTAAATTCATTATAAGCGCCCATAATGGCATGAACGTTTGCTTGTTTAACCGCGGCCTCAAAGGCAGGTAAATACACTTCTCGTAATGTACGTTCATCTGGTTTGGCATTTACCCCTGTGCGGTTAAGCTCTTGGGTGTTTAGTGCGTAGTGTTTTACCGTGGCACCGACATCGTTAGCTTGAATGGCTTTCACGGTTGGTACAACAAGACTTGCTGCTAAATATGGATCTTCGCCCATGTACTCAAAATTACGACCATAAAGTGGCAAACGAGCGAGATTGACTCCGGGGCCGAGAATTAAGTCTTTATTACGGTGACGGGCTTCAGCACCTAATATATTCCCGTGCAGGGTAGCCATGTTTGGGTCCCAGCTGGCGGCAACCGCAGTGAGTGGCGGTAAATAGGTTGAATAATCATTGGTCCAGCCTGCCGGAGCCCAAGAGTTACGATCGATTTCATAGCGCACACCATGTGGGCCGTCAGACATCCACATTTCATGAATGCCTAAACGCTCAATGGCTGGAATATGAAATTTACCAGCAGCATGCACTAACGAGACTTTTTCTTCTAATGTAAGTTGTGGTAACAACCGAGCAATTTCGGTTTCTACATTGATTATGCGCTCACCAATACGTAACTTTTCTTGATCAGACAATGAATGCAATGCGTGAAGCGTTTCAGGGGTTAATTGCGGGTGCAGTGCATTAACATTAACGCTTAGGCTACTACAACATACTAGTGCGGCAATTTTTATGGATAATAATGATTTGGACGCACGTTGTGGTTTGCTTTTTATGGAGCGCATAATCTGTTCCTTCAGCGATTGTGTTGTTATTTTTTATTCAAAGTTGATAAAGATATTGCCGGTTAGGCGACCCGTTTGTGGGTTATTGTCGATATCTATTTGGCGATTTACTAAGGTTGAGTGCAACAAATTTCCCGGATAAACCACTAACCGATTAGGGCGGTATTCTATGTGGTGGTACAACTGATAATGTGGGTTGCTTTGAGTCATATAACCTTGTGTTGGAGCACCATGTTGGTCAATGTGTTGTTGTGCAAGATTAAAATAACTTTGCATGGTTGCTGCCGTGATTCTTTCAAATTGGGTGGGCATATGCCTGAAAAACCCTGTACCTCCATGGGGAGCCGATTGCAGATAATGCAAAATAGCAAAATAGTAGGGCTCAGGGGTATCAAAGTGTGGCAAACATTGCATCGTGTCTAAGTCGGTTTCATTTTTAGTAATTAACGAGTAGACAATGTTTTTGGGTTTCAGCCGCAAGGTAGTGGGAATGCTATAGGTGTCGTAAATTAATTGAAATATGGCATCCAGTACACTGATCACATAAGGGCGAGGCAAGGGAGCGCGAAGGCCTGGGTAGTATGAGCCATCTACTAGTTTAAATGTGCTTTGGTTAGCAAAGTCACGTAACTGAGACAAATCTTCAGCAAAGTCATCAATAATTATCACAGGCGTCTGTTCAAGGCCGATATGTTCGACCTTGATATTCAACGGGGTATTTACCACAAATGGGCTGTTATCATTTGAGTGACTTGTCACGACGTTACACCACAGATGATTGGCAATAATGATTAATAAACTCAACGTGATTAGGCAGGTTTTTCACTTTGCGAGTGACTTGATCACGAATATTATTTAAAAATTGCTGTAACTCTTCATCTGGCATCAAATCGACAATCGGGTGGTATTGCTGTGGTATTAAGCCTTGCCCCATCATGACCTGAATCCAAGAGCTTTCACCAAACAACTCATTGGCAAGCTTATAAATTTTACCTGACTGTTGGAATAACTCTATCCGGTGCGCTAATGATTCTGGAATGGGCATATTTTTGCAATAACGCCAAAACGCAGAGTCTTCTCGGTCGGTGACTTTGTAGTGCAGAATAATAAAGTCGCGAATATTTTCAATTTCAACTTTGGTTTGTTGGTTAAACTCGTTAACGTCAGCTTGCACAATGCCTTGCGACGGGAACATTTGCAGTAAGCGAATAATGCTTCGTTGAATCATATGAATACTGGTGGACTCTAATGGTTCTAAAAAGCCGCTTGATAAGCCGATAGCTACGCAGTTTTTGTTCCAGTGCTGCCTTCTGGTGCCGGTTCTAAATTTTATCACTCTAGGTTGGTTTAATGGCTCGCCTTCTATATTGTCCATTAACGTTTGGGTGGCTTGTTCATCGGTCATGTATTTACTGCAAAATACAAATCCATTGCCGGTGCGTGTTTGTAATGGAATACGCCATTGCCAGCCAGAGTCACGGGCAATAGAGCGGGTGTAGGCGAGTGGTTTTTCAACCGACGTAGTTTGTACGGCAATGGCACTGTCGCAGGGTAACCAATGGCTCCAATCTTCAAAACCGGTATTTAATGACTGTTCTATAAGCAAGGCTCTAAAGCCGGTGCAATCGATAAATAAATCACCTTCAAGGGTTTCACCTGAGGCAAGAGTAAGTGATTGTATATGGCCGTAACGGCTGTCGTTAGCTTGTTGGTGAAGATTAACGCTGACAATTTTGCCTTCTTGACGTTTAATGCCTCGCTGTTCGGCAAATTGGCGTAAAAATTTGGCGTATAAAGTGGCATCTAGGTGATAAGCATGGTTGTAATCTTGGTTAGGTAATATGGCAAATCGACCTTCACGGGCGGCTAAGTGCTCGGTGCAGTAATCGCCAATACCACTCGCCATACCTTTTTGCTGGCCTTTGACCCAAAAATGTTGGAAACCACATGCCCAGCAATCTTTACCTAAAAAACCAAATGAATGTAAATAATCTTTATTCACGTCATGCCAGTTTTCAAAGTTAATCCCTAGTTTAAAGGTGGCATTGGTAGCCGCCATGACCTCTTGCTCTTTTAGCCCTAATAAGCGGTGATATAAATGTAACGTAGGAATAGTGGCTTCACCTACGCCTACTGTACCAATTTCATCTGACTCAACGAGTACAACCTCTAAATTGTCTCCTGCTAATTTAGTGAGTGCTGCGGCGGTCATCCAGCCTGCGGTTCCGCCTCCAGCAATAACAACTTTTTTGATTTTATGGTTCATGTTTAATCCTTTATTAGCAGCTTAGTGAGCGTGTTTTTTGTTGTGATTATCGGACTCATTAACGTTTTAATTTTTCGGTTATGCTAGCCCTTAATTTACGGGCATTCATTTCATCTAATGGCTTGGTCAACATACCTTGAGCTTGGGGGGGAATATGCCTTACATCGTCTTCATCATGGTCAAATATGTAGTGTTCAAATATCGCTTTCCACGCTTGGCGCTGCGATTTTGGTAAGCTTCTGATGCTTAACATACTGTGCAACAATGCATTGGTGGGGCGGCCCAAATACGCTGGGCTGTCACGCCACCAATGGGTAATTAACACATTTAATGGTTCATGGGCTTGAACATGGTGCCACCACATGCTGGGTAAAAACAGTACGTCACCAGGGGCTAATTCTGCGGTGTAGCCAGCCTCAATTGCCTGTTTGAATTTAGGGTGCTTGTTAAAATCTGGATTGGCAAAGTCGACTAAACTGATGTCTTGGCCGCCCGGTGCAAACTCCATAGGGCCGACATAAAGGTTGCTAATTTGCTCTGGTGGAAACAAACTGAATGTTCGCTTGCCTACAACATTACAAGCTAAATTAAGCGGAAAGTCGTAGTGCGCGGCAATGGTTGATTGACTGCCTAACCACATGCTGGTTAAAGATTGATAAGGGCTTAAGTCAAAACTATTGTGCTCGCCAAGACCAGGAAAGAACTGATTTATCTCAGTCGAACCCATATAAATGGTTGGTGGCTGCTCATCCTGTTGATGTTGTTTTAGGGTGTCAAATAGGGTTGATAAATCGACTTTGCCACCTTGAAAATTAAAGCCGTTAAATTGCTCGTTATAGTACACACGACCTTGATGCTCTGGGGGGAGGTAGCAAGCATTAACCGGTTGCTGGCTAAACGGTAACAGATAGTCCATTACTGCTTGTTGTGAACATAATCCCGCTTTAACGAGGGGCCATTCGGCACACAAACCCTTGAAAATAATTGGCATAGTGGCTTGCATAATATGCGGCTTGGCTTCATCGAAGTTAGCCACTTCAATAATGTCCACAGGCTGCATTGTAAATGGCAGAGCCTTATGCTGAGTGGTGTTTGCTGGCATTTCTCTTGTCATGCATCGTGGCCTTTATTCGGTTAACTTTGTTGTGCAGCTTCTTTGGCTACTTGTGCGTTCTTTAATTCAAGTAATTGGCGCACGTTCGATTGTGAAGCGATTGCCATATAAATCGCTTGTAAGTAACCTTTTTGATGTAACTCAGCCAATGTTTCTGCCGATAACTGAGCTAATACATCTTCATTGATGGTGTAAAAGCCCACCATTTGATGCTTTTGACCGTTGTTGAGTTCGATATCTAAGTTGAACGATTCCAGTAAATTATGTTTAAGCAATTGCTCAATAAATAATTGATTGTCTTCAAGGCCTAAATGAATGGCCTCTAACATTGCCGCTATTTCATCTAAGTAAGGGGTGTTACCACCAAAAGGCATAAATAAAGCTTCACCTTCAGTTTGACTGACTCTTGGGTTATCTAAGTCTATGTTGATGACTCTTTGGCGCTTTTCTTGGCCGTCTTCAGTAATGATTTGTTGACCAATTAGAAATGGTTGGCGGCGAACCGTTAATGGCACATAAGCAGCCTGCCAGCCCTTATCGGTTAAAAATAGATTTTCTTCATGTTTAAAACCATACATGGCTACGGCAAAAAACTGTCCCGATGCGGGGTCTTTTTGGAAGAAAATAGGGTAGTGAGCTTGCACGCTTCTAAACTCTTGCGGAAATGTCACTGAATACCACAAATTATCACCTAGAGCAGCAGAACGAGTGGTGATGACTTTTAGATCTTTATGTTCAATATTATTTAACAGTACATGTTGGGTCATAAATAAGCCTTTTTAGGTCATTGTTATTTTTAGTGTTTTATTAGGGTTATATTGTCGAAAACCCTTGTTTAGCTATTTGGTTTAGCAATGCTCTGTTACTAGGTAGTACTTTTAGCATGGCTTGAGTGCGTTGCAGATTTTCAGTAAACAGTTGTTGCGCTTGCTTTATATTAGACGGTTTTAGATGACTATATTGCTGCGTGTTAAAACCCATTCCATATAAAACGAATTGATAACTGGCGGCAGGAAATAACGCTTCTTTATATAAAATATCTTGCTGACTTGGCACTTGGTAACGCCACAATTCCAAAAGGTATTGTAAGTTATCAGGGATAGTGTTGGTTTCTCGATGGTCATGCCAATAATCGCTATCTGCTCGGTTGCTAACAACATAATGTAATTTCAAAAACTCAACAATTTGTTGCCAGTGTAGGGTAAATTGCTGGTTTACTCTGTTGGCAATGGTATCCATAACTTGTCGGTTATCAGGCAATTGTTGTGCAACCGTTTTAGCCGTCCATTCGATTAATGCCAAAGCAGAGGCTTCTAAAGGCTCAATAAAACCCGAGGCCATGCCAATAGCAACGCAGTTATTTTGCCAACAGACTTGTCTATGTCCTGGGGCGATAGATAATTTTTTAACCGATAGGTTATTAAGGTTTATATTAGGCTGCTTGTTTTTGGCATAGGCCAGTAATTGGTCACTGGCTTGTTGTTCTGAGGTGTGACTTGATGAGTACACATGACCAATGCCGCTTCGAGTTGGTAAGCCTATATCCCATATCCAGCCGTGGGTTTGTGCTGTGGAGTGGGTACAAGAAGCAATGTCTTGCTGTGCATTATCATAGGGCAACTGCAGGGCAATGGCGCTGTCATTAAATAACTGCTGCTTTTTACAGATAAAAGGCACATTTAAGGTTTGACCAATTAATAGGGCACTGGTGCCGGTACAGTCGATAAATAAGTCACCTTGAATATCACCATGGTTAGTTGTACTTACTGAGCAAATATCATTGGAGTTAAGGTGATAATTCACATCAGCGACTTGATTTACCTTGGTAACATGATCTTGTATGTGGTTTATGGCTAACTTTTCAATGCAGTGGCTTTGTAATAGTTGACTAAATTTTGCTGCATTTAAATGGTAACCATAGTTATTAATAAAACTGAACTCAGGGGTGCCAATTTGTTTTGGCGCTAAATGTTGGCCACAAATTGCATTTTGTTGGCCAACGGCATCAGCAAAGCTCACTTGTTGCTGATGAGGTAACCAATAGGGCGCAATATTAAATTGTGGCTCACCGGCGGGTAAACTAAATGGGTGAATGTATTGATGTAAACCAGAATTTGAATCTAAGGCTGAAGTTTGCCATTGATTAAAACATGAGCCTTGTTTGAAACTGGCATCACACTTAATCATAAATTCCGTTTCACTAATGCCAATTTTTTGTAAGGTTGAGCGCATTGAAGGCCATGTCCCTTCGCCAACTCCAATGGTTGCTACATCAGGTGATTCAATTAAGGTGATATTGAGTTTAGGTTTTGGGGCTAGGTGGCCGTTATCTGCGTTGTGTTCGGCGGCTAGTATGCCTGCTGTAATCCAGCCTGCTGTGCCTCCACCAATAATGACAATGTTTGTTATTTTATTTTGCATCGTTATGGCCTTTACAACGACAACTCACTTTAAGGGTTACGTGTTTAGTGAAAGGTAAAGCCAGTGAGTCAATTTTCTATGAACCGTTACTTGATATAGCAGTAACTGTTTATAGCTGATCACTAAATACTGACATTTGAATTAATTCGATTTGAGCACTAGAGTTAGAATTCATTAAAATGTAAGCACTTTCAAGTATTAATTAAATTATTGTTTTATTGAAGTAAAGCGGGTGACTTCCTTATCACCTAATGATTAATGTTCCTTATAAAAAATGAGGTGCTTAGCAAACACCTCTAACGACCTAAAGGGGAACAAAAAGCTCAGAAAAGGTCAATTAACTGAGCCTATTTTTATCACATTAGAAGGTGTAACGTGCGCCTAATGAATAACGAGCACCCGTTTCAACTAGATTGAGTACTTGGTGTTCATCACGCCCGTGGACACGAGTGTATTCTTCAGTAATGTTAATCCCTTCTAAAGAAATGGTTAACCCTTCAACTGCAGCAATGTCATAACTAACGGATAAGTCAATTTGTGAATAAGCTTCAGTATATTGAGGGTTTGGACCTGTCCCTTGACCACGAGAGTTTAAGAACTCGTCACGCCAGTTATAGGCAACACGTGCTTGGAAACCATAGTTTTCATAAACTAACACGGCGTTAGCGGTATCACTTAAACCAATTAGGGCAGGCTGATCTTCAAGTAAGAAGTTATCGTAAGTGTCATCACTATTTACAATAGTATAATTAGCAATAACACCGAAGCCTGTCTCACCAAAGAAATGCTGTACCGCAAATTCCCAACCGTCAATTACTGAACTACGGTCACTGTTTGAAGGGGTATTGATATCAAATATCATTTGATTATCTGTTGCAGGATCACCACTAATAATTTGGTTAGCCACATCAACAAATGGATCATTTGGATAATTGTCAAAAATCCACTGGCGAACAGCAGCAGCATCAGCACCTACCGCAGCAACAGCCGCACGGTATTTTTCACCGTCTGCAGGGTTAGCAATACCATTGGTGGTTTCTACTACTGCATTAGAGATAAAGTTTTTAGTATCTTTGTAGAAGTAACCTACAGAGGCATAACTTGATGGCGCATAATACCACTCAGCTGATAAGTCATAGTTTTGTGACTCAAGTGGAAGCAAGCTAGGATTACCGGCTGAACCACCACCGCCTGAACGGTTTGCTAAGGTTGCTAGGGTTGTACCACCTTGAATTGAGGTGTAATCCGGACGACCAATGGTTTCACTGTATGCTGCACGTAATTTAACATCTTCAGCAACCTCAATATTGAAGTTGATGTTAGGTAAAAAGTAATCGTATTCACCGGTTTGAGTTTCAAATACACGCTCACCAGAATCGACTAGGGCGATTTCGGTATCAGCAATCCAATTAGCGCCGTTATATCCCGCTACCGCTGAAGTTGAAGTCACATCTGTTTGCTCATAACGTAAACCGATGTGGAAGTCATAAAGCATGTCACCAATTTCACCGTCATAGTTATATTGGATATAAGCGGCTTTAGACTCTTCTTCAGTGAAACGGTCAACGTCTGCTGCATAGTCAGTTGATGGGCAGAAGCCATTACCACAATCACCCATAACAGATGAACTGTAGTTAGCTGCGGCGTAATCACGCACTGAAGCAAAGTCCCAGAAGAACATTTTGTTTAAAATATCAAAGTTTTTGCCCTCAGCAGCAGAGAAATCACCGCCTGAAGCTTTAAACTTGTCATGAATTTCTTGAGCAGGGAACCACGAGTCTTCAAAGTCACCTGGGCTGCCTACGCCACCCCAGTCATTACGCTGAACATTCACTGATTGAGAGTGGTTGTTTACATTGGTTAAAGCTAAACCAAAATCAATGCTACCAGCTTCATCAAATACGTATTCACCGTCGAATTGATACTGCTCGATTTCTGATTTGTTACGTGAGTTACCAAATACTGAACCTGTTACTACCATGTCTGATGGTTGAATGGCATTACCACCGCCAACAGCAAGTATAGGTAAGTCGCCACTGAAGTCTGTTGCGGCACTGGTACGAACATAGCCCGCAGTACTTAAAGTATTACTAGAACCATAGATGCTATTAGGTTTGTTCTCGGCGGTAGATGAGTGAGCATCAAATGCTAACGTTAAGCTATCAGTTGCTTGCCACTCTAGGTTGAAACCTAAAGAGCCACTTTCGTTACGTACACCATAATCACCTGCAGCCATAGATAAATCTTGTGGGGTAGCATAGTTTTCTGAGTAAATTAATGGTGAAGAAATGGGTCCGTCTGTCCAAACGTTTTCAGATGGTGCAAAGGTATACCAAGCCGAAATATCGTTAAATTGAGTGTCAATATCGTTGCGCATGTAGGTGTAGTCTAATGTCGCAGTGACTGAGTCAACAGGGCTGTATTGAAGTACTAATTGGCCATTGGTACGTTTACGTTGTTGTTCTTCAAAGCGATAAACTGTGGTTTGTGGCACAGAGTAAATATCGCCTTCACCTGGGCGATTTACTTGGTTTTCTTGAGGGACGCCACCCCATTCGGCTGTACCTGCACCCCAGTCGTTATCAACAGTTCCTGGGAAACTACGCCAACCAGTACCGACTTGTGCTTGGCTGTTGCCTGATTCACGCTCTTGATAACTGGCAGAAATAGAAATACCAAATTTGTCATCAGCAAAAGTATTCGAGTAAAGACCAGACAGTTCAGGAGTTACTCCGCCTGTACGGGTAGATTGATCGTCCATTGCTTTAACACCAACGGTGGCTTTTAAGCCTGGTGAGCTAAATGGACGGTGGGTAAATACATCAACAGTAGAACCGATACCACCAGTAGGGTTAGACGCTTTACTTGTTTTATGAACTTCAACACCTGTGATGCTTTCTGCTGCAACGTTAGCGAAGTCAAAAGAGCGTGAACCTGTAGTTACTGGCATTTGACGGCCATTTAAGGTTACTAGGTTAAAGTCGGGGCCAAAACCACGAACCGTAATCTTACTCCCTTCGCCATTAACGCGGTCAATGGAAACACCTGAAATACGTTGTAATGACTCTGCTAAGTTAGTATCGGGAAACTTACCGATATCTTCTGCAGAAATTGAATCTACAACACCGTTTGATGAACGTTTAACGTCCATAGATTTAATTAAACTGCCACGAATACCGGTGACCTGTATTACTTCTATGTTCTCATCACCTTCTTCAGCAGCGTGAGCCGGCATCATCGACCCAAAACCTAATACAAGCGACAAACTGGTCGCTAATTTAGTTTTGGTAAATGTTTTTGTTTTCATCTAGGAAATCCCCATTGACTAGATTCTACTTATTTAATTAGTTGACGAGCAAAATGCTTGTAAACCGCTTTATAATTCTCCTGCAACGTTTACTTGATCTATATCATTATGTAAGCGCTTACATAAAACTAGTGCAAAATGTGAACTTAGTCAATAAAAATGACATGAAAAGGCAACATTTTGTTAACCTTGAGGTGGTGGGCGCGCATTGTGTAGAGGGTGTTAATATATAAGTACAAAATAAACAACTGCTTAGCAAGGCTTGTTAGCTTGTAAGCGGTTTCATTGTTTGTGCGGCGTTGTGAATAATGCTCCATGTAAAGTGCAACATAGAGCAAACTAGAAATATGCTGCCGCCTAAAAATATCAGGCAGTTATAGTGAGTGGATTATTTTGCTGAATCTCTGACGTACAACTTAGGGGTAAAAGAGCAATCGACTTTGACATTTGTATCATGATAGATATTTTTAAGCACCCATAATGCAGCCATTTTCCCCATCTCATTAATCGGGTTGCTCACAGTAGTTAATTTGGGGTAAATATATTGCGGGAAAGGGATATTATCGTAACCAATAATCGAAATATCATCAGGCACTTTAAGACCTTTTTCCATGCACGCTGCTATAGCGCCTGAAGCCATTTGATCGCTCGCACAAACAACCGCGGTAAACTTTTTATTCAAGCTTAACAAGTGCCGCATACCTTCTTCACCACCGAATTCACGGAAGTTACCTTCGTACCATAGAGCTGGGTCAAACATGATCCCGTGTTGAGAAAGAGCGCGTTGGTGACCTTGTAAACGATCACGAGCATCGCCTTTGTACATTGGGCCAGATATGTAGGCAATATCTTTATGTCCCAAAGACAAAATATAGTCGGTTGCCATAAAGCCGCCGCGTTCGTTTTCAAGGAATACACAGTTGTCTTTCATCACCTCAATATAGCGGTTGATTAACACAATAGGTGTTTTACCTTTATATAATTCAATTAGATACTCATCTGAGACTGCTTCTACATCTAAAATTAATGCATCACATCCACGGCTGATAAGAAACTCAACACTGTCTTTTTCTTGTGATTCTTGTGCATGGCCAGCGGCGATAATAACGTGCTTATTAGCGGTTCTAAGTGTGGTTTCAATTTCAGTCATCATTGGGCCATAGAATGGACCATCAAGCTGAGATACCAATACTCCAACACTGTTTGAACAATTTGACGCAAGGGATTGGGCAATAGTATTGGGGCGATAGCCTAAAGAAGCCATCGCATCTAATACTTTCTGTCGAGTTTTATCACTGACTTTAGTGTTGTTGTTCATCACGCGAGACACGGTCGCAAGTGAAACGCCAGCTAAAACAGAAACATCATAAATTGTTGCCATAAATCTCTTGTCGTTAATTATTCAGTCAGGCTAAAGATTAGCATGGATTTCTATCAGGATTAATACCTTGCATACCGTACAGAACACCCATAATAGTTAGTTATTTACCTAATGTGACTATACACCTGCATTGGCGGAAGACAATTAATCATTATCCGGGTTGTTGATTTAAGTGCGCATGAATTTGGTCCACTTTAGCGGTATCTAAAATATACCAACGCATGACAATAGCCACTAATATTGACCCAATTGCAGGATAAACCGTAAAGGATAATAAAATGCCGTTTAATGTGTCAGGGGTTTGAGCGATATCAGCTTCATATCCATACCCTGATAGTAACCAACCTGCCGCTGCACCGCCTATGGCCACGCCTAATTTAATAAAGAAAATAATTGATGAATAAATCATTCCGGTAATTCTTATGCCAGTTTTGTATTGGCCGTAATCTACCGCATCAGCCATTTTTGCCCATAATAACGGTGTAGCCATATTGAAAGTAAATCCCCATAGGATAAACATTGCAAAGGCTAAAACGGTTTGGTCGGCACTCACAAAATAGCTGGCAATACAAAGTGCGGCAGCAATAAGTTGCAAGGTAATGTAGGCTTTAACTTTACACACTTTTTTGGCTAATGGTTCAGCTAGTACACAACCAAAAATATTACCAATCATACCTAAGGTGATAAAAAGGGTAATAGAATCAGGCATGTTCAAAAAGTATTTTACATAATAGATTGCTAAACTGGTTTTTAATACCATGCCAGAGAGTAAACAAATAGCGGCAATAGATAATATTCGCCATTGGTCATTTTTCACTAAAAACTTTACATCTTGTTTGAAGCTAGACTGTTGATCTTTCGGCGGGTGTAAGCGCTCTTTAGTCCCCCAAAAACAGACTAAAAACATCGCAACACCCAAAATGCTCATGGCAGCGATAGTTAATTGATAACCTTTTGCTTGGTCACCTTTACCTAAAAACTCCACCAAAGGCAAAGTAAGTCCTGAGACCATTAAGCCGCCTAACATAGCAAACACAAAACGATAAGATTGCACCGAAACACGTTCTTTAGGGTCGGCTGTCAATACCCCACCTAAGGCACAATATGGAATATTAATCGCGGTATATACCATCATAAGTGCCGTATAGGTGACGAAGGCATAAATCATTTTACCTTCTTCAGTTAAATCTGGAGTGGTAAACGCCAGCACACTAATGAAACCAAAGGGTAGGGCAAACCATAATAAATAGGGGCGAAACTTACCCCACTTAGTATTTGTTCTGTCAGCTAAAGCGCCCATTAATGGGTCGGTGATTGCGTCAATTAACCTCACGGCTAAAAACATCGTCCCAACAAAAGCGGGGGAAATACCGAAAATATCGGTATAAAAAAATGTCAGAAATAACATCACTGTTTGAAAAACAATGTTACTTGCTGTGTCACCAAGCCCGTAAGCGATTTTTTCTTTTATGCTAATCATTTTAGCCTCTTATTATTTTTCTAAACTGGCTCAAGATCGTGCGTTAATTAGGTCACGATAAGCTAAACCACTGGCTTTTACCGTGCGTTGCTGGGTTTGGTAATCAACATAAACGATACCAAATCGCTTTAAATAACCTTCTGCCCACTCAAAGTTGTCCATTAAACTCCAAGCAAAATAACCTGCGACAGTAACGCCAGATGATATGGCATTATTCACCGCATTTAAATGGGAGTGGTAATATTCAATTCTATCAATATCAGACACTTGGTTGTTTTCAAGCTTATCGGCCATTGCCGCGCCATTTTCAGTAATAAATATCGGCGGCAAGGAGTATTTTTCATTTAATGAGGTCAGTAAATCAGTAAATGCTTGAGGATAAATTTCCCAACCGATATCTGTTTTGGGCGCATCGACCATATCTACTTGTTGAAAAAACTCATTTTCAGATGTGGTATAGACCGCTCGGGTGTAGAAGTTAATGCCTAAAAAATCTATTGGTTGGGCGATAATATCAAAGTCACCAGCTTCTACTTGTGGCTTTTCATCGTCTGCCAGTTTATCGATAATATCTGGATAACATTTGTCAAATAAGGGTTTGATATACCACTGGTTATGATATTGGTCTGCAAGTTCAGCAGCATTTCTGTCTTCTGCATTATTTGCGTTGGCGTAGCAAGGGGTAAAGTTCAGCACAATGCCGTTTAAACTATTAGGACTATATTGTTGCAAAGCTTGCATTGCTAATCCGTGAGCGAGCAAAATATGGTGAGCAGCTTGGCGTCCGTAGCTTACCTTGGCTTTGCCTGGGGCATGAATACCCACTTCGTATCCTAAAAAGGCACTGCAAAATGGTTCATTAAAGGTGGCGTATGAATAGACTCTGTCGCCAAGGGCTTGAACTATCTTTTTAGCATAATCTTCAAAAAGGTAAGCTGTTTCACGATTCAGCCAGCCACCGTCGTCTTCAATATGTTGCGGTAAGTCCCAATGATATAAGGTTACAAAAGGCTTAATTCCCTTGGCTATTAGCGCATCTAGAAGTTGAATGTAAAAATTGACGCCTTGTTGATTAAGGCTACCATCTTTGTGCATGACTCTTGGCCAAGAGATAGATAGTCGGTATGCATCGACTCCAAGTGACTCAATTAAATCAACATCTTGCTGCCAAAGTTTGACATGTTCACAAGCTTGTTTGCCGTCTGAGTTATCTCTGATTTTCCCTGGGGTTGCACAAAATGTATCCCAAATACTGGGTAAACGTGTATCGGCACTGCCTTCAATTTGAAATGAGGCGGTGGCCACACCATAAATGAAATCTTTGGACAACATTGGCGATTGTGCCGGTAACGATATCTTCATATTCTTCTTCACTTTGTCTAATTTGTAGTAATTCAATCAAACCGTATAACTCACATTACTGATGCTTTATGGCGCGGTGTATTACGGTTATAAGGATTATTTTTTTATCTGAGTCTTCAGTCGATGCATTTACATAAATTCAATCAAAAGTCGTTGACAATGGTTGCTGTTATGTTAAAAATGAAAGCGCTTACATTGAGATTAGTGATAAATTAACTAAACGTCAACAAAGTTTTATTTCGCTGACGTGTTATTAGCGCTATTCAAAACAAAATAACAACAAATAGGTGAGACTATGGCTGGGCCAACATCAAGCGAATTTATTGAAGGTAATGCTTCAACAGTTCAAGCAGGGCAAAGTGGCGACTATCGCTTTGCGTTAATTGCATTAACCTCATTATTTTTTATGTGGGGCTTTTTAACTTGCTTAAATGACATTCTTATTCCGTATTTAAAAAATTTATTTGAGTTAAATTACACCCAAGCCATGTTGGTTCAATTTTGTTTTTTTGGGGCTTATTTTATTGTCTCTATTCCTGCCGGTAACTTGGTGGGCAAAATTGGTTATCAAAAAGGGATTATTACTGGTTTAGTGATTGCCTGCGTGGGGTGTTTATTATTTTATCCTTCGGCTAGTTTTGCTTCTTATAATATGTTTTTATTCGCTTTTTTTGTTCTTGCTGCGGGGATTACTATCTTACAGGTTTCTGCTAATCCTTACGTGAGTGCATTAGGACCAGCTGAAACGGCTTCTTCTCGGTTAACCATGACCCAAGCCTTTAATTCATTAGGCACAACCGTAGCACCATTTTTTGGTAGTTGGTTAATTCTGTCCACTATTGAACATCCTGACTCAGTGACAGAGTTAGACCAAGTGATTGGCACACTCAGCGCTGCTGAGCAGGCATCTACTGTACAAGTGCCGTACTTAATTCTGGCTGGGGCTTTGTTTTTATTAGCGATGACCTTTTTGTTTTTAAAGCTACCACAACTCGGTAAAAAAACGGTTGAAGAGCAGGTTGCACAATCTAGCAAAAGTGCAGGTAGTGCATGGAAGTATCCGCATTTAGTCATGGGAGCTGTGGGGATTTTTGTTTATGTAGGTGCTGAAGTCGGAATCGGCAGCTTTTTAATTAACTTTTTAACACAAGATGACATAGGTGGATTAACGGAATCTCAAGCCGCTAATTACATCGCTTACTATTTTGGCGGGGCCATGGTAGGTAGATTTATTGGTGCGTTGGTCATGCAAAAAATTAAAGCCGGTAAAGTGTTAGCTTTTAATGCTATTTGTGCTTGTGTATTGATTGGTTTAGCGATGTTTTCGGCTGGTACTGTCGCAATGTGGGCACTATTACTGGTGGGGTTATGTAACTCAATTATGTTCCCAACCATTTTCAGTTTGGCACTTAAAGATTTGAATCAACATACCAGTCAAGGCTCTGGCATCTTGTGTTTAGCTATTGTTGGCGGAGCAGTTGTACCGCTATTGCAAGGAATGTTGGCGGATTCTTTAGGCATTCAATTAGCATTTATTTTACCGCTACTATGTTATGGATTTATTTGTTTTTACGGTTTAGTTGGCTGTGACGCTAAACGACCACAAGGCTCTAATTAAGGAATGAACATGCAATTTAATAATAAAAAAACTCGCATAGTAGAGACGCTGTTTAGTCGTGGTGGTTTACCGTTTAAGACTAAATATTTATCTGTTTGTGTTGTTTCTGCCGCTGCATTAATGGGCTGCCAAGCTGAGCACGTTCAGCACCCCCCAGCTGCAGAAGCGGTTACCGAACAAGTGGTGTCATCGGTTGCCAAACAAAGTCAGGCACATGATATTAACCTTTGGCCACAACAAACGGCAGCTTTACCCGTAGACCAAGCGTTAGAAGATAAGATTGCTAAATTATTAGCATCAATGACACTTGAGCAAAAAGTAGCGCAGATGATCCAGCCTGAAATCCGCGACATTACCGTTGAAGATATGCGTAAATACGGTTTTGGTTCATATTTAAATGGCGGCGGAGCTTATCCAAATAATAACAAACACGCCACTCCGGCTGATTGGATTGAACTTGCAGAAAATATGTATCAAGCCTCTATAGATGATTCTGTTGATGGTATTGCTATTCCAACTATGTGGGGAACAGATGCGGTACACGGCCATAATAACGTCATTGGTGCGACGCTTTTCCCACATAATATTGGTTTAGGCGCAGCCAATAATCCTAAATTAATTGAGCAAGTTGCCGCCATTACCGCTAAAGAAGTTATGGTTACCGGGATTGATTGGGTATTTGCACCAACTGTTGCTGTGGTACGTGATGACCGTTGGGGACGTACCTATGAAGGCTATTCGGAAGACCCTGCCATTGTTAGAGATTACTCATTTGCCATTGTAGAAGGCTTACAAGGTGCAGTAGATGGAGAATTTTTAAGTGACCACCATGTATTATCAACGGTTAAACACTTTTTAGGTGATGGTGGTACCGAAAAAGGTATCGATCAGGGTAATAATGTGGCCTCTGAACTGGACCTTTATCAAATTCATGCTCAAGGCTATGTCGGTGGTTTATCTGCAGGTGCGCAATCGGTTATGGCGTCTTTTAATAGTTGGCATGGTGAGAAAATTCATGGCAATAAATACCTACTGACTGATGTATTAAAAGGGCGTTTTGCTTTTGATGGTTTTGTAGTGGGTGATTGGAATGGTCACGGACAAGTGGCAGGGTGTACTAATGAGTCTTGCCCACAAGCGGTTAATGCCGGGTTAGATGTGTTTATGGTACCCACTCAAGCTTGGAAACCTTTATATGAAAACACCATTGCTCAAGTTAAAAGTGGCGAAATTGCCCAATCACGAATTGACGATGCTGTTAGCCGCATACTCAGAGTTAAATTCCGTGCAGGTTTGTTTACTAAGCCAAGCCCGGCAAAGCGTCCATTATCGGGTAAAACTGAACTTATTGGCCAACAAAGTCACCGTGACGTGGCAAGACAAGCGGTTAGAGAGTCTTTAGTTTTACTGAAGAACCAGCAAAACATTTTACCGCTTTCTCCTTCAATGAATATTTTAGTTGCCGGTGATGCAGCAGACAATATTGGTAAGCAGTCTGGTGGCTGGACGATTACTTGGCAAGGTACTGATAATCAAAATAGTGACTTCCCTGGCGCTACTTCAATTTATGATGGTATTGAGCAACAAGTTTCTCAAGCTGGTGGCAAAGCGACATTGAGCGTAACAGGTGACTTTGATGCAACCAATAAACCCGATGTTGCTATTGTTGTATTTGGTGAAGAACCTTATGCAGAGGGTAATGGTGACATCGATAATCTTGAATACCAACGGGGTGACAAACGCGATTTAGCGTTACTGAAAAAGCTTAAATCACAAGGTATCCCTGTGGTATCAGTATTTATTAGTGGTCGTCCTATGTGGGTTAACCCTGAATTAAATCAATCAGATGCCTTTGTAGCTGCTTGGTTGCCAGGTAGTGAAGGGCAAGGTGTTGCTGACGTATTATTTACTGACGCCCAGGGCAAAGTTCAGCATGATTTTGTGGGTAAGTTGTCATTCTCGTGGCCGTCTACACCTCAACAAAGCGTTGTGAATGTGCCTTTAGATAAAAGCACCGTTGCGACTACTGCTGATTACCAACCGCTTATTCCATTTGGCTATGGCTTAACGTATCAATCACCTAAACCAGATGCATTAGCATTACATAATTTGTCAGAAGATAACCACGCTGATGCTGAATCTTTACAGGACCTGCCATTATTTGAACGTGCTGTGAAGTCTCCTTGGTCTATGTATATTGCAACCTCGTCTGACAGGCAGGGCTTAAGTAGTAGTGTGGCTGAAAATGCGGCATTAACCATTCGCACAATGGACAGAGTGGTGCAAGAAGATGCGCGTTTGGTTAATTTTAATGGCTCACAAGTCGGCACCGTTGGGTTAATAAGTAATTTCCCGCGTGATTTAAGAGCCTATAGCCAAGCAAGCTCGGCATTGTCATTCAGCATTAAAGTTGACAGCGAATTATCAAAACCACTTTTGGTCGGAATGGCTTGTGAAGGTGATTGCAAACCAAGTGTTGATATTACTGAGCAAGTAACAGTGGGCAAATGGCAGGATGTTAGCGTGTCGTTGAGCTGTTTTGACACAGAACAAATGGACTTTGGTAAAATTGTTATACCATTTTGGTTAGCGACAGACGCTAAAGTATCAGTGAGTTTTAGTGACGTTGTCATTAAAGGTTCAGCTGAAACTAATACCGTTCAATGCCCTTAATTTAATCTATTTAATCCTTAGCTAAGCCTTGTTGAGTTCGACAAGGCTTAGCTTACTACACCTTAACATTGTGCTGAACCGTGATTACCTTATCTGATTTGGTTGCGCACACGGGTTCTACATTAGACTTAACCCAGGTTGATACTCCTTTAGTGTTTTTCCCTAGCTGGGGAAATCAACAAAATGTTGTGGTTCAACTGGATAATATTAAGTTGCTCAAATAATAGTAATGCATTGAATACACTATGGTTGCCTGTTGAATACGAATGCATAAATGCACTGTTTACTTTGCCAGAGGCCATCCTTAGCTTAGTATCAAGTAACAACAGCTAGCTGACTGATATAACCCTAGTTGATTTTTATATCACAATTACGTTTTTTACTATTCTTAGTCTGTTTTGATAGATGTTGAATCAATTAATTATTAAGCAGTTGCATGAACAATGGCATAATGGCTAACTAGATTGAATTTGGGTATTAACTCTCTTTTTTCAATATCTTTTAGATTATTAGTTAAGGATTTACTTTGTCTAGTTTGGTCTTTTCAGCAACTGATTTACAACAAATAACCGCTTTAGCGAAGCAAGCCGGTGAGGCAATTTTAGCGGTATATGCTCAGTCGGATCTGCATATCGACGTTAAGCAAGATGACAGCCCTGTGACTGCAGCAGATATAGCTAGCCATAATGTCATTGTAGTGGGACTTCAAAAGGGGTTTCCAAGTATCGCCATAATGAGCGAAGAAGCGGCTGATATCGATTGGAATACTAGAAAAAATTGGCAAACCTATTGGTTAATTGACCCACTTGACGGCACTAAAGAGTTTATAAAACGCAATGGCGAGTTTACGGTTAATATTGCCTTGATTCATCAAGGTAAAGCCATAGCGGGTGTGGTACATGCACCGGTATTAAATAAGTGTTACAGCGGTATTGTTGGTCAAGGGGCGTGGCTTGATAACAATGGCAATGTGACCGAGCTGAATATTAGTGATCGAGCGATAGCGAATCCCCCCGTAGTGGTAGGCAGTCGCTCTCATATTAGCCCCGACGTGGCCAGCTATTTAACCCAAGTTGGCGAACATACCATGCTTAGCGTGGGTAGTTCTCTGAAGTTTTGTATGGTTGCAGAAGGGCAGGCGGATGTATACCCAAGGCTTGGATTAACCAGTGAATGGGATACTGCAGCGGCTCAAGCTGTTTTAGAGGCTGCTGGTGGCGTTGTTGTTGAATACCCATCGTTAACACCGTTGCGATACAACCAAAAAGAAAATATTTTAAATCCGTATTTTATTGCTGCTTCAACGGCTTGGTTTGACGATTAACCATATCTAAAACTAAGTTTGTCAGACGAGTATGGAATCCAATTAATAATAAAATGGAGAGACAAGTTATGATGCGTATGGGCGTCGATCTTGGTGGTACCAAAATTGAATTAGTGGCGTTGGCTGAAAATGGTGATGAGCTGTTTCGTAAACGAATTCCTACACCTCGTAATTATCCAGATACGTTAGAGGCGATTATTGGCTTAGTCAATGAAGCTGAGTCAACTTTGCAACAAAACGGTTCGGTTGGGGTTGGTATTCCTGGGGTGATTTCTCCTTTTACTGGTTTAGTGAAAAACTCCAATTCAACTTGGATTAACGGTCACCCTTTAGATAAAGATTTAGGCGAAAGATTACAGCGTGAAGTTAGAGTAGCCAATGATGCCAACTGCTTTGCAGTATCTGAAGCGGTTGATGGTGCTGCAGCCGGCAAAGGTGTGGTATTTGGCGGTATTATTGGTACAGGTTGTGGGGCAGGCATTGCTATTAATGGCCGAGTTCATGCTGGTGGTAATGGTATTGGCGGCGAATGGGGGCATAACCCATTACCTTGGATGACTGAAGAAGAACATAACTCAACAGACTGTTTTTGTGGCAATAAAGATTGTATCGAAACCTTTATTTCAGGCACCGGCTTTGTGCGCGACTTCCGCGCGGCGGGTGGCGAAGCCACCAGTGGAATTCAAATTGCCCAAATGATGGCAGAAGGTGATGAATCTGCCACTCAAGCATTCGAGCGTTTTATTGACCGTTTAGCCCGTTCATTGGCACATGTGATCAACATGATGGACCCTGACATTATTGTACTGGGTGGTGGGGTTTCTAACATTGAGGCAATTTATACCGAACTGCCTAAAGTGTTACCTAAATATGTGGTTGGGCGTGAGTGTGGAACCAAAGTCGTTAAAAATTTATTTGGTGCATCTTCAGGTGTACGCGGTGCCGCATGGCTTTGGGGAAAATAATCAAGTACTTGCTCTAAGCTAACAGTATTTAATGCGACTAAAAGAGGTTATTGATGATTCAATAACCTTTTTTGTTATCTGCGCCATATCAAATACAAACAGCCAAAATTAGCCTCGTAACATCCTCATCCTGTAGGTACAATACTGCCATTGTAGGCCGTTAGTTGAACTATTTTTATTCGGCTCAGGTTTCATTAGGAATGCTAAACATGTTTTGGGTTAAAAAACTGGTTTCTCAACTCTTTATGCCGATACCACTGACCATTTTGTTGTTATTACTGAGCGTAGTATTGTTGACGTGGTTTAGGACTCGATTTTCTGCACTGGCTAAAATTTGTTTCGCCAGCGCCTGTGCGGTACTTATTTTATTAAGCCAGTCTTCAGTAAGCTATTTTTTAGCAAATAATTTAGAATCGCAGTATCCGGTTAATTACTCCGCTATTCAACAACCTTGTACTGTTATGGTTTTAGGTTCAGGTCACTCTGACAAGCAAGGGTTAACGGCCACACAGCAACTTAGCAGTACGGCTTTGGCAAGATTAACAGAAGGGGTAAGGCAATTATCGTTAGGGCAACACTGTCAACTTGTTGTGAGTGGGTGGAGTGGTGGTTATATGCAAACTGATCATGCCACCGTAATGAAAGCGGCGGCTATTGAGCTTGGGGTTAGCCCTCAGCAAATTATTACTTTTCCTCACGCCAAAGATACCATTGAAGAAGCCATGTATTTATACCGCGAAATTGGGCAACATCCCTTTAGATTAGTGACCTCAGCAACTCATATGCCTCGTGCGATGCTTATATTTGAATCTTTAGGGATGGCACCTCAAGCTGCTCCCACTGACTTTAATGCTAAAAAAGGTTTGTGGTGGCGTTTAGATGCAGACTATTTATTAACGTCGCAAAAAAGCATTCATGAATATGTAGGTCGATTATGGATTACCTTTAAAGGGATTTCGGCAGATCAAATGGTAAACCAACTTCCGCTGATTAAGGATCAAGACATTGACTAACGTCGTCACCATAGAACCACAAACCAAGCGAAACGCAGCGACCTTAACCACTTTAGGGGCTGCGGGCTTACTGTTAAGCCTGTTACTGTTTATTAAGTTTAGCCATTTGTTTGCATTTTCATTGGTGATGTTCGGCTTTGCACTGGTGAGTTTGTTACTTGGTATAGCAAAGTTAAATGAACCTAGTATTAGCCTAAAATTAACCTCTGAGGGATTATGTTACTTTCACAGAAGAGGTCAGTACAAGGTGTCTTGGGATAATATTGTACGTATTGATAACGCTCGAGTGACCCAAAATATGGCGTTAATTGAATTACCTTATTTAGGATTAAAATTAAAGCAAATGAATCCGGTTTTAGATGCTATATCACCAAGATTGGCAACCGGATTGTTAACAGAGCAACGTCCTTTACTCATGACAGCTGCAACCCATGATGAAGACCTAAAAAGCTTAGAAAAATACTTAGGTGCCGAGTTTGAACCTTTTATTAGCCATGGTGAACGCTACCGAGGTGTATTAGCGATGTTTGGCAGGCGCAGTGAAACCTTGGCAGAAAACTTAGGCTACCATTTATATATTTCCCATGACGCGATAGATAGACCAGCTGAAGAAATTGTGGCATTACTACGTCAATGGCAAGCTGAATATCTTGTGTCAGAGCATGAACCTCACCAAGGAAAGTAACATGGATGATGCTAACGAGCTGACTTTACAAGGAGGGTGTTTGTGTGGTGCGCTACGTTACCACATTAAAGGACAGCCATTTGATGCTGATTATTGTCATTGTCGCCAATGTCAGCAGTCTTCAGGTGCGGCCTTTATGGCTTGGATGGATTTTAAGGTCACTCAAGTTGAATGGATGACCGCTAAACCTCGTGAATACTCTTCTTCAACTCAGGTGAGGCGCGGTTTTTGTGAACAATGTGGTTGCAGTATAAGTTATCGCCATACAGAGCACCCACAATATATCACCCTATCGATCGCCACATTAGATAATCCTAATTGGGTTTCACCCAAGTATCATATTTATTGTGACAACCAACCAGATTGGCTCCATTTGGCGGATAACTGCCAGCGTTATAATCGTGCTCGCAGTTAAACTCTATTAATGCCATTTGTGTGGTTGATTTAAAGGTTACTCGACTGACAGCTTGCTCTCTTTATGACGTTGGCCTAAAAATTGGCCGCCATCTAATACTTCAAGTTTTTCACTGTAGGCATCGCCTTCAAAAGTCCCTGTTGATGAAATGAGTAATTTATGACATTCAACAGTCCCTTTAACTAAGCCTGTTATGTTGATTTCATTGCAATGAATATCACCATTGATTTCGCCGCCAGCTTCAACAATTACGTTACCTTTAGTGGAAACATCACCAAGTAACTTGCCGCTGATCATAACGTCGCCGTTAAAATTAAACTGACCCGTGAGCTCGCAACCTTGCGCAATGAAGCTAAGTTGTGCATTTTCTTTTTTGGGATTAAACATGATGTGTTAACTCTTATTATTTTTTGTTGTGTTGTTATCAGGTATTAGATGTTCAATATAAGCATTTCTCTGACGTTGTAAATTAAAAGCGACAGTCAGAGTTATCAGTCGATTAATTTGCCGCCATACCGATGGCATCATTAGGGCAGGGTGATACACAAGCTCCACATCCTGTGCAGCTATTGATGTCTATTTGAGGTTTTGGGACTTGGCCAACTGCCATGGTAAACGTGATAGCTCTGGGGTCACAAGCATCTTTACAGCTTTGGCACCATATACCGTTATGAGTTAAACAGTTGTCTTTGATGTTTGCTTTGACTTGCCAAGGGGTATCTTGAGCTTTGTCAAAAACGGGCTCAGGGCAGATATCGCTGCATTTTTGACAAAAGGTACATTCATCGATTGAAAAATCAACTTCAGGAAAGCCACCATCACCTCGTTTGATGATATGAGTTTCGCACACTTGTATGCACTTATCGCACCGCGTACAAATGTCTGTGAACTCAATATCTTGTTTGACCCAAGGAGGCCTTAGTACATTGGTTTTTCTGCGGCTAAATAAATTACGGCGGCTTTGGTTGATACCTTGGGTCATTGTATTCTCACTGCTACTACTAATACATTTTATTTAATTGTTCGATAACCATCTGGGTTATTTGATTGCCACTTCCAACTACTTTGTACCATATCTTCAAGGGTATGAGTGGCTTGCCATTCAAGTTCAGTTGCTGCCAAAATTGGATCAGCATAACAAGCGTCAATATCACCTGGTCGACGGGCGACAATATCATAAGGTAATGGTTTTTTACAGGCTGACTCGAAGGCTTTTAGCATGTCCAAAACACTGTAGCCTACACCTGTACCTAAGTTATAAGTCACTAATCCAGGCTGGGTTTTCAATTTATCTAATGCTTTTAAGTGACCAATAGCTAAATCAACAACATGAATATAGTCACGAACACCTGTGCCATCATGGGTGTTGTAATCACCACCAAAAACATTCAGCTTTTCACGTTTACCTACCGCAACCTGAGAAATAAATGGCATAAGGTTGTTAGGGATGTCGTTAGGATCTTCACCTATCAAACCAGAATCATGAGCGCCTACAGGATTAAAGTAACGTAAGCGAGCGATATTCCAGCTATTATCTGAATGATGTAAGTCAGCTAATATGTGCTCAACCATTAATTTAGATTGACCGTAAGGGTTAGTTGCACCAGTAGGGAAATCTTCTTTAATAGGTAAGCTGGCTGGGTCGCCATAAACCGTTGCTGATGAACTGAATACCAAGTTTTTGACGTTATTTTCAGCCATAACCTGACATAACACTATCGTACCCGTGACGTTGTTTTCGTAGTATTTTAACGGCTTAGCGACTGACTCTCCCACCGCTTTGAGTCCAGCAAAATGAATGACCGATTCAATATCATGGTCTTGGAAAATTTTCTGTAATAAAGGCTTATTTAAAATATCACCTTGATAAAAAGTGACTTGCTTTTGACTAATGTTTTCCACTCGCTTGAGCGCTTCAACACTTGAATTAGATAAGTTATCAATAATAATCACTTGTTCATTAATCGCTAATAACTCTACTACCGTGTGAGTCCCTATATATCCTGCGCCACCTGTGACTAAAATTGCCATGTCTTCGTCCTAATCAAAACAATAAAAATAAGAATTAACCCATTGTAATTCACCACGTCTAAAATACTATCAGAAATCGTTTTATTATCATGCAAATCATTCATATTTATGTTGTTGTCACAAAAGATGTCCAAATTAAGTTGCTGATATTATGAATAATATTGCTGTAAGCCGTTTTTGCGTATTTAATTGTTTACAAAATTATCACTTGTACTGCACAACTATAAACTGCTAGGGAGTTAACAAAACGTAATAGTTAGCACAATATGAAGGTAATGAAGTTGACGTAAAGTGGAACTTATGAACGCAGCAACAAAATATATTTCTCATCAACCTGATAGCCAAGGGTATATTAATTACTCTGAGCATGAACATGCGTTGTGGCAGCAACTCTATCAACGTCAGATCTCCAATTTGCCGGGAAAAGCCTGTGATGCTTACTTGCAAGGTATCGATGCGTTAAACATGTCTGTTGATCGTATTCCTCAGCTCCCTGATTTGGATAGAGTATTAACCCAGACGACCGGTTGGAAAACAGCGGCTGTTCCTGCGTTAATTTCTTTTGGAAAGTTTTTCGAATTATTAGCCACAAAACAGTTTCCTGTGGCGACTTTTATTCGAACTAAAGACGAGTTTGACTATCTTCAAGAGCCAGACATATTTCATGAGGTTTTTGGCCATTGCCCATTATTAACCAATCCTGCCTTTGCTAATTTTTCACACCTTTATGGTCAGTTAGGTTTAGCGGCAAGTAAAGAAGATAGAGTGTTTTTAGCTAGACTGTATTGGTTTACAGTAGAGTTTGGTTTGATGCAGAGTAAAAAGGGGGATTTGAACATATATGGCGGCGGTATATTAAGTTCACCGGGTGAAACCTTATATGCTTTAAGCTCAGAGCCAGAACGGAAGCCGTTCGATTTACTGGACGTGCTTCGTACCCCATATCGTATTGATATTATGCAACCCATTTACTATGTTATTGAACATATTGATTTTTTAAATGAAGTAGCCAAAATGGATATTATGGCGCAAGTTCAAAAGGCAAAAAGCTTAGGCATGTTTCAGCCTAAGTTCGCCGCAAAAAGTAAATAACCTTAACAACAAAAAAATAGAGCAATAGAATTAAAGTTTCTGCCAGTGAATGGTGGAGTCTGGATAATTATTAAAGTTTAGGAGTTTTAATGACAACACTATCTGAAATGAAATGTGAAGCTTGTCAAGCTGATGCACCCAAAGTCACCGAGGCTGAATTAGCTGAACTAATCCGCATGATCCCTGACTGGGGCGTTGAGGTGCGTGATGGCATTATGCAGTTAGAAAGAGTGTATAAATTTAAAAACTTCAAATTAGCGATGGCATTCACCAATAAATTAGCCGACTTGGCTGAAGAAGAGTTCCATCACCCTGGAATATTAACTGAATGGGGCAAAGTCACAGTCACTTGGTGGTCACATTCTATAAAAGGGCTGCATAAAAATGACTTCATTATGGCAGCCAAGACCGACCAGTTGTTAGATTAATAACAACATATTCTATATCAGCATGTTACGTAAACGTAATGTGCTGATATATTTCATTTGTTACAATTCATCTGTAAACTTCACTTGCCACCGAGCTGATAACACACTACCGTATGCGCAGTTTCCAAAATAAAATGAATAAATAGGGAATAAAAGCATTATGCGTTTGGAAGTGAGTTGTAATGATCGCGTCGGCCTCGCGAAAGATATTCTTGTTGTACTAGAACAATATGGCATTAACTTAATGGCCATCGATGCCAGTAACAGAGGCTTTTTGTATTTACAATTTGCTGAAATTAACTTCGAGCTATTACGCGAATTAATGCCATTAATTCGAAAAGTAGAAAGTGTTCATGACGTTAGAACCGTATCCTTTATGCCATCTGAGCAAGAACATTACGCGCTTAAAACACTATTGAAAACCTTACCCGACTCGGTTTTCTCGCTTGATTCTAAAGGTAGAATAAGAGTGGTTAACGAATCAGCTTTGTTGACTTTAAATATGCATGAGCATGAAGTCATTGATGAGTCGCTTAATCATTGGGTGCACGGTTTTAACTTTGCCAGATGGTTAAGTGAACCTGATGTACCTGCTATTGCTTCTAGGGTCACCATTAACTCCAATGACTATTTAGCAGAAATGCTGCCAATTTATCTACCCGATGATAATGATAAAACCATTCTGGCAGGTGCGGTAGTGTCTTTAAAATCACCTGCTAGAGTGGGTAAGCAATTCAACGCATTACAAAATCAAACAACGGGTTTTGATAACGTATTAGCCGTAAGTGATAAAATGAAAGAAGTGCTCAAGCAAGCTAAGCGTATGGCGCAACTTGACGCACCTTTATTAATTACTGGCGAAACGGGAACCGGAAAAGAGCTTATGGCTCGTGCTAGTCATGATGCCAGCATGCGTCGTGAGCATCCGTTTATTGCGATTAACTGTGCCGCATTGCCAGACAGTGTAGCTGAAGAAGAGCTATTTGGTTTTGTTAGCAATGGCCAAGTGGTCAAAAGAGGGTTTGTTGAAGAAGCTAAAGGCGGTACCATCTTTTTAGATGAAATTGCCGAAATGTCTAAAGCGGCTCAGGTTAAGCTGTTGCGTTTATTGCAAGACGGCGCCTTTAGACGCATGGGTGGGGATGAAGAAGTCAAAGCGGATATTCGGATTATTTGCTCCACGCAAAAGAATTTAGCAGAACTTTGTCAGGCGGGTGAGTTTAGGGAAGACTTGTATTACCGAATTCATGTACTCAGTTACCATATGCCTGCGTTACGAGAACGCAAAGTAGACGTTATTCCACTCACCGAGATGTTTTTAGAGCATTTCAGCCAACAACTTTCTAGCCCGCTTAGACGTATCTCAGCCTCTTGTCGTGATTACTTATTTACCTATGCATGGCCTGGTAACGTTAGACAGTTAAAAAATGCCATTTTCAGAGCGGTTTCTATGTGGGATGGCTCGGCAGAGTTAACCGTCGAACAGTTAAAACTGCCATCTTATGCTGAAGGCTTTGGCTACTTTGATGAAGAGTTTGAAGGTACGTTAGATGAAGCCATGAAAGATTACGAAGCAAACTTGTTACGCCGCTTATATCCTGCTTATCCTAGTACTCGGCAACTGGCTAAAAAATTGGGGGTATCTCATACCGCCATTGCCAACAAGTTACGTGAATATGGCATTGCTAAAAAGCGGGTTAAACCGGGTAATGATTAAGCTGTAACGTTTTAATGCCATGTACTTGTTGGCAATTTGAACAATCTAAGGCTTGAAAATCAATGTTTTCAAGCCTTAGTTTTAGCTGTATAAAAATGTTTACAAAATAAATGTCGTATCGCAAAATGTGATTAAGGTCACGGGCTGTATATTGGCGACATTTTCAGTTATTTCTATCAACAAATTTGCTGTCAGCGCATATGCGCTAACTAATAATAACAGACAGTCACCCGCATTTAGGAGCAATAATGAAACTTGCCAGTTATAACAACGGTCGCCGTGATGGCCAATTAATGTTAGTCAGTAAAGATTTAACCCAAGCTGTAGCCGTGCCAGCAATTGCTCATACCATGCAACAATTACTGGATGCATGGGACTTATTAAATCCACAGTTACAAGAATTGTATGAAGCATTGAATGCAGGGCAAATGGATAACGCAGTTGCATTTGATGAAAGCAAATGTTTGTCGCCATTACCAAGAGCATACCAATGGGCTGATGGTAGTGCATACGTTAACCATGTCGAGTTAGTGCGTAAGGCTCGTGGTGCCGAAATGCCGGAGTCATTTTGGACAGACCCACTTGTTTACCAAGGCGGATCAGATTGCTTTATTGCGCCTAAAGCCGATATTGAGATGGCTAGCGAAGACTTTGGTATCGATTTCGAATCTGAAATTGCAGTAGTTACTGATGATGTACCTATGGGACTAACAACGGAAAACGCTGCTGCTCATATCAAATTACTGATGTTAGTGAATGACGTTTCTTTGCGAAACCTTATTCCAGGTGAGTTAGCTAAAGGTTTTGGCTTCTTCCAATCGAAACCATCAAGTGCATTTTCTCCTGTCGCCATTACCCCTGATGAGCTTGGAGAAAAATGGAACGACAGTAAGGTTCATTTACCGTTAGTAACCCATTTAAATGGTGAGTTGTTTGGTCGCCCTAATGCAGGTGTAGATATGACCTTTAACTTTAGCCAATTAGTGTCGCATGTGGCGAAAACACGTCCATTATCGGCGGGTGCGATTATTGGTTCAGGCACCATTTCTAACTATGACCGCAGTGCGGGTTCAAGCTGCTTAGCTGAAAAACGCATGTTAGAAATTATTGCTGATGGTAAACCAACAACGCCATTTATGCGTTTTGGCGATACCGTTCGTATTGAAATGTTTGATGAAAACAACGTCAGTATTTTCGGATCAATTGATCAAAAAGTGGTTGAGTATAAAGGGTAAGCTTTAAATAATAACCTGAACTCTAGAAAGCAAGTTGTTATCCAGAATTCAGGTTAAATATTTAGGCAATAGCAGTTTGATGTTATTGCCTTTTTTATAGGAATTGAAACATGAAACTTTACGGTTATTGGCGCTCAAGTGCCGCATATCGAGTTCGTATTGCATTAAATTTAAAGCAATTAACGGCAGAGCATATTTCAGTACACTTAGTTAAAAATGGTGGCGAGCAGCACTCAAAGGATTTTGAAAAGCTCAATCCGCAACATCTAGTGCCTGCGCTGGTGGATAATAATAACCAAGGGGAGTTTTGTTTAACTCAGTCGTTGGCCATCATTGAATACTTAGAAGAAAAGTACCCGCAGCAAGCGATTCTACCTGCCAATATTGAAGATAAAGCTATCGTTCGTGCAATGGCGCAATCTATTGCATGTGAAATTCACCCATTAGATAATTTGCGAGTGCTGCAATATCTGGTTAATGAAATGGGCGTAGATGAAAGTAAAAAAATGGACTGGTATCACCATTGGATCCACTTAGGCTTTAACGCATTAGAAAGCCAACTTAGCCTGCATGCTGGTCAATATTGTTTTGGTGACCAAGTGACATTAGCGGATATTTGCTTAGTGCCTCAAGTGTACAATGCCCAGCGCTTTAATGTCGATTTACAGGCTTACCCCCATATAATGCGAGTATGGCAAAACTGTAACAAACTTGACGACTTTATACAGGCAGCTCCTGAGCAACAAGATGACGCCTGTTAACCAAGCAGAATTAAGTCTTAAAGTACAAATCAGCCAATGGCTCAGCCAAGATGTTGAGCGAATGCAAGCGTTGCAAGTTTGTGCCCAAGTGTTTTTTGAGCTGGGCATTGACCAATGGGCCATTGCAGCTGGGTTTGTGCGCAATTTAGTTTGGGATAAGTTACACGGAAAGCCTGCTAGTAAACTAAATGATGTTGATGTTATTTATTTTGAACCGCTAAAGCTTGATCCCGTTGAAGATAAGCTGATTGAGCAACAGCTTTGTGACCTGTTAGCAATAAATTGGTCGGTAAAAAACCAAGCAAGAATGCATATTCGTAATGGCGATAGCCCCTATCTAAACTTGTTAGATGCCATGAGTTATTGGCCAGAAAAGCAAACGGCAGTTGCGGTACATATTGAGCACAAGCCGTTATCAACTAAGCCTATGAGTTTCAACATCATTCATGCCTTTGATATTCAATGTTTATTCGACTTTACCATTAGTCATAATCCTAAACGTGATATGGCTATATTTAACCAACGTGTTCGGCAAAAAAACTGGTTAAACCAATACCCTAAATTAACGCTGTGTTGATAAAGTGACGCTATTACGCTATTTTACTGTTAATTTATACAGTATTTGAGTGTTCGATGAAGCTTTATATTGCAGAAAAACCCAGTTTAGGCCGAGCTATTGCCGATGTATTACCCAAACCCCATAAAAAAGGTGACGGGTTTATTACGGCTGCAAATGGTGATTGTGTTTCTTGGTGCATTGGTCATTTATTAGAGCAAGCCGAACCAGATGCTTACGATGCCGCTTATAAATCTTGGAAGCTTGAACACTTACCCATTATTCCTCAAACGTGGCAGCTGAAGCCTAAAACCAAAACTCGCAGTCAGCTAACAGTATTAAGAAAGTTAGTTAAACAATCGAGCCAAATTATCAACGCGGGCGACCCGGATAGAGAAGGGCAGTTATTGGTCGACGAGGTGATCAGTTATCTTGGGGTTAAAGGTGACAAGTTATCGCAAGTTCAACGGCTTTTAATTAGTGACTTAAACCCTCAAGCAGTGAGGCGTGCTTTAGGGCAATTACGTTCAAATAGAGAATTTATTCCGCTGTCGACTTCAGCGCTAGCTAGAAGTCGTGCAGATTGGCTATACGGCATGAATATGACTCGTGCTTACACTATTCAAGGCAAAAAAGTCGGTTATGAAGGGGTATTATCTGTTGGGCGTGTACAAACTCCGTTGTTAGGGCTAGTGGTTCGACGCGATGAAGAGATTGCTCAGTTTCAACCAAAGCCTTTTTATGAAGTGTTAGCCCATTTGTCTACGGGAGCTCAGACTTTTACCGCTAAATGGAAACCTAGTGAAGCCTGTGCGCCTTATCAAGATGAAGAAGGCCGAGTTCTCGCTAAAGGCTTAGCGCAAAATGTGGTTAGTCGAATTAACGATAAGCCCGCAGTTGTGTCAACGTTAGTGGCTAAAGATAAACGTCAAAATCCACCTTTGCCCTATAGTTTGTCTAGTTTACAGATTGATGCTGCCAAGCGTTTTGGGTTTAGCGCCAAAGCGGTGCTAGATATTTGCCAAAGTTTATATGAAAAACACAAACTCATTACCTATCCTCGCTCTGACAGCCGTCATTTACCAAAAGAACAACACCAATTTGCGCCGCAAGTGTTGAGTGCTATTTTAAGCAGTTCAGCCAGCTTGATAAATGATGCGCCACAGCCCAATGCAAAAAAGCAGTCGAAAGCTTGGGATGACAGTAAAGTTGACGCCCATCATGCCATTATTCCTACTGAAAAAACCGCAAACTTAGCCAGTTTATCTGCTGATGAGGTGAAGCTATATCAGCACATCGCAAGGCAATATTTAGCCCAGTTTTATGAGGTTTATCTTTATTCTGAAACCACCGTAGAGGTCACTATTGAGGGTGGTTTATTCATTGCTAAAGCCAAGCAAAATAAAAGTTTAGGCTGGAAGGCATTGTATCAATTCAATAAAGCATCATCGAAATCTGTTACTGACACAGATGAAGAAACCGCTGCGGAGCAACAATTACCGCCATTGACACAGGGACAAAGATTGCACTGTGAGCGCGGTGAATTGCTGGAAAAAATGACCCAAGCACCAAAGCACTTTACCGATGCGACCTTATTAGGCGCAATGACCGGTATTGCCAAGTTTGTCAGTTCTGCTGAAATTAAAAAAATTCTTAAAGACACCGACGGCATAGGAACTGAGGCCACCCGCGCGGGAATTATTGAGCTATTGTTTAAGCGTGGCTATTTAGCTCGACAAGGTAAATCAATTCTTGCCACAGACGTAGGTAAAGGCTTAATTAACAGTTTACCTTTATCGGCAACCACCCCTGATATGACGGCATTATGGGAAAGCAGTTTAGAGTCCATTTGCCAAAAGAAAATGAAATATCATAGTTTTATTGATCCTTTATGCGAGCAGTTATCAGGCCTTATTACTCAAGCAAAAAACACATTACCCACAGCCTTACAGGGTGTTAAAGCTAAACCTCGTACCAAGGGTAAGTCATTTGCTAAACGCAAAAAAACGACCTACAAAAAAGCTAAGCCAGCTAAGGCGTAATCTGAATCTACATTGATTTTATTGATGTTTGCATGTGATTTTAAAGAAATATTAAAAATTGATGTTAATAGTATCAAGATCAATTTTGTCAGGGTAAAATTAGATAATAATGGAACTAAGCCATTTAATGTCGGAGAGCGCCAATGAAATATCAAATCATACCTGTTACCCCATTTCAGCAAAATTGTAGTGTGATTTGGTGCGAGAATACATTAGAAGCAGCGGTAGTCGACCCAGGTGGTGATGTAGAACGCATTCTAAATGAAGTGAATAAGTTAGGCCTGACGTTAAACAAAATCTTGTTAACCCATGGCCATATTGATCATGTTGGTGGCGCTAAAAAGCTCGCGCAACAATTGAACATTAATATCATAGGGCCACATGTAGCCGATAAGTTTTGGCTAGACGCCCTTGAAAAACAAAGTCAAAACTTTGGTTTCCCTACAACTGAAGCATTTGAACCACATCAATTTCTAACAAGTGGCGACACGGTTACCGTTGGCGAGCAGACCTTAGAGGTGATTCATTGCCCCGGTCATACCCCTGGTCACGTGGTGTTTTATTCCAAACAGTCAGGTTTAGCCTGGGTGGGTGATGTGTTGTTTAGAAGCTCAATTGGTCGGACTGATTTTCCACAATCTAATCATCAAGACTTGGTTAATTCGATTACGCAAAAGTTATGGCCATTAGGTAATCATGTCAGCTTTATTCCTGGGCATGGGCCAATGTCTACCTTTGCAGAAGAGCGCGAGCACAATCCATTTGTTGCCGACCAATTACTTGGTTAAGTTAACGCTTCGCTTCAACATATTTTTACACACTTTCAAACTTTGCATCTGAATTTGACTCTGTTAGGTTAACCCTTAACTTAACAGAGTTTTTAGGTTTATATGCAACAGCACTTCATTGAATTATTAGACACTTGGCAATCTGATTATCAAGACGACTGGGTTTTGGCTATTTTAACCCATGTGCAGGGTTCATCTTATCGAAAACCCGGTGCGATGATGTTTTTTCATCCTTTAGGAAAGTCACTAGGCATGTTAAGTGGCGGATGTTTGGAGGCCGATTTACGTCGTCATGCTCAAAAAGCAATTCAAACTCAACAAGTTTTACAACTGACCTATGATGCCACTGATGAGTCCGACACCAGCTATGAATTAGGGTGTGGTGGTATTGTGCAAATTATGATGTTACCCATTAATGCGTCTAATCACTATTTAGGCTTACAAAAAATCTATCACAGCCTTAACAGTGGTTGTTGCGGGGTATTTCAATTACCTATATTGCCTGAAGGTGTGGATTGTTCAAATGTTAAAACATCTTGGCAAGAGGTTGAACACACAGACCTTATTGTAAAAACTCGGGTAACTAACAATACCAACTTAGGTTATGCCTCGTTAGAAATTCCATTAAAACCGCCTGTTCATTTAGGTATTTTTGGTGGTGGGCTAGACGCTCAACCAGTGGCGCAAATGGCTCATAGCTTAGGCTGGCAAGTGACTGTTTTTGACGAACGAACTGCCTATGCACGCCAATATGATTTTCCCCATGCCAATATTATGAAAATTCCCTGTGATCAGATGGGAGAAAATATATTAGCCAGCTTAGATTGTGCATTTGTGATGAACCATAACCTCAGTTTAGATGCTAAAGCGCTTAACGTATTAGTAAAAAATACCCCAGATTATATTGCGCTGTTAGGGCCTGTTCATCGCCGCGATAAGGTGCTGCAACAAGCCAAACTGAGCTTGGCAGACTTTAATTGCTTTTTCTCTGCTCCAGCGGGTTTAGCGTTAGGTGGAGAACTTCCTAGTTCTGTTGCTTTGAGTATGTTGTCGCAATGTCATGGCGTGCTGCATAAAAGCAAACTGACTCGTTTAGATGAGGTAATGCTGTAATGAGCCCGCTAATGCCTAGGTTGGCCATTGTTGTTTTAGCCGCGGGAGGGAGTAGCCGATTCAATGGTATTAAACAACTTGCAAGTTTAACCTCACAACACAGTTTATTGAGCCATACTCTAACGATTATAAAAACAGTACAACAGCAAGCTGATTTCAACATCCCACATAGTGGCGTTATTGTAGGGGCTAACAAACATAAAATAATTGAACATATAACTGAACTTGAGCGTACCGATAATCGCAACCCTGTAGAAGTGGTTGTTAATGAACAATGGCATCAAGGTTTATCGCATTCTGTTCATTGTGCGGTTAATTTTGCCATTCAAAATCAATGCTCAGCTTTAATGTTGGTATTAGCCGATCAGGTTGCACTCACTTATGCGGATTTTTTGGCTTTGCTAGAAGCGTTTCAGCAAAATGGCCAAACATGTTGCGCTGAATATGAGCAACAACTTGGGGTACCGGCAATTTTTACCCAACAAGATTATTCAGCATTACTTGCGCTTAAGGGCGATAGTGGTGCAAAGAAAATATTAATTCAAAAACAGCAGCTCAATACCCTCAATAAGGTTGTATTACCCTATGCAGGTATTGATATAGACACCAAGGCAGATTTACAGCTTTGGCAAGCGAACAAGGAGTAAGTAATGACTGTTCCAACTCAATTATTAACCCTCAACGGTAAGCAATTTAGCATTGAAGCCGACCCAAACATGCCTGTTTTGTGGGTGATTCGCGATATTATTGGGTTAACCGGAACCAAATACGGATGTGGCTCAGGCTTGTGTGGTGCCTGTACAATTCATGTAGATGGTAAACCCATGCGTGGTTGTTTAACCAGCTTAAAACAAGTGACAAATAAACAAGTTACCACAATTGAAGGTGTTGAAGCACAAGCATTAAAAGACAATTGGGCGAAACATAATGTGCCACAATGTGGTTACTGTCAGGCGGGGCAAATAATGTCAGCCGCGGCCTTGCTAGCCACTACGCCAGCACCAACAGAGCAACAAATTGATCAAGCGATGTCAGGCAACATATGTCGTTGCGGTACCTACCCAAGAATTAAATCAGCGATTAAAGCTACCGCAGCCCAAACGACTGCGGCGGTAAATTCTGAACGTACTGTGGAGGTTTAATATGACAACATTTACCGCAGTAGAAAATATTAGTCGTCGTGACGTGTTAAAGCTATTTGGTGCAACAGGAGGCGGCTTAGCATTAGGAGCCACAGGCTTAGCTTGGAGCCCTATGGCGTTGGCGCAAGACAAAACTGCCATTTTAAATTTGTTTATTGCTATTGGCGAAGACAACAAGGTGTATTTGACTTGTCATCGCAGTGAAATGGGCCAAGGCATTAGAACCGGTATTCCACAAGTATTGGCAGATGAGTTAGAAGCTGATTGGGATAATATTGTAGTTATTCAAGGTTTGGCTGATAAGCGTTATGGTAGCCAGAATACTGATGGCAGCCGCAGTATTCGTAAACACTTTACACGTATGCGTCAAATGGGCTCAACCGCGAGAACCATGCTGGAACAAGCTGCTGCTAACAAGTGGAAGGTTTCCGTTGACGACGTGTTTGCTAAAGCCAGTTATGTTCATCATAAACATTCCGATAAAAAGCTGTCATTTGGTGAGCTGGCCGTTGAAGCCTCTAAACTCCCTACGCCTAAGGTTGAAAGCTTAACGTTAAAGTCAGCCAACGAATTTAATTTGATTGGTAAATCTAAAACCATCGTGGACATGCAAAGTATGTTAGATGGCAAAGCCAAATATGGTTACGACATCAACATTGATGGCATGGTGTACGCTAGTATTGCAAGGCCGCCTGTTTTGGGAAGTGATGTAGCATCATTTGATGATACCAATGCGCGTAAAGTGGCTGGTGTGATAGAAGTAATTAAACTAGATGTGCCTAAAGGCGCACCTTTATTTCAGCCTTTAGGTGGCATTGCGGTTATTGCCACCAATACATGGAGTGCCGAACAAGGCCGCAAAGCCTTAAATGTCACTTGGACTGACTCTGTTAATGACAGCCATGACAGCGATCAATATTTGTCTGAGCTGGTGGGTAAAGTACAGCAATCTGGCAAAGTGATTCGTCAGCTAGGTAACCCCGTAACTGATTGGCCAAAAGACACTACGGTTAACGCGACCTACACCGTGCCGTATTTAACCCATGCCATGATGGAGCCCCCTGTAGCAACAGCCCATGTAACTTCAGAGGGGTGTGAGCTTTGGGCTTCAAGTCAAACACCACAAAGTACCCAACAAAATGTGGCTGGAGCACTTGGGTTGACTGAAGATAAAGTCAAAGTGAATGTAACTTTATTAGGGGGTGGCTTTGGTCGAAAATCAAAACCTGATTACAGTGTTGAAGCCGCGGTACTGTCTAAAAAGTTAAACAAGCCCGTAAAGGTGTCTTGGACACGAGAAGACGAAATTCAAAATGGCTATTATCATGCTATTAGTGCCCAGTTCTATCAGGCAAAATTAGCTGATAACAACCAAGTTGAGGCATTATTAGCGCGAACAGGTTTCCCTTCAATCAGCTCAACTTTTGCCGAAGGTGTGGAGTATCCGTCAGATGGTGAGCTTGATTTAGGCTTCAGTGATGTGCCTTTAGCGGTTGAGAATATACAGCTTGAAGCGGTAAAGGCGAAGGCGCATACCCGCATAGGTTGGATGCGTTCTGTATGTAATATTCAACATGCTTTTGGTATTGGTAGTTTTGTTGATGAGTTAGCGGTAAAAGCCGGTAAGCCTTGTTTGCAAATGTGGCGAGAAATGTTGGGTAAACCAAGGCTGGAAACTTTCACAGACCAAGGTTTTAAATATGGCAACTATGGTGAGGAATTAGCTGATCACCCAGTAGATGTAGGCCGTTATCATCATTTATTAGATGTTATAGAGGCTAAAATGGCTAATGCACCCAAAGCTGGTAAAAACCAGGGTTGGGGTTTTGCAATTCATCGTAGCTTTGTGAGTTATGTTGCTGTGGCGACATTGGTTGAAGTCACTGATGGACAGCTTAAGGTTATTAAGTCAATTGCTGCTATCGATGCTGGATTGGTGGTTAACCCTGACAGGGTGATATCGCAAACGGAAGGGGCAATTATTTTTGGACTAAGCTTGGCTATGATGGGTGAGATATCCTATAAAAATGGTCAAGTACAGCAGTCAAATTTCCATGATTATCCGTTGCTTCGTTTACCTCAATGTCCAGATATTGAGGTGATTGTGGTTGAGTCTAAAGCTAACCCTGCGGGCGTGGGTGAACCAGGAGTTCCACCTGTTGCACCTAGTTTAACCAATGCTATTTTCGCTGCTACAGGCAAACGGTATCGAGACTTACCACTGAATAAACATTTAAAAGTCTAATTAATATAAGCCGTCTTTGATAAGGCGGCTTTTTATTAGGCTTTGAACCGCCTGTCTTATATGTTACTGGTTCGATTTGAGCCGTTTGTTTAATCGCACGCTAATGATGGGTTATTTAAATGCGGTAATTGTTCGCAAACATGCAATAGAAGTTCGCAAATATATAAGGTTTGGGTATATAATTCCCAGCTCAAATTGCTGGGTGTTTTATATCAAGTAGTGTCTACAGGGTCCACAGAGCAATTTTATAAATAGTTTAAAGGTAATGTAATGAATTTAAAGCAAGAACTGCAAACTCTAAATGATAAGTTAGATAAGTTTCGTCGTAAATTAGCGGCGGCAGAACAGCGTGGCGACACGGCTGTCATGATGCAGTTCAAAAAAGAAATCGCTGCGGTCACTAAGCGAATTAATAATGTTAAAAACCAACAAACTCGCCAACTCAGTAAAGAAGGCGGCCAGCTTAAAAGTTTAGCGTTTAAGCGCGAGTTAACTAAAGCTGAGCAAGCTGACATGGGTAAATTGAAGAAGTCTGTAAAAGGCTTAGTTGTTGTGCACCCTTTAACTGCACTCGGTCGTGAAATGGGGATTAAAGCGGTAACAGGTTTCGCTCCTGCTAAGTTTTAGTTTCATTTCTAGATGTCTTTTGCATCTTTTTAGTATTCGTTATTGTTTAACCTCTCTGATTGAGCGTTGTTGTAAGGTTTAGTTCATGACAATAAAGTACATTGCTACTTCTAAATTACCTACCCCTTGGGGCGTGTTTGCTATGCATGGTTTTGAAGATACTGAAACCCAAAAAGAGCATGTGGCACTTACATTTGGCGAAATAGATGCTCAGTCAGTGGTACTGGGGCGTATTCATTCTGAATGTTTAACCGGAGACGCATTATTTAGCCTGCGTTGTGATTGTGGTTTTCAACTGCAAACAGCAATGCAAAATATTGCTGAAGCGGGGCAAGGCTTTATTCTGTATTTACGCCAAGAAGGCCGCGGTATCGGTTTACTGAATAAAATTCGTGCATATGAATTACAAGATGGTGGCGCTAATACCGTTGAAGCAAATGAGCAGTTAGGTTTCAAAGCTGACATGCGTAAATATGACATGATTAAACCCATGTTAGCGCAAATAAATGTTAGCAAGGTGCGTTTAATGACCAATAACCCGCGCAAAGTTAAAGCAATGCAGCAAGAAGGCATTGAGGTTGTTGAACGTGTACCTCTTCAAGTCGGTAAAAATCGCTACAACGAATCTTATTTGAAAACCAAATCAACCGAATTAGGTCATATGATGTCCGAACATCACTTTAATGATGATCAAAGTTAATATGCGAAGTTACCTGCGGCCATCTAATGTGGTTAGCCAATTTAAAGCCATAGCACTTGTTATGGCTTTTTTATGTGTCTCTTATGGGTATTCTTCAGAAAGAAAACCTACCCCTGATGCTTCTCATTATGCGTTTGCGAATTACTTAGGCAGCGGAATTTATCGAACTGCCGGCCAAAGTGCTGCGGTGTTAAATATCCCGTTATCATTTTTAATTGATGAAGATGACAACCACCAAGTAAAGCTGCGGCTCCCTGTTTCATTAGGTTTTTTAAACTACTCATTTGAAGACTTGCCTAGTGGTGAGTTTCCAGAGGGGGTTGGCACCATGACGGTGACACCGGGAATAGAATATGATTGGTTTGTGAATGATAAATTAACCATCGAAAGTTATTTAGATATCGGCTACGGCTTTAATTCATCAACAAAAACCAATGTCGGGATTTTCTCTACTGGTGTGTCGTCTGTTTATCAATTAGACAATCAGAAATATAGTCCAATTTGGGTTAACCGATTATATTTTGCGGGTTATCGCAGTACGCTGAATGATCGAGCAGAAAGTTACTCAGTGCTTCAAAGTGGATTTGATTTTGGCTTAGGTGTGAAGTGGAAGTGGCGAGATAATGAAATTGAGCCGAGATTGTTTTTTTCGGGTAAATGGTATTTTGATGAGTTGAAATTCGTTAATCCAATCGGTGATGACGTGATGACTAATCACGCCTATGAAGTTGGCGCTACGGTGAAATTCTCAAAGCCTTTAGGTTATGAATTTTTTGGCTGGGACGGCCTAAAATTTGACCGTCTAGGATTTAGTTACCAAGTGGGGGGAGGCATAAAAGTGTGGCGCCTTATATTCGAGTTCCCATTGTAGCCTCATTTACCATCACAATATTAACGCGATTATTTGCCCCAAATATGTGCATTAACGTTTGCGTTTGATTGAGTTTCACTTGTTTGTTGCGGGCGGTTTTCATTTGAATCGCTAGATGGCGTGTCTTTTCTTATCGGTAACGGCAGTTTATTACTTTTAAGGTATAAGTATTCCACCTTGTCTCTAGCCCATTGGGTTTTGCGCAGAAATTTCAAACTGGATTTAACACTTGGGTTTTCTTTAAAACAGCGAATATTGATTCGTTCCCCCAGCTCTTGCCAGCCATATTTATCGACTAAATAGGTGACGATGGTTTCAAGCTTTATGCCGTGAAGAGGGTTATTTGGCTGATTCATGTATAGGTTCGATCCCGTTTAAATTTAACTTAGATTATACGCTATAAAAACGATAAACGTAGGTAAGACAACTATCAAATATTCAATATCACTTGTTGTTACAGTTGATAACTAATCCCAAGACTATACCCATTGCCTTTATTTTGAACTTCTACTAAGTTAATTTCGCCTGCACTAAATTGTTTGGTCGCATAATCTTCTTTAAATGCGGCAATGTTCAACTGTAAGTTTGGACTAAAGTGATACCCCACACCTAGGCGATAGCGTTTGTCGTTGCCACCTTGCATATCAATAGCTTCATCAATACTAAATCCTGCTCTAAAAAACCAACGTTCGACTTGGTACTCTAATCCTGTCGCAAATCGTTTACTGTTCTGAAAGCCTTGAAATAAACCTAATATGTCATGGTATTCAGCGAAACTGATCCCTTTATTATGCCAGCGACTATAACTGTAACTACTATCCCAATTCAGCTGTTGATTCAGTTTAATATTGATATAGCCACTAGTAATAGAAGGCAATTCAAACAGCAAGTGCTGATCGCCAAAATCGGTTTCAAAACGGTGGGTTGCTGCAACTGATAGCCAGTCATTGGCTTGCCATGTTGCACTTATTGCGCTACCAAACCCACTTGTTTGGTAATCTGTTTGTTGTTCATTACACATCCCCAAGAAGCATTTTGTTGATTCTAAGTGCCCATTCGCCACAATATACTCACCTGTCACAGCCACACTCAAGTTATTAAATTTGTAAGCTACCGTTGGGGCAATAGAGACTGTAATAGGTTGAATTCTTGTTTCATTTGGATGAACGAGTGGTATTGAAGGCACACTAATATCAGCGGCTGCTCGGCTGGCTATTCCTACACCAAAGAACCAATGTTCACTTATTGGCATACTAAAAAAACCTGAAGGAATAGGGTTGGCAACTTCATAATGGCTTTGTTGATTGAATATGTCATAGTCAGTAGATACTCCATAGTGAGTAACATTAGCATTGACCATAGGTTGATTTAATTGCGTAATACTTGCTGGCACCATGGCTTGTACGCTGGCATCGCGAGCACTTGCGCCATTGGCATTGGCGAGTGAAGTGTTTAGCGTTGAAGATTCCCAAAAATTAAACCCCGTAGCTTGAGCACGGTTAATTAATAGTGAAACTAAAAGTAGTAATACGCTACAAAAGTATATTGTTAGATTAACCATGTTAGCTAGGTGTTCGCTTGGTACTGGTAAGAGTGACGCGCAGTATAACAGAGCTCAAATAGCGAAGAGTAACTCACTTTCAGTATAGTTAACTCGGTCGCTATTTTAGTCGTTTTTGTTGAGCGGTTTTGCTGAGTTGATAAAAGTCATCAATAAAGATTCGCAATAATTTAGACTTGGCGATGCCTGAGTTTTTAGACAATTCATCTAATTGAAGAATACTTTTTTGAGTGAGAGTGAAGGTAGCATGTTTGTATATTTTAGTGGTCTTTTTGTCTAGACCTCTAATGAAGTCTTGAGTAGACTGTTGATTTTTCGGACTATCATCCAGCACAGACTTTTTACCAAAAGCATAATTATTGGCATCTTCAATAAAATCATCAACCGAGACGACATTATTCTTATGTTTTGGTTTCTTGCGCTTTAAGTCAGATAAACTCATGGCTATTTTCTGGTGGTATGGCAAATAGCTCGTCAGCTATTGCTCTAATTTCATCAGCAGCTTTGCCATCAGGTTCGATTTCGATAACCGATGAGCCACTTTCTTCACTGTCATCGTAAATATTACGATTAAAAGTTACCGAATTTAATGCTCTCAAGTTGTATGACTCTACTACTTCTTTGGCTTCTAAAATTCTTTTGAATTGAGTGGGTAGGGCAGGACATTGAGTCATCACAATGGTGGCAACCATTTTGGGGTTTACCATTTTACACGTGCTTAGCATGTCTTCCATGTGTGGTAAGGTTTTTAAATCACGCCTTTTAGGCCTTAATGGGATAACAACATATGTGGCAACAGACATTGCTGCACGCATGGCGAGATTGTCTTGACCGCCACAGTCAACAACCACATAGTCAAAGCGCTCATCAAGACTCAGCAAATCGTTACGAATTTTTCCATAAAGCTGAATACAGTTGATGGGGGTTAAACTAGGATCGTTATTACGGGCTTGAATCCAGTCAGAAGTGGTTCGCTGAGGGTCACAATCAACCATTAATACATTGGCTTCGAATTTTTGGGTAATGTATACAGCAAGATTTTGCGCTAAGCAGCTTTTACCACTTCCTCCTTTCTCACCACCAACCAGAATTATCATGCTCATCCCCTTCCAACATGTTTATTTTTGTTACTTACCATTATTGTTATAAAGTATAGAACAATATTTACTTCTAGCTAATTAGTTAGCTTTTATCGATGTAAATTAAATTAATTGCAATGCAATATGAAAACTTTGAGGTGAGTTTTCAATACACCGACAGACCTGTCCTTTAATTGTATTTTGTTTATCCGTGCCGGAGTTGAACGTGATAGCAACTAGATCACCGAGTTCAAAGGGTTGGCGATAATCGATTAACACTCCTTTGCGGGCAAGGTCGATACAAACTCCGTCATCCTCAAAGCTTTCTCCAGATTTTGCAATCCAGTGCAATTTAACTCTTTCAGCTTCCATGTCTACTCTTAAAGAAGAGCGTTTTTCTTCGAAACCCTTTGGTTCATGATCCATTTTATATTCTCCTGCTTATCCTATACTTTAGTTTTAGCATATTCGCTTTTATAAGCAAAATTATACGCTTGATAAAACGAAAAACGCCAAGCAATTTTGCTTGGCGTTCCGATTGAATTTTGAGTTAACTGTCGTAATCTTGATTTTTGGGGTATGGCATTTTAAGTTGTCCCCAGCGGATAACAATCACGGTGGATGCTAATAGAATGGTGGACAATGAAATGGCTAGAATTCGCCAGTCATCCATGCCTTTCATATCTAAAATGAGATAGCGGGCTAATGCGACAATGGCAATATACAACGGCATTCGAATGGGTAATTTACCTGACTCGATATAATTGACCACCATCGCCAAGACTTCTAAATATATAAACAGTAATAATAAATCTGCTAGTTGCACGGTTTTAATAGAAAACATGTGCAAAATTTCTTCGCCTATGGCAAATAACGTCGCGATGGCGATAATAAATAGCACCAAATATTCGACAGTTTTAAGAGATTGGATACTGGCGTGTTTAACTCTATGCATGGTAATTCTTAAAATAATAGTTGTGATCACATTATTGAACATAGCGAGCTAATTGCCCAGTGATCTAAATCACAGACATAAAAAAACCGCTAATATATTTAGCGGTTTAATGAATACTCTGAGCATTGTATTCGCCAGACGTTAGCGGCTGAACTGGACAATGTCAGTTAAAATCGAAACTTAGCGCTTTAAACCTTCATTAAGTAAAGGACGCATTAGTTTTACAAGTGACGAAGTCACTTTAGGGCTACCAGCAACAATATTGCCTGACGCCATGTAATTGTGACCACCAGTAAAGTCGGTAACAGTACCACCTGCTTCACGACAAATTAAGTCGCCAGCGGCAATGTCCCATGGTTTTAGGCCAATTTCAAAATAACCATCTAAACGGCCAGCAGCAACATACGCTAAATCTAACGCAGCAGAACCTGCACGACGTAAGTCAGCACATTGTGGGAACAATTCCGCTAAAATATTCATGTAGCTTTCAGTGTGTTGACGTGCTTTGAATGGGAAACCGGTACCAATTATGGTGTTATCTAATTCATTTACATTAGTGACACGCATGCGGAAATCATTCAACTTAGCGCCTTTACCACGCACAGCTGAGAATAATTCTTCACGAACAGGATCGTAAACAACGGCAACTTCAATAACGCCTTTGTATTGAACTGCAATTGAAACGGCAAAATGAGGGATACCACGAACGAAGTTATTGGTACCATCCAAAGGATCGACTATCCATACGTAATCTTTATTCGTACCACGGTTTTCACCGTCTTCTTCACCCACAATAGTATGATCTGGGTAAGATTTACGAATTTGGTATGTAATAGTAGCTTCTGCTTCCTTGTCTACACTGGTAACAAAGTCATTTATTCCTTTGGCACTAACCTCAACACGGTCGAGTTCAGTATAGGCGCGCATAATAGTTTGGCCCGCAGCGCGCGCAGCGCGTGTGGCAATAGTCAGCATCGGATGCATTGCAATCCCCTGGATGTTAAAGAACGATAAATAGCGGCGCATATTATAATGCATTAACTTGGTTAACTCAACTTGATTATGTTTGAGTTATTAATATGCGCACTAACCTATTGATGTTTTTAATGCTGTTTTCGCATGATAAATATACTAACAGATGACATTTTCGCTAAGTGGTCAAAGGATAAAGTTATATAAAATGAAAATTTTCATATAACGATACAAACAAGGCTTGTGTTAACATGCGAGCATTATTTTTTGATATAAAGTGGTCTAATGTTAAGTAATATTCGTGTTGTGCTTGTTGGCACGTCTCACCCAGGAAATATTGGTTCAACTGCAAGAGCAATGAAAACCATGGGCTTGTCTAATTTATATTTAGCGGAACCAAGAGTAGAGCCCGATGGACAATCTATTGCCTTAGCCGCTGGCGCTTCAGATATTTTAAAAAATTTAACCAAAGTCGATTCTTTGGCTGATGCGATTGCCGATTGCAGTTTAGTTATTGCCACTAGCGCGAGAAGCCGAACTTTAGATTGGCCGATGCTAGACCCTCGTCAAGCGGGTGAAAAACTGTCATTAGAAAGTATTAAAGGCCCAGTGGCAATTGTATTCGGCAGAGAGAATCATGGCCTGAGTAATGAAGAGTTACAGAAATGCACTTATCACGTTGCCATACCTGCTAACCCAGAATACAGCTCGCTTAATTTAGCTCAAGCTGTTCAGATTATCTGCTATGAAACTCGAGTGGCTCATTTGGCACTCAATGAACAAGTCGCTCCTGAAGAAGAGTATCCTCATTCTGAAGATTTAGAACGATTTTTTGTGCATTTAGAAACGACATTATCAAACACGGGGTTTGTGATCAAAAATCACCCAGGGCAAGTGATGACAAAACTGAGGCGATTATTCAGTCGTGCGCGAGTTGAAGCTCAAGAAATGAATATTTTACGTGGTATTTTAACCTCAGTAGATAAAAAGATGAATAAAGACTAGCGATCAATAAGGGATTAACATGAGTGTAAGATCTAGGTTAAAAGAAGATATCGAATCAATCTATCATCGTGATCCTGCGGCTAATAGTACCATCGAAATTCTACTTAACTATCCTGGTATGCATGCTATTTGGCTCCATAGGCTAAGTAATAAGTTTTGGCGAAATAACTGGCGCTTAACGGCACGTTGTTTGTCTACTTTTTCTCGTTGGTTAACCGGCGTTGAAATTCATCCTGGTGCAACCATTGGTAGGCGTTTTTTTATCGACCATGGCATGGGCGTTGTGATTGGTGAAACTGCTGAAATTGGTGATGATTGCACGTTATATCACTCAGTTACTTTAGGTGGAACAACTTGGCAAGCGGGTAAACGTCACCCTACATTAGGTAATAATGTTGTTATTGGTGCGGGTGCTAAAATACTTGGACCAATCACCATGCATGATGGGGCCAGAGTGGGCTCAAACTCTGTGGTGGTTAAAGACGTAGAACCTGATCATACCGTTGTTGGTATTCCTGGAAGAGTCGTTGCCTCACCCAGCAAACAGTCTAAAGAGAAAACCGAACGCCGCACAGAAATGGCAAAAAAATATGGCTTTGATGCTTATGCTGTGTCGCCTGACAATCCCGACCCTGTCGCAAATGCTATTGGCCAAATGTTGGACCACATGCATCTAATGGACTCAAAAGTGCAAGAGTTATGTCAAGCTGTGCAGACAATGGGTGGTGAGGTGTGTACTGACAAGCTACCAGAATTGAATGTGGATGATTTTGATGAAGCAGAAAAGGCAGCCGCTAAAAAGCGTCAGAAAGAAATCACCGAATTTGATCCCAGCATCTAATCGCTTTGCGTTGTTGATTAGTACAAAAATTGTTCACAAAATTTGTACAAAAATCTAATTCAGTCACAAACAGTTAAGATTCAATGCCAATATACCAATTAATCCTGTATTGGCATTGAATCTTATCCCATAAAAAGGTTAAATACGTCAGCAAATTTTAATGCTGTTTTAGTGTTTCCTTTATGTCATTTTTCGAGTCTTTCACTCAAGTATATACCCTACTAAATTAGTAGGATAAATACTTGACTAAAATACTCGGGTATGTTCAAATTGCTCCATACTATTTGGGAGCAGTAAACGTTATGAAACTAACATCCAAAGGTCGCTACGCAGTAACAGCTATGCTGGATGTTGCGATTCACTCTGCTACAGGACCCGTTCCATTAGCAGATATATCTGAAAGGCAGGGGATTTCGCTGTCATATCTTGAGCAACTCTTCGCAAAGCTTCGTAAGCATGGCCTCGTATCAAGTGTACGTGGCCCAGGTGGCGGATATCGATTAGGTTTAGAAGCAGACGATATATCAGTGGGTATGGTTGTCCATGCCGTTGATGAGTCTGTTGACGCTACTCGTTGCCAAGGGCAAGGTAATTGCCAAAGTGGTACTCGTTGCTTAACCCATTCATTATGGGGTGATTTAAGTAAACAGATTTCAGAATTTTTGAACAGTATTACACTTGCAGGTTTGATGAACAAAAGAGACGTACAGTTTATCTCTTTAAAGCAAGATGAAATGCAGCAGGAACATCGTGTTAGTTTATAAATTATAACGTCATGATGTTGATTTAAATATAATTATTATTTGTACGTTGTATGTAGCCTCAGCTGAGACTGCTAAGTACGGAGTGTGTTATGAAGCTTCCTATCTATCTAGATTATGCCGCAACAACCCCTGTAGATCCGCGTGTCGCAGAGAAAATGGTTCAACATATGACTATGGACGGAGTATTTGGTAATCCTGCCTCTCGTTCACATCGTTATGGTTGGCAAGCTGAAGAGGCGGTTGACGTCGCCCGAAATCAAGTTGCTGATTTAATTAATGCTGACCATCGCGAAATTGTTTTCACCTCAGGTGCAACAGAATCAACTAACCTTGCTATTAAAGGTATTGCCCATTTCTATAATAAGAAGGGCAAACATATTATTACCAGCAAGACTGAGCACAAAGCAACTTTAGATACATGCCGCCAGTTAGAGCGTGAAGGCTATGAAGTCACTTATTTAGAGCCTGATGCTAATGGTATTATCCCAATTTCACGCGTTGAAGAAGCATTAAAAGAAGACACTATTTTAGTGAGCATCATGCATGTTAATAATGAAATTGGTGTGATTCAGGATATCAATGCGATTGGTGAATTATGTCGCGCTAAGGGTGTTTTCTTCCATATGGATGCGGCACAGAGCGCGGGTAAAATTCCACTAGATGTTCAACAAACAAAAGTTGATTTGATCTCAATTTCTGGCCATAAAATGTACGGCCCTAAAGGGATTGGTGCACTTTATGTTCGTCGTAAACCTCGTATCCGTTTAGAGTCTCAAATGCACGGTGGTGGACATGAACGTGGTATGCGTAGTGGTACGCTTGCTACCCATCAAATTGTTGGTTTAGGTGAGGCTGCGGCAATAGCTAAACAAGACATGGAAAAAGATAGCGCAAGTATTCGCCGCTTACGAGACAAGCTTTGGGCGGGTATTAACCATATCGAAGAAACCTATATTAATGGCGATATGGAACAAGGCTATTGCGGTATCTTTAATGTCAGTTTCAACTTTGTTGAAGGTGAATCATTAATGATGGCGTTAAAAGATTTAGCGGTTTCATCGGGTTCTGCATGTACTTCAGCCAGCTTAGAGCCTAGCTATGTACTTCGTGCATTAGGGCTAAATGATGAAATGGCACACAGTTCAATTCGATTCTCAATCGGTCGTTTTACCACTGATGAAGAAATTGAACATGCAATTAACACAATCACTAACTCTATCGATAAGTTGCGTGAAATGTCTCCATTATGGGAGATGTTTAAAGATGGTATCGATTTGAATCAGGTTCAATGGGCTCATCACTAATTGATGATTTACCACTAATACCAACTGAATTAACGAAAGAGATCTAGGAGCAGTATCATGGCTTACAGTGAAAAAGTAATCGATCATTATGAGAATCCACGTAACGTAGGTTCATTTGACAAAGATGACTCATCAGTTGTCACCGGTATGGTTGGCGCACCCGCTTGTGGTGACGTAATGAAATTACAACTTAAAATAGGTGACAATGGTATTATTGAAGATGCCAAGTTTAAAACCTATGGATGCGGTAGTGCAATTGCATCAAGCTCACTTGTTACTGAATGGGTAAAAGGTAAAACAGTAGACGAAGCTGCGAGCATTAAAAATGCAGATATAGCCGAAGAACTTGCTTTACCCCCTGTAAAAATTCATTGTTCAATTTTGGCTGAAGACGCCATTAAAGCAGCAATTGAAGAGTACAAAACTAAACAGTCTAAGTAATTCCTGGAGTTAAAGATGGCAATTTCAATGACCCCAGCAGCGGCTGAACGTGTAAGATCTTTCCTCGATAATCGTGGCAAAGGTTTGGGTTTACGCCTTGGGTTAAGAACATCTGGTTGTTCAGGAATGGCTTATGTACTTGAGTTTGTAGATGAGTTAAATGACGATGATGAGTTATATACTATTGATGGTGTAAACATCATCATCGACGCCAAAAGCTTTATCTATTTGCAAGGCATCGAGTTAGACTTTGTTAAAGAAGGCCTTAATGAAGGTTTTCAGTTTAACAATCCAAACGCTAAAGGCGAATGCGGCTGCGGTGAAAGTTTTACCGTCTAAGTATTCGCTAGCGATACACACTGTAAGTAAGATTCCGATTTAATGAATTACTTCGAACTTTTTGACCTTGATCCTGTCTTTACTGTTGATACCGCCAACCTTGCAGAACGCTACCGCGAACTGCAAAAGGCGGTTCATCCAGACAAATTTGCTAGCCAATCAGAACAACAAAAACTTTTATCTGTACAACGTACAGCACAAGTTAATGATGGTTACCAAACACTCAAAAATCCGCTAAGACGTGCAGAGCATATGCTTAGCCTGCGTGGAATAGATTTAAGTCACGAAACAACCACCGTAAAAGATACAACCTTCTTAATGCAGCAAATGGAATGGCGTGAAATGCTAGATGATATTTCTCACTCCAATGCGCCACAAGACAAGATTGATGAGTTGTATGATTCGTTTGCATCCTATGAAAAATCACTTTTTAATTTATTAGCAGAATTATTAGCCTCAGAGCAGGAGCAAGATGACAAATCTGCTGCTGAACAAGTGCGTAAGCTTAAATTTATGGCTAAGCTGCAAGATGAATTAACTCGTATTGAAGATGATCTATTGGACTAAATTTTTATAAACTTATTGAGTTTATTATTAAAAAAGTTGGAAAACTATGGCACTTTTGCAAATTGCTGAACCAGGACAGAGCGCAGCACCTCACCAACATAAGCTTGCTGTTGGAATTGACTTAGGTACAACTAACTCTTTAGTCGCGGCTGTTCGAAGTGGAGAAGCCTCTACCTTAACCGATGAACAAGGGCAGCATTCATTACCTTCTGTTGTACATTACGGTGAAAAAAATGTCCTAGTTGGCGATGAAGCTCAGGCTTTGTCAGCAATGGATCCTAGTAACACCATCGTTTCCGTTAAGCGTTTTATGGGTAGAAGCCTACAAGACATTCAACAACGCGACGGCCAACTTGCTTATCAATTTGAAGCCAGTGAAAATGGTTTACCTGTGTTTGTGACTCAGCAGGGAAAAGTTAACCCTGTTCAAGTTTCTGCTGAAATCTTAAAGCCGCTTATAGCAAGAGCAGAAAAGACACTCGGTGGTGATTTACAAGGTGCAGTGATAACAGTACCAGCCTACTTTGACGATGCTCAGCGACAAGGCACTAAGGATGCCGCTGAATTGATAGGTGTTAAAGTGCTTCGCTTGTTAAACGAACCTACAGCGGCAGCTATTGCTTACGGATTAGACTCTAAGCAAGAAGGCGTTATTGCTATTTATGATTTAGGCGGTGGCACTTTTGATATCTCAATCCTGCGCCTCAACAAAGGGGTATTTGAAGTATTAGCAACGGGTGGTGATTCAGCCCTAGGCGGTGACGACTTTGACCGCTTATTAGTTGAGCATTTCAAAAACACATGGCAATTAAGCCAATTAACGTCTTCACAAGCAAGACAATTACTGATTGAAGCTCGCAGAGTTAAAGAAGCTTTAACAGTTTCAAACGAGGTGACTGCCACAGTGACCTTTGATAACCAATTACTAGAATGTGAAGTTAGCCAAGAAACATTTAACACTATTATTGCTCCGCTAGTGAAAAAAACCATTAGCAGTTGTCGTCGTACTTTACGTGATGCAAAAGTGTCTATTGATGAAGTTATCGAAACGGTTATGGTAGGCGGTTCAACTCGTGTGCCATTAGTGCGAAGTGAAGTTGAGCACTTTTTTAATAAAACACCGTTAACCTCAATTGACCCTGACAGAGTGGTTGCCATTGGCGCAGCAATTCAGGCCGATATTTTGGTGGGCAATAAGCCTGAGTCTGATTTATTGCTGTTAGATGTTATTCCACTCTCGCTTGGTATTGAAACCATGGGCGGCTTGGTTGAAAAAGTAGTGACGCGTAATACCACTATTCCTGTTGCTAAAGCACAAGAATTTACCACTTTTAAAGATGGCCAAACAGCAATGGCTTTTCATGTTGTACAAGGTGAACGTGAACTAGTGGATGATTGTCGTTCATTAGCTCGGTTTACATTGCAAGGCATACCTGCTTTAGCCGCAGGCGCAGCACATATTCGCGTAACATTCCAAGTAGATGCTGATGGCTTGCTAAGTGTTACAGCAATGGAAAAGTCAACTGAAGTTAAAACGTCGATACAGGTTAAACCGTCTTTTGGTTTATCTGATGACGAAATTGCGACCATGTTAAAAGACTCGATGAAACATGCTAAAGATGATATAACGCGTCGTATGTTAGCCGAACAGAAAGTTGAAGCAGCAAGAGTAATAGAGTCTCTGAGTGCAGCTCTTCAAAAAGATGGTGACTTATTGCCTGATGATGAGCGTGTTGCACTACAAGATGCAATAGCAAACCTCGGAATAACTGCACAGAAAGATGATGTTGATGCAATTGAAAAAGCCATCAATGATTTAGATGCCCAAACTCAAGACTTTGCGGCAAAACGTATGGATAACTCGATCAAAGCGGCTTTAAAGGGCCAGTCTGTCGATAATATATAGGTGAGAGCATGCCACAATTAGTTTTTTTACCTCACGAAGAGCTTTGTCCTGATGGGGCTGTATTAGAAGCTGAAGTAGGGGAGACCATATTAAACGTTGCATTACGTAATGGTATTCATATTGAACATGCGTGTGAGAAGTCTTGTGCCTGCACAACTTGTCATGTTGTAGTTCGTGAAGGCTTTAACGAACTTGAAGAAAGTGATGAACTTGAAGATGATATGCTTGATAAAGCATGGGGACTTGAGCCAGAAAGTCGATTATCTTGCCAAGCCAAAGTTGTTGAATGTGATATGGTAATTGATATTCCTAAATACACTATTAACATGGTATCAGAAGGTCATTAAGCACTAATCAATTCAAGGGTGAATGTGCCACATTCACCCTTATTCAATTTTCTCATCTGAAGATCTTACCTTAACTTAAGCCTTTATTCTTTCGAAAGCTAAATAGTGATATACGACATGTCTTAAAGTGGTTACTTCTATCAATTCAACCCTAGATTGTACTGATGTAAATCAATGTAATGAAGCCATCACGCAATCGTTTATGTTGATAAAACCTAGTACAGACTCCATAAGAGTTTAGTGATCAGGTTTTGCCTTTTTAAATTTAAATAGATAGCGCTATCGATTATTAATAATTTCTTTATCTTCAATACAGTCGTAAAATTTCGAATTTATTCATACCTTGTTTTGATGCTTAAGTAGAATATAGTTCATGCTTACTTTAAATTATTCATCTGGACTTGAGTTACAAACTAGTCGTGGAGATTGCTTGTAATTACCGACTTATAGTCATTATTGAACTTTAATGCTATTAAACTTTATTTTCAATTTCATGCTACGTGTTTGACGGTTGTGACTTTTTTATTACAACTATTACTATGGTAACTAATAGTGATATTTATCTGCAATAATTTGTAATATCCTCCCATTGATAGCAACTTTAATCACCCATCAATGACTATTGAGCTAAACTGATTAATTTCAAATTTAATTGTTTTAATCAATAGCTAGGTTGTAAGCCATGGCTATCATGTTCACCGATATTGAATCCTGTATAAGCAAAGCATAAGTTATCGGCAGTCTAATTATAATTTGAATGTCGGGTTACTTCTGTTGATCTCAGGTTGGTATAAAGTTGGTGTCGGGTTAACTCTGTGTTTAAAGTTGGTTAAGCTTATTTTTTTAAGAGTATTGAACTGATTATGATTGTTAATTTTTAGCCAGAGTTTATGTCAGTCGTGCTGAATAAATCATCATTCTCATTAAAAGTCAATTTACCAATCGATAAGTTTATCATTTAAAAAACAGTTGGATAGGTGGTAATGGCAGAAGTTTGTGTTCTGGATTATCCGTAATCAGAAAGAACATTTTTGATGTGAAGAATGGAAGTAACTTTTACCTAATCACCTCGAACATGATGTTAAAATTAGCAAAAGCCATTTATTATTGATTAATCTTTTTCGGTTGTGGATGTGGCCTGTTAGTCAGTAAGACTTCTGTAAGTCACTGGAATTCATTCATTTATTTAAAGTGCCGACAAGTAAACCGGTTTTTTACTTTCATGTTACTCAAATGATACCTTTTGTTATCATATGTAGGGTTGCTAAATATGGATTAAAAATATTAATTAGGCCACATAATGTTTTAACTTTTACATTTCATATTGAATTAACCCCAATAATATTCGTGTGTAAGTTATTGATTTTAAGAATTTAATTTAATTTTTTTGATTTTTAACTATAATGTTGAGACATTTAAATCGGGTATTGGGTTTAAGTGATTGAATATCTTTCTTGCCTAGTTTTCCGCTTTGTTGTTGCTTGCTTGTTTAATTATTTTTAATTATTTTTAATTATCATTCTCCGGTGTTAAGGTTCATTTAATATTTGTAATAAGTGTTACGGGAGACGGTGTGTTGGTTATGCCGCATCACTAAAATGATTGTTAAAGTAAGTTTGAAACGAGTGAGTTGAAATGAAACTATCAATAGATACAAGTAGAAAGCTGATTTATCATGAGAATAATAATTATAAAATGTCCAAAGCTGAGCTTAATATGCTCATCTTTCTTTTTTTTAAAAGGGGTGAAGAAGCTACCCGTGACGAGTTAATTGCTGCAGGCTGGCCTGAAAGAGTTGTATCAACAAACTCTGTATCTGTTGCTATTACCAAGATACGTAAGATCATTCCTGCAGATTTACTTGTGACTTGTGATAATGGATATCAGCTAGATAAATCAGTCATTATTGAGCTGATTGGTGAAGAACTTCCCTCTGATGATATTGTTAATCAGAGTAAAATAAAAACTAGAAATCGTTTATTAAAACTTGATGTTTTTATTTTTATTGTTGTTATTGGACTTTCCGCAGTGGCAGCAAACTTAATGTTTAAACCAGAGAAAACATTAGTTTATTTTTATAGTCAAGGTGATGTCAGTTATATTTCGCTAAATGAAGAGTACTTAAAAAAGTTTAATGGTGCTAAAAGTCTTATTCAAAGAGACTTTGCAGATGTAATGACAGATAACATCAGCAAATTATACGTTATTAATGATTTTTCAATTTCATATGAAATTGACTGTATTGATGATAAAGGAGTTTATTCAATTTCAGCTGAAAATCAGGATAAAGCACGTAGTTTTTTAACATCACCAGGGGCGTGTAAATATGATATTTAATGAAAAATATTTTTGGTTAAGTAGGATTGTAGCGTATGTACTTTTCTTTTTATTTTTAGGCATATTTATTAGCTCTAAATATTTTGGAGATAAGATCGCTGATTTCAATATCCAGAAGGTGGACTATGTTGAGCTTGAAGACGGAAGTTTAGGTCAAATTTCCATTAAAATGCACGTAACCAGTGATTTTCACTATGCAACGTTGACATTGTCCACTAATGAATTAGAAAACGATATTATGATTAAAGTATCTGGTACTGTTTCTCATAATGGTATTAATGATAACTTCTCATATAGGATTGACAATGTGTATGGTAAGTCAGAAAGTGATTTAGACTATATGATGAAAATGTTTAGTGGTTCTTCAATAATTTTTTATAATGAGATTGTATATAGCCATATTTCAAATCATAAAGATGAACCTTCTAAAGGGTTTGTAGAAACGTTGAAACAATTTTATATCGGTTACAAAAGTGATACTAATATGGTCACTTGTGGTAAAAAAGTTCAAGAAACGAAACTCCTTTGCTTTAAGTTAACTTAATTAAGCTAATACTTGCTTTTTAAATTTCTGACTTATTTGGGCTAGAAGATACTAGAAATATAAAAATTCATTCTTGTACCGTTTATTGATTGTAATTATTAGGCATGCGTCATTTCTTTTTGAATGGCCTAAGTAACATATAATCAAACTTTGTATCTTGGCGGGTAACTGAAAAAGTAGCCCATGAATGTATTATTTATTATTTAAGCTATGTTTGCTTATTGAGCTTTATAAGTTTTAGGGCGTATTGATGTTTTACTGCGCAGTAGTCAATGTTTTTTGAACCTTTTTGCTATCACATCTATGCAGTTAACAATTAATTACGTATAATTCGCGCGAATTTTTTAAACTTGCTCACATAAAGGAAGCTTGTTATGGCGATCGAACGCACATTTTCTATCATTAAGCCTGATGCTGTTGCTAACAACCACATTGGTGCTATCTATAACCGTTTTGAATCAGCTGGTCTTAAGATTATTGCTTCTAAGATGGTACATTTAACTAAAGAACAAGCTGAAGGATTTTACGCTGAACACAGCGAGCGTCCTTTCTTTGGCGCTTTAGTTGCTTTCATGACTTCTGGTCCAATCATGGTTCAGTGTTTAGAAGGTGAAAACGCCGTTTTAGCTAACCGCGAAATTATGGGTGCGACTAACCCAGCTGACGCAGCTCGTGGTACTTTACGTGCTGATTATGCTTCAAGCATCGATGAAAATGCGGTACACGGTTCAGATGCTGTTGCTTCTGCTGAGCGTGAAATCGCATACTTCTTCAGTGCTGACGAGTTATGCCCACGTACTCGTTAATATTAAGATAAATATTGTAAAAGGCGCTTCGGCGCCTTTTTTGTTGGCTATAAATAATAAATATTTTACTAAATAAGTAACATGGACTTAACAAAGTCTGGGGTTAACCTTTGGTTAACCTTTTTTTGCAATTTGTATCACCACTATGTTCTCGTCATATAACCTCTAAACAAGCTTGCTCCCTTATCAGCCTCAGTCATAGCGCTGAATTTATTTATATTACCCACCTAGGTGTAACACTTTGTATTCGTTTTTGCTTTTTGTTTTAGCTCTTATTGTTTTTTTTTCTGTGTGCACACATTATCAAAACAAGCACGTAACACCGTGTTAACTAAAAATAAACACTACCGATCAATTGGCTGGTGTTAATAACAAAATAGGGAGATTCAAGATGAGCTCTGTATCATTAACGGCTAAAGCAGTTCGTAAAAGCTTACTTGCTTTTGCAGTAACTAGCGTAGCATTTTCAAATATATCTGTAGCAGAAGAAATACAAGGCGATCAAGTTGTTGAACGTATAGAAGTTACAGGTTCAAAAATTAAACGTATTGGTGATTTAGCGCCAACTCCAGTTACAGTGATATCAGGTAGTGATATGGCTGAGATGGGAATCACCAACGTTGCTGATATTTTAAATAAAATTCCTTCTTCAACTGTTGGTATTTCTCCAGAGACGTCAAATAACTTTATTTTTGCCAACGGTTTGAACCAAACCAACCTTCGTGGTTTAGGTTCAGATAGAACTTTGGTTTTGGTAAATGGCCGTAGATTTGTAGCAGGTTCAAATGGTGCTTCAGCGGTTGATTTAAATACCATTCCTTCAGCAATGGTTGAACGCATTGAAGTGATTACTGGTGGTGCTTCGGCCGTTTATGGATCAGATGCTATTGCTGGTGTAGTTAATATTATTACACGTAAACACACTGATGGCGTTGAATTAGATGCGAGCTATACATTGCCTGAACAAGGTGGTGGTGAAGAGTCACAATTTTCTATCACTGCGGGCGGTGATTTCTTAAACGATAAGTTAACTACTATATTTAACGCGACTTTTGCGCAACAGAAAGAGCTTAGAGCTTCTGAACGTGACTTTTTAAATAATCCAGTAGGTTCAATTTATAACCCAGATCCAGATGGGCCTGCAAGAATTCAATATGAAGGTCGCAAGCCATTATCTTGGATTAATGAAGCTGGTACTTTCTTTGCCGCAGACGGTAATCAATATACTTTTGATGCTAATGGCAATATGAAGTTATTTGATTATGGTGAGGGTTTAATTGAAGGACCTGGTAATAATGGTAATTATTGTGGCCCTAGCTGTGAGGGATATGATCCTGTTAATTATGGTTTAATTCGTACTCCTCTAGACCGCATGGTATTTTCATTAAATACAGATTATCAAATTAATGATGATCATAAGATATTTACAGAAATCACCTATGTAGATTACCAGTCGAATGGTGAAAGCTCTCCTGTATTCCATACTTATAACCCTGTTTATGCTGATAACGCATTCCTATCTGATGAGACTAAACAGTTACTAGCAGATACAGGCATGGGTGGATTCAATCTGTACAGAATGGATACCGAGTTTGGTAATCGTACTTACAACCAAGACCGTGAAACATTCCGCTTCTTACTTGGTGTTGAAGGAACGATTAATGATTACTGGGATTACTCTTTCCATGCACAACGTGGTCAGCTGAATGAAACAACTCTTTGGGGTGGTGAGATTTGGGCAGATCGTTATGAGCAAGCAAAAGATGCTGTATTTGATGGTAATGGTAATATTGTATGTCGCGATGAAGAGGCTCGCGCTGCAGGTTGTGTTCCTTTAAATTTATTAGGGATAGGCCAAGCGAGTCAAGAGTCTATTGATTGGGTGTCAACTGAAGCAGGTCAAACAGCTGAAACAGTTCAAACGAGTGCTGGTTTAGTAATTAATGGTAGCTTTTTAGAGTTACCAGCAGGTTTTATTTCAGCTGCGTTCTCAGCTGATTACCGCAAAGAAGAGTCTTCAACTGACCCAGATCAAGCGTTAATTGATGGCACTATTTTTGGTAATTTAGCTTCACCTATGTCTGGTGAATATGATGTTGTAGAATTAGCCGCTGAATTTAGTGTGCCATTATTGCAAGATGTTATTTTAGCGCATGATTTGAGCTTAGATTTAGCATACCGCTGGATGGATTACAGCACAGCAGGGCAAGATGATGCTTGGAAGCTAGGTTTAAATTGGTCGCCAATTGAAGATTTAAGAATTCGTGCAACGCGTTCTAAATCAGTAAGAGCACCTAATATTGGTGAGCTTTTCTCTCCTCCAGGTCAAACTTTTTCAAGTTTCACCGACGTGTGTGACAAAATAAACATCGAGTTAGGTTCAGATGGCAACCGTAAAAAGAACTGTGAAGCAGTAGGTCTTGGCAACGGTTGGAACCCAAGTGATTCTTGGTATTTAAGTAATCATCCTGGTTTTAATGCCGGTAATGAAGATTTAACGGCTGAAGTATCAGATGATTATACTGTTGGCTTTGTTTATAGCCCTAGTTATGTTGATAACTTATCATTTACCGTTGATTATTGGGCTTTTGATATTTCAGATGCGATCAATTATATCACTGTTGGAACAGCCGTTAAGTATTGTTATGACTCAGAGTCTTTAGACAATATTTATTGTGATTTGTTTACTCGTGATAACACCACTGGCGATATCATTGATTTTGTTCAAAAACCAGTTAACTCGGCCTCATTTAATGTTAAAGGGGTTGATATAGAAGGTAACTACACTTTAGAGACTGCAAGTATAGGTAACTTTAACGTTCACTTAATTGCGACCTACCTAGAGGAATGGGAATATAACCCAACGGGTTTTGAAGCTGACTTGCAAGTTGATGTCGGTGAGTATACTGATCCACGCTGGAAAGCAATGTTTAGCTTAGGGTGGGATTATCAAGATCTTAGTTTAGAAGCTCGTTCTAACTACCGCCATTCAGCAGTAGCAAGTAATGATTGGTTACCAGAGAACAATAACTACAACGATATTCCATCACATACCGTATGGGACTTCACTGGACGTTATGACTTTACTGATGACTTTACATTAAGATTTGGTGTTAAAAATGCCTTTGATAAAGCACCACCACGTAACCCATATGTTTATGATGGCGCTGGCTATTACGACACACAGGGTCGCGCATTCTTCTTAGGCGGCAATTATAAGATCTAGTTTCTAATCTTATGTAACAATATTAGCCCTAGCACTTGCTAGGGCTTTTTTATGTTGTTTTTCTCATCAACTTACTGATTTGGCTTTCCATACATAGAGTATTAATTCTAGCTTAATGCGCTTCGTTAGCTAGCTTAAGCATCATTTCAATTTTGTTATACCTTCTTACATCATTTACCCCCTCCCTGACTGCCTATGTTGTTGCGCAAAAGCGCGACTCTTTAACCGATAATTAAATCTTGTATCAATAAGTTTCGTCGCGTTCTTTTGGGTTAGCTTGTTACAGCTTTGTTGTGCGTGACGTGGTTATCAATGCTTTGTGCTTAGTTTTTCTAATCTTAAATTTCACACTTGTTACAAGATGTTTTTCTGTTGTTGTTTTGTTGTTTTGCTGATTGCGGTTGTTACCGAAACTTAACAGTATCGGGGTAAGCAGTTAACGTCCGATTAACTGTTAAAACAATAAAAAACATTGCGTTATCTTTTTTTAACGTAAAGGGAGATTAAAAATGAGTTCTGTAACATTGACAGCTAAAGCTGTGAGAAGAAGTTTATTAGCTGTTGCTGCCACATCGGTTGCGGCAACTGGATTTATAAGTGCTTCAGCGGTGGCTGAAGAGGGTGCAAAAGTTGAGCGTATAGAAGTAACGGGTTCTCGTATCAAACAAGTTGATATGGAAACTGTATCACCAGTTACAGTAATTGATGCCTCAGCTATTGCAATGACCGGTGAAAAAACTGTAGCAGACGTATTAAATAACTCTGCAATTAACAGTTTCGGTTCATGGCGTGGTACATCTGGTTATGGTGCTGGTGCAAGTTCAACTAGCAGCGTTAACTTACGTGGTTTAGGTTCTTCTGCAACATTAGTGTTATTAGATGGTCGTCGTATGCCTGGTACTAGCTCTAGTTCTGGCGCTGAAGCTGATACTTCATCAATACCAATGTCTATTGTTGAGCGTATTGAAATTTTACGTGATGGTGCATCAGCTGTTTATGGCTCGGATGCTGTCGCTGGTGTTATTAACATTATCACTAAAAAAGAATTTGATGGTGTTCAATTAGACCTAAGTCATGAAATGCCTGAAGTTGAAGGTGGTGATGCTACTCGTTTTTCTCTAGCAACAGGCTATAACACTGATAAAGGTAATATCACGCTAACTTATGAGTACTACAAAGCAGATTCAGTAATGGATCGTGATGTATGGCGTATGGACGACCCTACTTACGGTGCATACAGTACATTTAGTTCTGTACCAAATGGTGCTTCAAAGTCTGGTTGGGTTGATAATTCAGCATTATGTGACGAAGTTGAAAATACAGTAGGTATCAGCGACGGTCGTTGTCTATATAGCTACGGTGCAGTAACAAAGTTATTTGGTGATGTAGAGCGTAACTCTTTCTTATCAAACTTCAGCTACGATATAACTGATGATATTAAGTTCCGTGGGCGTGCAACCGCTTCTTTAGCAGAAACAAACACTCGTTATGCAGGTACTCCTGTATCAACTAACTTCCCTGTAATGTCTGCTGATAACATGTATAACCCATATGCTGCAACAGGTGGAGAAGATATCACTGTTTATATGCGTTCTGTTCAAATCGGTGAACGTGACACATTAACAGAAACAAACAACTTCGATATCTTAGCTGGTTTAGTTGGTTATGCAGATGTAGGTAATGGTTTGGATTGGGAAGTTAATGTTCAAAGTTCAGCTTCTACAACTAACTCATTCAACTACAACTTAGTCAATGACAGCATTGTTCAACGTGAAATAGATTCTGAGAAATATGACATCTTCAACACTACTGGCATGTCATTTGATGATTGGAACAAGCAGATGACTCAGCTGTACTCTGCTGCTGCTCACACTGGTGTTTATCAAGGTAAATTTAACAGCACACAAGTTGATGGTTTAGTTTCTACACTTTTACTTGACGGTGACAATGTAACAGTTGCTATGGTTGCTGGTGCAGAGTACGAAATGATTGACTTTAAGCAAGTTTCTGATCCAGAGTCTGCTGCTGGCATCATTTCTGGTGGTTCAGGTGGTGATGACGTAGACGCAACACGTGACCGTACTGCGGGTTATTTAGAGTTCCAAGTAGGTTTGCCTGCTGATTTTGAAATCTCTGCTGCTGTTCGTTATGAGCGCTATGAGCAAGAAGGTTCTTTAACTGGTCCAGAAGGTGTAGTTGTTAACTCATCTACTTTTGATGCGGTAGTTCCAAAGCTTGGCTTAAGCTGGAGACCGATTGATTCGTTATTGCTACGTGCTAGTTATGGTGATTCATTCCGTGCACCTAATATGGGCGAGATGTTCTCTTCACAATCTTTAAGCTTTGAAGATTCTTTAGATAATTTATGGTGTAACACTCCAGGTAATGTTGACCCAACTTACTGTGACCCTAGCCAACAACATAAAACTTGGTTTGGTGGTAACTCTCAGTTAGAAGCTGAAGAAGGTAATTCATTCACATTTGGTGGTGTTTGGAACGTAACTGACGCATGGAACATTGAGCTTTCATATTACTCAATTACTTATGACAACAAGATTGAGTCAGTAAGTATTGATGATATTTTACGTGATGAGATTCGTGACGGTTCTTCTGAGTTCGTAACTCGTGACCCTGCCACAGGCAAAATCTTATACATCGAGTCTGGTGTACGTAACATCGCAACTGTTGAAACTTCAGGTATCGACTTCGTTACAGCTTATAACTTTGAGACATCTGTAGGTGATTTTAACATCAAAGCAGACATCAGCCACATCTTAGACTTTAAAGAGCAGTCAAGTGCTGACGCTGAAATGGTTGACTATGCTGGTCTTCAAGATACTCCAGATTTACGTGGTAACTTAGCACTAAGCTGGAGCTACGATGATTATTCTGCAGCTTGGACAACCGTTTATATCGGTAGCCAATCAGCTCAGTACTATCGTGACCTAACTGGTTTTGATGGATATCAAGATTACGATGCATACTTCAAGCATAACATCCAGTTTGCTTACCAACATGCTTACAATGGTTCGGTAACAATTGGTGTGAATAATGTGTTAGATGAAACAGCACCTACATTCTATGATTATGCTGATTATCGTGACATCAACACTAACCTTTATGACGTATTAGGTAGAACTGTTTACCTACGTCTAAATCAAAAGTTCTAATATAAAACTCTACTCCCTAGAGACTCAAAAACCTCCGCTTGCGGAGGTTTTTTTATGGATAAGAACATGTTATCCCCTAATTTATTAGCACCATAACTTGTTAGTAATTCAGTCTTAACTCTTGGCGATGTTCTTGGCTGTGACGCTTAGCACAATCTTCACAACGTTGTTCTGTAGGGTCGGATTGTAATCGACTTTGCTCTATTTCTGACTCACAGTCAGAACATAACCCATACAGCCCTAACTCTAGTTGGCAAATAGCGGCATCTAAACGCATTAATCGTTCAAAAACAGGTTCGTCTGTTAACTTATGCAGGCTTAAAAAATCTATCAATGTCGATAAATCTTGGCCGTTCAGTTGGTCAACATCATTGAGGGGCATATTCTGTTGAGTTAACAGTATGGCGATTTCAGAACGTAATTGCATGCCGATATGTGCCAATTGTAAATTTATATGCTGATCTACCACCGTATATCCTTGATAAATGAATATCTGTATAGGATTTAATTCTACGAGTTTGTATGAAAGTCGTTATGATAAAGATCAATTCTGAGTAAGAAATTACCCAATATGGCTAACCAGTAGATTAATAATTATTAATCTACTGGCTTAAGCCGTGACTTTGTTAAAATGGATTGATAGGGGCAAGTGTTAAGGCAACTTTTGTTGTGCTTGTTGTAAAACGGTGATGATTTCTTCAGTTGTTTTAAAAACCCGTAACTCTCTGAATAATGTATCAGCCTCAGGGTATTGGCGATTCAAATAAGTAAACCATTGTTTGATCCGTGCTGGAATATAGTCGGCTTTACGGCCATTTAGCTGTTTGTCAGTATAACTGAGTAATAAGGCTAAAGTTTGTTCCCAAGTATAGGCGTGACTACTATTTTTGATGCAAGCCCCTAAGTTGGGCAATGAAATGGCACCTCTACCTATCATGATATCGTCACAACCAGTAACTTCCATACACCGTTTAGCATCAGCTTCACTCCAGATTTCACCATTGGCGATAACCGGAATGGGTAGACGCTTTTTGACTTCAGTAATATATTCCCAATAGGCGGGGGGCTTATAGCCATCCACTTTACTACGTGCATGTATGGCAATTTCTGTCGCACCTGCTTCATAGATAGCTAAAGCATTTTCCATAAATAACGACTTATCTTCGTAGCCTAGACGAATTTTTGCGGTGACCGGTTGTTCAGCTGGCACTGCTTCTCGCATGGCTTTGACTATATTATGAATATTGTCTGGGTATTGCAGTAAAACAGCGCCACCTTTACTTTTATTAACGATTTTGGCAGGGCAACCAAAATTAGCATCAACGCCACATGATCCTAAAGCGACTGCTCTATAAGCATTTTCTGCCATCCAATTGGGTTCTTGGCCTAAAAGCTGTACACGGACAGGTGTACCATTGGGCGTTAACCCATGATTGTGAAGTTCGGGACATAATTTATAGTAGACTTTTTCAGGTAATAACTGGTTTACCACGCGAACAAATTCAGTTACTACAAGATCAAAAGGGTTGATGGTAGACAAAATATCTCGCATCAAATCATCAACAACACCTTCCATCGGCGCTAATATCAGTCGCACAGCTATTTCTCATTATCAATAAAAGGGCGCTATTTTAACCTGATATTCTGCTTATGCCAGTGTTAGTTTTAATGATATGAGTTTGTGAATTTAAAGCCCTTGAAAACAAAGATTTATAATCTATGCTTATTGAGTTGTAAATGACTCCCTAGCGCGTATTTTTTAGAAAATAAAGGATCTATTTAAAATAATTTGAATTTTTTAGAAATTATTTGTTAACTTGGTAGGTCTATTAATGCAAGCCAGCAATGATGTTGGTCATCATTCAAAAATAATTTAAAAGGAAAGATATTATGAACTCGATTAAACAAACTACTGTTGCAGTTGCTTTAGGTGCCGTAGTGATGAGTGCTGGCGTTGTTACAGAAGCACAAGCCAACCCATTTGGATTTGAACAATTAACTCAAGGCTATCAACTTGATGGTGGTGAAGGTAAGTGTGGTGAAGGCAAGTGTGGCGGCGATATGAAGAAAGCTGCTGATAAAGCCAAAGAAGGCAAATGTGGTGAAGGTAAGTGTGGTGAAGGTAAGTGTGGCGGCGACATGAAGAAAGCGGCTCACAAAGCCAAAGAAGGCAAGTGTGGTGAAGGTAAGTGTGGCGGCGACATGAAGAAAGCGGCTCACAAAGCCAAAGAGGGCAAATGTGGTGAAGGTAAGTGTGGCGGCGATATGAAAAAAGCGGCTCACAAAGCCAAAGAAGGCAAGTGTGGTGAAGGCAAGTGTGGCGGTGATATGAAAAAAGCAGCTGACAAAGCCAAAGAAGGTAAATGTGGTGAAGGCAAGTGCGGTGGAATGAAATAATTGCTACTGTTTAACTAGCTGATACCATCACTTTTGAGGCCTGTAATATCAGGCCTTTTTTTATATAATATTTTAAGTTCTATTTAACTTAAGGATTTTCCCATGTCTGCAGTTGAACTACCGACAAGTTTACCTCGTGTTGGTTTAGGTTTAAGACGAGAAATGTTGGACGAGTTTTGTCAAACCACTCCCAAAGCGATTGAGTTTTTTGAGGTGGCGCCTGAAAACTGGATGACATTAGGGGGTAAGTTTGGCCGTCAATTCAAGCAACTTACTGAGCAGCATACTTTCTTTTGCCATGGCTTATCATTATCTATCGGCAGTCCTGCAAAGTTAGATACTGATTTTGTTAAAAATATCAAAGCGTTTCTTGATGAACATGACATTGAAATTTATTCTGAACATTTAAGCTATTGTTCTGGAGCCGGTCATATGTATGACCTTATGCCCATTCCCTTTACAGATGAAGCTGTTATTCATACCGCTAATCGAATTAAACAAGTCGAAGATATTTTAGAGCGACCATTTATTGCTGAAAATGTGTCTTTTTATGCTGCTCCTGGTGCCCAAATGAGCGAGCAACAATTTGTCAATGCGGTATTAGCAGAAGCCAACTGTAAGTTGTTATTAGATGTCAATAACATTTATGTTAATTCAATTAATCACCAATACAATGCCGCAGAGTTTTTGGCTGCCATGCCAACTGAGCGTATCGCTTATTTACATATCGCAGGTCATTATCAAGAGGATATCGATTTAATGGTCGATACTCATGGTGCCGATATTATTGATCCTGTTTGGGATTTATTGGCTCAGTGTTATCAAATTCATGGAGTTCACCCAACATTGCTAGAAAGAGATTTTAATATCCCACCAACAGAAGTGTTATTAACTGAAATAAATCAGATACACCAATATCAACAGCGCGCACTAGCGGGTTTATCGACAAGGACAGCCTAATGCATTTTATTGAAACTCAGCAAGGGTTTATGGACTATATTCGCGACCCGAAAAAACCATTGCCGGCCGATATTGAACCTAGACGAATGAAGGTGTATCGCGAACTCTTTTTTAATAATGTTAACGGTTTTGTGACTAATGCTTTCCCGGTACTCAATAGCCTTTATGCTGAAGAGCACTGGTTATCATTAGTTCAACAGTTCTTCAGTCAGCATGATTGTCATTCGCCAATATTTATCGATATAGCAGGGGAGTTTTTGCAGTTCTTACAGCAATATGAGTTAACAGAAAACGATCCTGTTTTTATGCTTGAATTGGCTCACTATGAGTGGTTAGAACTTTATATTGCCACTGTACAATCAAACCAGTCACAAAAAAGTTTTTCGGTTGATGTGCTGCAAAGCACTCCTTTGCAAATGGCTAGTTCAGCCAAAGTCGCTCAATACCAATTTGATGTTCAGCATATTAGTGTCGATTACCAACCTATAGAGCCACCACAACAACCACAGTACTTTTGTGTTTATCGAGATCAACAAGAAGAAGTGTCTTTTTTACAATTGAACCCATTAACCGCGCAAGTGTTGGCATTCATTGAGCAAAACACAAATCAACATGACACGTTAATGTTTGATGATCTTATGGCATGGCTAGTAGAGTGTTATCCGACAATGGATAATGAGGTACTTTATGATGGCTGTGTACAATTATTATCACAAATGATAGACAAACATATTGTGGTTACCACTAGGTAGCAGCATTTTTAGTTTTTACACATAATCCCTTAATTAATTTATGGTTTATATTTGATAGTTTAATCAGTAGAATGCGCGGGTTGTGATCAGGTTCACATTCTTTGCGTAAGTTGAAATGCTGAATGCTACCTTGAGCACAAGTGCAACAATAACTTATCTTTTATGCCCAAGGAATAATCATGAGCAAGCCGTTTAAAGATCCTTTCAATGCCTTATATTTATTAGGTTTTATTGCTGTTTTACTAATACCAACATTACCTGCTAGCCTTTCATGGTTAAAGTTTGCGGGCTTAATTTAGTCTCGGGTATACGTTATAATTAACGCCACAGACTCAAACCACTCTAATGAGTGGTTTTTTATTTTTAAGGGTTGAATTAAATGGCGTTAAAGCGTGGCTTATTTTTGTTGATTGGCTTAACCAGTGTCACTTTGGGGACGATCGGTATAGTGGTACCATTATTACCTACGGTGCCCTTTATTTTGCTAGCTGCATATTGTTTTGCTCGTTCAAGTGACCGCTTACATAACTGGTTAATGACTCATCCTTGGTTTTCTGAAGCATTGAATAATTGGCAAACAAAACGCGCGTTATCAAAGAAGTTAAAAAAACGAGCTATGATTATGACGACGCTAAGTTTTGTCGTCAGTATCATGATTGTGCCCCTTGTTTGGGTTAAGGTGATGTTGTTTTGTATGTTATGTGGATTATTACTTTTCTTGTGGCGGATCCCAGACTTAACAGAATAATTGCTCAATAGTTGCAAGGCGTCCACAACAGGCATAAGATCAGTCTAAAAATGAAATGAGTCCCGTAGGGGACTTTTTTATTGCATTTAACATATCAAAGAGCTTTTTATTATGATCAATAAAGACAGTTTATCGCTAATTAAGCAAAGCATTAAAACTATTCCAGATTACCCAAAAGCGGGCATTATGTTCCGTGATGTCACCAGCTTGCTAGAAAATGCTGAAGCTTACAAAGCGACAATTGCTTTATTAGTCGCGCATTATCAATCAAAAGGTTTTACCAAGGTCGTCGGGACGGAAGCGCGTGGCTTCTTGTTTGGTGCTCCTTTGGCACTAGAGTTAGGTATTGGTTTTGTGCCGGTAAGAAAACCGGGCAAACTGCCTCGCGCGACTATTGCTCAAAGCTATGAGCTTGAATATGGTACTGATACACTAGAAATTCATACAGATGCAATAAATGAAAACGACAAAGTACTTGTTATAGACGACTTATTAGCAACCGGTGGAACCATTGAAGCCACCGTAAAACTTATCCGTCAGTTAGGTGGTGAAGTTAATCACGCAGCGTTTGTTATTTCATTGCCTGATATTGGCGGTGAAGCGAAATTAAAAGCAATGAATATTGAAGTACTGAGTTTATGTGACTTTGACGGTGAATAATTGCCATATTGCTATCTTTTAATTTGTAGATAAAGCCAGCTAACAGCAGTCAAATAATAGCTTGAATGAGTTTTGCATGGTATTGTTTGACTTAAGTTAGCGGGAAGATTTCCCGAATAAATTAGTTTGGGGAATTTCATGTCTTATCAGGTGTTAGCCCGTAAATGGCGCCCTGCCAAATTTGAACAAATGGTGGGTCAGTCTCATGTCTTATTGGCATTGACTAACGCTTTAAGCCAACAACGCTTACATCACGCTTACCTGTTTACTGGTACACGCGGAGTGGGCAAAACCAGTTTGGCTCGTTTGTTTGCTAAAGGACTCAATTGTGAGCAAGGAGTGACTGCTAACCCTTGTGGAGTTTGTTCCAGTTGTGAAGAAATTGCCCAAGGTCGCTTTGTTGATTTAATTGAGGTCGATGCGGCATCTCGTACCAAAGTAGACGATACCCGTGAGCTACTTGATAATGTTCAATATCGTCCTTCTCGTGGTCGTTATAAAGTGTACTTAATTGATGAAGTACATATGCTTTCGCGTAGCAGTTTTAACGCTTTACTAAAAACACTTGAAGAGCCCCCTGAGCACGTTAAATTTTTACTGGCGACAACTGATCCTCAAAAACTGCCTGTGACAGTGTTATCCCGTTGTTTGCAGTTTAATTTGAAAAGTTTATCTCAAGATGAAATTGTCAAACAGCTTGATTATGTGCTAACCCAAGAAGCATTAGAATTTGAACCGCAGGCGTTATCGTTATTGGCTAAAGCCGCCAATGGCAGCATGCGTGATGCATTAAGTCTCACAGATCAAGCTATTGCGTTTGGTTCAGGGCAGGTGATGCACCAACAAGTGCAATCTATGTTGGGCAGCATTGACCAGCAGCAAGTTATCGCATTACTTAAAGCATTATGTGATGCTGACGTTGAGCCACTAATGAAAACAGTAGCCAAAGTACTGGCTTTTGGTGCAGATGCACAAGAAGTGCTTCGCAGTTTACTGGAGTTATTGCATCAAATTACCTTAACTCAATTTGCCCCAGCTGCTGCACAGTCATCGTTATACAGTGAACAAATTCAGGCATTTGCCCAGCAAATCTCAGCCGAACAGATTCAGCTTTATTATCAAATGTTACTGGCAGGCAGAAAAGACCTACCGTATGCGCCAGATCCTAAATCTGGTTTGGAAATGGCTTTATTACGTGCGGTGGCATTTGTGCCAGAAAAACAAATTAAGCGTTGGGAGACTGAGCAGCCAGCAAAAATTGACCTGCCAGAATTAACCGCTTCATCTCAGGATTCGCAAGCAACTAATAAAGAGGTCATTGAGACTCGCCCAAAGCCCATTGATGAGCAGGCAACAGTAGCAACTCAAGACCCAAATATTGCTGCCCAAGCTGATGACTTGCAAAACACTGCCGATAATAAGCAACAAGTGCAAGCGCCTAGTGATATAAAAGAGCCATCAAGCTTAGATGATAATCATTTAAATAAAGTCGATGATCCAGTTGTTTCAGAAGAGACTGTAGCGTTAAATGCGCAACAAGCGATGCTGATCAATCAAGCTGAGTCGATGGGTTTTGAGTCAACAACTCCAGATGAGCCTATTGCGCAAAGTGAGCCCGTTGTATCGACATTATCTCAAGACATCACTAATCAACCTTTGGCACAAACATCTGCTGATTTAGTAGATGAAAACTCTCTATCTATGAGGGCTGATGATGCATTTTCATCATATGAAACGGCTGGTTATACTGATTTAGAAGATGAGCAAAATGAACATAATGACTATGAAGACTATTTAGCCTTTAATCAGCAAGCGAGTGTTGAGCCTATACCTGTAAACACACCTGCTACAAATACCTCTATTGTCAGCTCTTCTTCAGACGTTAGCGATACTTCGGCAATTAGCGATAATACCCCGACAGAAGAAGATGATATTTTAGATCTTGTGCTAGCCAGCCGTAATTCATTATTGGCTGATGTTGATGCTATCAAAAATCAGCAAACCTCAGAGAGTAAACCAAATTCAAGTTCTACTATTGAAACGGTTCAACCGCGTAACATTAAGCAGGCTATTAAACCTGACTCTGACTCTGACTCTGAACCTGCTACTGCAGCATCAGAAACCAGCAATGATATGAGTGCAGATGTAAGCACTGAAGCTGAGTATGATCGGCCTCCATGGGAAAAACCACCACAAGATGTTACTCATCAACAAGTGACTCATCTTGAGGAGGAGACTGAAGCGAGTCAAATTGCTCAGATGCCCGCTAATGCCCCCAAAAGTGACATAGCAACACCAAGCCCAATCGTCACGAGCACTAAATTACCTGAAGCCAATCTTCAACAGCAAAGTGTTACAGCTCAAGCGGAAGGGGTAACTCAATCAAATACTATAATTAGTCATCATCAAATTGAGCAACATAGCGAGCTGGCTAATATTGGTCATACCATTACTGGAAACCCTATAGATTTGCACTGGTTCCAAATCATGACTCAAATAAAAGTGGGTGGCCGAGTAAGACAGTTAGGCGTAAACTCGTTATGTCATGAGATATCCGCTAATCTGCAGCTAACGTTAAAACCTGATCAAAAACATCTCAGTGCAGAGGTGGCGATTGAACAATTACAAGCCGCTTTGTCAGAATTTTTAGGTGAACAAATTAACGTTAATGTGAGTATTGGCCAAGACAACACTCGTGAAACACCCCTAGAACTGCGCAAGCGTTTCCATGGTGAGTTAGTTCAGCAAGCGAAAAATAATATTCTGGGCGACGACAACATTCAGTGGATGATTAATCGTTTTGACGCACAATTAGACGATGATTCAATAATGTACCCAACGGAGCAATTAGGCGCAGTAGCTAAAAAAATACCAGCGTTATTAGCTCAGAACCAAGATAAAGAATCAAATTAAGCAAACTAAGTAATCTAACTCGCATAATTGTATTTAGCGGTTTGCTAATTTAAATAAATTCAGTAAGATTACGCCCATTCAGGCGACTTGCTACCACTTAGATTTTTAATAAAGAAAGAGATAAAGATTATGTTTGGAAAAGGCGGCATGGGCAACTTAATGAAGCAAGCCCAAATGATGCAAGACAAAATGGCTAAGGCACAAGAAGAAATCGCACGTGCAGAAATGACCGGTGAAGCAGGCGCAGGACTAGTTAAAGTGACTATGACTGGCACTCACAATGTTCGACGTGTTGAAATTGATCCAAGTCTTATGGAAGATGATAAAGAAATGCTAGAAGACTTGATTGCAGCGGCATGTAATGATGCTGCTCGTCGAATTGAAGAAAATCAGAAAGAGAAAATGGCTGAAGTAACAGGTGGAATGCAATTACCCCCTGGTATGAAAATGCCGTTCTAATTATACAAGTAATTCAAGATCCGTATTTAATGAGGCTGAATTAAGCATTAAATACATCTATTTTGATTTATCACTAAAAGGCTAGGGCAGATGCTCCTAGCTTTTTTTGTGCACTAAACAAAATTGAAAAGTGACAGAGCAGTAAGCAAAATTTAGTGGTCGAAAGTAGATTTTCTTTTTAAAAGTGTTTAATAAATGGCGATAGTTTAGCGTTATTATGGATTACTCATTAGCAATAAATTATTTTGCTACACTTTGTATCGTGGGCGAAAATTGACTTAAAAATGACAGGTTCGCTTGATTTTTAACCAAAAACTGACTGGTTACTGAAAGAAATATAACCTAGCATATGGTCAATTTTTTATTAAATGAACCAAGTGCACATAGATAGCGACAATAAAAAAGCGCCTAAATAGGCGCTTTTTTGAACAAAACATTAATTAAATTATTAACGTTTATCTAGGCTAACAAATTCACGAGCTGATTCGCCAGTATATAATTGACGAGGGCGGCTGATTTTGTGACCAGGTTGATCAAGCATTTCCTTCCAGTGAGAGATCCAACCAACAGTACGTGACAGTGCGAATAACACTGTGAACATGCTAGTCGGAATACCAATGGCTTTCATGATGATACCTGAGTAGAAATCAACGTTCGGGTAAAGTTTCTTAGAGATAAAGTATTCATCTTCTAAGGCAATACGCTCAAGCTCCATTGCTACATCTAACAGCGGATCAACCACTTTAAGCTCTTTCAAGACTTCATGACAAGTTTCGCGCATCACTTTTGCACGAGGGTCGAAGTTCTTATAAACACGATGACCAAAGCCCATTAGACGGAATGGATCATTCTTGTCTTTCGCTTTCTCGATAAACTCTGGAATACGATCAACACTGCCAATTTCTTCAAGCATTTGTAAGCATGCTTCATTAGCACCGCCGTGTGCAGGGCCCCAAAGTGAAGCAATACCTGCAGCAATACAAGCGAATGGGTTTGCACCCGATGAACCGGCTAAACGTACGGTTGAAGTTGACGCATTTTGCTCATGATCAGCATGTAATACGAAGATTCTATCCATTGCACGTTCAACAACAGGATTTACGACATAATCTTCGCAAGGCGTTGCGAACATCATATGCAAGAAATTACCCGCATAGCTTAAGTTGTTACGTGGGTATACAAATGGTTGACCCATTGAGTACTTGTAACACATTGCAGCAATAGTAGGCATTTTCGACACTAAACGATACGCAGCAATTTCGCGGTGCTTAGGATTATTTACATCAAGAGAGTCTTGATAGAAAGCAGAAAGCGCTCCAGTCACACCACAAAGCATCGCCATTGGATGTGCGTCACGGCGGAAACCTCTGAAGAAAAATTCAATTTGCTCATGAACCATAGTGTGTTGCTTTACTGTGGTTTCGAACTTATCGAAGTCTGCTTTACTTGGTAACTCACCGTACAATAACAAGTAGCATAAATCTAAGTAGGTTGACTCAGTAGCTAGTTGATCAATTGGATAGCCACGGTGTAATAAAATACCCTGTGCACCATCGATATAGGTAATTGCAGACTCACAAGAAGCCGTCGCTAAGAAGCCTGGATCGAAAGTGAAATAGCCTTTTTTCCCCAATGTACTAATGTCGATTACATCAAAACCTTCAGTACCTGATTTAATTGGTAAGTCGATTGAATCGTTACCTGGTAACTCTAATTTGGCTATATTTTCAGCCATACCCCGTTCTCCTTACTTCATTCTCTTATTGAGTGCGGCATGTTAAGCGGACATTACTTTACAGTGAATTTAGTTCATAGATCAATTTAAATAAGCGTTTAAATTTGTTAGACCATGGTATATAACGCTTCAAAACCCATGTGACATGGGTCTTAGAATAAAAAATTCATAAAAAAACAGAATTTGCATAATGTGAGGTTTGTATTTGACAATTCTCACGAGTATACTTGCCTGCGTCCCTAAGGGCGACAAACATCACAGTTTAGAAATTATTACTTTACAAACTAAATTAGTGATCCCTCAACTGGTTAGGTGTTTGATAGTAGTTTGTTTTTTGCTTAAACATGTTGTTAACACTTTTTGGCGTTGATGTTTTAAGCAAAAAAGAGATACATAACAAAAATAATGCTCAATGGAGCTGAGTGAGCAGAACGTGAAAAAGCAAAGACCTGTCCATCTAGACCTGCAGACGATTCGCTTCCCTGCGACAGCGATCGCGTCAATTCTACACCGTATCTCCGGTGTTATTATGCTATTTGCTACCGGTATTCTTTTGTGGTTGTTAAATTCAACTTTAACTTCTGCTGAGGGATTCGCTAGCGTCCAATCCTTGTTCGATGGTTTCGTAATGAAGTTTATCCTTTGGGGCATTCTTACCGCGCTGGGTTATCACTTATTAGGTGGCATTCGTCATTTAATTATGGATACCGGTCGTTGGGAAGAATTAGCGTCAGGTGCAGCTTCAGCTAAAGCAGTATTTGTTTTAGCCGTTGCCTTTTCAGTCATAGCGGGGATTTGGGTATGGTAACAAATGCAGCAAGTTTTGGACGCAGCGGTGTTCATGACTTTATTTTATTACGCGCCAGCGCAGTTATTTTAGCCTGCTATACCATCTTTTTGGTTGGCTTTATAGCATGTAGTGCGCCATTAACTTTCGAAATTTGGCAAGGTTTATTTAGTTCATTGCCAATGAAGGTATTCACATTACTCGCATTAGTTGCTTTATTAATTCACGCGTGGATTGGTGTATGGCAAGTACTGACTGATTATGTGAAATGTACCTCGTTACGTGGTGTATTACAGTTTACCTTTGTTGTGACCGCATTCAGTTATTTAGCGGCCGGCATTGTAATAGTGTGGGGTGTATAAGTGAGTATTCCAGTACGCGAATTTGATGCAATCGTAATCGGCGCAGGTGGCGCTGGTATGCGAGCAGCATTACAGATTTCTAAAGAAGGTAAAAGCTGTGCGCTTTTATCAAAAGTTTTCCCAACTCGTTCTCATACGGTTTCAGCGCAGGGTGGTATTACTGTTGCGTTAGGTAATGCCCATGAAGACCACTGGGAACAACACATGTACGATACCGTTAAAGGTTCTGATTTTATCGGTGACCAAGACGCTATTGAGTTTATGTGTCAAACCGGTCCAGAAGCGATTATCGAACTAGAGCACATGGGTCTACCATTCTCTCGTTTTGAAAATGGTAAAATTTATCAACGTCCTTTTGGTGGTCAGTCTAAAAATTTCGGTGGTGAGCAAGCGGCTCGTACCGCGGCTGCAGCTGACCGTACAGGTCATGCATTATTGCATTGCTTATATCAACAGAACGTTAAGCATAAAACTGAAGTTTTCTCTGAGTGGTATGCACTTGATTTAGTTAAAAATGATGACGGTGCCATTGTTGGTTGTACTGCCATTGAAATTGAAACAGGTGAAATTGTTTACTTCAAAGCGAAAGCAACAATTTTAGCAACGGGTGGTGCAGGGCGTATTTATGCTTCTACTACCAATGCGCACATTAACACTGGTGATGGTGTTGGTATGGCTGCTCGTGCAGGTGTGCAATTACAAGACATGGAAATGTGGCAGTTCCACCCAACGGGTATTGCTGGCGCAGGTGTACTTGTAACTGAAGGTTGTCGTGGTGAAGGTGGGTATCTTTTAAATAAAGATGGCGAGCGTTTCATGGAACGTTATGCACCTAATGCAAAAGACTTAGCGTCGCGTGACGTGGTTGCCCGCTCAATGATGACTGAAATTCGTGAAGGTCGTGGTTTAGATGGTCCATTAGGTCCACATTGTTTACTGAAGCTTGATCACTTAGGTAAAGAAACATTAGAAGCACGCTTACCGGGTGTTTGTGAGCTTTCACGTACCTTTGCCCACATTGATCCAGCAGATGGCCCAATTCCAGTCTTACCAACTTGTCATTACATGATGGGTGGCTTACCAACTAAAGTGAGTGGTCAAGTTATTCGTATGGATAATGACGGTTCAGAATCTGAAGTAACCGGCTTATTTGCAGTAGGTGAAATTGCTTGTGTATCTGTTCATGGTGCAAACCGTCTAGGGGGTAACTCGTTACTTGACTTAGTGGTATTTGGTCGTGCAGCAGGACAACACTTAGGCAAAGCATTAGACGCAACGGCTGATCCTAAAGATGCTAGCCAAGCCAACATCGATGCTTCATTAGCGCGATTAAATCGTTGGGAAAGTAATACTGATGGTGAAGATCCTGCGGTTATCCGTAAAGATTTACAACTTTGTATGCAACTAAACTTCTCTGTTTTCCGTACTGGTAAAGCAATGGCTGAAGGTTTAGAGCAACTTCAAGCAATTCAAAAACGTCTTGAAAATGCTAAATTGTCTGACAACTCTAAAGAGTTCAATACACAACGTATTGAATGTTTAGAATTAGACAACCTTATGGCTACCGCATTAGCAACAGCTTATGCTGCTAATTTCCGTACAGAAAGCCGTGGTGCGCATTCTCGTGAAGACTTTTTAGAGCGTGATGATGACAATTGGTTATGCCATAGTCTATTTGACCCTGTTGCAACATCAATGACAAAACGTGATGTGAACATGGCGCCTAAGTTACGTGAAGCCTTCCCACCGAAGAAACGTACCTACTAAGCAGGAGTTGCAAAGATGAAATTAACATTTGCAGTGTACCGTTATAATCCTGATGTAGATACTAAACCATACATGAAGGATTACACCCTTGAAGTGCAAGAAGGCACTGATATGATGGTGTTAGACGCATTAATTAAGCTTAAAGAACAAGACCCTACGCTAGCGTTTCGTCGTTCATGCCGTGAAGGTGTGTGTGGTTCTGATGGCATTAATATGAATGGTAAAAATGGATTAGCGTGTATTACACCTATTTCTACATTCAAAGGTAAAAAACTTGAAATCCGACCTCTGCCAGGAATGCCAGTTGTTCGTGATTTAGTAGTTGATTTAACTCAATTCTACAAGCAATATGAGAAAATCAAACCTTACTTGATTAATGATGAAAAAACACCCGCACGTGAACATTTACAATCACCTGAAGAGCGTGAGCACTTAGATGGTTTGTACGAATGTATTATGTGTGCATGTTGCTCAACTGCTTGTCCATCTTTCTGGTGGAACCCAGATAAGTTTGTGGGACCAAGTGGTTTATTACATGCGTATCGCTTTTTAATCGATAGCCGCGATACCGCTACTGAAGAGCGTTTATCAGAGCTTGACGATGCTTATAGTGTTTTCCGTTGTCATGGAATCATGAATTGTGTTGATGTTTGTCCTAAAGGACTTAACCCAACAAAAGCTATCGGTCACATTAAGTCGATGTTGCTAAAGCGAGCAGTTTAATGAACGCAAGTGAGCCATTTAGACAATTTAATTAGCTCTATGATAGAGTCATTTTCCTTAGTGAAGATGACTCTTTTGTGTTTTTTGGAAACCTCTTTGTCACTAATTTGTTAAATCCGATATTTAGTACAAGTCATTGGCAGAGTAAGACGTTAAGTATAGCAATGTGAAATATTGTTATGCATTATGGCTAGCACGTGTATCAAGTTTGAAAGGAATAACAATGCACCAAGGCATCATGAAAGCCTGGCTCGAATCGTCTCACTTAAGTGGTTCGAATGCGACCTACGTAGAAGAGATGTATGAAGCCTATCAAGAAGATCCGCAATCAGTTTCAGCTGATTGGCAGGTTGTTTTTGATAATCTCCCTCCTGTTAATGGTACTTCACCTGAAGCTCCTGAAGCGGCACACTCTAAAGTGCGTGACTATTTCCGCAGTTTAGCGCTCGAAAGCCGTGCAAAAGGCGCTGCTCGCGTAAGCGACCCAGAGCTAGATGCAAAGCAAGTTAAAGTGCTTCAGCTTATTAATGCTCACCGTTTCCGTGGCCACCAAAATGCCAACTTAGATCCTTTAGGATTATGGAAGCGTGAAGCTGTTCAAGAGTTAGACCCTAATTATCATGGCTTAACAGCCGAAGATATGCAGCGTGAGTTCAACACGGGTTCATTTGCCTTAGGCGGTGAAACCATGAAGTTAGGCGACCTTATTCATGCCCTTAAGAGCACATATTGTGGCTCTATTGGTGCAGAGTATATGCATATTACTGATACGGATGAAAAGCGTTGGATTCAACAACGTTTAGAGCCAACATTAGGTAAAGCCAATTACAACCCACAAATTAAGAAGCGTATTCTTGAAGGCTTAAATGCTGCCGAAGGTATGGAAAAATACCTTGGCGCTAAGTTCCCTGGTGCCAAACGCTTCTCATTAGAAGGTGGTGATGCGTTGGTTCCAATGATGCGCGAAATCATTTATCGTGCAGGCGAAGCCGGAACCAAAGAGATTGTTGTGGGTATGGCTCACCGTGGTCGTTTAAACGTATTAGTGAATATTCTGGGTAAACGTCCAAGTGAATTATTTGACGAGTTTGCTGGTAAACACGCTGATACTCATGGCTCAGGTGACGTTAAATACCACCAAGGTTTCTCATCTGACTTTGAAACCCCTGGTGGCAATGTACATCTAGCGTTAGCGTTTAACCCATCTCACTTAGAAATTGTTAACCCAGTGGTGATCGGTAGCGTGCGCGCACGTCAAGATCGTCGTGGCTGTGACGATGGCCTACAAGTTATGCCTATTACCATTCATGGTGACTCTGCGATAACGGGTCAGGGTATTGTTCAAGAAACCTTTAATATGTCACAAACTCGTGGCTTTAAGGTTGGCGGAAGTATTCGCATTGTTGTCAATAACCAAGTGGGTTTCACAACATCTAACCATGCTGATGTGCGTTCAACTGAATACTGTACAGATATCGCAAAAATGGTGCAGGCGCCTATTTTCCACGTCAATTCAGATGACCCTGAAGCGGTAGCGTTTATTTCACAGCTTGCTGTTGATTACCGTAATGAATTCAAACGTGATGTGGTCATTGATTTAGTGTGTTATCGCCGTCATGGCCATAACGAAGCTGATGAGCCAAGTGCAACTCAGCCATTGATGTATGCCAAAATCAAAAAACATCCTACACCACGTAAAATCTACGCAGATAAATTAATTGCTGAAAACAGCATTGCGGCAGATGAAGTCACTGGATTAATTAACGGTTACCGTGATGCATTAGATGCAGGTGATTGTGTGGTTAAAGAATGGCGACCAATGACACTACATACGGTAGATTGGACTCCGTATCTGAATCGCGAATGGGATGAAGATTATGCTGGTGCTATGTCGATGGAGCGCCTGCAAAACTTAGCCAATAAATTGGTCGATATTCCGCAAAGCCATAAGTTACAGTCTCGTGTTGCCAAAATTTATGGTGACCGTGTGTTAATGGCAAAAGGCGAGAAGCTACTTGATTGGGGTTTTGCTGAAACCTTAGCCTACGCGTCTATTCTTGAAGATAAAAAACGCGTTCGTATTACCGGTCAAGATTCTGGTCGTGGCACTTTCTTCCACCGTCATGCGGTTTTACATAATCAAAATGATGCGACGACTTATTTACCATTACGTAATGTAGCGGATGAACAAGCGCCAATTGATATTACTGATTCAGTGTTATCTGAAGCGTCAGTATTAGCATTTGAATATGGCTATGCCACTGCAGAACCTGGTGGATTAACTATTTGGGAAGCGCAGTTTGGTGACTTTGTTAACTGTGCCCAAGTGGTGATTGATCAATTCTTGTCATCTGGTGAGCAAAAATGGGGCCGTTTATGTGGTCTAACAATGCTTTTACCTCATGGTTATGAAGGACAAGGCCCTGAGCATTCAAGTGCACGTTTAGAACGTTTCTTGCAGTTATGTGCTAACCACAATATGCAAGTTTGTGTTCCTTCTACGCCAGCTCAGGTTTACCACATGTTACGCCGTCAAGTCGTGCGTCCTATGCGTCGTCCGCTTGTGGTGATGTCACCTAAGTCATTACTACGTCATCCATTAGCGGTGTCGAGTATGGAAGAACTTGCAGAAGGTACATTCCAAAACGTGATTGGTGAGATTGATACCCTTGAAGCGAGCAAAGTTGATAGAGTCATTTTCTGTAGTGGTAAAGTATACTTTGAGCTGCTTGAAAAACGTCGCAAAGAGAATTTGACTAATATTGCCATCATTCGTATTGAGCAATTATATCCATTCCCTGATGTTGAAATGCGTAAAGCTTTAGAGCAATACCAACACGTTACGGATTTTGTATGGTGTCAAGAAGAGCCGCAAAACCAAGGGGCATGGTACTGTAGCCAGCATCACTTCTGGGCCAATATTCCAGCGGGTGCAAAATTAACTTATGCCGGTCGTGAAGCGTCAGCTGCTCCAGCATGTGGTTATCCAGGGTTACACGTACAACAGCAAGAATCATTATTGAATAGCGCATTAAAACTGTCGTAAAGATAATTTATATAAAGGGAAGCTTTCCATGAGTATCGAAATTAAGGTACCGGTATTACCAGAATCAGTTGCTGATGCAACCATTGCTACTTGGCATGTTCAACCTGGTGAGCAGGTAACACGTGATCAAAACTTAGTTGATATTGAAACAGACAAAGTTGTTCTTGAAGTTGTTGCTCCTGAAGATGGTTCAATTTCAGAATTTTTATTCCAAGAAGGTGATACCGTTTTAGGTGAACAAGTTATTGCTAAATTTGTTGCGGGTGCGGTTGCAGGCCAAGAAGTAACAAAAGCAGAAGCAGAAGATGCGCCAGTTGCACAAGAGTCGTCTGACGAATCTAACGACGCATTAAGCCCATCTGTTCGTCGTTTAATTGCTGAGCACAATCTTGATGCTTCAAAAATTAAAGGCACAGGTGTTGGTGGACGTATCACTAAAGAAGATGTGGAAGCGTTTGCTAAGTCTGCTTCTGCGGCTAAACCTGCTGCAGCCGCTGCGCCAATTGCACCTTTAGAAGGTCGTAGCCAAAAACGTGTTCCTATGACTCGTTTACGCAAAACCATTGCTAATCGTTTATTAGAAGCGAAAAATTCAACGGCAATGTTAACCACGTTTAACGAAGTTAACATGAAGCCAATTATGAATATTCGTAAACAGTACCAAGAAATATTCGAGAAAAAACACGGTATTCGTTTAGGCTTTATGTCTTTCTATGTAAAAGCAGTGACTGAAGCGCTAAAACGTTTCCCTGAAGTAAACGCCTCAATTGATGGTGATGATATTGTTTATCATAACTACTTTGATGTGAGCATTGCAGTATCTACGCCACGTGGATTGGTAACGCCAGTATTACGTGACACAGATACTATGAGCCTTGCTGAAATTGAAAAAGCGGTTCGTGAATTAGCTATCAAAGGTCGTGACGGTAAACTGACTGTTGATGACATGACCGGCGGTAACTTCACAGTGACTAATGGTGGTGTTTTTGGCTCACTAATGTCTACTCCAATTTTAAATCTGCCACAAAGCGCTATCTTAGGCATGCATGCTATTAAAGATCGCCCAATGGCAGTCAATGGTCAGGTTGAAATCTTACCAATGATGTACCTAGCACTCTCTTATGACCATCGTATCGTTGATGGTCGTGAGTCTGTTGGCTTCTTAGTCGCGATTAAAGACTTCTTAGAAGATCCAACTCGTCTATTGCTTGACCTATAAGAGTCAACTAGACACACCCTCGCAGCTGGCTCATTTGAGCCAGTAGGATTTGATTAGAAGTATATGGATAGATCATCATGAATTTGCATGAGTATCAGGCAAAATCTTTATTTGCCGAATATGGTTTACCAGTCTCTGAAGGCTTTGCATGTGATACTGCTCAAGAAGCAGTTGAAGCAGCTGGCCACATTGGCGGAAATATGTGGGTTGTTAAGTGTCAAGTACACGCAGGCGGCCGTGGTAAAGCTGGTGGCGTTAAAGTTACCGGTGATAAAGAAGAAATCAGAGCATTTGCTGAAAACTGGTTAGGTAAAAACTTAGTAACATATCAGACTGACGAAAAAGGTCAGCCAGTTGCTAAAATTCTAGTTGAAAGCTGCACTGACATCGCTAATGAATTGTACCTAGGTGCAGTTGTTGACCGTGCAACACGTCGTGTTGTATTTATGGCGTCAACTGAAGGTGGTGTTGAGATTGAGAAAGTTGCTGAAGAAACACCAGAACTAATTCACAAAGCAATCATCGATCCATTAACAGGTCCTCAAGCTTATCAAGCACGTGATCTTGGTTTCAAGTTAGGGTTAAACCCAACTCAAATGAAACAGTTCACTAAGATCTTTATGGGTCTTGCTAACATGTTTAATGACCATGATTTCGCATTATTAGAAATCAACCCATTGGTGATTACTGATGAAGGCAATCTTCACTGTTTAGATGGCAAAATTGGTATCGACGGCAATGCATTATTCCGTCAACCAAAAATCAAAGACATGCACGACCCATCTCAAGATGATGCTCGTGAAGCTCACGCGGCTAAATTCGAACTTAACTATGTTGCATTAGATGGTAACGTAGGTTGTATGGTTAACGGTGCAGGCCTAGCAATGGGTACTATGGACATTGTAAACCTACACGGTGGCAAGCCAGCTAACTTCCTAGACGTAGGTGGTGGTGCAACTAAAGAACGTGTTGCTGAAGCATTCAAAATCATTTTATCTGATAGCAATGTTAAAGCGGTATTGGTTAACATTTTCGGTGGTATCGTACGTTGCGATATGATTGCTGAAGGTATTATCGGTGCAGTTAAAGAAGTGGGTGTTCAAGTTCCTGTTGTTGTTCGTTTAGAAGGAACTAACGCTGAATTAGGTCGTGATGTTTTAGCTAACTCTGGCCTAGATATTATTGCTGCTGAGTCATTATCAGACGCTGCTGTTAAAGTTGTTGCTGCTGCGGAGGGCAAATAATGTCTGTATTAATTAACAAAGATACCAAAGTTATCTGTCAAGGTTTTACTGGTGGTCAGGGTACTTTCCACTCTGAGCAAGCAATTGCTTATGGCACACAAATGGTTGGTGGTGTATCTCCTGGTAAAGGCGGTCAAACTCACCTAGGTCTTCCTGTGTTTAACACAGTGAAAGACGCAGTAGCTGAAACAGGTGCAACAGCCTCTGTTATCTACGTACCAGCACCATTTTGTAAAGATGCAATTTTAGAAGCAATTGATGCAGGCATTGAGCTTATCGTTTGTATTACTGAAGGCATCCCAACATTAGACATGTTACAAGTGAAAGTGAAGCTAGAAGAAACTGGCGTTCGCATGATCGGTCCTAACTGTCCAGGTGTTATTACTCCAGGTGAATGTAAAATTGGTATTATGCCAGGTCACATTCATAAGCCAGGTAAAGTAGGTATTGTTTCTCGCTCTGGTACATTAACGTACGAAGCGGTTAAGCAAACTACTGACGAAGGTTTCGGCCAATCAACATGTGTTGGTATTGGTGGTGACCCAATTCCAGGTACTAACTTCATCGACGTATTGGAAATGTTCCAAAACGATCCACAAACTGAAGCCATCGTTATGATTGGTGAAATTGGTGGTACTGCTGAAGAAGAAGCGGCTGAATATATCAAAGCAAACGTAACTAAGCCTGTTGTTTCTTACATTGCTGGTGTAACTGCACCAGAAGGTAAGCGTATGGGTCATGCTGGCGCAATCATCGCTGGTGGTAAAGGTACTGCTGCTGATAAATTTGCTGCTTTAGAAGCGGCTGGCGTAACCACTGTTCGTTCATTAGCGGATATTGGTAAAGCATTACGTACTCGTACTGGTTGGTAATCAATACCTATCAGTAACAACAAGTAAAAGGGCGCTTCGGCGTCCTTTTTTGTGACTTGCTTTTAAAAGCGACACGATATATGGATAGTAGTCTATGCCGTTCGAACGGACCCAACAACAAACACATACCATTGCGGGTGAGCAAATCCTGATTAGCTACGATCGCTTTACAACTCGCTTTAGTATCACTAGCAATCAACAAATTCTATTGTCATTTTTGGTTCTATGGCCAATAAAACATCAGACCGTTGTTATACAACAGCAGACATTTAAATTAACCATTTTGTGGTTTATTTTATGGAAGTCACAGTTACTTGATGACCATGGCTCCGTTGTGGTGAAAGAACTGTTGCCGCGGCGCCGTAAAAAGTCGATAGTTTTACTTTGCTATGTATTAATTCTAAGCAGCATAAAGCTGTATTTGGGGCTAATACCAATCGTGATAAATAATTGCTCACCCTAGCTTGTTAAAATACTCGATAACAGCGTTAGATTTTTTGATTGTAGAATAACTACTTATCGAAAAAATCTACCTTGTTCTCAAGCATTTTTCCTACGCTAATTCTGATCACATACATATCGTGATTGGTATAACTGCTTAAACTTGGTTTGTTTGATAGTGATGAATTTTTCATAAAAAAGGGCGTAGTTAAAATTAACTACACCCTAATATTATTCAAAAATCGCTTGTTATAAATCTTCTAGGTTATCGATTAACGAATAGAAGAAGCCAATAGAGCGACCATACTCTTCAATTAGAATACGTTCGTTAACTCCGTGGAAGCCTTCAAACTCTTTAGTCGACTCTAATTGAATCCCGGTGATGGTATACACATCAGGTGCGAACGAACGTGCTTGGAAATGTTTAGAATCTGACCCCCCCATCACAAAGAAAGGTGACACAATTAAGTCGTTACCCCATGTTTGACGAATGGTTTTTTCAAGCAGTTTATAGCCTTGACCATGTGGGTTGGCGACATTGGTTGCAGGTGTTGATGCTGATATGTCCCGCACCGTAATACGTTCATCTTGAATCGCATTCTTAACATGTTCAATAATCACTTCAGGGGTATCACCTGGCATCGGTCTAAAGTTGACTACAGCCGTTGCTGAAGGGGGCAATACGTTATCTTTAATCCCGGCATTAAACATAGTCACAGCAGTTGTGGTATGAATCATTGAGCGAGTAACTTGGTTTGCCGCCATAGCATTGATAAAGTCTTTCTCAAGTTGCGTCAGATTGTCATTATCACCATAGGCCACCGCTTTATACATGGCTTGCTGCTCTTTAGGTAATTCTGGTCCCATAAAGCGGTATTGGTAGCGTACAGCATCGTGAAGTTTATAAGGGAATTGCGCTGCTTCAACTTTAGTAACCGCTTTGGCTAATGCGACAATGTTTGACTCTAAAGGAGGTTGTGATGAATGACCACCCACGCTGTTAATTGCGAGCTCTAAACTAATGAAGCCTTTTTGAGCAATACCAATTAATGCAGTGTTTTCTCGAATGCCAGGGAAAATACCTGGGGTAAGAGGTGCAGATTCATCAATGACGAAAGCAATTTCTTTAATGCCACGCTTTTCTAGTAAGTCAGCAGCACTTTTGGCGCCTTCTGGGCCACCCACTTCTTCATCATGGCCAAACACAAACATGATAGTACGGCTTGGTTGAAAACCTTGTTTAATTTTCATTTCCGTTGCTTCAAGAATTGCATGGATTTGGTTTTTATCGTCTAAAACGCCGCGCCCCCAAATATAACCGTCTTTAATTGCACCTGAAAATGGCTCAACTAGCCATTGATCACGTGACTCTTCAGCAATAGGTACCACATCTTGGTGAGCCATAAAAATAGCGGGTGCGAGTGATGGGTCTTTTCCTTTCCAGGTATAAAGTAAGCTGAAAGGCCTTGGGTCGCCAATAATCTCTCTTTTGAGTGTTTTGTGCACTAAAGGGTAGGATTGTTTAATAAACTCATGATAGTCATTGAAAGCTTGCTCATCAAAATCATTTCTGTCTTGATTAGATATGGTTTTAAATTGAACGGCTTTTGATAAGCGTTTCACTGCATTATCTAAGTCCACTTTAACTTCAATTTGCTCTACACCTTGCATTTGCATAGAAGAAAAGTCCTGTTTGTCATCAGCCAAAGCATGCTGGGTAGTTAGGGCGAATAACGGAAGCATACTGGCGATCAGTTTACTGCATCTTACCATTGGGAATTCCTTGTCAAAAAGTGTTAAAACAGCGGGGCTAATTCAACAGTATAGCCTGATATTGTTGTAAATGAGCTAGATATTATGGTTAATTTTTTTGATGTTTTTATCACGCCAACATGGTAATGCTTCACTCAATTATCAATATACTCAAACGATTAATATTATGTTGAGTTCATACTTACAATAAACAATTATATTGGAGTAGCCGTGAGTTCTGTGCTTATTGTTCGATCATTCCTTTAAGCACAATATCATTGTAAGTAACAAAGCCTTGTATTTTTCCACCATCAATGACTGGAGCCTTATTGATCCCAAAACGTTCAAACAATCTGGCCGTATAACGTACATCCATATCTGCATCTACTGAAAATACCGGTTTAATCATTATCTCATATACATTTGTTCTGTCTGGTGATTTATCTTTAGCTAATACTTTGCGCGCAATATCACTCATTAATACCAAACCGTACTCGTCATGTTCGGTTCGCTTATTCACCACTAGGATGGTGACATTATTCAAAATGGCTTTTGTGATGGCTTCCGACACCGTAATTGTGCCATCAACCATAACGTAGTCTTGATTTAATACATCACGATTTTTGATGGGGTGTTTGGTGCTCATATCTGGTCCTCAATCTCTTTTGTGAGTTCTTCTACTTGATGGGCGACTCCAACGGCATCTTCAACATCAATTTGAAACGCAATACCTCGACCTTTATTAGTATCGAATTTACCAACTTTAGCAATGGTTTCTAGAATGTGTCTTGCCATATGTTCTTCAACCAGCCAGAGTACAACATCTCGCTGCACATCTAAGCCTAAGCCCATAAAGGTTTTTTTCTTTTCAAGCCCTTCGCCTCTGGCATGATTGATCACTGTCGCGCCAGTTGCGCCAGCAGAGCGAGCCGCTGTGAGTATTTCATCAGTACAATCATCATCAACAAAGGCGACAATCAATTTAAAGCGCATCTTTATGCTCCTCTAAGTTCTTTTTGTTGTCTCGGCGTTGAGTTAAGTACTCTACTATTTGGGCATAAGCCATAACCGAAATGATGGGGAATAAGCTCGCAAAGGCAATTAATCCAAAGCCGTCAATTAATGGATTTCTACCTTCAACATTGGTTGCTAAGCCTAAACCAAGGGCGGCAACTAATGGCACAGTGACCGTTGAAGTGGTTACACCTCCTGAGTCATATGCCAAGGGGATAATCATTTTAGGAGCATAAAAGGTTTGAATAACGACCACGATATAACCAGCCATAATGTAATAATGAATTGGATCGCCAACCACTATTCTAAAGCAGCCCAAAGCAATACCAAATGCCACTCCAATCGCCACAGATATTCGTAAACCTTGTATCCCTATGGTTCCGCCTGACACGTCATTCGCTTTAATCGCCACCGCAATTAATGAGGGCTCTGCGATGGTGGTACTAAAGCCAATTGCAGCTGCAAACACATAAACCCAAAAATAGTCTTGCCAAATAAAAGGCGTAGCTTCTCCGTTGGGGTGTAAAAACTCAGGAGAGGTGAGTTGGTTAGCCATGCTTTCGCCAATGGGAAATAGCGCCATTTCAAGGCCAACTAAAAAGAAGGTTAATCCTATGATCACATAGATAAAACCCAGCACCACTTTTCGCCAATTAGCAATGGGCCTTTTTAGCACTCCGAGCTGAAAGCCAAAAAGAATTACCGCTATAGGTATAACGTCTCGGGCGGTCAGTAATAAGGTATCCAATAGTTGACCGATCATTTAGGCTCCTTATAGAAATATCATGCCGTATAGCATGACAAAAATCATCGGCGTTAAACTGGCAAAGGCAATTAAACCAAAACCATCAAGCATTGGGTTTCTACCTTTAATCACTGTTGCTAACCCAACCCCTAGAGCGGTAACTAACGGTACTGTAATGGTAGAGGTTGTCACGCCACCAGAGTCATAAGCAATACCAATAATGCTAGGGGGGGCAAAAGCCGTGAGTACCATTACAATGATATACCCTCCAATGATAAGGTATTGAATAGGCCAACCTTTAAGAATTCTAATCACCCCAAGTAATATCGCCAATCCAACTGAAATCGCCACTGTTAACCTTAATCCCATAGCATATTCTGCAAGGGCTTGTGGATGTGATTGAATAGCACCTGATTCAGCAGCTACTTGAGCGGCTTCGTTTGCTACGGCGGTTAAAGCCGGTTCTGCTAATGTCGTCCCAAACCCTAATGAAAAAGAAAAAATGACTAACCAAACAATACTGCCTTTACGCGCTAAAGCTTCAGCTAGTGATTCGCCTATAGGAAATAAACCCATTTCTAGACCAAATACAAAAAAAGTGAGCCCTAGGACAATAAAGATTAAGCCTATTAAAATTGAACCAAGGTGATCGGGGGCTTGCTGTAAGATAAATATTTCAAAAAATCCAACAACAAATATGATAGGGACTAGATCTTTGAAACTATTAAACATGGAGGTAAAAAGCTGTTTCAATGCCGCCATTACTCCTCCCTTATTCAAAACACTTTAATAACTATTAAGATATTTTTAATCTAATATTCAGTTTGCCTTGAATGTTAAATATGACAACAGTTTAGTTACAAAAATTTACTTAAGTTTGATTTAGGTCAAATAAATTTGTGGAATGCTACAGTAGGGCGTATAAAAAACATCCAGCAAATTTGTGTTTTGATAGATTGTCATCCATATTGTTATCAACCTAAAGAAGGTAAACCACATGAAACTTAACAATCTTTTTGGCTTATTGATAATGTTATCTTTATGCTGTTTTGCTCATAAAGTTGAAGCAAGCGGTGAAGTAAGTCAGCATCAAGATGCAGGTTATTTAAAAGCATTTATTATCAATGATCACATTACCATTGTGGTAGAAGAAGGGCAGCTTGAGCCAAGATCAATCGGTTCTATTACAGTCAAACTGTACCATGATCTTTCTGTTGGTGACTTTATTAGTGCAGTCAGTTTTCCTCGGGATGGGACTATTGCAGGTGTTGAAATATTAGACGATATGCAAGCGATTAATATTACCACCGTGTCAGCAGGTAGCGGAAGTTACCAAAATATTCAACAAGTATGCTTTACACCTGAAACTTTAATGTTATGTAAGGAAAACCAATGAATTATGTGGCAGTTGCAGGTGTTGGACTCACTCCTTTTTGTAAACCGGGCCTACATAAGCCGTATCGGTTAATGGCAGCGAATGCCATTAGCCAAGCTCTAGTTAACGCAAATATAGAGCCACACTTAATTCAACAGGCTTTTTGCTCGTACATTTATGGTGACAGTACTTGTGGTCAGCACGCACTTTATGAAGTGATGCAAACCGGTATTCCAATTATCAATGTAAATAACAATTGTGCTAGTGGTTCTACTGCGCTGTATTTGGCTAGACAAGCGGTAATGTCTGGTGAAGTTGATTGTGCCTTAGCATTTGGCTTTGAAGAAATGCAACCCGGTGCATTAACAGAACAATGGTCTAATAGAGAGTCTCCCTTGACAAGAATTGAGCAAGTATTAGCAGAGTTTGCAGCACCTCAAGGACCTGTGGCACTTAAGGCATTTGGACAAGCAGGACGTTACTATATGGACACGTATAATGTCAGTGCAAAGTTGTTTGCTCAAGTTGCTGAAAAATCACGCCGTCATGCTATGAATAACCCTCATGCTTTATTTAGAATGCCTTTGTGTGCAGACCAAGTGCTTGCTGAAAAAATTATTTACGATAATTACTTAACTCGCTTAATGGCTTGCCCTCCAACATGTGGCGCAGCAGCAGTGATCGTATGTAATGAACAATTTGCCAAGCAGCATGGTGTTAATTCTCCCATAAAAATACTCGCACAAGCGATGACAACAGATACAAAAGACTCATGGAAAAATCCAATCAATGCAGTGGGTCAATCGATGACCCAACAAGCCGCAAATAAGGTTTATGATTCATCTGGAGTCAGCCCCGAAGACATTGACGTTATTGAATTACATGACTGCTTTACGCCCAATGAAGTAATTACTTATGAAGCATTACAATTGTGCCCAGAAGGAGAGGCAATAAAGTTTATTACTGAAGGCAGTAATACTTATGGCGGAAAATGTGTCATTGGCCCATCAGGGGGGCTAATGTCTAAAGGTCACCCTATTGGTGCGACAGGGTTAGCTCAATGTGCAGAACTCGTGTTGCAATTACGCGGTAATGCAGGTAATCGACAAGTCCCCAAAGCTAAATTGGCTTTACAGCATAATATTGGTTTAGGCGGTGCTGCTGTTGTAACGTTATATGGTCAGTAATTGATATAATGTTAATTAATGGGGCGTTATATTGCTAAGTTTATCAACGGTGAAGTAGTCGCAGCTTAAAGTGATTACAGATTAGATTAAACGATGAAGATACATTAGATTGCTAAGGTTAAGGCTAATTTGGCAATGGCTTATAGACTATTTTAGGCAATCACATAAACCGTTAAAACTGAGAACAACATACACACTAAGCCAGCTTCTATTAGACGTTGGCTTTTTTGTAATTGGTTTTTACCTTGTTTAAGAATAGTGATTAAGTTTTGTTGATTGTAAATACGACAGGTCAGTAAGTTAGTTTGTGGGTCTAACAATAGTTTAAATTGATATTTATTCCCATTATTCAGTGAGATATAGTGATTGCTTAACATGCCGAAGTTGAATTTTTTAGATACCACTTTACCATTGAGTAGCACTTTCTCAAGCCCACACCAACTACTGGCTTGTAACTCAAGCTGATCTTGATCAAAACGATAGTTAAATTTAATCACAATATTGCCCCGTTAGGTAATGCCGTTATACCTATAATCTAAGCAAAGCAATGTGACAGTTTCCAGTACCAAAAAATGAAGTTTTTATAAAAATTGGATAATTGATTGTTCAAAAACTAAAATTTTTTTTAATTATATTTTCTTGCTTAAATTGGCCTTATACACTTATTTACGTTTCAAGCTGGTGTAAAATTTTGCCGCTTTAAAAAATTGACTACTTTCATGTAACATCAAGCTTCTTCGGATGAGCAGTAGGCTTTTAATAAATCTTTCCAGGTAATAATGCCTACCAGTTTCCCGTTTTCTTTTACCGGTAAACTGCCTATATTGTGTTGAAGAATAAGTTGAGTTGCTTGCTTAATATTGGCATCTGCCGAAATACAAATAGGATCGTGAGTCATGACTTGATGCACCCGTCTATTTAAGGTTTCTGTATCACGAACCAGTTCCGCAGCGGTGCCTAAATTTGGGCTTAATGCTTTAAGAAAGTCACGGTGGGACAACACGCCTTGCAGTTGATCATGTTCATCTACAACCAGTAAATGATGAAAATGGACATTATCGAAAATATGTTTAGCGACAGTTAACCTATCATCCATTGAAATAGTAACCAGTCGAGTAACCATAATATGGCGGACTAATGTGATTGTTGCTGACATACTTATCTCCTGAATCTTCACACTCAACAATATCCCAAAAGTGCGGCATTTTGTTAAGAAAGTATAGTACAACAATAAGTTAGCATGTAATCTGTTTCACCACTATGAGATTTGTACACGCCATTCAGCTAACATTTAAACTTCTAGTCATCCCAGTACCGCTTCAAATACTCGTTATTCCGTAAAAGCTTAAAATACCCGTCATTCCGGTGATGTTTTTGGACCGGAATCAGCTTTTTTCATATGACTTAACGCCTTTAATCCCAAAAGCAGATCCTTGATAAAAGCCCTCAAGGATGACGAGAACAAGCTTCAAGGATGACGAGAACAAGCTTCAAGGAAGACAAGAACAAACATTCAAGGATGTAGGGAATAACCGCTCAAGACAGACGAGGATAGCCATTCAAAGCAGACGAGAACAACCGCTTATAAGATAACGAGCATGACCAAATGATGGTAATGCTCGTCATGCCTTATTGAGTGAATACCTTTATGCGTTAATAATCGCGCGAGCCATTTCATCAGCGACATCGCCAGTGGTACGGTTTTCTTGTTCAGCGCGCTCAAAAATGGTTAATAAGGTATGATAAATTTGTTCAACTTTAGCAACCGAGGCAGCTTTGTCGTAGTTATTCTCAAATGACACATTAATGATGCCGCCAGCATTAATCACATAATCAGGCGCGTATAAAATGCCCATTTTCTTTAATGTTTCACCATGCCGTGTTTCTGCTAATTGGTTATTTGCACAGCCTGCTACTATGGTCGCTTTTAATAGTGGAATAGTAATATCGTTAATGGTTGCACCTAATGCACAAGGAGCATAGACATCAACATCTTGGTTATAGATATCTTGTGGTTCAACAACGGTGGCACCAAACTCGGTTGCAACGCGGTCTAAAGACGATTGATGAATATCAGTGACAATTAGCTCAGCACCTTCTTCATGTAAATGTTTACACAAATAGTAACCAACATGACCCACCCCCTGAACAGAGACTTTAATACCTTTAAGACTGTCGATTCCGCGTTGATGCTTAATCGCCGCCTTAATGCCTAAATAGGTACCTAAAGCGGTTAAAGGAGAAGGGTCACCCGACTTACCCTCTAAACCAGCAACAAAAGGTGTTTCTTGATGAGCGATCATCATATCTGACGTTGATACCCCAACATCTTCTGCAGAATAATATTTACCACCTAAGCTATTGACAAATCTGCCAAAAGCTAAGAATAGTTTCTCACGGTCAGTGGTTTTAGGATCGGCAATAATCACCGCTTTACCGCCACCCATATTTAAACCCGCCAGGGCGTTTTTGTATGTCATGCCACGAGAAAGGCGCAATACATCATTTAATGCTTCATCATCTGATTGATAATTCCACATTCTACAACCACCTACAGCAGGGCCTTTATTGGTATTGTGAACCGCAATAATGGCTTTTAAGCCACTTTCTTTATCATGACAAAACACCACTTGTTCGTGCTCATCAAACGAGACATGATTAAATACCGCCACGTAAACTCTCCACTTACTTTAAGGTCTAATGTTAGCATTTGGCTAACACAGGAAATGATTACCAAATTGAATGCACTTAACACTTAATTGATTATTCAATGTGGTCTTGGGTATTGCAGCAAGATAGCATTTAGCGATACTCTCGATAAAGCATCAATGTGTAATTTTTATCATCGGGCTGGCAATTTTGCTTGCCACTTTACGTAAACGTAAGCTATTTTGAGTTTGTGGATAATAAATACACTAATTTTTGATTGTTTTAAAATCATTAATGACTGAATAACAATAAGATAGGAATTATCATGACGGAAGAAGTAGTTGACACTGCAACTGAGCAAACAGTGGATCAAGAAGCATTAAGACAACAATGGGTAAGGACTCAGTTTCAAAAAGCCAACAGTTTTTTAGCGGAGAAGGGTGTTATTCCTAATAAGGTTTTTCCTGAAGAAAGTCGTTACCTAGCACCTTATTTGGCTATTTGGAAAATGGATTCAAAACAACCTACTAAGCAAACTTTTTGGGTTATGTCGGGTGATTTACCTTCAGACTATGTTGATGTGAAAGTGGCCAAAACAGCCCGTGAAGCCGTGCGTCATTTTTCATTAATGTGGCAACTTAAAGCAGAAAACTTACATAAGTCTGGAGCAACACGAGATGCAACACAGCTTAAGTTTGCTAACTTATTAGTATCTCGTGCTGAAAGCCTGTTTAAAATGCACGAAGATGACAAAATTTGGTCTTAGACTAACACTTTTGCATAACGCATGAGAAAGAGTCAGCATTTTCGAATGGTGGCTCTTTTTGTTTGTGGTTGGGTTTACATTCACCTTATAAAATCAAAGCTTGTTACTTTTTGCTTGTTATTCACGTTATTCACGTTATTCACGTTATTCACGATATTATTTATGTTTACGTCATTCCGGCAATGGTTATCTCTACGTCATTCCGGCAATGCTTCTGAGCCGGAATCTGCAGTTAGTCCATTTGAATTCAAGTGATTATTACAGCAAGGCAGATCCTCGATAAAAGATCTCGAGGATGACGTTG
>NZ_JAKIKP010000013.1 GCF_023284065.1 Shewanella gaetbuli | reverse complement strand
ATGCAATTTGAGTGATAGAGATAAGCTATCGAATAGGGGGATGATGATGAACAAAACAAAGAGTCTTTATGGTATGGAAAACCTCAAGCACTCAATAAAAATTTGGTTCATATATTCAGAGTGTTAAAAACTAAAGTAGTTCCCTGCTATTTCAAAAATATTTCCATAAACAAGTGTGTTAGCGTTAAATTTAACCTTGTTGACTATAAAAAATACTGCAGAAATACTAAAATAGATAAATAAAACATATAAATAGATTTTTAGGCCTTACCAATGACTACCGCATCAGCTTCTTTCGACAATGACCATGACTATCACTCTAGTGCGAATACAACCGAGTTTGTCGTTACACATTTTGAACTCAGTCTTAATGTCGACTTTGGCAGCCAAGTTTTGCAGGGTAGCGTGACACTTCATTTTAAGTGCTTACAGCAAGAAATAGCCTCTGAGCGACTTATCTTAGATTGTCGAGATTTAGCAATAAGCGCTATAAAAAACAGCAAAGGTGAAGTTTTAGACTTTAGCATTGAAGAGGTCAATGATGTATTGGGTCAAAAACTTATTGTTAACCTAAATGGTGAACATAGTTTAATTATTATTGACTACCAAACCTCTCCCACCGCTCAGGGGCTACAGTGGTTAACCCCGCAACAAACTTTAGGTAAAAAACAGCCTTGTTTATTTAGTCAGTCTCAGCCTATTAATGCTCGTAGCTGGATTCCTCTGCAAGATAGCCCCAAAGCGCGGGTGACTTTTGATGCTGAAATCAAAGTCACTAATGGTCTACGGGCGGTTATGAGCGCCTTAAATGACGCTAAAATGCCACAGGATGGAATATTTCATTTTGTTATGGATAAGCCTATCCCAACACATTTATTAGCATTGGCGGTGGGGGATTTAGCATTTGCCGCGACAGGCCCCAGAAGCGGCATTTATACTGAACCTGGATTGTTAGACCAAGCGGTAAAGGAGTTTGAAGATACCGAGCAGATGATACAAGTTGCTGAGTCATTATTAGGTGAATATGCTTGGGGGCGATATGACATGATAGTTTTGCCACCCAGTTTCCCTTTTGGGGGGATGGAAAATCCGCTGTTGGCTTTCATGACCCCAACGTTGATCACTGGCGATAAAAGTTTAGTTTCAACAGTGGCTCATGAGTTGGCTCATTCGTGGACAGGAAATTTAGTGAGCAATGCGACTTGGCGTGACTTATGGCTGAATGAAGGTTTTACCACCTATTTTACCAATAGGATTGTTGAGGCAGTTTATTCAAAAGAGCAAGCCGATTTAGAATGGGTCAATGAATACACACGTTTAAAAGAAGAGATGCAATCATTTGATTTATCTGATCAAACATTACCTGCAAATGTACAAACCCGTGATCCTAATTTAGCCTTTAACCGCTTCACTTATGACAAAGCCTCTATGTTTGTTCATGAATTAGAGCAACGTTTGGGGCGGCAAGATTTTGATAAGTTTCTTTTTGATTACATTCAACACTATGCATTTCAGGCAATTACCACTGAAACATTTATAGGTTATATGCAGCAATATGTGTTGCCGGTGTATGCTGACAAGCTGTCTGAAGATGAATTACTTGAATGGGTTTATGGTCAAGGGTTACCAGAATGGTTTTCCCCTCCAACGACCCATAGTTTAGATAAAGTACGTTATGCATTATTCGACTTTGAACACGGTCATTCGGCTACCACACTTAATGTTGAAAACTGGCAGGTGCATCATTGGCAATATTTTCTAAATCATTTACCACAAGTTATCTCTCAAGAGCAGTTAATGGATTTAGATGAGGTGTTTGGTTTTACCCAAAGTCAAAATGCTGAAATTGCTTGTGACTGGTTCAGAGTTGCGATTAGAAATCACTATGATCCCGTGCTCGATACAATGAGTCAGTTTTTAAACACCGTTGGCCGAGCGAAATTTGTTAAACCTTTATATATTGAATTGCTGGTGGCAGGGTATCAACAAGAGGCACTGCAAATTTATTCACAAGCTAAACTCAGTTACCATCCGTCATTGCAAGTTCAACTCGACAAAATACTGAGTTAAAGCTAGCTTCACACTTAACCGTACCACTACAACACCTCAACGTTTAATATCCTACAGAGGAGAAGTCGCCGTTGAGGTTAATGTTTTCAAAAGCGGCTATATCCAATAAATCTAAGTAAATTGATTTATAAGCCGTTATTGGTATAAGGAGTTAATGTATTCTTCTGTGGGGTCTTTTAATAAATCTTGCGGATGATCGCCTCCTAATGTCATCCATTTACTCTTGCCTGAAAAACGTGCATCTTTGATGATCTGATGTGTTTTGGCATCGTAAGTAATTATCTGAATTTCTACTTTATCTGACTTACCAGACCATTCAGTGTTTCTGTCTTCCCAATGTAATATCACCGGTTCGATGTAATAACCATATTGTTGGTTATCTATTGATTGTAGGCATTGCTTCCCTTTACAGTCTTGGGTGATATCAACATTTTTTGAATATTTTAAAAATTCACTTTTGATTGTTTGCACCGTAGCTTTTGCAGAGTTAGGGTATTTTTTTTGTCCATAAAAACCGTCATCTGGAGTGGATATCAATACGCCTAATTCAGGGTTTAATTTAGCATTTTGTTGCATACCTTCATGCTCAAATTGATAAGAAGAACTGCAACCGGTTAATGCAAAAGCAGCCGTGGCAAAAATAACAATTCTAGCTCGCATCGTGACCTCTATGACGTTAAACGTTTTTTTAAAATAGCGCCTAGATATTCAATAGGCAATACGATAATAGATTATTATTTATTCATCTTTGAAAAGATAAAAAAAAGCCTCAAGTTTAACTTGAGGCTTATTATCAGTATTAATAACGTTTAGCGTTTAATCGCTTCATGTTCAGCGGTTACTGCAATTTCTTCAGTTAATGCTGCTTCTTCGTCATCATGCTTACTTTCAGCACCGTGCATCCAGTCAACAAGCTTGTCTGACATGAAGTATAAAATAATGCCTGAAACAGCAGCGGTAATCGCAATACCTGCGAAAATAGACATCGCATTGGCTAATTGCTCAGAGGCGTCGCCACCATGACCGATGAGTGAGCCGACTAAGCCGCCTACTTTGTTTGCGATAGCAACAAATAAGAACCATGCACCCATCATTAATGATGCAATACGTAGTGGAGCAAGCTTAGTTACCATTGATAGACCAATAGGAGATAAACATAATTCGCCCATGGTGTGGAAGAAGTATGCACCGACCAACCACCACATGCTTGATTTAGCTGAAGCGTCACCGCCCATTTCTAAAACAGCACCAATCATGAATAAGAAACCAATGCCTAATAACACTAAACCTAATGCAAATTTAACCGGAGAGTTAGGCTCATTTTTACCAAGACGTACCCAAATAGAGGCAATGACCGGAGCAAAAATAACAATAAACATGGCATTTAATGATTGGAACCATGTCGTTGGTACTTCCCATCCACCAATCATGCGGTCTGTAAAGTCGTTAGTGAATAGGTTCATTAAACCGCCAGCTTGTTCAAAGCCAGCCCAGAAAATGATGGTAAATAAACCCATTACCATGATGACTTTAATACGGTCACGTTCAACTTTAGTTAATGGTTCTTTACGGACTTCACCTTTACCAGCATTTCTGTCTCTTTCAAGCTTTGCAGCAGGAACAGTACCAATATCACCCAGTAATTTCTGTGCGAATAAGAATTGGATGATTAACGAGAAAACCATACCGATACCTGCACAAATAAAGCCTGCTTGGTAGCTACCATCGTAAGCGGCTACAACTGAACCCACTACGATACCAGACAAGAATGCACCTACGTTAATCCCCATATAGAAGATGGTGAATGCACCGTCACGACGATGATCGCCTTCTTCATATAAGTCACCAACCATGGTTGAAATGTTAGGTTTGAATAAACCATTACCTAAAATTAAGGTACCTAAACCAAGGTAAAACATTTCAGTTTCCATACCAGGGATCCATGCATGAGGCGTACCTAGCATGAATTGGCCTGCTGCCATTAAGGCACCACCAATATAGATTGCTTTACGTTGACCTAAGTAGGCATCAGCTAACCAACCACCGATAAGTGGTGTTAAATAGACTAAACCGGTAAATGTTCCGTATAAAGATAAAGCGTCAGCTTGGCTCCAGCCTAAACCGTGCCCCCCTTGTGATGAAACTTGGTCTACCAAATATAAAACAAGGATGGCGCGCATTGCGTAGTAACTGAACCGTTCCCACAATTCTGTTGTAAACAGTAGGAACAATCCTTTTGGATGCCCAAGCATCGTTCCTGGTGCTTTTACTTCACTCATTAAGTTTTCCACCTTAAAGCTTGTGATTGCTGTAGTGCATGAAACACCACAGAAAAGTTTGTTTGCAAATTGAGGCTTTGTGTTGCGCATTAAGTTTTTCTTGGGACAAAAAAAACTAAAATCAATGCAATCAAGACCTACTTATTGTTTATTTTTTATAATGTATATTATCGATTCAATGCTAAATTCGTTTAAAACATCAAAAAGTCCACCTTATATACCTCCTATCGACCAGAAAAGTCAACGGTTGTGCGGGTGGTAGGCTAATTTTAACACTAATGAAAATGTAATATTTAGCCGTTATTATTTACATTTCACCACATCCGTTAAAAAATTATGCTTTAAAAGGCCTCGCCGATTTTGTTCCAATTGACAGCGGCAAACTTTGACAGACTTTTCTATACTGAAAGCGAACCTTGCCAACCCGTCTGAAAATAAACTGAAATTAAGCTTAATAAATTTAGGTGCTAAGGCTCACTTAGCATCGATAGATTATTTTAGAGTCACTTTTTCAACGCGGGTATGTTGAAGGTTTGGCAGATTTTATGGTCAATACAAAGAAGTCGTTGCTGTTTTTAGTCGTGCAGTTCTTGGCGCATTATCAAGCTAAATGTGTTGGTGCTGTTGCTTATTTGTTTTGCCTGATTGCAAAAGTGTAACTAAAGGTTAAAATGCGATTAGTTGGTGTGGTGTGAGAAAATTTTCAATTGGACTAAATTGCTCAATTGTTGGTTTAGGTAACCCATTCAGTATTTTTAAGGCTTTTATGCGTAAATCGTTAGTGATGTTTCTTTTAGCTATGATGCCTAGCATTCACATTAATGCATGGGTTGATACTGATTTGGACGGCGTTCCGGATAAAAAGGATGCCTGCAATGATACACCAAAACAAAGCGTGGTGATGGCGAATGGCTGCACAGACCCTGACACGATTAAGCCGCTCAGTAATAATGAAAAAAATATTGGCGTCAGCAATTCTGTCATTAATGATGGAATAGCAAGTGCTGAACTTGAGTCAATGTGTCGTGACGCTAGTGAAATATTAGAAAACGATCAACTTGCCTCAGCGTGTATCTTGCAAAGATTACAGCCGATATATTTTGAATTTGCTAAGGCAGATATTGTGTTATCTCAGTTACCTATGCTCGATGTCATTAATGAAATTAAGCAAACTGATCCAAATGTTTATGTGTCCTTAATCGGTCATGCAGATATTATCGGCAGTGATGATATTAATCAGGCGTTATCTTTAGCGCGGGCCGAAGAGGTTAAGTCACTGCTGATTAAGCGATTTAATTTTAAACCTGAAAACATTTCTGTAAAAGGAATGAGTAACGCACAACCTGCTGCAGATAACTCCACAATAGAAGGGCGTCAGCGGAATAGGCGGGTAGAATTTATCATTTCGGCAGAATAATCTGTCATTTAAGGGAGTAAAACAATGGAAAACCTCGAAGGTTTAGAAGGGCTGATGCAACAAGCCCCTGAGTTTTTAATGGCATATGGTCTTAAAGCATTAGCGGCTTTAGTCATATTTATCATTGGTAAATATTTTGCTGGCGTATCAAAACGCTTAACATCTAAAGTATTAACCAATCGTAACGTTGACCAAACCGTGGTGTCTTTTGTTGCCAATATGGCATGGGCAATTGTGTTTGTGTTCACTGTGATTGCAACATTAGGGCAAGTAGGTGTCCAAACCGCTTCATTAGTGGCTGTTATTGGTGCTGCTGGTTTAGCTGTTGGTTTAGCACTTCAAGGTTCATTATCTAATTTCGCGTCAGGGGTGCTAATGGTATTGTTCCGCCCTTGTCGTGTTGGTGACTTTGTTGAAGCTGCTGGTGTTGCAGGAGTTGTTGATGAAATTACTATTTTCTCAACTAAACTGCGTACCGGCGATAACAAATTAATTGTTGCCCCTAACTCAGCCATCATGAACGGCACAATTACTAACTATTCTGCGTTAGCCAAACGTCGTATCGATTTAGTGATCGGTGTGGGATATACCTCTGACATTGCAAAAACTAAAGCGGTATTAGCTGAGGTACTCGAAAATAACGGCTATGTATTAAAAGACCCCGCTTATACCATTGGTTTAGCGGAGCTTGCAGATTCATCAATTAACTTTGTGGTTCGTCCTTGGGTGAACACTAGTGATTACTGGCCTGCACGTTTTGAGATTATTGAGCAAATCAAAAATGCATTAGATGCAGCTGAAATTGAAATCCCATTCCCACAAATGGATTTACATGTCAAAGAGCTTGCAGCTAGCTAGGTTTGTTAGCTAACTCACAAAAAAGCCAGCATAATTGCTGGTTTTTTTTGTGAGCACAAAAAAATTCACACTCGCTTGAAGTGAATCCGTTACACTACGGAAAATTCAACTGATTGACTTGAAACTATGATTGATTTTAGAAGTGATACTGTGACTCAGCCTACCATGGCGATGAGAAAGGCAATGGCCGAAGCTGAAGTGGGTGATGATGTATATGGTGACGATCCAACGGTAAATAGCTTGCAAGATATGGCTGCAGAAATGTATGGTTTTGACGCCGCGTTGTTTGTTAGTTCAGGGACTCAAGCTAATTTACTCGCTTTGATGGCGCATTGTGACAGAGGGGATGAATACCTATGCGGTCAACAAGCGCATAACTATAAGTTCGAGGGTGGCGGCGCAGCGGTGTTAGGCAGTATTCAGCCTCAACCTCTTGCTAACCAAGCCGATGGTTCAATTTTGTTAGCTGATATTAAGCAAGCCATTAAGCCCGATGATATTCATTTTGCTCGAACTCGTTTACTTAGTTTAGAAAACACCATCGGTGGTAAAGTATTGCCGCAAGACTATTTGGCTCAAGCTCAGTCATTAGCGTTTAACAAAGGGCTAAAAATACATTTAGACGGTGCAAGAGTGGCCAATGCTGCAGTTGCCCAAAATGTTGCAATTGGTGATGTTACTCAATATTTTGATTCTGTGTCAGTGTGTTTATCTAAAGGGTTATGTGCTCCTGTTGGGTCCATTTTGTTAGGAGATGAGCGCTTAATTCATAAAGCTATTCGTTGGCGTAAAATGCTGGGTGGTGGAATGCGTCAAGCAGGGATACTTGCAGCTGCGGCAAAATTGGCTTTACTTGACCAAGTTGAACGGTTAGCTGAAGACCACTTTCATGCTCAATTATTAGCAGAAAAACTGCAACAAATAGATGAAATTGAAGTGGATGTAAGTGAGGTACAGACAAACATGGTGTTTGCTCAGTTAGCTGACCAAGTTGACCCTAACAAGCTGGTGCATTCTTTATTACATAAAGGTATTAAGGTGAGCCCATCAAAGCAACTTCGATTAGTGACCCATGCCGATATATCGCGCGCTGATATCGATATTTTTATTGAGCAACTGAAAATATCATTAGCACGTTAGTGGTTCATCGCATTCATGCAAGTTCCCTAATATGGTTAATTTGCGCGTTTTTAGTGCAAACATTTGAGCATATTAGGGTGCTTATGAGTGAATAATTTAACAAAACCCGCTAAATTGACAGAAAAATAGTTGGCCTAATGATTGCTACCTCTTTTGAGGTATTTATTGGTAGTCACCCATTGAGGTCAGTATGAAATATTATAGCCGTCATTTAATTCTTCCCGTTCATTTAAATAATAGCCAAACCTTGTGCTGTGGCCAATTGATGACTTGGTTAAATGAACAAGCGACCATTTACGCTAGTTGCCAGATGAAAAGCCAATGCCATGTTGCAAAGTTAATTTCTGAAATTAGTTTTATGACTCCTGCTGTGGTGGGGGATATTGTTGAGTTTGGCTTTGAGTGTGTCAGTTTAGGGCAAAGCTCGGTCACTATTCGATGTAAAATACGTAATAAAATCAATCATGCACCTATTGCGAGTATTGATAAAATGGTATTTGTAAATATCAATGCTAATGGCTTGCCTATTCCCCACGGTATGAAGGTTGATGCTGCGTAATGTGTCTCAGATTCAAAGGTATTTTGTTGATGGTTAATTTCATAACCCTGGGGCTAATATTGCTTGTAGTCTAAGGTTAAATAACCTGTTGGATGATAATTTTTACCAAATGAATTTTGTTACTAAAAACGGCACAATAATTTGGCCGTTTTTATCTGCTTTTTAATTCTTATTAAGCTGTTGTTAATTAATAGCTTATTTGTTCTTGTTACCCGCGTGAAATTTTCCATATATCGACGGTTATCGTTAAAGTATCTTTTACGATTAAAAGCATATATTTTATTAAAAATGCAGTGTATATTGCGCCAAATTTTGTTGATGCCAACTATGCTTTAGTTGGCAAAAATTTTTATGGTTACCGAGAAAACTTTTCTCGCAAAATGTAAGGGAAGACCATGACTGAACAAACTCTCGATATTGTAGGTTGGAGAGAATGGGGTACGTTACCTGAAATTGGCAATGAAAAGATTAAAATTAAAGTTGATACCGGCGCGAAAACTTCGTGCTTACATGCATTCAAAATAAAGCCATTTCAAAAAGAAAAACAGAAATGGATTCGAGTTTGGTTGCATCCAGAACAAGAGTCAGATCGTGAAGTGGTTGCAGAGTTTGCCGTGTTCGATAGAAGACAAGTACGTGATTCTGGTGGTCATGTCACTCAGCGATATGTAATAAAAACCCCAATTATTATTGGTGGAAAACAATTTGATATTGAATTGACGCTTACTAACAGAGATAACATGAAATTTCGTATGCTGTTAGGTCGTCGAGCCCTTGAAGGGCGGTTTCTAGTGGACTCTGCCGCATCCTATTTAGCAGGAGAATAAAATGCACATTGCAATTATGTCGCGTAATAAAAATCTATACTCAACCAGTAGATTAAAAGAAGCGGCAGAACTAAGAGGTCATAGCGTTAAGGTTATTGACCCGTTGAAGTGTTACATGAACATTAATATGAATGCACCCAGCATTCATGCCCGTGGTGAAGAGTTACCTAAGTTTGATGCAGTTATTCCGCGTATTGGTGCATCGGTAACCTTTTATGGCACAGCAGTTTTACGCCAATTTGAAATGATGGGTACCCATCCTCTAAACGAATCTGTCGCCATTACACGCTCACGTGATAAATTGCGTTCATTACAGCTATTATCACGTAAAAACATTGGCTTACCTGTAACAGGCTTTGCGAACAAACCCGCTGACGTGCCTGATTTATTAGACATGGTAGGTGGTGCACCCTGTGTGATCAAATTATTGGAAGGTACGCAAGGGATTGGGGTGGTTTTAGCTGAAACCCGTAAAGCCGCTGAATCAGTTATTGAAGCCTTTATGGGCTTAAAAGCTAACATCATGGTACAAGAGTATATTGCTGAAGCTGGTGGTGCGGATATTCGTTGTTTTGTGATTGGCGATAAAGTCATTGCTGCGATGAAACGTCAAGCGCTTGCGGGTGAGTTTCGTTCTAACTTACATCGTGGTGGCAGTGCCACAGTGGTTAAACTAACCCCAGAAGAACGGTCTACCGCAGTGCGTGCTGCCAAAACCATGGGGCTTAATGTTGCTGGTGTTGATATTTTACGTTCTAAACATGGCCCATTAGTGATGGAAGTAAACTCTTCTCCAGGTTTAGAAGGCATTGAAAAAGCCACCGGAATTGATGTTGCTGATAAAATTATCCAATTTATTGAAAAAAACAGCAAAAAAATTACCAGTAAAACCAAAGGAGTAGGTTAAATGGCAAAAAAGCGCGAAGCTTTCACCTTAGGTGAAGTGAGCGTTAAAGCCGGCACGCAGGAAAGCGTTAAGCTTCCTGCTGCAAGACTTTATAACGACACGCCAATGGAGTTGCATGTTGAAGTGTTTCACGGCAATAAGCCTGGCCCTATATTACTCGTTTGTGCCGCTATTCATGGCGACGAATTAAATGGCATTGAAATATGTCGCCGGTTACTCGGTAAACTGAATGCGAAAACCTTAGTGGGTACGGTTTTAATTGTGCCGATTATTAACGTGTTTGGTTTTATTCAACAATCACGTTATTTGCCTGATCGTCGAGATTTAAATCGTTGTTTTCCGGGGTCTGCAAAAGGCGCGTTAGCCAGCCGATTAGCTCATTTGGTATCACATCAATTAGTTGACTGTGCCACACATATTATTGACCTACACACCGGAGCTATTCATCGTGAAAATTTGCCGCAAATTCGTTGTGACACCGATGACGAAGTGATGTTAGCAATGGCGAATGCTTTTGGTGCCCCAGTGATCATGACCTCAAAAACACGTGATGGCTCTATGCGTGGTTATGCAAATAGTAAAGGCATTCCTTGTATTTTATACGAAGCGGGCGAAGCCTTACGATTTAGCGAAATGTCGATTAAATCGGGTTTAACTGGTGTGCTAAATGTTATGCGACATCTTGAAATGATTAAAGGTCGTATTCGATTAAAAGGCAGCAGTGTTAATGCCAGTCGTAGCTATTGGGTTAGAAGCGAGGCTGATGGCTTAATTAACATTAAGTTAAAACTGGGCGAGCGAGTTAATAAAGGCAATATTTTAGCCTACATTGTTAATCCACATGGTGGGGAGTCTATTCCATTAAGAGCCCCGACAGACGGGATTATTATTGGTAATAGTAATATTCCTGTTACCAATGAAGGCGAAGCGTTATTCCATATTGCTCAGTTTGCGGGTGATGAAATTGAAGTGGTTAATGACAGCTTAGATGACTTTATGGCTGAATACGCTTAATTGGTTTTGCTTTTATAATAAATAACTACACATAAAAAAGCCGCGTTGATAGCTTCTATTTTTGAATGCTAACAACGCGGCTTTGTTTATCTCAATCTAAGAACTAAAAGTCATTACTATCAAAACTGATAATATGCTCGCTACTTGCTTCAATTTGCTTGCGCAGGCTGCGAGTTTGCGTGACCCAATAACTCATATAAAACTGTGCGGTTTTTAATTTAGTTTGATAAAAATCAGCTTCTTCAGAGGGCTGTTCTAATGCTGCTAATGAAGTTGCCGCCATTCGTGCCCACATCCAAGCCAATGCACTGATTCCAAATAGCTGCATATAAGCAAAAGAGGCCGCGCCAATAATATCAGGGTTAGTGGCTGCATTTTTAGCAATAAATTGGGTGGCGCGCTCTAAGTCGCCAGCCGCTTCCATTAGGCCATTAATATAAGGCGTCATTTGTGAGTTGTTATGATGTTGAGCAATAAAACCTTTCACCATATCTGACCATGCCGTTAATGTTTCGCCTTTATCGCCAAGCAGTTTTCTGCCGACTAAATCAAGAGCTTGTACGCCATTAGTGCCTTCATAAATCATTGATATTCTAATGTCGCGAACATATTGCTCCATGCCCCATTCATTAATATATCCATGTCCGCCAAGAACCTGTTGTGCATCAACACAGGCTTTAAAACCTTGGTCAGTAACAAAGCCTTTAACAATAGGTGTAAACAGTGCGGCTAACGCCTTAGCTTGTTTAGCTTTGGTTGGGTCAGATTCTCGCTCAGCTTGATCTAACCATAATGCTTGCTGCGCCATTAATGCTCGAGTGCCTTCATTGAAAGACTTTTGCGACAGTAACATACGGCGAATATCGCCATGAACCCAAATTGAGTCGGCGGCTTTATCGGGTTCTTTTGCACCACTTAATGCTCGACCTTGAATGCGTTCTTTGGCGTATTCAAGGGCATTTTGATATGCAATTTCTGATACGGCTAACCCTTGAATACCTACACCTAGTCGTGCTTGATTCATCATTGTAAACATGGCTCTTAAGCCTTGGTGTGGCTCACCAATTAATTCACCTACAGCGTTGTCAAAAAGCATGACACAGGTTGAGTTACCATGAATCCCCATTTTGTGTTCTAAGCTGGTGGCTTGAAGTGTATTGGCTTCGCCAAGGCTTCCATCGTTATTCACTAAAAATTTTGGCACTGCAAACAATGAGATACCTTTAACGCCAGCCGGAGCATCCGGTAAGCGAGCAAGCACTAAATGAACAATGTTGTCTGCTAAATCATGATCACCTGATGAGATAAAAATTTTCTCACCGCTAATGGCAAAAGTATCATTATCTAGCGGTTGGGCTTTAGTGCGTAATAGGGCTAAGTCAGTACCAGCATGGGATTCAGTCAGGTTCATGGTGCCAGTCCATTCACCACTGACCAGTTTTTCAAGATATTTTTGTTTTAAGGCGTCACTACCGTGAGCATGAATTGCCGAATACGCGCCATGAGTTAATCCGGGGTACATGGCAAATGCCATATTGGTAGCGGCTTTCATCTCTGTGGCAAAGGTGCCAATCACTTCAGGTAAGCCTTGACCACCGTATTGTGGGTCACAGGTTAACGTCGCCCAGCCGTTGTCTACATACTGAGCGTAAGCCTGCTTAAATCCCTCAGGAGTAATGACTTTATTATCAACAATCTTACAGCCTTGTGTGTCCCCAATGGTATTTAGTGGCAACATAATATCGGTAGTGAAATCAGCTACACCTTGCAAAATGGCATCCACTAACTCAGGGTCAAATTCATCAAAACCGCTTAAGTCTTGTTGCTGATAAATATTGAGTAGTTCTGACAAAATAAACTGAAAGTCACGAATAGGAGCTTGATAAGTTGGCATAGTTTCGGTCCTTGTTATGCTAATAGCTCTGCATGCTCAAGTCGGTTTATTAAGCAGCAGAGCAGAGTTGTATTTATTATTTTTAACTACATTACCCGAGAACGAATAAAACCGCAGTATGTTTTTTATCCAAGAAGAACATATTCTTATTGCTTAAATATCAACTGTTTAAATGTGTGTCTTTACACCAGCTATATCTGCTTCTCGATACACTATGCTGTTTGAATGCTCTGTTGCTGTAAGGGTAAGTCTCTTGCTTGCTCTCTTAAGTAGTCCATTCCTGATAAGAAGCCTGAAAACATTTTTAAAGCAATAAATTGACCTGCAGTGGTGGTGTGGTAGTTATTGCCGTCCTTAGTTAATGCACCTACTGATAGTAAAAAGCTTAACTCAATAGGGAAGGCTTGCCATAAAGACTGGCCTGTATGTGTTTTGAATAGATCATTATCTAATATCCCATGACCCATCATCATCATTAAGTGATGCTGGATAAGAGACTTGCTGGTCAATTCTTTGGTATAACAAGTGCCAGATAACCCTGCTTGAATTCGTTTAATGTAGTGGTCAATGTCAAAGCTAGATACATTGAATTGATCGGCAAAGCGGCCAAATGCCCCAGAACCAACGCCAAAACAATCTTCATCATCTAATACATACTTGTTTTCGACTTTGTCGCCAAAACTACGGCTAAAGGTCCATGGAAACTCCATATTATAACTTTCAGCCATGGTGTTTTTAACGGCAAGATATTGTGGCCACAAGGCATTTGGGTTTCCGGCTAACTGTCCGGCTTTCTTTTTGTTTTTACCCATTCCTACTGTTAATGGGTATGTGGTTATTTGATCTGGTGTTAAACGAATCGCGTGTTGAAGATCTTGGGAAACAGATTCTGGAGTTTGAATGTCAAAACCGTACATCATATCAACATTGACAGTGGGAATAATTTCAATGGCTTGGTTTAAGTATTCTGCTTGCTGTAAACCACTGCCAAACTTTTCAAATCGTCCACTGGCTTTTAAAATTTTGTCATCGAAGCTTTGAACCCCAATAGACATGCGATCAACCAAACCTTTTAATAACTGCGGATTACCTTCTTTAAAATAAATCGGATCGCTTTCACAGGATATTTCGCGGATTGGGGTGATGGATTTAATTAACTCAATGGTTTTAATTAATTCATCTTCCAAAATAGTGGTGGTACCGCCGCCAATATACACTCGGTTGAATTGATAACCCTGAGCAATAACCGTGCGAATTTCTTGTCTAAGGGCGACAAAGTATTCTCTGGCGACTTGTTCATTAAATTTGATTTTGTGGAATGAGCAAAATCGACACAAAGTGTGACAGAAAGGAATATGAATATATAAGGTTTCAATAGGTTTTGACGATAGTGCAGGAGCTAATGATACTTTGTTAGCGGTTACCTTGTTTAAACTCAGGGATTGTTTTATAGAATGGCCCATTACCTAGTCAAGACTGTTGGTTGCTAAATTTAATCTAGTGCTATTGCTGACAGTATTCATATTGCCCCTTAATCTATTATTTTCGGCATTTCATGAAGAAATAAATGAGATTAATGGAATTTCTAGACTGAAAACGTTGCTAAAGGCCTAAATATACAAATATGTACAATTATTTAAGGGTTAGTATGCACTTTTTGATGCTTTCCTAAATTCAAATGATAACTATGTAATAAATGTCTCATCAGTTCAGGTAGTTATTGTGTATTCATCCTTGAATTTTGGTTCTAATCAGCAGAACTCTAATATCGTTTGTGGTAAACGACATAAAAAAGATAAGTTATTGAAATAAAAAGCCGAACCTGTATCAGGCTCGGCTTCATTAATCATTATGAGTTAATTAGAATCTAACATTAACTCCGCCAAATACTCGGCGACCAATCAAATCATATTGTGCATCAACGGTGTACCCAGGAGGAAGTGCGTCAAACATATTTCGAACCCCTGCATATACTTGTAATGAATCGTTGATTAGATAATTAAACGATAAATCATGTGTCGTAACTGACGGGACGTAACCTGGAGAAAGGTCTTCAGGTGAACCACCTCCCGGAGAAACATCATATGTTACAACGCGATCAATATATCTAAATCCATAACTAATGCTTAAATCATCGATGGTGTAAGTTGTAGCAAACCTTAACTGCCACTCTGGATCGCCTACCTCTCCAGTTTCGACATTGATTTCATCTGGTCTATCTTGGAATTCAAAGCGTTCTAATTCAAGTAATTTATTCACAAATACCATGAATTTAAAATCACCAGCAAGATCAAAGTCAGCAAGATCTAAATTGTATCTTACTTCTGCTTCTATACCTGAAGTATTAAGAGCGGCGGCATTTAGGAAGCCTGATCTAACTAAGTCAATATCAAATGTAGTTGGATCTCTATCAATAGCCCCACAATAAAGAGCATCTGGACCTCCAGTTGCATCAACACAGTTATCAGCGATATCTTGAGAAGAAACTTCAATGATGGCATCTGTGATTTCAATGTCATAATAATCAACAGTGATAGAGAAATCATCGATGAAGTTTGGACTCCAAACAATACCTGCTGTCGTCGATGTAGACTTTTCTGGTTCTAGCTCGTCATTGCCGCCCGAAAGAGTATCAATACTAACATTATCATTTGCTTCCCAACCTGCTGGAATGCCAAGTGCGGCACAGTTTGCAGCGCGATCTGGATCGTCAGAGATATTATCGGCATCACATGGATCCGATACTCTTGCAAAACCTGGAGATAATGGGCTGAATGCTTCATTTAGGTTTGGTGCTCTAACTGCCGAACCGTGTGTTGCACGAATTCTTACAGAATCAATTGGAGCGTACATTAAACCCACTTTCCATGCATCGACAGCATCATCTACATGTGAATAGTTAGCATAACGATACGCACCATCTAGAGTTAACTCTTCAGCAAAAGCAATTCCAGATAAAAGCGGTAAGCTGATCTCGGCATAAACCTCACTAACATCATACTCTGCATCTTCATCAGGTGTTGCTGCACCAGCAAGCGCACCTGATTTAGTTAATTCGTCAGTAATTGATTTTGATGACTCTTCACGATATTCAAAACCAGTCGCAAAGGCTATTGGTCCACCTTGTAGGTTTGCAAATTCAGCGGTATCAAACGTTAAGTTACCACCGATCACTTGCTGTGTAATAGTATCTTGACGGGTAGTATCTGCAGATACCCAATCTTTAGCTTCTTCAGAAGCCTGATTGAACCCAAATGGGTTATATGGTACACAACCTGCGGCATCAACTGAACCCGCGGTATAGTCACTACAAACAATTTCTCCAGTGTTAGGGTCAACTACAGCATCAATAGCTGCTGAAAGATTGTCTACAATAAGGTCATTTTCAGTTACGCGAACATTATTTGTTTCACCATACACATAATAAAGTTCATAATCTAAATCTGTCTCGCTTGCAGTCACAATACCATTGAAACCACCTACAAAGCGGAAAAGTTCACGTCTGTTGTTTGCTGAACGATTACCTAGTTCATCGAAAAACTTCGCCATAGATGCAGTACCTGTACCGCCTAAAGCAACTCGAGCCTCATCAGAAAGGAATGCGTTGTTTTCTACATCGATGCCTATATTACCAAAACGAAAACCTGGCTGAAATTGTTGTTTAATTTCAGATTTTGTATATTTTACATCACCAAATGCAGTAACGTTTTCACTTAAATCATAGTTAAAAGTACTACCAATATTGACACGATTAACTTCTGGGTAAATATTTTCATAGTCTTCAGTATAAAATGCAGTGTCACAACCATCTGCAAATTGACCGAAGGCAAAACTGTTGGTGCCATCCCTTACACATTGCTCTTTCATATTTCCTTTGTCATCAAAGGTGAATCTTGATCCAGCAAAAGGATTCATTACCCCCCATTTGTTGATCATTTCTGAACCAACATTGGGTACACGTAATCTATCTGGAATACCATCATCTTCACCAGTATCATCTGGATTGCTAATCGTTCCCCAGTTTTGAAGTTGTTGTAAATCACGCGACATTGTTTGCTTTGTTTTTTCAACACCCGCATATAAGGTCACATTACCATTGTCGTTGGAGGTACCTGTTACAATGTTAAAGCTGTGTGTACCAGATTCAACACCTTCAGTAGAAGTGTTTCCTGAAGCATTAAACTCGAAGCCTTCAAAGTTTTTCTTCATGATGACGTTAATTACACCAGAAACAGCGTCAGAACCATAAATTGCTGATGCCCCGCCTGTGATAATTTCAATACGCTCAATTAATGCTGATGGAATAGTAGAAAGATCCACTTGTGAAGAACCTGGAGAACCAGCAACATGTCGTTTCCCGTCAACAAGTACTAGAGTTCTTTTTGCCCCTAAGCGACGTAAATCAGCAGAGCTAATACCTGCGCTAGCATTACTATTGTTGTTGCCGACAATAGTGTTTGTTGAACCAATCGCAGGTAACTCAGCTAACATTGAACCTAAATCAGGTGTACCAAATTTTTGTATGTCACTTTGGTCTAAAACCATTATAGGTGTTGGATTTGATAGTTCTGTTCTCGCGATTCGAGAACCCGTTGTTACAATTCTTTCAATTTCACCATCAGTTTCGCTAACATCTTCTTCAGCTAAAGCGATAGCGGGTAAAGCTGTTACAGACACAGCACTATACACACAAGCTAACCTAACGGCTTTAGCTATTTTTGTTGTAATCATACAAACTCCCTGTTTGCTAAATATTTGTTTAATTGTTTTTTTAGTAATGTCGTTTGCTTATAAAGCAAATCTCATCGGTAAAATAACCTTATCAACCCCGAGTTGCAACATTGAGGTAACAAAACTTGCATTTTGTTGCGGCTCTTCACATTAAACTACGCGAAACCTCCTTTTTTTTGTCAATATATTGACATTTGGATGGTTAAGATTTTTAGAGAGATATAACTCAATATTTGGAGTAATAACGCATACATTGTGTTATTATAAAAACTCAGTTTTCTGTATTGCGAATTTTAACGGTTTAAATAAGCATTTAAAGTAGGCTTAGCTTTGGAGGTTACTATGGAACATCGTTGGCAAATTGCTTTTTCAGCAGGGTTATTAGCTGCAATTTGGGCTGGTGTAGCTGATGTTTATAATTTAGTAACTTGGGTTGGTTTTCTGGGCTGCAGTACTTTTTTTGCCCAAACACAAGCCGGCTTTAAAGGCATGATAATGGCCATGAGCACCAATATGTCGGGTGTATTTTGGGGCTGGTTAATTATTGCAGGTAGTGGTTTTTTGGGTTCTGCCATAGTGAGCTATGCTCTAACCGGAATTATTACTGCAGTGATGTGTTTACAGGCCAGTTATAAAGGCTTGGCCTTTATTCCTGGAACATTCATAGGTTGCTGTATTACTTTTGCATTGAATGCAGACATCGGTACCATCATTCCGCCTTTATTATTAGGGGCTGGACTCGGTTACACTATGAGCCTGTTAACTGGACAGTTGATTGCTATTAGCCAAAAATGGCAATCAAATTGTCAGTCAAATCAAAATATTGAGCCGGCAGAATAAGGTTAACCCTGACACGCAAGCTAACAATGTGATAACTAGCTGGCTTCATCTTGTTTACGTGTAGCGCGCCACTGACTAACATTGGAGGTTTGCGTTAACCTGTTGATTACATAGTGTATTTAAACTTGAGGTTTTGACGCGACACTGTATAAAATCCCTTTAACTTCCAAGAAAAGGAAGTACTTATACATAATAAAGGGGTTTACATGAAAGTGTTAAAAACAGCAGCAGCAATGGCTGTAAGTGTAGTGTTATTAGCGGGCTGTAACGACGAAACCAATAATTATTATCCTATTGATCCTGAACCAAGTACTACAGATGTGAGAATTGGGGTATATAACCTTTCTTTTGACAGATTCAACTATGAAGATCTAGTGGCTGAATTGAAGTTAACACCAGCAGAACAACAAGTGTTAATGGATAAATGGTTTGATGAAAGTTTAACCGAAGAAGAAAAATCGGTAGCTGAAAAAATTATTCAGATTAAGAACGTTGCAGCTATTATTCAAACTGAGCGCCCAGCAGTTTTGATGATGGCGGAATTTAATAATGATGGTACTGGTGAAGACTTAGCCGGTATTCAAGCCTTCCGTTTAAACTATCTTACTGTACCTCAAAATGCACTAGGTGCCACCTCTGATGAAGTGAAGCTACTTGAGCCGATTCAATTCGCTTACGTAGAAAACTTCTCAACTAACACTGGCTTATTAAGCGATCATGACTTAAATCGTGATGGTAAAATTGCCTTACCAGATGATGCATGGGGTTTTGGTTTTTACCATGGCCAATATGCTTTCAGCTTAATTTCTCAATACCCAATTGATACGGCAAATATTCGTACTTTCCAAAACTTCAAATGGAAAGATATGCCTGGTGAAACTAACCCGGTCATTACCAACTGTGATGATGATAAAAATCCTATACCTGAAGGAATGGCATGCGGTGATGAGTGGTATACAGAAGAAGCATGGGCTGAAAAACCGATGTCATCTAAAAACCACGTAGATGCACCTATTATTATCCCTACAGAAGGCGGGGATAAAGTGATCCACCTATTGCTGTCACATCCAACACCACCTATTTTCGACACATTGACAGAGAATAATAAGCTGTTAAACCGTGCTGAAATTAAATTCTGGGATGACTATATTTCAGGTAACGGTAGCTATATTTATGATGATGCTGGTAATAAAGGCGGCATTAAAGACGATGCTTCATTTGTCATTTTAGGTGATTTAAATGCTGATCCTGAAAGTGGTGACGGCTATTTAGATACCATTAAAGATTTAATGCACAGCACTCATGTAAACCAATTAGCGACTCATGGTGTTTATGCCCCAATGAGTTTAGGTGGCCCTGAGTGTCTATCTAATGGTGAGTGTCGTGAACAAAATTGGGGAACGAAATATCCTGATGTTATCACTAGCACTTCTGGTTTACGTTTAGATCATGTGATCCCATCAAGTGATTTGAATGTGACTGATTCTGGTGTATTTTGGCCTGCAAGCTTTGAGGACGGTCGTTTATTAATGAATGACGAGCGTGTTGGTCAATACGGTGGCGGTGGTAAGTCAGTATCGTCTGATCACCGTTTAGTTTGGATTAACGTCGAACTTTAATGATTCAATTTTATTATTGATTAATATTAATAAAGCCCATATTTTGATGTGGGCTTTATTGTTAACTATACAAGTTTTGCTAAATTAGTTGGATGTTTGTTATTTGCTTGCTGGCTGTTGCTGTTGTGTTTCCTGCATGTGGTAAAGCTTTCTAAAGTAGGCTGTAATGTTCAATCCAACCTTCAACACGTTTACAAACTATTCGCAAATCACTAGGATAACGCTTTTTAAAATTTAGAAAGGTTATTGATGAAAACCACGACTCTTATTACATCTTCAATTCTTTTCACTGCAGTTACCGTAAGCACAGCAGTAAAAGCCGCCCCTGAAGTTGGTGTTATGGTGGGTAGCGATTCAGGTTTAAACGTTAAAATTCACGATTATAAAATCGGTGTTGGTTTTGATGACTTATCATTCACTTTAGATAAAATGTTTAACTTTGAAGGTCATCCTCATTTTTATTGGGGTATTGGTGGCAAGATTGCCGATACCAAGCATGATGATACAAAACTTGGTGCACGTGCTGTGTTTGGCGCGCATACAAAAGTAGAGCGTTTTACTTTCTTTATTGAAGCTCAACCGACGTTGTATTTAATTGATGATGTCAAAGTAAAATTAGAAGCTATTGGCGGTGTGAGATATCACTTCTAAAAAGTAGTTCAAGACAGGGTTATATGACCTAAAAAGTACAAGGCACACCATAATTGAGTTAATGGTGTGCCTTAATTTCTTATCGCCAGTTCGATTTAAAACTTCATTTCTTCAACATGCTCTGGCACAACTAATTTACCCGCAGTTTTAGCAATAATTTCTTCAACACTGACACCCGGCGCGCGTTCTAATAAATGGAAAGCACCGTCTTTAATTTCTAAAAAGGCTAGGTCGGTTATTACCCGTTTTATGCAACCATAACCTGTTAAGGGCAGCTCACAAACCGGTAATAGCTTTGAATTACCGTGTTTATCAGCGTGCATCATGGTAACAATTATGTTGTCTGCGCCAGCCACTAAGTCCATGGCGCCTCCCATTCCTTTAATGAGTTTTCCTGGGATCATCCACGATGCAATTGAGCCATTCACATCCACTTCAAATGCCCCAAGCACGGTTAAATCAACATGACCTCCACGGATCATGGCAAAGCTTTCTGCCGATGAAAAAAACGATGCGCCATCAACCGCTGTGACGGTTTGTTTGCCCGCATTAATTAAGTCAGCGTCTAGGGTTTCTTCAGTTGGAAACTCGCCCATACCTAATAAACCGTTTTCAGACTGCAACATCACTTGCATGCCCTGTGGAATATAGTTGGCCACTAAGGTAGGAATACCAATACCTAGGTTGACGTAAAAGCCGTCTTGCAGCTCTTTTGCCACACGTTGAGCAAGTTGTTCTCTTGATAATGCCATGTCCTTGCTCTCCTTATTTGGCTGACTTAACAGTACGTTGTTCGATGCGTTTTTCAAATGTTGCTTGAATGACGCGATCAACATAAATGCCGGGGGTATGAATATGATTCGGGTCAAGCTCGCCGGGTTGAACTATTTCTTCGACTTCAACAACGGTTATCTTGCCTGCGGTGGCCATCATAGGGTTAAAGTTGGCCGCCGTTTTACGAAACACTAAATTTCCCATAGTGTCGGCTTTCCATGCTCTAATTAATGCAAAATCAGCGGTTAAAGACTCTTCTAACACATAGTGTCGGCCTTTAATTTCGCGGGTTTCTTTTCCTTCTGCTATAGGGGTGCCATAACCTGTTGCGGTGAAAAATGCAGGAATACCCGCTCCACCGGCACGTATTTTTTCTGCAAGTGTGCCTTGAGGCGTAAGAATAACATTTAATTCACCTGATAACATTTGCTGTTCAAAGGTGGCATTTTCACCCACATAAGAGGCAATCATGGTGGAAATTTGGCGCTGTTTTAGTAATAAGCCTAATCCGAAGTCATCCACCCCGGCATTGTTTGAAATTGCCGTTAGACCTGTGACGCCCAAAGTCACCATATGATTGATAAGGCCTTCTGGTATACCGCATAAACCAAAACCGCCAACCATAAGGGTCATATTGTCTGTGAGTCCGGCTAGGGCTTGGTCATAGCTTTGGACTACTTTGTTAAATCCTGCCATTGTGCTGTCCTTTTGTGATTATTATTTCTCAGGTGTTAGGCTGACGAATGCAGCAATGTAACCCAACACATCAACTCAATGCATTGGCAACTTTTGAGTTATTTTGTCTACCAATAATCTGGCTTATTTGGTTGCCAGCAGCAATAAGCTTGGTAAGGTCGATGCCTGTATCAATGCCCATGCCGTGTAACATATAAACTAAATCTTCAGTGGCTAGGTTGCCTGATGCCCCTTTTGCATAGGGGCAACCGCCCAGGCCTGCAACCGATGAGTCAAATGTATTCACCCCCAGTGCTAAACAAGCTTGAATGTTTGCAAGTGCTTGGCCGTAGGTGTCATGAAAATGCAGTGCTATCTGATCAATAGGGACAACATTTGCCACTTGTTCAACCATTTTACGAGCATCTAAAGGCGTGCCAACACCTATGGTGTCGCCAAGCGAGATTTGGTAGCAGCCCATTTTGTAAAGAATTTCAGACACTCTAGCTACTTCACTGGCATTTATGTGGCCTTCATAAGGACAACCCAGCACACATGAAACATAGCCTCTAACTGGAATGTTTTGTTGTTTTGCCTTTTGCATCAATGGGGTAAAGCGCTCTATAGACTCTTCAATTGAACAGTTAATATTTTTTTGGCTAAAGCTTTCAGAAGCGGAGCCAAATATTGCCACCTCATCAACGCCAACGGACTGAGCAATTTCAAACCCTTTTAAATTAGGGGTTAAAGCACTGTAAGTGACCCCTTGTTGGCGGGGTAATTGGCGAAATAGCTCAGCAGAATCGGCCATTTGAGGCACCCATTTAGGTGACACAAAACTGCCTGCTTCAATCTTTTTAATTCCAGCTTCTGCCAAGTTTGCAATGAGGGTTAATTTAGCATCAGTAGTGACGGCTACTTCATTTTGTAAGCCGTCTCTAGCCCCCATTTCAACAATGTTAGCTTGTGATGGCATCATGATGCTTCATCCTCGGTTAACGGCTCGACTTGTAATAGTTGTACGCCATCACTTACAAGCTCGCCACTTTGGAAATAAAACTCGCTGACAATACCGTCAAATGGGGCTTCTATGGTGTATTCCATTTTCATCGCTTCCATTACTAATAGGCCTTGTCCTGCTGTGACTTTATCGCCTACTTCCACAAGGTGAGTCACGACTGTGCCATTCATTGGTGCTTTAAGTTTGTCAGCACTGTCGACGGTGTCTTCTGCTATTTGTGCCGCTATTGCTTTAAATGGATAACTGCCGCTAGGTAAAAATAACGTAAAATCATCTTCGTTTCGGCTTACTGGCACCTTGCTTTTATGGCCATTAATTTCTGCAAAAATCACATCATCTTTAATGTGGCCGGCTAATTTAAGTGCTTGACCATTTAAGCCGAGGTGAAATGCATTACCTAAATCTGTTAACAATAAATTTTGCAGTTCAGATTTATCATCAATTAATGCCACATGATGAATACTGGCGCTGTTTAATCTAAAGCCGCTAACTTGTCCCCAAGGGGAATAAGGGTCATGGCTGTTAGTTGCGTTCACTTTAGCTTGTTGTTGACGCAGCAATACTTGATACAAGCTGGCCAGTGCTAAAGCAGTATCTGATTCACTGCTTGCATCACCAATTAAGCTGTTGCCATAACGTTCAATGAAGTCGGTACAAAAATCGGCTTTGGCAAACATTGGATGCTCTGCAATATTGGCTAAAAACTCAATATTGTGTTTTAAACCACTGATTTGATATGACTCTAAAGCATGAACTAAACGTTGTAATGCTCTGGGGCGAGTTTCGTCCCAAACGATAAGCTTAGCGATCATTGGGTCGTAAAAGTTACTAATTACGTCATTTTCACGAATACCTGAATCAATGCGCACATGGCGATTTTGCTCTGGCTCACGTAAAAAGTTTAGTTTACCGCTAGCGGGTAAAAACTCATTTTGAGGATCTTCAGCGTAAATTCTCACTTCAAAAGCATGGCCATAAATACGCACTTCATCTTGTTGGAGAGGTAACTCGCCGCCACTGGCAACAATTAACTGCCATTTAACTAAGTCTTGGCCGGTGACCATTTCAGTTACAGGGTGCTCAACCTGTAGACGGGTGTTCATTTCCATGAAATAAAAGCTGTTGTCGGTATCAAGTAAAAACTCAACCGTACCAGCACCAACGTAATCAATCGCTTTAGCGGCAGCTACCGCAGCTTTACCCATTTGGGCACGTAAATCATCACTTAAACCTGGGGCAGGGGCTTCTTCAACCACTTTTTGATGACGTCGTTGAATGGAGCAGTCACGGTCAGATAAATAGATGGTATTGCCTTGGCTATCTGCAAAAACCTGTACCTCTACGTGTCTAGGTTGGCGAAGGTAGCGCTCCATTAACAGTTTATCGTTACCAAAAGATGAAGTGGCTTCACGACGGGCAGAGCGAATCGCTTCAAGCGTCTCAGCGGCACTTTCAACAATGCGCATACCTTTACCGCCGCCACCATAGGCGGCTTTTATTAATAGCGGAAAACCGATTTGTTTAGCTTGTTCAACAAGAAAGTCATCATCTTGCTCATCACCATGGTAGCCCGGCACTAAAGGCACATTGGCTTTAGCCATAATGGCTTTGGCGGCACTTTTACTGCCCATTGCATCAATGGCTTCGCTGCCCGGGCCCACAAAGGCAATACCGTTTAATTCACATTGACGTGAAAACTCGGCATTTTCAGATAAAAAGCCGTATCCAGGGTGGATAGCTTCGGCACCAGCACGTTTGGCTATATCAATAATTAATTCGGTTTTTAAATAAGAATCCGCAGGGGCGCTGCCGCCTAAATGAAATGATTCATCTGCCATAGCAACATGCATGGCGTCTTTGTCTGCGTCTGAATAAAGTGCAACCGTGCGCACTCCCATGGCTTTTGCTGTTTTAATAATTCTGCAGGCAATTTCACCACGGTTGGCAATGAGTAGTTTAGTTATCATTTTTGGCTCCTTGAGCAACGGTGGCATTATGCCAAGCCGGAGAGCGTTTTTCGAAAAAGGCATTTAAGCCTTCTTGTCCTTCACTGGTTACACGAATTTGAGCAATTTGTTCGCTGGTATAGGCGAGTGTTTGTTCGTCAATCACGCCGCTTTCTAAATGGCTGACCAGTGTTTTTACCCAAGATAAAGCTTGAGGACTATTAGCGATAAAGGCGTCAATAAATGGTTGTGCTGCGGCCTCTAAATCATCAGCAATTTGATGAATAACTTGCTGTTGCAACGCCACATCTGCGCTAAATTTTTCTGCCGTTAGCATGTAGCGACGTGCTTGGCGATTTCCCATGGCTCGTACAACATAGGGGCTGATTACCGCAGGAATTAACCCTAGTTTCACTTCACTTAAACAGAAACTCGCTTTAGGATTGGCGATGGCAATGTCACAGCAGCAAATTAATCCTAACGCCCCGCCAAATGCTGCACCATTTACTAGCGCAATAGTAGGTTTGGGGAAGGTGTCTAATACCTGCATTAGTTTAGCTAGCTCGTGGGCATCCGCTAAATTTTGTGCAAAGTCCATTTTGGCCTGTTTGCGCATCCAGTTAAGGTCAGCCCCTGCACTAAAATGTTTGCCGTTAGCTCGCAAAATAAGCATTTTACAAGCGCTAGACTTCGCCATAGTTTCGATGGCTGTGATCATTTCAAAAATCATCACTTCATCAAAGGCGTTGTGTTTATCTACACGATTAAGAATTAACTCACCAACCCCATTGGGGTTAATCTGGCATTGAATATATTGATAATGGTTGTTCATTGTTGTTATCACTCCTATTGGTTTGCCAAATTTACATGCGGAACACACCAAATTTGGTGTCTTCAATAGGGGCATTTAATGCCGCTGATAACGCTAAGCCAACAACATCGCGGGTTTGAGCAGGGTCAATAATACCGTCATCCCACAAACGTGCGCTGGCATGGTATGGGTGTCCTTCTTTATCGTACTGCTCAACAATTGGCTTTTTGAATGCTTGCTCATCTTCGGTTGACCATTGTTGGCCTTTACGCGCAAGCCCATCACGGCGCACTGTTGCTAATACACCTGCAGCTTGTTCGCCGCCCATTACTGAAATACGCGCGTTTGGCCACATCCACATCATAGTGGGCTCAAAGGCTCGGCCACACATGCCGTAGTTGCCTGCGCCATAACTCCCACCAATAATAACGGTGAATTTAGGTACTGTGGCACAAGATACGGCAGTAACCATTTTGGCACCGTGTTTAGCGATACCTTCATGTTCATATTTTTTACCCACCATAAAGCCGGTAATATTTTGTAAGAACAGCAGTGGAATTTTTCGTTGGCAACATAGCTCAATAAAGTGAGCGCCTTTTTGGGCTGATTCTGAGAATAAAATGCCATTATTGGCTACAATTCCCACAGGGTAACCATGAATACGTGCGAATCCACATACTAAGGTTGCACCATAATTAGCTTTAAACTCGTCAAAGTCAGAATCATCAACAATACGTGCAATAACCTCTTTAACATCAAAAGGCTTTTTCAAATCAGTACCTACAATGCCGTACAGTTCATGAATGTCATACTTAGGCGGCTTCACCGCTTGTAACACACTGGTAATATGCTTTTGGTGATTGAGGCGCAATACAGCACGTTTTGCCAGCTCCAATGCGTGTTCATCATTTTGAGCTAAGTGGTCAGCCACACCGGATATTTTAGTGTGCACCTCTGCGCCGCCTAGTTCTTCAGCCGAAACTTCTTCACCGGTTGCGGCTTTAACTAATGGTGGCCCAGCAAGAAAAATAGTGCCTTGTTCTTTAACGATAATAGATTCATCAGCCATAGCCGGAACATAAGCACCGCCAGCGGTACATAAACCCATAACTACTGCAATTTGCGGAATACCTAATGCAGACATTTGGGCTTGGTTGTAAAAAATACGTCCAAAATGATCGCGGTCTGGAAATACTTCATCTTGGCGGGGTAAGTTAGCGCCGCCTGAATCCACTAGGTAGATACAAGGTAAGTGGCAACGTTTAGCAATATCTTGTGCGCGTATATGTTTTTTTACCGTCAGTGGATAATATGTGCCGCCTTTTACCGTGGCATCATTGGCAATAATCATGCACTCGACACCACTCACGCGGCCAATACCGGCAATCACGCCCGCAGCAGGTACGTCTTCGTCATAGACTTTAAATGCGGCAAATTGGGAAATTTCTAAAAATGGCGAACCGGGATCTAGAAGTTTTTCAACCCGTTGACGGGGAAGCAACTTACCTCTTGATAAGTGACGTTCGCAGGCTACAGCACCACCGCCTTGTTCAATTTTAGCTAATTGGGTTTGTAGGTCATTGACCAAAGCAGCCATGTCTTGATATTTGGCTTTAAACTCATCACTTCGGGCATTTATCTTGCTGCTCAGTTGTGTCATATCGATATCCTTGATTGAGCAAAAATAGATTCAGTTTTACGGTGATAGGGTGATTATATTTATCAGTTTTGTACCACCACACTCAGCGTTAAGGACACAGTTATCACTTAACGCTGCAGTAACCACTTACTTAGACTCATTAAATAATTCGCGACCGATTAGCATGCGGCGAATTTCTGACGTGCCTGCGCCAATTTCATAAAGTTTGGCATCGCGTAATAAACGGCCTGTCGCGTATTCGTTGACATAGCCATTACCACCAAGAAGTTGAATGGCATCTAACGCCATTTTGGTCGCTAACTCTGCACTATAAAGAATGGCACCGGCAGCATCTTTACGGGTTGTTTCTCCACGGTCACACGAGCGGGCAACATTGTAGACATAAGATTTTGCCGCATTCATACCCGTGTACATGTCGGCAATTTTGCCTTGAACTAGTTGAAACTCACCAATCGATTTACCAAACTGCACTCGCTCATGGACGTAAGGAACAACGATGTCCATACAGGCTTGCATAATGCCCAGAGGGCCACCTGACAATACGACTCGTTCATAATCTAGGCCACTCATTAACACTTTTACGCCGTTGTTCAGGCCGCCAAGAATGTTTTCTTCTGGCACTTCACAGTCTTCAAACACTAATTCACAAGTGTTAGAGCCACGCATACCTAACTTGTCGAGCTTTTGAGCTTGGGTAAAACCTTTAAATCCACGTTCTACAATAAAGGCGGTAATGCCGTGAGGGCCTTTGTCTAAATCTGTTTTGGCATAAATGACGTAAGTGTGGGCATCTGGACCATTGGTGATCCACATTTTATTGCCATTTAGGATATATCTGTCGCCTTGCTTTTTAGCATGAAGCTTCATTGAAACTACGTCAGAGCCTGCATTTGGCTCACTCATTGCTAATGCACCGATGTGCTCACCACTAACCAGTTTTGGAAGGTACTTGGCTTTTTGCTGCGCATTTCCATTGCGATTAATTTGATTTACACACAAGTTGGAGTGAGCGCCATAACTTAGGCCAATAGAGGCCGATGCACGAGAAACTTCTTCCATGGCAATAACGTGAGCCAGATATCCCATGTTCGCACCGCCAAACTCTTCTGGCACAGTGACACCTAATAACCCCATTTCGCCCAGCTGTGGCCACATATGATTTGGAAACTCATTGTCATGGTCTACTTGGGCGGCTATGGGGGCAATTTCGTTGCTGGCAAAGCTACGAACTGCGTCGCGTAACATATCGATGTCTTCACCTAAGCCGAAGTTAAGGCTGCTATATAGATCGCTCATGGTTTGTGTCCTGTTGAATTGTTGTTTTAAACTCCACGCTATTTTGCGTTTTGGAGCCATTGGCATGTCTTTAAAATAGTTTTAATTATTATTGTGTTAACGTTTTTATTAGCGGCTAAGGCTAGTTAACTTTATTATTTTTTGTATTGTTATTATCAGGCTTAAGATTGAGCTTAAGCCCTATTGTTTAAACAGGTTATTTATCTAATTCTAATGCGGCCTTACATTGCTGTTCGGCAGAGTTAAGCTCCATTAATACAACTTTTATGTCGTCCATTTGTTGTTGCAAAGCGGCTTTTTTGTCGCTGACTAATTGCAACATAGTGTTGAGCTGAGAAGTGCTTGATTTGTCTGCATCGTATAATTCGAATAAACGACGCGTTTCGGCTAATGAAAACCCTAGGCGTTTACCGCGAAGAATCAGCTTTAATCTGACACGGTCTTTAATACTGTATATACGCGTTTGACCACGACGTTTTGGCTTAATTAGCCCTTGATCTTCATAGAAGCGAATACTGCGAGTTGTAATATCAAATTCTTTTGATAAATCGCTGATTGAATATGTATTTTGAGTGCTGACAGTCGTGTTCATCATCTCACCGTTGTAGTTTCTTTTGGTGAAAGATATATGAAGTTTACGTAAAGGTAAAGTTTGAGGTGAATAAACTATTTCTCAACTGTTAATCTGTATTGCCACCTTTGTTAACTTTGTTGGTTATATTGATGAATTTTAAAGTTTATTTTTTATAGGATATCCTGAGGAATTCAAAGAAAGAATTTTTAAAACCCAGTCTATTATAAGGACTTAGCCCTTGGTCTAATAGTTGATTTGCTTGAATTCTGTTCATAATCAGACTGAGAAAGCAAAAGGAGAACCATTATGACTGATGTAGGAAAGTCATTGCATGAACAGTCGATTGCCGATCCACGTTCATTTTGGCAACAAGCTGCAAGATTGATTTCGTGGGACACTGAACCGAACTGCATTTTAGATGAATCTAAGCCACCTTTTTATCGTTGGTTCGTCGATGGCAAAATGAATACCTGTTTTAATGCGGTAGACCGACATGTTCACGCTGGGCGAGGGGAACAGGTTGCTATCAATTACATCAGTCCTGTCACTCAAAACCAGTACACTATTACTTATAATGAATTGTTAGCTCAGGTCAGTCGTTTGGCAGGCTACATGCTAAGTAAGGGGATTCAAAAAGGCGACAGGGTGGTGATATATATGCCGATGATCCCTGAGACGGCTTTCGCTATGTTAGCTTGTGCGCGAATTGGGGCTATTCATTCTGTGGTGTTTGGTGGGTTTGCCGCCAATGAGCTTGCCACGCGGATTAATGATGCTAAGCCAAAATTGGTCTTGTCAGCATCTTGCGGTATCGAGCCCTCTGGTGTTGTTCCGTATAAACCCTTATTGGATGAAGCCCTTGAACAGGCTACTCATCAGGTTGAGCATTGTTTGATTTTAGGGCGACCACAATATCAAGCAACATTGCACTCACCTCGAGATGCTGATTGGCAGTTTAGTTTGAAAGATGCCGCTAATGCTGACTGCCTACCACTTAATGCCACAGATCCTTTGTATGTACTTTATACCTCTGGTACAACTGGCCAACCTAAAGGGGTGGTGCGAGATAATGGCGGTCATGCCGTGGCACTTTGTTGGTCAATGAAAAATATTTACGATGTTGGCGAAGGCGAAGTATTTTGGGCAGCTTCTGATGTGGGCTGGGTTGTGGGTCACTCTTATATAGTTTATGGCCCCTTATTAGTGGGGGCGACAACCATTATGTATGAAGGCAAGCCCATTGGTACACCTGATGCAGGTGCGTTTTGGCGTATCATTCAACAACAAAGTGTAAAAAGTTTTTTTACTGCACCTACTGCGATTAGAGCTATTAAACGTGAAGACCCCGAAGGGGCACTATTGAAATCATTCGATTTATCTTGTTTAAAGCAAATGTTTTTAGCCGGAGAAAGGTGTGACCCTGACACCTTGAACTGGAGTCAGTCAATGTTAGGTAAGCCGGTAATTGATCATTGGTGGCAAACCGAGACGGGGTGGCCAGTTGCCGCTAATTTAATGGGAGTTGACCCTATTGAGGTGAAACCTGGATCACCGGCTCGTGCAGTACCGGGTTATCAAGTGGAAGTACTTGATGCTATGGGAGAGAAAGTCGGCGCCAACGAAAGTGGTAACGTGGTGATCAAACAACCATTGCCGCCAGGAACATTAACCACGCTTTGGCAAAATGATCAGCGTTATGTTGATAGTTATTTATCCATGTATCCAGGCTACTATCTCACTGGAGATGCAGGCTATTTAGACGAAGATGGTTACCTTTATATTATGAGCCGCATTGACGATATTATTAATGTGGCCGGTCATCGATTATCTACAGGGCGATTTGAAGAAGTGTTATGTCAACACTCCGCTGTGGCTGAAGCCGCGGTTATTGGAGTGCAAGATAAACTAAAAGGGCAGGTGCCACTGGGTATGGTGGTGTTGAAAAACGGGGTGAATTTATCTGACGATGAGTTACACAATCAGTTACTCTCCTTAGTTAGACAAGAAATTGGCCCCGTAGCCTCATTTAGATTAGTGAGTGCAGTACCTAAGTTACCTAAAACTCGCTCAGGTAAAATATTACGGGCAACCATGCGTAAAATTGCTGATAATCAAGAGTTTACTGTTCCTGCTACTATCGAAGATCCTCAGACCCTGGATATTGTAAGAAATACCTTAACTCGAATGGGTTATGCAGATTCGTTAGCTAAACAAATTAGTGATTAATTAAATCGTCGGGTTATTAATTGAGCAAGCTGCTTGTAGATAGCAGCTTTTTATTACCTCTAAAACAGTAAATTAGGCTTTTAAATTCATCATTAGGTTATGTATATAGCAATGAATTAACAATGTGACTGGTAATTTAGTTACAAAAATCGCTATAATATCTGTCCATATGGGTTCGCGAAACGCGATAAATCTCTGTGACCTTGTGGAAAATAAATCTAATGACTCACCACACTAAATTGTCTGACGTCGGCGTTATCGGTCTTGGCGTTATGGGCAAAAATCTAGCTTTAAACATTGCCGATAATGGCTATCATGTCGCCGCATTTGATGTCGACACTGCAAAAATCAATGCGGCTCTTGAGCAAGAACATCATGAAAGAAAAGAAGGCTTAGCTCCCCGAATGGTAGCCTGTAATAATCTTTCAGAAATGCTTGATAAGTTGGTTTCGCCAAAAGTGATTGTGCTTTCAGTTCCTGCTGGCAAAATTGTTGACGGGATTTGCAATACCTTAATTGAAAGTGGCATTTCTAGCGAAGATATTGTGATTGATACCGGCAACAGTTTATGGACTGATACGGTTAAACGCGAAGCGCATTATAAAGGTAAATTCAAATTCTTTAGCTCAGCTGTTTCTGGTGGTGAAGTGGGGGCCCGTTTTGGCCCTTCATTAATGCCAAGTGGTGATGAATCTGCGTGGAAATATGTTGCGCCAATTTGGAAAGCTATTGCAGCTAAAGTTGATAGCGCAACAGGATTACCCATTGAGCGTTTTGAACCGGGTAACCCTGTCACCGAAGGTGAACCTTGTACGACTTATATTGGCCCTGCGGGCTCAGGCCATTATGTAAAAATGGTGCATAACGGCATTGAATATGCTGATATGCAGTTAATTTGTGAAGCTTATCAATTGCTTCATGAAGGTTTAGGCTTATCTACATATGATATCGGCGAAATATTTAAGCGTTGGAATCAAGGCAGCTTAAACAGTTACTTAATGGGCATTAGTGCTGAAGTTTTACAGCAACAAGACCCTGAAACAGGCAAGCCATTAGTTGAACTTATTCTTGATAAAGCAGGCCAAAAAGGTACTGGTTTATGGACAGCGGTGAGTAGTTTGCAAATTGGTTGTCCAGCCCCGACCATTGCTGAAGCGGTTTATGCTCGTGCCATTAGCACCCAAAAGCCATTACGTGTGACACTCAGTAAAACCTTAGTGGGGCCAGAAAAACAGTGTTTGAGCCAAACAGAACAAAATGAGTTTATTGACGCATTAGAAGATGCCTTATATTGCGCCAAAGTATGTTGTTATGCCCAAGGTTTCCAATTAATGGCGATGGAAGCTAAAGAGCAAAACTGGTCATTAAACTTTGCTGAAATTGCAAAAATTTGGCGTGCAGGCTGTATTATTCGTGCGACGTTCTTGCAATCAATTACTCAGGCCTATGAGCAAAATGCTAGTCTTGAAAATTTACTATTAGCTGAGAGTTTTAGTGAGTCTTTGGCGGCGAAGCAACAAAACTGGCGTAAAACAGTGGCGGCCTCAGTTATGCAAGGCATTCCTGCACCTTGTATTGGTTCAGCTATTGCTTATTACGACAGCTATCGTTGTGAAACCCTACCGGCTAATTTATTACAAGGTCAACGAGACTTTTTTGGTGCACATACTTTTGAACGTACCGATAAGCCAGCAGGTGAGAAGTATCATTTAGATTGGAGCGCTAAGCAGCGTACTTTGATTAAAATGTAACCTGTTGCTTGCATGCTTTAATGAAGCACTAAGTCATAGAACACTAAAAGTATTGATATGAAATCGGCCTGAATTATCAGGCCGATTTTTTATGTGGTCATTTTTTATAGCAGTCTTTTTATAAAGGACTTTTTATAATGGGCTTTTAAAAAAGACTTGAGCCAATTAATAACATTAGATTGCTTTACCTTTTAAGAGTTTGCGCATCCACATTCTATTAGGGCTCAATAATGTTTGGGTGAGTAAGCTTATGGGTAATATTTCACCGCACATTTGCGCTGCTAAGCTTTCGGCCACTATTGGCGCTGAACTTAGCCCGCGGGAACCAAACCCCCCTAATACAAATAACCCTTGGTGAATGGGTGCAGGAGTCTGTTGCCAGTAGCTTTGCCATAAACTAGGTTTGTCTTTACTTTCAAGCTGTTGCTGGTAGCGATGATTTATTTCTGCCATATCTGGGCAAATGCCCATAACAGGAAAATGATCTCGACTGACCATTCTAATACCGACTCTTGCCTCGTTATGACTGGTGTCGATATCGTCTGGCCATTGACTATTAGGGAAGCTTTGGCGCATTTTTAGACTGTTTTGATGTTGTTCTTCAAGGCTAAAATCGAGGTTTTGCGGATTTTTAATATAACTTGCCCCAACACAATGTTGTCCATTATTAGCAGGGGTTAAGTAACCATTAGCACAAATTACCGTTTTTAATTGGCTGAGTTCACCTTGAGAGGGTACATGACTCACTTGACCTCTAAAACCACTGAGTGGAATGCTGGTGGTTTGTTCGAATTCCGTTAGCTGGGCTCCGTTTGCGACGACTAATTTTGCATGTTGGCCAACTAATTTAGCTTGATTATCGTTAGATAAACTCGCTGAATATAGCTGCCACTGGTCGGCGTTAGATTGAATAGCATCAATTTTACAATTCATTCTAATTTCAATGTTACCCGATGCTTTTGCCTGTGCTAAGCAAGCATTGGCAAACTCATAAGGGCAAATCCAACCTCCTGCAGGATAGTAAAAAGCAGCAGTATTAATCTCAACTCCAGCAAGTTTACTTGCCGCTTTTGCATCAACAGCATAAGCAATATTTCTAGGCCACTGTTGGCCATTAATAATTTTATTAAGCCTAGTAGTGGTTTTGTCATCAAAGCCTGTTTGGAGTACGCCACAAAAATCATGGCTAATATTATGTCCGAGGTTAATTAAATGATTAACACGTTGACGACTATATAAAAAAGCATGTTGAAAAAACTGGCTTAACGGGCCATTTTCAGGAGTGAGTAAAGGATATATAGCCCCTTGTTTGTTTCCCGATGCACCGTCAGCAATTGCATTGTCTTTACAATACAAAACAACATGTTGACCACGCTCAATTAACGATAACGCCAAACAAGCGCTAGCGATACCTCCACCAATAATGCCAATTGATTTAGGGTGCTGAGCTTGTTGTTTAACATCGATGCTTAACGGACCTTGGTAGGCGAATTCGTGTTGTAATTGCTGCCTTAAGGCATTGCGTTCATCTAAGGCAATGGCGTCATTTAAAGATTCACTGCAAAAATCTGCAACCAAAAAACCGGTATATTCAAGCTGCTTTATAGCCTTGGTCAGCTGGTTATTTTTGGTATCTAAAGGCTTATCGTAAAAACTGAATTGAGCATTATTGCTGCTTAGTCGGCCGAGTTGCCAAAGTAAATCCTGCTGATAAATGTGATCTGATTGGCTTGGCGTTAACGTATTTGAGCATGCAAACCAATGTCGAATCATTTGGCTTATATTGCTAGCACTTTTTAATAGCGAGTGCATATTACCCAAATAAAAGTCGATAACAATGTCCTGTTGAATATGAACCCGTTGGCAGCCGATTATAGGTGCGATAATAATCTCGTTGTTAAACTGACTTAAGATTTTTATCAACGCAGAAGCGTAGTCTTCTAACTCAACGGCTGTGGTTGTTGGATTGAATAAGCTGAGATGTAACCGCAATGATTCTGATTTATCTGAAAGTTGTTTTGCTTGAGTAAAAGCGTCAACGACCACTAGAACATCATTCACAGAAGTTAAGCCAATTTGACCTATGTGGATGACGATTTCGGTTAGTGACGTTGTTTCAGTTAAGGTCACTAAATGTTGTTTATAGTGATTTAAGCTAAATAAATTGGTGCTTTTACTCAAAATATTTTACTCATACAGGAATAATTGGCATTATTTTACCTGTGTTTATGGAAAGCTGACCACTTAAAAGCGCTAAAACAGATATTATTGGCCGCAATTAAGTGCCGACATCTACCAAATGGATATCAATATAATGAAAAGAGTCGTGATCACCGGTCTAGGTGTAGTTTCAAGTATCGGTAATAACAAGCAAGAAGTAACTGATTCTCTAAAAGCGGGTCGTAGTGGTATTACCCATTCAGATCAGTTTGAAGAAATGCAACTGCGCAGTCATGTTTGGGGGGATATTAAAATTAACCCAGCTGACCACATTGATCGTAAAGCATTACGTTTTATGGGCGATGCAGCCGCTTATGCTTATATAGCAATGAACGAAGCTATTGCTGATGCAAATTTAACAGAAGAGCAGTATTCAGATCACCGTGTGGGTATTGTTGTTGGCACTGGTGGTGCATCGTCATCAAACCAAGTTCAAGCCGCTGATACATTACGTGCAAAAGGCGTGAAACGTGTTGGTCCTTATATTGTCCCTCGTATTATGTCTAGTACAGCTAGTGCTTGTTTAGCAACGCCGTTCAAAATCAAAGGTGTTAACTATTCAATCAGCTCAGCTTGTGCAACCTCGGCTCATTGTATTGGCCATGCTGTTGAGCTTATTCAAATGGGTAAGCAAGATATGGTATTTGCTGGTGGTTCAGAAGAGGTTGATTGGACACTTACCATGGGCTTTGATGCGATGGGTGCGTTATCTACTAAATATAATGATAACCCAACTAAAGCGTCACGTACTTATGATGCAGACCGTGATGGTTTTGTGATTTCAGGCGGCGGCGGTATCGTTGTTGTTGAAGAGCTAGAGCATGCTTTGGCTCGTGGCGCTAAAATTTATGCAGAAGTGATAGGCTACGGTGCTTCATCTGACGGGTATGATATGGTTGCGCCATCTGGTGAAGGTGCTGTGCGTTGTATGCAAATGGCACTTGCCGATGTTGATACTCCAATTGATTATGTTAACTCACACGGTACATCTACTCCGGTTGGTGATGTGCGTGAACTTGAAGCATTACGCACCGTGTTTACTGATAATATTCCACCTGTTGCGTCAACTAAGTCATTAACGGGTCATGCTTTAGGTGCTGCAGGTGTTCATGAAGCGATTTATAGCTTGTTAATGATGGAAAACAGCTTTATTGCACCAAGCATCAACATTGAAAATATTGATGAGCAAGCTAAAGATATTCCGGTTGTACGCGAGCTTCGTGAAACCGAACTGAATACCATTATGAGTAACAGTTTTGGGTTTGGTGGTACTAACGCAACTTTAGTAATGCGTAAGTATAAGTAACCCTATAGACTTAATATGAACCTAAAAAAACCAGTCGTGAGACTGGTTTTTTAATGGGAATTTGATGACTCAATTTGCCGTTATTGCATCGTTACTGCATCATAGGACCAAAGCCTAAACTCCATAAAATGACACTTGATGCCATAAGGGCGACTAATAAAACTAACCCTGCGGTGACCACTGAGCTAGCATAAATAAAGCCTTTTTCTTCAGGAATGTTCATAATAATTGGTACACCCGCATAGAGCAGATATACAGAGTAGGCTAAACCAACCAAGCCGACCATCATAATAAACCACAAAACCGGATAAAGAGCCGCAAAACCTACCATAAATAAAGGTGTTGCAGTATATGCAGCAAGTTCAAGTGCTTGAGTGTAAGTTGGGTTCGCATCGAAAGTCTTACCCATCCAAAATGCGAGATATGCTAAGGCAAGTACACCACCAATTAAACCAAAATACATGCCAATAGACATAAACATAGCACTTTGACTTGTTAGGAATAGAGGCTCACCAGCACCGGGATTCCATCCAATGTGTGCGGTGGCGAAATAGGAGCAAATTGCCGGAATTAAGGCGATTAGTAACACATGACTTAAACTGCTTTTTAGCGCTTCGTGATTTTTTTCAATTGTTTCCCACTCTTGTTTTGGGTGAGTGTATAGACCCATTAAGTGATTTAGAATCATTATTGTTATCCTTGTTTAGCACATAACTACAAGCTCGCCAAACTACAGACGAACTGACTTCAGCTCTTTTCAATCGCCTTAATCAGCCCAACACATACTTAGCACTATCAAAATTGACTAGTAAATTGCTAAGTAATGACTTCATTCCCAATTTGAAGTCTATCCACTTAAGGTGATTGCTTTAGCGCAAAAATTAAACCGCGCTTAGTCTATTTATTAAACATAAAATGCGTTTCGTCAAGTTGTAATACGCAATTGGCTTCAGAAAAGGTTGCTTGAAAGGTATCATAGCGATATTGAATTCGGATGAATGAGTAATTAATGCAACAACTTTTAGCCCCAATTTATGACTTTTTAGGATGTGAAACACCCGATGCTTGGATTGAACGAGCTAAAAAGCCAGAGCAATTAACTGAATTATTAATTGATCATTGTAACTGTGAGCTAAAAGCTGCTCAAACGGCAATGTTTATGATTCGCAAGTATGCGATTGATAAGCAAAGTTCACATATCTTGTTAGCTTGGGCAAAGCCCTATGAGGATTTTGTTTATAACAAAGATCGTAATATTAACCAGTTTTTACAGCGTGATGTTAAGAAAAATGACATTACCGCGGACCTTGTACCAAGCGAAAAGCTAGCCATTAGTGAAGACTTAATGATTAAAATGGTGCGCTTAATTAAAGAAGAGTTTCATCATTTTGAGCAAGTACTGCAAATTATGTCTGCTAGAAATATCGAATATCGCAATATGCGTGCAGGACGATATGCCAAGGGGTTAATGAGCCATGTAAGAACCTTTGAACCCGCCACTATGGTAGACAAATTGATTATTGGCGCATTTATTGAGGCGCGTTCCTGTGAGCGCTTTGCCAAGTTAGCGCCCCATTTAGATGATGAATTAAATCGATTTTATGTTTCGTTGCTTCGTTCTGAGGCTAGGCATTATCAAGATTATTTATCATTGGCACGAGATGTTGCTGGTGAAGATATTAGCGAACGCATTGCCTATTTTAAAGTGCAAGAAGCTGAGTTGATTTTATCGGATGATGAAGCTTTTTGTTTTCACAGTGGTTCGCCAGTGGCTTGATCCTTTATTTAAACCGTGGCTTTTAAAGAGTGGTTTGATTAACTACAGGTTCCGGCTCACAAGCATTGCCGGAATGACGTGTTATATAGGCATTATTGGAACAACTTAAATATGTGTCTCATCAGAACAACGTAGTTATGGAGATTCTTGGAGTGAGTTTTTAAAGCTCATGCCTATGGGGAATGGATTGAACTTAAATGCGTCATCCCCGAGTTCTTTTATCGGGGATCTGTTTGTTGATCTTTAAAAGGCAGTTGAATCAGTTCACAACCCTGACTATTTACATATAGCACACTGCCATGAGTATACCAGTCACCAACTACAACACGCTGTTTATTATTGCTTAACTCATGAATAGCAGGTCGATGAGTGTGACCGTGAATCATACGCTGGCAGCCTGTTTGTTGTAACAGCTTGTCTACTGCGCTAAGTTCGACGTCCATGATTTGATAGTGCTTTTGTTGATTACTTTGCTGGCTTTTCTTACGAATTTTAGCTGCAATATTTAACCGTGTTTGTCGAGGTAAGTGCGCATATATCCATCGTACTATGCCAATGCTTCTAAAGCGTCTGAATCGTTGGTAGCTAACGTCTAAAGTACACAGGCTGTCACCATGTAAAATAACGGTTTGAGTACCATATAAATTGGATTGATAGGTATCAGGAAGCAAGACCATTCCAGCTTGCTGACAATAGGCTTTACCTACTAAAAAATCTCGATTACCTTGGATAAAATAAACAGGAATGGTTAATGATACTTGCTTAATGGCAGAGGCAATTTCTTTTGAGAAAGGTTCGGCAATATCATCACCCATCCACACCTCAAACAAATCTCCAATAATGTATAGGCACTCAACATTATCTAATCCGTGCTTGAGAAAGTGTAAAAATGCTTGGGTGATATCGGGGCGATCTGCACTTAAGTGCAAATCCCCCACAAAGGCGGTACGCATTAATTATTTAACTGTAACGCTTTGAATAACGACTGCTTCTAAAGGTACGTCTTGATGCATACCATGGTTACCAGTAGCGACGCCTTTAATTTTTTCAACGATATCCATGCCTTCAACAACTTCACCGAATACACAGTAACCCCAGCCTTGGCTTGTTTCTGACTTAAAGTCTAAGAAGGTGTTGTCATTAATATTGATAAAGAACTGAGCTGTTGCTGAATGTGGGTCAGATGTGCGCGCCATAGCGATAGTGCCTTTACGGTTTGATAATCCGTTGCTGGCTTCATTTTGAATCGCGGCGTTACCACGTTTTTGATCCATGCTTTCAGTAAAACCACCACCTTGGATCATGAATCCATCAATAACACGGTGAAAAATGGTACCGTCGTAGAATCCTTCTTCAACATACTTCATAAAGTTTGCTGCAGTAATAGGTGCTTTTTCTGCATCGAGTTGCAAAGAAATATCGCCAAAATTGGTATGTAAAGTAATCATAAGATCTCACTTATATGAAATTAGTGGCGCGATTCTAACTTATCTTGCATGACTCATAAAGTGCGGTGTTCAAAACTATGTACATCATGGTAGACTCAGCAGCAATATTATTTCTACTAAACGTGTATACAAGAGAACCTCGATGTTAAAGATCTACAACAGTATTAGCCGTGAAAAACAAGAATTTAAACCCATCAATCCAGGTAAAATTGGAATGTATGTTTGTGGCGTTACTATTTATGACTTATGTCACATCGGTCATGGTCGTACTTTTGTTTCTTTTGACATGATAGTCCGCTATTTACGTTACATCGGTTATGACGTTAATTTTCAACGTAATATTACCGATGTTGACGATAAAATTATCAAACGCGCTAATGAAAATAATGAGTCGTGTGAAGCATTAACAGAGCGTTTAACGGCTGAAATGCATAAAGACTTTGACGCGCTAAATATGGTTCGTCCTGACTTTGAGCCTAAAGCAACGTTACATATGCCAGAAATCATTGATATGGTGCAACGTTTATTAGACCGTGGTCATGCTTATGTTGCCCCTGACGGTGATGTATTGTTTAGTGTGGCTTCTTACAAAGAGTATGGGCGTTTATCTGGACAAAATTTAGATCAACTACAGGCGGGTGCCCGTGTTGAAGTTGACCATAACAAGCAAAACCCAATGGATTTTGTGTTATGGAAAATGTCTAAACCAGGTGAGCCTACGTGGGAATCTCCTTGGGGGCCAGGTCGCCCAGGATGGCATATTGAATGCTCTGCAATGAACAGCAAACATTTGGGTGTGCATTTTGACATTCATGGGGGTGGTTCAGATTTACAGTTCCCACACCATGAAAATGAAATTGCTCAATCATGCTGTGCCCATGATACGCCTTATGTAAACTACTGGATGCATTCTGGTATGGTGATGGTTGATCGTGAAAAGATGTCTAAGTCATTAGGTAACTTCTTCACTATTCGTGATGTGCTTGAGCATTATGATCCTGAAACTGTGCGCTATTTCTTGTTATCTGGTCATTACCGCAGTCAGTTAAATTATTCTGAAGATAACTTAAAGCAAGCTCGTGCAGCACTTGAACGTTTATATACTGCGTTTAAAGATCTTGATTTAACGGTTGCGCCTGCCAATGCTGACGAATACGTCGCTAAATTTAAGCTGGCAATGGATGATGACTTTAATACTCCAGAAGCTTATTCAGTATTGTTTGATATGGTACGTGAGATTAACCGTCTTAAGTTAACAGATATGACTGCAGCTTCGGCGTTAGGCGTAAGCTTAAAACAATTAACTGACGTCTTAGGTTTAGCATGTCAAACGCCAGAAGCTTTCTTTAAAGGGCAGGGGAGTGACGACGAAGTTGCTGAAATTGAAGCGCTAATTGTTGAGCGTAACCGCGCTAGAGTTGAAAAAGATTGGCCTGCTGCTGACGTTGCACGTGATAGATTAAACGAGTTAGGTGTAATTTTAGAAGATGGCCCTAGCGGTACAACTTGGCGTAAAAAATAATTACCCTCTGTACAAAAAAGCCTGCATAAATGCAGGCTTTTTTGGGCTCGTAAATCATGGTGAAGTAATTAACTATGGTACTCTTCGCATGCATACAAGGTATTTTCTAGAAGACTAGCAATTGTCATCGGGCCTACACCACCAGGTACTGGGGTAATAAAGGCGGCATTTTGCTCTGCCACTTCATATTGTACATCACCCACTAATTTACCGTCATCTAAACGATTAATGCCCACATCAATTACTATTGCACCAGGTTTAATCCAATCTCCAGGAATAAAACCGGGTTTACCTACTGCAACAACGACTAAATCCGCTTGGCGCACTTTTTGCTCAAGGTTTTTTGTGAAGCGATGACAAGTGGTCGTTGTGCAGCCCGCGAGTAATAACTCTAATGTCATCGGGCGACCAACAATATTTGACGCACCAACAACCGTCGCATCTAAACCATAGGTATCAATGCCGGTTGATTTGATCAGGGTCATAACCCCCATAGGCGTACAAGAACGTAATACTGGAATACGTTGAGCTAGACGTCCTACATTATAAGGGTGGAAACCATCGACATCTTTATCTGGACGTATGCGCTCAATCACTTTTGAGTCATCAATATGAGCCGGTAATGGTAATTGAACCAAAATGCCATCAATGGCTGTATCAGCATTACATTTATCAATTAATGCTAATAAGTCAGCTTCAGAGGTAGATGCATCTAGATCAAAAGATTGCGATTCAAAGCCAACTTCTTCACACGCTTTTCTTTTACTGCCGACATAAACTTGTGATGCGGCATCACAGCCTACGAGGATCACTGCAAGCCCTGGAACACGAAGACCGGCTTCTTTCCTAGCGGCGACTTTTTGTTTCAAGGTACTGCGAATAGATTGTGCGATTGCTTTACCGTCAATGATTTGAGCAGACATGGCTGTTGAGGTTCCTTTAAATTTCGCGGGGATCATAAATCGGACGCTATTCTAACAGGCGTATAGAAATGTGTCATTTGCTAGACTATTAAAATAGTGTGAATAAACTATTCGCACTATGATGCTAATCACCTTTTTTGCTGCTTAAACCAGCATATAAACAAATTGCTAAAAAAAATCGTTGACGATAGCAAAGTGACTCGCTAAGATGCGCTCCGTTCTCGAGTGAGTCGTTCAGCAATGATTGTAGACAAGCTTAATAGAACATTCGGTGATTAGCGCAGCCCGGTAGCGCATCACGGCTCTTTGAAAGAGTGGAACAGAGGGTTTACCCTCTTTTAAGTTAAGCTCAAAATACTAGGCAAGATTTTCGGTGATTAGCGCAGCCCGGTAGCGCATCTGCTTTGGGAGCAGAGGGTCAGAGGTTCGAATCCTCTATCACCGACCAATTTCATTATTTGCTTGTTAGTATGATGAGCAGATAATAGAATAAGTTTCTGACTTATTCAGCCAGACAGGATACAGTAGAAGCTGTACTATGCGCCCGTAGCTCAGTTGGATAGAGCATCCGCCTTCTAAGCGGATGGTCGCAGGTTCGAATCCTGCCGGGCGTACCATATTATGGTGATTGTAGCTCAGTTGGTAGAGTCCCGGATTGTGATTCCGGTTGTCGTGGGTTCGAGCCCCATCAGTCACCCCATTATTCCAGGTACAACTAAAATACATAGTTGCTATCCTGAGGAAATATTGAACACTTATCGTTCAATTGTAAAAAAAGCGACCATTGGTCGCTTTTTTTATGCCCTAAAAGCGGCTATTGATGCTCGACTAAGCAAAAAACGGTGGCTATAATGTCGCGTCTTGATAAATATCAATTATGTGCTATCTGTGCCATCAGCGTCTTCAGTATCATTAAACTCGCTGTGTTCGGGCAAGTAGTCAAACCCATATTCAAGAATCGAATATTTATTCTCAACTGAATGGGTATTCAAGAAACGAATGTTTAATAGTTGAGCTTTCGACTATTACAAAGGAAGTTAGACATATTTCGAGGTAAAACAATGCAAGTTTCTGTTGAAACAACTCAAGGCTTAGAACGTCGCCTGACCATTTCTGTTCCTGCTGAACAGATTGAAAAAGTGGTAAAAGACAACTTATTACGTGAAGCCAAGCGTGCTCGTATTCCTGGCTTCCGTCCTGGTAAAGTACCGACTTCAGTGATTGAAAAACGCTACGGTGCGGCAATTCGTCAAGATGTGACTGGCGAAATCATGCAACGTAACTTCATTGAAGCAATCGTGGCTGAAAAACTAAACCCAGCAGGTGCGCCAGTATTTGCTCCAGGTGCAGTTGAAGGTGACACTTTTGAATTCGTAGCAACTTTTGAAGTTTATCCTGAAGTTGAGCTTCAAGGTTTAGACGCTATTGAAGTTGAAAAGCCAACTGCTGAAGTCAATGATTCAGATGTTGACGCGATGATCGAAACTTTACGCAAACAGCATGCTACTTTTGAAGCAGTTGAGCGTGAAGCAGCTGATGGCGATAAAGTTAAAATGAACTTTATTGGTAGCGTAGATGGCGAAGAGTTTGAAGGTGGCAAAGCTGACGATTTCGAACTTCAACTTGGTAGTAACCGTATGATCCCTGGTTTTGAAACCGGTGTTATCGGTCATAAAGCCGGTGAAGAATTTGAAATTGAAGTGTCTTTCCCTGAAGACTACCACGCTGAGAACTTAAAAGGTAAAGCGGCTAAGTTCGTTATCACCTTAACTGAAGTTCAAGCAGCTAACCTACCAGAAGTTAACGATGAGTTTGCTTCTTTATTCGGCATTGCTGAAGGTGGTTTAGACGCGCTTAAAGCTGAAATCCGTAAAAACATGACTCGTGAACTTGAACAAGCGCTTAAAGCGAATGTTAAAGAGCAAGTGATTACTGGTTTATTAGCTGCTAACGAAATCACTATTCCTGCGGCATTAGTTGACGGTGAAGTAAATGTACTTCGTCAACAAGCTATGCAACGTTTTGGTGGCGACGCTAAAAACATGCCTGAGCTTCCAGCTGACTTATTCACTGAACAAGCTGAACGTCGTGTGAAAATTGGTTTACTTCTAGGTGAAGTAATCAAAACTAACGAATTAAAAGCTGAAGATGATCGCGTGAATGCGTTAATCGAATCTATGGCTTCTGCTTATGAAGATCCAGCTGAAGTTGTTGCTTACTACAACGGCAACAAAGAACTTATGCAAAACATGCGTAACGTTGCTTTAGAAGAACAAGCCGTTGAAGAACTACTAAAATCTGCAAAAGTGACTGAGAAAGCAGTCGAATTTGAAGAATTTATGAACAAGGCTACCGGTCGCGCGTAACCATCGCTTGACTTAATAAGCCGTTCGCCATTTATAATGGCTCGTATGAGATTTCATACGAGCCATTTTTATTTTAGGGAAGTGAATAATGCATAAAGCGCCAGAATCTGTACTCAATGCTCTTGTACCTATGGTTGTTGAACAAACAGCTAAAGGTGAACGTTCTTATGACATCTACTCTCGTCTATTAAAAGAGCGTGTCATCTTTTTAGTTGGACAAGTAGAAGAACACATGGCTAATTTAATTGTGGCTCAATTGTTGTTCTTAGAATCAGAAAGTCCAGACAAAGATATTTACTTATACATAAATTCGCCAGGGGGGTCTGTTACAGCCGGTATGGCAATTTATGACACCATGCAATTTATCAAGCCAAACGTCAGTACCGTATGTATGGGCCAAGCTTGTAGTATGGGGGCGTTTTTATTGGCTGGTGGAGCAAAAGGTAAGCGTCATTGTTTACCTAACGCCCGCGTGATGATTCATCAACCATTAGGTGGTTTCCAAGGTCAGGCATCAGATATTGCTATTCATGCTCAAGAAATCTTAGGTATTAAGAATAAATTAAACGAAATTCTAGCTGAGCATACTGGTCAGCCATTAGAAGTCATTGAGCGTGATACCGATCGTGATAACTTTATGAGCGCGAAACAAGCTGAAGAATACGGTTTAGTGGATTCAGTAATTACAACTCGTAGCTAATACAAGCTGATTTTTTGCTGTGACTGAGTTATTCTTAATGTAATTGACAGAATAACTCAGGTATACAGCGTTCAAAAGTATATCGACAAGCAGAGCTCAGACACAGGTCTAGGCTGCAACCAGAGGTAAAATAATGGGCGATAACAAAAATAACGGTGACAGCACAAAATTGCTGTACTGCTCTTTTTGCGGAAAAAGTCAACATGAAGTCAGAAAGCTGATTGCTGGCCCATCGGTATATGTATGTGATGAGTGTGTAGAATTATGTAATGACATTATTCGTGAAGAAATCAAAGAGATTTCGCCGAAGCGTGATGATGAAAAATTACCAACACCTCATGAATTACGTACTCACTTAGATGATTATGTTATTGGGCAAGACAAAGCGAAAAAAGTGTTAGCTGTAGCGGTATATAACCACTATAAGCGCTTACGTAACGGCACACCAAAAGATGGTGTAGAGTTAGGTAAAAGTAATATTTTGCTGATTGGCCCAACTGGTAGTGGTAAAACATTATTAGCTGAAACTCTGGCTCGTTCATTAAATGTTCCATTTACCATGGCTGATGCGACTACGTTAACCGAAGCGGGTTACGTTGGCGAAGACGTAGAAAATATCATTCAAAAGTTACTTCAAAAGTGTGACTATGATGTTGAAAAAGCGCAGCGCGGTATTGTCTACATTGACGAAATTGACAAAATTAGCCGTAAGTCTGATAACCCATCGATTACGCGTGATGTGTCAGGTGAGGGAGTTCAGCAAGCTCTGTTAAAACTTATTGAAGGGACTATTGCTTCAGTACCTCCTCAAGGTGGTCGTAAACATCCTCAGCAAGAGTTTTTACAGGTAGATACGTCTAAGATTCTCTTTATCTGTGGTGGTGCGTTTGCTGGGCTTGAAAAAGTGATTGAGCAACGTGCGCATACGGGTACCGGTATTGGTTTTGGTGCTGAAGTGAAAGGCGAAGCTGATAAAGCAACAATTTCACAAACACTAGGCCAAGTTGAACCAGGTGACTTAGTTAAATTTGGATTAATTCCTGAATTTATTGGCCGTTTACCGGTTGTTGCAACGCTAACAGAATTAGATGAAGCAGCATTGATTCAAATTTTATCTCAACCTAAAAATGCATTAACCAAGCAATATTCTGCATTATTTGAGATGGAAGACGTTGAACTTGAATTCCGTGACGATGCTCTTAAAGCTATTGCCCACAAGGCGATGACCCGCAAAACAGGTGCTCGTGGTTTACGTTCAATTGTTGAAAGTATTTTGCTTGATACTATGTACGATATCCCATCACAAGAAGGTGTTGTGAAAGCCGTTGTTGATGAATCAGTGGTTAAAGGTGAATCTGCACCTATTCTGATTTATGAAAATAATGACTCTCAAGCTGCTTCGGGTGAACAATAATTGTTCATATAGACAATTAGTTGAAAAATAAGGAGTCCATTGGGCTCCTTTTTTCGTATTTAGCATTGAAACTCTTAGCATCACCCCAATATACTGAGTATTAGTCTTTTTCATCAAACGGAATCGAGCCATGACCCAAGAGCGTGAAGCGCATATCGAACTCCCCGTGTTACCACTGCGAGATGTTGTGGTATATCCCCATATGGTTATTCCGCTATTTGTCGGACGGGAAAAATCAATCCGTTGCTTAGAATCGGCAATGGAGCAAGACAAACAAATTTTATTAGTTGCACAAAGAGATGCAGATTTAGACGAACCTACTAAAGATGATATTTATGAAATAGGTACCGTCGCATCGATTTTACAGCTGCTTAAACTCCCCGATGGAACCGTTAAAGTATTGGTAGAAGGTGGGCAGCGAGCCAAAGTTGAGCGTTACACTCAAGAAGAAGAGTTCTTTGTCGCAACCGCACAGTATTTAGAGTCTGAAACCTTAGCTGAGAAAGAAGAAGAGGTGCTAGTGCGTAGCGCCATTGGTCAGTTTGAAGGTTACATTAAACTGAACAAGAAAATTCCTCCAGAAGTCCTGACCTCTCTTACTGGCATTGAAGAAGCCGCACGTCTTGCTGACACGATGGCTGCGCATATGCCATTGAAGCTTGAAGACAAACAGTCAGTACTTGAGATGATCAACATTGGCGAGCGTCTTGAATACTTAATGGCGATGATGGAAGCTGAAATTGACTTATTACAAGTTGAAAAACGCATCCGAACACGTGTTAAGAAACAAATGGAAAAAAGTCAGCGCGAGTATTATTTGAATGAGCAAATGAAAGCCATTCAAAAAGAGCTTGGCGATATTGACGAAAGCCATGATGAATTTGAAGTCTTAGGTAAAAAGATTGAAGAATCTGGCATGCCTAAGGATGCAAAAGAAAAAGCCAGTGCTGAACTCAATAAACTTAAAATGATGTCACCTATGTCAGCAGAAGCGACCGTTGTACGCAGCTATGTTGATTGGATGACTTCAGTACCTTGGAAAAAACGCTCTAAAATTAAGCGCGATTTAGCCAAGGCACAAGATGTACTTGATACTGATCACCACGGTTTAGAAAAAGTTAAAGAACGCATATTAGAATACCTTGCGGTTCAAAGCCGAGTGAAACAGTTAAAAGGCCCTATTTTATGTTTAGTAGGACCTCCAGGTGTGGGTAAAACCTCATTAGGCCAATCTATCGCTAAAGCAACAGGTCGCGAATATGTGCGAGTGGCTTTAGGTGGGGTAAGAGATGAAGCGGAAATACGCGGTCATCGTCGTACCTATATTGGTTCTATGCCGGGCAAAATTATTCAAAAAATGTCTAAAGTGGGTGTCAAGAACCCACTGTTCTTGTTAGATGAAATCGATAAGATGAGCTCTGATATGCGCGGTGACCCTTCATCAGCATTATTAGAGGTGTTAGACCCAGAGCAAAACGCGACGTTTAACGATCATTACTTAGAAGTTGATTACGACTTATCTGATGTGATGTTTGTGGCAACATCTAACTCGATGGATATTCCAGGGCCATTATTAGACCGTATGGAAGTGATTCGTTTGTCGGGATATACCGAAGATGAAAAGCTTAATATTGCTAAACAGCATTTATTACCAAAACAAATTGAACGCAACGGCTTAAAAGCCAAAGAGATCAATGTAGATGATAGTGCTATTTTAGGGGTTATTCGTTATTACACCCGTGAAGCTGGCGTGCGTTCATTAGAGCGTGAATTATCAAAAATTTGCCGTAAAGTCGTTAAGCAAATTTTGCTTGATAAGTCGGTGGCATCTGTTGACGTTAATCAAGACAACTTGAAGTCATTCCTAGGAGTGCAACGTTTTGACTACGGTAAAGCCGAGTCAAGCAACCAAATTGGTCAAGTGACTGGCCTCGCTTGGACACAAGTGGGTGGCGACTTACTGACTATTGAAGCCACTTCAGTAGCAGGTAAAGGCAAGCTTGCGTATACCGGGTCGCTTGGTGATGTAATGCAAGAATCTATTCAAGCTGCAATGACAGTAGTACGAGCTCGTGCTGAACAACTAGGTATCAACGCAGACTTTTATGAGAAACGTGATATCCATGTTCACGTACCTGAAGGAGCAACACCAAAAGATGGTCCATCAGCTGGTGCTGCAATGTGTACCGCATTAGTATCAAGTTTGACTGGTAACCCCGTTAAAAGTGATGTGGCAATGACAGGTGAAATTACTTTACGTGGTGAAGTATTACCTATCGGCGGATTAAAAGAAAAGCTTTTAGCAGCGCATCGAGGCGGTATAAAACACGTACTGATCCCTAAAGAAAATGAACGTGATTTAGAAGAAATCCCTCAAAACGTGATTGCAGATTTACAAATACATCCAGTACGTTGGGTGGATGAAGTGTTAAAACTAGCCCTTGAAAAGCCCGTCGAAGGCTTTGAAGTGGTTAAAAAATAGCTATTTAGGTGAAAAAAGTGCTTTATAGCATAAAAAAAGTGAAAAAAGGGGCTTAACAAAAGGCTGAGCTGTGGTAGCCTAGGTTTGTGGAGAGTCAGACACACCAAGCCCTTGGCGCATCTGACTTTGAGCTGTATCCAATTTTTTATTTTTTTGGTTTTCTATAGAACTTTACATAGTGTTGAGTTTTTAACAAAAAGCCTCCGCAGACCGCTCTAAACATGGATTTGGTTGCGGCGCGACAATAACATTCAAGGGGATGACATGAACAAATCTGAACTAATCGAGAAAATTGCTTCTGGTGCTGATATTTCTAAAGCTGCTGCTGGTCGTGCACTAGACTCTTTTATTGCTGCTGTGACAGAAGGTCTTAAAGAAGGTGATAAAATTTCTCTAGTTGGTTTTGGTACTTTTGAAGTACGTCAACGCGCAGAGCGCACTGGCCGTAACCCACAAACGGGTAAAGAAATCAAAATTGCTGCTGCGAACATTCCTGCGTTCAAAGCGGGTAAAGCACTAAAAGACGCTGTTAACTAAAATTAGTTAATAACGTTGCCTGTTTCAGGTATTCGTAAAGTAAGCACTGCTTTTGCAGTGCTTTTTACGACTTAAATATCAGTTGCTAAGTCATTGATATCGGAGTATTGGGTTATACCCTAGGTAGCGTCTGATAACTCCAAGTAAACAAGGCGCATCGGCAAGTGATGCGCCTTTTTAATTTAATCGCAACAAGCGAGAACTCAGATGTTAGAAAAAATTCGCGAAGGGTCACAAGGTGTTGTTGCAAAAACAATTCTTATATTAGTGATACTTTCATTTGCTTTTGCTGGTGTGAGTAGCTATTTAGGCTCTGACACTGGTGTTCCTGCCGCAGTTGTTAATGGTACTGAAATTTCTGAAGCTGAACTAGAACAAGCGTTTCAAAATGAGCGTGCCAGTTTAGAACAACAATACGGTGAAATGTTTGAAGCCTTAGCTGCCGATGACTCATATATGCAAAGCATTAAAGCTGGTGTATTAGACCGTTTAATTGCTAATACCTTGGTTGATCAGGCTGCGATAGACTTAGGCTTACGTGTTTCAGACGAACAAATCAAACAAGCCATTTTTAATGAACAAGCTTTCCAAACTGATGGCAAGTTTGATAATGAACGTTATCAAGCAGTGTTACGTCAGTTGAATTACCAACCAGTGACTTTCCGTAACATGATGCGTGTCGATATGACTCGTCGTCAGTTACTTAATGCCATTGTAGGTAGTGAATTTGTATTAGACGGTGAAGCAACTCAACTAGCTGCTTTACAAAGTCAAACTCGTGATATCAGTTATATTGCTGTAGATTCAACGCCATTTTTAGATTCAGTTGAAGTCACAGATGAAGAAGCTAAAACCTATTACGACAACAATCTGTCTCGCTTTAACAGCCCTGAGTTAGTTAACTTAGAATATGTTGAATTAAATGTTGATGATATTGCTGAAACCATCACGGTAGATGACGCAGAAGTCGAGAAAGACTACCAAGACAATGAATCACAATACCTAACACCAGAAAAACGCCTTGCGGCTCATATCTACGCAGCAAGTGGTGATGACGATGCTGACAAAGCTAAGTTAGCTGAAGTTTATGCTCGTTTACAAGCGGGTGAAGATTTTGCTGAGTTAGCCAAAACGGAATCTGATGATCAGTTCAGTGCTGAGCAAGGTGGTCAAATCGACTGGTTTGAACAAGGTGTGATGGATGCTGCTTTCGATCAAGAGCTATTTAGCTTACAGAAAGGCGCTTATTCAAACGTTGTTAAAGGTGAGTTTGGTTACCATATTATCAAATTGCTGGATGTTCAGCCTGGTGCAATTGCTTCGCTAGATGAAGTGAAAGATAAAATTGTGGCTCAAATCAAAGCGAAAAAAGCGCTGGATATTTTCTATGGCTTACAAACTCAGCTTTCAGATACCAGCTATGAAATTCCAGATACGTTAGTTGATACAGCTGAAGCGGTTAATAAGACTGTTCAAACTACAGGCTTGTTTACCCGTGATAACCCGCCAGCGGGCTTAGATTCTCCAAATTTAGTTAAAGCGGCTTTCTCTGACCAAGTCTTAAATGACGGCATGAACAGTGATGTTATTGAGCTGGCTCCAAATCATGTTGTTGTGGTTCGCATGAAAGAGCATCAGCAAGCTGGTACGTTAGGTTTTGATAAAGTAAAAACCAATATCATCAGCCGTCTGAAGCAAGACAAAGCTAATGAAAAAGCACGCGATAAAGCGGCAGGATACATGGCTGACCTAGAATCAGGTACTTCTGACTTAAGTGCTGAGTTAACTTCGGTTGCCAATCTTGAACGTAATAATCAATCAGTTGATGCTGCGATTACCACTAAAGCGTTCCAAATGCCTGAGCCTGCAGAAGGTAGCCAGTCTATCGACACCGTTGCTCTAGGTGCGGGTTACGCGGTTGTTGTTCTTAATCGAGTGAATAATGTGACTGAACCAGAGTCAGCTGTGGTTCAATCAGTTAAAGATGCATTAGGTCGTCAATATGCTAACTCTGACTACCGTGCAATGATTGACTTACTAAAAGCTCAAGCAACAATTGAGTATCCAGTTGCAGAATAAATCATGTTGATTTAAGTTTTATAATCAAATGACAAAAGCCAAGGTTGATAATGCCTTGGCTTTTTTATATGGGTATATTTAAGCATTATCCCAATCACTTATTTATCGTGATTGGTACTAGGCGAACACTAATAGCCTTGGTGCATTTTGATAAAGGAAGCTGGAATGGAATTGTTGAGTGAAAAGTTTGAGCGAGTACTTGCATATATTGATACACATTTAAATACCTCATTATCGCTTGATACTTTAGCCGATATAGCCCAAGTACCTCAGTGTCATTTTGACAATATCTTTATGAGTTTGTTTCATTCGACAAGCTCGCAATATATTCAGTTATTGCGCAACCTAGAAGCGGCACATCAGCTGGGGTTCGATAAAAATATCTCGATAATGCAAGTGGCTCAATCTGTGGGTTATGTTGATGAGGCGACTTTTACTACTGAATTTACTGCCAGTATCGGTCAATCTCCAAGTGATTTTCAGTTACACCCTGATTGGGGCAACTTTTTTGTTAAACAGCAGCCTTTAAAAACGTTATCAGAAGGACATGAAACCTTATCTGCAGATGATGTAAACGTTGAGGTTATCCGTTTAGAAACCATTCCATGTATTGCGATAAAACATCAAGCAAGTGAGCAATACTTGCCCCAAACAATTCAATCAATGAGAGCGTTCAGACAAGCTCATAAACTATCTCCTCAATTCAGTCGCACATTTAACCTTATCCATCAGTTTCAACAAAATGCGAGCGGGCAAATCAACATGGATATAGCTGTAAGTGTTACTGCTGAACAAAAAGCGCAGTTAACCGCAGTGATTAATGATTCAGAGCACTTTTATTTTTCAGAGATACCTCAAGGACAATATGCGACATTTTTGCATACAGGCACTGATGAGGAACTTAAAAAGAAGTTGAACTACTTATTTGCGAGTTGGTTGTCATTGCAACACAAAACATTAGCGAATTATCCATTGTTTTTTGAACGTTTAAATATTTTACAGCAAGATAATGCTCAAACTAGAGTGTTTTTAGGTGTTGTGTAATAAGATTTTTTCATAAAGGTTGTTGTAAATAGACGTAAAAAAATCAGCCACAAGGGCTGATTTTTAGTGAGTTATTTTGATTTAAAGATTAATTACATCAAACTCTACATTAGGATTAACGTCTGCTTCGTAGTCGATACCTTCAATACCAAAACCGAATAACTTCAGGAATTCATCTTTATATTCGCGATAGTCTGTTAACTCACTTAAATTTTCAGTGGTTACCTGTGGCCATAAATCGCGACAGTGTTGTTGAATTTCTTCTTTTAATTCCCAATCATCTAGGCGAAGACGGTTTGACTCATCTACTGCGGGCGCTTGGCCATCAGCACGATATAAACGTTCACTGAACATACGGTAGATTTGTTCCATACATCCTTCATGTAAGCCTTCTTCGCGCATTTTCTTGAATACCATAGCAATATATAAAGGCATAACAGGAATGGCTGAGCTAGCTTGTGTGACAACACTTTTTAATACTGCAACATTGGCGCTGCCACCCTTAGCCGATAACTTATCATTTAAGGTGTGTGCTGCTCGGTCTAAATCCATTTTGGCTTTACCTAATGCACCATGCCAGTAAATTGGCCAAGTGATTTCGGTGCCAATGTAGCTATAGGCTACAGTTTTACAGTTGTCTGCTATTACATCAGCCTCAGCTAATGCCTGCATCCATAATTCCCAGTCTTGTCCACCCATTACGGTAACGGTATCTGCAATTTCTTGCTCAGATGCTGGCTCAACAGAGGTTTCAATAATGAGGTCTTTGTTGGTGTCAACGGCAGTTGCTGTGTAGGTTTCACCAATGGGTTTGAGTGATGAACGGATCACTTCGCCTGTGTCCGGTAATTTACGTACTGGAGAGGCTAATGAATACACAACCATATCAACTTGACCTAAGTCTTGTTTGATCAGCTCAATCACTTTTTGTTTAGCTTCATGACTAAATGCATCACAGTTAATGCTTTTAGAATATAAGCCTTCTGCTTTGGCAAATTTGTCAAAAGCTGCTGAGTTATACCAACCGGCAGTACCTGGTTTAGTTTCTGTACTTGGCTTTTCAAAAAATACACCAATGGTGGCGGCATCGCTGCCAAATGCAGAAGCGATACGTGAAGATAAGCCATAACCACTTGATGAACCAACCACTAATACCTTTTTAGGGCCATTAGCAATTTTGCCTTTAGCTTTAGTGAGCTCGATTTGTTCTTTAACATTAGCTTCACAGCCAACAGGGTGAGTGGTGGTACAAATAAATCCACGAATTTTTGGTTTAATAATCATAAGTCAGTTTCTTCCTTTTACGTTGGCACTAGGATAATTAGTTCACGGCTCAAATGGCACTAATTTTTATGAAAAGTGCCATAAATACTCAGTGGTTGGAGCAGTTTAACGCTTTTGAAGCATTTGCGTTTGTTCTTGAATGAGCCTTTGGGTGTATTCATTTTGTGGAGAGTTAAATAAGTCTTCAGTTTTGGCTTTCTCGACCATGCAACCATTTTGCAGCACCATCACTTTGTCACTAATATGGCGCACAATATTAAGGTTGTGAGAAACAAAAATATAAGACAGTCCTAACTCTTTTTGAAGTTTGAGTAGTAGATTTACAATCTGCGAACGTACCGATAAATCAAGTGCGGTTAACGCCTCATCTGCGATAATAATTTTAGGGTTTAGCATTAACGCTCTAGCTACTGCAACCCGTTGTTTTTGGCCTTCTGACACCATATGTGGATAAAAATGGGCATGCTCAGGAAGCAAGCCAACTTTGCGTAACGTGTCTATCACTAATGCATTTCGTTCATCGCTAGCTAAATCACTATTAAATTTGAGTGGTTCATTTAATAAGTCCCCAATGGTTAATCTTGGGTTTAAAGAGGTATTGGGGTCTTGAAATATCATCCTAATCAGTCGACAGCGCTGTTTTAAATTATGCGATTCAAGTGATTCACCTTCAAAAATAATCTCACCACCAGTACGTTGTTCTGCGCCTACAAGTAACCTTGCTAAGGTAGATTTACCCGAGCCGACTTCACCTACAATAGCCAGCGTTTCTCCGCGCTCTAACTCAAAAGACACAGGCATTAATGCGTCATAGTATTGCGGCTGAAAGCGTTTGTAGCCGGTTAAATACTGTTTTGATAATTTAGTGACTTTAAGCAAAGGTGTCGTCATCAGATTCTTGCTCGTCTTGATAAGGGAAATGGCATGCAAAAGCACGATCTTTATAAATTTCAACACTGGGTTGCTTAACACATTGTCGTTTAGCTTCAGGACACCTTGGGCCAAGTCTGCATCCCGCGGGTAAGTTTTGTATTGATGGTGCAGAACCCTGTAGCGTCGGTAAATCGGCTTTATGTTTAATTTTACCGGTATAGTCTGGTAAGTTTTTCAATAACGAGCGGGTATAGGGGTGAAAAGGGGCTGCCACAAGATCGGTGGTTAAACCTGACTCCATCATCTGTCCGCCGTATAGCACTGTGAGGTTTTTACAATATTTAACCAGGGTTTCTAATTCGTGACTGACTAATAATATCGACACATTTTGTAGCTGGTTTAATTGTGATAACAACCTAAAAATTTGTGCCTGAGTATTAAGTTCCATTGAGTTGGTAGGCTCGTCGGCAATTAATAACTTAGGGTGGTTAGCTACTGCCATAGCTATCATCACTTTTTGGCATTCTCCATCAGATAACTCCCAAGGGTAGCATTTCATTAACGCTTTAGGGCTTTTAATGCCGACTTTATGCAGCCACTTTTGAGCATTTAAATAGGTATCTTTGGAGCGACGCCAGAAAGGAATATTTTTGTTGGGAACCATTGCTTCAATTAATTGGCTACCCACAGTTTTTACAGGGTCAAGGCTGCCAGATGGATCTTGAAAAATCATAGCCATGTCGCATCCCATTAAATAGCGACGCTCTTTAGCGGTGAGTTCAAGTAAGTTTTTACCATCAAACATCATCCGATCTGCAATAACATGCCAATTAGAGCCTAAAATCCCCAGAATAGCCTTAGTTAATACACTGCGCCCTGAGCCTGACTCACCGACTAAACCATGAATTTCTCCTGGATTCATGGTTAAGCTAACTTTTTCTAACACGGCAATTCTGCCAGCATCAGTATCTAGTTCAATGGTCAAGTTTTTAATATCAAGTAATGGCATAATTATTTTCTTATCGGTGCAATTGCAGAGCGTAAGCCATCACCTACAAGGTTTACGGCAAGTACACTAAATAAAATGGCTACACCGGGAATGGTTACTGTCCATGGTGCTAGAAGCAAGTTATCTAAGCCTTGGGCAACCATTGCCCCCCATTCAGGGCTTGGAGCTTGAGCGCCCAAATTTAAAAAGCCAAGAGCGGCAATATCCAAAATAGCAGCAGAAATAGCCATCGTAACCTGGATAATCAGCACTTCCCATACATTGGGCATAATCACGTACAGCAAAATTTGCAGATCATTCGCGCCATCTAATCTTGCTGCGGTCACATATTCTTTTTGCAACTCATCATGGACCGCTTGATGAATGGTGCGGATAAATTGGGGCACCATCGCAATACCAACCGCCCAAAACACATTACTTAATCCCGGACCGATAACTGCAACCACCAAAATAGCCATTAGCAATGAGGGAATAGAAAGTAAGGCGTCGAGTAAGTGGCCTAAAATACTCGATTTTAGCCCTCGCATCATTCCTGAAATAGCACCAATAATGAAACCAAAGAAGAGGGCGCAGCTAACAATCACTAGTGACATTCCAAAGGTCATTTGTACGCCATGTAATATTCTGCTGAAAATATCACGGCCTAAATCGTCAGTACCCAGAAAATACTCAACATGTCCGGCAGGGTCCCAAGAGGGAGGTAATAGCAAGACTTGTTGATTTTGCTCATTGGCACCATAAGGGGCTATAAAAGGTGCCAGCAGTGCTAACACTAATAAGAAACCCACCCCCCATAATCCAACAAGTGCAAACGGATTATGGGAAAATGCTTTCCACACTCTGCCTGCAGGAGTTGAAATATAGTCCTGCTTGTAGATTTTAATTTGTGGCATACAGTTCCTTTTTACTCATAGGGTTAATGGCTGTATGAATAAACTCAATTAAAATACTTAAAAAGATAATCAATAATGACACGGATAAAATTCCGGCTTGGATAACCGTATAGTCTCGTTGATAAATCCCTGATACTAACCAGCTTCCCACCCCAGGCCATGAGAAAATGACTTCGACAATAATGCCATAACAAGCGAATGTACCCAGCATGATACCAATACTTTTCAATACTGGAATCATAGCATTTGGCAGCGCATGTTTAATGATAATGGTGAATGTGTGTAGGCCTCTTGCTTCAGCCGCACGGATATATGTTTGGTTCATGACTTGTAACATGGCTTGGCGGGTAATGCGCACAATTAAGGTAAAAGGCAACACCGCTAATGTAATGGCGGGTAAAATTAAATGCATTAATGCATCAACAAATGCAGGAATGCGATAGCTTGAGTCAGACAATAAAGTATCAATCAGCATAAAACCGGTAATCGGTTTGATTTGATAAAGTAAATTAATTTGTCCTGATATAGGCAACCAGCCCAGATTGACACCAAACCATAAAGATAGCGTTAACCCCAGCCAAAAAACCGGAATTGAATATCCTGTCAGCGTTAACCCTAAGATACTCCATTGAACAAATTTATTGCTACTTAGCGCGGCTATAACTCCGATAGGGACTCCCAAAAACAGGGCAATTAATCCGGCAACTAAAGACAGCTCAAATGAGGCTGGCAAGACGGTTTTGAGTTCTTCAAAGACCGGTTGTTGTGAATTAATTGACATTCCCATATTGCCTGAGAACCGCTGTTCCACATAAGCTAGAAACTGAACAACGCTATTGCTATTGAGTTTAAACTCATCTGAAATGTGTTCGAGTTGTTCTGCCGACGGATTAGAGATACCACTTAACGCATAGCTTTCATCAACCGGAAATTGGTGAGTGGCATAAAATAATACTGCCATCATCACTAATGTGGTTGCGAAAAATAAATTAACTCTTCTGAAGAAGTATCGCCACATTATTGATTTCCTTGTTGAGCATTGTGTTTGATTTTTGCAAACGCAATTCCGCCATAAGGCCTCACTTGCATAGAGGTAATATTATTGCGTTTTAATAAAACTTTTTCGGCATGGGCTATTGGGATCAAGGGCACTTGATCACTTAAAATGGCTTCAGCGGCTTGATAGTATGATTTTCGGTCGGCTCTATTGGTGGTGTTTTGTGCTAGCGTTAACAGGTGGTCAAAGTCTTTCTGGCACCACTTAGAGCGATTATTATTCGACTCTAGCGCAGAGCAACTGAGTAGAGGGGTAAAAAAGTTATCTGGGTCGCTATTATCAGCATTCCAACCAATTAGAACCGAATCGTAATCTTCACTGACGAGCTTTTGAGTGAAGATGCTCCAATCATAGGTAATAATATTCACTTTCACGCCCACATTGGCAAGATCAGCTTGAATTAGCTCTGCTGTTTTCAATGCATTCGGGTTATAGATTCGAGCAACTGGCATCGCCCATAAGTTGATAACTAAATCTTTTACTCCCGCTTTATCTAATAAGTTTTTTGCTTTAGCTGGATCATAATTATTGGCAGGTAAATTATTTGAATAAGCCCAAGATGTTGGGGGTAATATACCTGTGGCCTCAACCGCAATATCATTATAAACAACATCAAGGATATTTTGTTTATCAATGGCATGAGCTAGCGCTCTTCTTACTGAAATATTATTTAAGGGAGGTTTTTGGGTGTTAAGAGCCCAAAAGGCCACGTTTAATCCTGGCTTTGCGTCTACTTTTATGTGGCTATGTTGATCAATAATCGCCAACTCTCCCGCTTTAGGAAGTGCCGATACACTACAATCTCCGGTAATTAACTTAGCTAAACGTGAGGTGCTTTTAGGCGTAATATCAAATACTAAATGCTCTATATCAATATCACCTAGCCAATACTGTGGGTTTTTAGTGTAGCGAATAAATTCATTTTTCACATATTGATTTAATTGAAATGGCCCTGTGCCGATCGGTTGCAGGTCAATTTTTTCCGGTTCACCCTCAATCAAAAGTTGATCAGCATATTCACGGGATAATATGATGGCAAAATCAGTAGCTAAGTTTGATAAAAACGACGCGTCCTTTCTATTGAGTTTAAAAACGATTTGATATTCATTCACTTTTTCAATGGAGGAAATTAATGATTCAAAACCAATACTCTGAAAGAAAGGGTAGCCGGTTCTGCTGACAAAGTGATAAGGGTGTTGTTTGTTAATGATCCGTTCAAAAGAGAACAACACATCGTCAGCATTGAATGCTCTTTGAGGTTTAAAAAAGTCAGTATGATGAAACTGCACATTATGTCTTAAATTGAATGTGTAATTCAGGCCATCATTGCTGATATACCAATCAGTTGCGAGCCCTGGGGTGATATCACCTTTTTCAACATCATAATTGACTAAGCGACTATACAATTGATGTGAGGTGGCATCTATTGTCGTGCCAGAGGTGACAACTTGAGGGTTAAAGCTTTCTGGATTTCCTTCACTACAATACACCAATCCAGGGGGAAGGGTGGCTTGGCCGCAAGCGCTCACTAACATGCCTACTGCGGCACAAAGTAAAGTCTTGGGTGTTAATTTCCAGAACAATGTCATGGCAGTTTCATTTTTGATGGATCAGATTAGTTATTTTAGCAGTGTAAATATCTAGGTAGCAAACAAGTTATTAATTTGTTTTAGCAGATAATTTCACTGTTGTTGATATTGTAACGCCACAAGATGTGGTTATTTTTGGGTGTAGGAAAATAAAACCACAATCGCCGCCTTAGAGTAAATTATATTTTTTGAGAATGCCGCGTAATTGATGGTAACTCAAACCAAGGTTTTCAGCAGTTTTCTTTTGGTTAAATTGGCTTTCAGCCAATGCGAGTTGAAGTAATTCCACTTCTTGTTTTTCAGTATACTCTTTAAAGTTGATAGGAAACGTAATAGTGGGCTTGATGTTTTTTGGCGCTTGGGGCTCGTCAATCACTGGCTCTGTTGTTTCAATGGACGTGGAATCAATGACAGGGACACTACTACTGGCTTGCCTTTCTATAGTTTTGACTCGTTTTTGTGGACGATAGGGCGAAGCGAATGGGTCCAAAATAATATGGTCAATCTCTTGTCCATCGGCACCTTCACGATAAACACTACGTTCAACAACATTTTTGAGTTCGCGAATATTTCCTGGCCAGCTATAACTAAGAAGTTGTTCTGTTGCTAATGGGCTGAACCCACCAAAGTAATCAAGTTTTAATTGGCGAGCCATACTCACCGCAAAGTACTCTGCCAAATCCATTATATCTTCTGTTCGGCAACGAAGTGGGGGCAAAGTAATAACATCAAAAGCCAACCTGTCAAGTAAGTCGGCCCTAAACTCACCTGCCTCTGCGAGCGCTGGAAGATCTTCATTTGCAGCACAAATTAGCCTAACATCGGTTTGTACTGTTTTGCTGCCACCCACACGTTCGAATTCACCATATTCGATAACGCGTAATAATTTCTCTTGAATCAACCCTGATGTGTTAGCCAGCTCATCTAAAAATAAGGTTCCGCCATCGGCACGTTCAAACCGCCCCTCATGCTTACCTTTTGCGCCAGTAAATGCACCAGACTCGTGACCAAATAACTCACTCTCTAATAAGTTTTCGCTTAAAGAAGAACAGTTTAGCTTAATGAAGTTTTGATCCCAGCGGCTTGATAAATAGTGTAATCTTTCTGCAATTAACTCTTTACCCGTACCGCGCTCACCAATAATTAATACTGGTTTTGATAAAGGTGCAGCCTTAGATACATGTTCTAAAACTTCGAGTAATGCGTTAGATTGACCAATTAGATTGTCTTGCTCAAATTGTTTATTCACAGTATTTGTTAGTCTTTTACACTAATTATTGGTTAAAAATATAATAGTAGGCTAGTCATAATAAATAAAGAAAAACATACCGTACGCATTAAGTTATTGATAATGTAGAATTAGTTAAAGTTGGCATGGTTAGTGTATTAATTCATCTGACATCCACATTACACTTTGAGGAACATATTATGGGAATATTCTCTCGCTTTGCTGACATAGTAAATTCTAATATCAGCGCTATTCTTGATAAGGCTGAAGATCCAGAAAAAATGGTTCGCCTGATTATTCAAGAAATGGAAGACACATTAGTCGAAGTTCGTTCAACCTCAGCTAAAGTATTAGCCGAAAAGAAAGAGTTACTTCGTCGAATCAGTCGAGTACAAACACAAGTACAAGATTGGCAAGATAAAGCGGAGCTGGCGCTATCTAAAGATCGTGAAGACTTAGCTAAAGCAGCTTTAGTTGAAAAGCAAAAAACGGCCACCTTACTAGACAGTTTGGAAGCTGAATTGCAAGTTGTTGAAGAGCATATTGCGCGTCTTAAAGATGAAGTCGCCCAATTACAAGAAAAGCTTAATGATGCCAGAGCTCGTCAGAAAACCATTATTATGCGTAATCAAACAGCCACTTCGCGTTTAGAAGTAAAAAAGCAGCTTGATTCAAGCAAAATTGATGATGCAATGATGAAGTTTGAGCAATATGAGCGTCGTGTAGAAGGACTTGAAGCGCAAGTTGATGCTTATGACTTGGGTAAAAAGTCAACTTTAGCGGATGAGTTTGCAGCACTAGAAGCTGAAGATTCAATTAATGATGAATTAGCCGCATTAAAAGCTAAAGTTAACGCTAAAAAACAACCTAAATCTAAAGCATAAATTTTTTCAGAGGTGAGTTATGGACATGGATCTTCTTATTGCCCCCATTATTATATTTATGGTCGTGGTGGCGCCAATTTGGTTGGTTCTTCACTACCGCAGTAAGCGACAAGTGAGCCAAGGACTCACGGAAGAAGAATTTACCCAGCTAAATGAGCTAATACATAAAGCCGACAAAATGCATCATAGAATAGAGACCTTGGAAGCTATTTTAGATACTGAGTCACCAGAGTGGAGAACTAAGCATGAGCGAGTCTGATAGACGTACCTTATACCGGGTACCACAAAAAGGTAAAATAGCAGGGGTATGTGCTGGAGTCGCTGACTTTTTTAACTTTGAAGTGTGGTTAGTTCGCGTTGTTGCATTATCAATCTTTTTATTGGGAGGCTCAGGGGTAATTTTTGTAATTTACATCGCTATGTGGATGATTCTAGATGTAAAACCTAAAAGCCATCAATTTGAAGATAACCACAAAGAAATTGAGATTAAAAAGAAAGTTTGGCAATCTGGTCTGGGGGCGAAGCAAGCATTGCACGATGTGAACAGTCAATTTTCAAGTTTAGAGTTACGTTTACGCAAGCTTGAAACCCATGTCACATCAGATACATTTGATTTGAAACGCCAAATCAATAATCTATAAGCATTAAAGGGCGGTCTTCCGCCCTTGTGTCATTTGGAAGGGCCAATGAATCTACTGGACAAATCGTTCTCCAAGCTCACTCAATCTGCACAATCTTTAATTCATAGAAGCACAGATCGCCATGTTCGCCTTGCTGTTACAGGCTTATCTGGAGCAGGTAAAACGGCCTTTATTACTGGGTTAGTGAATCAATTACTTCATGCTGGGCTTAATTTCAAGAGCAATCCTTTACCTTTATGGCAAGTGGCTCGAGATAGACGTTTAATTGCCGTAAAACGGACTCTGCAACCCGACTTGAATATTGCTAGTTTTGACTATGTTGGCAGTATGCTGTCATTTGTTCAGCAACCACCACAATGGCCTGCATCTACCCGTAATATTACTGAATTACGTTTAGCGATAAAATATCAACCAGAGGTTGGCGTACTGGCAAAGCTTACTGACTCAGCCACATTGTACCTCGATATTGTTGATTATCCGGGTGAGTGGCTGCTTGATTTACCCATGTTAAAACAAAACTTTACAGCATGGTGTTTAAGTCAGCAGCAAGCTATTGTTAGGCTCAAAAGTGCAGATCAATACACTGAATTTGTTGAGAAAGTTGCCAAAATTGATTTATCGGCTCCAGCGGATGAACAAGTGCTTAAAAACGTAGCAGGAATTTATCAGCAAATTCTACAAGATGTCGTTAACAATAAAGGATTTTATTTTGCTCAACCGGGACGAATGTTATTGCCAGGTGAGTTTGAAAATACCCCTCTATTGACGTTTTTCCCTTTGTTAGCCGTTAGCCCAATGGAGCATGTTGAATTACAAAACTCTGCTAGCGGCAGCTACTATCAGGTGCTTAAAAAACGTTATCAAGAATACGTTGGTAAGGTTGTTAAACCTTTTTACAAAGATCATTTTGCAAAATTTGACCGTCAAATAGTGCTAGTGGATTGCTTAAACGCACTTAATCATGGTTCAAAGCAGTTTCATGATATGGGACTGGCATTAAATAGTATTATGGAAAGTTTTCAGTTTGGTCAGTCAAGTCTACTTAAGCGGTTATTTTCACCCAAAATTGACAAAGTGTTATTTGCTGCAAGTCAGGTCGATAGAGTGACTCGAAACCAGCAAAGTCATATATTAAGTCTACTCACCGATATGGTTAAGCAAAGCCAGAATTATGCCCGTTTTGAAGGCTGTGATGTTGAAACTATGGCCATTAGTGCGATTAAAGCGACTGAACATGGAATGATTAACACCCCTAATGGTCAACAAGAGGTGATTAAGGGAGTGGGTAAATCAGGGCAAGTGTTAACCTTATATCCGGGAGATGTCCCTAGCCACTTACCTGATGAAAGCTTTTGGACCAAGCAAGGGTTTAATTTTGCGGCCTTTGCACCGCCTGTATACGCTGCAGCGGATGCAGTACATAAAACCGCAGAAGATCAACTCTTCAATCATATTCGCTTAGATCATTTATTAGAGTATTTATTAGGCGATAAATTAACCTAGTTAGCATGTCGGTAACGGATGCTTATTGAGAAAATATAATGGTTAACAATATTAAACCTGCTCAAGTGTTTGACCAACAATCGAACTCTGATGGTCAATCAAATGAAAAATCTGCGACAATGAATAACGATGTTATTCAACCCGTGCAAACTTTCGACGCTGCTGAGTTTATATCTGAGTCAGCGAATACGTCATTTGAAGATAGCGATTTAGATTCACAGTTTCCTGATACTGCTTTAGATGAAGTTATTAAAGAGCAATCAAAGCCGCAACGTTGGTCACTTCTGGCTAAGCTTTCGTGCCTCGGTGTAACTTTACTGATTATTGTGCAAACCTTGTTAGGGCTGAGAGATGCATTTGAGCAAAGTCCTATTTTATTTGGCTTTTACTCGACCGTGCTTGTGGTGATTACCACTTGGGTTGTCGGCATGAGCCTAAAAGAGTGGCGAAAATTAGTGAAGTTAAAGCAGGTTGGTCACCACCAAGATACCGCTAGCCGCTTGGCTGAGAGTATGCAAATCGGTGAAGCTGAGCCTTTTTTAGCCACATTACTAACCAACTATCCCAACACTGAAGCAAAAAAGACCTATTTAGCACAGGTGAGTGTCGAGCATAACGATGCTGAAAGAGTGTTGTTGTTTGATGAGCTAGTGCTGTCAGAGCGAGATCAATTAGCTAAAAAATACGTTGCCAAATACTCAGCTGAGTCAGCTTTATTATTGGCAGCAAGCCCTTTAGCAGTACTAGATATGGCATTAATTTTATGGCGCAATCAAACCATGATTTCAAAAATCGCCAAGGTATACGGCATTGAGCTGGGTTATTGGAGCCGAATCAGGCTAATAAAATCGATTATTTTTAATATAATTTATGCTGGAACCACTGAAGTCGCAATGGATATAGGCACCCAATTATTGTCTGTAGAGATGACGGGTAAGTTATCTGCTAGGGTGGCTCAAGGGCTGGGTGGTGGCTTGTTAACAGCAAGGCTGGGTTATCAGGCGATGAGTTTATGTCGTCCGATACCGTTTAATCAAAATACTAAGCCTAAGTTGAGTAAAATACACCGACATCTTTTAAGTGAATTAAAAGGCCTAACGACAGCTGCACTGAGGAAATCTTCAACGCAAAAAGAGCCAGCAGAAAAACTTCGATAATTCGATAAATTGTATATTTATCTCACTACTTACATTAGACAATTGTAGTGTACAATTTTTAACCGCACTCAGTATTGAATGCGGTTAATTAGCTACAGCCATGGAATAAGGAATTCGGCATAGTAGCGTCAATGATGGAATATGGAGAATATACAATGAGAGTATTACATTTATGTCTAATAGGTTGTTTTGCATTAGGTTTTGTAACGAGTAACCTGAGCGCTGCCGAAACAAAAAGTAACCAATCTAACTCTGCTGAAATGGCAAAAAGTGTTAAAAACAACGTGAGTCATGCCAGTTCAATCAAATCCAATATGGCTAAATCAAACGCCACCAAAGTTAACATTAACAACGCCAATGCCCAACAATTACAAAAGTTATTTGGTGTTGGAGAGGCCAAAGCCCAATCGATTATCAATTATAGAAACAAGAATGGTAAATTTAAAAATATAAATCAGTTGAAAGCCGTTAAAGGGATTGGCGATAAATTATTAGCCGAGAATGCTGATAGAATTGCTCTTTAACCTCCCATATTTTACCTCGATAACAACTCAAATAAGCCAGCGAAGGACTGACTTATTTGAGACTTATCATTTATTGTGCGTTTAATGCTTGACCATTAACCTCAAGTGAATCTTCACCCATTAAATATAAATAACTAGCCATAATTTGCTCAGGAGTTTTCAAGGTTGTTGGATCTTCCGCTGGGTAAGCTTTAGCTCGCATTTCAGTGCGTGTTGCCCCTGGGTTGATACTATTCACTCTTACCGAAGTTTGGTCACATTCATCTGCAAGTACTTGCATCATGCCTTCAGTCGCAAATTTTGAAAAAGCATAAGGCCCCCAATAAGCGCGACCTTTACGCCCAACTCCACTTGAAGTGAAAATAATCGACGCATTGTCAGCTTTACGCATTATGGGAAGTAATGCTTTAGTCATCACCGCTTGTGCAGTGACATTAATTTTTAGGATATCTTCTAAAGATTTAACGTCAATATGTTCAAATGGGCCTAATGCACCTAATAAAGAGGCATTGTGTAATAATCCATCTAATGCGCCAAATTGCTCTGCAATTGTTTCTGCCATATCGATGTAGTTTTGCTCTGTAGCACCTTTTAAATCTAATGGCACAATGGCTGGAGTAGGGCCATTTTGTGCCACAATTTCATCGTAAACACTCTCTAGTTTTTTAACCGTTTTACCGAGCAGAATAACCGTTGCGCCATGCTGAGCAAAGGTTAGCGCGGCAACTCGACCAATGCCATCACCTGCGCCGGTTACTAATATCGTTTTATTTTTGAGTAAATCTTTTCTAGCTTGATATTCCAACATGATTAAATACTTCCTTTAGGCGGAAATGCCCGTCAAATCTACAATCGAACAAAAGTTGAACACCCGTTTTAAACAAATGACTGATATTTGTATATTGAACTGTGGTGTTCATGCAATAAACTTGTAGCTAACTCTATAATTTTACGTTAACTTGAGACTAATTAAGGGCTAAAATAAGCCCTTATGGTCATAGGATTGCACTATTGTGACCAATTTTTTGGGGAAAACAAAATTATTAAAACAAGATTTGGGGAAAAAAGATGAAAAGACTCATTTTGGGTGTTGCCATTACATCTGCTCTTGGACTAACGGGCTGTTCTGAAGATAGCTTCAATGAAGCAAAAGAAAATGCCACGCCTTTAGTGCCTGTTTCACATATGCAGTTTGATCCTGCAAACGGTGTCGTTCCATTACCAAACGATTTACTTTTCAGCGGCACCACAGACGGGACGCTAAATATTCCTGGTGAAGACGGCATTGACTATGTTAATCCTCAATTAGCGTTAGGTGCGCTTGACGGATGGTCAACTTCTTCACCAATCAGCATTAATGTTGATTTAGCCTCTGACTTAGACGGCACTCCATTAACGTTAGATGAAGCTTCTGTATTCCAGGCAGGTGCAGTGCGTTTATTTGAAGCAACGGTAGGCGGGGCACTTTCGTCTGATCCAGAATGTAGCTCAGCCCCTTCAGTTTCTGCTTGTAAAGTGGGAGAAGAATTAACATTTGGTGTTGACTTTGTTTCTAAAGCATCTGGAAACACTATCGCCATTGTGCCGCTTAAACCGCTTAAAGCAGGCCAATCGTATATTTACGCTACCACCAGTCTTATTCAAGACTCATTAGGTCGTGGCATTGCACCATCAACCACTTATGGCCTACTTAAATTAGATTTTGAAACTAAACCATTAGAAACTGAAGCTCAGTTACAACTTCAGTATCTGGTTAATAGTTATGAAAAAGGTATCGCTGCAGCCCATGGTGTTGACCCTGAAACCATTAGTTATTCAGGTTTATTTACCACTCAGTCTGTTACCGATGTTTATGAAACAACCAAGTTATTGATGGCGTCTAGAGAAAGCTATATGCCATCATTTGAACAACCGCCAATGCCGATGCCAAATGGTTTTGGTGGCATTGTAACAGCAGCTGATGCCGCAGGATTAACCCCAGCAGACGGTGTGGCTTATGTACTGTCAGACTTAGCTGATATGTATACAGCAACGGTTAAATTACCTATTTACGGTAGTTGTTCTTCTGCAGGCTGTTTAAGCCCAGAAATGGAACCGCTTATCAATGAGCGTTGGTATGCACAAGGCGACAGCCCTGTGTCGGTGCTATTAGCTATGCAAGCTGGAACCTTAAGCCAAGAAAACTTTGTTGCTCAAGCAAGCGCTTATGGTATTGACCCAAGTGCTGCATTAGCTAATCCGGCATTATTAGCCGGATACCCGTGGAAATTAAATGATGGTACTGATGCTGACCCAACTAAGCATTTAACTAAGTTCAACCCTATTCCTAAAGTGATGGGGTATGAATCTGTACCGGTTTTAATCGCAATACCAAATGCACAAAAAGTGGCAGCGTTTCAAGCTTCTCAAGGACTTAACTTTGTTGCCCCAACTAATGGTTGGCCAACAAATATCGCACTACATGGTTTAGGCGGTGGTAAAGAAATGGCATTAGCTTATGCCGGTTCTTATGCTGCTATGGGGATTGCAACAGTGGCGATTGATATGCCATTGCATGGTGCGCGTTCATTTGATGCCAATGGCGATGGTGTGTATGAGGTGTCGGCAAGTGACCCTGCATACGGCAGTTTGATAAACAAACCGGATGCATTCCAAAATGGGTCACCATTAGTTTTTGTTAATATTGGCAGCACATTAACTGTTCGTGATAATTTCCGCCAAGCAACGATGGATCATTTAGCGCTACGTTTATTATTAACCGGGTTATATAGCCAAATTGCCCAAGCAGGCGGCCAGCAAGTTTTCGATATTACTAAGATTAGTGCTCAGGGATTAAGCTTAGGGGGTATTGTTGGAACAACCTTCTCAACCTACGCCAGTACGGGGTTAGTTGATCCAACTTCTGGAGCTCAGTTGCCAAATGCTTATGCGTTGAATGCATCATCATTAGTTGCTCCAGCAGGTGGTTTAGCAGGTGCCTTTGCAGGTTCGCCAACCTTTGGACCCGTTCTATTTGACACTGTAACCGCATCAGATACTTTCTTAGCGCTGGTAAAAGAAGCCAATACTGGTGAGTTTGAGCCGGGCACTCCTGAATATGCCGCTTTAGTACAAGCCGTTTACGCAGAGTTTATTCCAACCTTTGCATTTGCGGTGCAAACTGCATTTGATAGTGCTGACCCGATTAACCATGGTAGCCAGTTAGCTGACACGGGTTTACCGGTTCATTTAATTGAAGTGGTAGGTGATGGTGCGAATAACTTACCTGACCAAGTATTACCTAATACGGTTGAGTCTTTCCCTCTATCAGGTACTGAGCCATTAATTGCCAGTATTGGACTTAAGTGTATTGATACCACTACAGTAGGTTCTGGTGTAGTTAGGTTCTCTAAAGGCCACCATAGCTCAATTGTAAGCCCAGATGAAACGGATGCTACTGACGGAATGGCTGCTGAGGCAACCGCTGAAATGCAGTCTCAAGTGTCGATGTTTGCACGTACAGCAGCACTGGGCTCAGCAACAGTATTAGTGTCAGATTCAGATGTGATTCAATCTTGTAATTAACCGTTACAACTTCGAGTCTTAACTGTTCAAAAACCCAGCGATAGCTGGGTTTTTTGTTGTATGTTTCAGCCTAGATATTGGTAAACTAGCTTATTATTTTTTTATGGAGTTTATTTTGGATTTTTTAATAGAATACGGCATGTTTCTCGCTAAGGCGGTAACAATCGTGGTGGCGGTTGTTGCGGTGATAATTGTTATTGTTGCCAGTGGTATGAAAAATAAAACCGACAAAGGTGAGTTAAAGCTCACTGACTTAACTGATGAGTTAAAACAGTTAAAGCATGATCTAAAGCAAGAGCTGCTATCTAAAAAACAATGGAAAGCTTACGAAAAACAGTTAAAAGCGGATGAGAAAGCGCAAGAGAAACAAGAAAGCACTCTAAGTAAAGTGTATGTTTTAGATTTCAAAGGCAGTATTGATGCTAATGAAGTCGCTTCATTAAGAGAAGAAATTACCGCAATTTTAACCATCGCCGAAGAGGGCGACCAAGTATTAGTGAATGTTGAAAGTGGTGGCGGCATGGTTCACGGTTATGGCTTAGCTTCCAGCCAGTTAGACCGTTTACGTCAGGCTAATATTCCATTTACTGTTTGCATTGATAAAGTGGCTGCCAGCGGTGGTTATATGATGGCTTGTGTGGCGAATAAAATTGTTGCTGCACCTTTTGCTATTGTTGGTTCAATTGGGGTTGTAGCTCAGTTGCCTAACTTTAGTAAATTACTTAAAAAACATGATATTGAATATGAACAACATACTGCTGGTGATTTCAAACGTACCTTAACTGTATTTGGTGAGAACACTGATGAAGGACGTAAAAAGTTTCAAGAGGAACTTGAAGAAACTCACGTGCTTTTCAAACAATTTGTTAGCCAATATCGCCCAGAGTTAGAAATTGCCAAAGTCGCAACCGGTGAGCATTGGTATGGTCAGCAAGCGAAAGAATTAGGCTTAGTAGATGAAATATCTACCAGTGACGATGTTGTTTTAAATTTAGTCAAAGATCATCAAGTGTTTAAGTTGAAATATCAAACTAAAAAGAAACTTGCAGATAAAATCGCTCATGGAGCCTCTTTGTCAGTGACCAGTATGTTAAATAAGCTGGCAGAACGCCGCGCAGTTTAATTTTACGGAACATACACTTATATGCTGAAGCAGGGTGGTTATAATGCAAACTTAATGGTAGGTGACCAATGTTATCCTGCCTTTGAGTTGCGTAATCTATTACTTTTTATCCAACAGGAGTTGGGTAATGAGCTTGCGCAAACCATTTGTGAGCAAATAGGCGTAGGAATGACAGAGCTTGCAGCAACTCAGTTTGTGTATGTTTGGCAGGTTGACTTTGCGTTAGAAGCGCTAAGGCAAAATAGCTCTCAAGAAATGGGGGCAAAGTTAGGCGCTAGCTATCAAGTTGACAGTTTAGACGTACTGTTACCCTATCTAAACCAATTTGATTCGCTGGGTGATTGTCTTCAATTTGTGATTAAAAACCCTGAATTAGTGGGCAGTTTTACTGACAGCTTAGTCAGGGTTGAAGATGACATTTTATGGGTAAGATGGCTGAATACCGGCAAATCGTCTACAGATAAATATTCATTCCAGTTCCAACATAGTATTAGCTCGCTGGTTGGGTTAGCGAGGCAACTAGTTGATGAACATCTTGTTATTGACGAAATTCGTTTTGCTGAGCCTGCTGCTGAAAACACCGATAACCAAAATACCTTTTTAGCCGAATTTACCGGTGCGAAGGTAATGTATGGCAAGCCTTATTTTGAGTGGGGAATAAAGCGTCAATGGTTGTCATTGCCCATAACTTACCAATTTACAGCAGTTGATACTCAATTAAATACCGCCCGAACACCTTCGTTAATTGAAACAGTATTACTGAAAATTCGTCAACACTCACCTAACGTTCCCACGCTACAAGCGATGGCCGCTCAGTTGCATATGAGTGATAGAAGTTTAAGACGCAAACTTGCAGCAGCAGGAAGTAGCTATCAAAAGCTGGTTGACCAAGTGCGTTGTCAAATGGCAATTAAAATGATTCTTGCCGATAATATGCATGTTGAAGACATTGCAGATATATTGGGTTACAGCGATGTCAGTCACTTTAGACAAAGTTTTAAACATTGGTTAGGCCACCCTCCAGGACACTTCTTACGTCTTAATCAAGGTGAATAGTATTAAGCCATATTTGTGGCGCCGGTATTTATCACTTTTATAAGTATCGGAGTACATTAAAGTTCGAAACTCACTTTTGGACATTTTTGAGTTAAATTATCGAATCGATTACCAGTAGCTTAGATGAAAAAAGTATCTCAACTGGTTAAATTAACTCTGACCCCATATCCCACGGGTACTCACTTTATTAATTCATTTATCTTTGCTCAGGCACAGGAGACCATAGCTTCAATTTAACCAATTGCCTGCCGCAGGCTATCGTGCAGATAATCCAGCGAGACGCCGCAAGCACTTCCCTGTGGGCTTAGCCAAAACATCCATGTTTTGGATACTCGCTGGCTCATCTGCACCTTGATTATTGTCTCTTCGATTTGACCTTGTTTTTGACTACCAATCTAAAAATCAAAAGCATGAAGTTTATATATTGATGACTTAATTTGAATTGAGGGCATCGAGAAAAGGTCGTGAGCTTGGCTTGGATGCCAAGCTAGCTTCCGTTAGGCTAGGGTCACTCCTTGGCATCCCTGCCAGCGTGACATTTGTAAATCCATATACTTCAGACGCCTATCGGAAGCGTTAGAGCTTTCGACAATGGCCGAATACGGATAAAGATGAGGTTAAAAGCTGGATCAATCCCCATCGAAAATTATGCGCTTTCCAGCATTTTTCGTCTGGGGCGGCAGGGCCCATTTCTTTAATAAAGAGTATAGAGGGTATTGCTGTTGATACCCTTTTGGCCGGTGCAGGATGGAATCCTGCGATGTAAATCCAAACGGAGTTTGGAAAACTTGTATTCTATTTAGTACGAGTGAAGCGCCACGACGTTAGTAGCCATAGGCCATATTCCAAACTCATTTTGCGGCAAAAGCTTCTCAGAGCAAAAGCAAACTACGGCTAAGAGTATCGAAAAGTTTTCAACGTTAATGTTCAACTACAGTAAGCTTGTTAGCGGTGGGTTGCATGCCCACCGCATCTTACTGGCAGTTTCCAATGCTTGGCGCTAAAGAGTCTATCCATCGTTTAACTAAATCCGTACCTTCATGATGAACAATTTCGCGGCCTATGGGTGGCATTCTATCTTTCGCGGCAGATAATATTTGCCGGTTATGAACAATCGACTTCTCGCCATTACCAGGCACAATATCGTAGGCTAATCCATCAGGGCCACCATCCCAACCCGGTGGCTGTTTGCAAATTCCATATTCAAATGTGGTATGGGATACATCAAAACCTAACCTTAAACCAGAAATACTCGCAAACCCATGCGGGTTATGGCAGTGGGCGCAATTAATGTCTAAGTATCCTTTGGCTCGGCTGGTTAAGTCTGCTGACTCATCGTCGATTGGAAATGATTGTGGTGCTTGGGTTAAATCTACATTGTTAAGCCAGCCATTATTTTGCCACAGCGTTAACTGATTAATGCTTGAATGCTGTGTGGTGCTAACTTGCCGATTTAGCACATGTGCCTTTAAGCCAATTGGCTTGATGACGCTAGTGTGTTCAGTTGTGACTTGATGACAGACCTTACACTCCGCTTTGCTAGGAATATGGTAATCAAAAGTAAGTTGTTCACCCTGATTATTAAGGGTATGGCTAATATTTGCACCTGCTATAACCAAGTTCGCTTGTTGGTCTTGCCATTGATAAGTTAATGCTGTCCAGCCTGTTTCACGATGAATTAATAACCGTGTTTCTATCAATACCTCGTTGCCTTTACCGCTGACTTGAGTGTCATAAGGTAACGCAAAGGTTTTTACTAAAACACTACCAACAGGTGGCTCCATACGTTCGGTAGCAGAGAAGTTAAATGTGCTATTTTCTGGAATGAAAATAAAACGATACTTGCTGGCATAGTTTGAGAAAAGTTCAGTTGATAATTGATATAACTGTCCCGGAGCTCTGGGGTCACTTGTAGGGTTAGATGGCTCAATAAATAAACTGTAATCGTGTAAATTTTGACAATCTTTACTCATCAATGCTTGCCAATTAACCGTTGTTGACTGTGCTTGGCATACATCTGTTGTTTCAGCAGGTGGGGTTTCAGGTAAGGGTTCTGCAAGTTTAGGTGGTTCAGCATCCTCAGAGCCTCCGCAACCTGTTACAGATAATGTAATACATAGCAATGCTAAATAGCTGTTTATTTTAAAGGGGTTGATGATCATACTTGGCTCCACATAAAAAGCCGGGTTGCCCCGGCTTATAACGTTGTCATTAGACTGAAACTACTCGACTAAGAACAGCTAGCTGCGGGGAGTCGCTTAATCCATTCGCTGATTAAGGCAACGCCTTCAGCATGAGATAAGCTGCGGCCAATTTCAGGCATACGATCACCAGGGTTGTTGCTTTCCATACGGAAGTGAAGAATAGACTCTGCTGGTTTACCCGGCACGATGTCATAACCTAAACTTCCGCCACCATAGGCAACTGGTGATTTACAGGTACCGTGTGAGAACCCAGCATCTTCAGAATAGGCACGCCAGTACTCAAGTTTTAACCCAGTATTAGAAGCATTTCCTTCAGGGCGATGACAATGCGCACAGTTGATATCTAAATAACCTTTTGCTGCGTTCATTAACTCAGTGTCTGACATTTGAGCTATCGTGGCCTCATCACCGTCTTGGTACTCAGGTACTTGGTCAACCTCTGTTAAAGCAGGAGTGCCTTGTAAAATCCCTGCAGCTTGCCATTTAGTTAGCTGGTTCATCGTGCCATCAGCATAGGTATAATCACGGTTCAGATTACGTGCTTTAGGACCAATAGGGACAAACACGGCATTACTGTCTTCGTCAGCTTTAAACTGATGACACTGTTTACATTGATTCATACTTGGCACAACGTAGTCAAAGTCGAGTTCTTCTCCTTTATGAATAACTTGCTTGCCCTGAATCGCACCTGCTTTGGCAATAACTGCATCAGATTTATCCGCTTTCCATACATAAGGAAGCGCAGTCCAGCCTGTTTCGCGATGAATTAATAGCCTTGTTTCAATTAAGTCTTCGTTTTCAAAACCCCGATTATTGGTATTTGCAGGTAAAGCAAAAGACTTGGTGATAACACTGCCCACAGGGAAGTCGAATGATTCATTAGCTGAATACTGGGCTGCAGTGCCTTCAGGAACATGAACAAAACGATACTTACTGGCGTGATCAGTAAATAATGGCGTATTTAAATCATAAGGTATGCCATCATCGTTAGCATTTTGGGTAGGGTTGGTTTTATCTGCAAATAGATTATAGTCAGATAAATTTGGACAATTAGCTTTTAATAAGGCATCCCAATTAACCTTATTGCCTTCAGCGGTACATAAGCTTAGGTCGCCATCGCCAACAAGCCCACCTTCGCCTTCACCAATTGAACCGCCACCACCTATTAAGGTGCCGCCGTCACAACCTTCGGTTTCATCATCAACACCACAGCCAAAAATTTCATCACCAAATGTTACCGTGTGAACGGGTAAACTCACTTGCGAACAAGCCAGTAAGTCGGTTTGCGGTTGTTGATATAATGCATCAGGAATACTCATATCAGTATTATTATTAGCAAATAAACGACCAATACTGACATCGCCATTATTTTGCATACACACATTATCGCTGCCATCATCAGCAAAAGGCAGTTCTTGCAATCCTAGGTAAGCTGCGGTGCCGTTATTAGATAACATTTCACCTAAACCATCGTATAAAATGCCGGGCATTTTGCCGTGGGTTAATGCATAGGCTTTAATAATATCTTGAATTAAGTAACCTTTTGGCTGCATACCATAATCACTGATCACATTATCGTGAACGTGAATATTACGTGGAGTAGGGCGCCAGCCGTCACTGATAGCTTGACCTGGTTGGCCATAGTTGCCAACAAAAGTACTGATATCAGGTTCAGCGATAAAGAAACTTGAAATCGTTAAGCCCACAGTGTCGTGGTTGGTGATTTCATTGTTGAAAATTTCAACGTCATCCGTTGATAACACAATAACACCTGTACCCGGTGGCACAATATGAACCCCAGCAGGGTTAGAAGAGGCATTAGCAAAGTTTTCAGTATTATTATCATATACTTTGTTATTGAAAATTCTAACGCTAGAACCGTATCTATGGTTATTAATCGGTAAGTCGAATACTAAAATACCGCCGGTATTGCCTACGGCTTCGTTATCATAAACATCGGCATATTTTGAGTTTTCAATCTCAATACCAGCAACGTTTTCTTTAGCGATATTACGACGAACAACAATGTATTCAGATTGACCGACATAAATACCTGCATCGGCACTGCCTCGAACGTAAGTATCTTCAATAAGAATGTTTTCACATTCAACAGGGTATAAACCGTAAGCGCCATTATCTTTATCTAGCTCACCTTCCCAAATTGTCGCTAAGCGACGCAAAATAATGCCGTTAGTATTTTTAAGCTTAATACCGTTATTTTTTGCTTCATTGACCGACAAGTCTTGAATAATAATATTGACGGCATTTTGAACAAAAATACCATCGCCAGAATTCGCTTCAGAAAAATCTAAAACTGTCTCATCTTGGCCATAGCCCATAATGGTGACATTTTTTGCAAAGCTGCCGTCGCCATCTACATCGCCATCAAACAGTAAGGTAGACTCAATTTTAAAGTTACCTTTAGGCAGCACAATAACATCACCAGATTGAGCATTAATCAGTGCTTCTTGAATACTAATAGTGAGGTTGTCGCCTGCTTCGACCATAATAGCCCCTTCAGGGAACGTTGGACCGGTTTCGGCGGGGGGTTGAACGGTAGGGGGAACTTCTGTAACGGTATTGTCATCGTCTGAGCCACATGCTGTCAGCCCCAAACTGACGGCAGTTGCCACTAACGTTGGCATAAGCCAAGGCATTTTCTTGTTGAACATAGCATCTCCTGCTTTTTATTATAAATTGGTTCTATGACCACTACGGTTATCCGTACGCTATTCAAGATGCCTTGTTTTGAGATTGTTAATCAATGTGAAATCTGGCCACATTTATTTAACATTGTGATTGGGGGATACAAAATAAAAAACGGCAGCGAGTGCTACCGTTTTTAAGGTGATTAAACTGTTAGTATTACACTTTGTAACTTAAGTGCTGGTGGAAGCGAACAATTAAGTCAATGTGCTCTTTATCAATATCAAATTGGCTAGTAAAGCTTTTTATTGCTTCTTCAATTTGATTCATAAAGCGGCCAAACCCTTCATCGTTTGCATCATTTTTACCTGCAACAATAACAAATCTGATGGCTTCGGCTAATTTATCATCCTGCCAATGTAAAATAGGCTCTGGTGCATCAACATTAGGATCAAAGCCCACCATTTGAAATTCAGCCGTACTATTTAATTGCTCAAATTTACTGTTGCGCACAAGCGGAACCTTGCCGTTGGCAACCATGGCTACCCTAAATAATTGACGCTCTTTAGTGGCTGCAATAAATTTATCGGCGACGTGCTGATAGCTGGGAGCAAAATTGGTGGTATTTTCAGCCAGCAGTTGTTTTTTGATTCTGCGACCAATAGGTAAGCTCACGGTGACATAGTTTAGTGCGCTAACGTCTTCGGGTAAGTTACATTCACGGCGCTTATAACGATTGTCTACCGCACGTAACTTATAACCATAGGTTTCTTTAATCCCTTTGTGCTTAGCAAAAAAGTCGTAAGAAATATGTTGATGATCGCGAACTTTAACCGCTAAATCATTTAACGGTAGTAATGTTTTAATTTCAGCAATAAATTTTTGCACGTTTGCATGGAAAGTTGCCGAATTACTGCGAAGCTCAGTCCCCGTTGCTAAGAAAACAATTTTAATTTTCTTCGCTCTGTAGCCTGCAATAGAATGTAAGCGGTTTGCTTCATGATGTGCTGGGTTATAGAAAAACCTCAATTGCTCTTCAGTAGATAAACAGTAGGCTTCACTGTGGTATCTCACCATCGGCAGCTTATCTGTTGCGATAACATGAACATTAAACAATTCATATTTTTCAGCAACTTGATAGATAACCTTGCTTGATTCAAGGTAGCAAGATTCAAGATCTGCATAGTTAGCTAAATAAGCATCCGTTAATGGAAATCCCACACTGATGTATTGGTTTTTTCGGGTTGCGGTAGGTAAGTACACTTTCTTTTGACGACTGACGGACATAATTTTTCCTTTTAGTCTTGCTTAAAGTCTAGGTTTTATTTTTTATCGCTATAGCTTATGTTTCGTAAAGGTATTGAACAAATCCATTTGTTCACATTCTAACGGCTAAACCTTAAAATTAAATGACTTTTTTACGTCGTTTAGATGAATAAAATTAACCTAAATCACTTTTTTACAGCATTAATGATCCATGGCTTCATCCACTGCGTAATTTTAGCTTGAGCGTCAACATTCGGGTGTATGCCATCTCGTTGCATTAAATCGGCATTTGGAGCAATTTCTTGCATAAAAAATGGAATTAAAGGGACGTCAAAATCATCAGCCAATTGATGATAAACCTCGGTAAACATTTTGGCATAACGTGGACCATAATTAGGCGGCACCATAATTTCAGTGAGCAGTACTTTCGCGCCAGCTTGTTGAGATAGCTCAATGATTTTTGTAAGATTTGATTTCAATTGATTAGGTGGAAAACCTCGTAGTCCGTCGTTGCCGCCCAGCTCAACGACTACTAAGTCAAATTGGCTAGACTCCAGTAAACTAGGGAGTCTACGTAATCCGCCTGCGGTGGTTTCACCACTGACAGAGCCATTAATAATATTATGCTCAGGAAGCTCATTGCGAAGCAATTGTACCCAACCTTGTTGTTCTTCCATGCCATAACCCGCACTTAAGCTATCACCTAATATCAAAATCGTGGCAGCATAGGCGGAAGAATTAATTGAAAACAAAATAATTAGCATGGTCAAACAACGTTTTATCGCTAATGTTAAGAAGGATCCTATGTCGAATAATTTTGCCCAAGAATCTAGTGCTATCAAAGTAACTAACCTCATAAAAAAAGTGGTAACCCAAGAAGGTGAACTCACTATCCTCAAGGGCATTAACATGGATGTCAAGCAAGGAGACAGTGTTGCCATATTAGGACCTTCAGGTTCAGGAAAGTCAACTCTACTTGGTTTATTGGCTGCGTTAGATACCCCGACATCTGGCGAAATATTATTAGATGGCGCCTCGCTTTCTGGTTTAAATGAAGAGCAAAAAGCCGCCTTAAGAAAACAAAAAGTCAGCTTTATTTTTCAATCGTTTATGTTGGTCGATACTTTAACGGCACTTGAAAACGTTATGTTACCCGCAGAGTTAGCAGGTGTTAATGGTGCTAAAGAAAAAGCGGAAAGTATGCTTAAAAGAGTTGGCTTAGGGCACAGGCTGACTCATTTACCTAAACAACTCTCTGGCGGTGAACAACAACGTGTGGCCATTGCTAGAGCCTTTATATGTGAGCCCAAAGTGTTATTTGCTGATGAGCCAACGGGTAACCTAGACAGTGTTAACGGTGACAAAATTGCCGATATGCTGTTCGAATTAAATCAAGAGAGTGACACCACCCTGGTATTAGTAACCCACGATTTGCAATTGGCAAAACGGTGTAAGCGCCAATTTATTATGGACAGCGGTGTATTAACTGAAGCAAATAAGGCTAACACTGAAACTGAAGCTAACGCTGAAAACTCTGACAACACCGCAGCAACTGTGGAGGTATGTTAATGGAGTGGCAATTAGCTTGGCGGCTTTTTAAACGAGAGTTAGCTCAGGGACAGTTAATGCTGATTGTATTGGCCATTACCTTAGCGGTGTTGTCAGTCAGTGGTCTTGCTCGAGTAAGTGAACGCTTACAAGTGGCCATTAATGGTGAGGCCGCTAATTTTATTGCCGCAGATCGAATTATTAATTCTCCTGAGAAGCTCAACCCAGAAGTATTAGCAATTGCTGATCAGCTATCACTTAAACATGTGACTAACATGGAATTTAATTCCATGGTGTATGCCGGTGATAAATTTCAATTAGTGACCATTAAAGCTGTGGGTGACGGTTATCCACTTAAAGGCCAAGTTGAATTGGCTAATGCCGATAAAGTAAGTACTCAATTACCTGTTAGCGGCCATGCATGGTACGAAAACCGTTTAGGTGGCTTGCTAGGGTTTCCTGACAGCATTGAGCTTGGCAATATTGAGTTAAGCCTAAGTGCTGAAATTAGCCGTTTACCCGACGGTGGTTTTAATCCTTTTGCATCGGCACCGGTATTATTAATGCGCCTAGATGATGTGGCAGCCACTGGCATTATTCAACCGGGTAGCCGTGTTAGTTATGTTTATCAATTTGTGGGTGAAGCCGATGCACTGAAACAATTTGAGCAACAAGCTAAACCATTATTGAATAACAGTCAGCGTTGGATAGATGTGCAAACTGGCGACTCGCCAATTGCCTCAGCGGTAAAACGGGCTGAGCGTTTCTTACTGTTGGCCAGCTTATTAGGCATTGCCTTGGCTTGTGCTGCAATTGGTATTGCGGCTCAACGTTATTGTCAACGTCATTATGATGTTGTGGCTATGTTGAAAACCTTTGGTGCTTCAGCAAAACAAATTCGGTTATTATTTGGCTTACATCTTTTATTGGTGACTTTTTTAGGTATAGGCCTAGGTTTGTTGGGTGGGGTGCTGTTAGATTTAGCCATTACTCAATACTTGCCAGCTGAAATTGCCGCTTATTCACCACCTTATTTACGACCTATTTTACTGGGGTTAAGTACGGGTTTAATCAGTGCATTTATGTTTTCAGCCTATCCGTTAATGCGTCTGTTGGCTATTCCGCCATTAAGAGTTTTGCAGCGTCAACTAGAAGGCTTGCAACTGGGCATGTGGTTACACTTGTTATTAAGCTTAGGTGCTATGGCCTTGTTAGGCTATTTATACTCTCGAAGTATAGAGCTAACCATGACCGTGGTGTTAACAGTTCTGTTGCTAGGCCTTTTATTAAGTATTTTAGGTTTTGTGATGATTCGAATGGGTCATAGTGTGGGCATGAAAACCACCAACCCATTTCAATTAGCATTAGCAGGACTGCGTAGAAGAGCCAGACAAAATGCCGTGCAATTGGTCGGCTTTAGTAGTGCCTTGGTATTGTTATTAACGATTTTAGCTTTACGACAAGATCTTTTAAATGAATGGCAAAAGCAATTGCCTGAAAATGCCCCAAATTACTTTTTAGTCAACATTGCCCCTGAAGACACTCAACCTTTACAAGCATTTTTAGATGAACATCACATTCAAGCTACTGATATTTACCCGGTTATCCGTGGACGACTTACTCACATTAACGATGAAGAGTTAATTTCAGGAAGAGAAAAACGTGACGGTGTAGAAGGACGAGTGGGAATATCTAGAGAGTTGAACTTAACTTATCGAGACTCATTACCCCCTCATAATCCAATTGTTGAAGGCACATTTAATCAGGCCGATGATGAAGTTTCTGTTGAGTCTGGCGTGGCTGAAAGGTTAGATCTTAAATTAAACGACACCATGACGTTTAATATCGATAACCAATCATTTACGGTGAAAGTTACCAGTTTTAGAAAGGTGCAATGGGAAACACTGCAGCCTAATTTCTTTATGATATTCAGGCCCGCAGCGTTAGCGCCATTTTCTTATACCTCAATGGCGAGTTTTCATTTAAATGATGAAGACATGAAAGCCAGAGGCAGTGACTTAACCGCTAATGCTGCCGTATTACAGCTTATTCAGCAATTTCCCACTATTTCGGTAATTGATGTTGGCGCAATGGTGGCACAGCTTAGGCAGATTATCGACCAAGTATCTTTGTCATTAACACTGGTTTTAGCGCTAGTTTTATTAGCTAGTGCACTCGTATTAATTGCGCAAACAGAGGCGGGCATGGCAACACGCCAACGTGAATTAGCGGTATTACGCACTTTTGGGGCATCGGGCTGGTTATTGCGTGCAGCAACTGGGCTAGAGTTTGCGTTATTAGGCGCAATAGCCGGTTTGCTGGCGGTTATCGTGGCAGAGTTTGCTTTGTATATGCTTAAAACCCAAGTGTTTGAGCTGGTGGTTTACATGCATTGGCCTTGGTGGGCTATAGCGCCATTTTCAGGTGCTGTGGTGGTGTCAATACTGGGTATGTGGCGTTGTCGACAACTACTGAATCAGTCATGCAGTGATTTGCTAAAAGCAGGTTAATAACTGATTTAGCATACGAATAAGGCAAGTTAACACTTGCCTTATTTTGGTCAATATTTGTCGGAGTTTTTATATGGATAATGTGGCTGTGTCTGTTAGTACCTTTAATAAAATGGCAAAGCAATATCAAGATAAATACATGCAGTATCCGCCATATGAACAAACCTATGATGTATTTTGTCAGTTACTACACAAGCCACAAGCTGAGGTATTAGAGCTTGGATGTGGCCCGGGAAATATCACTCGCTATTTACTCAATAAATTACCTGAGCTAGTGATTACCGCTACCGATCTTGCTCCCAATATGGTTACCTTGGCTAAAGCAAACAATCCACAAGCCCGTGTATTACAACTGGATTGTCGTGATGTGATAAACGTTGCCGGTAGGTTTGATGCGGTAATATGCGGATTTTGCATTCCTTATATTAGCCAATATGAGGTGGTGCAGTTACTGGATAATATCACTAAAAAACTGCATCTAGGGGGCCTGCTTTATTTAAGTTTTATGGACGATGACGAAGCAGAGTCGGGATTTCAAACTTCTAAAAATGGGGATCAAGTGTATATCTACTATCACCCGTTGGTCTTTATTGAAGAACAACTTGTTAAACACGGTTTCAGTTTGTTACACACTATCACTAAAAACTATATGGCTGTCGAACATAAGACGACAACTGATGCGTTTATTATTGCTAAGCTATCAAGCCGTTAATTCAGTTTGGCTTAATTGATGGGGCAGGTTGTGATAAACATTATGAAAACTGCTTTATGAGTACAAAACGGTATAACATGCCGGAAGTTTAAATTACTACTTGCCAAACTCAGCCGCAATGATTAATTCTCCACCTTCATATTCTTCAAAATCACTTAAAAATACCGTCATTGGCACATCATTGCATAATACACCTTGGCTCAACCATACTCGTTGAATTGAACGACGCTTTATGAAGTGCATTGCAATAAAAAAAGCCACCGATAAGGTGGCTGTTTACAATGAGAATATTAGATCTCTACATGCTGTTTCACTTTATTAAAATCAGCCAAAATGGCGTAAGCACAGGGGATAATAAACAGCACCAGCAAGGTAGAGGCAAAAATACCAAATACAATCGACACCACTAAAGGTTGTACAACCTGTGCCTGCAAACTGGTTTCTAGTAATAGAGGTAATAAGCCTGCCGCGGTGGTTAAAGAGGTTAGGAATACCGCTCTAAATCGCTCTTTACATGCGCTAACAACCGCTTGGTAAACGTCTTGACCTTGGTCAACATGGTGCCTGATATATTGCACCAGCAAAATAGAGTCATTGACTACAATACCTGCCAGTGAAATAAAGCCCATTATTGAAGGCATAGATAAGCTGTGTCCCAGTAGGAAGTGTCCCCACAATACGCCGATTAATGACAATGGAATGGCAATCATCACAATAACGGGCTCTAGGTAACTTCTAAATTGAAAGCTTAAAATGGCAAATAAGCCAAATAAACCCACAATAAACCCTTTCATTAATGACGATGAGGTTTTAGAGGTTTCTTTTGCTGAACCTTCAAAATCCACTCTAATGTGCGGATACTGTTGTTTAATTTGTGGTATCCATTCGTTTAATACTTTGGCATTGGTTTCTGCGCTGTTGGCATGACGATTATCAACATCAGCCATTACGGTAATAGTACGTAAACTATTTATGCGCTGAATGCGTACATAAGACCGTTGGTATTCTAAAATTGCCACTGAAGAGAGCGGTAATTGGCTTCCATCGGCAAGCATAATGCTAAAATTGGATAAGGCTTGTAAGTCACCGGCTTGTTGCTTATTGAGCCTGACTTCAATTTCAATATTTTCCGGCCCCACCTGAATTTCGTCGGCCGTTTGGCCAAAATAAGCACTTCTGAGTTGTGTTGCCACCATTTGGCCGTCGATACCATAGGCTTCTGCCCCCGGTCTTAGGCTGACTTTAATTTCCTCTTTGCCCGGACGCATGTCGTCCATAATGCCATTTACGCCATTAAACTGGCTCAAGTAACGTTGTAAAGACACTGAGGCTGCTTTTAGCTCAGTTAAATCTTCTCCTTGAATCCGTAATTCAATATCACGCCCAGCAGGCCCCATTGTGGGTTGTTTAAATACCACGGCAATGGGTTGAGCCATTTCTCCAGAGGCCAGTCGCCAAGCATGTAGAAAATCATCTATTAAGGTATTACGAACTTCTGCTGACAATAAATCTAGCCTGACTGTAGCCACATGTGGGCCACTTTCTCCTGCGTCGGCATTGAAGTTATATTGGGCGGTAATATCTTCAATTAATGGGCTAGGCTCGTCATTATTTTGTGTAAATTGATCACTTGTTTGCTGCGCTGCGGCAATAATTTGTTCAACTACTGCTTGAGTTTGCGCTAAGGTTGAGCCGGGTGGCAGTAACACTCTGGCTTCGGCGATATCGCCGTCAAGCTCAGGGAAGGGCACAAATTTTAATGCGCCGCTGCTCACTAAAGAAAATGATAAAAATAACACCCCAATGGTAATTCCCACACTGGCGTAGCGCCATTTCACCACTGTGGTAACGGCTTGTACTAGTTGTTTGTCTCTAAAGCGTTCAAAAGCAGATAAAAATCTAAGCTTAAATCGCATAAAAGGATTGGTTTTGGCATCATCTTTAGCTGGCTTTTGGTGCTTCAAAGAATGGTTTAAATGATTGGGTAAAATAATAAATGCTTCAATTAAGCTAATAGACAGCACCATAATCAACACCATGGGAATTTGCGATAACACTTGACCCATTTGTCCATCTAGCCCCAGCAGTGCGCTAAATATAAGTACTGTGGTGATAAAAGATGAAATAACCCCAGGTGCAACTTTTTTGACTCCTTGAATTACCGCATCTTCAATATCGACGCCTTTATCAACATGTGCAGCAATGGATTCAGATATCACAATGGCATCATCCATCATGATCCCAATTGCCATCAACAAGCCAACTAGGCTCATAATGTTAATTGAAACACCGAATAGACTCATAAGATATAGGCCGCCTAAAAAGGCCACAGGAAGCCCAGCGGCAACCCAAAATGAATATCGTAATGAGAAAAATAGCCACATGCTGAAAAACACCAAAATGATCCCTTGCCAACCATTGGAAAGCATCATGTCTAAGCGGTCTTTTAATAGTGATGAGATATCATTAGTTAAGGTTAGGGTGACTCCGTCAGGGGCGGTTAAGCGTTCTTTGTCAATAAACTCATTAACTTGCTGTTTGATTTGTAAGGCGTCATCTGCTTTGTTTTTTTGAATTTTAATAATTGCCGCAGGCTTGCCGTTGAACATCACGTGTTCTTCGTCTAATTCAAAGCGGTCAGTTATGGTGGCTATATCGTTTAAACGTACAATACTGCCGTCAATGTCTGAGGTAACAATGATTTGCCCTAAGCTGTGAGGGGTAATTTTTCGTTCATCAAAGCGAATGAGCAGGTTTTTATCTTTTAACTCAATATTACCCGCGGGCATTTTAACATTCTGACGGCCCACTTTATCAGCAATATCGGCAGCCGAAAGCCCTAGTCGACGCATATCGACTTCGTTTAACTCAACTCTGATTTGATGATCTGAAAAGCCCGAAATTGATACTAAGTTGATACCGCCATCAACTTTGAGACGTTTTTTTAAATCTTCAGCATAGTGTTTTAACTCTGGCCAAGTTGTATCGGCAACTACGGCAATATCAACCACAGGTTCAGCCCAATCAAGCTCTTTAACAATGGGAGATTCTATTTCAGTGGGGAAGTTCTTAATGGCGCTGATTTGTGTTTGTACATCAATCAACATGCGGCCAATATCAGCATTATCTTGCAGTTTGAGGGTGAGATTAGCCATTCCTTCTTGGGCATCACATCGGGTTTCTTCAATGTTTGCCAGACCGTCAACGGCATCTTCCATACTTAAACAAATGCTTTCTTCAACCTCTACAGGCGAGGCGCCGGGGTATACAACCGATGCGGTAATGAATGGCGGCGAAAACTCAGGAAAGGTTTCTCGTTTAATAGAACCCACATTTAACAAGCCTACCAATAAAAAGCTCAGCATAATTAAGTTGGCAAGCGTGGGATGTTTAGTTACGTATCCTATCACTTGTTCGCTCCCGCTAAATTATCGGTTGTGGTTGAGCGAATCTTCAGTGCCATGCCCTCAATAGCGGGGATTAAATCGTTTGTGATCACCTTATCACCTACGTTTATTGCGCCTGAAATTGCCACGCCTTCATCATGGCGAAATAATATCGTAACCGGAATAATGGCTAAGGTATTGTCTGGTTTTAATATGTATAACTGCTGATTGCGTAGGGCTTTTTCAGGGACTGAAAAATAATTAGCACTGCCACCTTCAATACTGGCGCTGATAAACATGCCGTTGGTAAGGGGCGGACGCTGTAAAATATTTAACTGGTTAAGGTGTTGTTCTACTTCTAAAAATACCCCAATAGTGCCTTGGTTAGGGTTAACGGTTTCAGACACTCTGGTGACTTTAGCTGGCCATGAAAAAGCATTGTCTCCTGCTTGAAAAGTAATGGCCGCGCGTAAGTTAACGTTTTCGATTGACGGCATCGCGTTTGGCTGTGAAGCACTGTGTAATGCAAGCGGGTCTTTAAGACTTTGTACCAAAGTGCGCATGTCTTGTAATGAAAATTCTGCTTTAACTTCAACCGTATCCAGTTGATAAGCAACTAACATGGTTTCACCCATGGTGACCACTTGGTTTTCTTCAATGTTGATGTCAGATAAACGCGAGTCATAGGGTAAGGTGACTTGGGTTTGTGCTAGACGACGGTTAGCATCTTCAACTTGGGCAAGGTTGACTTGTTTTTGTGCTAAAGACACATTCTTATCATCAGCCATCACCTTGATATTGCTTTGTAAATCTTGCACCACATTGGTTTGTGCCAATAAAGTTTGTTTTTGGCTTTCCACTTCTGAACTAGACACTAAGTTTTTAGTTAACAGGCTTTGCTTACGTTGGTATTCCTGCTCCACTAATGCCAGTTTTTGAGTTTCTAGTTTCAAACTGCGTTTTAAGTTTTGTTCTTGCTGTTCTAGTTTAACCAGCTGTGCCTCGGTTGAGCTCAAATTAGCTTGCGTTTGCGCTAAGGTTAACTGGTATTCAAGGGGATCAATTTGTAGTAACAAGGTGCCCGCCGGTAATATTCGGCCGGTTTCCAATTGCGGGTGACGATAAATCACCTTACCACTGACCTCGGCAACCGCTTGCCAGACATGTTTAGGGGATACTCGACCAAAGCCTTTCACTTTTGGGGCGACCACTTGCTGTTTAAGCTCGATAACCTCAACCAATTTAGCATTATCAAAGTTTATCACTTGTTCTGGAGCGGGTTTGAGTGCGGCGGCGAGAATCAGTATTAACAAGCCAGTGATAACGCCTGGAATAACAAGTCGCTTACTAGGAGTCATGTATACCGTGTCCTTTTTAATATTACTTTTTGTTGAGTATTATTATGTTTTAGATGTGAAATAGCCTGTGTCACTTGATTAGCGCTAGGCATTTGATTCAATTATATGGTGATGAAGTATAGATTTTAGTGCATCGTCTGTAGAAAATGCAGCGGAATAATGCTTCTAAGGTCACATAAACAGTAAAAAATGCAGTAAAAGCAATGATTATGAGTCATTAGTTTAGGCGATATCCCATAAACAAATAAAAAGCATTCAGTTGAACATTCTCTTTGCATTCATATCTTAGTCAGGGAATAATCAGGCTTTTATTTATTCCTGCAAAAAATACCGCAGTAAAAGGTTTTACCCAATATGATGAAATTCAGCCCGCTTGTAGATGAGCTTATTCAATCTTTACGCGTATTGCCGGGCGTTGGCCCTAAGTCTGCCCAGCGTATGGCGTTTCAATTACTTGAGCGTGAAAGAAAAGCGGGGCTGAAATTAGCTGACTCGTTACAAAAAGCCATGTCTGATGTGGGCCATTGCCAAGGGTGTCGAACCTTTACCGAAGAAACCTTATGCCCAATTTGTGCCAGTAATAAACGCGGCAATGCTGAAGTAATCTGTGTAGTTGAAACGCCTGCCGATGTATTAGCTATTGAGGCGGGTGGTCATTTTACCGGACGTTACTTTGTTTTATTAGGCCATTTATCGCCGCTTGATGGAGTCGGGCCTGAACAATTAGGCTTGGCGCTATTAGAGCAACAATTAAGTTCAAACGATGTTACTGAGCTAATTTTGGCAACTAACCCAACGGTTGAAGGTGATGCTACGGCGCATTTCATTGCAGATATGGCAAGACGTCATAACGTGGTTATTAGCCGAATTGCTCATGGTGTCCCTGTGGGTGGCGAACTCGAATATGTTGACAGCACCACGCTTGCATTGTCTTTTAATGGTCGCATTAAGCTGTAATAACTTAAGCCACCTTTAGATAAGGTGGCTTAAAAAGCAACAAAAAGATTTTTCCCCCTTGAAATGCATTTCACAAGCCCCATCTCTTGTATATCGAAGCTTTTAAGAGTGATTACTGGCCCATACTTCACCATAGAATGAAGGTTTAATGTGTCCGGTTATCGTTTTTGTAATATCTCAAAGTTATAGCAAGGGAATTATTCATGTCACAGCAAGAAACCCATGGTTTTCAAACCGAAGTCAAACAACTACTGCATTTGATGATCCACTCTTTATATTCAAATAAAGAGATTTTCTTACGTGAATTAGTTTCAAATGCTGCCGATGCAGCAGACAAGTTACGTTACTTAGCGCTTTCAGACGATAACCTTTATGAAGGTGACGGCGAGCTTCGTGTTCGCGTAAGTGCTGATAAAGAAAAGGGCACTGTTACTATTGAAGACAATGGTATTGGTATGACCCGCGACGGTGTTATTGAACATTTAGGCACAATTGCTAAGTCAGGTACTAAAGAGTTTTTCAGTAACTTGTCGGGCGAAGCATCAAAAGATTCACAGTTAATTGGTCAATTTGGTGTTGGTTTCTACTCAGCCTTTATTGTGGCTAAAAAAGTGACCGTTCGTACTCGTGCAGCGGGTCAGCCTGCTAGTGAAGGTGTGTTGTGGGAATCTGAAGGCGAAGGATCTTTCAGCGTCGACAACATTACTAAAAACACTCGCGGTACTGAAATTACCTTACACCTTCGCGATGAAGAAACTGAGTTTGCTGACGATTTCCGTTTACGCTCTATCATCACTAAATATTCTGATCATATTTCTGTTCCTGTTGAAATGTTTGAAGAGGGGACTCCTGAATCAGAAGGCCCAGATGGCGAGAAAATTGCTGCCACTGAAGGTAGCTGGAAGCCAATGAACAAGGCTACTGCATTATGGACTCGTAGCAAATCAGATATTTCAGATGAAGAGTATCAAGAGTTTTATAAGCATATTTCACACGATTACAGTGACGCACTAAAGTGGGCTCATAATCGCGTTGAAGGTAAGCAAGAATACACCAGCTTACTGTATATTCCAGCTAAAGCGCCGTGGGACTTACATAACCGCGACCATAAGCACGGCTTAAAGTTATTTGTACAACGCGTATTCATTATGGATGACGCTGAGCAATTTATGCCAAGCTACTTACGTTTTGTAAAAGGCTTAATTGACTCAAATGATTTGCCGTTAAACGTGTCTCGTGAAATTTTACAAGACAACAAGGTGACGCAGTCTTTACGTCAAGCACTCACTAAGCGTGTACTAGGTATGCTTGAAAAATTAGCTAAAGATGACGCTGAAAAGTACCAAACTTTCTGGGCTGAATTTGGCCAAGTATTGAAAGAAGGTCCAGCAGAAGATTTTGCTAACCGTGAGCGTATTGCCGGTTTATTACGCTTTGCGTCTACCCATGACAACAGCGCAGCCACAACGGTTTCTTTAGACGACTACATTAGCCGTATGAAAGAAGGCCAAGACAAGATTTATTACATTGTTGCTGACAGCCATGACGCTGCTGTTAACAGTCCTCACCTTGAATTATTACGCAAAAAAGGCATTGAAGTATTATTAATGTCAGAGCGTATTGATGAATGGTTAATTAACCACTTAACTGAGTTTAAAGACAAAAAACTTCATTCAGTCACCAAAGGCGACTTAGAATTAGGTTCATTAGAAGATGAAGCTGATAAAGAAGCCCAAGAGAAAGTAGCTGAAGAAGCGAAAGGCTTAGTTGAGCGTGTTAAAACCGCATTAGGTGATAGCGTTTCTGACGTTAAAGTGACCACTCGTTTAACCGATACCCCAGCGTGTGTGGTGACTGGTGAAGGCGAAATGTCGACACAAATGATCAAATTGATGCAAGCTGCTGGTCAGCCTGTACCTGAGTCAAAGCCGACATTTGAAATTAACCCAACTCACCCATTAGTTGAGCGTTTGAATGACGAGCAAGATGAGCAATTATTTGCTGATTGGTCAAAACTGTTATTACAACAAGCGTTACTTTCAGAAAAAGGTAGCTTAGCTGACCCATCTGCGTTCATTAAATTGATGAACCAAATGTTGATGGCAAGCCTTAAGTAAAACATGTTAGCACTAAAAGCGGACACTATGTCCGCTTTTTACATTTAAGGGAACGTATGGAAAATATCATTTCTCTGACAAAAGAAAACATCCAGCAAGTTGTTGATGCTTCGATGGAAAAAATGGTTGTGCTAACGTTTTTTGCACAACAGCAACCCGAAAGCATGCAAATGCTGCAAACCTTGCAACAACTGGCAAATGCCCAAGCTGGACGGTTTATTTTAGCCAGTGTTGATTGTGAAGTTGAAGCTGAAATTGCCCAATATTTCCAAATTCAAAGCTTGCCGACAACGTTGATTTTAGACAAAGGTCGCCCTATTGATGGGTTTGCGGGTTTACAAGACAGCCAAAGCGTCACCGCCATGCTAGATAAGCATTTACCACCAATGTGGGTGCAATCGTTTGATGCTGTTAAAGCCCAATTAGCGGCAACAGAAGCATTATCAATTGATGATTTAGCACAATTGGCTGCGCAGTTAAAAGAGGTTATTACTCAATCAGACAATGCAGCAGAAGTACGCTTGGTACTGATTGATGTGTATCTACAATTAGGCTCGGTTTCTGAAGCAAAAACATTGCTAGAGACCATTGGCTTAGCTGACCAAGACAGCTACTACCAAAACCTTAAAGCCAAGTTAGCGTTAGCAGAAGAAGCAGCTGATACCCCTGAAATTCGTGATTTACAACAACAGCTTGAAACTGACCCAGCCAATGTTGAGTTATCAATCAAACTGGCAATGGCATTCAATAACGCCCAGCGTAATGAAGAAGCCTTAGACTTGTTGTTTGGTATTTTACAAAAAGATCTAGCTGCTGCTGACGGAAAAGTTAAACAGGTATTTCTTGAGATTATGACGGCAATGGGCCAAGGCAACCCGTTGGCGAATCAGTATCGACGTAAATTATATACCTTACTGTATTAAACAAAAATGATGGTTTAAATCGCCATTGTTATTAGATATAGGTCTAATGTATCGCCTTAGCTACTATGAATAGTGAGGCAGATATGCGAGAATCGCCGACCTAAAAATAAATATATTTTAAAGAGGACTTTAGAGATGCGCATTATTTTATTAGGTGCCCCTGGTGCCGGTAAAGGTACTCAAGCTCAGTTCATTATGGAGCAATATGGTATCCCACAAATCTCTACTGGTGATATGTTACGTGCTGCAGTTAAAGCTGGCACACCACTTGGCCTAGAAGCTAAGAAGGTGATGGACGCTGGTCAACTAGTATCAGATGACTTAATCATTGGTTTAGTGAAAGAACGTATCGCGCAGGACGATTGTGCTAAAGGCTTCTTGCTTGACGGTTTTCCACGTACTATTCCACAAGCTGATGCAATGGCTGCAAATGGCATTGAAATTGATCATGTTATTGAGATTGATGTGCCAGACGAAGAAATTGTAAAGCGTATGAGTGGTCGTCGTGTACACCCAGGTTCTGGTCGTGTTTACCATGTTGTGTTTAATCCACCTAAAGTTGAAGGCAAGGATGACGTAACAGGCGAAGACTTAGCTATTCGTCCAGATGATGAAGAGTCTACAGTACGTAAGCGTCTTGGTATTTACCACGAGCAAACTAAGCCATTAGTTGATTACTATGGCAAAGTGGCAGCAGAAGGTAAAACACAGTACAACAAATTTGATGGTACTCAATCAGTTGCTGCTGTAAGTGAACAATTAGCGGCAACGTTAAAATAATTGTTTACTCAAAATGTGCTGCAAAGCACACTTTAATTAAAGCCTGCATTTTGCAGGCTTTTTTGTAACTCATTTCAACTATTTTATTTACTAAACAGTTGCTGTGCTTTTCCGTTAAAAAATGGTGTTGCTCCACTGTATTTGGCGTTGTATTTTACGTGATAAAGAACAGCTAGAATTGATGGTTAAACTGCAAGATAAAGTCATTTAATCTCATAAAGTGAATATGCTATGATTCGCCGCCTTTTATTAAGCTGCAGAATAAATGTTCACTTTGAACTATTATTTCTGAGTCAGAAATGAGTGCCATTACTGACTTAATGAGGTTTTAATCGCCCTGTTTTATTTCGCTGCATGGATGCAAACTCATGAGAATCTATTATGAAGTTTCCTGGTCAACGTAAGTCGAAGCATTATTTTCCTGTTAGTAATCGTGATCCATTATTGGTTCAACTTACCCAGCAGGAGCAGCCTTTTTCCAGTTATATTTGTGGTATTGACCAAACCTTAGTTGATATAGAAGCCAAGGTCGCCGAAGACTTACTTGAACGTTATGGCTTGCCTAAAGGAAACTCCACTCTTATAAACGATGACCAAGCCCATGCTTTGTACAATGAGCTGAAGTCAAATGACATGATCAGCGACGAATTTGCTGGTGGTACCATTGGTAATACGGTTCATAATTATTCTATTTTAGCTGATGACCGTTCAGTACTTTTTGGAGTAATGAGCCAAAATATTATGGTGGGTAGCTATGCCTATCGCTACTTATGTAATACCTCTTCTAAAGTTGACTTAAATTACTTACAGCCTGTAGATGGCCCAATAGGTCGTTGTTTTACGCTGATTTCAGCTGACGGCGAACGTACCTTTGCAATTAGCAAGGGGTCAATGGATAAGTTAACGCCACATTATATTAATAAAGATGTTGTGCAGGGCAGTTCAGCATTGGTGATTACCGCGTATTTAATGCGAGCCAGTGAGGGTGACGGTATGACCTCGGCGGCCATGCAAGCAATTCAATACGCAAAAGATGCAGATGTGCCCGTAGTGCTGACATTAGGTACCCGTTTTTTGATTCAAGAAGACCCTGTTTGGTGGCAAGAGTTTATTAAAGAGCATGTCACTATTTTGGCAATGAACGAAGATGAGGGAGAAGCACTAACCGGCTTTAAAGACCCTTTATTGGCCTCTGAAGCCGCACTTGAATGGTGTGACATGGTATTGACCACCGCAGGCCCTATTGGGTTATATACTGCAGGTTATGCAGAAGACAGTGCCAAGCGTGAAACTAGCCATCCATTATTGCCAGGCGCTATTCCTGAATTTAACCGTTATGAATTTTCAAGACCGATGTTAAAAGCAGATTGTGACTCGCCAATTAAGGTTTATGCGCATATTGCCCCTTATATGGGTGGGCCTGATTATATTCGCAATACGAATGGTGCTGGTGACGGTGCGTTATCTGCGCTATTACACGACCTTTCAGCTAATCGTTTCCATAAAACTAATGTTCCGGGGTCAAGTAAACATAAGCGTGATGGACTATGTTATTCGTCATTTTCACAAGTGTGTAAGTATGCCAACCGTGTAGCTTATGAAGTATTAGCACAGCACAGCCCAAGATTATCCAGAGGTTTACCCGAAAAAGAAGACAGTTTAGAAGAGTCGTACTGGGAAAGATAAACCCAAAATGCACTCATAGAGGCTTTGAGCCAAAATAAAACGATAATGTTGAGTCATTATCGTTTTTTTTTACGATTTTTTTTATAGAATAGCCGCAGTGATTTAAATTGAGGAGCTTGAAATGAAAGGACAAATTTTACGAGAGATGCATGTGCTTAAGGCCATTGAGCCTGAATATGAAGTACAACGACGTGTCGCCTTTATTAAAGCTAAACTCAGAGAGGCGCATTGTCGCTCATTAGTATTAGGTATTAGTGGTGGCGTTGACTCATCATTAACAGGCCGTTTATGTCAATTAGCGGTTGATAGCTTAAATGATGAAAGCGAACAAAAAGATTATCAATTTATTGCCGTTCGTTTACCTTACCAAGTTCAAAAAGACGAAGACGAAGCGCAATTAGCGTGTCAGTTCATTCAACCTACGAAACAAGTAACCGTCAATATTGCTGAAGGTGTTGTAGGTGTTCATCAAGCCACTCTAGCGGGATTAGAGCAAGCTGGTATTGGTCTACCTTCAACAGATAAAGTTGATTTTGTAAAAGGTAATGTTAAAGCGCGTATGCGTATGGTTGCACAATATGAAATAGCCGGAATGGTAGGTGGTTTAGTGGTTGGTACTGACCACAGCGCAGAGAATATTACCGGTTTTTACACTAAATTTGGCGACGGAGCATGTGATTTAGCCCCTTTATTTGGCTTGAACAAGCGCCAAGTACGTCAATTAGCCGCTTATTTAGGCGCTCCTGAAATTCTTGTTAAAAAGGCGCCGACCGCTGATTTAGAAGATGATAAGCCTCAGCTTGAAGATGAAGTGGCTTTAGGGCTAACTTATGATCAAATTGACGACTTTCTTGAAGGTAAAGCCGTTGAAGAAAGTGTAGAGCGAAAACTTATTGCTATTTACCAACGCACTCAGCATAAAAGACAAGCTATTCCAACTATTTATGATTAAATAGTTATCGAAGATCTGGCTTTATTGTCACACAGGCAGATTCCGGCTCAAAAGCGTTGCCGGAATGACGAAGTAGGGGGGATTTCTTGTCATCTGGAATACTTGTTTTTTCGTCATCTGGAATGCTTGGTTTTCACGTCATCCTCGAATGCCTGTTGTCGAGAATCTGACTCTGTTGTTATACAGGCAGATTCCGGCTCAAAAGCGTTGCCGGAATGACGAAGTAGGGGGTATTTCTCGTCATCTGGAATATTTATTTTTCACGTCATCCTCGAATGCTTGTTGTCGAGGATCTGACTCTGTTGTTATACAGGCAGATTCCGGCTCAAAAGCGTTGCCGGAATGACGAAGTAGCGGGTATTTTTCGTCATCTGGAATGCTTGTTTTTTCGCCATCCTCGAATGCTTGTTGTCGAGGATCTGACTTTGTTGTTATACAAGTAGATTCCGGCTCAAAAGCGTTGCCGGAATGACGAAGTAGGGGGTTATTTCTCGTCATCTGGAATGCTTGTTTTTTCATCATCCTCGAATGCTTATTTTTCACGTCATCCTCGAATGCTTGTTGTCGAGGATCTGACTTTGTTGTTATACAAGTAGATTCCGGCTCAAAAGCGTTGCCGGAATGACGAAGTAGGGGCATTTCTCGTCATCTGGAATACTTATTTTTCACGTCATCCTCGAATGCTTGTTGTCGAGGATCTGACTGTGTTGTTATACAAGTAGATTCCGGCTCAAAAGCGTTGCCGGAATGACGAAGTAGGGGTTATTTCTCGTCATCTGGAATACTTGTTTTTTCGTCATCTGTAAGGCTTATTTTTCACGTCATCCCGAGTGCCTGTTGTCGAGGATCTGACTTTGCTACATCAGGATGTAGTTGCTTTCGCAATAAGTCGATTAAACCATTGGGGAACTGCCGATAATCTAAATAAGGAGTGAAATACACTGGTGGATGCAGTTGTATTTTATGTCTTTGATTAAACACTAACTCTTCTATTGAGTATTTCTCTATTGAGTCAATTTTATCTGTTAGATTAGTAAGCAATTCATGCAGTTTTTTTGAACACACAATATGCTGTGTTTGCGGTGTAAAAGACACCTTGGTCAAATTCTCAGCATCTACCACCACAATTGCCACAGATTTATGAGTATTTGGGCTTTGTTGCAATAAAACCGGTTTAATCTCTCGCCAACTATTGGGATTATGGCACACGATTTTACAAATAATATTAATAATTTTACGCCAATGGTTTCCGTTTAGATGGATCAATTGTTCTAAAGCATCTGGGGCTTGTGGTCGCCATTGGTGTGGTATAAGTGCTGGCGTTGGAAGATAAAACAGAACTTCAGGCGTTGAACTTCCAAAATATTGAATATACTCGACTTGTTCAAAATGAAAATTCCTCTGTGGTTTCATTTTTCCTCCGAAAAAAACCTATTAGATTTATGACTGTTAACCACATAGAATATAGTTAAGCTACTTTGCGTATAACAACTTGCTTTATAAAGACTAATTTTACAGTCAAAGCTAAATTAAATTATTAGCTAACTTTTTCGTAGTGCAGATAATGTAGTATTTATTAATAAGGATATCCATGCGTACTATTGTTCTAGGTTCGACAAAACATCTATTGTTTGCTTTATTTTATGGCATTGTAGGCGTAGCCATTGCAATGGTGATGTTAGCTGTATGGTTATTGAACTCTCGGCCTGAATTGTCAATTTGGCATACTACGCATTTAAAGAATGAATATCATCAACAATCAGGTTTAACTGATTTTAAGCAATATCTTGAGCTAGAAGATGGCTTGTTTAAGCAAATGGACGCGCTAATTTATGATCAATATCAGCCGCTGGTGACATCGCCGATTAATCGCTACGAACGGGGAAGTTCATCTGATCCAAGTTTATGGCAGCAAAATTGGAACCGATCATTTGAATGGAAGAATCCTGAAGCTGAGTTTGGCTTATTATTGATTCATGGAATGTCAGACTCTCCTTATTCACTTTCGCATATTGCGCAACATTATCAACATCAAGCACACATTGTAGGTCTCAGATTACCGGGACACGGGACTATTCCTTCTGGCTTAACTGAAATTACTTGGCCAGATTTAGCCGGTGCGGTGTCTTTGGCGACAGATCATCTGCTAGAGCAACTTAATGGTAAGCCGCTTTATGTGGTGGGCTTTTCGACTGGAGCTGCTTTAGCTTTAAACCATGAGCTTGAAGCGATTAATGAAAATAAGCCAACTAGGTATGAAAAAATGATTTTTATGTCGCCAGCTATTGGTTTAGCACCAATAGCTCAAGGCGCGTACTGGCAAGCGAAATTAGGAACGGTATTAGATCAGCAAAAGTTGTTATGGAATACAATTGAAACAGAATATGATCCATTTAAATATATGTCGTTTGCAGTTAATGCTGGGGATGTGGTTTATCAACTTACATTAAGAAATAAACAGTTGTTACGAAGCTTTTCTACTGAGCAAAAGCGCAATATTCCATCCACATTAACGTTTCAATCTATTGTTGACCATACGGTGTCATCTATTGCTGTTGTAGATGATTTTTATCAGCATTTACCTAAAAAACAACATGAGCTTGTGATGTTTGATATTCGCCGCGATGCCAATATCAGCCTATTGCTAAATAATGATCCATTGGAGTTTTTTGAGCTCAACTGGGCGTCAACAGAATTGGACTATCGTGTAACCTTAGTTGAAAGTGCCCACCAAGATACAACACTTGTTCAAGTGAGAGATATCGGTAGCGCTGAACATCATGCGACGTCAGAATTAGTTTTAAAATGGCCGCAAGGGGTTTTTTCATTGTCGCATGTTGCGTTACCTTTCCCGCTTGAAGATCCACTCTATGGGCCTATTTATGAAGAAAACTCTGACACGGTTCAAATTGGCTTAGCCATTTTTCAATCAGAAAGTGGTTTGTTCTCAATCAGTGGAAACAGTATGCTGCGTCAAAAATGGAACCCTTTTTATCCCTATATGGTCAGTCGCTTAGATAATTTTATTCAGCCGACAAGTCAGAATTAATAATAGTGAGCCTAACTTGATTACGCCCCTGAGCTTTGGCTTGGTATAAGTTGTCATCCGCTACTTTTATCCAATGGTCTATATCTTTGTTAAAATCAGCGTTAGCAGTAATGGCTCCTATGCTAGTGGTTAATGAAAATTCTTTTTTGGTTTTAGGAGCAACGATGGTCATTTGGGCTAGTGCTAGGCGAAATTGATTTAAGTGTTGCTCAATACTTAATGCGTTTGACAAAGGTAAAATAAGAATAAACTCCTCTCCGCCATAACGGGCAACAACATCAACGTCTCGCTTGTAGAATTGACGTAGTAGATCTGCGACTTGTCTTAAACATTCGTCTCCAGCTAAGTGGCCATAGGTATCATTAACTTGTTTGAAAAAATCTAAGTCCAGAATCGCAACCGTTAATGCTTGTTCACTGCGCTTACAATAGTCTCTTATTTCTGCAAATTTTTGTTCGGCGTAGCGTCGGTTATACAGTTGAGTTAATGGGTCTTTATCGACTAAGGCTTTAAGTTTTTTATTCGCTGACTCTAGCTCGTGAGTTCGTATCGCTACGGTTTCTTCTAACTCTAATTGATGGGCAATTAATTGCTGCTTACTTTTAAGTAGTCGGTTATATAAACTGTAAACCTCTTTAGGTGAGTTTTCGTCCAAGACTTGAGTTGAGATTTGTTTTTCACTGAATTGCCCGAACTGGTTTGCCACCATTTCTAGCGGCACGGTGAGCAACTTACTTATTTTATGTGAAATAAAGAAGCTTAGTAATAATGCGAATAGTAATAACACGAAGCTAGTAAACATTTGTTTTTCAGCAAGCTTTAATAAAGGTAAAAAAGGCTCAACTAAATAGATAATCCAGCCATTGTTCATCTTGTGACTAGCATAGATAAACTCTGGAATGAGTGAATCAGTATCATGAATGTTCAATAAATTGAGTTTTGTTTTATACGCTCCCGCGTGAATACTGTAATCAAAAGGTGACATAACCTCTAAATTAAGCCTGTCTGAGGCGTAAATGATGCTACCTTTTTCATCGGTTAGTACAATGGATTGTGTATTGGTTTGTTTAAAGTCGTAATCGATAGTTGTGAAGTGCTGAAGATTTAGTGATCCCTCGATAATGCCTTGCGGCTCCATTGGGTTATTACTATTAAAATAGGGGGCACTAATGGCGATGATGGCATCATTACCAAAACCTCTCCCTAAAAACACCGATGAGATGAATACTTTTTGGTTATAAAACGCCTCGATAAAGTAATCTCTATCATTCACTTTCATATCATCAGTTAACTGAAACTTGGTTAGCGGGCTACCGGCAATTACTTTCGAATTGTTATCCGTTAATAACATCGTGATAAAGCCAGGATAATTTTGATGCAAACTATTTAGTGCATGCTGCTGTTTTTGCTTATTTGGGTCAGATAAAGAAAACGTCTGTGCCGCATTTTCAATTGCTTTAATGTGATGATTTACATATTGATCACCTGAATTACTTAAATGGAACACGGTTTCATTTTGATTCTGTTTAATCAGATTTTGCTGCGTAATTAAAGACGTATAGTTAAAGTACAAAGTAGAGAATAGTGACGTTAAGGTGATCATTAAGGTAATGAAATACGTCATTTGCTTGCTTAAAGTACGGCGTTTTTTGTCCTTTATTTTAGTTTCAAACAACCATAGTTTAGGGATCATTAAGATCAAGAGCGATGCGATACTGGTATAAATTAAGCTATTAATGGCTTGTTTAATGGTAACAAAAGGCAGGTGGTCAGCGGGCAAATTAAACAGGATATTACCAACAAAATAAAATAATGGCATTCCAATAAACAACCAAAACATCACGCTACTATACAATGCGTATATGTCTCGTCTGCGACAAAACCCGATAAAAATGGCTTCTAGACCAAAAAACAAATAGACGTGGTAGCTTTCCCAAATCATCATCAAGCCGCTAGATGCAAGTATTGATGTTAGTAATGCGTACCAAGGGCCGCATAAAATAGCGACAATGACGGTAAAAGTATTGCCTAATACAAATTGAACGTTAGCAAAAAAGGGTAGGGGGTATAAGTTGATTATTAACCCTAACATGCCAAGAAAAGTGGCAAAGAAAAGATTTTTGTAATTCGTTAATTTGTTAATCAATCTTTACCTCTATGTTTTATTTGTGTAGACGTGAATTTTAACCCTCAATTAGGACTTTAACAAGGTCAGTCAAGTTATTTTAAGCTAGTTCAAATGGTTAGTGCATAATATTGATATTAAGAGAATAATATTTATCCACTGTATCCACTGACTGTTAATACATGTTCTTTTTTCCATTTTTTAAACTACACCAACATACTTGTTTAGTGTTAATCGATCTTATTGTGGCGATTAAACGGCCTTATAACCCATTATTTTAGACTAATAATATGCGACTTTGGTCTAAATTTTGTGTGCGTTACGCTGCATGCCTTATTAGTTTTCTCTGTTCAAGATGTTGATTTTGTTTGGCTTTTCTTCTTGTTGTTCTGGGGCCGCATTTTAACTATAGACTAAGGTCTTGATTGTCGAACGTCTGTGACTTGCTAGATTAAATGTTGAATTTACAACTCGACTTTATAAAAACTAGCACAGGGGAGTCGCAATGGCTTTTGAGAATAACGATAAAGCAGCAGGGTACTGGAGTGAAAATTTACGCTTAGTACTTGGACTGCTAGCAATATGGGCTGCAGTGTCATTTGGCTGCGGAATTTTATTAGTAGACGTGCTTAACGAAATTACCTTTATGGGATTTAAGTTAGGTTTTTGGTTTGCGCAGCAGGGTGCAATGTATGTATTCGTGGCGCTGATTTTTGTTTATGTGGTGAAAGCAAACGCCCTAGACAAAAAATACAATGTTCATGAAGATTAAGGGGCACTGAAATGGATGTTCAAACGTTAACGTATATTATTGTAGGTGCAACCTTTGCACTTTATATTGGCATTGCAATCTGGTCTAGAGCTGGGTCGACTAAAGAGTTTTATGTTGCTGGTGGTGGTGTTCCTCCCGTCATGAACGGTATGGCCACCGCGGCTGACTGGATGTCTGCGGCTTCATTTATCTCATTAGCAGGTATTGTCTCATTTGTTGGTTATGATGGTTCAGTCTACTTAATGGGTTGGACGGGGGGATATGTTCTGCTAGCGCTTTGTATGGCCCCTTATTTACGTAAATTCGGTAAATTTACCGTACCTGACTTTATTGGTGACCGTTATTATTCTCAAACAGCAAGAACCGTTGCAGTAATCTGTGCAATTTTCATCTGCTTTACGTATATTGCCGGTCAAATGCGTGGTGTAGGTGTGGTGTTCTCTCGCTTCTTAGAAGTTGAAGTGGACACGGGTGTTTACATTGGTATGTGTGTGGTGTTCTTCTATGCCGTATTAGGCGGTATGAAAGGGATTACCTATACTCAGGTTGCACAATATTGTGTATTAATCTTTGCTTTCATGGTTCCAGCCATCTTCATTTCAGTCATGATGACAGGTCATATTTTCCCTCAAATTGGTTTTGGTGCAGAACTCATTGATGCGGCAGGCAACGGTACAGGCGTTTACTTGCTAGATAAACTTGACGGACTGTCAGCCGAGCTCGGGTTCTCCCAATATACTGAAGGCTCTAAATCAATGATTGATGTGTTCTTTATTACGGGTGCGTTAATGTTCGGTACTGCGGGTCTGCCCCATGTGATCGTACGTTTCTTCACTGTACCTAAAGTAAAAGATGCACGTTTATCAGCGGGTTGGGCATTAGTGTTTATCGCTATTATGTATACAACGGTTCCAGCATTAGCAGCGTTCTCGCGAGTTAATATGATTGAAACTATTAATGGACCAGAGTCTACCGGTGTGGCATATGAAACAGCGCCACAATGGATTAAAAACTGGGAAAAAACTGGCTTAATTACTTGGGACGATAAAAACAACGACGGCAATATCTACTACGCTAAAGGCGAAGAAAATGAAATGAAGATTGACCGCGACATCATGGTGCTTGCTACCCCAGAAATTGCTGATTTACCTGCTTGGGTTATCGCACTGGTTGCAGCAGGTGGTTTAGCGGCGGCGTTATCAACCTCTGCAGGATTGTTGTTGGTGATTTCAACCTCGGTGTCCCATGACTTATTAAAGAAAAACCTGATGCCCGATATTTCCGATAAAGAAGAGCTAAAATACGCCCGAATAGCCGCTGCTTTAGGGGTTGTGATGGCAGGCTACTTTGGTATTAATCCTCCTGGCTTTGTGGCCGCTGTTGTGGCCATTGCATTCGGATTAGCCGCTGCATCATTGTTCCCGGCAATTATTATGGGTATTTTCTCTAAAACAGTGAATAAAGAAGGCGCAATTGCAGGCATGCTAACTGGCTTAACATTCACTGCGGCATATATCATTTACTTCAAGTTTGTGAATCCAAGCGCCAATGTCAGTGATAACTGGTTCTTAGGTATTTCTCCTGAAGGTTTTGGTATGGTTGGTATGTTCATCAACTTTGCCGTGGCATTTGCAGTAAGTAAAGTGACTGCTGCAGTACCTCAAGATGTTGTAGATATGGTGGAGTCAATTCGTTTCCCTCAAGGAGCTGGCGAAGCACAAGACCATTAAGATTTATTTCTTACCTTCGAGAGCGCTTCGGCGCTCTTTTTTTTTGATTCATTAAAATGTGCCTGATTTAGTAGGGCTTTGGTCTTATGCTAATTATCAAATATAGTGTGTATATTGTTTATTATGGATCGTGGAATGGAGTCTTTACATGAATGCCAGTGAGTTACAGCCGATTGAGCAATTTCTACAAACTCATGCGCCCTTTGATGCATTACCTGATGATGTTATTTCACGTTGTGCTCGAGAAATTACGATTGGTTACTACGCTAAAGCCAGTGCATTTGTTGAGTTTGATCCAATTAATCCTAAGCTGTATTTGGTGCGAAGCGGGGCGTTTGAAGTAAGAGATCCGCAAGGAGTATTAGTTGATCGGGTCGCTGAAGGCGAGTGTTTTGGCTTTTCTACTTTACTATCCGGAGAGAAAGTGGTTAATAAAGTCGCTATTTTAGAAGATGGCCTCATTTATCATTTACCACACACATTATTCAGTGAGCTTAGAAGTCATCATCGCCAATTTGATACCTTCTTTACCCGCGCTTTTGCTCAACGTTTGCGTAACGAGCATAAATTTAAGGCAAAAGATCATACTACCACCAGTCGTATCACCAATATGATGGCACACCAGCCTGTATCCATCGAAAAACATGCCAATGTTTGTGAAGCCGCTAAATTAATGCGTGATAATCGAGTGTCGTCGGTACTGGTATTAGATAACAACCAATTAGTGGGCATTGTTACTGACAGAGATTTACGTAATCGTGTTTTAGCAGAGGGTATAGGTGGTGAAGCTGTTGTCGAATCGGTAATGACAAAACATCCTCAATCTATCGCGCCTAATGCCTTAGTGTTTGAAGCCATGTTATTAATGAGCGAACATAATATTCACCATTTACCAGTGGTAGAAAATAATCAAGCCAGAGGTATGGTGACCAGTACCGATATTTTGCGCTCACAAAGTTCACAGCCACTCTTGTTGATTGGCGAAATTGACCGACAAGATTCGATTGAAAAACTGATTCATGTGAGCAAACAAATTCCTGTGCTATTACAAAATTTGATCAGTGCTGATGCAAGGGCTGAAGAAATTGGCCGGATTCTCACCTCAGTAACTGACGCACTGACTCGACGGCTCATTGTGCTAAATCAACAGTTATTGGGTAAAGCTCCTATGGCATTCTGTTGGTTAGCGTTTGGCTCCCAAGGCAGGCAAGATCAAGTGGCGTGTTCTGATCAAGATAATGGCTTACTTTTAGCCGAAGAGCCTGATGAGTTCGCGGCAGCTTATTTTGACAAATTGTCCCATGCGGTCTGTAAAGGGTTAGATTTGTGCGGCTATATTTATTGTCCTGGCGAGATTATGGCTCAAAATCCTAAATGGCGTATGCCTTTAAAAAAATGGCAAAATAAATTTAGTCAATGGGTGAGTGCGCCAGACCCTAAGGCGTTAATGCATGCGAGTATATTTTTTGATATGCGTGCGGTTTATGGCCCACATAGTTTATTTGATGAACTGCAATCTACCGTATTAGATCAAACTAAAGACAATGATATATTTTTAGCTGGCATGACGGCTAATGCGCTGCAACAAACTCCACCCTTAGGCTTTTTTAGAAAATTTGTGTTAGAGCGCGATGGGAGTGAAGTTAAAGGAATGGACTTAAAACATAAAGGCAGTGCACTGATTAATGATATTGGTCGAATCTATGCGCTTAGTGCAGGCATAAAAGAGGTGAACACCGCCAAACGAATTCGCTTGTTGATGGACGCAAACATTATTAATAGAAAGGATGCGCTAAATCTTGCCGATGCCCATGAGTTTATTGCTCATATGCGTTTAGCTAATCAAGGCTATCAAGCCAATAATAATTTAACCGTAAGTAATTATTTAATGCCTCAACATTTATCATCTTTACTACGGCACCAATTACGAGATGCTTTTAAGGTAGTACATGATGCGCAATCTGGATTGAAACTTAAATTCATGCGGAGTTTTTAAGTGATTAGTGATAGCTGGTTAAAGGCGAGATTTCGGCTTGATGCATTGATTTTGAAGTACAAATTAAAGTCTATACCGCGTTCAGTGATAAACCCTGAACGGTTGATTGAGTATCAACAATCATTATTAAGTCAATTTTCAAAGTCTATAAATGAAGCGCAACTCATGGCAATTGATTTAGAAATGACCGGCCTTAATCCTACTGAAGATCAAATTATCAGTATGGGTATTGTGCCTATCACTCAAGCAGGAATCCCGCTGCAACAAGCACAACATTTAATGATCTCCATAGATGGTAGTGTTGGTAGCAGTGCCACAATACATGGCATTGTTGATAATCAACTTGAAAATGCATTATCGCTTGAACAAGCAGTGTTGTGGTTTTTAGAGCACACTAAGGGTCATATTTTGGTGGCTCATCATGCCCCGATGGATGTCTCATTTTTACTTAATTACATTGAAAAAGTATTTGGATTCAGAATGCTAATGCCATTTATTGATACCTTAGGGATTGAAAAAAAACGCTATTTAAGACAACACGGTCAATTAATTAAAGGTTGTGTTCGATTAGGAGAGTCAAGAGAGCGTTACCATTTACCGGTTTATGCAGGGCATAATGCATTACTTGATGCCATAGCTTGTGCGGAACTATTGTTAGCCCAAGTTGCAGCCATGGGAGGAGGGCATCAAATGAAGTGTTATGAATTGATTGAGACAATAAAATAAGCCCGCTAATTTAGCGGGCTGACTAATTAAACTGCTACATACAACAAATTATCTTATCTGTCTTGTTGTTTGGCTTTGTTAAAGAAAAAATCAACCGCAGGCTTAATCAATTCTAACGCAGTTTGCTCACAATCAGGCACTTTGGCATCACATGAATTGATTGGCGTAACGCGCTCCCCCCACTTCATGACTAACGCCGCAGACGTTAAACCAGCGCCGAATGCACACGATAATAATGTTTGACCAGGCTTAATTTTACCTTGCTCCAATGCATCACAAATAGCAATGGGAATAGTAGCTGCTGAGGTATTACCGTAATTAGCAATATTCACAATGGCTTTTTCTTTGGGTATTTTCATCCGGTTAATTAACGTATCAATAATCCGCTCGTTAGCCTGGTGAGGAATAACCCAATCAATATCGGCTTTATCTAATTGACACTTTTCAAGCACTTTGGTGCTTAGACTGCCCATACCGTGAATAGCACGTTTAAAAACTTCTTGGCCATTCAAATGAATATAAAAGTCTAATGAATTCACATCAAAGCGATCCATTTTTGTACCAAAGCCAGCTTTTAAAATTTCACGGGCCTCCGGGTCGTTATTTAGTTCATATCCTAAAACACCGCCTTCTTCAGTACTGGCTTCAAGTACTACAGCACCTGCACCATCACCAAATAAAACTGCGGTTTCACGGCGAGACCAATCTAAATAAAATGATAAACGTTCCGCACCGACCACTAATACCTTTTTATTTTGACCACTTTTGATCATTGAGCTGGCCAAACCCATGCCATATAAGAAACCACTACAGGCCGCATTAATATCAAATGCACCACAAGTCGCGCCAATTTCAGCTTGGACCGATGCGGCAATATTTGGAATTAATGTGTCAGGGCTGGCACTGGCTAAAATAATTAAATCTAATTCGCTGCCATCAATACCCGCAGCGGCTAATGCTTGTTTAGCCGCGACAGTGGCTAATACCGATGTATCAACATGACTAATATGACGCTTGCTAATTCCTGTACGTGTTTTAATCCATTCGTCAGACGTTTCCATGAATGTCGCAAGATCATCATTGGTTAACGATGCAGGAGGAACGGCTTTGCCCCATCCGGTTATATGTGCATATTGCATAATACTTCTCTCAATATTTAATAAACTGGTCTATATCGACTTATGCTACAACAGCCTATTTCAATTGCTTAATGACTAGCTTCTTGATGGCTTCAGCGGCGTTCAAGATATGTTGTTGCAATAATAAAGTCGCTTTATCGATATTTTTTGCTTTGCAAAGTTCGAGCAGCTCTCGATGTTCTCGCTCTGCTGTAGGGATTCCACCCGTCAGTAATAACTGCAAGCGGATGTATCTATCACAATTGGTATTTAAACCGTCAACCACTTCAAGGGTATGAGGACGGTTAGCTGCTTTATATAAACAAGTATGAAACTGAGTGTTCAATTCACTCCAACTGGCAACGGATTCTTCCATTTTTAATGCATGTTCTAAAGCATCTAGTACTTGTTCAGCGGCTTGAAGATCTGAATCTTGTAGATTTGGAATTGCTCTGGCTAATAAGTCTGTTTCAATAATGGCACGTAATTCAAAAAGTTCAGTGACTTGCTCAACTGAAAGCTTAGTCGCGGTTGCCCCTTTATGGGGTTCAAAATCAACTAAGCCTTCAGCTTCTAATTGTACAAGGGCTTCACGAACAGGAATGCGACTTACATTCAATTGCTGGGCAATCGCAGATTGACGAAGCGGCTCCCCCCCTTTGATTTCACCAGAAAGGATTTGCTCTCGCAATACTTCAACAACTAATTGAGTACGAGTCTTATGAATAATCGGGGGTATATTGCTCATCTAGCTCTACAAATTTCTAAAATAACCGAGCAAGGTTACCCCGTCATGGAGCGATAATAAAGTGAAAGATGTTTATTAATGAGAATTATCCACATGACACTGGCTCATATAAGCAGACAATGAGATAATTCGGCCAGAATAGAAATGAGGATACCTTGCGTGAATAAAGCAGTTTTTCTAGATAGAGATGGCGTTATTAATAAAGATCATGGCTATGTCTATAAAACAGACGACTTTGAATATATTGAAGGCGTGTTTGAAGCTTGCCTAGAACTTAAAAAGATGGGATATAAACTCGTAGTCGTGACAAACCAGTCTGGAATCGCCAGAGGAATGTATTCAGAAGACGATTTTCATTTCTTGACAGAATGGATGGATTGGAACTTTGCAGATAAAGGTGTCGACTTAGATGGCATTTATTACTGCCCACATCATCCTGATAAAGGCCTAGGCGAATATAAGCAAGACTGTGACTGTCGCAAACCAAAACCGGGCATGATGTTAGATGCCGCCAAATTTTTGAAAATAGACATGGCTAACTCATTTATGGTTGGTGATAAAGCCGATGACATTCGAGCTGCAAAAGCTGCCGGTATTGGTCAGGCTATATTAGTAAGAAGCGGTAAAAAAGTAGATGAAGCCGGAATAAGCATTGCAACAGCCGTGGTTGATAGTATCGCTAACGTCCCTGATTACGTTAAAAACCATCAATAATCTGATTTAATTACGGCAATATCATCGTTTTTGGTCTTAAATTGCTGGTTAACTGAACTAGTAGTTTAAAAACTGTTCGGTTGATTGCGTTTTTGAAAGTTTTTTATAAAAAGGGCTTGCGGTAAAATCTGACATCCCTATAATGCGCACCACTGACACGGAACACGGCAATTAAAAGCCAGTTACCAAGTCCGCTCTTTAACAATTTATCAAGTAATCTGTGTGGACATTCACGGGTATTGAGTTATTCGAAATGACTTCTTTGAAGTCATCAAAAATTTAAATCTCAATGCTGAATCTTCGGATTTAGAATGTTCATACTTGACAAGTTAACTCTTTAATTAGAGTTAGCGCATGACAGTAGAATTCATTGAGTCGAACATTGTTCGAAAAAACTTTTAATTGAAGAGTTTGATCATGGCTCAGATTGAACGCTGGCGGCAGGCCTAACAC
>NZ_JAKIKP010000012.1 GCF_023284065.1 Shewanella gaetbuli | reverse complement strand
TCGCCGTTGATTTGAGAGGTTATTTACCGTTCAAATCAAGCTGTCTGGCTTGCTGCATACACCTTGTGTTTGCTGCTGTGCCGTGTCAGTGGATGCGCATTATAGGGAGCTTAGATTTTTGCGCAACCCCTTTTTTGAAGTTTTTTGTATTTTTTAACGTGTTTGTCGACAAATTAACCTGACTAGCTAGTTTTTAGGCATTATACTGTCAAAAAACGCCATTTTTAAGGATATTTATGACTACAAACTTACGATCTTACCAAGGCATTCACCCTGAATTTGCTAATAATGTCTATGTAGATAGCAGCGCTGTGCTTGTTGGAGACATCAAATTAGATGAAGATGCGAGTATTTGGCCTTTGGTTGCTGCACGTGGTGATGTCAATATTATTAGAATAGGCAAGCGGTCAAATGTTCAAGACGGTTCTGTATTACATGTGACTCGAAAATCTGACAGTAACCCTGATGGTTTTCCATTACTTATTGGTGATGATGTCACAATCGGTCACAAAGCAATGCTTCATGGTTGCAGTGTTGGTAACAGAGTTTTAGTGGGTATGGGAGCTATTTTATTAGATGGTGCCATCGTTGAAGATGATGTCATTATTGGTGCTGGAAGTTTAGTCCCGCCTAATAAAGTGCTCAAGAGTGGTTATTTATATGTGGGAAGCCCATGTAAACAAGTGCGTGAGCTCACTGCCGCTGAAAAAGCTTTTTTGCCTAAGTCGTCTGAGAATTATGTAATATTGAAGAATGAATATTTAGTTGAAGTTCAGCAGGAAGTCAGTTACTAATCGTTTATGTGATAGTGTGTGTGGCATCGGTTTGCCACACACTTTATTTCTATCATTGTTTGGTAGTGCAATTATAACAATAACTCGTTATCTTCATGACACTGGTTCTTTATCGCTTTTTCCGCGATGTCTTCTATATCAAATCTAGCTCGTTCAAAAAGGGCTTCTGCATTCTCAGGGGTTACCGCTTCACCTGTTAATTGGTTTAATTTGTTAAAACTGAGGGAACAGTTAATTTTCATCCCTTGGCTAAGTGCATAAAAGCCTACAGTCTCATGACTTATAGTTAATTCATCACCAATAATCACACTTTGATTCATACTCTGCTCTCTATCAAACTTGATAAACCTACATGTGGTAACTTTTACCTTATACCATTTGTTGGCGTAAGGTTCGCATAATGGTTTCTGTTTGTGGGTACACTCCACGCCAAATACTGAAGCTTTTAGCCGCTTGCCCCACAAGCATGCCTAAACCATCGGCAACCTTATTTGCCCCGACTGATGATGCCCATTGATTAAATACCGTAACGTCTTTGCTATAGGTCATGTCATAACATGCTGTATGTTGACTGATTATCTCTTTTGGCAAACTGATGAGCCCACCCGCTAAGCCAGCCGAAGTTGAATTGATTACGATATCGAAAGGATGGTTTAACGCTTCAATAGCCTTTGCGGTGATATTGCCATAGGGTTTAAAAATAGAGGCAAGATTTTCAGCTTTACTATAGGTACGATTACAAATCACTAGCTCGGCGATTTGCGCTTGCAACAACGGTAATATACATCCCCTTGCCGCTCCGCCAGCACCAACCAGTAATACTCGCTTGCCTTTTATTGCACCCAGCTGTGTTTGCAGATCACTGACTAAACCGACACCGTCGGTATTGTCTCCTAGAATTTTACCCTCAGCAGTAAAGGATAAAGTGTTAACCGCACCGGCAAGTTGTGCTAATTCACTCAGCTCATCACACATTGCGAATGCTTGCTCTTTAAATGGTGCGGTAACATTGGCACCTTTTGCTCCTTGAGCAATAAAGGCTTGTAGAGTCTGTTTAAATTGATCAACCGGAGCCAGTATGCTTTGGTATTGCATGTTTTGCTGTGTTTGTTTAGCAAACTCACCGTGTATGTAAGGTGATTTACTTTGCGCAATCGGGTTTCCAAATACGGCATACTGCTCGGTCATCAATATTCTCTCTTTATTACTTTGTATACGCTCTAGGTAAATCTGAAGGCGTAGTATAACGTTGGCGCAGTTTATCATGACGACTTTCAGTGCTTTGTTGTTCGCCATTAATAAACATTGTCAACACTTGGCTGCTATATTCAAATGGATCACCAGACCAAATCACAATATCAGCGACTTTGCCTTTGGCAATTTGGCCACTATTGATATTGAAGGTTTCAGCGACGTTGACAGTCATTGCCTCTAATGCGGCATTATAATCCATACCATTTGCCACTGCGGTACCGGCACTATAACGTAAACTATAAACATTATGACTATCACCTAAACTCGATAAAATAACTTTTACCCCTGCAGCATCTAACTTAGCGGCATTTGTTAAGTGATTATGTAATGAGTCAAAATTTTCTGGCAAATTGCGCATTGCATCAATAATCACAGGAACTTCGGCTTTAGCAATTTCATCGGCAACGAGTACGGCATCTGCCGCGCCAACTAGCACTACATTCAAATCATACTGTTGCTTAAGTTTAAGTACGATAAGAATATCACTAGCGCGTTCAACCGCAACGACCAAGGGCTTTTTGTCTTGGAGTATTTGATTCAGAATTTTATCTGCAGCTTCTGGTTCATCTGCTTCTTTATCTTTACTGTCTTTGGTTAACGCTTTGTGGGCTTTTTCTAATTCATTCACAAGCTGCTGAGTATAAATCACTCGAGAACCTTCATGGTTGGCACCCAATTCAACCACCACAGCATTATTGGCTTGGGTGATGCTATCCCAATCACCTGATAAATCAGCAACAAAGGTTTGTCCTGCAAAAATATCCTCGCCACCCGCTGGCGTAACAACATTACGGGTAATGCCGCCTTTTCGAGTGTAGGCAATGCTACTTGCTTTAGGGTTGTAGCCATAGCTAGCGTCGAAAGTAATATCCGCTTTTTTATCTCTAGCGTCACTTGAATCAGCTACTGCACTGACTTCGACTAACCCAAGAATATTCATTGAGCTTATCAGACCCGGCGTGACTATTTTCCCTTGGGCGTCAATAACAGAGTCAACCTCAAATGAAGTGAGTTTATCTGTGGCTGCAACATTAGTAATAACACCATCATTGACAATAATTACCGCATTGTCGATGACGCCTTGTTCGGTTGAGGTATGCACTTTTGCATTGGTAATTGCGAACGACTCTGCGTTAGCAACACCTACAGTAGTAAACATTGCACTTGCCACTGATAAGGCGAGTAAAGATTGCGTTAATTTTTTCATCACTGGCACCTTATTGTTGTCCTAATAGAAAGTCACTTTGAGCTTGGTAGCGTTCATCATTAGCATCAAATACTTTTGCGCCGTCAATAAACACTTGCTCTGCTTTGGCATAAACGCTGAATGGGTTTTGATTCCACATCACTACATCTGCATTTTTGCCCACTTCTAATGAACCGGTTTTATCTGCAATGCCTAGTGATTTAGCCGCATTTGAAGTAATCCAACTTATAGCGTGCTCTTCTTTATAGTCAAAGCCATTAGCATTAGCACTGTGCATGATTTTGGCGCTTTCTTGGTTTAGGCGCTGTATGGTCACTGATGAGTCTGAATGCACTACCGCACAAGAGTTTTTAACGGAATCAACAATCGCAACATTTTCCAGCACCATGTCATAGGCTTCCATTTTGAAGCCCCACCAGTCTGGCCACATTGCGGCACAGTTACCATTTTCAGCAAGTTTATCGGCAATTTTGTAGGCTTCAATGGCGTGGTGGAATGTGCCTGAGTGATAATTAAACTCTTTGCCTAAATCGATCATCATCGCCATTTCTTCAGCTTTATAACAATGATTATGGATTAGGATTTCACCCTCTAACACCCCTTTTAATGTATCTAACATGAGGTCTCGTTTAGGCGCTTGAACATTTTTACCCGCATTATAGTCGGCTTCATATTTATCCCAGGCCCTTTTGTATTCTGTCGCCTCAATAAACGCTTGGCGATAGCCTGCCATATTCCCCATACGTGTCATTGGCAGTTGGTTTCGGCTACCGTATAAACCTTTAGGATTTTCGCCACACGCCATTTTTAAACCATAAGGCGCTTGAGGAAACTTCATCCCTTGCATAGTTTCTGATGGCACATTTTTAAGTGTGACACCGCGTCCACCGATCAAGTTAGCCGATCCGGGTAGAATTTGTAATGTGGTTATACCGCCTTCTCGGGCACGGTTAAAGCCGGGATCTTGTGGCCAAACACTGTGCTCAGACCAAACTTCGGCAGTATTAGGATTAGTCATTTCATTGCCATCTTCATGCGACTCTGCATGAGGGCTTGGGTACACGCCTAAATGAGAATGTACATCAATGATACCAGGTGTGAGCCACTTCCCTGTTGCGTCAACAACCGACGCACCATCTTCAGCAAGGTTTTGACCTACTGCAATAATTTTACCGTCTAGCATTACAACATCTGCATTCAAAAGCTTTTCACCCACTCCCGTGAGTACCGTAGCGTTTTTTAAAATTGTTTTTTGACGCGGCAACACTTGGTAAGTACTTGGATAAGGGTTTTTATTAATGGTGACTTTAGGGTCTTGCGCTTCAGCTTGAGTACAACCCATAAGGGTTGCAGTGACAGCTATCATCACCAAAGATGGCATCATCTTAGTCATTATTATTCTCCTGTTTATTTGTGGCCAATCTAACAACTTAACCCCAAAAACAAAACGAAAAAATTAACTAAATCGTTTCAAAACATTAACCACATTGTTAGCGCGACAATGATTAACGACAAACGTTTGCTAATACGTATAATGCAAGACGAAATTTGTGAGGGAAAGAAATGAACTGGTTTAAAAAGGTAGTACAAAAAATGAGCCCGACGAAAGACAGTCCCCCAAAGCAATCGAATGCTTATGACCTGATTGGTGGCGATAAAGTGATTAAAGCTATCGCACATGAATTTTACCAACAAATGCAAACAAGAGCGGATACTCAGCCTCTTCTGGCTTTACATCGTGCACCTATTGCAGATTCTGAAGTAAAATTATATGAGTTTCTTAGTGGTTGGTTAGGTGGGCCGCAGTTATATCAACAAAAATATGGTCACCCTGCATTAAGAGCAAGACACATGCCCTTTGCTATTGATGAGTCTATGCGAGACCAGTGGCTTTTGTGTATGCAAGCGGCCTTAGATAAGTGTGTAAAAAAGCCTGAACATCGACAAGCGATCATTCAGGCTCTTTCTACATTAGCGGACCATATGCGCAACCAATAAAGTGGCGTGAGAATAAATTATTTATTTAACCCTAACCAGTCTTGCGGTTTAAGATAATAATCATATAACTCAGCTTCTGGCGTGTCTTCTTCAGGAGTAAAACCATATTCCCATCGTACAAGTGGCGGCATAGACATTAAAATGGATTCTGTGCGGCCACCCGTTTGCAGACCAAATAATGTCCCACGGTCATAAACCAAGTTGAATTCCACATAACGACCACGTCGGTAAAGTTGAAATTGACGTTCTTCGTCTTGATATTCAAGCGCTTTATTTCGTTCAACAATGGGTTCATAGGCTTCTATAAACCCATTACCTACCGCTTGCATAAAGGCAAAACTTTGCTCAAAACCTGGCGCATTTAAATCATCAAAAAACAATCCACCCACACCACGGGTTTCATTACGATGAGGTAAAAAGAAATAATCATCACACCATTTTTTATATTTAGGGTAGACATCTGCACCGAAGGGGGCACAAATGTCATAGGCGGTTTGATGCCAGCTAATCACATCTTCTTCAAAAGGATAATAAGGTGTTAAATCAAATCCACCGCCAAACCACCAAACAGGGTCAGCCCCTTCTTTACGGGCAATAAAAAACCGTACATTTGCATGAGTTGTTGGAACATAAGGGTTATTGGGGTGAATCACTAACGAAACGCCCATAGCTTCAAAGCTGCGACCAGCAAGTTCAGGGCGATGCGCTGTGGCAGACGCAGGCATAGATGCACCCATCACATGTGAAAAGTTAACCCCTGCTTGTTCAAAAACGCTACCTTTTGTCAGTACCATACTGGTACCGCCACCGCCTTCTTCTCGGGTCCACGATTCAGCGTTAAATGTGGCTTTACCGTCTAACGCTTCTAAACGTCGGCAGATATTTTTTTGCAGAGATAATAAATAGCTTTTTACTTGATCAGCGTTAGGTAAACTCGCCTCTGAGCTTGTTTGCATAAAATTAGTTTCCATTGCGTAAGATTTGCCCTGTTCGTGCATCAATAATGGTCGACGGTTGGCGTTGCTCGCCTAACTCTCCTTGCACAAGTGCCGCTATTTTACCCTCAAAATCAGCTAAAATTTGCTGACCACTGAGTGCTGGAGGCTCACCCGCTAAATTTGCACTGGTTGATACTAACGGTTTATTTAGCGTGTCGCAAAGTGTTCGAATAACAGGATGGTCTGACACTCTTACTGCAATAGAATCAAACTGACCACACAGCATTTGTGACACATGCGGTTTAATCGGCATAACAAACGTGAATGGCCCAGGCCACTTTGAAAAGGCAAGCTCAAGTTGTTGCTCAGTTAGCTGTTGTTGATCAATATAATCGGTTAATTGTGCAAAATCACTCGCCACCAAAATTAAGCCTTTTTGCCAAGGACGTTGCTTAACCGCCAACAACTTTGTTATCGCTTCATCGTTGTCAGGATCACAACCCAGCCCATAAACGGCTTCAGTAGGGTAAGCAATAACTCCCCCATCATTAATAACATCAACAACCTCGTGTGGCTGCAATTGCAACATGATCTGTCCTTAAATTATATTGTTTTAGATAGGGCGTTTAAATTTGCAGGCTTTTTGAGGGCACTCAAGGCGTTGTCCTGCGGCGCCTTTACGCAATACTAGTATACCAAAACCACAGTCAGGGCAAGGCTCGTTGACCGGCTGATAATTAACAATGTATTTGCATTTTGGATAGTGATTACAGGCATAAAATGTTTTGCCATAACGGCTGGTTCTTGACTCTAACATGCCAGCTTTACAATGCGGACAAGTAATAGACTCTTGTTCATCGTTATGATCATGTTTTTCAATATGATGGCATTGGGGATAATTAGTACAGCCAATAAAAATACCAAACCGACCTGACTTAACAGCCAGTTCACCGCCACACTCAGGGCAAGCCGAGCCTTCGATGACTTGAGTTTCAATCGATTCATGCTGAACCAATGGCCTAGTATAATCACAAGTCGGATAATTATTGCAGCCGACAAAACTGCCATGTTTACTATGCTTGACCGACAGTTCGCAACCACACTTTGGACAAAGCTCAAACTCTTTCTCCAAAGCATGTTCATGGGCACTAAATAATTGCTGATCAATTTTCGACATAGGACTTCTAGTTTGCTTCCAACGTGGTAAGGGTAAATATTTTTGCTTAAAGCTTGCTGAAATTAGTTTACTTTATGTTCACAAGATCAAAAAAGGAGGCCACGCCTCCTTTCATTTACTCAATAATTTATGAATGTAACCGACCATCAGGTTGTTCAAAAATTAAATCTTCCATTTGCTCATATGCAGATTCATTTCCGGGCACATTAAATAGCACCATCAACACAACCCATTTTAAGTCTTCTAACACTAAACTGGGTTCGTCTAACTCCATCACTCGGTCAATAACCATTTCACGGGTTTCAACGCTGAGGACTTGAATTTGCTCTAAAAACAGTAAAAAGCCTCTTGATTGCACATCTAACTTAGCCATTTCTGCTTTAGTGTAAATACGAAAAGATTGCTGTGCATGATTACATAAATACGGTTGATCACTTTCTTGCAAATCGGCTAGATGCTCAAGCCATGACAATGCTTTAATAATGTCGACCTGATGAAAACCTGCACGAGTCAGTTCTTTGGTTAACTCATCTTCATCAACCAATAACTCAATTTCACTATGAACATAGTTCTCAAATAAATACATGAGGATATCAAACATGGCTAACTCCTCTTTAGTCTGACGTAACCACCGGGCACTACTGCAACCCACCCTTGTAACTCAAGTTCAAGCAATTGTACTAACACCAGATCTAGCGGTTCTCCACTGTGCTCAACGACTGCATCAATTGTTGTCGTTTCATACCCAACACTTTTTAACAGACTAGCTAACTGTGGAGAAAATGGCAAATTACTCATTTCACTTTGTTCAATATGGTGACGCTGATGTAATTGATCAAGGTGAAATTGAGATAAACTTGATAATTCTTCTATTATATCGGCAGCATCCTCAACAAGTTTGACTCCATTTTTAATTAAATCATGACAACCTTGATGGTATTGACCCACAATAGACCCTGGAACAGCAAACACTTCTCGGTTTTGTTCCATTGCTAAACGAGCCGTAATTAATGAACCGCTCTTACGCGCAGCCTCAACCACTAACGTCCCAATGCTTAGTCCACTGACAATACGATTACGTTTGGGAAAATGACTAGCAATAGGGCTCACCTGCGGCCATAGCTCACTGACAATACAACCATCATGTTGAATATCTATGTAAAGTTGTTTATGCCGCTTAGGATAAACCACATCAATACCACAGCCTAAAACCGCAATGGTGACACCTTGGCACTTCACCACAGCCTGGTGTGCTGCTCCATCGATGCCAGCAGCCAAACCGCTGGTTATTGAAAACCCTTTAAGGCTGAGGTCTTGAGCAATTTTAGCCGTGGTATTGGCACCATGAAGAGACATGTTTCTGCTGCCCACAATGGCAATTGAGGGTGGCAATAAAGCATTGATATTGCCTTTAATAAATAACACGGTCGGAGGGTCATAAATTTGCTGTAAAAGCGATGGGTAAAGCGGATCAAACAAACCAATAATATAATGATTATCGGCCTGTTCAAGCCATTTAAGTGCGCTATCGACTTTATTGAAGTCAATTGCGCCTATTTTGGAAGAAAGAGGTAAAGATTCAGGTTCATACTGCAACCTTTGCCTCAACTCCTCGACATCCATGTGAGCTAATAATTGTTTTACCCGAGCAGGTCCTAGCCCAGATACAGAGGAAACAACTAGCCAGTCGACCAGAGAATCAGTGATTACTCACCAAGTTCTATCAAAGAATCAGGTGTAATCAGTTTATCTTTCACCCGAACGGCACGATCACTTTGCATAATTAGCCCTAAGCTTGTTTTATCAAACACCTTAAATACCATTAAGTTTCCATGGTACACATCTGGTACTTTAAAGACTTTATCATCAGAAATATGCGCAACTAATTTGTCATATGTTGAGCGATCAACAGGTCTAACAGGCGTGCCTGAATTATCTAGAACAACTTCTTCACCATCACGATAAATAGCAAATACATGGCCGGGCTGTACCCCAGCAGCTAATCCCTTATCTAAATAAACGACTTCAAGTTTACCTGCTTCGCGATTTTGGCTTGCTGTTGCTAACACGTGTGCTGGTACATCTAGCTCCGCGGCAGTAGGTAAAAAGTAAGCTGACATTAATGCATCATCCTCAACAGGAACGACCGCATAACCTATTTTAGTTTCACGTAAGTTACTTAATAACTCTACTTTCGACACATCACCATTTGCGGTAACTCTGCCGCTGGCCGTTAAAATGACTTCTCGACCTAAATCTTCACCGGTTTCAGTATCTGAAAACTCGCGACCAGGTTGATAAATTGCCACCTTCTGCCCTACAGGCATATCCGCATTCACATACACAACATCACCTAAAATATGATGTTTAGATGGGCTTTCACCACTTAACACCATCGGTTGCTCATCAAGCCACTCTTGGGCAACAACACGGTTTTGCACTAGGTAAGGTTGAATAAGTGCTAAATCAATTGCCGGTATGGCACCATCTTTAGGTACAATACGTCCTTCAACACCCTTTTTGATATGCTGTTTTTTGACCAATCTAGGTTGGCCATCAATAAAGACTAATGTTAGACGGTCGCCAGGATAAATTAGATGAGGATTCGCAATTTGTGGGTTTACCCCCCACAATTTAGGCCAACGCCATGGATCTTTTAAAAAATAGCCAGATATATCCCAGAGTGTATCGCCTTTTTTAACAATATAAGTATCTGGATGCCCAGCTTTTAATGTTAATGTGTCAGCATTCAACCCGAAAATATTCAATGTTACAAATGCAAGTAATATTATCCGTTTCATGGTGTTGTCCATGTTTTAAAGCTCTTTAATTGAGCTTTTTACTGTTATTGGAAGTCCGTTAGGATTAAAATTATCCTATTTTTTATCGTCAGTATAGCTAACTAGCTAAAAATTGTCAGACTTGTTAAGAGTTTATATATGTCATTATTAAATGTTTTACGTTTCCCAGATGAGCGTTTGCGCACGGTAGCCAAGCCTGTAACCGACTTCGGCCCTGTTTTGCAAACACAAATTGATAACATGTTAGAAACAATGTACCACGAAAAAGGCATTGGTTTAGCAGCAACACAAGTAGATTTTCACCAACAATTAATTGTGATGGATCTACAAGATGATGTTGAGCGTCCTACCATTTTCATCAACCCACAAATTATTGCCGCTGAAGGCGACTTTGCAAATGAAGAAGGCTGTTTATCTGTGCCGGGTATCTACGCGAAGGTTGATCGTAAAGAACGTGTCACCCTAAAAGCGCTAGACCGCAATGGCGAAGAATTTACAGTTGAAGCCGATGAGCTTTTTGCTATCTGTATTCAACACGAAATGGACCACCTTCAAGGTAAATTATTCGTTGACTATTTATCTCCGCTGAAACGCCAACGCATTAAAACTAAACTTGAAAAAGAAGCCCGTTTAGCAGCAAAAGAAGCATAGGAATAAATTTGAAACCGTTAAATATTATATTTGCAGGCACACCTGACTTTGCCGCGCGCCATTTACAGGCATTAATCAATTCAGAACATAATGTATGTGCGGTATACACCCAACCAGACAGGCCAGCAGGTAGAGGGAAAAAGCTCACACCAAGCCCAGTAAAGCAACTAGCTCAAGAGCATAATATTACGGTACTTCAACCAGCTTCTTTACGTACTGAAGAAGCTCAACTAGAGTTAGCCTCGTTAAATGCAGACATAATGGTCGTTGTGGCTTATGGGTTAATTCTTCCTCAAGTCGTGTTAGACACCCCAAGGCTTGGTTGCATAAATGTACATGGTTCGATATTACCTCGTTGGCGAGGCGCCGCACCTATTCAACGAGCCTTATGGGCAGGTGATACTGAAACAGGTGTGACTATCATGCAAATGGATATCGGCTTAGACACTGGTGATATGCTACTCAAAACGTCGCTGAAAATTGAAGACACTGATACGTCAGCAACCCTTTATGAAAAACTCGCCATACAAGGGCCTGAGGCACTAATTGATGCTTTAGCACAATTAAGCGAAGGCACGTTAGCAGCCATCAAACAAGATGAGTCTGACGCTAACTACGCGCAAAAGCTGTCAAAAGAAGAAGCTAAGTTAGATTGGAACAAGCCTGCAAAACAATTATGGCAAGAAGTTCGTGCCTTTAACCCTTGGCCTGTTAGCTTTTTTGAGCACCAACAAAGCAGCATCAAGGTATGGAAAGTTAGCTACAATGATACGGTTACCGAAGCAAGTCCAGGCACTATCACTGAAGCTGATAAAAATGGCATTGTTGTTGCGACCGCACAAGGCTGCTTGGTGATTGAAACCATGCAATTGCCAAACAAAAAGCCGCTGCCTGTTGGCGATATTTTAAATTCTCGCGCCGACTGGTTTGCCGTTGGCACTCAACTTAGCCAAGAGGCAAACTAACATGAATGTGCGAGCACTAGCCGCTAAAGCCATTTTTGATGTGTTAGAAAAAGGCGTGTCACTGTCAGTAGCACTGCCAAACCAACAACAATCTTTAGAAAATAGTAAAGATAAAGCACTTTTAGCTGAGATTTGTTACGGCGTCATGCGCCAACTTCCTCAACTCGATAAATGTGTCAGTGATTGCTTAGCAAAACCTTTTAAAGGTAAGCAACGCATAGTGTATCAACTGCTATTAGTCGGTTGCTACCAACTATACTTTACCCGTATACCCGCCCATGCGGCGATTTCTGAAACAGCTGAAGCCTGCCGACAACTTAAGTTTGATGGTTTAGTCAAAGTGGTTAATGGTGTATTACGAAATATACAACGTAACAATGCCCCATTAAATACTGACTCAGATACCTTAAAATATAATACCCCAGCGTGGTTTATTAAGCGTATTCAACAAGCTTACCCAGACCACTGGCAAGACATTATTGAACAAAGCCATCAAAGACCGCCTATGTGGTTGCGAAATAATCAATTGTCGCAATCTCGCGCAGAGTACTTACAAGCCTTAACAGAGCAAGAGCTAGGCGCGAGTGCAGGCTCAAGCCCAGACGCTATATTGCTAGATAGCCCAAAAGATGTGAATGTATTGCCACACTTTGCAGATGGCGCAGCATCAGTTCAAGATGGCGCGGCACAATGGGCGGCAACATTATTAGCCCCGCAAAACGGTGAATTAATTTTAGATGCCTGCGCTGCACCGGGGGGTAAAACCTGTCATTTATTAGAAATTGCGCCAGAAATCGAGCTGGTTGCGGTAGATTTTGATGAAAGTCGTTTAGCCAGAGTACAACAGAATCTAGACAGATTGAATTTAAAAGCGCAAGTTATTCATGGAGATGCCGCAGACATCCCCGCTTGGTGGCAAGGCAAACAGTTTGATCGTATTTTATTAGATGCCCCTTGTTCAGCGACGGGTGTCATCAGACGTCACCCTGATATTAAGTGGCTGCGTAAAAACAAAGATATTGAAGAGCTAGCGCAACTTCAACAGCAAATATTTGATCATTGCTGGACATGGTTAAAGCCAGGCGGCACATTGTTATACGCCACTTGTTCAATTTTGCCTGAAGAAAACCGCCAGCAAGTGGAACATTTTTTAGCACGAACACCTGACGCTAAATTAGTCACCATTGAACAACAACCCAATGCGCATGACATTGGCTGGCAAATTTTGCCCGGCCAAGACAATATGGACGGATTTTACTACGCTCGTTTAGTAAAAGCAGTGTAAGGACAGTAACAAGTATATGAAAATTATCATCTTGGGCGCAGGACAAGTTGGCGGCACACTCGCAGAAAACTTAGTAGGCGAAAATAACGACATTACCTTGATTGATAATGACCGCAGCCGATTACGGATTCTACAAGATAAGTTTGATTTGCGGGTTGTCGTTGGCCACGGTGCGCATCCAAACGTGCTAAAAGAAGCCGGCGCAGAAGATGCTGACATGCTGATTGCCGTCACTAACAGTGATGAATGTAATATGGCTGCTTGCCAAATCGCCTATTCATTGTTTGGCACGCCCACCAAAATTGCTCGAATTCGTTCAGAGCCATACCTTGATTTAAGAGAAAAGCTGTTTATTGATTCAGAAGTAAAAGGCAGTGACGCGAAACCTCGCGGTGGCTTTATTATTGATGAATTGATTGCACCTGAACAATTAGTCACCGCATACATCCATCGATTGGTAGAGTATCCAGGCGCCTTACAAGTTTTAGAATTTGCTGACGGTAAATTAAGCTTAGTGGCTGTTAAAGCTTATTATGGTGGTCCACTTGTAGGCAATGCGTTAGCCACCTTGCGGGAGCATATGCCTAATATTGATACCAGAGTCGCGGCTATTTTCCGCCAAGGTAAAGCTATTATGCCTAGGGGAACAACCATTATTGAAGCCGATGATGAAGTATTTTTTGTCGCCGACAGCCGCCACATTCGTGCCGTCATGAGTGAAATGCAAAAGCTTGATAACTCTTACCGAAACATCATGATTGCCGGTGGCGGTAACATTGGTTTCGGTTTAGCTAAGCGTTTGCAAAAAAATCACTCTGTTAAGCTTATAGACCATCGCCAAGAACGAGCAGAAATGCTGTCAGAAAAACTTGATAAAACAACAGTATTTTGTGGCGACGCCTCTGATCAAGAATTGCTCAACGAAGAGCACATTGACCAAACAGATGTATTTATTGCCGTCACCAATGACGATGAAGCAAATATTATGGCGGCCTTGTTAGCGAAACGGTTAGGAGCCAAAAAGGTCATGGTGCTGATTCAACGCGAAGCCTATGTCGATATTGTTCAAGAAGCCAATATTGATATTGCAATTTCACCACAGCAAACCACTATTTCAGCGCTGTTAACTCATATTCGCCAAGGTGATATCTGCAATGTTTACTCATTGCGTCGTGGGGCGGCAGAGGCTATTGAGGCCATTGCTCATGGTGATTCGAACACTTCAAAAGTGGTGGGTAAACAAATTAGCGAAATAAAACTGCCACCAGGAACCACCATTGGTGCCATTGTTCGTCAAGATGAAGTGCTAATGGGGCATGATAGAACGGTTATAGAACAAGGAGATCATGTTATTTTATTCTTAGTAAACAAGAAGTTTATCGGTGATGTCGAAAAACTCTTTCAACCGAGCGCGTTTTTCTTTTAATTAACATGATTAACGTTAAGCAGCTTGTTTTTGTGATAGGTATTTTCCTGTCCATTTTAACTGGCTTCATGCTTATTCCGATGGTGTTTGCCTTTATTTATAACGAAGAAACCATCGGCGACTTCATCCTATCCGCACTCCTTACAGGCAGTATTGCCATTTTTTGTATTCAATCTGGCCGCTTACGCAATATCAGCTTAAATATCCGCGACATGTTTGTACTCACCAGTGCCACGTGGTTAGCGGTTAGCTTTTGTGCTGCCTTACCGTTCACGCTTTATCATGGTATTAGTTATACCGACGCCTTTTTTGAAACCATGTCGGGTATCACCACAACGGGGTCAACCGTGTTGTCAGGGCTTGATTCAATGGATCACAGCATTTTGATATGGCGTTCATTATTACAATGGCTTGGTGGTATTGGCTTTATTGTTATGGCTGTGGCGGTATTACCGTTTTTAAATGTTGGTGGTATGCGGTTATTTAGAACGGAATCATCTGATTGGAGTGAAAAATCCACCCCTAGAACTCAACATATGGCGAAGTATTTATTCTGGGTATATTGCGGCTTAACTTTATTATGTACCTTGTCGTACCGCCTTGCGGGAATGAATTGGTTTGAAGCAATTAACCATGCCATGACCACATTATCCACCGGCGGGTACTCAACTTCAGATAGCTCAATGGCGCACTTCTCAAATGCATCACACTGGGTAGGCGTGGTATTTATGCTGGCAGGTGGCTTACCTTTATTAATGTTTGTGCAATCCATTCAACAACGTAATATAAGTATTTGGAACGATCAGCAAGTAAAAGGTTTTCTACTATTCATATTTTCGGTGTCCTTTGCTATTGCAATATGGCTTTGGCTACACCAGTCAGTCTTGTTTATTGATGCATTGCGGCTAGCTAGTTTTAATGTTATTTCAGTGGTTACTACAACGGGATTCGGCTTAACAGATTATCAAGCATGGGGAGCGTTTGCGGGGACTGCATTTTTGTTTTTAATGTTAATCGGCAGCTGTTCAGGCTCAACATCTGGCGGTATAAAAATATTCCGATTTCAGATCTCTATGGCCATTATGCGCCAACAAATCAAACAGCAGTTTCATCCTAACGGTATTTTCAAAGAAACTTATAACGGCCATACCGTTAGAGAAGATATTGTCCGCTCATTGATTACTTTTTTTATGCTGTTTTTCATCGTTATTTTAACGTTATCGATGGCCTTAGTATTAACTGGCTTAGATACCGTCACCAGCTTTACCGGGGCAATTACAGCTGTGGCGAATGTAGGCCCCGGATTAGGACCCATTATTGGGCCAGCAGGTAACTTTGCCAGCATACCAGACTTGGCTAAATGGACTCTTGCAATTGGTATGCTACTTGGTCGATTAGAAATTCTCACCGTGGCGGTTTTGTTCCACCCTCAATTTTGGCGTTACTAAGCCTGCGTAGACTCTTGAGCGAGTGACAAAATGTGTTCGCCATAACACGCTACATCTTGCCAGTCAGTATAATCAATAATGGCTTTAGGATCGGTTGGTCCATCGGTCATTTTCATAATTAATCGAATCATCAAACTGTCGTACCAACGCCATGACGGATAATCGACTAAACCGGCAATAATTTTCACATCTTGTGGTTTCCAAGGTGACAACAATAAAAACTTTTGCAGGTATTTATTGTTTTCTGGCACTCTTTTTTCTGGTTTTCTAGCCACCACATTGACACAAAAGAAGCTGTTTGGAATGGCGGCTAGCTGTGCCTGATATTGCTCTACAAAACGAAAAACTGACTTATGATATGAGCCATATAACACACACGCGCCTAGTGCTACGGCATGATATTTTGACCATTCAAGATTGTTTTTTACATCATGAATATTCACCACATCACATTCTGCACCACTAGCCATGATTTGCTGAGCTATTGCACGACTAATTTGAGCAGTATGTCCGCCACGAGAATAGTACAGCACCAAAACTTTGGTCATAAGGCTTCCTTAAAAGAAATAAGAATGAGTGTGGCAAAATTTATCAAACGATACCGATGAAACGATCACAAATTAGAATTAGCTCATATAATTTATGGTCAAATTTGAGATCTAGATGTGGCAAGCGTATTATTCGAAAATAAATTTGAGGTTGAGGAAAGTCGAATGCAGCAAGATATTGATGTTACAACCATGCTAGAAAATGCAGAAACAGCTGCCAAATGGCTAAAGGCAATTGCAAACCCTTATAGATTAATGATTTTATGCTTATTACTTGAAAAAGAAATGAGTGTTACAGAGCTTAATGAAACCGTACCGTTAAGTCAGTCTGCATTATCACAGCACCTTGCGGTATTACGCACCGAAGATTTAGTGGCGACTCGCAAAAGCTCGCAGATTGTCTATTACACCTTAAAGAATGAACAGGTGACTGAAGTTATGTCTATTTTGCATCGCCGCTATTGCGCATAAGCCATTCTGTTCTAACTATGGCGTATGCTTGTTTAGCTCAACTGCTTTACAATGTTAGCGGCATACGCATCAACCTTATCCCAATCGGTAAACTCAAACGTTCCAGAGGTATCTGTTGGCCCTTTGGTTATCCACATTATTAATCGAATCATAAATTTGTCAAAAAAACCGTATTTAGGATAGTCAATTTTGCCTGCAAACACCCCTAATAGCTTAGGCTTCCATAAGGTAAGCTGTAAAAACTTAATCATATAAGGGTTAGTCTCTGGGGTGTTTTTTAACGGTTTTCTAGCAACAACATTCACCGTAAAAAAGCTATTAGGTTTTTGTTCAATTGCCGCTAAATGAGTCGCAATAAACTTAAATAATTCGGGCCGGTGCTTACCATATCGAATACTGGCACCTATTATCACCTGTTCACAATTAGCTATATCAGTTTGTGTCACTTGGTTTATTTCAATTAGCTTTACGCTTCTACCCGCTTGTAATAAATGCTGTTCTATTCGCTGACATATAGCCAAGGTTTGGCCATCAACAGTAGAATATATAATCAAGCTTTGCATTAGTTTTTCCAAAATGTTGGGGTAAACAATACCAATAAGGTAAAGACTTCTAAGCGACCAAATAGCATCGCAATAACCAATACCCATTTAGCGCCGTCGGTAATATCAGCATAATTACTTGCCACATCGCCTAAGCCTGGGCCAAGGTTGTTTAAGCTTGCGGCGGTAGCACTAAATGCTGTTATGGCATCCATTTCCAATGACATCAGAATCACCATACAAATGACAAAGACTAACGCATAAGCAGAAAAGAACCCCCAAACAGCATCGATAATTCTGTCTGGTAACGCGGTAGAGCCAATACGAATGGAATACATAGCCTTAGGATGTACAAGCCGTTTAAGCTCACGAGAGCCTTGCAAAATAAGTAACACGAAACGGATGACTTTCATTCCGCCACCAGTAGAGCCTGCACAGCCACCAATAAAGCTAGAAAATATTAGCAATATGGGTAAAAACAGTGGCCAAGAGTGAAAGCTTTCGGTGCCAAAACCCGCGGTTGTCGATATGGACACAACCTGAAAGAACGCATAATCCAACGTTTGCTCAGCAGAATCGTAAATACCTGATTGATAAAGAGTCAAAAAACAAATTAGCGTTAACACAATCTGTATTGCAATTAACGCTTTAAATTCAGCATCTTTAAAGTAAATTTTAAAGTTGATGCCTCTACGAGTAAACGCCGCAAAATGCAGACTAAAGTTAACCGCTGCAATTAACAAAAACACTGCACAAATAATATTAATGACTGGGCTGTCAAAGTAACCAATGCTGGCATCTTTAGTTGAAAACCCGCCAATGGCAATAGTTGAAAATGAATGGCAAATGGCATCAAACGCATCCATACCGGCTAGATAAAATGCCGAAGCACACGCGATGGTTAGCATAAGGTAGATATACCATAATGCTTTTGCTGTTTCGGCAATTCTAGGGGTCATTTTACTGTCTTTAACCGGCCCAGGCACCTCAGCCTTATATAGCTGCATACCACCAATACCTAATAATGGTAAAATGGCTACGGCGAGTACAATTATCCCCATACCTCCCATCCATTGGAGTAAATGACGATAAAACAACACCGCTTTGGGCAAGTCATCCAAACCTACAATCACCGTGGCTCCGGTGGTGGTTAACGCTGAAAAGGATTCAAAAAAGCTATCTGTCCAACTTAAATCAGGTGCTTTCGAAAAAATAAACGGCAAAGCCCCAATAGATCCCAGTACCGTCCAAAACAGCACCACAATCAAAAAGCCTTCACGAGTTCGTAAGTCACCTTTTTGTCTGCGGTTTGGATACCACAGTAAAAAACCTAAAAATAAGCTGACAAAAAATGCCTGAATAAACGCAGTACCACCGCCATCTTTATACAATACCGCCACTAACGCAGGAGGAAGCATAGTGATGGAAAAAAGCCCCATCAATAAACCGGTAATTCTTATAATTGTTTTATATTGCATTAGTGGCTTCTGTTTAACAAAATGTTATTAAAAGTCGAAAGTGTTAAGGTTGTTAGCATTTTGGCACAACTTCCGTTCAGCTCAAACTGTAAACTTTGCTTGAAGCATTCCTTGAGTCATTGTGGCAAGTTGTTGATTAAAGTCATCCAATGCATCTTTAGCCAGTTCAAATTGCAGCACAACACTTTCAGCAAAGTCTTTTGACAGTACAACGCCATCAAACTGGGCAATTAAATATTCAATATTAGCCAGTTGTGCATAGCTACAATCTAACTTGATTGGATAACGAATAAACTTAGTGGTTAAGCTAAGTTGACTCACACCTTGCTTAATACCAGAAGTATAGGCTCTAACTAACCCGCCTACGCCTAATTTTGTACCACCAAAATAACGCACTACAACGGCGCCTAACTCACCAACATTAGCCCCTTGTAATGTTGCTAACATTGGTCGCCCAGCACTTCCTGCTGGCTCACCATCATCACTTGAACCAATATTAACCATATCGTTGGGAGCTCCAGCAATAAAGGCATAACAATAATGGCTAGCACCAGGGTAGTCTCGCCTGATGTTAGTTAGTGCTAACTTCAAAGCTTCTTGACTGGGGCAATGAAATAGAAAAGAGATAAAACGGCTATGTTTTATCTCTTCTTCTATGATCAAATCCGCTTCAGGTATTTGATAACTCTCACTCAAGTCCTAATTCTCTTGTCATATTTTCATTACGATCAGCATGCACAATCACATTATCTTCAATGCGAATGCCACCGAATGGACGGAAAAAATCAACGGTTTGCCAATTAACCCACTGTTTAGCAGACACAGACAAATCATTCAGTAATGAGTCGATAATATATAGCCCAGGTTCAATGGTTAGCACTTGGTTGACAGCCAGTGGACGAGTACAACGTAAAAACGGATGTTGCTCTGGTGCCGGAATATGGGTTCCTCGTTCATCATGCGAGTAACCGCCCATATCATGTACCTGTAACCCTAACATATGCCCTAACCCGTGAGGGAAAAACGCTTTAGTAATTTCAGCCGTTAACGCTTCATCTGCACCAGAGTTAACCAAATCAAAATCTTGTAATATTTGGCCAATATATTCATGGGTTTTAATGTGTAAGTCAGGGTATTTTACCCCTGGCTTCATGGCATCAATAATCTTAAGTTGAGCTTGGTTAACCGCTTCAATAAGCTCAGAGAAGGGATTTTTTTCAAAGGCATACGTGCGGGTAATATCAGCAGCATAACCGTGGTAACTTGCCCCTGCATCAATCAAGAATGAGCGGCGTTGCTCTGGCTTAATATGTTCTTGAGACATATAGTGCAAAATGGCCGCATTTTCATTTAAGGCAATAATATTGCCATAGGGCATTTCATTTTCACCTTGGGAAATGGCTGCTAAATATTGTTGTTGTATTTCAAATTCACTCGCGCCGTTATAAAACGCATTTTTGGCCGCAATATGCCCTCTTACCGCAATTTGATTAGCACGGCGTAAACAAGCTAGTTCATATTGAGTTTTTTCAGCGCGGTGATAATGTAAATAATTCAATACACCGTCAGGGTTTCTAGCGGTAAACTCTAAAACATCAGCAACATCTAAATGCTCACCAATATAAGCCCAATCAGCGAGGTTTTCAGGTAAAAACTCGGCGATTTTATCTGCTTTAACTAATAACTGAATATTGAAATGTTCAGTCCAAAAGCTATCGGGGACATCGCTCACTTTATGCCAAAAATCCACAGGGCGATAAAAAACTAGCGTGGGCTTATCTATCCCGTTAGCAATAATCCAACAGTTTGGGTTATCAAGTAATGGCAACCAAGCTTTGAAGTGCGGGTTCACCTTAAATGGGTAATTCATATCATCTAAAAATTGACGATGAGGTTGCCCAGAATGAATCACCAATCCAGCTAAATTTTCACGTTGGGTAATTTCTGCTACTCGACGATTTAATTCTGTAATGTGCGCATGATAAAAGCTAGCCAGCTGATCCATTTTTGAGTTCCTATTTTTAGTTGGCGAACCTTAGCAGTTTATCACAAAGCAAAAAAATCAGCCTAGATTAGCAAAAAATTAAACGGTCGTTTAAATTGGGTGTTGTAATTTTTTTCATTTAGTCGCACACTGTTGTGCAACTGGTCAAATGATGGCCGACAATGCTGTAAAACAAGCTTGATAACTACACAGTAAAGATGTGGAAATCGCTTTAAGCAATAAGGAAGCAAGCAATGATCTACCAAAGCCCTACCATCCAGGTTGAGTTACTTGAAGACAATATTGCCAAGCTGTGCTTTAACGCACCGGGCTCGGTAAACAAGTTCGACAGAGAAACACTAGCCTCATTAGATGCTGCATTAGATAGCATAATGCAACAATCTGATATCAAAGCATTATTATTAACTTCAGCAAAAAGCACTTTCATTGTAGGTGCCGATATTACTGAGTTTTTATCATTATTTAAGCAAGATGACGCCACGTTATTAGCTTGGGTTGAACAGGCTAACTCGGTATTCAATAAGCTCGAAGACTTACCTTTCCCAACGGCATCAGCCATTAACGGATTCGCATTAGGCGGTGGTTGTGAAACCATTTTAGCCACCGACTTACGTATTGCTGATACCAACGCCAAAGTTGGCTTACCAGAAACGAAACTGGGGCTTATTCCTGGTTTTGGTGGCACAGTGCGTTTACCAAGAGTCATTGGCGCAGACAACGCGTTAGAGTGGATCACTACAGGTAAAGAGCAACGCCCAGATGCGGCACTTAAAGTCGGCGCAATTGATGCAGTTACCGCACCAGAAAACCTAGAGTCTGCGGCCATTCAAATGTTACATGATGCACTAGCCGGTAATATTGATTGGCAAGCACGTCGTAAACAAAAGCAGTCTCCACTGCAGTTAGCCAAACTTGAAGCCATGATGTCTTTCACCACGGCAAAAGGCATGGTGTTCTCTGTTGCAGGCAAGCATTACCCAGCCCCTATGGCAGCAGTAAATGTCGTTGAACAAGCTGCAACATTAGACAGAGCCGGTGCATTACAAGTAGAGGCGCAAGCCTTTATCAAGTTAGCGAAAACAGAAGTTGCTACTTCATTAATTGGTATATTCTTAAATGACCAATATGTTAAAGGTAAAGCAAAAAAAGCTGTTAAAGCCGCAAAAGACGTTAATAATGCCGCGGTATTAGGCGCAGGCATTATGGGCGGTGGTATCGCTTATCAAAGTGCAAGCAAAGGCACGCCAATTGTGATGAAAGATATTGCTCAGCCAGCATTAGAGCTCGGTCTAAATGAAGCCGCTAAACTATTATCAGCTCAAGTGGCTCGTGGCCGTTCAACGCCAGAAAAAATGGCTAAAGTGCTAAATAACATCACTCCATCACTTGATTACGCTGCAATTAAACACAGCGATGTGGTTGTAGAAGCCGTTGTTGAACATCCAAAAGTGAAAGCTACGGTTCTGGCCGAAGTTGAAGACTATGTAGCTGATGATGCAATTATTGCCTCTAACACATCAACCATCTCAATTAACTTACTGGCAAAAAGCTTGAAAAAGCCTGAGCGTTTCTGTGGTATGCATTTCTTTAACCCAGTGCATAAAATGCCATTAGTGGAAGTGATTCGTGGCGAGCAGTCTTCTGATGAAACCATTGCTTCAGTTGTGGCTTATGCTAGCAAAATGGGTAAAACCCCAATTGTTGTTAATGACTGCCCTGGTTTCTTCGTAAACCGTGTTTTATTCCCATACTTTGCTGGCTTTAATGGCTTATTAGCTGACGGTGCTGACTTTGCCGCTGTAGATAAAGTGATGGAAAAACAATTTGGCTGGCCAATGGGCCCTGCTTACTTACTTGATGTAGTTGGCTTAGATACAGGTCACCATGCACAAGCAGTAATGGCAGAAGGTTTCCCAGATCGTATGGGTAAAACAGACAAAGATGCCATTGACGTGATGTTTGAAAACAAACGTTTAGGCCAAAAGAATGCTAAAGGGTTTTATGCCTATTCTGTAGACCGTCGCGGTAAGCCTAAAAAAGATATCGACCCAACCAGTTATGAGCTTTTAAAAGCCACATTTGGTGAACTTAAATCTTTTGAAGCAGACGACATTATTGCTCGCTGTATGATCCCAATGATCATTGAAACAGTTCGCTGTTTAGAAGAAGGTATTGTTGCTTCACCAGCAGAAGCCGATATGGGCTTAGTTTACGGCTTAGGCTTCCCGCCATTCCGTGGTGGTGTTTTCCGCTACTTAGATACGATGGGTGTAGCAAACTTTGTTGCCCTTGCGGATAAATACGCCCACTTGGGTGGTTTATACCAAGTTACCGACGCCATGCGTGAACTTGCAGCCAACAACGGTAGTTACTACCAAGCCTAATTAGCGGGAAAGGAATTTAAACATGAAACAAGCTGTAATCGTAGACTGCATTCGTACCCCAATGGGCCGCTCAAAGGCTGGGGTTTTCAGAAATGTACGTGCAGAAACTTTATCTGCAGAATTAATGAAAGGATTGCTGTTACGCAACCCTCAACTTGATCCAAACACCATTGAAGACGTGATCTGGGGTTGTGTACAACAAACTTTAGAACAAGGCTTCAACATTGCTCGTAATGCCTCATTATTAGCTGGCATCCCAAAAACAGCTGGTGCGGTAACGGTTAACCGTTTATGTGGTTCATCAATGGATGCACTACATCAAGCTTCTCGCGCCATCATGACGGGTATGGGTGACACCTTCATTATTGGTGGTGTTGAGCATATGGGCCATGTCCCCATGAACCACGGGGTCGACTTCCACCCTGGTTTAGCTAACCGCGTAGCTAAGGCTTCTGGCATGATGGGCTTAACGGCTGAAATGCTAGGTAAACTTCACGGTATTACCCGTGAGCAGCAAGACGCTTTTGCGGTACGTTCACACCAACGCGCACACGCAGCCACAGTTGAAGGCCGTTTTGCCAAAGAAATTTGGGCAATGGAAGGTCATGATGCCAATGGTGCATTAATTAAAGTAGCCCATGATGAAGTGATTCGTCCTGAAACCTCTATGGAATCATTAGCGGGTTTACGCCCAGTATTTGACCCTGCCAATGGTACTGTTACTGCAGGTACTTCTTCTGCATTATCTGATGGTGCTTCGGCAATGTTGGTAATGGAAGAGTCAAAGGCACGTGAACTAGGTTTACCTATTCGCGCACGCATTCGCTCTATGGCAGTAGCTGGTTGTGATGCGGCAATTATGGGTTACGGCCCCGTTCCTGCAACTCAAAAAGCGCTTGCTCGAGCCGGTCTTACCGTTGCTGACTTAGATGTTATTGAGCTGAATGAAGCATTTGCAGCGCAATCATTACCTTGTGTTAAAGACTTAGGCCTACAAGATGTGGTTGATGAAAAAATTAACCTCAACGGTGGCGCAATTGCACTGGGTCATCCATTAGGTTGTTCAGGTGCCCGCATCTCGACAACGCTGATTAACTTGATGGAAGAAAAAGACGCAACTATCGGATTAGCGACAATGTGTATTGGTTTAGGCCAAGGTATCGCAACCGTATTTGAACGAGTGTAACCAACTGTAATAAAAGTAAATTTACCCTTTACCTTTATTAGTGAGTAACCATCAAAATATTAAAACCGAATAACCTAGGTTATTCGGTTTTTTATTTGTTATGTTTCACGTGAAACACCACCAATGAATGTATTTGCATAAACATCTAACTAGCTTATAACCTATGCGTTATGCATCACATTAGCCAGCGCTAAACTTGGCAAGGTTAACTTTGCAGAGTAACATTGCAGCATATTACGTTGTCAGTGAAATAGATATGTCAGACCAAACTCTTCCAGCAGAAATTTTTAATCAAGCTCAGTACCAATTAGACGCCCTTGGTTTACGTTGTCCAGAACCTGTAATGATGGTGCGTAAAACCGTGAGAAAAATGGCTGAAGGCGAAACATTATTAATTATTGCTGATGACCCTGCCACAACTCGCGATATTCCAAGCTTTTGTGAGTTCATGGATCACACCTTAATTGCCAGCGACACCACTAAAGCGCCATACCATTATTTACTCAAAAAAGGACAATAAAGTGGCCACAAAAATTGAGCTAATCGGAATAGCTTATAAGACGGTAAAGCGTGGCAAAATGAACCCTGTATTTTGTGCCAATGTTACCAAAGAGCGCGGTGTAGAAAATGATGTGTTTGGCCGTCCAGGAAAAAGACAAGTCACCGTGATGTCGACTGAGCAGTGGCAAACTGCCTGCAACATTATTGAAACTGAACTAGACTGGTTAGCACGCCGTGCAAACTTATTAATTAGTGGTTATGAATTTAGCGCCCAAGATGTAGGCAAAAAACTTCATATTGGTAATGATCTCATTTTAGAAATTACCGGTGAAACTGACCCATGTAAAAAAATGCAAGCCGCTCACCCCAAACTTGAACAAGCTTTACTGCCTCATTGGCGTGGTGGTATAACTTGTAAAGTAGTGCAAACTGGCTTAATTCAGAATGGCGATATGGTTCAACTGAAATAACTAAGCTACATTAGTCCATTTAATTGGCAGTCATTATCTGCACCCCACAACAACAATTGTTAACCAATCGTGCCAAACTGTTTCTTTTTGTCATTAATTGAAACAGAATTTTAGTGTCGTTATTAATCCATTTATGCGATAAAGGGTTCAGCTATATTGATTCGGTTTTGCTACCGCTTATAGCCAACCTTAACCAATCATGTTGATATAATGATAACTAAATGGATCTTGCATGCTTATTCAAAAATTCACTCCTCTATATACCGCTATAGCCTTATCACTAGGCGTGAGTACAGCATCATTTGCTGACGACCAAGACACAAAAAAATGGCAAGTTAATGCCCCACAAGACGCCCCACTAGAAAAAGTCGACATCAATGTTACCGAAGGTACATGGATGAACGTCAACGTCTCTCCTGATGGAAAAACCATTGTGTTTGACCTGCTTGGTGATATTTACCAAATGCCAATTTCAGGCGGTGAAGCAAAAGCCATCGCTAGTGGAATTGCTTGGCAAATGCAGCCTGTTTATAGCCCTGACGGTAAATACATTGCTTTTACCTCTGACGAAGATGGTGGCGATAATATTTGGGTGATGAACGCAGATGGCACTAACCCAAGACCGGTAACCACAGAAACCTTCCGCTTATTAAACAGCCCAGCGTGGAGTCCTGATTCACAATATCTAGTCGCCCGTAAACACTTTACTGCTAGCCGAAGCTTAGGTGCGGGTGAAGTATGGATGTATCACGTTGCTGGCGGTGAAGGTGTAAAACTGACTGAGCGCCCTAATGACCAAAAAGATTTAGGTGAGCCAGCTTACTCTCCCGATGGCCGATATATTTACTTTAGCCAAGATGCGACACCTGGCAAAACCTTCCATTACTCTAAAGATTCTGTAAAAGGCATCTACAAAATTAAGCGTTATGACACCCAAACAGGTGAGATAGAAGTGCTGATTGAAGGTACTGGTGGCGCAATTAGACCCACACCAAGCCCAGATGGAAAAAGCTTAGCGTACATAAAACGAGATGGCTTCCAATCAACATTGTATTTATTAGATTTAAAATCAGGCGAAAGCACCAAGTTATACGATAACCTTGATAGAGACATGCAAGAAACGTGGGCAATTCACGGTGTTTACCCAATGATGTCATGGACCCAAGATAATGAGGAAATTCTATTCTGGGCCAAAGGTAAAATTAACAAACTGAATGTTGCTAGCAAAAAAGTACAACAAATTCCTTTTTCTATTAAAACCCAATTAGATGTTCAACCTTCTGTTAGATTTACTCAAAATTTAAACCAAGATAAGTTTGACGTAAAAATGCTGCGCATGGCACAGGTTTCTCCTAACGGTGAAAAAGTCGTATTTGAAGCCTTAGGTAAACTTTGGATCCGCGATATTAAAGATGGTAAGCAAAAGCGTTTAACCCGTCTAGACAAGGATACTCACGAGCTATTTCCGCAATGGTCACGTGACGGCAAAAATATTGTCTTCACCACATGGAATGACCAAGACCAAGGAACCGTAAGTGTTATCAGTGCTAGAGGTGGAAAAGCTAAGGTATTAACCAACGAGCCAGGTAAATATGTAGAGCCTACATTCTCTCCAGATGGTGAGTATATTGTTTACCGAAAAGCGAAAGGTGGCAATGTGACACCGCGTACTTGGTCACAAGAGCCTGGTCTATATAAGATTGACCGTAAAGGAAAAAAAGCAACCAAGTTATCGGCATCGGGTTATCAGCCACAGTTTGGTGCCAGTAACGACCGTGTATTCTTTATGGATTATGGTGACAGCCCGCAGTTATCTTCAATTGGTATGAATGGCTTTGAAAAGCGCACTCACTACACTAGCGAACATGCCACCGAATTCAGAGTTTCACCAGACGGTGAACATTTAGCATTTGCAGAACGGTTTAGAGTTTATGTGACACCTTTTGCTAAGCACGGTGAAACAATCAAAATTGGCCCTAAGGCAAATAACTTACCAGTAACCCAATTGAGTACTCGTGCAGGTGAAAGCATTAGCTGGAATAATGACAGTAATGAGCTTTACTGGACTTTAGGCCCTGAGCTTTATCAAGCAGCTGTAAACACCCAATATAATGATGTTGAAGAAAAATCAAAGCCAGCAATTACTGATATAGGCTTTAAGCAAGATTCAGATGTTCCACGTGGAACAGTTGCTTTTGTTGGCGGTAAAGTGATTACATTAGAAAATGACCAAGTCATTGAAAATGGAGTTGTAATTGTTAAAGACAACAAAATTTTATCTGTTGGCGATGCTAATACATCAATCCCAGACGGTGCACAGGTTGTTGATATTACCGGTAAATCAATTATGCCTGGTCTATTTGACGCCCATGCTCATGGTGGACAAGCTGATGATGAAATCATTCCACAACAAAACTGGGAATTATATTCAGGCTTATCATTAGGCGTGACTTCAATTCATGACCCATCAAATGATACAACCGAGATCTTTTCAGCGTCTGAACAGCAAAAAGCAGGTAACATTGTTGGCCCACGAATTTTCTCAACAGGAACAATTTTGTATGGTGCCAATGCGCCAGGTTATACCTCTCACATTGATAGCTTAGATGATGCTAAATTCCATTTAGAACGCCTTAAAAAAGTGGGGGCGTTCAGTGTTAAAAGCTATAACCAACCGCGACGTAACCAACGCCAACAAGTAATAACCGCGGCAAGAGAGCTTGAAATGATGGTTGTGCCTGAAGGCGGATCTTTGCTTCAACACAACTTATCAATGATTGCAGATGGTCACACAACAGTTGAACATTCACTACCTGCTGGAGCTATTTATAACGATATTAAGCAGTTCTGGAGTCAAACTGAAGTGGGTTATACACCAACATTAGTGGTAGCTTACGGTGGTATTTCTGGCGAACATTACTGGTACGACAAAACAGATGTATGGGCTCACCCAAGACTGAGTATGTATGTACCTCATGATATTTTAGATGCTCGTTCAATGCGCAGAACCACTGCACCTGATGAACATTACAATCACTTCAATGTTGCCAGAGTGGCTAACGAGCTAAACGAAGTGGGGATTAATCCAAACATTGGTGCTCATGGTCAACGTGAAGGCTTAGCTGCACATTGGGAGATGTGGATGTTTGCCCAAGGTGGAATGAGTAATATGGATGTGTTGAAAACGGCAACCATCAACCCCGCTAAAACATTCGGGATGGATCATCAACTTGGTACCATTAAGCCTGGCAAACTAGCTGACTTAATTGTCATTGATGGAGACCCATTAACCGATATTCGTAGCACAGATAAAGTCACCTACACTATGGTAAATGGTAAACTTTATAATGCCGAAACCATGAACCAATTAAATGGTGATAAACGTAAACGTGAAAAGTTCTTTTTTGAACAAAAGTAACATCACATAACGCGTAACATAAAAAAGGGTGTTTCACGTGAAACACCCTTTTTTGTACAAAATACTTTTTTAAATAATTTATTCAAAAACGAAAACCTAAGATGTTTTATCGACCGCGCAAAAGCAATCAACCTGATGATCATCAACCATCCCCACCGCCTGCATAAATGCATAACAAATTGTCGGGCCGACAAAGTTAAACCCTAACTTTTTTAATGCTTTAGACATGGCCTCAGATTCAGGTGACACCGCTGGTAAATCCGCTAAAGATTTTGGAAAATTTATAATAGGCTTACCGCCAACAAAGTCCCATAAAAATTTAGAAAAATCATTGCCCTGCTCGACAAATGCCATATAGGCCTTTGCATTTCTAATGATTGAATTAACCTTTAACCGATTTCGAATAATACCTGGGTTTTGTAGCAATTCTTCCACTTTACTTTGGTCAAATGTGGCAATAATACTCGGTTCAAGATTAGCAAAAAGCTGCTCATAATTTTGCTGCTTCTTAAGTATCGTAATCCATGATAAACCGGCTTGTTGGCCGTCTAAACATAATTTGGCAAACAACTCTTTTGAGTCATAAACCGGTCGCCCCCAAACGTTATCATGATATTGCTGATACAAAGGGTCTTCACTTACCCAGCCACATCGGTTAATTTGCATGTTATGGTGTCCATTAACAAATTCAGTAATACGTTAAAAAATAACCTACATCTACCTTGCTCTACAAGGTATAATCAACTCCATTTTCTATTAATAGCCTGACAATAGTGACATGACGACGAAACACGACGTAAAGACATTTCAGGGTTTCATCCTAACCCTACAGGAATATTGGGCGCAGCAAGGTTGCGCAATTGTTCAACCATTAGACATGGAAGTGGGCGCAGGAACATTCCACCCGCAAACATTCTTACGCTCGTTAGGGCCAGAGCCCATGAGCAGCGCATATGTGCAGCCATCTCGCCGCCCTACTGACGGTCGTTATGGTGACAACCCTAACCGCTTACAACACTACTATCAATTTCAGGTGGTATTAAAACCTTCACCAGATAATATTCAAGAACTGTATTTGGGCTCTTTAGAAGCATTAGGTATTGATACCCAAGTTCATGATATTCGCTTTGTAGAAGACAACTGGGAATCACCAACCCTTGGGGCTTGGGGCTTAGGCTGGGAAGTATGGCTAAACGGTATGGAAGTAACTCAGTTTACTTACTTCCAGCAAGTTGGCGGTTTAGAGTGTAGCCCTGTAACAGGCGAAATTACTTACGGTTTAGAACGCCTAGCTATGTACATTCAAGAAGTTGATAGCGTATATGATCTTGTTTGGACAGATGGTCCAATGGGTAAAGTAACCTATGGTGACATTTTCCATCAAAATGAAGTTGAGCAATCAACTTATAACTTCGAACATGCTAATGTTGAAGTGTTATTTAAGCAATTTGATGATTGTGAAAAAGCTTGCCAGCATTTGTTAGCATTAGAAAAACCTTTACCCCTACCTGCATACGAACAAGTAATGAAAGCTTCTCACGCTTTTAACTTACTCGATGCTCGCCATGCCATTTCGGTTACCGAGCGTCAACGTTATATTTTACGTGTACGCACAATGGCCAAAGGTGTTGCAGAATCTTATTATCAAGCACGTGAAGCATTAGGCTTCCCTATGTGTAAGTAGAGGTATCCTAATGAATTTTGAAAACTTACTCATTGAAATTGGTACTGAAGAATTACCACCAAAATCACTTCGCACACTTGCTGAGTCATTTTTAGCTAACTTTGAAGCTGAGCTAAAAAAAGCTGACCTACCTTATACCAGTGCAACTTGGTATGCCGCACCTCGCCGCTTAGCGCTTAGTGTCAACCAATTAGCATTGGCTCAAGCAGACAAAGTGGTTGAGAAACGTGGTCCAGCGGTATCCTCTGCATTTGATGCTGACGGTAACCCAACTAAAGCCGCTTTAGGTTGGGCACGCGGTAACGGTATTACGGTTGATCAAGCTGAGCGCTTGAAAACTGATAAAGGTGAATGGCTAGTACACAATGCGAAAGTGGTTGGGGTTGCTACAGCAAGCCTGATTGCAGACATGACACAGCGTGCATTAGACAAACTGCCTATTCCAAAACCAATGCGTTGGGGTAGCAATAAAACTCAGTTTATTCGTCCGGTACATACAGTCACAATGTTATTAGGTGACCAAAGTATTGAAGGTGAAGTACTGGGTATTAAGTCAGCTCGCACTATTCGTGGTCATCGTTTTATGGGACAGTCAACGTTTGAGCTAGACCATGCAGACAACTACATTGCCAAGTTAAAAGAATTAGGCAAGGTAGTTGCAGATTACCAAGAGCGTAAAACATTAATCAAAGCTGACTCAGAGAAAGCCGCAGCAGAAATTGGCGGTGTCGCTGATATTGAAGATAGCTTATTAGAAGAAGTGACGTCTTTAGTGGAGTGGCCAATTGTATTGACCGCACACTTTGAAGAAAAGTTCTTAGATGTCCCTGCTGAAGCCTTGGTTTACACCATGAAAGGCGATCAAAAATACTTCCCAGTTTTTGATAAAAACGGTCAACTATTACCTAACTTTATTTTTGTTACCAATATTGAATCGAAAGATCCGCAACAAATTATCGCGGGTAACGAAAAAGTGGTTCGCCCTCGCCTTGCTGATGCTGAATTCTTTTTCAATACTGATAAAAAGCAAACGCTTGAGTCACGCTTAGCCAGTTTAGAAACAGTAGTATTCCAAAAGCAATTAGGGACATTAAAGCAACGTGTTGAGCGTATTTCTACCCTAGCGGGTTTTATTGCTAAGCAGCTAAATGCTGATGAAGCACAAGCTTCACGCGCAGGTTTATTATCTAAAGCCGACCTCATGACCAATATGGTGATGGAGTTTACCGATACCCAAGGCACTATGGGTATGCACTACGCGCGTTTAGATGGTGAAGCTGAAGCCGTAGCGGTGGCGATTGAGCAACAATATAAGCCTAAATTCTCTGGTGATACCGTACCTACAGCCGCTGTATCATGTGCATTGGCATTAGCTGAAAAGCTAGATACCTTAGTGGGTATTTTTGGTATTGGCCAAGCCCCTAAAGGCGCTGCTGATCCATTTGCATTACGTCGTGCCGCTATTGGTATTTTACGTATTATTGTGGAAAACAACTTACCTTTAGACTTAGTTGACTTAATTGCTCAAGCACAGGCACTACATGGTGAAAACCTGTCGAATGCCAATACTGCAGATGATGTACTTGAATTCTTTATGGGCCGTTTCCGCAGCTGGTATCAAGATAAAGGCATTGAAGTCGATGTGATTCTAGCTGTACTTGCACGTCGCCCTACGCGCCCAGCAGATTTTGATAGCAGAGTAAAAGCAGTATCGCACTTCCGTGCATTAGAAGCCTCTACCGCGCTTGCTGCTGCCAATAAGCGTGTTTCAAATATCTTGGCTAAAGTTGAAGGTGAACTTCCAGCCAATGTTGATTCAAGCCTATTAGTTGAAGCAGCCGAGAAAGCGTTAGCTGAAAAATTATCGCAATTGCAACCTCAATTAGCACCTTTATTTGCTAATGCCGATTACCAACAAGCCTTAACGCTTCTGGCTGACTTACGTGAAAGCGTTGATCAGTTCTTTGAAGATGTCATGGTGATGGCAGATGATGAAGCATTAAAGCAAAATCGTTTAGCTCTGCTCAATACCTTAAGAGATCAATTCTTGCATGTAGCCGATATTTCGTTATTACAGTAAGTTTTTATCTCAAGTAAAAAAAGCGCCTAAGGCGCTTTTTTTATGGCTAATGTTTTTTAAATTTAAAACTCAATTAACTTCATATGCAAAGCATCAAAATCTTGTCGGCTTAAATTAACTTGCACCAATAACTTGCTTAACACCGCTTCATCTAATTTTCCCGCCTGCAATAACATTGAACATTCACTGATAATGTTTGCTCGCCAAACAGAATGAGTGCTCGCAGATTGAGGAATAGCTTCTACATTGGCGAGTATGGATAAATCATCAGCAAAAGACTGAGGTATCTGCCAATACTTTGCCAGCAATGCACTTAAGGTAAGTGATTTTGATGTCATTAATTGGCTAAATAATAAGGAGTTAGGTTGTTCCCCTGGCTCTGCTTGATAAAAAGCATCTATCAACATTTTAAAAATAGCAATTTTACCAACATCATGTAGCAAGCCTAATAAAAAAACGCTGTCATTATCATCTGTCACTAACTCACTGGATAAAAAAGCCACTTGCATTGAGTGACGCCATATTTCTGCGCCAAACCGACGGAAATAAATGGGTTTAATAGTGATCATTTCTCTGAATAAACAAGCCGAAACTAAGCGCCTCAGTTGCTCGCGACCAAGTTGAACCAAAGCTTGAGGTAAACTGGTTACTGGCTTTTCTGAGCGTTTAAATGCTGTTGAATTACACAACTTTAATACCTCAACACTCAGCAGAGGATCTTGCTCTATCAGCTTAATGACCTGATTAAGTTCTATATTTTCATCAGCTAACTGACTGTCTAACTCAATGATTTTGCTAGGCAGTTTTAGTACATTGTCAGCGATATCCTTGGGGGAACTTAATGCCAGCTCTATATCACTCATCACCTTGCGTTCAAGGTTATTAGCAATGCCGGAGCCTTGAGATTGAATAGGGAAAAGTAAACCATAAAACATGGCTGATACGTCAACACACGATAATTGAGGCGTTTGAGATACAGTTTCTAAGGGAGTTAAAGCCGCTTTTTTTACATTATCTTCAAAGGTTTTTTTTGATGTAGGTGTTTCACCAGTAAACTTGGCTTGCTCTATTTTTTCTCTAACATTAAATAACTTTTTAAAAAATCTTCTGACCACAAAAAGTACTCTACCGTCATCGCCTAACTTTACCAATTGATGAGATAGGTAAAATTAAAAAGAGTTTGTCTTACAGACAAAGCTTGGAAACATCATCAATATTAACCATAGCAGTTTCCATAAAAAATGGGCGCTAAGTGCGCCCATTTTTTTACTCATTGACTTAAACGGTAAACTTATACATCTAAGTTGGCTACATTTAAGGCATTAGTTTCAATGAAGTCACGACGAGGCTCAACTTGATCACCCATCAAACAGGTAAAGAGTTGATCCGCAGCAACAGCATCCTCAATGGTGACACGTAACATGCGGCGCGACTCTGGATCCATTGTGGTTTCCCAAAGTTGTTCAGGGTTCATTTCACCCAATCCTTTGTAGCGTTGGATGTATAAACCACGTTTAGCTTCACTCATGGTCCAATCAAGCGCCTCTAAGAAAGTATCCACTTCCTTCATGCGCTCACCACGCTTAACATAACCACCTTCTTCAATCATACCGTCTAACGCAGCACCCAACTTGGCAATACGTTGATAATCTGTTGATGTAAAGAACTCGTAAGTAAATAAATAGTTGGTATCAATACCATGCTTACGAATCGTTATGTTAGGTGTATAGACTTTACGCTCAGGGTCTAAAACCACTTCTGATGAATAGATAACACCACTACTTTCTAACTCAACTAGGTCAGCTAAGAAAGCATCACACCAGCTTTTCATCGCTGCTTCGTCAGCAAGAATTTCTGCGGTGACTTCTGGGTGATATAGCATACGGTTAGTGATGTTCGTCGGGTAACGTTTCTCTAAACGACTGACAACTTTCTCAACATCACGATACTGATTCACTAAGCGCTCTAACGGCTCACCACTCATGCCTAACGCGCCTTGGCTTGGGTAAACATGAGTGCCATCTAATGCTTGGGTGGTTAAATATTCAGTTAAGGCAATTTCATCTTTTAAGTATTGCTCTTGCTTACCTTTTTTCACTTTATAAAGTGGTGGTTGCGCAATATAAACATAACCACGTTCTATAAGTTCAGGCATTTGACGGAAGAAGAAGGTCAACAGCAACGTACGGATGTGCGAGCCGTCGACGTCAGCATCGGTCATGATTACGATATTATGATAACGAGTTTTGTCTGGGTCATACTCATCACGACCAATACCACAACCTAAAGCTGTAATTAACGTGGCAACTTCTTGAGAAGATAACATCTTGTCGAAGCGTGCTTTTTCAACGTTTAAGATTTTACCTTTTAGTGGCAAAATAGCTTGGTTTTTGCGGTTACGTCCCTGCTTGGCACTACCGCCAGCAGAGTCCCCTTCCACTATGTATATTTCAGAAAGACCAGGGTCTTTTTCTTGGCAGTCTGCAAGTTTACCCGGTAAACCACCTAAATCTAATGCGCCTTTACGACGAGTCATTTCACGTGCTTTACGGGCAGCTTCACGGGCGCGTGCCGCATCAACAATTTTGCCAACAATCAGTTTGGCATCAACTGGGTTTTCCAATAGGTAGTCGTTTAACTTCTCACCCATGGTTTGCTCAACAGCGCCCTTCACTTCGCTTGAAACTAACTTATCTTTCGTTTGCGAGCTGAATTTTGGATCCGGTACTTTTACTGAAATAACCGCAGTTAAGCCTTCACGGGCATCATCACCTGTGGCGCTTGTTTTATTCTTTTTATTGAAGCCTTCACGCTCCATGTAGTTATTCAGATTACGAGTTAACGCACCACGGAAGCCCGCTAAGTGAGTTCCGCCATCGCGTTGAGGAATATTATTGGTGAAACAGAAAATGCTTTCTTGATAACCGTCATTCCACTGCATAGCCACTTCAACGGTAATCCCGTCTTCGCGTTCTTGAGTAAAGTGGAAAACATCTTTGTTAATAGGCGTTTTATTACGATTTAAGTAATCAACAAAAGCACTAATGCCGCCATCATATTTAAAGAATTCATCTTTATTTTCACGTTCGTCAACTAAACGGATACCAACACCTGAGTTTAGGAACGATAACTCACGAACACGTTTAGCTAAGATTTCAAAGTGGAATACCACATCAGAGAACGTCTCGCCACTTGGCCAAAAACGAATTTCAGTACCACTTTTAACTGCATCACCAATTTCTTTAATTGGTTCATCCGGCACACCGTGAGTATAAAACTGCTCGTAAATTTTACCTTCACGACGAATGGTTAACTGTAGTTTTTCAGATAATGCGTTAACGACCGAAACACCCACACCATGAAGACCGCCAGACACTTTATACGAGTTATCATCGAACTTACCACCGGCGTGAAGTACCGTCATAATAACTTCTGCTGCAGAAACACCTTCTTCAGGGTGAATGGCAACTGGAATACCACGACCGTCATCTCGAACAGATACTGAGCCATCTGAATGAATAGTGATGGTAATATCACTACAATGACCCGCTAATGCTTCATCGATAGAGTTATCGACGACTTCGAAAACCATATGGTGAAGACCAGTACCATCGTCGGTATCACCAATATACATACCAGGGCGCTTACGTACTGCATCAAGGCCTTTTAATACCTTAATACTCGAAGAATCGTAACTATTCTCTGACATATTTCTCTCTCGTTGTTATTCAATAAACGTTACTTGCCCATGTTCCACATGAAACATCCTGTCGGGAGGACAAGTTAACGAATCGACTATTGCTGAAGGTTCAATCGCGGTGACAAATATTTGTGCACCGGTTTCAGTTAACTGCTTCAACAATAGCTGCCTATGCTGTGCATCCAACTCTGACGGTAAATCGTCGACCAAATAAATACTGTTTTTATTTAGCTGTTGTTTGAGCAACTTTCCCTGTGCAATACGCAGTGCACAGACTAATAATTTTAATTGTCCACGGGATAATGCATCCTGCGCGGGCAAATTGCCCACTCGTAAACGTAAATCCGCTTTATGCGGGCCGCTTACCGTGTGTCCAGTGGATAAATCTCTAGGATATTGGTTTTCGAGTAATTGCGAAAATTCCGTTTTGCTATCCCATCCTCGGGTAAAAGAAACGTTAATATCAACCAGAGGTAAAAACTCTTTGATTATACCCTTTAGTAGCGCATTTAACGAGTCTACATAGTGATTTCGTATCTTTGTAACCTGTTCAGCATACCGCACCAATTCCTTATCCCAAAACTGTATTTGCGAATAGCTAGCTTGATTTCTAAGTAATTGGTTTCTTTGCTTTAAAATTCGTCGAGTATTAACCCAAGCTTGATAAAATTGTGGGTCAGAATGGAATGCGCCCCAATCAATAAACTGCCTGCGAGCTTTAGGACCTTCAAACAGTAATGAAAAACTTTCTGGGGTAATAACTTGAATAGGGATTGTCTCGGCTAAAACCGAAAGCTTTTTGACTTTTTCGCCGTTAATTTTAACTTCAATATCACCGTTGCGGTGTCGACGTAAACCAATTTTAGTTTGCTCATCGTCTTCTTCAAGCTGTGCAAATAACACTAAGTTATCGGCATCGGTATTGATGACTCGTTGCGATAAATGGCTGCGAAACGAGCGGCCCATACCCAGAAAAAAAATAGCTTCTAGAATGCTGGTTTTACCGCTGCCATTTTTACCGTAAATTAAATTCAATCCGCTACCTGCGTTAAGGTCTGCAGTAAGAATATTTCGAAATGAAGTAATTGATAGGCGACTTAGACTCATAAAACCTGCAAAGAGAATAAAATTAAGCGGTGAATCACTCACCGCTTAAATCTTTAGGTAAAGGATACCAATGGCTTATAAGCGCATAGGCATAACAACATACATAGAGTCTTCTTCAAGGTGGTTTTCTATTAACGCACTTGAATTACCGTCTATTAGTGTGATTCTAACTTCATCACTGGCAAGGTTATTAAGTACATCTAATAAATAACTGACATTAAAACCGATTTCTAAATTATCTGAGCTGTAATCAACGTCGATGATTTCTTCAGCTTCTTCTTGCTCAGGGTTATTTGCTGTAATTCTTAATAAACCAGGCTCAAGTTGAATCCGCACACCGCGAAACTTTTCATTAGATAAAATAGAGGCGCGAGTTAACGCTTGTTTTAGTTGATTCCGGCTGGCAATAACTACTTTATTGCCACCTTTAGGTAATACGCGGCGATAGTCAGGGAAGCGTCCATCGACTAATTTACTGGTAAATACTGCACTCGCTGTAATAGCTCGAATAGCATTATCACCAATACTAATACTGATATCTTGGTCTTCACTTTCTAATAAGCGTGACATTTCCACCACGCCTTTACGCGGCACAATAACTTGTTTTTCTGGCAAGGTTTGTTCAACCATGCGATGGCTTAACGCTAAACGATGGCCGTCTGTGGCAATTGAGCGCAAAGTATTACCTTCAGTTTCAAACAACAACCCATTGAGGTAATAGCGCACATCCTGATTAGCCATAGAAAACTGGGTTGAATCGATAATCGATTTCAACACACCTTGCTTCAAACTAAATTCAATATCAGCCTGAAACTCTTCTACGTTTGGATAATCTTCTGCTGGCAAAGTTGCTAACGAGAAACGGCTTCTGCCCGAACGCAGCAACCATTTGTTATCTTGGTGTTCAACGTGTAACTCTGATGAATCAGGTAAAGACTTAACGATATCTAACAGCTTTTTTGCTGGCACCGTGGTTTTTCCGACCACAACATCACCGTGAATAGCGGCTTGGCCAACAAGCTCCACTTCTAAATCAGTGCCTGTAAGCTTAAGTGAGTCTTCACTAACTTCTACAAGTAAATTGGCAAGGATGGGTAGGTTGTGTCTACGTTCAACAGCACCACAAACTAACTGTAATGGTTTTAGTAGTGCATCCCTATCTATTGAAAATTTCATTGTGTCTGATTTCCCTGAATTAAGAAGAGAGCGTTCTGATTAAGTTTGCATAGTCTTCTTTAATGTCATGACTTTCTTCACGTAGTTGCGCAATTTTACGACAAGCATGCAGTACGGTTGTATGATCACGACCACCAAATGCATCACCAATTTCAGGCAAGCTTTGGTTTGTTAGTTCTTTAGATAGTGCCATCGCCACTTGTCTAGGTCTAGCCACACTGCGCGAGCGACGCTTAGACAGCATATCAGCCATTTTTATTTTGTAATATTCAGCAACGGTTTTCTGAATATTATCTATAGTGACTAATTTTTCTTGCAGTGCCAAGAGATCTCTTAATGCTTCTCTTACAAAATCAATGGTTATAGGTCTACCAGTGAAATTAGCATTAGCTATAACGCGGTTTAGTGCGCCTTCAAGTTCACGAACGTTTGAACGTAAACGTTTAGCGATAAAGAAAGCGACTTCATCAGGGAGATTAATACCACTTTCTTGGGCTTTACGCATTAAAATAGCCACGCGAGTTTCGAGTTCTGGCGGCTCAATAGCGACGGTTAGTCCCCAACCAAAACGCGATTTTAATCTATCTTCAACACCGTCAATTTCTTTAGGATAACGGTCTGAAGTTAAAATTATTTGATGATTACCTTCTAATAATGCATTGAAGGTATGAAAGAACTCTTCTTGCGAGCGGTCTTTGTTAGCAAAAAATTGAATGTCATCGATGAATAACGCATCAACACTGCGATAATAGCGTTTAAATTCTTCAATGGCGTTATTTTGTAATGCCTTAACCATGTCCTGAACAAATCGCTCAGAATGCATATACACCACTTTAGCATCGGGATTATTTTTAATAATGCCATTACCCACAGCGTGTAAAAGGTGAGTTTTACCTAAGCCGGTTCCGCCGTATAAAAATAATGGGTTATAAGCACCGCCAGGATTCTCTGAAACTTGCAGTGCCGCCGCTTTACCTAATTGGTTTGATTTACCTTCAACAAAGTTATCAAACTGATAAGTAGGGTTAATATTACTGCGATGATTAGCGTTAGCGACAGGCTCTGCTTGAGTATTAAAACTGGTGCCTACTCGCGCCTTAGTTTGTTGGCTGGCAGGTTTGGTATAAACAGGTGCAGTGACAACAGGGGTTTGACGTGCAGAAGGGCGCGATCCAATATCAAAGCGCAACTTAGGAGCATTGCTGCCCATTTGCTCTGTGAAAAATTGGTTGATGATATTAATGTACTTGTCGCGAACCCAATCCAATACAAATCGGTTAGGTGCATAAAGCACTAACGTATCACCATCCATTTCAGCTTGTAACGGACGGATCCACATACTGAACTGCTGAGCGGATAATTCGTCTTGCAGTCTGCCGATACATTGTTGCCAAAGTGAAACCGCCACTTATATCTTCCCCAAATTTAGCTTAACAAAAGGAGATATATTCTATAGCGAGATCACTTGGATCGCTATCGTTAATATTAATTTTATCCCCAACGCGATCATTGTATGTGGATATCTTCGATCATTGAAGATCAAACTCGATCTAAATTTCATTAATTTGGTGAAAATCTCGCTTTATTAACTGATCCAGAATGATCTATAATACGCGACCTTTGATCTGCTTTACATTGATAAGATCTACAATATATTGTGTTGGTACACAGAGTTATCCACACTCTATTGTGATTTTTAACCGTTTACAGCAAAGGAACATTGGCAGAAATTTATCATATAACGACATTGGCTGTTGACGCCCAGAGTTAAAGTGATTACAATTCGGCCTCTTTTTTGCCCTTACCTCTAATGTTGGAGCTAAGGAAAATTCACTAACAAAGACGGATTGCCATCATGAGTAAACGTACTTTTCAACCTAGCAACCTGAAGCGCAAGCGTTCTCACGGCTTCCGCGCTCGTATGGCCACTGTAGGCGGCCGTAAGGTGCTTGCACGTCGTCGTGCGAAAGGTCGCGCTCGTTTATCTGCTTAATAAGTAGAAAACTAGGTGACTAGCTATACCTTTACGCGGGAGTTACGTTTGTTAACTCCCGCGCAATTTAAATCTGTATTCTCCAATCCTATCAAAGCATCTTCTGCTGAAATAACCCTGCTCGCCATTCCAAATTCTGAGCAACATCCTCGTATTGGTTTAACTGTAGCCAAACGCCATATTAAGTTTGCTAATAAACGTAATAGAGTAAAACGAGTGATAAGGGACAGTTTTCGTTTACATCAACACGACTTACCAGCGTTAGATATCGTTGTATTGGTCAGAGGTGGCGTGATGGAAATGGATAATGCAGAACTAAAAAAACTGATAGAAAAATTATGGCGCAAACTCAATCGCCGTTACAATGGCTAGCAACCACGTTCATTCGTGGCTATCAAATTATTATTAGCCCGATGATTGGGCCACGCTGCCGATTCAATCCAACATGCTCAAATTATGCTATGGAAGCAATAAAAACGCACGGAACAGCGAAAGGTAGTTGGTTTGCAATCAAACGCATATTAAAATGTCACCCTTTACATCCCGGCGGAAGTGACCCCGTCCCACCCAAAAATGACAGGTGTAATAAATAGGCTATGGAATCTCAACGCAATATATTGCTAATCGGTTTACTTTTTGTCAGCTTCTTAATGTGGCAACAATGGCAAACAGATAAAGCGCCCCAACCTGTTGCAACTGAATCTTCAGTTACAGCATCGACGGCAGCAAACTCTCATTCATCAGATGTTCCTGATGCTGATGCTTCTCTACCTGAAGCAATAACCGCATCAAAAGAACTCATCACAGTTACCACTGACCAATTAGTATTAAAAATTGATCCAGTGGGTGGCGACATTGTTTATTCTGCGTTGGTTGAACATCGACTAGAAATAGACCAAGAAGAGTCTTTTGTATTGCTTGAGCAATCACCAGAACTCTACTACATCGCACAAAGTGGCTTAATCGGTAGAAATGGTATCGACAGTAGCAGTAAAGGTCGTGCTCACTTTTCAGTAGAGTCGCAAGAATTTACGCTAGCAGATGGTCAAGACACACTTGAAGTGCCCTTAACTTATGTGGCTGATAACGGTGTAACTTATACCAAAGTATTCGTTCTTCATCGTGGTATGTTCAATATTGATGTTGATTACCGTATCAATAATACCTCGGCTGAGCAGCTTCAAGTACAAATGTACGGCCAAATTAAGCACAGCATAAAAGAAAGTGAAGGCAGCATGATGATGCCTACATATCGTGGTGCTGCGTTTTCAACTGCTGATACTCGTTACGAAAAATACAGCTTTGAAGACATGGCAAGCAAAAACCTAGACAAGAAAACTCTAGGTGGTTGGGCTGCAATGTTACAACACTATTTTGTATCTGCATGGGTTCCACCGGCCAATGACCAAAATACTATTTTCTCAAGTATCAGCGCGGGTGGTTTAGCGAATATTGGTTTCCGTGGTGCGCTTTATGATATTGCACCAGGCACTCAACAAACCATTTCTTCGCAGTTTTATGTTGGCCCTAAAGATCAAGAAGCCCTTTCTAACATTTCTGAGTCATTAAACTTAGTTGTTGATTATGGTTTCTTATGGTGGCTAGCTATCCCAATCCATTGGTTATTGATGTTCTATCAATCATTTGTGGGTAACTGGGGTGTGGCAATTATTTTAATTACCTTAACCGTACGTGGATTGTTATACCCGCTAACCAAAGCGCAGTATACCTCTATGGCTAAAATGCGTAATTTACAGCCTAAGCTTGCTGACATGAAAGAGCGTTTTGGTGATGACCGTCAGAAGATGGGTCAGGCCATGATGGAGCTATACAAGAAAGAAAAAGTTAACCCTATGGGCGGCTGTTTACCTATCTTGTTACAAATGCCAATTTTCATCGCACTATACTGGGTATTACTAGAAAGTTATGAACTGCGTCATGCACCATTCATGTTATGGATTGACGATTTATCAGTTCAAGATCCTTTCTATGTATTACCATTATTAATGGGTGTGTCTATGTGGTTAATGCAAAAAATGCAGCCAATGGCACCAACCATGGATCCAATGCAAGTGAAAATGATGCAGTGGATGCCGGTAATCTTTACCGTATTCTTCCTATGGTTCCCAGCAGGTCTAGTACTTTACTGGTTAGTCGGTAACTTAGTAGCCATTACCCAGCAAAAGATTATTTATGCCGGTCTTGAGAAAAAAGGCTTAAAATAAGCCTAAGCTCAATTGATAAGTAAAACAAAAGGCGGCTTAATTGGCCGCCTTTTTCCTTTGATGATTTAACAGGACTTAACCGTGACAACAGATACTATTGTGGCACAGGCTACCGCTCCAGGTCGTGGCGGTGTAGGCATCATTCGTGTTTCAGGAGACTTAGCCTCAGATGTAGCAAAAACCATTATTGGTCATGTACCTAAAACTCGATATGCCGAATACTGTGACTTCAAAGGCAATGAAGGTCAGGTTATTGATCAAGGCATTGCGTTATTTTTTAAAGGCCCCAACTCCTTTACCGGTGAAGATGTATTAGAGCTTCAAGGACACGGTGGCCAAATAGTACTTGATATGCTGATTAAGCGTGTTATGGATGTTAAAGGCATTAGAATTGCTAAGCCTGGTGAGTTCAGTGAACAAGCCTTTATGAATGACAAGTTGGATTTAACCCAAGCAGAAGCCATTGCCGACCTTATTGATGCCACCAGTGAACAAGCCGCAAAAAGTGCTCTACAATCTTTACAAGGTGAGTTTTCCAATGAAGTTCATGAACTGGTAGACCAAGTCACCAACCTTAGATTATATGTTGAAGCCGCAATTGATTTTCCTGATGAGGAAGTCGACTTTTTATCTGACGGTAAAATTGCCAACGCACTTTATAACATCATCAGCAAGCTTGACACGGTACAGGCCAGTGCCAAACAAGGCGCTATTATTCGTGAAGGGATGAAAGTGGTTATTGCCGGTCGCCCAAATGCCGGTAAATCCAGTTTATTGAATGCATTAGCAGGTAAAGAGTCTGCCATTGTCACTGAAATTGCTGGTACAACCCGTGATGTACTGCGTGAACATATTCATTTAGATGGTATGCCGCTGCACATTATTGATACCGCAGGTTTACGAGATACCGTTGATACGGTTGAACAAATTGGTATTGAGCGCGCATGGAGCGAAATTGAAACTGCTGACCGAGTGTTATTTATGGTTGATGGCACCACCACAAATGCGGTTGATCCACATGAAATTTGGCCTGACTTTATTGACCGTTTACCCCCCAACTTAGGGGTTACCGTCATAAGAAATAAAGCCGATTTAACAGGTGAATCCTTGGCTATGTCGGCAGAACAAGGCTATGACGTTTACCGAATTTCAGCTAAAACGGGCTTAGGCGTAGAAGAATTAAAGCAGCATCTTAAATCATTGATGGGTTATCAAAGTAACTTAGAGGGTGGCTTTATCGCTCGCCGTCGCCATTTGGAAGCACTAGAACTAGCGGCAAGTCACCTACAGTTAGGTAAAGAGCAGTTAGAAGTTTTTCAAGCTGGTGAGCTATTGGCAGAAGAGTTACGTATGTGCCAAATGGCACTATCTGAAATTACCGGCAAATTTACCTCCGATGATTTACTGGGTAAAATTTTTAGCTCTTTCTGTATTGGTAAATAACATTATTAGTCATACAAAAAAGCCCTGAATATTCAGGGCTTTAATTTTACATCAATCACAAACTAAGGTGTGGTTTGATAATTAAATTGCACTATTCCCCACTCATATAATGATTTAGGGAAGCCATACTTGGTCACACCATATGTGACATCAGGCAAGGTATAAAAGCCCCCATTATCATCGGCCAAAAATTCTCGCTGACCTCGACGATAATATATAAGCGGCTCAACTAATTCATAAGCGGTATTATCTTGTAAAGCACTATCATTTATCACACTAAACCGGGTCATTCTTACAGAGCGTCCGGTGGTACAATATCCCGCAGCATCATAATCAATCGCTTTTACTGCATCAGGGCTATTAGTATCCAAATCAGATAAACAACCATCAAAGCGTGCTACATGAACAAGTATCGCCTTTCTTTGGTTAATATCATCAATACCAACGGGTTTAACATCAAGATATACCACCTTACCTTTACCATACTGTTGAAGTTGGCTATCAGTGGGTTCATTAACGGCTCTATAAGCCATTAAACCAAACTCACTTTCTTCAAGTTTTTCATATTGTGGGGCACTTAAAGTACTGACAATGACCGTTTGCTCCTGTGTAATAACATGATTAGCATCAATGTCAGCTGCATCAGCAAAATCTACTGTAACCGTAACAAACTGCTCAGGCATTGCTAAGTAATTTTGCGATTCGTCCTCTTTAACATTCAGGCTAATAGGCGTATTTTTTCTATAGTTTTTCAAAGTAACCGTACCATTGGCCTTGTCTAAGTCATAAAAACCAATAGGGTTTGCGCCCGCAAGCTCATAACTACGTATACCGATGGCGGTACCAAAGTCCAATGTAATTGTTTTAAAAGGGCTAAAGGTTTCTGTTTGAACCAACGTTGGCAAACCAGGGTGTTTAGCTTTATCAATTACGCCATCAACAATTACCGTTTTGGTTTTATAATTTCGTGAACCATAAGTCACCTCAACTTGATAAGTTCCTGCGTTTTTAATACGCAATAAACCACTATTAATATCTGGCATAGCCACCGTTTGAGAGGCTTGATTTATCAATCTAAATTGCGCATCAACAGGGGCAGAAAATAATGGAATAATTGCCGCATCGGGAGAAAAAGTTGTTTTAAAATAATCAACGGATACTGGGTTATCTGCTTGTTCAATATTAACCGTAAAACTAACCTCACCTGGCGCATATTGACTATTGCCCGAGTCCTTAACCTTAACACGTGTTGTGCCTGTATTTTGGATACGCATTTCACCAGTTTGGGTATTGAGGCTAACCACATCTGTTGCTGCCCCAGCTAAAAACTCATAAGTCACCGTGCCTACATCACCTTCTACAACAGGCCCTTTAATCAGTGGGTTATTTGCAGCCCATGTCATAGAAACTGAATCAGATGAAAGCTTTAAACGATTGGCCGCTGTTGTAATGTCGACATAAACAACTTGCTCAGCCCCGGCAAGATAATTGTCATTTTCTGCACGACGTAATGTTAATTGCGTTTTACCCGCCTTATGCACTTGTAAAATGCCATCATTAAGTAAACTAGCCACATCTTGTTGGCTGTTTTTAATCACATCAAGCTGGCTTATATGAGTTAGCCCAAGGTCTTTCAATAAATTAATTTGTAAGTTTGGCGCATAAACACGCCCATAGCTTAATGCCGGTAAGTTTTCGCCAGCCGCTTTTGCAACATCTAGTGTTAAGCTAAATTGGGTCGGTAAATATAACTCGCCACCATCATCTTCAAATTTAAGTTTATATAGCCCCGCTTTATCGACGAGTAAATTATTTGCCTCAACACGTAAGCCCGCAGGCAACGCATCAACTGCCGTTAATTGCCCTTTTTGACCAGCAAACTGTAAAGGTAAACTCAGGGCGGGTTTATAACTCAAAGAAGATGCTGTATCTGCGATTCCTAAATGTGGTGCAGGGGTAACTTCTATCGAAAATTGGGTGGAAGATGCAGGATAATTTCGAGTACTTTTTTCACTTGCTTCAACGACAACGGTACCAACTGATTTCATTTTAAATGCATCACCAGCTTGCACGAGTTCTACAACATCACCTCCTGTCACAACTTGATATTCCACATCACCATAGTGATGGCTTACCGTAGGATAAATATAAGAATCTGTTGAGTAATGAGTCACTATTTCATCCACTGTTAACGATTCTCTTTTCCCCTGTTTAATGACAACTGCAAACGTTGCTGTTTGTTGTTTTTGATCATATGCATCACTATAAGTTGCCGTTGCTTCAACTTCAATTTGACCCACATTTTTAATGGTGAGGTTTCCCTGCTGAGGGTTAAATATTTCCGCAACTTGGTCATCAGGTAAGCTGTTTATTATTTTATAAGTGATGCTTTCGACATCAACATTATCTAACCTTGTCGGTTCTAACGTTAACCCTTCTCTATATAATGCCTCTAAAGGGGCAAACTGTAATTTATCAGCTTCAACCGAATGAATAACAACTTTTACATTAATTTGTTGAGGTAAATAATTATCATCCCCTGCGTCAGTAACTTCAACAATCGCTTCCCCTACAGCACCTAAAGCCGTTACCTTGCCATCACTATTTATATCAATTAATGATTCATGTCCTGTTTTAACACGATAGGTTAATGGGCCTTTTTGCCCGCGAACAACTAATTGATGAGCTGTAGTATCCAATGCTGCTAGATTGAGCTCATTGGCAACTAATGATGTATTTTCAGCTTTTTCTACATTGATGGTGAATGAAGCCTGCGATGATTGATATATTTCACTGGTATCAGTGGCACGAATAGTGGTTAAGCCTGTGCGTAAAATTTGTATTTGACCTGCATCATTTAATTTAACAACATTAGCTGGGGATGAATCTAATATTTGATAGGTAATTTTACCTTTAGTGTTAGTCAGTTTTATGCTTGGTATTGCATTAGCAATATACGTAACCACAACATCTTCAACTTTTAACTGAGGTCTGGGCTCTTTCTCTACAACAGGTGGCTTACTGGGCTGGTCACTTCCACCGCCACCACAACCTACCATCGTTAAAATGGTGACGATTATTATTGCCAATAAATTGATATTTCTCATATGAGTTAGCCTACTGCTACAAACGAATTTAACCCATACTAATTTCAAAAAATTTATCTACATAATTAATACTAATTATTAAAAATTATTATTTACCATCAAAAATAAAGTTGATACAAGCTACTGATAAAAAACAACAAGTATAAAAAATAAATAAAACCGTACTAAAAAATAGAAAACTTATAATTAATTATTATCCTTCATTGACTATAACTTTTAATCCACTAACTTTTCAGCTAATAATTTAATTAACAAACTAATTTTTGGCGATAAATGTCTATTGTATGAGTAAATAGCCCATATTCCTTCAGGAGCAGGCTGAAATGAAGGTAATAGCTCTTGTAAGCCCCCTTCTTTAATGGCGGTATTCACGTAATAATCAGGCAATTGCACTATACCTAAACCCGAAATAGCCGCATTTAGCAGGGTAATTCCACTACTGCATTGTAATCGGCCATTGACTCTTATTAAGGTTTCACGGCCATTATGCTCAAAATGCCAATGGTTTTTAGTGCCGACTAAACAATGATGTTGGCTTAAATCAGCAAGAGTTTGTGGAGCGCCCTGCAGCTGAATGTATTTGGGTGATGCACAAACGAACTGTCGACGACTTGCTAACCGTTTAGCCACTAGACTTGAATCAGCTAAGTGCCCTAACCTAATCGCTAAATCATAGCTTCCATCAACCAAATCCAACTGTTTATTCGTTAACTCACAAATCACTTCAACTTGTGGGTATTTCTCCATAAACTCCAACACAATTGGCATAATAAATTGCTCACCGTAAGTCACTGGGGCTGTCATTCTAATAAGCCCTTGTGGGGTGTTTTGCAAAGATGAAATTGACCTTTCAGCTTCTTCAAGATTGTCTAACACTTGCTGACAATGACGAAAATAAATAGCTCCCTCTTCGGTTAACGATACTTTTCGGGTAGTGCGATAAAATAATTTAGTTTGTAAACGATTTTCAAGCAAGCCAACTTGACGGCTTACTTGCGCAGTAGAAATTCCCAATTGATTAGCCGCATGGGTAAAACTGGCATGTTTGGCCACTGCAACAAATTCAACAATACCATTCCAAGGAAACATTATTACTCTCTGGTAAAAGTGATTTACATTTAAACTGATTATCTATCACCAGAAAATATATACAATGAATTTATCTTCTACACTGAATGAACTCAGTTCTGCATAAATCTATTTAAGGACAAACACGATGTCAGCACAATTTATCAAATCTAAAGCCGCTGTAGCTTGGGGCCCTGGACAACCACTTTCTGTTGAAGAAGTTGATGTTATGTACCCCAAAGCCGGTGAAGTCATGGTAAAAATAATCGCTTCTGGCGTATGTCATACTGACGCATTTACATTATCAGGCGATGATCCTGAAGGTGTTTTTCCTGCCATTTTAGGTCATGAAGGTGGCGGTATTGTCGAAATGGTTGGTGAAGGTGTAACCAGTGTTCAAGTTGGCGACCATGTCATTCCTTTATACACAGCAGAGTGTGGTAAATGTAAGTTCTGTACTTCAGGAAAAACCAATCTTTGTAGTGCCGTTCGCGAAACTCAAGGTAAAGGCTTAATGCCTGATGGCACGACTCGATTTTATAAAGATGGTCAGCCTATTTTCCATTACATGGGTTGTTCAACCTTTTCTGAATATACTGTATTACCTGAAATATCATTGGCTAAAGTCAATAAACAAGCACCACTAGAAGAGGTTTGTTTATTAGGTTGCGGCGTGACCACTGGTATGGGTGCAGTACTCAATACCGCAAAAGTACAACAAGGTGATACGGTTGCAATATTTGGCTTAGGCGGTATTGGATTATCAGCCATTATTGGCGCAACAATGGCGGGGGCAAGTCGCATCATTGGTATTGATATCAATGAGTCAAAATTTGAATTAGCCACAAAATTAGGTGCAACAGATTGTATTAATCCTAAAAACTATTCTAAACCTATTCAGGAAGTGATCGTTGAAATGACCGATGGTGGCGTAGACTTTTCTTTTGAATGTATTGGTAACGTCAATGTTATGCGTAGCGCATTAGAATGCTGCCATAAAGGCTGGGGCGAATCTGTCATAATTGGTGTTGCAGGTGCTGGCCAAGAAATCTCTACACGTCCATTCCAATTAGTTACAGGTAGAGTCTGGAAAGGCAGTGCATTTGGTGGTGTTAAAGGACGCAGTGAATTACCCGGTATTGTTGAGCAGTATTTAAATGGTGAATTTAAACTGGATCATTTTATTACTCATACTATGGGGCTTGAAGGAATAAATGAAGCATTTGAGCTAATGCATAACGGGGAAAGTATTCGCTCAGTTATCCATTTCGACAAATAAGCAATTTATAGTTAACACTTTTAAAATATCAGGTGTCTAACTTTCTGGTTAGACACCTAACCAAAAGAAATTAACCATGACATTAGAAAATATCAGCAATACTAAAGTTTTTGGTGGTTGGTTAAAGCAATTTAATCATCAATCAACTAGCACACAATGCAAAATGCGTTTTGCAGTTTATTTACCACCACAAGCTGAAGTACATAAAGTGCCAGTGCTTTATTGGCTGTCAGGTTTAACCTGTACCGATGAAAATGTAATGCAAAAATCAGGCATACAAAGGGTGGCCGCTGAGCTCGGTATTGCTATTGTTGCGCCAGATACAAGCCCAAGAGGCGATAATGTAGCTGATGATGAGCACGGTGCATATGATTTTGGCATTGGAGCAGGTTTTTATCTTAATGCAACCCAAGCCCCATTTGATAACCATTATAAAATGTACGATTACGTAGTTGATGAATTACCAGCATTGATTGAAGCCAACTTTCCAGTGACATCACAAAAAAGTATTAGTGGCCATTCAATGGGCGGGCACGGTGCCATCACTATAGGTCTTAAAAATCCGCAAGCTTATCAATCAATTTCGGCATTTAGTCCAATTTGTAACCCAATGAACTGTCCTTGGGGTCAAAAAGCTTTCGTTGGATATTTAGGGGATAATCAGCAAGATTGGCTTGAATACGACAGTAGTGAATTAATGAAAGTGACTCAAGGCAATACCCCAATGCTGGTGGATCAAGGTAGTGAAGATAATTTTTTAGCTGAGCAACTTAAGCCACAAAGTTTGATTGATGCAGCACAAAGTCGTCAATACCCTTTAACACTGCGAATGCAACAAGGATATGATCACAGTTACTTCTTTATCAGTAGCTTTATTGAAGAGCATTTAAAATTTCACGCAAAGTACTTAATTAAAAGCTGATGCCTAAAGCACAATAATAATGACCGTATTGTGCCAACAAAAAGGAGTAAGCCTTAAAGGTTTACTCCTTTTTATTGTTTTAACAACTATAAAATTATCAGTGATTATTTGCCAATTTAGCGAAGTAAAGCTTTGAGGCTAGTCTAACTTTAGGTGCTAATAAAATAGCCGACACCATAGTAGGAATGGCCATTAGAGCATAAGCAGCATCAATAATATTGACGATTTCTTGTAAGCTTGCAGTAGCAGCAAACAAAATAGCGCATAAAAAGAAGTATTGATAAAAACGCAGTTTTTTACGACCAAACAAAAATGCAAAGCACTGACCTCCATAAAAAGCTTGGGTAAAAATGGTACTGATACTGAAAAAAACCACACATAAAATCAATAAGTAAGGTCCAACACCTGGCATAGTTATTTCAAAAGCTTGCGCAGACAAATTAACCCCTTGTGCTTCACCTCCTTGCCACACTCCAGAAATTAAAATAATCATCGCCGTAGCAGTACAAACAATTAATGTATCAATAGCAGGGCCTAACATCGCCACCAAACCTTCTTTTACTGGCTCGTTAGTTTTAGCACTTCCATGGGCCATCACCTCGGTTCCTATGCCTGCCTCATTGGAAAATGCAGCACGTCTAATGCCAATTAACATGGTACCTAAAATCCCACCACCCACAGAGTTCAATGAAAATGCTTCGGTAATAATTAATGAAAAATAATAAGGAATTTCAGTAACATGAGTAGCAATAACATAAAAGGCACACCCCATGTAAATCATAATCATTAGCGGAACCACTTTAGATGCGACCGAAGCAATTCGCTTAATTCCCCCTAAAATAACACTAGCAACAAGCAGCATAACGACAATGCCAAGAGATAAATCTATCCAAAAAGTTGACTCATTTGCTGGATAGTACCCAGGTTTAATAATTAGCCATTCACGGATTATCTGTACTAATTGATTAGCGTTAAATAATGGAAAATTTCCCACTAAACCGACCACACAAAAAAATACGGCTAAAAAATGCCACTTTTTCGATAACCCTTGAGTAATGATGTACATAGGCCCACCTTGAACATCACCATTCTCATCTTTTCCGCGGTACATAATGGCTAAAGTACAAGTAAAAAACTTAGTTGCCATACCGACAATGGCACTAATCCACATCCAGAAAATAGCCCCAGGACCACCAACCATTATGGCAACTGCCACACTGCCAATATTGCCCATACCAACGGTTCCCGCCATGGCACTAGATAATGCTCCAGCATGACTAATATGACCTTGAGCACCATCGTCAGGATGTTTTCCTCTAACAATATCAATAGCATGCCCAATATATCTAAAGGGAATAAAGCGACAATAAATTAAAAAGAATAAGCCTCCGCCTACCAGCAAAACCAACATATGTGGGCCCCACGCCATATCGGCAAGTTGCTGAGTAATGTCTACTAAGGTCATAATAATTGTTACGCATTTGTAAATGATGGGCTTAAAACTACTGACAATAGCCACAAGGTGCAATAATAAAAACCATTAACTCAAGTATACTGAGCAAAAGTGAAGATAATTTTGGAGATCAAATGGCAAAAATTGCATTTCTAGTGGGCACCACGCTTGGCGGTACCGAATATATAGCAGATGAATTAGCAGAAAAATTGACCGAATTAGGCCACGAAACAGAGGTGATGTTGACACCAGAATTGGCAGATTTAAAGCAATTTTCGCTATGGGTTTTAGTGTGTTCTACCCATGGAGCGGGAGAATTACCTGACAATATTCAGCCTTTTTACAAACAAATAATGCTCGAAATGCCCGATCTGAAAGATCATTTTTACGCTTTGTGCGCTGTTGGTGACTCAAGTTACGATACTTTTTGCCAAGGCCCCGAAAAATTGATCTCACTCTTTTCACAAGCAGGTGCAAAAGAGTTTGTGGATAAGATCCAGATCGATGTACAACAAGATCCAATCCCTGAAGAGCCCGCTTTGGCCTGGTTATCAAGCTGGCAAAATAGTATAGCTTAGATCATTTCTTATAAGTTATTGGGCGTACAATCCAATTAACCCACACTTTAGATCGAGTTTATCCACAAATTACTATTTTTATTTATAACTTTGTGGATAAACTATTATTTTCACCGATCATAACATTGTACTATTAACACCTCGATCTGATAAAAGATCCCCCCTGTGGATAACCATACGATCTATCCCCAACTTATATTAGGTTTGATCGTCAATAGATCACAGGATCAAAAACCTATAAGTTAATGATTAAAATGAACTTATAGCGTTACCCACAGAAAAACACGATCTTAATAGTAAACATAATAAGAAGATCTATATAAAGATCTTAAGATCTTTTACTCAACCCAAACTTGATCAAACAGGCTAAAATTGATCTTTCACCAAGGTGCTTTGCAGTGCTAAAATGATCTGCTCAACTGGAGCGATCCAAATATACCCATGTCACTTCTGGGAAAAAAATATTTGATCAAAAACCATTTTAATTTAGTTATTGTTAATTTTATCTACGTAGGTCAAAAATGCATTTTCATGAACGGTTTGATGTAATTATTGTTGGTGGTGGTCATGCCGGAACTGAAGCTGCACTTGCCGCAGCAAGAATGGGGTCTAAAACGTTATTATTAACCCATAACGTGGATACACTAGGCCAAATGTCTTGTAATCCTGCCATTGGTGGCATTGGCAAAGGCCATTTGGTTAAAGAAATTGATGCTTTAGGCGGTTCAATGGCCATTGCCACTGACTTTGCGGGTATTCAATTCAGAACACTTAACTCCAGTAAAGGCCCTGCTGTTCGAGCAACTCGTGCCCAAGCAGACAGAGCGCTTTATCGCCAAAAAATTCAGCAAATATTACAAAACCAGCCTAATTTACGTATTTTTCAACAAGCTGTAGACGATTTGATTGTTGAAAACGACAAAGTTATTGGTGTGGTCACTCAAATGGGATTAGCATTTGAAGCGCCAGCCGTAGTACTGACAACAGGTACTTTTTTAAGCGGTAAAATTCATATTGGTCTTCAAAATTACAGTGGTGGACGAGCGGGCGATCCTCCTGCCATTGCACTTGCCCATCGTTTACGCGAATTACCTATTCGAGTCGGACGGTTAAAAACCGGTACTCCACCACGCATTGATGCCAACACCATCGATTTTGATCAAATGACCGAACAAAAAGGCGATACACCGTTGCCTGTAATGTCATTTATTGGTGATGTAAGTCAGCATCCTGAGCAAATTTCTTGTTATATCACTCATACCAATGAGAAAACTCACGATATTATTCGTGGAGGTTTAGACAGAAGCCCTATGTATTCTGGGGTTATTGAAGGTATTGGCCCAAGATATTGCCCATCAATTGAAGATAAAATTAACCGTTTTGCTGATAAATCATCACATCAAATATTTATTGAGCCAGAAGGGTTAAATACCAATGAAATATACCCAAATGGTATTTCAACAAGCTTACCGTTTGATGTGCAATTAAATTTAGTTCGTTCGATCAAAGGCATGGAAAGTGCTGAAATTATTCGTCCAGGTTATGCTATTGAGTATGATTATTTTGATCCACGAGATCTTAAAAACTCACTAGAAACAAAAGCCATTAACGGACTATTTTTTGCAGGACAAATTAATGGGACTACTGGTTACGAAGAAGCCGGTGCCCAAGGTTTACTTGCAGGTATGAATGCCAGTTTACAAGTACAAGGCAAAGACAGTTGGTGCCCTCGTAGAGATGAAGCCTACATTGGTGTGTTAGTTGATGATTTATCAACATTAGGCACAAAAGAACCGTACCGTATGTTCACAAGCCGTGCTGAATATCGTTTGTTATTACGTGAAGACAATGCTGATTTACGTTTAACAGAAAAAGGTCGTGAACTAGGCTTAGTGGATGATGAACGTTGGCAGAAATTTACTCAAAAGCGTGAGTCAATAGAACTTGAACTTCAACGTTTACGTAGCCAGTGGGTTCATCCTAATTCAGCTTTATTAAATGTATTAAATCCTGAATTAAACACCCCTATTTCACGAGAAGCTTCTTTTGAAGATTTATTGCGTCGTCCTGAAATGGATTACCCAAAACTGATGTCATTAGAAGGTTTTGGTCCTGGGCTTGAAGATCCACGTGCTGCAGAGCAAGTTCAGATTCAAGTGAAATATTCTGGTTATATTCAACGTCAGCAAGATGAAATTGATAAAGCGGTTAGACATGAAAACTCATTACTGCCATTAGATCTGGATTACCAAGAAGTGCCAGGACTTTCAAATGAAGTGATCGCTAAATTAAATAACCATAAACCAGAAACCGTCGGTCAAGCATCACGTATATCAGGTATTACGCCTGCGGCGATTTCAATTTTGTTAGTACATCTGAAAAAACGCGGATTATTAAGAAAAACTGCTTAATTTCAAGCAAACGACTCAAAGTCAAACACAAGGGGAGCCATAAGGCTTCCCTTAGTGCTTCTACGGCTTCATAATACTGACGTTTATCGATATAAAATAAGAGGCAATACCTGTGTTAGCAGCTCAACTTAGTGATTATTTAGCTGAAATGAATATTTCAGCAACAGAATTACAGCAAAAACAACTTGTTGGCTTTGTTGAAATGCTTAACAAGTGGAATAAAGCGTACAATTTAACCTCAGTTCGCTCTCCTGAACAAATGTTAATCCGTCATGTTATGGACAGTTTAGTTGTATCCCCTTATCTTGATGGTGAGCTATTTATTGATGTTGGCACTGGTCCAGGATTACCCGGTATTCCATTAGCTATTTTAAATCCAGATAAAGAATTTGTATTATTGGACAGTTTAGGAAAACGAATTCGTTTTCAAAAACAAGTTCAATTTGAGTTGAAAATTAATAATTTCACCTCGGTTGAAAGCAGAGTTGAAGCCTATCAACCTGATCCATTATTTGATGGGGTATTGAGCCGAGCATTTGCCTCTATCGCTGATATGTTAAATTGGTGTCATCATTTACCAAAAGAAAATGGCACCTTTTATGCGCTAAAAGGTCAGTTAACTGATGCTGAAATAGCCGCAATTCCGGCAGAGTTTACATTGCTGGAAACCATTAGTTTGCAAGTCCCTAAGCTTGATGAACAGCGACATTTATTAAAATTGGTAAAAGTGTAATACTGATTCAACAGATTTACGTGTACCGGACATCAAAAATAACAACAGGATGACATTGTGGGTAAAATCATTGCCGTAGCTAACCAAAAAGGTGGCGTTGGAAAAACAACAACTTGCGTTAATTTAGCCGCATCACTTGCCGCAACTAAGCGTAAAGTGTTGTTAATTGATTTAGATCCTCAAGGTAACGCGACTATGGGCAGTGGCGTTGATAAATATGAACTGGAAAATACCGCTTACGAGCTATTAGTGGATGAAAAACCTTTCGATGAAGTGGTTATTAAAAATACTGTCGGTAAATACGATTTAATCGCCGGTAATGGTGATGTTACTGCTGCCGAAATTAAACTGATGGAATTTTTTGCTCGAGAAATTCGTTTAAGAAACGCCTTGGCACCGATCAAAGATGATTATGATTTTATTTTCATCGATTGTCCGCCCTCACTCAATATGCTGACAGTAAATGCAATGTCAGCGGCAGATTCAGTTCTTGTGCCAATGCAATGTGAATATTATGCCCTTGAAGGCTTAACGGCATTAATTGATACTATTACTAAATTAGGGGCTATGGTTAATCCTAACCTGAGTATTGAGGGGATCTTACGAACTATGTACGATCCCAGAAATAGATTATCCAATGATGTTTCAGATCAATTGAAACAACACTTTGGTGAAAAAGTATATCGTACGGTAATTCCCAGAAATATTCGTTTAGCTGAAGCGCCAAGCTTTGGTGCTCCCGCCATGTATTACGACAAAAGCAGTGCCGGAGCTAAGGCATATTTAGCCTTAGCGGGTGAAATTATTCGTCGTGCAGAGCAGCAACCTCAAACAAAATAAACGTAGGAACTAAAAATGACGTTAAAAAAACGTGGTTTAGGCAAAGGACTCGATGCCTTACTGAGCAATAGTAATGCCGCAAGTAAACAGGCCGAAATTCCGCAACAAAAGCCGGAAAGTGATCTGATCAATCTTGCATTAGAATTATTGCAACCAGGTAAATACCAACCGCGTAAAGATATGTCACCTGATGCCTTGGAAGAACTAGCAGAATCAATTAAAACTCAAGGCGTTATCCAACCTATTGTGGTCAGAAAAGTCTCTGATTCTAAATATGAAATTATTGCCGGTGAACGTCGTTGGCGCGCTTCTCAAATAGCCAAACTTGAAACCGTACCTTGTATTGTTAAACAAGTGGCAGATGAAGCGGCCGTTGCCATTGCATTGATAGAAAATATTCAACGTGAAGATTTAAATGCAATGGAAGAAGCCATTGCACTACAACGTTTACTTGAAGAATTTGAACTCACTCATCAACAAGTTGCCGATGCAGTGGGTAAATCTCGTGCATCCGTATCAAACTTGCTTCGCCTTAATGGTTTAAATGAACCAGTTAAGCGTTTATTAGAGTATGGTGATATTGATATGGGGCATGCTCGCGCGCTGCTTTCTATTGAAGGTGATGAGCAAACAAACCTCGCTAGATTAGTTGCTTCAAAAGAAATGACAGTTCGTGAAACTGAACGATTAGTTCATAAAGCGCTAAATCCTCCTAAAACCCCCGAAAAACCAGCTAAAGACTACGATGTAACCCGTCTAGAACAACAGTTAATTGAAAGACTCGGTGCCAAAGTTGCCATTAATCATGGTAGTAAAGGCAAAGGTAAAATTGTAATTAATTACCAAGATTTGGCCGAATTAGATGGAATTCTGAGTAAAATTCACTAATTTTTTGAAATTTATTCGTTGTTCAGTAAGTTTGTGACATAGCTAAATATTTTGTTTTCGCCGTTCTTGAGTTAAATCACGGTTAAAATAGCCATTTTAGACACATCAAAGTTGCAAACAAAACGCGAAAAGGTATACTTTGCAGGCTTTTTAGAAGTTAAGGCTGGGTTAATAAAATTACTTTAGACTTCAACTGGCAAAAAGCATGAATGCGGAGAGATAAAATTGACTAATGTTTTAGCGCGTCGTGGCCGAGCTTCAGCTTATAAAATAGTGATGTTACAGGCAGCGATTGTTGGGGGAACATCAATTTTACTTTTCGTTATGTGGGGTGTTCAGTATGGTTTGTCTGCCTTGGCAGGAGGGCTCATTGCTGTACTCCCTAATTTTGTATTCGCAACCCTAGCCTTTTCCCATGCAGGGGCAAGTGCGTCGGGGAAAGTGGTTAAATCACTTTTTCTGGGGGAAGCGGTAAAGTTGCTGCTTACCATAGTCTTGTTTGCTATAGCGTTGGGCTTGTTAAAAATGGACTTTGGTCCATTAATAGCAACCTATGCTCTGGGCATATTTGTACCTTGGACAGCCCCTTTATACTTCAAGCAAAATTAAGTGAGATTAATCATGGCGACAACTGGTGAAGCATTAACTGCTACCGGGTACATCCAGCATCACTTGACTAATGCTAAAATGTGCTTCGACGATGGCGGAGTTGCTTTTAACTATGCATGTCAAGATGCGGGATTTTGGACTTGGCACGTTGACTCACTTTTGTTTTCAGTAGGCCTTGGGATCTTGTTTTTGTGGTTATTCCGCAAAGCAGGCAAAAAAGCAACTACTGGTGTTCCAGGCAAGTTTCAATGTTTTGTTGAAATGTGTGTGGAAGGTGTCGATAAAATTGCGAAAGACTCATTTAATGGTCGTAACGCATTAATCGCACCACTAGGTTTAACTATTTTCGTCTGGATTTTCCTGATGAACTTAATGGACTTAGTACCAATTGACTTTGTACCTGAAGCCGCAAACAGACTTTTAGGTGTTCCTTACCTTAAGATTGTTCCTACGACTGACTTGAATATCACTTTAGGCCTGTCCTTAAGTGTTTTTGTGTTAATTGTATTTTACAGTATTAAAGTTAAAGGAATTGGTGGTTTCACAAAAGAAATGACCTTAAACCCTTTCAATCATTGGGCATTGATTCCAGTAAACCTAGTTTTGGAAACAGTCACCTTGATTGCGAAGCCTATTTCATTAGCGCTTCGTCTGTTTGGTAACCTGTATGCAGGTGAGTTGATCTTTATTCTGATTGCACTGATGCCTTGGTGGGCACAGTTCGCATTATCAGTGCCTTGGGCTATTTTCCATATTTTGGTAATTGTTCTACAGGCGTTTATTTTCATGATGCTGACGATTGTTTATCTAAGCATGGCTCATGAAAAACATTAATTAAATAAAAATTAGTTATTTATCGGAGATAAAATGGAAACTGTAATTAGCTTTACAGCAATCGCTGTTGCAATCATGATCGGCTTAGCTGCGCTAGGTACTGGTATTGGTTTCGCTATCTTAGGTGGTAAGTTCTTAGAAGCTTCTGCTCGTCAACCTGAATTAGCTCCAGCATTACAAACTAAAATGTTCATCGTAGCAGGTCTACTTGATGCGATCTCTATGATTGCAGTTGGTGTTGCATTATTCTTCGTATTCGCGAACCCATTTGTAGCTCAACTAGCTGGCTAATTTAGCACCCTATAAGGAGTTGACGTTATGAGTATTAACGCTACCCTGCTAGGCCAAGCGATATCTTTTGCGCTCTTTGTGTGGTTTTGCATGAAGTTTGTATGGCCGCCATTGATGAATGCTATCGAAGAACGCCAAAAGAAAATTGCTGATGGTCTGGCTGATGCCGGCCGTGCTGCAAAAGATCTAGAGTTAGCTCAAGCGAAAGCGACCGAGCAACTTAAAGAAGCTAAAGCAACTGCAAACGAAATTATTGAGCAAGCTAACAAGCGTAAAGCTCAAATCGTTGAAGAAGCTAAAGCTGAGGCAGATGCTGAGCGAGCTAAAATTATCGCCCAGGGTCAAGCAGAAATTGAAAGCGAACGTAATCGCGTTAAAGATGACTTGCGTAAGCAAGTTGCTTCTCTAGCTGTAATTGGTGCAGAGAAAATTCTTGAACGTTCGATTGACCCAGAAGCGCACAGTGACATTGTTAATAAACTTGTTGCTGAAATTTGATAAGGGAGTTGAGTTATGGCTGAATTAAGCACCATCGCTCGCCCTTACGCAAAGGCAGCTTTTGATTTTGCTGTTGAAAAACAAGCAGTAGATAGCTGGACAGAAATGTTAGCTTTTGCTGCATTGGTAAGTGAAAATGAATCAATGCAACCGCTGCTAAATGGTACTTTAGCGAGTACTGAACTGGCATCACTTTTTATTAAAGTATGTGGCGAACAAGTAAACGAGCAAGGCCAAAACTTAATTAAGTTAATGGCTGAGAATAAGCGTTTAGCGATACTACCAACCGTATCAGAATTGTTTGTTGAATACCGTAATGAGTGGGCGAAAGAAGTTGAAGCCACTGTGGTTTCTGCCTCTGAGCTAAGCACAGAGCAACAACAGCAAATAAGTGTTTCTTTAGAGAAACGTCTCGCACGCAAAGTTAAGCTGAATTGCAGCATTGATCCATCGCTAATCGGCGGTGTGATAATTCAATCAGGCGACCTAGTCATTGATGGCTCGGTAAGCGGTAAGTTATCGCGTTTGTCTGACAAGCTGCAGTCGTAATTGGGAGTTTGAGCATGCAACTGAATTCCACTGAAATCAGCGATCTGATTAAGCAGCGGATCGAGCAGTTCGACGTCGTTAGTGAAGCTCGCAACGAAGGTACTATCGTTGCAGTAAGTGACGGCATCATTCGCATTAACGGCCTTGCCGATGTAATGCAAGGTGAAATGATCGAACTGCCTGGTGGCCGTTTTGCAATCGCGTTGAACTTAGAACGTGATTCTGTCGGCGCCGTAGTAATGGGCCCTTATGCTAATTTAGCAGAAGGCGCAAAAGTAAGAACCACTGGTCGTATTCTTGAAGTACCAGTGGGTCGTGGTCTACTTGGCCGCGTTGTTAACACTCTTGGTGAGCCAATTGACGGTAAAGGACCAATCGATAACGATGGTTTCTCTCCTGTTGAAGTAATTGCACCAGGTGTTATTGAACGTAAGTCAGTATCACAGCCTATTCAAACAGGTTATAAAGCCGTTGACTCTATGATCCCTATTGGTCGTGGTCAGCGTGAATTGATCATCGGTGACCGTCAGATTGGTAAAACAGCACTGGCAATCGATGCAATCATCAACCAAAAAGATTCTGGCATTAAGTGTGTTTACGTAGCGATTGGCCAAAAAGCCTCTACTATTGCTAACGTAGTACGCAAGCTAGAAGAACATGGTGCTTTAGCTAATACAATTGTTGTTGTTGCATCAGCTTCAGAAGCTGCAGCATTACAATACTTAGCACCATATTCTGGTTGTTCAATGGGTGAATACTTCCGTGACCGCGGTGAAGATTCTTTAATCGTATATGATGATTTGTCTAAGCAAGCAGTTGCTTACCGTCAAATTTCATTACTATTGAAGCGTCCACCAGGACGTGAAGCATACCCAGGTGATGTATTCTATCTACACTCTCGTTTACTAGAGCGTGCTTCACGCGTAAACGAAGATTACGTAGAAAAGTTCACTAAAGGTGAAGTAAAAGGTCAAACTGGTTCTTTAACCGCTTTACCGATTATTGAAACCCAAGCAGGTGACGTATCTGCGTTCGTACCGACCAACGTAATTTCTATTACAGATGGTCAGATCTTCCTTGAGACTGATTTGTTTAACTCGGGCTTACGTCCAGCAGTTAACCCAGGTATTTCTGTTTCTCGTGTTGGTGGTGCGGCTCAGACTAAAATCATCAAGAAACTGTCTGGTGGTATTCGTACTGCACTTGCACAGTATCGAGAGCTTGCAGCGTTCTCACAGTTTGCATCTGACTTAGATGATGCAACACGTGCTCAACTTGAGCATGGTGAGCGTGTAACCGAACTTATGAAGCAAAAGCAATATGCTCCAATGAGCGTAGCTGCACAGGCTGTAGCAATTTTTGCAGCTGAAAAAGGCTATTTAAAAGCCGTTGCTTTAAATGAAATCGGTCGCTTCGAAGCCGCTCTGCTTTCATACATGAACAGTCAACATGCTGACCTAATGAACACCATCAATGCTACTGGCGATTATAACGCTGATATCGAAGGTGAGTTAAAGGCAGGCATGGACAAGTTCATTGAAACCCAAACCTGGTAACAATGAACGGGGTGCCTATGGGCACCTCAGGTCCCAGATTGGAGAGTAGAGATGGCCGGCGCTAAAGAGATTAAAACCAAGATCGCGAGTGTACAAAGCACTCAGAAGATCACTTCAGCTATGGAAATGGTTGCAACAAGTAAAATGCGCAAAGCGCAGGAACGCATGTTAGCAACACGTCCATATGCCGAAAATATGCGTAAGGTGATCGGTCACGTCGCGCAAGGTACGCTCGAGTTTAAACACCCTATTTTAGAGGTGCGAGATGCCAAGCGGGTTGGTTACATTGTTGTATCAACCGACCGTGGCCTTTGTGGTGGTTTGAACACTAACCTTTTCAAAAAGGTAGTGACAGACCTGAAAAGCTGGAAAGAGCAAGGTGCAGAAATTGAGTTTTGCCCAATTGGTACCCGTTCTGTTCAGTTCTTCAATAATTTTGGTGGTGATGTTGCTGCACATACATCAGGTTTAGGCGATGCGCCAAAACTTGCTGATATTATTGGTGCGGTTCGTGTCATGCTGAAATCATACAACGAAGGCAAGCTGGATCGTCTGTTTATTGTATTCAACAAATTTGTGAATACTATGACTCAGACTCCTGTGATCGAACAACTGCTACCTTTGCCTAAATCGGAAGAAGACATCGCAGAGTATCCTTGGGATTACATCTACGAGCCAGATCCAAAAGAAATTTTGGAAACATTACTGACTCGTTATATTGAATCTCAGGTATATCAGGGTGTTGTTGAAAACATCGCATCAGAGCAAGCAGCTCGTATGATGGCGATGAAAGCAGCAACCGACAATGCTGGCGAGTTAATTGACGATTTGCAATTAGTGTACAACAAGGCCCGTCAGGCAGCGATTACGCAAGAACTGTCGGAAATTGTTTCAGGCGCTGCAGCGGTTTAGGTTTTAGGTAACGAAATCAAGTTTAGAGGATTAATCATGAGCACAGGTACTGTTGTCCAAGTAATTGGCGCGGTTGTGGACGTAGAGTTTCCACAAGATTCTGTACCTCAGGTATATGACGCTCTGAAGATCACAGGTGAAAGTGCCTGTAATGGTTTGGTGCTGGAAGTTCAGCAGCAACTAGGTGGCGGTGTAGTTCGTGCCATCGCCATGGGTTCTTCTGATGGTCTGCGTCGTGGTCTAGAGGTAGCAAACTCAGGTTCACCAATTTCTGTTCCGGTAGGGGTGAAAACTCTTGGCCGTATCATGAACGTATTAGGTGAGCCAATTGATGAAGCGGGCGAAATTGGTGAAGAAGAGCGTTATGAAATTCACCGTGCAGCTCCTTCTTATGAAGATCAATCAAACACGACTGAGCTTTTAGAGACGGGTATCAAGGTTATCGACCTTGTTTGTCCTTTCGCTAAGGGTGGTAAAGTAGGTCTGTTCGGTGGTGCGGGTGTTGGTAAAACAGTTAACATGATGGAACTGATTAACAACATCGCTAAAGCCCACTCGGGTCTTTCTGTATTCGCTGGTGTTGGTGAGCGTACTCGTGAGGGTAACGACTTCTACTACGAGATGGAAGATTCAGGCGTACTAGACAAAGTTGCCATGGTTTACGGTCAGATGAATGAGCCTCCAGGAAACCGTTTACGCGTAGCGTTAACCGGTTTGACTATGGCTGAGAAGTTCCGTGACGAAGGTCGTGACGTACTGTTGTTCGTTGACAACATTTACCGTTACACCCTAGCCGGTACTGAAGTATCTGCACTATTAGGTCGTATGCCTTCTGCGGTAGGTTACCAGCCAACACTAGCTGAAGAAATGGGTGTTCTACAAGAACGTATTACTTCAACTAAGACTGGTTCTATTACCTCTGTACAAGCGGTATACGTACCTGCGGATGACTTAACGGATCCGTCGCCAGCAACAACCTTCGCTCACTTAGATGCGACAGTTGTACTTTCACGTAATATTGCATCGCTAGGTATTTACCCAGCGGTTGACCCACTGGATTCGACTTCTCGTCAGTTAGATCCACAAGTAGTTGGTCAAGAGCATTATGACGTAGCAAGTGGCGTACAAACGTTACTACAACGCTATAAAGAGCTTAAAGACATTATTGCTATTTTGGGTATGGATGAATTATCAGATGATGATAAAACAACTGTATTCCGTGCACGTAAGATTGAGCGTTTCTTATCTCAACCTTTCTTCGTAGCAGAAGTCTTTACCGGTTCTCCTGGTAAGTACGTTTCTCTAAAAGACACAATTCGTGGCTTTAAGGGGATCTTGGATGGTGAGTTCGATCACATCCCTGAGCAAGCGTTCTACATGGTTGGTTCAGTAGACGAAGCAGTCGAAAAAGCTAACAAAAAGAAATAACTAGGCCGTAAAGCTTAGTTCTTTAAGGAGAGCTCAATGGCAGCCAAAACAGTCATACTTGATATTGTTAGTGCAGAGAATAGCCTTTACCACGGCGAAGTGAGCTTCTTTGAAGTGAGCGGTGTGGAAGGTGAGTTAGGTATTATGCCTAACCATGCTCCGTTATTAACAAAAATCAAACCTGGCATGGCGCGCATGATCAAGCAAGATGGCAGTGAAGATGTATTGTATCTTTCAGGTGGTATCCTAGAAGTACAACCTACATCAATTTCTGTTCTTGCTGACGTTGCAATGCGAGCTGATGATATTGATGAAGAAGCTGCTTTAGAAGCCAAACGCCAAGCGGAAGAGAAAATTGCTAACGCGGGTGCTGACTTCGATTATGAAGCTGCAACAATCGAGCTGGCTAAATCATTAGCTCAGTTACGTGTTGTTGAAACCATCAAGAAAAACATCACCAGATAAGTTGATTATTTGCTGAATAAAAGGCGATTCATATATATGAATCGCCTTTTTTATTGCGGCTTTTCCCTTTCTAACACTATTCCGTTAAAATACCGCCAGTTTATATTTTCAGTCTTTTTTAAAGGAATAGACCATGTCACTTAATGTTGTGATTTTAGCGGCGGGTAAGGGCACTAGGATGCGCTCTGATTTACCTAAAGTTCTCCACCCTATTGCCCATAAAAGTATGGTGCAGCATGTTATCGATACTGCTAACTCGTTAGGCTCTCAAGCCATTCAGTTAGTTTATGGCTACGGTGCTGAAAAATTGCAAGCGGCATTAGGTGAGCAACCACTTAACTGGGTATTACAAGCGGAACAATTAGGGACAGGCCACGCGGTAGCCCAAGCTAACCCTAATATTGCCGACGACGACACGGTATTAATTTTGTATGGTGATGTGCCATTAATTCAACAAAGTACCCTAGAAGACTTATTAGCTGCACGCCCAGCCAATGGCTTAGCCATTTTGACGGTTAACTTAGATGATCCAACAGGCTATGGCCGTATTGTTAGAGACAATGGCCGTGTGGTGGGTATTGTTGAGCAAAAAGATGCTAACCCTGAGCAGTTAAAAATTAACGAAGTGAATACCGGTATTATGGCGGTACCTGGTAAACAGTTAAAAAGCTGGCTAAACCGATTATCAAATAATAATGCTCAAGGCGAATATTACCTAACCGACATTATTGCCATGGCCCACGCAGACAATGTTGAAATTAGCACTGCGCAACCCGCGTCAGCCATTGAAGTTGAAGGGGCAAATAACCGTATTCAACTAGCGCAACTGGAGCGTGCATACCAAGCTCGTGCGGCGAATAAACTCATGTTAGAAGGTGCTAACTTACGTGACCCTGCACGAATAGATATTCGTGGTGATGTTAGCGTAGGTATGGACGTTATGATAGATGTTAACGTGATTTTCCAAGGTAAAGTAACCTTAGGGAATAACGTGACAATTGGCGCAGGTGCAATTCTTATTGATTGTGATATTGCCGATAATGCTGAAATTAAACCTTACACCATCGTTGAAGGCGCTAAGCTAGGCCAAGCAGCAAGTGCAGGGCCGTTTGCACGCCTAAGAACAGGCGCCGAATTAAAGCAAGATGCACATATTGGTAACTTTGTTGAAATGAAAAAAGCCGTGTTAGGTGTAGGGTCAAAAGCCGGCCACTTAGCTTATCTAGGTGATGCGCAAATTGGTGCTGGGGTGAATATTGGCGCAGGAACGATTACCTGCAATTATGACGGCGCTAATAAGTTTGTCACCACTATTGAAGACCATGTATTTGTGGGTAGTGACAGCCAACTTGTTGCACCAGTGACCATTGGTAAAGGCGCAACTTTAGGTGCAGGCTCAACCATTACCAAAGATGTGGCAGAAAACGAGTTAGTGATTACTCGTGTTAAACAACGTCATATTTCTGGTTGGCAAAGACCGGTAAAACTCAAGAAATAGTCAGCCAATATTTGGCGTTATATTTATCATAAACAAAGGGTAAGTGATTTCACTTACCCTTTTTTTTACATAAAAGTAACAAAGGTAAATATTACTTAAAAAGATGTTAATGCAAATCATTCTCATTTATAGTTCGAGGCAAAATGATTACAACTAATAACTTTTTAGGTGAAAGATGTTAACTAAATTATCGTATTTATCACTTGCCATAACCGCAGGCATATTATCTGTATCAGCTTATGCAGAAGAATTACAAAATATTGAACATATTGAAGTTAAAGGGCGCACTTTTAATGACTATAAAGTTGGCTCAGCTTCAGGCGCTATGCGCGGCAATATAAGTTTAATGGATACGCCTCAATCTGTAACCGTTATTCCAGACTTTGTTACTGACGAACAGTTAGCAACCAACTTGTCAGAAGTGTTAGTTAATGATTCGAGCGTTACCGGCGGTAGTGAAAAGTGGAACCGCCAAGTATTTAATATTCGTGGTTTTGAGCTTTCTTCAGGCTCGGGCTATTTAATTAATGGCCACCAGCAATGGTCTCATTACGTTCAGCCTATTGAGACACTACAGCAAGTTGAGGTTTTAAAAGGCCCATCAAGCATGCTTTATGGGCAGTCAGGCCCTGGTGGTTTAATTAATATGGTCACCAAAAAACCGACCTACGAAAGCCAATATGAATTTGGATTTGATACCGACGAAAATGGCTCTACCCGTTTTCAACTTGATGCTGGTGGTGCTTTAAATGACTCACAAACCATTCGCTATCGCACTGTGTTAGTTAAGCAAGACACTACTTATTGGCGTGAATATCAAGATGGAACAAATCAAGAGCGTGATCGTTGGTTAGGTTATATTAATCTTGATTTTGACTTAATGGACAACTTAACGCTGTCGGTTAAATATGACCATACCCAAGATAAAACCGGTATTGATCGTGGAGGTTGGTTAGATGCTGATGGCGAGTTAATGGGTGGAAAAGATATTATTTGGGATCAACCTTGGGCATTTACCGATAACACCATCAGTAATTTAGGCGCCGATTTAACTTACTACATGACCGACGCATGGAGTATGAAGCTAGGTTATAACGACCAACAATTTAATCGCCAACGTGTAGATTCATCGCCATCATATAATGAAGATGCCATGACCGACGGTTATCAAATCAGTCCATTTGACCGTTATGACGATTGGCAGCATAAAACGGCTTTTGTCGATTTTAATGGTCAGTTTTCAACTGGCAGTATTGGTCATCAAATGTTAATTGGTGCCAACATGTTAGATTACTATTATGGTCAATTACGTGTGTCAGGCGAAAAAGTGATTGTACAACCTGGACAGCCAATCAGCAGACCTGATATCGATTACCACGATGATGACACCTTGTATGAGTCAGATTACAAGCATTACGGTTTTTACTTCCAAGACTTAATGACTTTCAATGACCACTGGCAAGCTATTGTTGGCGCACGTTACGACGAGCAGAAAAAAGACGGTGATGGAAATAACAGCTACGCGGTTTCACCTAAGTTTGGTGTTGTTTACTCACCAGCAGAAAACGGCAGTATTTACGTTAATTACTCAAAGAGTTTCACGCCGCAAGGCATAGTAAATGATGAAAATGATGTGAACGATAAAATGAACTTAGACCCTGAATATGGCACTCAATATGAAGTGGGCACTAAGTGGGAGTTTTACGATGGTGGATTATTATTAACCGGCGCTATTTTTGATATTACCGTTGATAATGTCACCGTAACCGAAGACATAGACAGTGTTCACACCATTACCACACAATCTGGTGAGCAACGCCATAAAGGGGCTGAAATAGGCGCTCAAGGTCAGCTGAGTGAAAAATGGTTTATGACCGGGTCAATGATGTACCTTGATGCCGAATATATTCGTCCTGAAACTGACGCGCTAAATGGTAAAACTCCTATGGATGCGCCAGAGCTATCAGCGAATATTTGGACGCGTTATGAAGTTAATGACAGCTTTGCGTTAAACTTTGGTGCTATCTATGTTGGCGAGCGTTTTGCCAATACCGACAACACTATTGTTAAAGATGACTATGTTCGATTTGACCTTGGCGCAGCTTATACAATGGATGTAATGGACAGTGATGTCAGCATTCGTATGAACGTTAAAAACTTATTTGATGTTGATTATGTGGCGGGTGGTTCATATAACGACGCCACCGTAGGTGATGGTCGTCATGTTAGCTTGGCCTTAGAAGCCAAGTTTTAATCTTTCGATATAAACATAGAAATCAATTTAATGCCTCTAACCCTCTGTTAGAGGCATTTTTATATCAATTTTAATCCTCAAGGCTAATAATTTTCAGCCACAGTTCTAGCAAAAATCTTTCGTTTGGCTATAATACATCTTTCGAAACGAAACTTCATGAAAGATAATGAACAAAAGAAACACCCAACAACGACGTCATAGCATTATTAAGCTACTTAACCAGCAAGGTGAAGTTAGCGTTGATGATCTTTCCTTACGTTTCGAAACTTCTGAAGTTACCATTCGCAAAGACTTAGCCACACTTGAAAAAACCGGTCTACTGTTACGCCGTTATGGTGGCGCAGTGGCAGTACCTGATGAAGTGACTCAGCAATTCAGTGCCAAAATAGCGCCCAATAAACTTGCTATAGCTAAAACCGCTGCGGCGCTTATTAAAGATCATAACCGCATTATTATCGATAGTGGCAGTACCACCACCGGCATTGTTCAACAGCTGAATAACTTGCGTGGGCTGGTGGTGATGACTAACTCTTTACAGCTGGCCAATGCCATTCACGAGTTAGAAAACGAACCAACATTATTGATGACCGGAGGCACATGGGACCCGCATTCAGAGTCTTTTCAAGGTCAAGTGGCTGAACAGGTATTGCGCTCATATAACTTTGACCAATTATTTATTGGCGCAGATGGGCTCGACCTAGTACGTGGCACGACCACATTTAATGAATTAACCGGCCTAAGCAAAGTGATGGCAGAAATGTCACGTGAAGTCGTGGTGTTATTAGAGTCTTCAAAAATAGGTCGCAGAATCCCGAATTTAGAACTGCCCTGGAGTGACATTAATGTGTTGGTCACCGATGACAAAATTACTCCAGAAGCATTAGAAACCATTAAAAAACAAGGTGTAACCGTATTGCTTGCACCTTACGTTGAATAAACTAATTTTAAATTATTGATAGGTAAATAACTATGTGTGGAATCGTAGGTGCAGTAGCACAACGTGATGTAGCAGAAATTTTAGTCGAAGGCTTACGCCGCTTAGAATACCGCGGCTATGACAGCGCAGGTGTTGCGGTGATTAGTAACAACACCTTAAATCGCACCCGTCGTTTAGGCAAAGTGCAAGAGTTATCATCAGCACTTGAGCAGTCGCCATTGGTGGGTGGAACCGGTATTGCCCATACACGCTGGGCAACACACGGTGAACCAAGTGAGCGTAATGCTCACCCACATGTATCAGAAGACGATATTGCTGTAGTACATAACGGTATTATTGAAAACCACAATAAACTCCGTGAAATGCTAAAAGGCCTAGGCTATACCTTTGCATCAGACACAGACACAGAGGTTATTTGTCACTTAGTGCATCACGAGCTAAAAACCGCAGCAAGCTTATTAGCAGCAGTACAAGCCACGGTTAAACAATTAGAAGGTGCATACGGCACTGTCGTTATCGACCGTCGTGACAGCGAGCGTATGGTTGTTGCCCGAAGCGGTAGCCCATTAGTTATTGGTTACGGTTTAGGTGAAAACTTTGTTGCCTCTGATCAGCTAGCCCTGTTACCTGTTACCCGTTCATTTTCATTCTTAGAAGAAGGTGATGTTGCCGAAGTGACTCGCCGCGAAGTGAATATTTTTGACGTTGACGGCAACCCAGTTAAGCGTGAAGTTAAAGAGTCTGAAGTGACCCACGACGCCGGTGACAAAGGTGAATACCGTCACTACATGCTTAAAGAAATTTACGAGCAGCCAACCGCAATAGCCCATACTTTAGAAGGCCGCATAGCCGCTGGTAAAGTATTAGATAGCGCCTTTGGTGAAAATGCCGCTGAATTTTTAAAAGACATCAAGCACGTGCAAATTATTGCCTGTGGTACCAGTTACCATGCAGGCATGGCAGCCCGTTACTGGTTAGAAGATTGGGCCGGTGTGTCATGTAATGTGGAAATTGCCTCTGAATTTAGATACCGCAAATCACACATGTTCCCTAACAGCTTGTTAGTCACTATTTCACAATCTGGTGAAACAGCCGACACTTTAGCGGCACTGCGTTTAGCAAAAGAAATGGGCTACAAAGCCACATTAACTATTTGTAACTCGGCAGGATCTTCATTAGTACGCGAATCAGACATGGCGTATATGATGAAAGCCGGTGCTGAAATTGGTGTGGCATCAACTAAAGCCTTTACTGTGCAATTAGCGGGTTTGTTAATGTTAACCGCAGCCATTGGTCGCCATAATAGTATGAGCGAAGAAATGGAAGCGGCAATTACTCAAAGCCTACAATCAATGCCAGCTAAAGTAGAGCAAGCACTAGGCTTAGATGATGCCATTGCAGAGCTTGCTGAAGACTTTGCCGACAAACATCACGCACTGTTTTTAGGCCGTGGCGACCAATACCCTATTGCAATGGAAGGCGCGCTTAAGCTAAAAGAAATTTCATACATTCATGCAGAAGCTTACGCCTCTGGTGAACTAAAACACGGCCCATTAGCACTAATTGATGCTGATATGCCTGTTATTGTTGTAGCCCCTAACAATGAACTGTTAGAAAAGCTTAAATCAAACGTAGAAGAAGTTCGCGCACGTGGCGGCTTAATGTATGTTTTTGCAGACAAAGATGCTGAGTTTGAATCAGACGACACCATGAAGGTCATTCCAGTACCACACTGTGATGAATTTATGGCACCGTTAATCTACACCATCCCATTACAACTATTGTCATATCACGTCGCCTTAATTAAAGGCACTGACGTTGACCAACCACGTAACCTAGCAAAATCAGTTACGGTTGAATAAAGCGTAATGCAGATAAAATAAGTTTGTTTTAAAGTTTAAATTAAACCTCCTGATTGATACTTAAATCATCAGGAGGTTTTTTTATACATCCTACTTTTGTCGCTGTTATCTCATTGCATCTGTCATAACCCTGGTGAGGAGCCAGCCCTACACTGCGTATTCAACAAAATAAATATCTTTCGATAATCTACCCCCATTGCTGAGGACAACAGTGCTTAGTGACTAAATTATCTTTTACTATTTTTTTGGAGAAATACTCATGTGTACACGTCTTTTATATAAAACAGAAACCGGCCAATTTATTACTGCTCGTGGTATGGACTGGAATGATCCAACTGCAGCGACCTCGATGGTTGTTTACCCTAGAGGGATGCAACAAAGTGGTGGCAATATGGATAACCCATTAACTTGGACATCAAAATATGGTTCAGTTTTCGCCTCTTTTTATAATGTTGCTTGTGCTGATGGTATTAATGAAGCTGGCTTAGTTACTAATGCTCTTTACTTAGCTGAATCAGATTATGGTGATTACACGCTGTCACAAAAACCACGCCTTTCTATTGGTGCTTGGGCTCAGTATTTTTTAGATAACTTTGCCACTGTTGAAGAAGCGGTTACTGCAATGAAGCAACCACCTTTTGTTATCGTCGCGCCTCTTTTACCTAATGGCCGTGCAGCAACTGTTCATCTTTCTTTATCAGATATTTCAGGTGACAGTGCCATTCTTGAGTATGTGGATGGTGAATTAAAAATCCATCACAGTGCAGAATATCGAGTGATGACAAACTCACCATTGTTTGATGAGCAAATTGCTATTAATAAATATTGGGAGTCAGTTGGGGGAGATAAAATGCTTCCTGGAACAATTAATGCTGCAGATCGTTTTGTCCGTGCAACTTATCTATTAAATAGCACGCCACGTTTCCCTGATGGTCAGATGGCTACGGCAGCTGCTTTATCAGTGCTTCGCTCTGTTGGTGTTCCATTAGGTATGGCTGACTCTGAGCATCCAAATATTTCTGCCACACTTTGGCGCTCTATTTCTGATCATAAAGCTAAACGTTTCTTCCTTGATTCAGCCTCTCAGCCTGCGCTTATTTGGTTAGATTTGAATAATGTCAATCTTGAACCTGGCGCCCCAGTAATGACTGTTGAACTTAATGGTCCAGAACATATTGCTGGAGATATTACAGACAAACTAGTGGTATCTGAGCCATTAAGCTGGATCTAATCAATAGCTTAATACCCACGTATAGCGCTTGAGTTCTCTAAAGAAGCAAACAGCAACTGTTTGCTTCTTTAGTCAAAGTGAAAATGATTTGGCTAAGCTGATGGCCCAATCATACGCAGCAGATTCATTCAATTGTTATCCCCCTTGTATTATTTGTTTCGTAAACGAGACGAGGTAAAAACTATGCCCCATGAATTATTTATAGGTGGGATATACATCCCTCCATTGTTGCTTGTTTTGGCAATGTCTTACGTTGTCACCCAAGTGGTTCTTTCGATTGTAGATAGAATAGATGGTTATCGATTTATTGCCATGCCAGCGTTAACTGACCTTGCCGTGTTTATTTTAATTTCGCTAAGCATTGGTCGATTCATTTTATTTGTTTGAGGTATTCACATGATTCGTAAATATATTACATCGCTATTGTTAATCGGTTTTGCTGCATTAGGTATATATCACTATTACCTTCACTATCAATCTAATCCTTGGACGCGTGATGGCCAGGTTCGTGCGCATATTATTCAAGTTACCCCTCAGGTTACTGGGCAAGTGGTTGCCTTTGAAGTTGCAGACAACCAAGAAGTGAGTGCGGGTGATGTGCTATTCAGAATTGATGATAGAAAATACATTGCTGATTTTAAAAGTGCTCAGGCATCGGTTAAACAGGCTCAAGCGGCATTAAATAAAGCCCTAAATGAACAACATAGAGCAAAGGCTCTTGAAAAAAGAGTTCAAGGTTCTGTTTCGACATTAACGTTGAATAACTATCAAAGTGCAGTTGAATCGGCGCAGGCAAACCTAGATGCCACTATGGCAAAAAAAGACCAAGCTCAGCTTGCATTGCAATACACCGTAGTCACTGCACCTGTGGATGGTTTTGTGACTAATTTGAATTATCGAGTCGGTTCACAAGTGGTTGCTAATGCACCAGTTGTAGCGCTTATTGATAAGCACAGCTTTTGGATTGAGGGATTTTTTAAAGAAACAGATGTGAAAAATGTTCGATTAGATCAGCCTGCTAAGGTAACTCTTATGACTGATGATTCTGAGATTTTAAACGGTACCGTTGAGAGTATTGGGTATGGTATTTCGAAGTCTGACGGTAGTACAGGAAACTCATTATTGCCTAATGTAAATCCAAACTTTCAATGGATCCGATTAGCACAACGCTTACCTGTAAAAATTAAACTTGATGAAAAGCATGCTGAAACCATTCTTCGTGTCGGTATGACCGCATCTGTTCAAATTATTGCAGAATAAACTAAAAGGTACTCGCTATGCTTAATTCATCTATGAAAGAAGCGATAAAGTTCGGTCTTGCACTGATTTTAACAATGCTTATCTCAATGTGGTTGGGTTGGGCAAAAACCTCATGGTCTATGTTAACAGTAATGGTATTGGCTACTACTGATACGTATGGATATTCGGCACTAAAAGGACGCAATAGGCTATACGGAACAGCCATAGGCTCTGCTGTCGCTTTTATCTTAATCGCATTATTTTCACAAGATAGAGTGTTATTTATTGCATCGCTTGGCATGTTTTTATGGTTCTGTGTTTACATGAGCTCCCATAAAAAACGAGGCTATATGTACAATATAGCGATTACCGTGTGCCTTATTATATCTAGTGCTCTAGCGACCGATAGCGCGACTGTTTTTAATACTGCAATTTTGCGTATGCAAGACACATTTTTGGGAATTATCTGTTTCTCATTAGTGTACCGATTGGTATGGCCTAAAAAGACTGAGTCAGCCTATATGTCAACCGCCAGCGGTATGCAGTCGACTTTAGTGAAGGTGAAAGGGATTGTTGAAAAATGTCAGCCTATGTCAGCAGATGATATTGCATCTATCAATGACGATATAAATAGCCTTAAGCAAGATGTTAACAAACTAAATGAGTTGCTAACTTTGCCTTATGGCGACAGTGTTTTATTTCGTTCTTACCGGAATAATGTGGAATTACAGGCAAAATTACTCAATGAGGCCGTGTCTGTTAGCGAGCAGGCCGTTATAAACCTAGATAACCAGAACAAACATAAACTTATTTCAAAACTCAATGAATTACTGTCTGATATTGAAAATGTATCTTTTACATCACATACCACTGAGTCAAAAGGTTTTTTTACAGGTCATGTTTATGATGCAGAGTCTTATTCTATACCCAAAGATAAGCGGATAAATTTTGCCAATATTGCCTTAAGCGTTTTAGTCACCGCGTTTGCTATGTGGATATATATGCCTATTCCAGGTGGAGCATTGTTTCCAACACTTGCTGCCGTTTTAGCGGCAAATGTTATGACCATTCCGGGTAAGGCGGTGAAACATATCATGCTGGTATATGTTGTTATTGCGCTTATTTTGCTACTGCAATTTGTCTTTATAATGCCTAAGTTGACTGAAGCATGGCAATTGTTCTTATTGTACTTTACTAATGCAGTAGTTATTTGGCGAGGGTGTGACGTGTTAAACCTTAGTCCTCTTAAAGCGCTTGCTGGCAATATACTTGTTAACATTCCTGGAGGCGCGACTGAGTTAACTCCAAGTTATAATATTCTGGGGCCGCTTACCATGATAGTGCTTCTGATGTTAGCGTTGATGATTATTGAATTTTACAGTCGATTATTTACAGCGAGAACTTAATATGACCAGCATAATTATCACTCAGTTTGTTGTGCTTTGGGCTGTTATTGATCCAATTGGCTCTTTACCAGTCTATCTTTCACAAACTCAGCATTTAGATGCTAAACAGAAAAGGTTGGTAGCATTTAAAGCGGTAACAATCGCTGCCAGCGTGTTGCTTTTCTTTCTTATAGCAGGCCAATTTTTACTCGAGGCTATGGAGATTCCTTTACCTGCTTTTCAAGCAGGAGGAGGGTTAGTGTTACTTTTGTTTGCATTAACAATGATTTTTGGCGAAGGAAAGCCAGAAGTAGAAACTAAAATTTGCCAAGCCATGAGTAAATCGCAACTGTCAGATCTTGCGGTATATCCGCTAGCCATACCTTCAATTGCTTCTCCTGGGGCGATGATGGCAATTGTGATGCTAACGGATAATCATCGCTATTCTGTATATGCTCAAAGCTTAACGGCTGGGATCATGGTTACAATTCTATTGATCACGCTCCTTTTACTATTGATTGCGACAAAGTTGCACAAACTATTGGGTACCGCAGGCGTATCCATTATAAGTCGAGTAATGGGGTTGATTTTATCTGCTGTTGCCGTAAATCACCTTTTGTTAGGTGTGAAAAATTTCTACATTACATAGCAGGTTTGTGATTTTTTTAGTGACTTATTTTTATTAAAAAAACCGCCGAGAATATCCATATTCACCCAAACCATAAACGTTCTAATATCCTCTGCTTGAATGCATTATGATTTGGGTTTAACTATCCTGAAATTAGCTTTATATCCGTAATATTTATCACTTCTGTCGAATTTGACAATTTTTTCTATAATCAGCGCGTTAATTTTTCAAAGCTTTGTTTTATATTGCCTTTTGTTTTTAATTAGGCTGGTTTTTCTCGCAAAAATGCCAATTTTATTGCTTTTTTTTGTTTGTTTAAGGGGGTGAGTAGGGTTTTATCCTACACTGCGCTTTTATTGAATTTTGGCATTTGACTTATAGTTTCCTCATCGAAAAGACATTCACTTTTCATTAATTATAGAGGCTTAATCAAATGACAGACTACACAAAAATTGACCAAGAAGTACAAGGCTTATCTAGCGAAATTTGGAACATGGCAAGAAACGTATGGGAATTTGCTGAACTGAGTTATGAAGAGTTTAAAAGCTCTGCTTTAGAAAGTGCAGTGCTTGCTAAACACGGGTTTGAAATTACTGAACGCGCCGTAGCAGGGTTAGACACTTCTTGGATAGCAACTTGGGGAACTGGCCACCCAGTTGTTGGTTATCTTGTGGAGTTTGATGCGCTTCCTGGTTTAGGTAATGATACGGTTCCACGTAAAGCTCCTGCACAAAGTGGTAATACTAATGGCCATGGTTGTGGACATAACTTAATTGGTTCTTCGTCTGTTGGTGCGGCAATAGCATTAAAACAGCACATGGAAAAAGAGGGGATTAAAGGCACCATTAAAGTTATTGGTTGCCCTGCTGAAGAAGCGTTAAACGGCAAAAACTATATGGCTGCAGCTGGCGTGTTTGATGATCTTGATGTGTGCTTACACAATCACCCTGCAATGGTTAATTCAGCTTTGAACTTTCATGCCGCAGCATCAATAGACTTATTGATTGAATGGCACGGAGTAACTTCTCATGCGGGGACATCGCCTTGGGAAGGTCGAAGTGCTTTACACGCCGCAGAAATATTCTTGATGTCAGCCAATATGATGCGAGAGCAGATGGAACCAACAAGCCGATTACATTATCAGATTCTGAATGGGGGAGATGCAGTTAATGTTATCCCTGATTACGCAAAAATATTAGTACGTTATCGCGGAAAAAGTGCTGAAAACGTGCGTCAATATAAATCTTGGCTTGAGGATATGGCTAAAGGAGCCTCTCTTTCAACTCAAACAACAGAAACGGTTACCAATTTAGGTGGTATTTATGACTTGTTGCCAAATGATGTATTTGCAGAGGCGATTACAGAACATATGCACCGCTACCTGCCTATTGACTGGACAAATGAAGAGCAAGACTTTGCTAAAGCGATTCAACGTGAAATGGGTAAACCAGAAGATGGTTTAGCCACCTCGGTAATGAGTGTACCAAAAGGTGTTGAGGTGGGTGGATCTTCTGATGTAGGAGATGTGAGTTGGAAAGTCCCTACTATGGGCGTGATGTTTGCTGCTTGGCCTATTCACATTCCACCACATCAGTGGGGATGTACAGCTTGTAATGGTATGAGTATTGGACAACGTGCCGGTTTACAGGCTGCCCATGTAATGGCTGCTCAAGGGCTTGAGTTAATGACTAATCAAACATTGTTGGAGCAAGTCAAAGAAGAGTTTGAGCATAACAAACATGGCCAAGAATATGTTTCATTAAATGACACGCTTGAAAATCCACGTGGACGTTTAAGTGAAGAAAAGCTTGCAAACTATGATTGCTGTCTTCACTCGGCACTTGAGCACTTTGGTTTAGGAGAAGATTACGCCAAGTGTAATCATCACCATCACGCTTAATGATTAGAGAAAATTAAGGTGTGAGCGACTTAAAGGCTCACTCCTTTTTAATTTATTCGTGCGGTAAAAAATGCCTAAAGCACATAAGTACATTCAAAAGGAATATCGATGAAAAAATTAACCATTTCCGCTTTAATTGGCGCAGCATTAACGATAATGAGTCCAATGAGCGTTGCTGACAGTTGGATTGCTCAAGGAGTCACACAAGATTCAAACAGGTTGACTGAGATTTTTGAGCATTTCCATGCTAATCCAGAAGTCGGCTTTATGGAATTTAACTCAGCCAGAGTTATCGCAGAAGAATTAACATCACTGGGTTTTGAAGTGCATGAAGGTATAGCGCATACCGGAGTCGCAGGGATATTAAGGAATGGTGATGGCCCTACTGTGATGTTTCGTGCCGATATGGATGCGCTGCCAATTAAAGAAGAAACAGACTTACCCTATAAGGCGACAAACACCACTAAAAATAGATTAGGACAAGATATTTACGCTATGCATGCATGTGGTCACGACACACATATGACATGGTTATTGGGTGTTGCCAAGCAGCTTACACAAAACAAAGATAAATGGAGTGGTACCGTTATTCTTATTGGTCAACCAGCAGAGGAGTTGATCATGGGAGCTGACGCTATGGTGAAAGATGGTCTTTATGACAAAGTACCTGTGCCTGATATTTTAATAGCGGGTCATGTTCACCCTGTTCTACCAGCAGGTACAGTTGCTATAAGTGATGGTCGTCGTATGGCTGGTACTGACCAAATTGACATAACTATTCAAGGTGTTGGTGGGCATGGCTCTACACCTCATGTAACAAAAGATCCTGTCGTTATGGCCGCTCAATCTGTTATGGGTTATCAAACGGTAATATCGCGTATGGTTGATCAAGCTCAACCAGCAGTATTGACTATAGGGGCCATCATTGCCGGAAATGAAAATAATATTATTCCAGACTCAGCAACCCTTAAAGCCAACTTACGATGGTTCCGAATGGAAGATAGGGAACGTATGATTAAAGGCATTAAGTCGGTCACAGATAATGTCGCCAGAATGTATGGCGTCAGTGAAGATAACATGCCAACGTATGAAATGAAGGGGTTTTCTACCCCAGTAATTAACCCCACTCATGAAGCTCAAATAGCTCGCGAAGCAATGAGCAAACATCTTGGAAAAGACAATGTATTAAATGGTTTCCCAGCAACAATGGGATCGGAAGATTTTCATATGTTGACACATGGTTACCCAGAAGTGCCTGTAGTCTTTTTAGAAGTAGGGGCCGCTACGCAGCAAACCTGGGATGCATTGATTAACGAAGGTAAACAACCTAAATATATGAATCACAACCCTAATTTTGTCGTAGAACAGGGTGCTATTCCTACTGGAACTATTGCAGCTACAGCTATTGTTCAGGAGTTTTTAAACAAAAAATAAACTAAAATAAAAGCCCGTATTGCATCGTCATGGAATACGGGCTTTTGCTATTTTTAATTCCTACTACAGGCTTTACCACGTTTATCTCAAGCCAAGTATGTGAGTTATTATTTATAAATATGTAACTTACCAAGCAGTCAATCAATATCAGGTTTTTGTAAACATAATACGTATGACCTTGTGTTTAAGGCGATCGTGTATCGCGAGTTAATACTTTGTTTAGGTAATACAAACCAATGATATTATTTCCTTTTAATCAGAGAAATATAACGATTAACCCCCATTACCACAGACTTTTTAATTTCAAGTATGGGTTTTGACTCAATACACCAAAGCCCCACGGGGAGGGTAATACCATCTCTAATTTGGTCACACTTAAGCTCAGTTAGATGCTCGGCAATATAGCCTTTAGTTTCAAGGTTTGTTGGCATCAAAAGCCAGCCAAAACCTCTCTGAGTGAACTTTATCGCTAGGGCGAGTTGGTCTATAAGATCATAGTTTGCTGAAAGTATTACCTTATTTCCTAAGCCTTCATCTACCAGAGATTTTAAAACAAATTGTCTGGAATTTTTTAAGGCGGTAAAAACATCTTTTTCGTTAACATGAGCAAGGTCACTATGTTTAGATGCATAGGGAGAAAAAGGCATATTACCCAGTAATTGATAATCAATATTACTCATAGCGTTGGCTGAGTTAATGTTAACAATACCAAACTGCAGTTGTTCGCTTTTTAGTCCCTCACGAATTTCTTCTTGAGTACGAACAAGAAAGTTAACACGCATATTGGGATAATCTTCTAAAAGTTGTTCTCGAATAATAGAAAGGGCCAAGTGAGGTAAAAAACTGCTATAAGCAATATTAATGCACTCTAGTTCACCAAAAGAAAGGCTAAGTGCAACTCGGTCAAAGGCTTTTGATTGCTCTAGGGCTTGCTTGGCGTATCGATAAAGTAGGTGTGCGTTTTCAGTAGGCTCAACATTACGGGGGTTTCTTTCAAATAATGTTACAGCCACTTGATCTTCTAAATTGGCAATAACTTGCCCAACAGTTGTTCTATGCTTATCAAGTTTGAGCGCTGCCTTACTAAATGAGCGTTCTTCATAAACACTCACATAGGCTGCAAGCTGTTCTAGGCTAAAATTCATAACGTCGAGTCCATAACATATCGATTTTATCTACTAAGCTAGCACATAATTTATCGAAAAACTAAACAAGTAATAGTGGTTATGGTGGCTTTAATTGGCGGAATTTTGTTTGAACTTTTTAAGGTAATTCAAGCTTCCATGCTCAAATAACACACTTTGTTTGTGTCTGAATTATATGAAGTTCATTCTGAAACAAGTCGGTTTATAAATGGTTGTGTTAGTTACTATTTGCCGCGATTAATAATGGCCCAGTTGGGGACAATTACCTGTTTTTGGATTGATAAATGACGCATGAAGACAATCAATCCTGCAGAAAATAACGCACCTGAACTGGAGTATTGTGGAGCAAAACTTAATACTAAGCTGTAGCTTAAACAGCCTAAAGCCACTGGAATGGCATACAATTCTTTTGTCAGTAATAGTGAAGGACGTTGTAATAACACATCACGAACAATCCCACCACCAACAGCTGTGATAGTGCCGAGGATCACAGGTGCAACGGGCAAACCGAATCCCAATGACCAGGCTTTATCTGTTCCCTGTACAGCAAACATAGCAATCGCTAGCGCATCTATATAGAGGTAGAGCTTATTGATCTTTTTTAACTGAATGAGGGGAAAGAAAAAAAAGCCAGCTATGCTAGCAACCACTGCAATTACGATATAAGAAATATCCATAGACCAAAATACCGGACTATCTAATATACAGTCACGAATGGTTCCACCGCCAACCGCAGTAATTGTACCGAGCACGATAACCGTAAAAATATCGACTTTTTTGTCTAATGCAGCTAATACAGCAGAAAGTGCAAAAGCCGCAGTACCAAGAACGGTAATCACTTTGATAATTAATTCACCATGCAACACGGTCAGTACTCCAAAATAGTGGGTTGAAATATTAGTGTTGATAAGCTTCCATATTAGGTAATCGCGTTATAACGCATCGCCACTCAATATAGATTTTTTGACTTATCTTACGGGTCTTTTAAGAGCATTTAATCTCTCGCTCAGACATTAAACCTAACAATAGCGCGAATGTTTTGATAAACCATCTCGGCAGTGTATGACATAACCCACTATTATATTAGGTTACATTTTTGCTCCAACAACGAATATCTCTGAGGCAACTGAAGAAACTTTAGGTGTTGCCTATTATTGTTGTTGCCCCTAACAATGAACGGTTAGAAAAGCTTTAGTCAAAACTAGGAAAAGTTCCCGCACGTGGCGGCTTAATATATGTTTTTGCAGACAAAGATGCTGAGTTTGAATCAGACGACACCATAAAGGTCATTCCAGTACCACACTGTGATGAATTTATGGCGCCGTTAATCTACACCATCCCATTACAACTATTGTCATATCACGTTGCCTTAATTAAAGGCTCTGACGTTGACCAGCCACGTAACCTAGCAAAATCAGTTACGGTTGAATAAAGCGTAATGCTGAAAAAATGATTTTTGTGTGCGAATAGAATAAAGTTTGATACTAAAAAGGCAGCGTTCTCCAATTGGTACGCTGCTTTTTTTAAACACTTCTGCCCAATGTTTGCTAGCACTCGTTTGTTAGCTTGGAAGTTTGCGAATGAGTTGCCTTACAAAATGTCATCTATCAGCTCCAACTTATAGTGCTTAGGCAAAATAGTACAAATCTGGGTAGGTATAAAGACATATCTCAAACCGCATGTTTTTAAGGTTTTGAAAGCAATATCCGTACGCGATATTCCCATGAACAGAATTTAAAGTCATTTAAGATCAATTTGGTACATTAGGTAACAGGTTTGAAAAACGCGCATGCGCACTAATAAAATGTTATATGAATTTGACAAGGAGGTTGTATGTTAACCGAAAATAGAGTTATAGATTTAGTATGTACCCAACTGGAATTGGATGGTCTTACTATTTCCCAGAAATTAGATACTACTCAAACAGGGATAGATATTGTTGCTGTATCGGAAACTGGTAAGAAGTATTTTGTCGAAGCAAAAGGTGCTACTTCTTCAAAGGAGTCGACTAAGCGATACGGAAAAGAGTTTAACAAGTCGCAGGTTAAAACGCACATTGGTATGGCTTTAGTTGCTGCATTTAAGGTAAGGGAAGGTAACCCGGACCATGAATCAGTTATAGCTTTACCTAATAATCTTCCACACAAAGAACTAATTGAAAGTATGGCAACTCCTATAAGAGCCTCTGGTATCAAAGTTTGGCTAGTTGATGAAGAGCGAGTCGAAAAATTCATATAACAAACTGTTCAAGAGGGATTCGCAATGTGTGGCATTTTTACTATGCGTTGGTTTCAGTGTTTAAGGTGGTATGCGGCAACTCCGGTATTGCGTTTATCCCGCCTTAACAGGGCGTTACACCATAGACATTTTTATCTGAAATTCACTTAATAAAGCCTACATCCTAACAAGCTTTTGTCCAAAAATGAGCTTCAATCTTTATTGTCACATTTGCTCTTTGGTCGCCGCAATAGTAACGAGTTTCGGTATTTTTGTCGTAGTGTTACATCGAAATCATTATACCTTTTAGTATCCGTAATTTTTCCGTACAAATTGAACGTGTTTAATATTTAAACTATAATGTCTGGCGTTACGGAATATGTCCGTACATTGGAGGAGTTATGACAACAGCACGTTTAGATATCCGTCTTGATGAAGAGGTAAAAGCGAAAGCTGAAAAGGCGTCGGCATTACTTGGTATGAAAAGTTTAACTGAATATGTCGTTAGGCTTATGGACGAAGATGCAACACAAGTAATTGAAGAGCACGCAAGTATCGTGGTTCAAGATAATGTTTTTGATACATTTATGGCTGCTTGTGACAAAGCTAAAGCGCCAAACCAAGCTTTGCTGGAAGCTGTAAAATTCACAGATAAGAGCGGTATTAAGTGAGTTGGGGCAAAGAGTTCGTACAACTAAGTAAATCATATCACGACCGCAACTCATTTGACTGTGGTGAGCAAGCGCTAAATACATTTATCAAAACTCAAGCCGCAAAGCATATGGAAGCTGGTATTAGTCGAACTATGGTTCTTCCTAGTGCTCAGCCATTGCTTAATAAGAAGTTTGCAATATGTGCATTTTACAGCGTTGCCCCTAGCTCAATCTGTCGAGAAACCTTACCTGCGCAACTAGCAAACAAACTTCCTCGATACCCCATTCCAGTGTTTTTGTTAGCTCAATTAGCTGTGCATAAAGAATTTCACGGCTCAGGTTTAGGGAAAGTCAGTTTAATTCGTGCACTGAAGTACCTTTGGCTGGTTAATCACCATATGAGGGCATATGCTGTTGTTGTAGACTGTGTTACTGACTCAGTACAGGCATTCTATACAAAATTTGGCTTTGAAGTATTGTGTGAACATAATGGACGCGTTCGCATGTTTCTACCCATGAAAACGGTAGAAACACTTTTTAACTAATGAGTTAATAGATCTACAAAGGGGAAAGCAACAATAGCCACCACAGATTATTATTTGCGAATATTGCTCAATAAGTTCACATTGAATTTCGCTTAAACATGAGCCGGGAAAACGAATAGCAAATAAAACAAATAGTAGCCAAGTCATCAAACCCCAACAAATGTTGTTTGCTGGTGGTGGCAATGTTGCGGGCGCGTGTGTTTTAAGTTAAATGCGATGAGTGTTTGCTTGTTGGGTTTAAAATATTTATTGGAAAATTTTTTTATTAAAACATCGCCTACTTATCACTTAAACTTCATCATTTTGTAATAAAACTCAATAATATACCTCGTTTACTCTAGCATTAACTTATTGGTTTCAGAATTCGAAAAATATCACAGGCTAATTTGTTCTGAGTTAAGTGCATGATTCCTTACGTGACATTAACAAAGTTTTATGTTGGCTGTTTTTATTGCCGTAAAGCCAAACAAATTGTTGTTTTGAAAGAAAATTACAGCTAAAAAAATGATTCTCCCATATTAAAAACTGTTTGTTTTTAATAAAAGATAATTCGTATTAAGCTTTTGTTAAACAACACTATTCAGCCTTTACTTGCCCCAATGTTTTATTTAGTTTACGCCCGAATCTAAAGAGGGATTAGTGCCCTTTTTCTTATTTTTTTGTGCTTTAAGTTGAGTTGATAAGCGACTTGGCTTGGCTCGAACAATAAATTATTTCTTCGGAGTAAATATGAAGTTAAACGCAACAAAGCTTTTATTGGCAAGCAGTATTGCCATGGTATTAAGTGGTTGTAATAGTTCATCAGACGACAAGCCTGAAAACAATACCCTCAGCATGCAATTACGTTTGATGGAAACCACTGACATTCACACCAATGTCATGCCATATAACTACTTTGTATCAGCTCAAGAAAATGAAACTAATCTACCTGAGTGGGGCTTAGCGCGTACCTCTTTAGTGATTCAAGATACCCGTAAAGAAGTCGCCAACAGCATGTTGTTTGATAACGGTGACTTAATTCAAGGTAGTCCAATGGGCGACTATATGGCGGCACTTGGGGTTGACCATTTAAAAGAAGAAAAACACCCAGTTTATAAAGCCATGAACCACCTTGAGTACGATGCAGCTAACTTAGGTAACCATGAGTTTAACTATGGCTTAGATTATTTAAATGAGTCATTAAAAGGTTCAAACTTCCCTTATGTTAGTGCCAACGTATGGAAAGCAGACGACTCGCTTGAAAAAGTCAGCAACGATGCTGAAGAGTGTGAAGTTCGCATTACTGAAGACTTTTACGATAAAGCTGAACATATGTATGACCCATATGTGATTTTAGACCGTGAATTTACCGCAGAAGACGGTAAGTCTTACACGGTTAAAGTGGGCGTTATTGGCTTTACCCCGCCACAAATTATGGGTTGGGATGCTTCACACCTAGTGTGTAATGTTGTGGTTTCTGACATTAAGAAAACGGCTGAGCACTATGTGCCTATTATGAAAGCTGAAGGTGCAGATGTCATCGTAGCGATTCCTCATACAGGCTTAAATGACAATAATGACGAGTTTGCTGAAAATGCAGCATTACATTTAGGTTACGTAGACGATGTCGACGCGATTATGTTTGGTCATGATCACCGTGAATTCCCAAATAGCACTAATGAATATGGTGAAATTGAAGGTGTTGACCCTGCAGCGGGCACCATTAATGGTATTCCTGCTGTAATGCCAGGGTTCTGGGGTGCTAAATTAGGTGTTATTGACCTAAAGCTTAAATCAACTGATGGCGGTGAAACTTGGGTTGCAGACCACACAGAGTCTACCACTGAGTTACGTAGCTTATTTGAAGGTCAATCTGATGCAGTAGTAGAAGACTTAGTGGTTGATGAGCACAATGGTACGGTTGATTACATGGCTGAAACCATTGCTGAAATTGACGTCAACATGAACAGCTTCTTCCCACAAGTGGTACCAGATTTATCCATTCAAGTGGTTAACGAAGCGCAATTACACCAGTTATTAAAGTGGCAGCAAGAAGGTGAGTTTGAAGACGCATCTGACAACGCCTTGTTCTTATCGGTTTCTGCTCCGTTTAAGTCTGGTCGTAACGGCCCTGCGGATTACACCAACATTCAAGAAGGTGAATTAACTAACGCTTCTATTGCTGATATTTACGTGTTTGATAACAACACTCCAGCAGTATTAAAGATGACCGGTGCTGACATGAAGCGTTGGATTGAGTGGGTTAACTCAAATGCTTATAACAGCCTACCATTAGCAGAAGGCGAAACTTTCTTAGTTGAAACTTTCCCAGGTTATAACTTTGATGCGTTCTTCGGTGGTTTTAATGCTGAAGGAGAAGGCCGTTTACGCTATACCATTAATGTGGAAAAAGAATCAAAATTCACAAACATTAATGGCAGCAATTATGTTGAAACTGAAAACGAGCAATTAGTTGAGCTAACGTTTGATGGTGAAGAAATTGCTGATGACGCTGAAATTTATGTCATTACCAATAATTACCGTGCATCAAACAAAGATATGCCAGGTGTTGATAAAGCTGAAATTGTTAAAGAAGAAGCGGCATTTGTTAACCGTGACTTAGTACAATTCTACTTAGCTGACCGTTTAGCTGAGCAAGATGGCGATACTAAACTGGTATTTCCTAATGCCAAAGTGTTTGAGTTAATAGCGCCAAACACCAACAGTGTTGAATTTGCCTCTGCAACTTTAGAAGAAGCTTCGCGTTGTGCGTCAAATGAAATTACGGGTCTGTCGACTAATAATGAATTAGGTGACAAAGCGGGTACATCTGGTTTCACACTGTATCAGTTTAATTTCGATTACAGTGGCGAGTTTAACTGCCAAGCGAAATAGTCTTATTGTTCATTAACCAATGAATAAATAAGTAAACATAAAAACGGCTTTCATTATGAAAGCCGTTTTTGTTTACAGGTAAAACTTAGCCTTAGTCTTAGTTTTAGTCGAGTAAGTAAGCTCGAATAGTGGTGACTTCAGTTTCACCACCTTGTGCATCTTGAACTTGAATTTGTAAATGAACAAAGTCACCTGCAACACCAGTGTTTGGTAATGTCGCGTACCATTGTCCATTACGTTGGCTAACGGTAGCGTCTTGCCAAGTGTTTTGCGTTTCAGCCATTGTGGTACATTTATAAACATAGCCTTCAACAATACACTCATCACCCACCGCATAACGAACCGCAACATGTGACAATTCAGCCATGTTGTCGAAATCTAAAGCAGCAAATATAGGGGCTTCAACCGCTTTGTTCGCCGTCATGGTATTTTCCATGGTGACCGGCAAATCTATGCTAGGGATTAATATTGGCTGTGCACCTTGCAGCTGGCTGTCAGTATTCCAACTATAGTGACCAATATACTGTGTTCCTAGCAACTCATTGCTGGTTGAGCTAGAGCCAAATTGGCGTAATTGGTAGGTGCGCTGCAAGGTTACTCGCGCCGTTTCGTCTGGCAGCTCATAAAATCCTGCTTTGGCAATCGCTACTTCACCATTAATATAGGTTTTGCTGTAGGCTGAGCCGTCTCGGCCAACAATACCATCATGACCAAAGCCATCACCAAAGTGAGGTAAGCTAACTTCTAACAAGTTAGTATCACGATACCCAATGGCTGAACCATTTGAGATTAATGACGCGCCTTTATTGGCTTTAAACCAAGTTACATCGTCTTTAAAACCTTCGCTATAGGTTCGCGCCCCTTCAAATAATGCGCCAGAGGTATAAGCAACAAAGCGAGGCATGACAATATCTGTCCAAGCACCGTCTCTGCCTGCAGAATAGTATTCTGTACGGGTTAACGGGGCGATTAAGGCCAAAGGTGTACCACCCGCGTAAAACGAGTTTAATCCTGCAACATGTGCATGCATATCTGTCCATACTGGGCGGCTGTCACCTTGAGAATAATAGTGAGCAGTACGTTGAGCTAGAGCTCGTGCGTTATTGTTTGCTGACTTGCTCGGGTGTTTATCTTTAACCTTTTGGTGCTCTTTACCACCATCAACATCAGGTGGGTAAAATTCAAGCGTACCCGTTTCAATACTGCCTTTACTGATGTTCCTTAAGTTGTAAGCATAAGGAGAGCGTTCAGGTGCAGTACCTGACCAATGTAGGGTTAAATTACCTTCAGCAGCTTCAGCCAGTAAGGTGGCTGCAGTGTTGCTGTCTACACCCACTGTTGGAATGGAATCAATACTGTAGGTGTTTGATTTAAAACGGCCATCAGCACTAGGTCTAGCACCAATTACGCCAATCGCTCCACGGGCAGCAATGGCTTTAATGCTGGTTGATGAGAAGTAATAAGGGAACTCAAGAATAACCACTTTACCAGCCATGTCATATTCATCCCATGGGGTTTGATAACCTTGGTCTTGAATAACAATCACTTCTGCACTGCCTTCACCATGAAAGTTCTTTGAAACCGACTGCAACGTATAGTCTAAGACGGTGCCATTACTCGTGGTAAGCGTTGTTTTAGGAGCAAGCGCTCTAGTGGTGATGAAACTATCAAACCGCTCATCATAACCATTTGATAATGCATACACTTCTGTCACATAGTCTGGCGCAATTTCAACTGTGCCAGCTTTAAGCAAAAAGTCATCATTTAAGCCATATGTGAATCCCGCACTGTAACCTTGTGACATTAATGGTTCGTTGGCTTTAAATTCAACAAGTTGGGCTTCAGACGCATTAAAGTCTAACACGGTGTTTTGGGTTATCTCGGTATCTAGCTCCGCCATCATTGCCATTGAGCGAACTAATCCGCCGTAATCACCTTGATGATCGTAAGTCATAATATAAGAGATAAGTGAGTATTCACCTTTAGGTAAGGTGAGGGTTCGGCTACCATTTTGCAGGCTTACACTGCCACCCCAACCATCTTCGCCACTCATAATATAAAACTTAGACGGCGAGGTAGCGGGTTTGCCATAACGGTCAAATAAGTTAACCGTTAAGTTAACTAATGGCGGGTTTACCCAATATGACAAAGGCACAGTGAAATTGGCTTTGTGTTTGCCCACTGACTTACCAACAAGACGTCCGCCAATGGTGCCGTAAGCGCTATTATCTAATTCAACACTTGGGTCGACCCATACTGGAATTTGAGCAACACTGTTGGCCGCAATGGTGACCTTAGAATCTTCTAACCAAATTGCATTGTGGGGGATCTCGCTTTCGCCATCCTCTCCAGTAAAGTCTAATGCTAACTTAATATTAATATCTTGGTCGCTAAGGTTTTCTACCGCTACAAAGCTTTTAACCGGTTCGGCGGTTTCACCATAAGTGAACAAGCCAAGCTCTTGTCCAGGGTTAGCGATTAATGACTGTTTAATCGCGGCATTAACATCCATTATGCCTGCGCCTTGTTCAAGTACGTCTGCCTGAGTTGCACTAACAGAAGACGTTAACACTTGTTTTAGTTGGCGCGGAGTGAGTTGAGGTCTTGCTTCAAGTAAAATTGCCGCGCCACCAGCAACATGGGGTGCTGACATAGATGTACCTGATAATGAACGATAAGCTTGTTCACCTTTACCGCCAGAAGCTGCGGCAATAACATTAACTCCTTGCGAGGCTATATCGGGCTTTAGGCTATGCCCGTCAGGGCTAGGGCCACGGCTAGAAAAGTTTGCTGTTTGGTTGCTTCTATCAACGGCTGCAACCGTTAATGCGCTTGGAGCACAGCCCGGAACACCAATGGTTTCACGGGTAAAGTTGTTACCAGCAGAAATCACAAACAACGCTTGGTCACTTAGTTTTTCGACTAAATCTACTGTTGGGCCATCACAGCTGGTGGCGCTGCCGCCAAGTGACATATTGACAATATCGGCGCCACTTTCAACAGCCCATTCCATTGCCTGCATGATCCCAGACATTGAGCCACTGCCGTTATCGCTTAACACTTTAGCTATTAACAGTTTGGCGTGAGGTGCCATGCCCGCATATTTGCCCGCTGACTCCACACCGTTTCCAGCTACAGTTGAAGCGGTATGGGTGCCGTGGCCATTGATGTCATCAACATCAGTATAAGGATAAACAAATGATTTACTGCCAATAACTTGTCCAGCTAAGTCAGGGTGATCGGTGTCATAGCCGGTATCTAATACCGCTACAGTTACTCCCATTCCTTTATATGGCGATGCATAAGTACCATAAGCACCGGTTAACGGCACTGTTGGATAACTATTATCTTTGGCAATGGAGTGGCTCCACCAATGCTGTTTTTTACGACTTTTACGCGGTTTGTGAGCCTCGATATTAGCGTCTAACCACACGCCTTGAATAGAGGTTGAGCCATTAATAGTAGACAGCAGATCTTGTAGATTATCTTTATCTACTCTCATGGCAATACTATCAATAATGTCAAACCTTGCCGTTAATGTGGCACCGGGAATCTTCAAGTGGGCGTTTTGTTGCGGCAGGCTTCCTTCTCGGTATTCAACAATCACCGGAAAGTCTTCGGTATTGTCATCGTCAAAACCTGAACGATACAACTTGGTTAGGTTAAACAGTTCTCGGTCAAGTAAGCCTTGCTCTACGTAGGTTGTTGCCTCTGGTGGAATGAGGTAAATATCATCTCCAAGTTGCTCAAGGCTGGTGATGACCTCCTCACCATCTGAGTTCAATAACCTTGCGCCATAAAGTCCGCGCTCTGGGGTTGCCATCGCACTGACTTTATCGCCAGTAATAAGCGTAAACTCAAGTGACTGAGCACTTTCATCGCTAATGTCTTGTGCGGTGGCTAAAGAAGATAAACTGAGAATGGTAATACCTAAAAGCTTGTTAGCGCTGCGCCTAAAGGGAATGCAGTCGTTCATAAATATCCTTATTTGTATTTTTTGCTTCGGGTTTTGTACGTTGCTTGGTGGACTTGCTAGACCAATTTATCGCAAAATTTCGCGTAACATCTAGGCAGTATTTGAATCAGTTTGTATCTGTAGGCTTATGGTTTTTAAGCTATTTGAGTTGGTTGTTCATAAATGTTGAACTAAGATTTTAATGTGGGTTATTTAAGCTTTTTGCCTAAGTTTATGATTTTATAGGTTTTAAATTCTTGTTGCGGCTAAAGGTATGTTGAGTAAGCCCTAAGGACGGTTGTTTAAAGGCAAATTAGCTGGCGGCCGACTACACAGATTGAGTCACAATATGCACTATAGGCATCATGTGATGCTCAATGTTATTTAATCATCAATCAATAAATTGCGTTAATAACGACGGTTGAGCTAAGTATTCACCCCCACTATCTGTTCGCATCAACATCGGGATATAAGATTATGATTAGTCATATTAAGGTTATTAAGTGCATTAGCTTAACTAGCGTGATGTTGTGCAGTTTGTATTCTGTTAGTGCGGACGCAGATATGTGTCCAAATACGCCACAAACTGTTGAAGGTATTGTGTATTGTGATAACCAGTTTACCTTGTGGGTAAATGGCGAAAAGGTGGCGGTAGACCCTGTAGCCTTTACCCCACATCAAGCGGTTAAGGTTGCTTTTGAGTGGGATGGCTCTTCTAGTTTAACTTACGCGATTCAGTGTGAAGACTATGCCTCTGCTTCAGGTTACGAGTACATAGAGTCAGACAAACCGCAGCTTGGTGACGGAGCACTTATTGCGGTGTTTAATGATGGATTAAACAAGGGAAAAGGTACGCAAACTTCAGCAGATTCATGGCGGGTACATACTGTAACCTTTGGCCCCACAGATGAAAGTATTGCAGCAGGGTGCAGCGCAGATAACCTCGCGGCTTGTGTGATTGAAAATCGCGGTATGCCAGATGGGTGGACTCAAGCCGAGTATGATGACAGCCATTGGCCAATGGCGACTCACTTTACCGCAAAACAAGCGGGCTGGGGCAGAAAGCCCACATGGACAGCAACCCAAGGATGCTGCACGTTAACCTCGCCAGTAGACCGCTCAACTATCGGCTGTGATAAATCAATTAATCAAAATCAATGCCTTTCACCCATTGTTGAGTTTGCTAACAGCGAGGCAGAGTTTATTTGGGCGCAAGATATAGAGCGTGATAACCGAGTATTGTTTAGATATACCGCATCTTGTAACACTCAGTAATTATTGGGGTTTAACAACTGAGCAACAACCGTTATGATGAGGAAAACTTAAATTAATTAGTGCTGTTGGTTTTTGCCTACACTACCTAACGACTCAATCATGAAAAAAATAATAACCACATTGGTGTCCGCCTTTTTAGGGCTAGCCCTACTAGGTGTGCTGGCGGTTTACTTTATCTTCAATGCAAGCTTGCCCAAGCTTAGCGACTCATTAACCTCTAGTTCTATTTCCGACCCGCTTATTGTGGCACGGGACAATTTGGGAACCGCCATTATTCAAGCCAATAGCCGTGCCGATGCCGCTTATGGTTTGGGTTATGCCCATGGCCAAGACCGATTTTTTCAAATGGATTTACTGCGCCGTAATGCCGCGGGTGAGTTAGCAGAAATTTTTGGTGAAAAAGCCCTTGAGCTCGATAAATCTAGGCGTTTTCATCAGCTACGTAAACGGGCAATGATGATTCTAGACACCTTGCCGGCAGCCGATAAAACCTTATTAGATAAATATGCTCAAGGGGTTAACGATGCTTTGGCGGCACAAGCTGTTGCCTCATTTGAATATTTACTCACTCAAAGTTCACCAACGCCTTGGCATCCCAGTGACAGTTTGTTGGTGATTTACAGTATGTATCTCGACTTACAAAGTAATACCATCAACAGAGACTTAGCCTTAACCGTATTACAACAGCACTTTGGTCAGCACATGGTCGACTTTATTATTCAGCCTAGTCCATATCAGGCGGCACTTGATGGCAGTGAGTTACCGTTAGAGTCTATTGAAATACCACAAATAGCGGCCAAAGATTTACAGCAAGCCAACATCACTGACATTGCAGATATTGCTGAAATTGGCAGTAATAACTGGGCTGTGTCTGGTACGTTGACCAAAAGTGGTAAAGGAATGTTGTCTGATGATATGCACTTGTCTTTTGCGGTGCCAATTATTTGGTATCGTGCGCAGCTAAATTACCAAACGAGTGCCCAGCAAGAGGTTCAAGTTACCGGAGTCAGCTTACCGGGGGCTCCGGCTATTGTGGTAGGAAGTAATAATCATCTGGCATGGGGCTTTACCAATGCCTACATTGATACTGCTGACTGGGTTAGGCTAACAGATGAGCAAACCCTAGTGGTTGAAGAAGTTATTAACACACCCGATGGTGAGCATATTTACCCGCTTGAAGTATCAACATACGGCCCGGTGGTGGATATTGCGGGTGGCAAATATGCCTTAAACTGGGTGGCTCATCAGCCTTATGCTGTTGATATGTCGTTAATGCAGTTAGAACAGATAAAAACTGTCTCAGATGCGGTAACTCAAGCAAGTCGTTTTGGTGTGCCGGTGCAAAACTTAGTGCTTGCGGATAAAAGCGGTGATATTGGCTGGACTTTAGCAGGGGCAATATTAAACCGCACGACACCGCAAAATAGCGCAATTACCGCCCAAGAGGTTGACCCTTATGTGTGGCAACAACGCGCTGCGTCTTCTCCTAGCCTGATTAACCCTGAATCACACCGTATATGGACCGCCAACTCAAGGGTAGTATCAACTCAACAACATCAAGCTTTAGGTGATGGAGGGTATGCTTTAGGGGCTAGAGCTGTGCAAATTCGCGCAGGATTAATGGCAAAAGATAAGTTTGATGAAGACGATTTTTATGAGTTACAGCTTGATAACCAAGCACAATTTTTATTGCCTTGGCATCAATACTTATCCAAAGTTCTACGAGACAATACCCAACAAGCTGACCAAGACTTTGCCAAGGATTTAAAGCAGTTAAAAGAATGGCAAGGGTGTGCCTGTAGCGAGTCTGTGGGGTATACCTTAACCCGTTACTTTAGAACTGAGATGATCAACATTGTTTTTGCGCCACTGGAAACAACATTGGCCGAGCAAGGGTTAAGCTTGGCAGTACTTAAACGCTATTTAGAGCCCGCAATATGGCAAATGATCGATCAACAACCGCAATCATGGTTGCCGGAGCAATATCAAAGCTGGGACGACTTAGTGCTTGGCGCGTATGTTCAAAGCAAGCAAAAGCTGCTGGCTAAATACAGTGACAATAATAAGCTGACTGATCTGACTTGGGGGCGAGTGAATGCGCTAACTATTCAGCATCCATTTTCAAAGTCTATGCCTATATTGGCTAAATTATTAGATATGCCGGTTAGAGCGGGTTTTGGTGACAGCTTTATGCCTGCTGTGCAAGGTAAAAGCTTTGGTGCTTCACAGCGCTTTATTGTGCAACCTGGACTAGAGAAAAATGCCATTATGACCATTCCAGGTGGTCAATCAGGCCATCCGTTATCTGACTTTTACCGCAGTGGTTTTAATGATTATATTAATCATCGTAAAACGCCATTACTGCCAAGCCAGTCGATTCATGAAATACGCTTTACCCCAGCACAATAACGGTGTGTAATGAAAACAAAAAAGGCCATGGAAACACCCTGGCCTTTTTGATTAACTTGTCCATTTTACAGTGAGGTTAATTGATACACGCTTGTAGAGCCACTGACTTCATTGCCAATAATCAGTAATGGTGCGCCAGTGGGGCTTTGGTCAGCATTAACAAATTTCATGCCTTCAGGGCCTAAGTCACCGGCTAATTCTGGTTGACCTGAAATATCATCGCCATCAATTTCAAATTCAATATCAAAGTCTCGGTTAACAATATAATCCACAAAGATGACGTTAAACGGGTTGGTGATATCGTAAATCATAAAGCCACCAGTACGTTCTAAACCAATAAAGGCATAGGTCACATCACCAATGGTGCCAATAGCTAACGCTTCTGGCTCTGGGCCTTTATCGTCACTGCGGCTATCACCTTTGCTTTCTTCATTATGGTTATTAAATTGCTCACCGAGTAAGGCGGCAGTAATTTTCTCAAAGTCGTTGCCACTATCAAAAACTTGTTGGCCTGCGGCAGTCCAAATTGAAAATGAACGCCCGCCATAAGAAACAATTTGGTCATAATCGCCGTCATTGTCGATGTCGCCCATAGAGGTGGTCACTTTTAAGCGGCCCAATTGGGTTTTGTCTTGGGCGGCAGCGACTTGAGGGTGGTTAGCATCAAGGGTTAAGTCTTCTGCACGAACTTCTTCAGAAAAGCCATCATAGTCTCGAGCATCACCTTCATTCGCACTAACGATAAATGAGCGGTTGTTCCACTCATAGCTGGCAATTGAATCTGGCTGATACAAACCATAAACGCCTTCATAGGATTGAAGGTTGATAGCGTCGTCTTTATCGCTGGCATCAAGTGCATTTTCAGCTAAGCCAAAGTCTTTTATCCCTAGGGGGAAAATAGCGCTTACCGCCGCATTTTCGATATCAATCACCGCCATAGCGTTGTTTTCTTGCAAGCTAACAAAAGCGGTTTTGCTGTCGGCTGAAACAGTAATATATTCAGGCTCTAAGTCTTGTGCAACGCTAGCATTTGGGCCATTAATTTTAATCTTGCTGCTAATTTCATCTGCTCGACTTTGGCCAACATTAAACTCAGTAAAACCAACCGAAGTTGCGCTGGTGGCTGGCATATTGTCAGTAATGTTAATAATCGACACGCTACCTTGTGGGTCAACGTCGTAAGCACTATTGGGCTCACCTTCATTAGCCACTAATAATGTGTTGCCATCAGGGCTGAATGTTAAGTTATCGGGTAGTGCGCCAACGTCCACACTGTGGATTAATGCCGGTGCTGCAGTAGCCGATAAGCGATAAAATGCCACAATACCTAATCCTTGGGTTTTATTGCCATTTTCATCTTCTTTTTCTACCGCCATAGCCAATAGATCACCGTAAACACTAACACTGTTAACGCTGCCTAAACCGCTTATGGCGGTATCGGCTGCAACATCAATAGTGCTGACTTTTGTTAGGTTATTTAAGCGTGTTGGCTCGGTTGTGGCTGTCGCGGTTAAGCTTGATAAATCTAATACATCAACCATACCGCTTTGAGCATTTACTACGTAGGCAGATTGAGTTAACGACGCATAATCAACAATTTCAGCGGCGCTTTTGCCAAAAACACCAGACTCGTAACGGCCTATCAAGTTCACCGCCAGTTCAGTTTGTTGTGGCTGGCATTGATATTGAGTTTGTGCAGAATCTACTTCGTCAGCATCCAGTACGCCATTCGCGTTGGCGTCTAAACCTGTTGTCACCATACTGCCACCAAATGGACACATTTGATGACCGGGTTCAATGGCCTGAATGTCAATTAGCGCATTTAAACCGTCACTACCATCGGTGCCATTATTGCCATCATCGCCGTTACAGCCGGTAAGTAGTATAGAAGATATGATAAGTGAAAGTGGAAGTAGCTTGCCCATGTCAGGTCCTTGTTTGGTGTGATAATTTGCACTTAACCTACGTAAAGTTAATGACACTAAAAGGATACTTTTATGACAGAAATGTAAAACCCGACAGCTGATAACCTGTATTAATCTAATGGGTATAAGCTAGAGTTGAACGTGTTTAGGGCGCAATATGTTGTGAATAACCCCCGTTGTCAGTTAAGGAGCAAACATGCTTACTCGGTCAGATGACCTGGATATTTTACTCAGTGTGGTAGATTGCGGCAGCTTTTCAGCGGCTGCAGAGGCGTTAAATATTCAAGTAGCTAAAGCGTCACGCTCGGTCAGTAGAATTGAGTCTCAACTTGGGGTGAGTTTATTTAATCGTACTACTCGCAGAATAGAAGTGACGGAAGAGGGCAAACAATTTATTAAAGCAGTACGAGATGGCTTATACATTATCAAACAGGCTGAAGAGGCCTTGTTGCTTCAAAAAGATGTGCCTAAAGGCCGCTTGCGTGTTGATGCTGCTAGCCCGTTTGTATTGCACCAATTGGTGCCATTAGTTAAATCATTTAATCAAGCCTACCCTCATATTGAATTGGAGCTTAGTTCAAATGAAGGCATAGTCGACTTACTTGAAAAACGCACTGATGTGGCTATTCGAATAGGTCAATTACGCGACTCCACCTTACATGCAACATCGTTAGGCAAAAGCGCCTTGTATATTGTGGCCTCGGCACAATATTTAGCGCAGCACGGTAAGCCGCAAACTGTGGCAGATTTAGCACAACATCAGCTGGTGGGGTTTGTTGCGCCCAAGGTGTTAAATGAATGGCCGTTGGCTAACTTTGCGCCCATACAGCCTCATATAGCTGTAAGTAGTGGTGAAACCATTAGGCAATTGGTGCTGCAAGGTAATGGCATTGGCTGTTTGTCAGGCTTTATGGTTAAAAAAGATATTGTCAGTGGCGCGCTGGTGCCATTGTTTGAAGATGAAAAGTTAACCAATACCGGCCGTGAACAAATTAGCGCGGTGTACTATAAATCCAGTGTGTTATCTAAACGCATTTCGGCATTTGTTGACTTTATTCAAACTCGGCTAACTTTGTAATCTATTCATGTTTGCAAAAACGACAAAAGTAAATTGTGATTATTGCGGTTAATTAACCTTACAATGTCATTGTATGATGTGTGCATCAAACAAATAGAGGCACACACATTATGGCAAATGCATTATTTTCTCCCATTAAACTTGGCAAGCTTACCCTTAAAAATCGCATTGTAATGCCACCCATGACCCGCTCACGTGCTTCACAACCCGGTGATGTGGCCAATACATTAATGGCAACTTATTATGCTCAACGCGCCAGTGCGGGGCTTATTGTGTCAGAGGGGACGCAAATATCACCCCAAGGCAAAGGCTATGCGTGGACACCGGGTATTTATTCTGCTGAACAAATAGCTGGCTGGAAAACCGTTACCAACGCGGTGCATCAACAAGGTGGAGTGATATTTGCTCAAATATGGCATGTTGGCCGTGTGACTCACCCTGACAATATTGGTGGCGAACAACCCCTTTCTTCATCGGCATTAAAAGCACAAAACGTGAAAGTGTTTGTTGATAACGGCACCGACGAACCCGGCTTTGTTGATGTTGTTACCCCACGTGAAATGACTAAAGCTGATATTAACCATGTGGTTGAGCAATATAAGCAGGCCGCTTTAAATGCTATAGAGGCAGGCTTTGACGGCATTGAATTGCATGCTGCCAATGGCTATTTGGTGAATCAGTTTATTGATTCTGAATCTAATGCCCGTACTGATGAATATGGTGGCTGTTTAACTAATCGATTACGCTTTTTAGATGAAGTGGTTACCGCTTTAGTTGAGGCCATTGGCGCTGACCGAGTTGGGATTCGCTTAGCCCCTTTAACCACGTTAAATGGCACAGTAGATGCTAACCCGCAACACACCTATGTTGAGGCGGCCGCATTATTGAATCGTCATCAGGTGGTGTATTTGCACATTGCAGAAGTTGATTGGGACGATGCACCAGATACGCCAACCTCATTTAAACAAGCCCTGCGCGATGCCTATAAAGGCACGCTGATCTATGCCGGTCGCTACAATGGCGACAAAGCTGATAACGCCATTACCGATGGGTTAGCAGACATGATTGGCTTTGGCCGTCCTTTTGTGGCGAATCCAGATTTACCTGAGCGCATAAAACACGGTTATCCGCTGGCAGAGCATGATGCAACCACGCTATTTGGCGGTGGTGCTAAAGGCTTAACTGACTATCCCGTTTATCAAGCGAAGTAGCCGTTTGCTCAAGCACGTTACCCGCAAATTAATTTTTTAGGATAAATGAATGAACCAAGTAGATTTATTCAGCCCGTTTACCCTAGGTGAGCATGGCAAACACAACACCGTATTAAATAACCGTATTGTTATGGCACCCATGACCCGCTCGCGTACAACTCAGCCCGGCGACGTGCCTAACGATATGATGGCTAAATATTATGCCCAGCGCGCAACAGCAGGGTTAATTATTACAGAAGGCTCGCCTGTTTCAGCGGTTGCCAGAGGCTACTCATTAACTCCTGGTATTTATACTCAAGCCCATATTGATGGTTGGAAAAAAACCACCGATGCGGTGCATAAAGCAGGTGGCAAAATTTTTATTCAGCTATGGCATGTTGGCCGTAGAAGCCACTCAATTATTGCCGGTGAGCAGCCTGTTGCGGCCTCAGCTGTAAAAGTGGCCGACAAAGTCTATGGGCCATTACCCGAAGGCGGCTTTGGCATGATTGAAACAGAAGCGCCAAGGGCCATGAGTTTAGAAGATATTGCTCAAACTCAGGCTGATTTTGTTCAAGCAGCAAAAAACGCCATTGAAGCTGGGTTTGACGGGGTAGAAATACACGGTGCTCATGGTTACCTATTTGATACTTTTATGCGCCAAGCCAGTAATCAACGCACAGATCAATACGGTGGCAATATCGAAAACCGTATGCGCTTTATGTTAGAAACGCTGCAAGCTGTAGCTGATGCCATTGGTGGTGAAAAGGTGGCGGTTAGGGTGTCGCCTCACGTGCTTGAGGGAGATAAAACTCCCGACACCGAAATAAAACCACTGATGATAGCGGCGCTAGCCAAAATGATGCCGATGAACTTAGCTTATGTGCACTTTTCAGAAAATATTTCTGAGTTTGAACCGGTTACCGATGAGTTTCGCCAGCAAGTGCGAAGTGTGTATAGCAACCCAATTATGGTTGCTGGAAAACTCACTCAACACAGTGCCCAAGCGTTATTGAACAAAGGTTATGCAGACCTAGTTGCCTTTGGTACGCCTTATGTGAGTAACCCAGACTTAGTTGAACGATTTAAACAAAATTGGCCACTAGCAGAGTTTGATGCTGACGCAAGATTAACCTTATACGGTGGTGGTGAAGCAGGTTATACCGATTACCCAGCATATCAAGCGAGTTAATTTTCGGTTTAGTAAGCTGGATAAAGTCACCATAAATGCGTTATTTCATGGTGACTTTACCGCCAATCATTTTGAATGCAGGCGCACCTCTTATTAACGTGTCGCGTGCAAATACCACTTCACAGTTGGGGCAAGTGCAGGGTGTGTGGGTATGATCTTCCACAATACGCTCTTTAAAGCACTTCACTAGCGCCCCTTTGCCTCCTTTTCGATACTTAAATAGCGGTGTTTTACACTTAGCACAATAAATATTAACGGTTCTAACTGGGCCTTTAGGGTTAGGCTTTGCCATGTTGTCTTGCCACTTGAATTATCAGTTATGGGGCAAGTTTAACAATGATTATCGCTCAATAGTATTAGGGTATGGTTGGCGACACTGGGCAAAAACATCTTGGTGCTGTCGGTACTCGGTTGTTTTTACGTCCATCAATCCAAGTAATGAGTCAAACAAGTTGTCATGGGAATAGCTATTTTCTTTTGCCGCTTTTATTAAGCAGTTAGTGTTTAATTGTTTTTGCTGAGCAAATTCAGTTGATGTCCACAATATCATTGGCACATGGGTTTGTTCTTTAGGGGCAATAGAATAAGGCATACCGTGAAGGTAAATGCCGTTTTCGCCCAATGATTCACCATGATCAGATATATACAGTAATGCCACGTTATATTTATCTTCCAGTGCTTTAAGCTTTTCTATGGTCTGAGCAATAAAGTAGTCGGTATATAAAATAGTGTTGTCGTAACTGTTGACCACTTGCTCAGTGCTGCAGTTTTCAATGTCGGCTTTAGGGCAGTCTGGAGTAAATTGTTTATGCTCTTCTGGATAGCGCTTAAAGTAGGTCGGCCCGTGTGAACCTGATAAATGGTAAAACAAAATGCTGTCTTGATTGAGATTAGCGGTATCTTGTTCAAAGCCTTCTAACATGGCGGTGTCGTAACACTCTTGAGAATTACATAAGTGGTCTGCATCATCTGGCAATAAGGTCATTTTTTTAATGTTATGGGCCGCGCCTTTATCACCGCCATCATGTTCTCGCCACATCGCATAAATACCTGCACGAGTCATAATGTCGATAACATTGTCTTGGTTATAGGCGGTTTCTTTGTCGTAATTAGCCCTGTTCATATTGGAAAACATACAAGGTACAGACACTGCCGTTGCGGTTCCGCAAGACTCCACATTGGCGAAAAATATTGGCTTGTAGGGAGCGGTATGTGCATTGGTTTGTCGTTGATAGCCATAATACTGATAGTTATGTACTCGGGCTGTTTCCCCTAAAACAAAGACTAATAAAGTGGGCTTGCCGTTAGCATTGTGTGGCGAAACCTGCTTGGCATCTAAACCTATTTGCCTATAGGGCATAGGTTGCTTGATATAAGTGTTGTTAATGTATTTAGTGGTGGATATAAGGTATTCCGTGGGAATAATCATTTTTTTAAGGTGACTATTGTTGCGGCCAATTGAAGCATAGTCTTTATAAAATAGCCCTGCTATTGCTGCAATTATTAATATTGATACCAGCATGTATAGCGCTTTTAACCCTAAAAAACGCTTCCAAGTACTAAACTCTAAACGGGTAAATAGTAATAATATTGCAGGTAACCCTCCCATCATAATGAGCCAGATTGTTGAGTAGACACTGATGTAATTGGAGGCTTCTTCTGAGGTGGTTTCAAAGGTGTTTTCTATCATGCCGTAGTCGACATATATACCATAATTGAACATGGCATAGCTGACCAAACTTGAGGTTAATAACAGAAAAACAAATATCGGTTTAGCCAGTTTTGGCCAGTTAAGAAGGTGGAATATAAAGGTAAAGGCGGCCATGAAAAACAGCGGTATTGAAATAACAAAGACGATTTTTACCGCATCTAAATTTTGAATAATATTAACTATTTCGCGAGCCATGGGAAGGTTGACGACTAAGGTGTAGTACAAGGCTAATACTATAGGCAAGGTATTAAGCTTTAAGCTGAGCTTAGGCATCTTCATTTATGGTTATTCTCCACACTTTTATGCGTTCGCTAACAATATTGAGTCGTTGATGGCTAGCACAATTTATAAAGAGCTTTATAAATTGTTTTAGCGAATTATAGGCTTAAAATGTGAAATGAATAATTAAAATCAATTTATCTGTCAAAGGCGGCTTTGAATTTGGCTTTTATAAACAACTAAGGCAGCTAATGCTGCCTTAGTGTTACTACAGTAAAACGGTGTTGAGTTATTAACCAAACTCGCCACTCACATAACCTCGTGTTCTCGAGTCTTGAGGGTGGTTAAACACTTGATGAGTTTCACCTTGCTCAATCAGTTCACCCATCCAGAAAAAGGCGGTTCTATCTGAAATTCGCTTAGCTTGGTTCATTGAATGGGTCACAATCACAATGGTGAACTTTTTACGTAACTCGTCCATTAACTCTTCAATTTTATGGGTGGCAATAGGGTCAAGTGCGCTGGTGGGCTCGTCCATTAGAATAACTTCAGGCTCCATAGCAATAGCACGGGCAATGCACAAACGTTGCTGTTGTCCGCCAGATAAACCAAATGCTGGCGAATTTAGTCTGTCTTTTACTTCATCCCAAAGTGCAGCGCCTCTTAACGAGTCTTCAACCACTTTATCTAGAACCGCTTTGTCTTTTACGCCTTGTGCTTTAAGTCCAAAGGCAATGTTTTCGTAAATACTCATCGGGAATGGGTTGGGCTTTTGAAATACCATGCCCACGCGCATTCTTAATTGTTTTACGTCGATATCGGCATAAATATCTTCGCCTTCAAAGGCAACAGTGCCCGATATTTTTACCCCAGCTACTAAGTCATTCATTCTATTCAACGTGCGCAACAGGGTTGATTTACCACAACCCGATGGACCAATTAAGGCAGTGACTTGTCGTGACGGAATATTAATTGAAATATCTTTTAGTGCGTGATTTTCGCCGTAATAAAGATCTAAGTTACTAACTGCTAATTTATTCATTTTAAAGCCTTTAAAACACGACTATTCGTGTTAACTGAATTCTGTTTATGCTGCTTGGTTCATTTTGTAGCAGCTACGCTGATTTATTTAATTTTGTGGCTATAACCTTAGTGGCTAAATTCAAAAATAATATCAACACAATCAATACTGTCGCGGTGGCGTATGCCTGATCCCACTCATATTGGGTAAATAGCTCTTGGGTTAATTTATACAAATGCACCGTGAGTGTTCTGCCTGACTCCAGTACAGATTCTGGTATTTGTGTAACCATACCGGCGGTAAGAAATACTGGTGCTGACTCACCAATAACGCGTCCGGTACTTAAAATAATTGAAGTCACAATGCCCGGTAGTGCGCTAGGTAATATTAAGCGCCAAATGGTATAAATTTTACTACAACCAAGTGCGTAGCCACCTTCACGGTAACTCATTGAAACCGCTATAAGCGCTTCTTCTGTGGTGCGAATAATCACAGGCAGGATCAGCATGGCTAAGGTTAATGCGCCCGATAAAATTGAAAAACCCAGCCCTAAGGTAGTGACAAAAAATGTCATCCCAAATAAGCCATAAACAATTGAAGGAATACCCGCTAATGATTCGGTACAAAAACGAATAACCTGTACCATTTTACTGCCGAGCTTGGCGTATTCAGTTAAGTAAATAGCGGTCATAATGCCGATAGGTGCAGCAAAAGCCAGTGATAACAACACCATATATATGGTAGAAACAATCATTGCCCAAATACCAGAAGCTTCACCAATACGGGTATAGGCTCCGGTAATGAACTCCCAGCTCACATGGCTTAGGCCGTTAGATAAGATGTGCCAAACCACCCACAATAAGAACAAAATGGTAATCGCGGCTGCGCCCCAAACGGCTTTATAAAGCAGTTTGTCTTTGCGCTGTCTAGCAAGTGAGGTTTTAGGATCGATATACTGAGACATATTAGTAAGCTCTTTTTCTATTTAAATATAACAATGAGCCGTTTAGCAGCACGATAAACGCAAGCAATACAATACCTGTAGCATAAAGTGCACTGGCATGAACGCCTGTTGCATAAGACATTTCCATTGCAATATTAGCGGTAAGGGTTCTGGCGGGTTCTAATAGAGAACCTGGCATGGCTGGCGCGTTTCCCATCACCATAATAATGGCCATGGTTTCACCTATTGCTCGTGCTACACCTAATGCCACAGCGGTTAAAATTCCGCTTTTGGCCGCAGGAATTAACACTTTGCATACGCTATAAATGTGCGATGCACCAAGCGCTAATGCTCCTTCTTTATAAATAGGCGGTAACGCTCTAATGGAGGTTTCAGAAATGGTGATAACCGTTGGCAAAATCATAATGGCCAATACAATGATTCCCGCTAAAATTGTGTTACCAGCAGGAATGTTAAAAAGCGTTTCAATGGCAGGGACAATAATAACGAGTCCAAAAAAGCCATAAACTACAGAAGGAATGCCTGCTAAAAGCTCTACAGCAGGGCGGACAATATCCGCAAGCCACTTAGGGGCAATTTCAGCTAAAAATACCGCGGTTAAAATAGCAATGGGAACCCCAATAATCACTGCGCCAGTGGTCGAAATAATTGAGGCAACGATCATCGGTAAAATGCCGTATAAGGCCGGAGGCAGCCATTCTTTACCTGTTATAAATTCAACAACACCTGCTTCACTAATGGCAGGTAGTCCTTCGTTAAATACAAACCATCCAATGGTACAGACTGATAAAACACCCACCATGGCACTAGATAAAAAAAGCAGGTGAAAGAATATCTCTTTCATATCTATTGCTTTGTTAGGTTCTAGTTGTAGCCCTTTAATCTGGGCCTTCGTTATCGTGTTCATCATTTAACCTCAGGGTGTTGCAGATGATTAATTGTGGGAATAACAAAGAGGAGCTTAAGCTCCTCGTTTAAGCTTGAGTATTAATTACTGAACGCGAATATAACCTTGTTCAGCAATGATGCTTTGGCCATCGTTAGACATAATGAAATCAACAAATGATTGCGCACTTGGGTGAGGCTTGTTATTCACTAATAAAATGAATGGGCGAGCAATGTGATAATCTCCAGCTGCGATGTTTTCATCACTGGCTGCAACACCGTTAACACTTAATGCTTGTAGTGAGTCATCTACAGAACCCAGTGAAATATATCCAATTGCATAGGGGTTGTTAGCAACAATGGTTTTAATCATACCGTTACCATTACCCACTTGAGCTGTTGGAGTAATTGCTGTGACTTTGTGGCCATTTACAGTACGTTGTAAATCCATGATTTCTTCAAATGCACCACGAGTACCTGAACCATTCTCACGAGTTACCACAACGATTGGACGAGCTTCGCCACTCACTTCACTCCAATTAGTGATTTCACCACGGTATATTTTAGAAATTTGTTGTTGAGTTAAATCTTTTACAGGATTGGCTTTATTAACGGCAGCGGCAATACCGTCACGAGCAATAACCACTTCCTTTATTTCGCTGTTTAGTTCGTTGTCTTTAATATTACGAGATGACATCCCTAGCATGCTGGTACCCTCTTTGGCGGCGCGAATTCCCGCTGAAGATCCTGTGCTTTGGACTTCAACACTCTTTTGTGCTTTGTTTTGGTAGTTTTCAGCTAAAACTTCCATAACGTGTGCAACCGAGGTTGAGCCTGAAACTGTAACGGTTTCAGCGTTTGCTAATGGCGCAGTTAATAAGCCAACTGCGGTTAATAAGCCAATGACCTTTTTCATCTTTTTTCCTACTTTCAATAGTGTTTTATCAATGCAACCTTGACTGCAATAAGCGTTAGCAATGTACTTGCCTCGTTTGGAGCCGCTGCATTAAAACCGATGAATATGACAGTAAAGTTACAGTGGTTTTGGGGTGACATTTGCTGGTGCAGCGGTAGGTGTTATTAGCAAGTTTGGCTTTTGTTATGCGGGTGTGGCTGCAGGTGGAGTGAAAATATTATTGAGCAGTCGATTCTTAAATAGCTTATTTGTACAAGTTCAGCGCTTTAAGGGGATGAGTGTTAAACGTGTCGGCCTAAGATATTGATTATTAATGATGAGTTAAGCTTTAATTAAGCAGGGGGTTGTCGTTGTAAGCTAACTTTTGTTTCAAATTGATAACAAAATAGTTTTGTGAAAGTTTTATGACAAAGGACTTTAACGCTAAGCTTGTACCACGGCATTAGCGGCTAGGTTCTTAGCTTCAATACGCTTCCAGACTTTTTCATGGAAGTAAAAAACTACCGTGTTAACCATTGGCTCAACTAGTGCGACCGCACCACCAATAACCAAAGAGCCTGTTAATAAGTAAGTAATAGTGAAAGCAACACTAAAGTGTAAGATGGCAAAAGAGGCAGTTTTTTTCATGATAATATTCCTAATGTTTAATTTTTGAAAATGATAATCGTTATCATTTGTGTTGTAAACAGGTATTGTCCGATTAAGGTTATCGACAAGTTCGTTTAATTAAAGGAGCGCTAGGAATAAAAAATGCCTATCGAATAGATAGGCAGGTTGAATAATGAGTATAGAATGCTGTAATGATGATTAATAATGCCAAGGGAACTTAGAAAAATCTTGGTCGCGTTTTTCTAAAAAGGCATCACGTCCTTCCTGAGCTTCATCGGTGCCATAAGCTAAACGAGTCGCTTCACCGGCAAATAGCTGCTGACCCACTAAACCATCATCAGGTAAATTAAAGCCGTATTTAAGCATACGCATTGCAGTGGGTGACTTGCTGTTAATTTCCTTAGCCCAATTCAACGCTTCGGTTTCAAGTTCTGCATGAGGAATGGCACGGTTCACCATTCCCATATCAAACGCTTCTTCAGCACTATAGTTAAAGCCTAAAAAGAAAATTTCTCGAGCACGTTTTTGGCCAATCATTTTCGCTAAATAAGCACTGCCATAACCTGAATCAAAACTGCCGACATCTGGGTCGGTTTGTTTGAATATAGCGTGTTCTTTTGAGGCTAACGTTAAATCACATACAACATGTAAGCTATGACCGCCACCAACAGCCCAGCCTGGAACAACGGCAATGACCACTTTAGGCATAAAGCGGATCAGTCTTTGTACTTCTAATATATGTAATCGCCCCATTTTGGCTACATCGGGTTGGTGTTCACCTTCTCCTTCATATTTATAGCCATCTTTGCCTCGAATACGTTGATCTCCGCCAGCGCAAAATGAATATTGCCCTTTTGCAGAGGGTCCGTTACCCGTCAATAATACACAGCCAACATCTGACCATTGGCGTGCATGATCCAACGCGGTATAAAGTTCATCTACCGTTTTAGGACGGAAAGAGTTAAGGCAGTCAGGGCGATTAATCGCAATTCTTACCGTGCCTTGGTCTTTAGCTCTGTGATAGGTGATATCGTCAAAGTTAAAGCCGCTTACTTCATCCCAACGAGTGGGGTCAAAAATATCAGAAACAGGGGTTGTCATCATTTCCTAGCCTTTTTCAATCAATTACCCAAAGGCTAGGTTGTATTTATTGGCAGGTCAATCTAGCGAGGATAAAATCGTTAACTAAATCTTGTCACAGATAAATTGTAAATTTTCTCGACTAAAAACAGGGTGGGTACTGCGAGAACCAGTACAATATTGTTCTTTAAAGTCGGCAATGGCTTCTTGATCAATAAAGACCCCATCTAATTCACGGATCTCAACAGTAGATAATCGCTCATATATCGATTCTTTTAATTTTGGAATCGAGGTATCTACTCGTTGAATCTTCGTTCCTGTCATTGAGGTGACTTTTTTATCTGCTTTTTTAAAGATGTTTTCTATATACTCTATAGGTTCATCTAACTTGTCTGTTTCGGTGGCAAAATAAAAAATAGTGCCAGCAATTATGGCTAAACCTATCCAACCTCTCATTTTTTGATCCAATTTAATGTTAGAAAAGGGATATACTATTCCAGTTTCTTTGTAATGTTAATGTAGTAAGGCTGTAAAATGACAATAGAGTCAAAATCAAAGGATTTTTCCAAACAAAATCGCATTAAGATTCACCAGCCCGATGTTAGCAAAGCTGACCGCTTTAACCCACGCAATCGAATATATGTTCGCGCCGTTGATGGACTATGGAGTTCACTACGTCGTCGAATGGGATGGGTTGCCATGCTCTTCTTTCTTATTCTGCCATGGATTCCATGGGGAGACAGGCAAGCCGTCTGGTTCAATTTAGCCGAGCAAAAATTTCATGTCTTTGGTTTAACCATATGGCCGCAAGATCTTACCCTATTAGCTGCACTATTTATGATAGCTGCTTTTGGACTTTTTTTCGTTACTACATATTTAGGGCGAGTCTGGTGCGGCTACACTTGTCCGCAAACTGTTTGGACATTTATCTTCATCTGGTTTGAAGAAAAACTAGAAGGGGCACGTAATAAACGTATCAAGTTAGACCAAATGCCGTGGAGCTTTAATAAAGTATGGCGAAAAACAGCTAAACATGGTGCTTGGATACTAGTGTCATTATTAACGGCTATGACATTTGTGTCTTACTTTGTCCCTACTAGAGAGGTTTATATAGACGTCTTTACCCTTAATGCAGATGGCAGCATATATTTTTGGGTAATCTTCTTCACTATAGCAACATATGGTAATGCAGGTTGGATGCGTGAAATTATGTGCATTCATATGTGTCCTTACGCGCGATTCCAAGCGGCAATGTTTGATAAAAATACTTATATAGTAGGTTATGACACAAAACGTGGTGAAACCCGTGGCCCTAGATCACGTAAAGCTGACCCAAAAGCATTAGGGCTAGGTGACTGCATAGACTGTGATTTATGTGTACAAGTTTGTCCGACAGGAATTGATATTCGAAATGGACTCCAATACGAGTGTATTAATTGCGGCGCCTGTATTGATGCGTGTGATACCACAATGGAGCGCATGGGCTATGACAAAGGATTAATTAACTACACCACCGAAAACAAATTAGAAGGCATAAACGAAAAAGTACTCAGACCTAAGTTAGTTGGTTATGGTGTAGTTCTAACGGTAATGGTATTGGTATTCATCTATGCTAGCGCAACTATCGCACCAGTAAGAATGGATGTGATTCGAGATCGTAATGCTTTATACAGAGAAAATAATCGTGGTGAAATTGAAAACACCTTCACTATTAAGATTCTCAATAAGACAGAAGCAAAACACCAATATAAATTAAGTGTTGATGGTTTGAATAACGCTAAATGGATTGGACCTGACTCGATTTCGCTAGAAGGGGGTGAAGTATTAACTCTACCTATTAGTGTTGCAGTCGATCCTGTTGAATTAAAACGTACCATTACCAACATTAATATAGTTGTAGAAGCCACAATCGATGGAAAACAAGTTATTACTACCCAAGAAACCCGTTTCTTCGGGGAAATGTAACTTCTCAATAGCACCATTAAACAGATAAACACGATAAAAAAGGGGGCGTTTAGCCCCTTTTTTATACGTTTCGTTGAAAAAACACCCCGTCAGATATGTTTTTGCAAAAAACTTCAAAAAAGGGGTTGCGCAAAAATCTGAGCTCCCTATAATGCGCATCCACTGACACGGCACAGCAGCAAACACAAGGTGTATGCAGCAAGCCAGAC
>NZ_JAKIKP010000011.1 GCF_023284065.1 Shewanella gaetbuli | reverse complement strand
GATGCGCTACCGGGCTGCGCTAATCACCGAAAATCTGTCCTAGTATTTTGAGCTTATTGATACGAGGGTTAACCCTCTGCTCCACTCTTTCAAAGAGCCGTGATGCGCTACCGGGCTGCGCTAATCACCGAAAATCTGTCCTAGTATTTTGAGCTTATTGATACGAGGGTTAACCCTCTGCTCCACTCTTTCAAAGAGCCGTGATGCGCTACTGGGCTGCGCTAATCACCGAAAATTGCTTTGTGTCATAATCAAAACACTAGATTGAATGGGGTGACTGATGGGGCTCGAACCCACGACAACCGGAATCACAATCCGGGACTCTACCAACTGAGCTACAATCACCACTGATTTCAATCTACTAACCAAATTTTCAGAGCATAATACCGAATGGTGCGCCCAGAAGGATTCGAACCTTCGGCCTTACCCTCCGGAGGGGTACGCTCTATCCAGCTGAGCTATGGGCGCTCGCCTTGGTTAGCGACGCATATAGTAGGGATAAATTACCTCTACGTCTAGCCCTGATTTACTTTTTTTAACTGAGTGATTAAGTTTTGACTAATCCGCACACATTGCAAACAGTTTTACGATACATTTTATTACTTGGATCACATCTGCATTTATGTTAAATATATGTGTCTAACTAGGGATTTGTTATTGTTATAAATGGGATAGCACATTAAAACTATGGATAAGGATAATAATTGTCCCAATTTGCCCAAAAACATTCAATTACTTCAACGAAGAATTAGCCGACTTAAACGTCTAGCGGCAAAATACAAGCGCGCTGAAATAATCCAAAATACCCTGCTAGAAATTTCTAATATCGCCACCAAAGCGACTTCTCTTGACGATTTTTACAAAGGGGTTCATCTCCACTTACAACAATTAATTCCTGCTGATAATTTTTTTATTGCGTCACAAGATCCTGTAACCGGAATGATCAGTCTGCCATTTTTTGCAGATGAAAAAGACTCTCACCCAACAGAATTATATCCTGACGAAGAGATATCTGAAATTTTAAGTCGAGGTATTACCGGTTACGTTCTTAGAAAAGGCGAGCCATTTCTGTGTAGCAATGAAGGCTTTGACCAATTAATCGAGCAAGGTGAAATTGAAGGTTTAGGCTCACCTTGTCATCAATGGTTAGGCGTGCCGATTAAAAGTAAAGGCACTGTCAATGGTGTTTTAGTGGTGCAAAGTTATAACGAACAAATTAACTATGGTGATTTAGAGCTAGAGTTAATGGGGTTCATTTGTCATCACATTTCTGGAGTAATGGAAAGGCTATTACACAATGAACAACTTGAAATCGCCATTGAAGAACGTACTCGAGAACTCAGCTTTGCCTATAACAGCCTTAAAGCTGAGGTACATGAACGAGTAAAAGCGGAAAAACTTCAAAAATCATTATTTCAAATTACCGAAATATCATCGCTAAACATCCAACAACGTGATTTTTACACTCGAATACACCAAGTTATTAGCCAATTAATCCCTGCTGATAACTGCTTTATTTCTCTGATTGAAAAGAATAACACGTTATTTTTCCCTTTCTACGTTTCTCAAATGGCCAAAAAATATCCTGAAAGCCGTTTAATGAAAGATGGGTTAACGGAATACATTATCAAACACAAAAAGCCTAAATTATTTAGTGCTGATGATATTGCACTATTAGTCAAACAACGAGAAATTTATACCCAATCACCAGAGTTAAATAAAACTCAAAAAATGCATCAGTGGATTGGTATTCCGCTATTTATTAATGGAGAAGTTGTTGGCGCACTGACTATTTATAGTTTAAACGATCAACAGATATACCAAAGGCGCGACCTTGACCTACTGACTTTTGTTTCACAACATATTGCCAACGCCATTGAGCGGAAAAATGCCGCGGAGTCTCTCAAACGTAGTCACGAATTACTAGAAGAAAAAGTTAACACAAGAACTCAAGCACTTGCTCAGGTAAATATCAATTTGCAAGCGGAAGTCAATCAACGCCGTAAAATTGAGGCTCAATTAGTACATGATGCACAGCATGATGGATTAACTGGCTTACCCAATCGTAATTACCTCATGGAGCGTTTATCGCAAGCGTTAAAGCATGTTAGAAGACATGGCTTAGATCAGTTTGCCCTGCTGTTTATTGATTTAGACCGTTTTAAAGTCATCAATGATACCTTTGGCCACTTAGAGGGTGACCGTTTTTTAATTGAAACCGCTAAACGCTTAAAAAGTTGTATTAGAGACAATGACACCATAGCCAGAATGGGCGGCGACGAGTTTATTATTCTGCTAGATTCAATTCATGGCACAACCGATGCGATTGAAGTGTGCGAGCGTATTTTACATCAGCTCAGCCAACCTTTTATTTTAGCCAATCAAGAGTTCAAGTCGGGGGCAAGTATCGGTGTCGCTTTTAGTAACAATAATAAATACGATACCAGCGAGTCTATTTTACGCAATGCTGACAGAGCCATGTACCAAGCTAAATCAAAAGGTAAAGGCTGTTATGTGATTTTTGACTCACAAATAGGCTATCAGTCAGAACAGCAAAGTGATTTAGACAAGCAATTTAAATTAGCAATTAAAAATCAACATATTGCCATCCACTACCGGCCTATTTTTGATTTAGCCACCAACACTATCATTGCCATTGAGCCTCAAGCATCGTGGCATACTGAACAACATGGGAGTTGGGATCACAAAAAGCTCAATCAATTGGCCTTTAATAATCAATTATCGTTGATTTTTGAAGATTATATTTTTAAATCACTTACCAAAGACTATCAACAACTTAAGCAAAAATATGGCGTTGCTACGCGACTTTATATGACTATTTCAAGTCAACATGTGAACCATAAGCATGCCCTTCGAGGATTAAAAAACACCTTAAAAACCAGCGTAATCGACCTGAGTAAATTGACGATATTTTTTAACGAGAATTCACTCGTGAAAGATATTGAAAACCATTTAAATGCTTTTGAAATTATTGAGCAGCTGGGGGCTAAAATTGGCATTGATAACTACGGTACGGGCTACAGCTCATTAAGTAGCTTAAGCTATTTACCCTTGAGTACCATAAAACTCGATACTGAAATCAGTAAGCATATGTTAAGTGAAACCCAGCTTAAATTGGTTCAAGCATATCGATTATCTGTTGAAGCGTTAGATATCCAAATTGTCGCGACGGGTATTGATACATTGCAGCAATTAAATCAATTTACCGCGCTGGGTTATCAAATAGGGCAAGGGCGCGCCATAGAAAAAAAGCTTCAAACAGTGTCTCCCCTGAGTGCTTAAGCTTTTAGTCTGTTACTTTTTAAATAAGTCCCGTAAATTAGCAATATTAGCCTTACCTGACTCAACTCTTTGTTGTTCAGTTTGTACTGGTTTACGGTTTTCCCAAATCAAATCATCTTGCGGCAGCTCAAGCAGGAAACGACTTGGCTCACAGCGCATGGTTTCACCAAATTGACGTCGCTCGCGGCATATCATAAACCATAACTCTCGCTGTGCTCGGGTGATCCCCACATAAGCAAGGCGGCGCTCTTCCTCAACATTATCTTCATCAATACTTGATTGGTGCGGCAAAATGCGTTCTTCCACGCCTACCATAAACACAAATGGAAACTCTAAACCTTTTGATGCGTGTAAGGTCATTAGCTGAACCTGATCACCACCTTCATCTTCATTATTGCGCTCCATCATGTCGCGCAATGTTAGCCGTGTTACCACTTCTGGTAAGGTCATTGGCTCGTCTAACTCATCACCTTCAAGCATTTCAGTGACCCAACGATAAAGCTCAGAAATATTCTTCATCCGCATTTCTGCAGCTTTGGCACTGGTACTATTTTCGTATAAGTAGTCTTCATAATTGATACTTCTGATCAGCTTTTTCAGCGCATCAACAGGTTCACCACGAGTGGCCATTTCACCCGTATCAACAATAAACTGGCCAAATTGATATAACGATTTAACCGCAGCAGGTGCCAATTCATGATTCAGCTCTACGTCAAAAATAGCTTCAAACATTGAAATATGCTTACGATTGGCAAAGTTGCCTAAACGCTCTAAGGTTGCAGGCCCTATTCCTCGTTTAGGTAAATTCACCACCCGTAAAAAGGCATTATCGTCATCAGGATTAACCACTAATCTTAAGTACGCCATAATGTCTTTAATTTCAGCGCGGGCAAAAAATGAGGTACCACCGCTTAATTTATAAGGAATACGGTTGGTCATTAAGGCCCGCTCTAATAACCTTGACTGATGGTTACCTCGATACAAAATAGCGTAATCACCAAACTTAGATCGCCCGACAAATTTGTGGCGAATAATTTCAGCGACGACCCTCTCAGCTTCCTGTTCTTCATTAGCCGCAATCAGCACTCTTAATGGCTCACCATAAGCCAGCTCACTAAATAATGACTTATCATAAACATGAGGGTTATTGGCAATAAGAATATTGGCAGCGTGTAATATTCTTTGGCTTGAGCGATAATTTTGCTCCAATTTAATTAATTTTAATTTGGGGAAGTCTGTACCTAATAACACCAAGTTTTGCGGTTTAGCTCCGCGCCAAGAGTAGATTGACTGGTCATCATCACCTACCACGGTAAATCGAGCACGTTCACCCACTAACAGTTTAACTAACTCATATTGGCTGGTATTGGTATCTTGATATTCATCAACAAGCAAATATTGAATACGAGTTTGCCAGCGGGTACGCACCTCTTCATTCATGCGTAATAATAAGGTTGGAAGCAAAATCAGATCATCAAAGTCTAGCGCATTATAGGCTTTCATGTGCTGAGCATAACGTTGATAAAGCATGGCAAATAACTGGCTTTGTTCGTCTTTAGCCAGTTTGCGGGCTTGCTGAGGTATAACTAGCCCGCCCTTCCAATTAGAAATAGCAGAGGCTAGCGCTTTAATCAGATCTTTATCTTCATCTAGCTCATCTTGAGTTAATTCTTTTAATAAGGCGAAAGTGTCCTGATCATCAAATAACGAAAAACCCGCTTTAAGACCTAGCACCTTATGCTCACGCTTAATGATTTCGAGCCCCAAGGTATGGAAAGTAGAAATCCACAACCCACGTGCCTCTTTGCGCCCCATAGATTGCGCCACACGCTCTTTCATTTCACGAGCCGCTTTATTGGTAAATGTCACCGCCGCAATATTACGGGCTTTGTAGCCACATTTTTCAACAAGGTAAGCAATTTTATTGATAATCACCCGGGTTTTACCACTGCCCGCGCCAGCTAACACCAAGCAAGGGCCTGAGACATAATGTACAGCATCATTTTGTCCGGGGTTGAGTTTCATAATTAATTGCATTCCTACCTATATAGACGAAGGCGGATCATAGCAGATGAAAACTGGCTAGAGTTAATAATTTTCAATGGATATTTTGCTGCAAGCTGACGCCTACGCTACAATGGCATTAATATTTGCGTAGGAACAAAACTGATGATTAACCCTAAAAAGATTGAAGAAGTCGCCAAACAATTAAGTGATAACCTACCGAGTGGCGTAAAACAATTTGCCGCGGAGTTTGAAGAACGCAGCAAGCATATTTTACAAAGCCAACTAATGAAGCTTGATGTAGTGTCTCGTGAAGAATTTGAAGTTCAGCAACACGTTTTATTAAAAACACGCGAGAAATTAGAAGCATTACAAGCTCAGGTGAACGAATTAGAAAAGCGTTTAGCTGACTAACTTGCACTAAAAAAAATCAATAAAAAAAGCGAACATATTACTGTTCGCTTTTTTATGCTGTCTATCCTGCCTAAAAAACTAGCCTAGACGCTGACGTACCGCTTCAAATAAACAAATACCTGTTGCTACAGAAACGTTCAAACTTGAAACTGTACCTGCCATAGGGATAGAAATTAACGAGTCGCAGCTCTCACGGGTGAGTCGGCGTAAACCTTTACCTTCAGCACCCATCGCAATGGCCAAGGCGTCCTTTAAATCAGCTTGATATACATTGCTGTCTGCTTCACCTGCAGTACCCACAATCCATACACCTTTTTCTTGAATATAACGCATAGTACGCGCCAAGTTAGTGACCTGAAATAAAGGCACTACTTCAGCTGCACCACAAGCAACTTTACTGACCACAGAAGTTAAGCCTACAGAGTTATCTTTTGGCACGATAACGCCATGTACCCCTGCGGCATCCGCATTACGTAAACACGCACCTAAGTTATGTGGGTCGGTTACCCCATCTAATATCAGCAAGAATGGCTTTTTTTGCTGGCTTTCTAGCTTAACCATTAAACTGTCTAGGTCATTTTCAGTCAGCACTTTAGCGGCTTTTACTCTGGCAACAACGCCTTGGTGTTGCGAGCTATCCGCTTTTTCATCTAACACTTTACGCGCTGAACGCTGTGACTTAATTCCTACCGCTTGAGCCGCAGCGACTAATGGCGCTAACCGTTCATCATCACGGCCTTGTAATAACCACAGTTCAATGACACGTTCTGGACTGTTTTGTAACAACGCTTCAACCGCGTGGATACCAAAAATGATTTCTTGTTTTTTCATTTAACTATTTACTCTTACTGCGTTTAGCGGTTGTTTTACTTACACCAGATTGACTAGAACGAGTCTTCTTAGGACCAGTTTTCTTTACTTTAGGCTTTTTAACTGATGACTTTTTAGTTGCTGATTTTTTACGTTTATCAGCCTCTTGTGGTTTATCATCGGTCACTTTTTTACGTCGACCACCGGCTTTAGGTTGATCTGATTTAGCGTGTTTGGCGCCTTCTAAGTTAACTCTTTCACGTGCCGTCAACGGCTTGTTACTGTTACGGCGCTTGCCTTTGCCTTTGTTATTATCAGTTAGCATCACCAAATCAATTTGGCGATCATCTAAATTCACCGCAGCAACTTTAACACTCACCGCATCACCGACTTGATAAGTTTGCTTAGTATTCTCGCCCACTAAACGCTGACGCATTGGGTCAAATTGATAATAATCACTGGCTAAGCTGGAGATATGTACCAAACCATCAATAAATAAATCATTTAAGCGAACAAACAAACCGAAGTTTGTCACTGAAGCAATAACGGCTTCGAAATCATCACCCACATGATCTTGCATGTATTCGCACTTTAGCCAATCACTTACATCACGTGTTGCTTCATCAGCTCGACGTTCAGTGGTAGAACATTCTTCGCCTAATACATCTAATTCATCAAGGGTATAACTGAAACCACCATCTTGGGTCCATTTCTCTTTGACATCGCCATTTTGATTAGCCAAAAGATACTTAATCACCCGATGTAAAATAAGATCAGGATAACGCCTAATCGGTGACGTAAAATGAGAATACTCTTCAAGAGCTAAACCAAAGTGGCCTTCATTATCTGGAGTGTATATGGCTTGACGCATCGAGCGTAATAACATCACTTGAATCAGCTCGCTATCAGGCCTGTCAGCAATTTTCAGCATCAAATTCTGATAATCTGCAGGAGTTGGCTCTAAGCCGCCTTCCATTGATAAACCACGTTCTGATAAAAACTCTTTGAAGTTAGTTAGCTTTTGCTCAGATGGTGCTTCGTGCACGCGATATAACACTTCACCTTTATGCTTTTTAACAAACTTAGCCGAGGCAACATTAGCTAAAATCATGCATTCTTCAATGATCTTATGAGCTTGATTACGACCTCTAGGGACAATTTTGTCAATTTTACGCTGCTCGTTAAAAATGAACTGTGTTTCAAGAGTTTCAAACGCAATCGCGCCTCGTTCAGCTCTTTTACTATCAAGGGTTAAATACAGTGACTGTAAACACGTTAAGTGAGGTAACAATGCTTCATGTTCAGGCAGTACTGCACCACCTTCAAGCATGTCTGCCACTTGGGTATAAGTGAAACGTGCATGTGAATGCATCACCGCTGGATAAAATTTATAGCCAGACAATTTCCCACTAGCGGCAATAGTCATTTCAGCCACCATACATAAACGATCAACCTTTGGATTAAGAGAACATAATCCATTAGAGATCTTTTCAGGCAACATTGGGATCACTTGCGACGGGAAGTAAACAGAGTTACCCCTTGCGCGAGCTTCAGTATCTAACGCGGAATCGGTACGAACATAATGACTGACATCTGCAATGGCTACCCATAAACGCCAACCACCGCTGGGTTTAGTTTCAGCATAAACTGCATCATCAAAATCACGGGCATCTTCACCATCAATAGTCACTAACGGTAGATGACGTAAGTCGACCCGCCCTTGCTTATCAGCTTCAGGCACTTCATCTGGAATGCGTTTTAATTTCTTTTCAATAACTGGCGACCAAGTGTGTGGTAAGTCGTAATTGCGCAAAGCAATTTCAATTTCCATACCCGGAGCCATGGTTTTACCCAGTACCTCAGTGACTTTACCCGCTGCTTTAATAAACCGACCAGGACGTCGAATAAGCTCTACTACTACAACGTCGCCCGCTCTTGCGCCATTTTTGTCTTCTTTAGCTATCAGTATTTCTTGGTTAATTCTGCGGTCATCGGCAATAACAAATGCCATACCACCATCAACATGATACCGGCCCACTAAAGCCGCACTGCGTTCTTGCACTAAACGTACAATTCTAGCTTCACGGCGGCCACGGCGATCAGTACCCGCTTTTTGCGCAAGCACTTTATCACCATGAAAATACATCAGCATGTCACGATTATTAATAAATAAATCGTCACCGCCTTCATCAAGCTTTAAAAAGCCGAATCCATCGCGATGCCCAATAATTGTGCCAGACAATAAGTCCATTCTCTCAGGTAAACCATAACTTTGACCGCGAGTAAACACTAACTGACCATCTCTTTCCATTGCACGCAAACGACGGCGTAAGGCTTCTAATGGCTCTTCATCAGTTATATTGAGCGCTTGGGCTATTTTTTCACGAGTAACAGGTGACTTTTGGGAGCGCAAGTATTCTAAAATATACTCACGACTAGGAATGGGATTGTCGTACTTTTCTTGCTCTCTCTCTAAATGAGGATCGTTGATCATTCAATTTCCAAATCAAAGGCATCTCTATTTATGCCTTATTGTATATAAAGTTGTTGCTGCTGTGCCCGTTCAACAATACTGGTGGGCATTTGGGCAGCAAGTTGTTGTAATAATGACGTTGCTTCACGCTGCTTTTTTTCGTCATCAAAAATACTATTGTACAGCCAATGATAGCCCATTTCGTAATCATTTGGACTACCATAACCTTCTGCAAAAAGTTTAACTAGCATTAGCCGAGCATCAACATTACCTTGCGCTGCCGCCGGTAAAGTGTATTGCACCGAGCGGTGCGGATTTTTTACCACATATTTTCCGCGGTAATAGTAATCGGCTAATTTAAGCATGGCTTCTGCACTGCCTTGTTCGGCAGCAGTTTGTAACATCGCTACACCTCTGGCAGGATGCGCTTTAACACACACGCCATGAGCGAGCATCTCACCCCACAAAAACTGATAAAGAGGCTGCTGTAATACTTCGGCTCTTGCTTCAATATCTTGAACTAATTGGCATTCATCTAACTTTACCCGTTTAAGATACTGATCATTACGAATAAGATTAATTAATTGTTCATCACTATAAATATCAAACGCTGCAGATTCAGCTTTTACGCTTTGAGCAGATAGACCTTGAAAGAATATGATACTTAGCAGTAATAAAAACTTAAACATAACCATTCCCAATAACCGATGTTGATACTCCATTTATCGGCAGCTAAGGATTATTCTATAGCTCTTAACACGTCACTGAAAACTCTACTTATTAAAAAGGCCGCTAAACGCGGCCTTTTTGATATTGAGATTAGTTAAATGGATTAACTAAAATCATGGTCTCATTTCGGTCTGGACCGGTAGAGATAATATCAACTGGGGTTTCTAACAACTCTTCAATGCGCTTAATGTAGTTAATTGCTGCAGCGGGTAGCTGTTCAATTGACGTGGCGCCGAAAGTGTTTTCTTTCCAACCAGGCATAGATTCGTAAATAGGTGTCACTTCCTCATAACCTTCTGCGGCTAAAGGAGTTACCTTAGATACTGAACCATCAGGGTATTCGTAACCTACACAGATTTTAACTTCTTCTAGACCATCTAATACGTCTAGTTTAGTTAAACAGAATCCGCTGACACTGTTGATTTGAACTGCACGGCGCATAGCCACTGCATCTAACCAACCTGGACGACGTTTACGACCAGTAGTAGCACCAAACTCTTGACCTTTTTCACCAATATAATCGCCAAGTTCATTAGCTAATTCAGTTGGGAAAGGACCCGCACCTACACGAGTGGTGTAAGCTTTCATGATACCTAATACATAATCAATATGACGAGGACCAAAACCAGAGCCAGTTGCTACGCCACCTGCTGTAGTATTAGAAGAGGTAACAAAAGGATATGTACCGTGGTCGATATCCAATAATGTACCTTGAGCGCCTTCAAATAGAATTGGCTCACCTGCTTTACGAGCAGTATCTAATAGCTCAGTCACGTCAACACACATGCTCTTGAGGTAATCAGCAATCGCCAATGCATCATCAAGAGTTTGTTGATAGTCAACCGCTTCTGCTTGGTAGTATTCGGTTAGCATGAAGTTGTGGTACTTCATCACTTCTTTCAATTTAGACGCAAAAAGCTCTGCATTGAATAAGTCACCAACACGTAAACCGCGACGAGAGATTTTATCTTCGTATGCAGGACCAATTCCGCGACCCGTTGTACCAATAGCTTTATTGCCACGCGCTTTTTCGCGAGCAATGTCTAATGCACAATGGAAAGGAAGAATTAGCGGACATGCTTCTGAGATCAATAAGCGTTCTTCGACAGGGATACCGCGCTCTTTAAGCATTTTGATTTCTTTCATCAATGCGTCAGGAGCCAATACAACACCATTACCGATTAGGCATTTTACGTTATCACGTAAAATTCCAGACGGAATTAAATGAAGTACGGTTTTATCACCATCAATCACTAAGGTATGACCGGCATTATGGCCACCTTGGTAACGAACTACGTATTTTGCCTGTTCTGTTAAAAGGTCGACAATCTTACCTTTGCCTTCGTCACCCCATTGAGTGCCGAGTACGACTACATTTTTGCCCATTATTTGCTGCAAGGTTGTGGTATAAAGTGGAATTTTAACAGATTTTAGGGGGTTATAGGCAAGTTTTTTATTGAAAAATAATCAACAAAACAATCCCTGCAGTGACTAAAGATCCACCTAAACGTCTGAGAACATTTTGATTTTGGCTTGAAAGCTCCAATAAATATTTTTTCCATTTTTGTGGAGCAAGTAACGGACCTAAGCCTTCAACAATCAAAACCAATGCTAAAGCCATGATAAAAACTTGCGTAGTCATTCTTTTTCCTCAATTAAAATTCGATATTTTTATCGGTAAAAATAATTAAAAGCCTCAATTAATCTACTCATGACCCTTAGTTAAATGTTTAAAATACTCACTTAGTCGCCAAACAATAACAGCAAAAAAACATAGCAAATAATAAGCAATAAAAAACCCAGCATAAGCTGGGTTTTTTTGTCTTCCAAAAACGAATTAACGTTTTGAGAATTGTGGCTTACGACGTGCTTTACGTAGACCAACTTTCTTACGCTCAACTTTACGAGCATCACGGGTAACAAAACCAGCGCTGCGTAAAGAAGGACGTAATGCTTCGTCTAACTGCATTAATGCACGAGTAATACCGTGACGAATTGCACCTGCTTGGCCAGTGATACCACCGCCTTTAACAGTTACATAGATGTCAAGTTTGTCAGTCATTTCAACTAACTCTAAAGGTTGACGAACAACCATACGAGCAGTTTCACGACCAAAATATACATCTAGTGGACGTTGGTTAACAACGATTTGACCACTACCTGCTTTAGCGAATACGCGAGCAGTTGATGTTTTACGACGGCCAGTGCCGTAGTACTGAGTTGCAGACATTAGCTTACTCCCGTATTAGATATCAAGAACTTGTGGTTGTTGTGCGGCATGGTTATGCTCAGCGCCAGCGTAAACTTTAAGTTTACGGAACATAGCACGTCCTAATGGACCTTTTGGCAACATACCCTTAACAGCTTTCTCGATAATCATCTCAGGCTTATGAGCTTGCAGCTTCTCAAAAGAAATCTGCTTAATGCCACCGATGAAACCGGTATGCGAGTAATAAATTTTGCCCGCAGCTTTGTTACCAGTAACAGTAACTTTCTCAGCGTTAATCACGATGATGTAGTCACCAGTGTCAACATGAGGAGTATACTCTGGCTTATGCTTACCACGTAAACGGGTAGCAATTTCAGTAGCGATACGACCTAAAGTCTTACCTTCGGCATCAACGACGAACCAGTCACGAGTGACTGTTTCTGGTGTAGCAGTAAATGTAGTCTTCATTTTTTGCAAAAACCCAATGTTTAAAATTCTGTCTCACATGCTATTCACATTATGTAAATAACACAAAATGAACCGATTCTTGCCCCTTCGAGCATGAATATTGGCTTAAAACTTCCGCCCAATTCGGCGGAGTAACGAGGGCAGGTGGCGGATTATACGCAAACAAGTTTTAAAAATCACCTGCTTTTTATAAAAAGCTGCAAATATTTTGATCGTTTTATCGGCAATTTTTTTGATGTTCGCCATGAATCATTTACTGCAAAAGACTCATTTAAGGTAAATGTTCCAATGCTAAATAATCATGAGATTGCATTTCAATGAGCCTAGAGCGACATCGACGGAACTCGAAAGTTAATAACCCTTCGGTATAAATATCTTCAAGGGCAACTTCAGAAGAAATAATTAACTTCACATTACGCTCGTAAAATTCATCAACCATCGCTAAAAAGCGTCTGGCAATATCATCACCCGTTAACTGTTCGCCCATTTGCTCAAGCCCACTCAGTAACACGGTATGATAAATGCGGGCGATTTCCATATAATCGCGTTGTGATCTTGGGCCATCGCACAAATCCCTAAAGTTTGCCAGCAGTACGCCCTGAGACTGCTGTCTAATGTCAATTGAGCGACCATCGATTTCAATCGCTTCTCTGTTAACATCAGATTCAGGTGCAAGTTGGTTAAAGTAAGTTAGTAGATTTTTATCAGCTTGCTCATCTAACGGATAGTGAAAAATTTCTGCCTGTTCCAATGTTCTAAGACGATAATCAATGCCTGAGTCGACATTTAATATTTCGCAGTGTTGGTTAATTAATGCGATAGCAGGTAAAAACCTAGCGCGTTGTAAGCCGTTTTTATAGAGGTCATCGGGAATAATATTAGAGGTAGCAACCAATGCGACTCCTTCTTTAAATAGGGCTTGAAAGAGGGTGCCAAGCAACATTGCATCGGTGATATCTGAGACAAAAAATTCATCAAAACAAATGACCTTATATTGGTCAGCCATATTTTTAGCGATAACTAAAAGTGGATCTTGTACACCTTTTAATTCATCTAAGTCATGATGTAATTGATGCATAAAGCGATGAAAATGCGCTCTCAGCTTTTTATCGTCCGGTAAAGCATCGTAAAAGGTGTCCATTAAATAGGTTTTACCTCTACCGACACCGCCCCATAAATATAACCCTTGGACACTTTTAGCGTTATTTTTACCAAACAGCGACAGAACCTTTGCCATACTTGATACAGGTACAGCTGCATTTATAAGTTCGTCGTAAACACGTTGTAAAGACTTTACTGCTTGCTCTTGTGCTGGATCATGAGAAAAATCTTCGCGTAAAAGATCTTGTTGATAATGCTGCCATGGGGTTAATTGGGTCACAAATAAAGCTCACTACAACGAAAAGTTGGCCAACATTTTATCATTAATGTTGCACGTGAAGTAACCGTTAAAAGCGATTAAATTAACCTTTGTTAATAGTTTATGAACTATTTCATTATCGCTATATCTGAATAATCACCACAACAATTAATAAAAAATTAATCCAACAAATTCTTCAAGCAACTGATTTATCTTTATTAACAATAGTATTAACGATATTTAATTTTGAATTCATGCATCTAAGCCACATATTTTCATTATCGCTTGAATGCCTAAGGAGCCCTATTAATGAAAACCAAACTTAGTTTACTTTCAGCAGCGCTATTAACCGCTTCATTAACAATGATGCCAGCCGTTTCTCATGCGGCGATACCTCAAACAGTCGACGGACAAGCCTTACCTAGCTTAGCTCCAATGCTTGAACGAACAACGCCAGCTGTCGTCTCTGTTGCGGTTTCAGGTACTCAGGTATCTAAACAACAAGTGCCAGATGTATTCCGTTACTTTTTTGGCCCAAATGCACCACGTGAACAAGTTCAAGAAAGACCTTTTAGGGGGCTAGGTTCAGGGGTCATTATTGATGCTGATGAAGGTTACATTGTCACCAATAACCATGTCATTAATGGTGCTGATAACATCCAGATTGGTTTAAGTGATGGACGTGAAATTGAAGCTAAACTTATTGGTGCAGACAAAGAGTCTGATATTGCCTTACTGCAGATTGAAGCTAAAAACCTCACAGCAATTAAACAAACCGATTCAGATGAAATAAGAGTGGGTGATTTTGCCGTCGCCATTGGTAACCCTTTTGGGCTTGGACAAACGGTAACATCAGGTATTGTTAGTGCTCTAGGCCGTAGTGGCTTAGGCATCGAAATGCTTGAGAATTTCATTCAAACAGACGCCTCTATTAATAGTGGTAATTCTGGTGGCGCATTAGTTAATTTAAATGGTGAGCTTATTGGCATTAACACCGCCATTGTCGCTCCCAATGGCGGTAATGTCGGTATCGGTTTTGCTATTCCTGCCAACATGGTCAACAACTTAGTCAATCAAATTATTGAGCATGGTGAAGTAAGACGTGGCGTTTTAGGGGTTTCCGGCCGTGATTTAGACAAAGAGCTAGCGAAAGCATTTGGCTTAGAAACCCAACACGGGGCGTTTGTCAATGAAGTCGTGCCAGATAGTGCGGCTGATAAAGCGGGCATAAAAGCAGGCGATATTATTATTAGCGTGAATGACCGTAAAATTAAATCTTTCCAAGAGCTTCGTGCAAAAGTGGCCACCATGGGCGCTGGAGTCAAAGTTAAGTTTGGCTTGATCAGAGATGGAGATAACGAAACAGTTAAAGCCACATTGGGTGAAGCTGACACAATTCAAGCTTCGGCAGGCGCTTTACACCCAATGTTGCAAGGTGCAACCTTAAACAATACCAGCAAGGGTATTGAAATCACAGACATCACTCAAGGCTCACCAGCGGCGATGTCAGGGTTGCAAAAAGGCGATGTCATTGTTGGACTTAACCGTACCAACGTCAAAAATCTTAAACAACTTAAAGATTTACTGGAAGATTCGAAAGGTTCTGCTGCACTGAAAATATTAAGAGACAACAATCTAAGCTACTTGATTCTCAGATAACCTCTAATGAGTTTAACTAAGATAATGTAAGTACTCGTTAAATTAAGCATCGTGGCTTTAAACCGCGATGCTTAATTTTTTTTGATATGCTACTATCAGCGTTCCAATTTCAACATCCATCAGACTATGAACTTAAAAGATACTGGCATTTATTTAACCAAAGCCATTTTATTTGGTCTGATCATGGCCGCTGTTTTTTTATTAGCGACGTCTAGCAACTCCCCTTTTTTTCAAAATGGCGCTAAACATTTAAATATCAGCAATGAACTTTCGTTTGCCAAGGCGGTAAGACGTGCTGCACCTGCTGTCGCTAATATTTATAGTTTGAGTATTGATCAACGCTCACCGCTCAATTCTAGCTCTCTTCAAGGGTTAGGTTCTGGTGTCATAATGAGTGAACAAGGTTACATATTAACCAACTACCACGTGATAAAACGCGCTGATGAAATTGTTATCGCTTTACAAGATGGCCGCCGATTTACTTCGGAAGTTGTCGGCAGCGACCCAGAAACGGATCTTGCTGTATTGAAAATTGATGGTGACAATTTACCCGTTGTGCCGATCAATTTAACCGCGCCTGCTTTAGTTGGAGATGTTGTCTTAGCCATTGGTAACCCATATAACCTTGGTCAAACAATTACCCAAGGCATTATTAGTGCCACTGGTCGCAGTGGATTAAGCTCGGGTTATTTAGATTTTTTACAAACCGATGCAGCAATTAATGCCGGAAACTCTGGTGGTGCATTAATTGATACCAGTGGTGACTTAATTGGTATTAATACAGCGGCTTTTAAAGTCGGTGGAGATAATAGTGGCAACGGTATCAGTTTTGCTATTCCTATCAAGCTCGCACATAGCATTATGAACAAACTCATTACTGATGGCAGAGTGATTCGTGGGGCATTAGGTATTTCGGGCGAACCACTGACGCCTGTTGTGGCACAAATTTTAAATTTACCCAGTTTAAAAGGAGTATGGGTAACCGGTATTGACCCTAGTGGTCCAGCCGCTAAAGCCGATTTACAACCCAGAGACGTGATTGTTTCATTTGAAGGCGATGAAATTCCAGGAGTTGAATTACTAATGGATAAAATTGCCGAAACCCCACCTGGAACAGATGTAACCCTTACGGTGATACGTCAAGGCAAGAAAGTCGCTGTGCCAGTGACCATAGTTGAAAAGAACTCATTTGAGCAGTAACAAAAAAGCCATCACATTGTGATGGCTCTTTTATTAGCAATTAAAACAATTGATTATGAAACTCGAATCACTTCGCCACCTAAGCCTTTAAACTTAGCTTCAATATGCTCATAACCACGGTCTAAATGGTATATGCGGTCAACAACTGTTAAGCCTTCAGCCATTAAACCTGCAATAACCAAACTCGCTGAAGCACGAAGGTCAGTAGCCATAACTTGCGCACCATTAAGAGATTCGATTCCCTCAATAATACAAGTATTACCTTCAAGTGCCATTTTAGCACCCATACGGCTTAACTCTGGCACGTGCATAAAGCGATTTTCAAAAATCGTTTCGGTCACTCTGCCAGTACCTTCAGCTAATGCGTTAAGTACACAAAACTGTGCTTGCATATCGGTAGGGAAAGCCGGATACGGTGCGGTTTTGATATTAACCGCTTTGGCACGTTTGCCGTGCATGTTTAGCTCAATCCAGTCTTTACCGGTATTGATTGTTGCGCCAGCATCTTCAAGCTTTGATAATACCGCTTCAAGGGAGCTTGGGTCAGCCGCTTCACAACGAATATGACCACGAGTGACTGCGGCGGCCACTAAAAATGACCCCGTTTCAATTCGGTCAGGCATGACACTATACTCACAGCCATTTAAACGCTCGACCCCTTCAATCTTTAAGGTGTCAGAGCCAATACCGGTTATTTTTGCGCCCATAGCGACTAAGCAGTTTGCCAAATCTGACACTTCAGGTTCACGAGCGGCATTTTCAATAACCGTAGTGCCATCAGCAAGAGCCGCGGCCATCAACAAGTTTTCAGTCGCACCAACGCTGACCATATCCATAAAGATATGTGCACCTTTTAAGCGGCCATCAACATGCGCTTTAATATAGCCTTCTTTTACTTCAATCTTGGCACCCATTAGCTCAAGGCCATGAAGGTGCAAATTGACCGGTCTTGCACCAATAGCACATCCGCCAGGAAGTGATACATCAGCTTTACCATAACGGGCAAGTAACGGGCCTAAAATCAATATTGATGCCCGCATGGTTTTAACTAAATCATAAGGGGCACAAAAATTATTCAAATTAGTGGTTGATATACGTACTTTACCCTCCCCTAATTCGTCAACGTCTGCGCCTAAACAGCGTAATAGCTTGCAACTCGTCGTGACATCACGAAGATTAGGTACATTTGATAACAAGAAGTCAGATTCAGCTAAAACACCCGCCATTAAAATTGGCAGAGCCGCATTTTTAGCACCTGAAATAACAACACTGCCGGTTAGTGGCTGGCTAGCTTTTATGGTTAATTTATCCACGTGAATCTCTAAATTACATATTGAAAAGTTTTTCACGCTTCCATTGAGTCGGCGTAAATGTCTTGATAGTTAAAGCATGAAGCTCGCCACTGGCAATTTGTTCAGCCAAAGGACCGTAAATGGCTTGTTGCTGTTTAACACGGCTCATGTCTTCAAAGCAGTCACCTACTGCAACTACTTTATAATGGCTTCCATCTGAAGTGACGTGTACTTCAGTGAGTGATAATGCATCAGCTAGAATTTGTTCAATAACTTTGCAGTCCATGAATTTTTACCTTTATTACAACCGCTAAAATTAGCCGTTAGGGGAAATTAATCAAATACTGAAGAGTTTTCAGTAAAAAAAGCATCTAAATCATATAACTCAATCATGCTTGTTAATTGAGTGCTCGGATTAACTAATAGGCGCGAATTGACTTCATTTGAAGCACTTTTCTGTTTAGCTAGGCCCTTTTTTAAGGCCAATAACATCGCGATGCCAGCACTATCTACATAATTTAAGGCGGACAAGTCTAACACTTGAGTCGATTCAGTAAACAGTTGATGTCGATTTGGCCACAATTGTGTGACCTCATCTTGCGTTAAACGACCTTGTAACAAACAAGTGTTACCTTGTTGTTCAAACTTAATCACGCTGCTTTAACCTCTTTTTGAATTTTTTGTTGCGTTTTATCATTCAACATAGTGATCACTGACTCAATACCTTGTTGGCGAATTAAATTTGAAATTTCAGATTGTTTTGAGGCCAATAAACTGACTCCTTCAGCCACTAAATCGAACGCTTTCCACGTATTATCTTTTAATCGTCGAGCCTTAAATTGAATTTTAATCGGTGGACGACCTTGCTCAATAATATTCACACTCACATCAACCATTTTTTCTTGGCTAAAGTCAGTTGCAGGAGAAAATGAAACCTTTTGATCGGTATATTCTGTCAGTGCCTGCGCATACGTAGCAATAAGATATCCTTTAAACGCTTCTACAAAACGTAGGCGCTGATCTTCCGTTGTTTCGCGTAAATATTGTCCCATTACCTTATAAGCCGCATATTTATAATCCACATGAGGCATCAACTCTTCCGCTACAATCACTTTTAAGTAACTCAAATCTTCATCGATAATGGCTTTATCTTTTTTAAAACGATCAAATGTTTGGTTAGCCACCTGCTCAACTAATTTGAAAGGGTCGGTTTCATCCACTTCTGCAGACCAAATTGTAGCGCTAAAAAATACAGTAACTGCGCTAATCATTCCCACTAACCATGTTTTCATCTATCCGCTCCTATTTGTCTTTTGAAGACATGCTGTACAGTAATTGTCCGATAAGATCTTCTAAAATCAACGCTCCACGAGTATCGAATACTTTGTCCCCTTCGCCTAACATGGCAATGTCATCATCCATAAAACCAGGCGTTAACCCAATAAACTGTTCCCCTAATAACCCAGAGGTAAGAATAGACATACTGCTTGTTTCAGGAAATTGATCATAGCGTTTATCCATTTTCAGGGTCACAATAGGCACCAACTTCCTGTCATCTAAAGTAATATCGGCAACTCGGCCAACAACCACGCCGCCTACTTTTACCGGCGCTCTAACCTTTAAGCCGCCAATGTTATTAAACTCTGCCACCAGAGTATAATGGCTGTCGCTGGTATCGACTTTGACATTGGCAACATTAAACACCAAAACACAAAAAGCCATTATCCCTGATAATAAGAATAGCCCAACAAGTAACTCTATCTTCCGTGTCAACATACGCTTAAACCACTTAAATTGTTAAATGAATAAAATATTAATTTCCGAACATGACTGCTGTCAGTAAAAAATCCAAGGCCAATACCGCTAAACTGGCTTGCACAACGGTTGAGGTTGTTGCCCTGCTGATACCTTCCGGATTAGGTTGAACCACATATCCTCTGTAAAGTGCAATCCATGTCACCACCACACCAAAAACGGTACTCTTTATTAAGCAATTAACAATGTCTTGTCGCCACTCGATAGAGGCCTGCAAAATTGACCAAAATGCACCACTATCGATACCTTTCCACTCCACCCCAACTAAATGTCCACCAAAAATACCGACTAAACTAAACATTAATGCCAGCAAAGGCATGCTGATCACCCCCGCCCAAAAGCGTGGCGCAATAATCTGCTTTAGCGGGTCAATGGCCATCATTTCTAAACTTGATAATTGTTCAGTTGATTTCATTAAGCCGATTTCTGCCGTCAAGGCAGACCCTGCTCGTCCAGCAAACAACAGTGCTGTCACTACGGGGCCTAACTCCCTTAACAAACTCAAAGCCACCATGGGGCCTAAACTGTCCTCTGTGCCAAAGTCGACTAAAATAGTATAGCCTTGTAAGGCCAATACCATGCCGATAAATAGTCCTGAGACTAAAATGATCACCATCGAGCGTACGCCAAGAACATAAAGTTGCTTCACTACTAAAGGCAATGTTTTAGTCGGGTTAGGCAAATGTGCCAGGGCGCCCCAAAGCATCAATCCAGCTTTACCAAAGCTGTAAACTAACGCAATAGCATAGCGTCCAACAGCAGCAATAAAATTAATCGGGTTCACTCAACAACTCCTGTTGATAATTTTTTGCGGGATAATGAAAAGGCACAGGTCCATCTGGTGCGCCCTGAATAAACTGAATGAGTTGCGGGTTGTCAGACTGTTTTAATTGTTCAGGTGTACCATGAGCAATAACCTTTTTTTCTGCGATAACATACACATAATCAGCAATTCCCAGTACTTCTTTCACATCATGAGAAACCACTACAGAGGTGAGCTTCAAAGCATTTGATAATTCGCGAATTAACTTAACGAGCATCCCCATTGAAATAGGGTCTTGGCCTGCAAACGGTTCATCATACAACACCATTTCAGGCTCTAGTGCGATAGCCCTTGCAAGTGCAGCTCTTCGTTGCATCCCACCCGATAACTCATCCGGCATCAGTGAAGCCGCGCCGCGCAAACCCACCGCTTGCAACTTCATTAATACAATTGAACGAATAATATCTTCAGATAAATCAGTGTGCTCTCGTAGAGCAAATGCCACATTGTCATAGACATTCATGTCGGTAAATAATGCGCCACTTTGAAACAGCATACTCATACGCTTGCGCACTTGATAAAGTTCAGTGCGTGATAATTGGTGCATATCAACGCCATCAAATAACACCGTCCCACTATTGGGCGTTAACTGTGCCCCTATCAACTTTAATAGTGTGGTTTTACCGATGCCACTCGGCCCCATAATCGCGGTCACTTTGCCTTTGGGGATGACCAAAGAAATATCTTCATAAATGACTTTATCACCTCGGTTAAAGCCCAAGTGATTAATTTCTACAAGTGGATTTTGCAACACAGTCGGTGTCTCTGACGAAGTAATAGAAGAGATAGTCGCCATCCTGGCTAATAAATGAAGATTAAATTTTACGCCAATGTTACCCAGCTAACAACTGGCTTACATTAAAAATACCCTTTTATAAAATCAAATTAATTTTAATCGTTCTTATTAAAGTTGTATAAACAGACAGATTGGTCGTTATTCTTACTTTCAATTTAGATAAAATACAGCGAAAATACGCAGGTTTTGAATCATCAAGGGATGTCATGTTAGTTAATATTTTATTGTTATGTGTAGGGTTAGCTGTTTTGGTTTTTAGTGCCGATAAGTTTGTCTACGGCGCATCTGCTTTTGCACGTAACCTTGGGCTACCGCCCATGTTAATTGGGTTAACAATTGTTGCAATGGGAAGCTCAGCACCTGAAATGTTTGTCGCTGCAACCGCATCACTTGAAGGCATGAATGATACCGCTATTGGTAATGTGCTGGGTTCTAATGTGGCTAATATTACGCTCATTTTAGGGATAACCGCGCTGTTTGGTGCCATTAGTGTCAGTTCAAAAACCCTAAAAAGAGAAATTCCTTTAATGCTCGCGGCCACCGTTTTAGCGGGCTATTTAATTCAAGATGGAATGCTGACGGTCATTGAAGGCGTGATCTTAGTTGTTGCCTTTTTAGTCATCATGATGGGGTTTATCTACCAAGCGATGTCGAATAAAGAACCCGATGCGCTAATAGATGAAGTTGACAGCGAGATACCAAAGGATGTTCCCACAATCCGTGCTATTATATGGATAATTATTGGTATGGTTTTACTCCCGTTATCAGCGGGTTGGATGGTAGATGGCGCAGTCGGTATCGCCAAGATTTACGGCCTTTCTGACTTAGTGATTGGATTAACGATTATTGCTGTCGGTACCAGCCTACCAGAATTAGCTGCCTGCATCGCTGGCATGCTAAAAAAAGAAGATGACTTAGCAATAGGTAACATTGTTGGGTCAAACCTATTTAATATTCTCGCTGTACTGGCTATTCCAGGGTTATTGTCTCCTGGCGCGGTGGATGCAACAGCGATAAGCCGAGACTTTTACATGGTACTGGGCACCAGTGCCGCTTTAGTCGTGTTAGTGTTATCCAGTGGCGCAAAGAAGCAGCTCACACGCTGGCACGGTGTATTATTATTACTGACCTTTATTGCGTACCAATACATGATTTTTAGTGCAACTTAGATGGGGCTTAAAGGTTTTTTAAGAGAGATAAAAATGGCAAGTGAAACGCAATTTCGTCAATGGGGACGAAACGTCATTGATATTGAGAAATCAGCATTAGATCACCTTTATCAATTTGTTGATTCAGCTGAGTTTGAGCAGGCATGTGAACTGATAATTCAATGCAAAGGCAAAGTGATTGTCATGGGCATGGGAAAATCAGGCCATATTGGCAATAAAATTTCAGCAACATTAGCCAGTACAGGCACGCCAGCCTTTTTTGTTCACCCAGGTGAGGCAAGTCATGGCGACTTAGGCGCCTTAGCTGAAAATGATGTCATTCTGGCCATCTCTAATTCGGGTGAATCGAGTGAAATTTTAACGCTATTTCCAGTGATTAAACGCATGGGAATTCCCGTCATTGCGGTGACCGGCAAGCCGGAATCAAACATGGCAAAATTTGCTCAAATTCATTTATGCATTGAAGTACCTGAAGAAGCCTGTCCATTAGGACTTGCTCCAACATCAAGTACCACAGCAACTTTAGTCATGGGAGATGCCTTAGCCGTTGCCTTATTACAAGCTAGAGGCTTTACCAAAGATGATTTTGCCCTATCACATCCCGGGGGCTCATTAGGCCGAAAACTGCTGCTTAAAGTCGATGACATTATGCACCAAGGCGCTGACTTACCGGTAGTTAAGCAGGATATCTCTATAACAGAAGCCTTATATGAAATTTCAAACAAAGGCCTTGGAATGACTGCGGTAGTCGATGACCATCAGTCACTTGTCGGAGTTTTTACCGACGGTGATTTACGTCGAGTAATTGATGCTGAAGTCAACCTTCGTACTACGGCAATTTCGCAAGTCATGACCAAACATTGTGTGACTTGTTCGACGAATATTCTGGCTGCCGAAGCATTACAGGTAATGGAAACAAAAAACATCAATGGACTTCTCATTGTCAATTCAGCGAACCAACCTATTGGTGCGTTAAACATGCTAGATATGGTCAAAGCTGGGGTAATTTAAATGACATCATCAACGACTCACCAAGGGTTTTATGGCCCTGTAAGCGACGATATTTGGCAACGCGCTCAAAAAATTAAATTGCTGATTTGCGATGTAGATGGGGTGTTTTCTGATGGGCGTATTTATTTAAGTAACGCTGGTGAAGAAACCAAAGCCTTTCATACCCGTGACGGTTATGGGGTGCGTTCACTACTGACCAGTGGTTTTAACGTTGCGGTCATTACCGGCAGACAATCTCAAATTGTTCAAAACCGCATGAGCGCGCTAGGGGTTAAAGATATTTATCAAGGCATTGATGATAAGTTTGTCCCGTTCGAATCATTAATGAAGAAGTATAACGTCAGCGCAGAAGAAGTCGCTTACATTGGCGATGACATGGTTGATTTACCGGTAATGAAAGTTGTTGGCCTAGCGGTATGCGTGGCGGACGGCCACCCCTATGTGAAGCAACACTGTCATATGACCACCACCATTAGTGGTGGGCATGGCGCATTACGCGAATTAACAGACTTGCTGTTACTCAGCCAAAACAAATTTGAACAAGCTCATGGAATGAGTATATGAGCCGCATCACTGTCGCGATTTGTGCCTTTTTTGGATTAGCGCTAGTGCTGTATTGGCAAGTGCAAGTGAAGCGAAACCAGCAACATGTGGTCATCGATTCAAGTATCGAGCGACCTGCTTATATTGCCAATAATCTGCGCACCACAGAGTTTAACGAACAAGGCTTAATAGAAAGCAAGGTTAGCGCTAAGTACATGGAGCATTACGCTAGCAGCAACACCACTAAGTTTACCCAGCCAATTCTGTTACTCTACCCAGAAAACGGCAAGGCTCAGTGGCGTGTTACCGCGCAAAACGCTTCTTTGGACCAACAAACAAATATTGTTAACATTGAAAACGATGTCATTATAGATGCCATCGATATAGAAGAGCCGCTACAATCTTTAGCAACTCAAAAAGTAACCTTTGACTTAAATACCATGATTGGTGAGTCACAAGAGCCAGTACAAATAAAAGGTATTGGGTATGATATTAAAGGTGTTGGGCTATTTGCAGATTTAAATGCTGAACAAATTACCTTACTTAGTCAGGTAGAAGGGACATATGAACCACATTAAAACATTACCAACTTTACTCAAAGGTACTGTTGTTATTAGCTGTTTACTGAGTCTTTTTTCAGTCAATGTTGCAGCTAAAGAAGGTGATCTTCAACAAGAGTTGAAAATTGCTGCCGTCAGTCAAAGAGCCGACATCAAAAACAACCAAATTATTTTTAATGGCCCCGTTAAAATTACCCAGGGCACGATTAATATCAATGCTGATGAATTACGCGCTTTCTCAGCTGAAAATGGCCAAACTAAAACTTTAGTGGCCATTGGTAATCCAGCGACATTCTCACAAGAAATGGATGACGGCAGAATTGGTACAGCAAGTGCCAATGAAATTCGTTATGACCTAGCCACAACAGGATTATTACTGACCGGCAATGCCAAACTAGATCAATCAGGCAGCCAAGTGACCGGTAATGTGATTCGTTATAATATTGAAGCGCAAGAATTAGTGGCAGAAAGTACCGGTAAAGGTGAAGACCGAGTCATCACTATTATTCAGCCTGAAAACTTTCAAACAGAAGAAAAGCCAAAACAAAAGCTTCCTCAAATCCCTGTAAAAAAACAAGGTAACCAATGAGCCAACAAATTACCTTAACGGCTGAAAACTTAGCAAAAAGCTACAAAAGTCGCCAAGTAGTAAAAAGTGTCAGTTTAACGGTTCAAACCGGTCAAATTGTAGGATTACTTGGGCCAAATGGTGCAGGTAAAACCACCACTTTTTACATGGTGGTTGGTTTAGTTAAAAGTGACAACGGCAGAATACTCATCGATAACGATGATTTAACCGACGACCCAATGCACTTGAGAGCACGCAAAGGTATTGGTTACTTGCCTCAAGAAGCCAGTATTTTTAGAAAACTCACAGTTCACGATAATATTATGGCGGTACTGCAGACTCGTAAATCTCTCACTCAAGACGAGCGTATTCAACAACTTGAGCATTTATTGGAAGAGTTTCACATTACCCACATCAGAGACAGCCAAGGTATGGCGCTTTCTGGAGGAGAAAGACGTCGAGTCGAAATAGCAAGAGCACTTGCTGCCAACCCTAAATTTATATTATTAGATGAACCTTTTGCCGGTGTTGACCCTATTTCAGTAATTGATATTAAGAAAATTATTCAACAACTGAAAAACCGTGGCTTAGGCGTATTAATTACTGACCACAACGTGCGTGAAACCCTTGATGTTTGTGAAAGAGCTTACATTGTTAGCCAAGGTAATTTAATCGCTGAAGGAACACCTGATGAGGTACTTAACAATCAACAAGTTCGGGCAGTATACTTAGGTGAACAATTCAAGCTATAGTTAATAAAATAACGGTATTTTAAACGCAAAGTCGAGTGACAATGCTAGTCACAATACTGATGATATAATTAATTATTTGTTGTATAAGCTTGTGAAAACACGAGTAAAACACAGTGTGACAAACGGAATTCTTCTAGGGAATAGTAGTAATGAAAGCTTCACTCCAGCTCAAAATGGGTCAACATCTCACCATGACCCCTCAACTGCAACAAGCTATTCGCTTATTGCAGTTATCATCTTTGGAGCTTCAACAAGAAATTCAACAAGCGCTAGACTCAAACCCTCTTCTTGAAATAGAAGATGAATTTTCCGAATTAGCCAGCAAAAATGACCAATCAAAAGATCAATCTGATACAGATTTTAGTGAAGTCGTTAGTCATACCGCAGAAAAAGATACTTCAAACATCGACACTGCAGAGTCATTAACAAAAGAGCAAATATCCGACGACCTACCAATGGATACCACTTGGGATGAAGTCTATACCGCCTCTCCGATGACAGGCTCAGGCACAGGAAGCATTGCCAGTGATGATATGCCTTTTCAAGGTGAAACATCTGAGGGTTTATACGAACACTTAGAATGGCAAAAAAACCTCACGCCATTTTCAGACACCGACCTTGCCATTGCGACCGCTATTATCGATGCCATTGACGAAACCGGATACTTAACCCAAAGCACTGAAGAAATTTTAGAAGCCATGGGTGACGAGTCGGTTGAATTAGACGAAGTTGAAGCAGTACTGAAACGTGTACAGCATTTTGACCCTATTGGTATCGCATCAAGAGATTTACGCGAGTGCCTATTAATTCAACTCGCCCAATACAGTGCAGATACGCCTCACATTGGTAATGCAACCATGCTTATCAAAGATTATTTAGATCTTATAGCTGGGCGAGACTTCCGTACATTAATGCGTAAAACCAGATTAAAAGAAGACGAATTACGCGAAGCGATTGAACTGATACAATCTTTAAACCCGCGTCCGGGCTCAATGATCACACCAGCAAGTGATGAATACGTTATTCCTGATGTTTCTGTGCTGAAAAAGAATGGCCGCTGGGTTGTCGAGCTTAATCCAGACAACATGCCAAAAATTGGCATTAATCAACAATATGCTGCCATGGCCAGGAGCACAAAAAGCCAATCTGACGGCCAATTTATACGTGGCCACCTACAAGAAGCAAAATGGTTTATTAAAAGCTTAGAAAGTCGTAACGACACCTTGCTTAAAGTATCTAATTGTATTGTGCAGTTCCAACAGGGATTTTTCGAATACGGCGAAGAAGCCATGAAGCCTATGGTATTAAACGACATTGCTGAAGCAGTCGATATGCATGAATCGACAATTTCGCGGGTCACTACCCAAAAATACATGCATACGCCACGTGGTTTATTCGAACTAAAATATTTCTTCTCTAGCCATGTGAGTACTGATGATGGCGGAGAATGCTCATCAACTGCAATCAGAGCTTTCATCAAAAAACTGGTTGCGGCAGAAAACCCCAAAAAACCATTAAGTGACAGTAAAATGGCCACGCTGTTGGCCGAACAAGGGATTAATGTTGCACGTCGTACAATCGCAAAATATCGCGAAGCGATGATGATCCCGCCCTCAAACCAACGTAAGAGTTTATAACCTACACAGGCAAATGGAGGATAAGTATGCAAATAAATATCAAAGGACATCATTTAGAAATTACTCAAGCCATTAGAGAATATGTCTCGACCAAGTTCACAAAGCTTGAACGACATTTCGATCAGATCAATAATGTCCATGTGGTGCTAAATGTTGAAAAACAGCAACAAAAAGCTGAAGCAAAGCTTCATGTAAGCGGTACAGAAATTTTCGCCACAGCTGAAAATTCAGACATGTATCACGCCATAGACGCCCTGATAGATAAACTTGACCGTCAGGTAATAAAACATAAAGAGAAGCAAGCTAAGCATTAATGATGGAACTTAGTACCATCCTGCAGCCGGAATGTACTTCCTGTGCGACACCGGGCAGCAAGAAAAAAGTACTGGAGCTTATCAGCGATCTCGCTGCAGCCCAGTACCCACCCCTCTCATCACAAGAGATTTTTGAAAGCTTAATCGCTAGAGAAAAAATGGGCAGTACAGGAATTGGGTGTGGCATTGCGATACCACATGGAAGATTAATGAATATTGATCAGCCCATTGCCATTTTTATAAAATGCGAAGAGCCGATTTCATTTGATGCCATTGACAAACAACCCGTTGACCTGCTGTTTGCCTTATTGGTACCTGCAGAGCAATGCCAACAACATCTGAGCACGCTATCATCGATGGCTGAAAAACTATCAGATAAAAAAATTCTAAAGCAGTTGCGTAAAACAACTGATTCTAAAGAACTTTACCAGGTTATCACTACATGAAACTCGTCATCGTATCAGGTCGTTCAGGCTCAGGAAAGTCAGTGGCACTTAGGGTGTTAGAAGATTTAGGCTATTACTGTGTCGATAATTTACCTGTAGCACTCATTGGTACTTTATTGGATCAACTTAAAGACAGTCGTGATCAAATTGCCATCAGTGTCGATGTACGCAACATTGAGAATCAAGGGCAAGTGCTTAAAGACCAGCTATCTAAGCTTGGTAAAGAGACTAGCATCAGTAGTTTTTTCTTAAATTCATCTGACAAAGTATTACTCAAACGCTATAGCGAAACTCGTCGTCTTCACCCTTTATCTAAAAATCAAATTTCACTCCAAGAAGCCATCAAACTTGAAGGGGAATTACTTGAGCCCATCGCCAATATGGTTGACCACTACATTGACACTTCTGCACTCAACATTTATGAGTTAAGCGATCAAGTACGTGAAATCTTAATGGGCAGCGTCGATAAAGAATTAGTGATTAATATCGAATCGTTTGGGTTTAAACATGGTATGCCCACTGAAGCCGACTTTATGTTTGACGTTAGGTTTTTACCTAATCCTCATTGGGAAGTTGAATTACGCCCGCACACGGGTTTAGAAGAACCGGTACAAGAGTTTCTGGGTAAACAGCCTTTAGTAAATAAGTTTATTTGGCAAATTGAAAATTTATTTGAAACCTGGATGCCACATTTAGAGCGTAATAATCGTAGCTATCTTACAATCGCCATTGGCTGTACTGGCGGCCAACATCGTTCGGTATATATAGCTGACCAACTGGCTAAACGTTTAGGCGCAGACAAAAAGCATACCGTCAATGCAAGACACAGAGAACTCGCTAAAAAATAACCTTATTAATTAAAGAAGCCCATATGACAGCAATTCAACGACAAGTGACTATTTCTAACAAACTTGGGCTTCATGCCAGAGCGGCATCTAAATTAGCAGTACTTGCCACCCAATTTGATGCCAATATTACCTTAGAACAAGGCAGTAAACAGGCAAATGCCGCCAGTGTATTAGGCCTACTTATGTTAGAAAGTGGTATTGGTAAAACCATAGATATCAGCGCTGAAGGGCCTGATGCTGAAGCGGCACTTGAAGCGGTATGCGCGCTGATTAATGCAAAATTTGATGAACAATGTTAACGCATTAACCCGCTTTTTTAGCCAAAAACTCCCCGCTTAAATCTACACTCCCAGAATAACTTTCACGTTTCAAATTAGTGCAATTGCACCAAACTGAATCACAGCAACATTTCCCCAAAACAACTAAAAAGCATAAACCATTGAATTTAAATGATTTTAAAAAAATCAAAACTTGGCACACTCTTTCCATATATAAACACATACCCACTAAGAGGTAGTTCGAAAATTAAACTACTTCTGTTGTTTAGGATATGTTGTCAGGAGATATGAATATGTCAGTTAAAGCATTATCAATCACAACCATAAAAGCGGCGTTAATAAACAGCTTGGAATGGACCAGCAACATCCCCCAACGTATTCATCAACAATATTTATTTTTATCGCATATTGGTTTTAGTCAATGGGAAGTTGACAACCACTAACGTAGTTTCATTGGTATTAGACAATGTATGTAGAGAAAAAGACGATGAAAAACAGTATAAATAATCGCTACTCTGATAGCTTGATTAATGAAGTTGTCAGCCAAGTTAAAAGCAAAAGACGCCTACTGTCTGAAGTGGCTAAAGAGTATGGTATTGCTTCACGCACCGTTTACCAATGGGTAAAGGTCACTGAAGAGCCTACTCAGCAGAAAAAAGTGCAAATTGCTGATCAAATTGCCGCATTGCAATTGCAGATTCAAGATTTAAATAAACAACTGCAAATGATTGCATAACCAGTTTCAGCAAGGGTGTTTGGATATATTCAGCTATCCCCCAGTAGCAGGATATATAACGCAAACAACAACCACACATAATAATATGGCGCTAGAGCCGAATAGTGACGCACAAGCGCCCTTGCTACTTTATATTTAATTAACCATGGTTAAACCAACAACTTAACCAAATAACAGGTTCCACGGCATAAAACAGTTTCAGCAAGGGTGTTTGGATATATTCGTTATCCCCCAGTAGCAGAATATATAACGCAAACAACAACCACACATAATAATATGGCGCTAGAGCCGAATAGTGACGCACAAACGCCCTTGCTACTTTATATAAAATAAACCATGGTTAAACCAACAACTTAACTAAATGCAGGTTACACAAACAACAGACGGCATAAAACAGTTTCGGCAAGGGTGTTTGGATATATTTTGTTACCCCCCAATAACGGGATATATTAATGCAAACAACAACCACACATAATAATATGGCGCTAGAACCGAATAGTGACGCACAAATGCCCTTGCCACTTTCTATTTTTTTCCTATAACCACATACCGTCCTCGTAAGAGGATATATCTAATAACTGGACAAATTTGCATAAGCAACTATTTTTAATCAGCTTTGTAGCAAAATTCAAATTCGATACTACACTTAAATAACCAGCCAAATGAATGACGAAGCATGAAACTACCCGCGATATTATTAGTTATTAGTGTCACAATTATCATCGCTTGCCAGCCAAATATCGACACTCCCGTTGAGGCATCGTCACAGCCATTAATAAAAATTGCAGTATCTAAAACACCCTTATCTGCGCCATTTTTTGTTGCTGAGCAACAAGGCTTTTTTAATCGTAATGGGTTAAACATTGATTTAGTGCTTGAAGAAGGTGGGGTCAAATGCTTTGAAGAATTGATTGAGGGAAATGTCGACTTTGCTACCACGTCAGAAACCGTCATTATGTTCAATAGTTTTTATCATGATAATTTATCGGTGCTAGCCAGCTTTGTAGAATCAGATAATGACGTAAAACTACTAACCTTATCGCCTGAAAAGTTTCAACATATTAGTCAAATTGAAGGTGCTAAAGTGGGCATTGTAAAAGGCAGTGCCAGTGAGTTTTTTTTCGATAGCTTATTAATGCTTTATCACCAAACAAACATCCAAATAGAAAAAGTTTATTTAGCACCCAATCAACTTGTTCCTGCCATTATCAACGCTGAAGTCGATATCATTTCAGTATGGGAGCCTTTTGCTTATTATTTACAACAGCAGCAGCTCAATACCGCACCCATTATGAATACTAAAGGGTTGTATAATCTGTCATTTAATCTACTTGGGTTAAAGCAATCTGAATTTAACGCCTCACAAAAACAACGAATATTGCACGCACTTCGTGACGCTGAGAACTTTATTATCACCCACCCTGAACAGGCACAAGCGATCACCAGTAAAGCATTAAATATGAAGCGGAAACAATTAAGTTACTTATGGCAAGATTACTCCTTTAGGTTGTCGCTAGGTAACGCATTTGTTTCCAGTATTCAACTACAAACACAATGGGCAATCGACAAAAACCTAGTGCCAAAAGATAACCGGATTGATATTAGAACCATCATTGATAAACAATTATTTGAGTCCGCTATGGCACAATATCAGGGCAGAGATTAATGACACTGTCGACCCGATTAAAACTGACTGCATTTTTATCTGCATTGCTGACGATTACAGTGGGTGAAGCGTTATATCGCTCTCATACATACCAGCAAAAAATTTATCAACAATTGACTCATTCCATGAAGATTCAACTCGCCATTGATACCCTAAGAAGCCATTTATGGCTCTACGAGGAATACTCAGATAATTTAAGTCTCGAAGAATTAAATGACAGGCAGGCTAGGTTGGCACAACAGCTAACACAAAATATCGACTGGGATATCGAACAAAAAGAAATCTTAGACAATCTAACCCGATTAAATACCAACATTAGAATGCTGTTTAATACTCAAATTATTCCGCTAAAAGTGCCTCAAGATATCCAATTGTCATCTCAACGATTACTTAAATCAAAATACAGCATGAATCTTGAAACAATGACAGAATACATGTTGCGTCTACAGCAGGTCACCATTACTAAAGCCAAAAAAACGCAACAGTCGTTGTTAATATCAATATCCATCGTGGTACTCATACTTTCTATTGTCGTCACCTTGTGGTCATCTATTACGTTGTTAAGATTTAAACAAGGGATGACCTCTCTCAACAAAGGCATGAAACAATTGGCTAAAGGTGATCTAGAAAGCCGTATTCAGTACCCTCAGCAAGATGAATTTGCGGATATGGTTAACAACTTCAATATGATGAAAACCTCTCTACAAAATATCACCATAAGAAAAGATCAGTTAAAACTAGAGGTAGAGAAACAAACCCAAAAATTAACCGAACAACAAGTTCAACTCACTTATTTAGCAGAACATGATGAGCTCACATCAATTTATAATCGACGGGCATTTATCAAACAAATAGAAATTGCAATTACCAGAGCCAGCAGAAGAAATGAACATGCTGCATTGCTATTTATTGATTTAAACAAATTTAAAATCATCAACGATACCTTAGGTCATCATACTGGTGACGAAGTGATTAAAACCGTTGCCCAACGACTTAAATCCACACTTAGAAGTAGCGATATTGTTGGCCGGTTTGGCGGCGATGAATTTGTAATATGGTTAGATTACATCGAACAAACAGATGATATTATTGCAAAAATAAATGAGATTATAGACACCATCAAACAACCTATTAATATTGATAATGAAAAAGTTAATGTAGGATCAAGTATTGGGGTTAGTCTGTTCCCAGCTGATGGAAAAATCAGTAGCAGCTTAATAACTGCAGCTGACACCGCCATGTATATTGCAAAAAATGACCCAAAAACGGAGTACTATTTTTTTAATCAATTATCTTGATCACTTCATCAAAAGCTTTGTAAACATGCATCATTCATCAAGCACCACATAGTTTTCTGTTGCCCAATCATAACGATAAACTTTACCGTTCCATTCATACACTATTTTGCCATCTTGTTGAAACGCCCGAGCATTTTCTGGCAAGCTTTTAATGCCTGTGTCATAGCTAATAGATGTGGTGGTTCTTTGAACCGGTTGCACCGCTACAGGCTCAACTTTGGCAGGTCGTCTAGGGTAATCATAATAACCACTATTACGGTAACGATATCGGTTACCGTAATACCAAGGGTCACGCCAACCCCAGCGGCTACCCCACCTAGAATAGTTACCCCAGCCAATGCCAACACTTGGCCCCCAATGATTATTCCACCCAATCCCCCAGCGCCAAGGATCACGATGATTAAAACGGTCAGGCCTATGATGGGGTTTATGATGTGGTTTATGTTGCGGCTTATGTTGCAAGTGCCGATTAGCCTGTGATGCCGATGCATTGGCATCAAGGTGCTCTAACCGTAAAGGCGCTTGAGCGTTGGCATAGTTGCAAAAAAATACTAAAAAACTAGCCGATAATAGTGCAATAATTAACTTTCTCATGCTTGCCTCACTTCAGGATTCATGCCGACTTTACCAGTTTACACCGATAACGGGGTTAAGCCATATTAATGGCTTAACCCCCAATTATAAAAATGCTATAGTGCGCGCCACATCTAATTTTCATTTAGTGGCGGTGAATATGAGTTTCAAGGATTTACGTAGCTTTATTGAGCATCTAGAAGCAAATGGCGAGCTCAAACGTATTACGCATCCAGTTGATCCCAATCTTGAAATGACCGAAATTGCTGACAGAGTTTTACGTTCTGGCGGGCCAGCATTATTATTTGAAAACCCCACAAACCATACCATGCCTGTCTTAGCCAATTTGTTTGGCACCCCAAAACGCGTGGCAATGGCATTAGGCAAAGATGACCCTATCGCATTACGAGATGTCGGCGAGTTATTAGCTTTTTTAAAAGAGCCTGAACCACCACGAGGCTTTAAAGACGCAATTGCTAAAATCCCCATGTTTAAGCAAGCATTAAACATGCCCCCTAAAACGGTACGCAATGCACCTTGTCAGCAAGTGATTACCTCTGGCGAAGACGTTGACCTAACCAAACTGCCTATTCAACATTGTTGGCCGGGGGATGTCGCGCCTCTAGTGACATGGGGACTAACCATCACTAAAGGCCCTCGTCAAAAAAGACAAAACCTCGGCATTTATCGTCAACAACTATTATCAAAAAATAAGCTGATCATGCGTTGGTTAGATCACCGTGGCGGCGCGTTAGACTTTAAAGACTTTAAAGAAAAACACCCAGGCGAAAACTACCCTGTTGTTGTCGCACTAGGCAGTGATCCTGTCACTATTTTAGGTGCAGTAACGCCAGTACCAGACTCAATGAGTGAGTATGCATTTGCTGGGTTACTTCGCGGTGAACGCACCGAAGTTTGCAAAGCCATCAGCTGTGACCTTGAAGTGCCTGCCACCAGCGAAATTATTTTAGAAGGCTATATCGCCCCAGATGAAATGGCGGAAGAAGGGCCATATGGTGACCATACAGGTTATTATAATGAAACAGACTCATTCCCTGTTTTCACCGTCACCCATATCACTCAGCGTAAAGATGCTATTTACCATAGCACCTATACCGGCAGACCCCCTGATGAGCCAGCAATGCTTGGTGTGGCACTAAATGAAGTATTTGTGCCTATTTTACGCAAGCAATACCCTGAAATTATTGATTTTTATCTACCACCGGAGGGTTGCTCATACCGAATGGCGGTTATTTCAATACGTAAACAATATCCAGGCCATGCTAAACGGGTCATGATGGGCGCATGGTCATTCTTGCGACAATTTATGTATACCAAGTTTATTGTGATTGTAGATGAAGATGTAAATTGCCGAGACTGGCAAGATGTTATTTGGGCCATAACCACCCGTATGGACCCAACTCGCGATACGGTTATGATAGATAACACGCCCATTGATTATTTAGATTTTGCCTCCCCCGTTGCAGGTCTTGGGTCGAAAATGGGGCTAGACGCCACCAACAAATGGCCAGGTGAAACCGATCGTGAATGGGGAACCCCTATTGTGATGGATGAAAAAGTAAAACAGAAAGTTGATCAAATTTGGGATCAGTTAGGTATTGATGGCCAACCTACGCTATAGCGTAAACTAAGCCGCTATCAAACTGATTACCCGCATATGAAAAGCACCTTCAAAGAAAGGGATTAAAGGACGTTAGATGAAAACCATTCGTTGTCAGATAGAGAAAATCACGCCGTTTAACGACGCGGTATACCAAGTTATTCTAAAACCAGAAACCCGCTTTGACTTCAAAGCTGGTCAATACCTTTGCGTTGTCATGGGTGAAAAAGACAAGCGTCCCTTTTCAATTGCAAGTGCACCGAATGCTGAAACCATAGAATTACACATTGGTGCGGCGGTCAGCGAAAGCTATCCAATGCAAGTGGTTGAACGCCTAAAAACCAATACTCATATTGATATCGAAGCCCCAGCAGGTGAAGCTTATTTTAGGCAAGATAGTGTCAGACCGCGCATTCTTATCGCTGGCGGTACCGGGTTTTCATATATCAAAAGTATCGTAGAGCACCAAATTGCCATTGGCGAAACGGTTAAAACCCAGCTTTATTGGGGCTGTCGTACAGAAGCCGCCATGTATTACCAAGACATCGCCAAAAAATGGCATGAGCAACATGACTGGTTAGAATTTATTCCTGTAATTGAACAAGCTACCGATGACTGGCAAGGTAAACAGGCAAATTTATTAGCGCAAATTAAACAAGATTTTATCAGCTTAAATGGTTACGACGTTTATATTGCAGGTCGTTTCGATATGGTAGGTGCCGCGCGTGAAATCTTCCGAGAAATGGGCATTGAAGAAGCTCACCTTTATGGCGATGCTTTCGCATTTATAAAATAGCGCTAGCGACGTCAAATAATCGAACCTAAAAAGCCGGCTACTGAGCCGGTTTTTTTTATTCAGTTAATGCTGAAAATCATCAAAATCGTGAACAAAATCAACTTATAGTCTAAAATGAGAGATATTCATAAATCGATCATAATTTACAATAAAAATAGCGGATACCCCTATGAGAAATAAGCCCACCATCAATAAGGAAGTTGAGCTCAGGGACGGAGACGAACTCGTCTCTATCACTGATACTAGAGGCATTATTACCTACGCAAACCCTACCTTTATTCGTATATCAGGTTTTTCTGAGCAAGAACTCATTACCCATAACCATAATCTTGTTCGTCATCCCGATATGCCTGCCGCCGCATTTAAAGAGCTTTGGGATAAACTCAAAGCAGGCGAGTCATGGCGTGGGATTGTTAAAAATAGATGCAAAGATGGCAGCTATTACTGGGTAGATGCATTTGTATCACCCTTATATGAGCAAGGGAAAATAGTTGGTTATCAATCTGTTAGAATAAAAGCTAAACCAGAATATATTTCCAGAGCCGCCAGTTTATACGCCAAAATAAACCAAGGGACGCAACTGAAAACACCGCTTGAATTTACTCAGAAAAAAATCATCAGTTCATTGATATTAATAGCTTTACTACTTGGCACTGCGCTTACCTCAAGCCTATATATCACTCTCGCCATTGTGCTCAGTGCAGGCGCTTTAGGTTACTTATTCAGGCAAGAGTTATTCACTATTCCTGAAAAAATTAATGCACTACAACAACAGTATGACTCGGTCAGTCGTCTGGTTTATTGCGGTAACTACAGCAGTTCAGTGCTCGATTTTCAATTTATCATGAACCAAGCACGCATGCAGGCGGTACTGGGGCGAACACAAGATCAAGGTAACAACTTAGATAGTATTGCTGTGAACTTAGTCGATTCGGCTCAACATGCGACTTACAATATTGAGAAACAAAAAGATCAAATCAATCAAATAGCCACGGCAATTGAGCAAATGAATAATACCGTGGCCGATATGGCTCAACACGCCCTTGATACTTCCAACTATGTCGAACAAGCCCAGCAGATTTGCATTGATAATCGCACCACTATGCAAGCTAATCGTCAGCAAATTGAAAAGTTGAATCAGTCTGTTACCGTGGCGGCTGAAAACTCTCATCGTCTAAACGAAGAAGCTGAAAATGTGTCAAAAGCCATGTTAGAAATTAATGGTATTGCTGAACAAACTAACTTGCTTGCACTGAATGCCGCCATTGAAGCTGCACGCGCAGGAGAACAGGGCCGCGGGTTTGCTGTTGTTGCCGATGAAGTGAGAGCACTTTCTAGTCGAACTCAGCTTTCTACAGACTTGATCTCTAAAAGTGTCCAATCAATGCATAACATGCTTCACGACTGGTCCATTCAAATGCAAACCAGCCAACAACAAGCTAAGCAATGTGCAGATGACACATCAGTCGCTGCAGAAAAGTTTGAACAGGTTTATCAGAATATGAGTGAAATACAGCAACTCACTCAGCAAAATGCCGTAGCGACGGAACAACAAAAAATGGTCACCACCGAGATGAACCAAAACATTCATCAAATTAGTGAATTAGCGGAAGGCAATATCACCAATATAAATGTGATAGAATCATCAGCATTAACCATTCAGCAGCACGCTGAAAAAGCCAAAGGTTTACGTAACACTTTTGGTTAATAACAAAATAAATCAATACATTAACGCTGAATTACGATTCATTTATTAAAAGGTTCTCCATGCAACTAACTCAATTAACCCAACCCATATACGACCACCTGTATCGCGATATTTTTGAGTTTCGCAGCACATTCGATTTACCTGTTGAATTGCCAGAGAGCTTAGACTCACAAGCTGACACTTTGCACACATCGCTTATTATTGAAGAGATGACCGAGTTGGCTGAAGCGGACTCTCGTATTGAGCAAGCCGATGCCATCGTCGATTCTGTTTATGTATTAATGGGCCGATTAGTACATTTAGGCGCATCAAAGGTAAGCGATCGCATTGAAATTAGCTATTTGATTGATTTGCTTTTAAATGTCGCTAAAAACCGTGAAATTAACTTTATTGAATGTTGGGATGAAGTGCATTCAAGCAACATGAGCAAAGTGTGCCGCAACCAACAAGAACTAGACGAAACCATTGCCCATTACGCCACTCAAGGGGTTGAAATTGTTGGTAGTGTAAAAGGCGATTTTTTAATTGCAAAGTGCGCTAAAGACGTTGAAATGGCGGGTAAAACAGTACGTAAAGGTAAGGTATTAAAATCGGTTTATTATCGCCCTGCCGAGCTAGATAAATTAGTTAAAGACTAAATAACCCTTTTATTAATCGTCTTAAACTTAACATGCGCAATGGCTCCATTGCGCATTTTTTATTAACTTAATCCGCAACTCGAACCAGATTAACCTTTTCTATAAATTGTGCTGGCTTATCAACCGACAAATACACTTGAGAAATAGGCTCAGGTAATTGCCCCATTGCGCCATGATAAACAACATCAGCATGAAAACTGATAAAAATATTGGCATCGCCATTACCTATAGTCAAAATGTTATTCTGTTGCGGCTTATCATGGTCATCAAGTTTTTTATCAATCTTAGTAATGTGTTCAATATTCGCTAAATCTACAACCAAAAATCCCCATAAGGCATTATTAATAATTAACTTTTTTCGCAAAATATATAATGAATAATATCGAGACAACCTATGATTAGCCACAATCCCCATCAACGTATAGCCAATAATACTAGCCACAACAATGGCAACTAGCTCACTCCAACCTGCTAAAAGATAATAACTCATTAAAGCCAAACACAAACAAGCCACCACCTTTACCCAAACATGCCCCAAAACAAGTTTGAATATGGCCTGCTGTGACCTTTTCTCGATGCCCTCAATTCAAATGAAGTCATCAATAAAATTTCATGCTTTTGGTTTTTAGATTAGTAGAAACAAACAAGGTCAAATCGAAGAGACAATAATCAAGGTGCAGATGAGCCAGCGAGTATCCAAAACATGGATGTTTTGGTTAAGCCCACAGGGAAGTGCTTGCGGCGTCTAGCTGGATTATCTGCACAAAGGTCTGCGACAGGCAATTGATTAGTATGAGGCTATGGCCTGCGGCCACTAACGTCGTGGCGCTTCGCCCACACCAGACCAAAGGGGCAAAACGCTTGCGCCCCTTTGGAAACCCTCAGCGCCCCAGGCGAAAAATGCTGAAAAACGCATAATTTTCGATGGGGATTAATCCAGCTTTTAACTTCGTAGGTATCTGCTTTCGGTCATTGTCGGCTAATACAAAATCTCTCTAACGCTTCCGATAGGTATCTGAAGTAAATGGATTTACAAATGTCACGGTGGCAGGGATGCCAAGGAGTGACCGTGGCCTAACGTAAGCTAGCGTGGCATCCATGCCAAGACTCACGAACTTTTCTCGATGCCCTCAATTCACATTGAATCTGAAAGTTTTTACGTCTAATTAGATGTAAATAAGGTCAAATCGAAGAGGCGAAAATTTCAGGTGTAAGCGCGGCGGTGACTACTGACCACCATGGATGGTGGGAATGTCAAAATTTGTCTGGAACAAATTTGACCATGACATGGCGAAGTTTCACGGTGTGAAACGCTTTGAGCGAGAGGCATGGATGCTGAACTGGCTGTTTAACATGGATGTTATTCGTCATGGCCGAGCTTTCAGGGACCTTTTGATTTATATAAAGAGTGCAGCGTGTCACGGTCGTGCTTACACGATAGGCCTGCGGCAGGCAATTGGTTAAATTGACGTAATGGACTTCAGAAAAAGATCCAATATAAATGAAGTATAAAATTCGTAGTCTAAAACGTTTCTGTCCTGAAATGAGTTGCTTAAACGTCCAATTATTAATTTTATTTGTTTAGGTCGCACCGTTGGTCTGAACAACCAAGATTGGTTGTCACATAAGAGACGCTCAGATTTGATTAAGATCTATTAGTCAAACCTGACATTTCAAATTAAGACTTATTCAACTAAAACCAATAACAACAAAGCTGTTAGGAGGTGAAGGGAATAAGCAAATCCCCTCCCCTTGCATAAAAGCTAAATCAGGCTTTTACCAAAAAATCCATGGCTAAAGTGGTAAACAAAATCATTCCTGCCCAATTATTATTTAAAAAAGCTTTAAAACAGGTGGCACGCTCTCGGCCATAAATAAGTGTTTGTTGATATGAGCTAAAACCCACAAAAGTGATTATGCCAAGGGCATAAACCATTCCTCTGTCGGCACTGAGTCCAGCCATAATAAAACAGCACAGCGCCGCTATTTGAAATGCAGCAATCCATTGTCGGTCGAAGCGACCAAATAAAATGGCTGTCGACTTAATACCGACTTTTAAATCATCATCTCTGTCCACCATGGCATACATGGTGTCGTAGGCCACGGTCCAACACCAGTTAGCCATAAATAACCACCAGGCGTCTACCGGTACCGTGCCTAATTGCGCCGCATAGGCCATTGGGATTGACCAACTCCACACCACGCCCAAAAACATTTGCGGCATATTTGTTACCCGTTTCATAAACGGATACATAATGGTCAAAATAATACCAACAACCGACAATTGCACCACTAAAGGGTTTAACAATAAGACTAACGAAAATGCCACTAAAGCTAATACCACAAACAAACTCAGCGCCTGTTTTACGGTAATTTCACCTGACACTAATGGTCTACTTTTGGTGCGCTCAACATGGGCATCTAATTTTCGGTCTGCAAAGTCGTTAATAATGCAACCACAGGCACGCATAATCACCACCCCAAAAATAAAGATAATTAACACCTTTATATCTGGCATGCCTTTAGCTGCTAAAAATAGCGCCATTAAACATGGCCATAGTAGCAATAAGGTTCCAATTGGGCGGTCAATTCGCATTAATCGGGCATAAGCGTGTAATTTTTGTTTCACCCCAATCTCCTTGCCTAACAGGCTTCCAGTTTAGCTAAACTGACTAACAGCCACTTACTGCCAAAATCTCGAAAGTTAACTTGTATTCTGGCCTTCTCACCGGTGCCTTCAAAGTTGGTTACTACCCCTTCGGCAAATTTGAAATGCTTCACTCGCTGCCCCACACTAAAACCCGTGGTATTTGCTGAGCTTTGTGAAAAACTCGGCGCGGGTGTACGTGAAGGGAAACGGCTGCTCATTGAGGGAGACACTTGTGCCTGCAATCGTATTTGCTCAACATATTCTTGTGGAATTTCATTAATAAATCGCGATGGTCTAGCATAATCTTCACGGCCATAAATACGACGAGATTCCGCATAGCTAATGTACAGTTTTTGCATTGCGCGGGTCATACCCACATAGCAAAGGCGGCGTTCTTCATCTAAACGATCACCTTCATCAAGGGCCATTTTACTAGGGAAAATACCTTCTTCTACCCCGGCCATAAACACCATTGGAAACTCGAGCCCTTTGGCTGAATGCAAGGTCATTAATTGCACCGCATCGGTAAAGGCATCTGCTTGCCCTTCACCTGCTTCTAATGCCGCATGGGATAAAAAGGCATTTAGCTCGCCCATATCTTCAAGCTCTTCTGGCATTTCAAAACTACGTGCTGCGGTAACCAGTTCGTTTAAGTTTTCAATACGAGCTTGGGCTTTTTCGCCTTTTTCAGCCTCATACATAGCACGTAAACCTGACTGGTTAATCACGCTGTCGGCCATACGATACAACAGCATGTCTGCGGTATCTGTACGCATATTAATAATTAAATCCATAAAGCCACGTACGGCATTAGCGGCTCGTCCTGCTAACACTTTTTCTTCCAATAATCGCAAGCTAGCTTGCCAAAGTGTGAGTTGCTGTTGCCTTGCTGTTGAGCGAATAATTTCAAGTGTACGGTCGCCAATACCACGGGTTGGGGTATTCACCACCCGCTCGAATGCCGCATCATCATCTTTATTATTAATGAGGCGCATATACCCCATAGCATCTTTAATTTCTTGGCGTTCGAAGAAGCGCAGGCCACCATAAATACGATACGCTAAACCCCGATGTAATAACGCTTCTTCTAGCACACGAGACTGAGCATTTGAGCGATATAAAATGGCACAATCACTTAGGCTTCCGCCCTTGTCTTGCCAATCATTTATGCGGCCAACAATAAATTTAGCTTCGTCCATTTCATTAAACGCACAATAGACTGAAATCGGCTCGCCATCTTTATCTTCTGTCCACAGTTTTTTACCTAAACGTTCTGGGTTATTGGCAATCAGATCATTTGATGCTTTCAAAATATTGCCAGTAGAACGATAGTTTTGTTCTAACCTGACGGTTTCTGCACCGGGAAAGTCTTTTAAGAAACGATGGAGGTTTTCAATTTGTGCGCCACGCCAGCCATAAATAGATTGGTCATCGTCACCCACTATCATTACATTAGCACTATTACCCGCTAATACTCTGATCCACGCATATTGAATGGCGTTGGTGTCTTGAAATTCGTCCACCAAAATATGGCGGAAACGGTCTTGGTAATGATTAAGAATATGTGGCTTGTTGAGCCATAACTCGTGTGCGCGCAATAAAATTTCGGCAAAATCCACCAAGCCGGCTCGGTCACAAGACTCTTGGTAAATTTTATAAATATTTAATAAGTTTTGTTCAATAGGAAAGCCACCAGCATCAATATGCTTAGGGCGTAACCCTTGGTCTTTTTTGCCGTTAATATAAGCTTGAGCTTGTCTAGGAGGATATTGTTTATCATCTAAATTAAGGCTTTTTAGAATACGCTTTAACAGCCTTAATTGGTCGTCAGAATCAATAATTTGAAAGCTCTGCGGTAAATTTGCATCTTGAAAATGAGTACGTAGTATACGATGCGCTAAACCATGGAAAGTCCCAATCCACATGCGCCCCATATTACTGCCAACCACTTTTTCAACACGCTCACGCATTTCAGCCGCAGCTTTATTGGTAAAGGTCACCGCCAAAATAGAATATGGACTTTGCTGTTCAACCTGCATTAACCAAGCTATACGATGGGTTAACACCCTAGTTTTACCACTGCCTGCGCCAGCCAGCACTAGCATGTTAGATAAAGGTGCGCCTACGGCTTCGCGTTGCTTGTCATTTAGGCCGTCTAATAATCGTGATACGTCCATTCTTCCTCCCAGAAATCTGCAGGCATTATATCCTCAAATGCCGCCGAGATGCGATGAACAGACGCAGATTAATGTCAGCTTGATACTCAACAGTGCAATGACTATGCTAGGTGACCAACTATTGACCAAGCTACCCCAGAGTGACTGAGTTAAATTGACAAAATTTGGCCCGAAAACTACTATGAAACGTCTGAAATTTTAAGGAATAGGATTATTTTGAATATCAATGATTTGGAGCTATTTATTCTGGTAGCTGAACAAGGTAGTTTTGCCAAAGCGGCAGAGTCATTGAATACCCGTCGCGCCTTAGTCAGTAGAAGAATTGCTGAGTTAGAAAAACAGTTAGGTGCGCCTTTGTTTACCCGCACCACCCGAGCAATGTCGTTAACCCCCTCTGGTGAGCTGTACTTAGAACAAATATCGCCATTATTGAAGCAGCTTAAAAATGCCGCTATGGTATTCAAAAATCGTTATAACGAAGTTCAAGGTAGTATCCGTGTTGGTTTACTGCCATTTGTCGACAAAATCCTTGATCATAAAATAGCGAGCTTTGTTCATACCTACCCTCAAGTAAAATTAGATATTGAAGTGGTTTCCGGAGGCTATAAAGATATAAGCCGACTAGAACTCGATTTAGTCATCGACATTAACCACATTCAAGACAATCAGTTTGTCGCTAAAAAATTATTAAGCTTTGAACGGAAAATCTATGCCAGCCCCGGCTATTTAGAGAAGTCTTCAGTGATTGAAAACCTTAATGACCTACAATATCAATCATTGCTTGGCTTTAGAGGTACCAGTGGGTTAGTTGAAGAAAAATGGCGTTTTCAGCAAAATACTATTTCAGCAAATCATAAAGTAGTATGTAGTGATTATAACTCCTTATATAACCTATGCTTAGGTGGCGCGGGAATTACTTTATTGCCACAAGTTATTGCTCAAGAAGCAGTAGAAAACAACCAACTTATTAATGTATTACCCGAATTGAGTGCCGGCTTTACCGACTTAACGTTAATTTACCCTGTTGACCATGCTTTTTCATCAGCAGCTAAAGTGTTTGTTGAGCATTTAACTCGGCAGAAAAGCTAAAATAAGATATTAAAAATTAACACGCTAACTGTGAAATATGGGGTCAGTGTTAATTTTGAAATATGGGGTCAGTGTTAATTTTATCTCTAGGTTAATAAATCACATTGAGCACAAATAATAACAGCCAGATAAATCTGACTGTTATTGGATACGTTAAACTGCAACTGGCTTTACTTTTTGTCTTCCTTTAAGCCAATACTATCCATCCAGTATTCAAAATTAACTAAGTTACCCGGCAATACAATGCGGCTGTCTTGTTTACTTAAGCCATTTAACTGCTTCAAGTATTGTTCGCCCAACTGCATTCGCAATGCACTTTGACCACCCTCTGCAGAAATAACTTTAGCCAGCCTTTCAATAGACTCAGACGTTGCTTTAGCAAGAGTTAAAATCTCTTGCGCTTTACCTTCTGCTTCATTAATGCGGCGCTGCATCTCACCTTCTGAGCGGTTAATGGTTTCTGCCATCACACCTTCAGAGCGATTAATTTTACTTTGCTTATCACCTTCACTTTTTGCTAATAATGCACGGCGTTCACGCTCTGCATTCACTTGCATTTCCATGGCGTTTTTTACGGTTTCAGGTGGGGTGATATTTTTAATTTCATAACGATGAACTCGAATGCCCCATAAAGCGCCTGCTTCATCTAATACTTCAACCACTTTAGCTGAAATTAAGTCACGCTCTTCAAAGGTGCGGTCAAGGTCTAGGGTACCAATTACCGAACGAGTTGTAGTTTGCGCCAATTGAATTGCAGCATAACGATAGTCAGTAATACCGTAGCTCGCTTTAACAGGATCAGTAACCGAAATATAAATCACTCCATCCACTTCTACATTCACTTCATCGCTTGAGAAACACTCTTGCGGTGGTACATCAATGGTTTCTTCTTTTAAATCATGAATGTAAGCTACTTTATCAATAAATGGCACCAGTGCATGAAACCCTGCATCTAAGGTGCTGTGGTATTTACCTAACCGCTCAACAATATAAGCAGATTTAGTCGGCACTAAACGAATTGACTGAAATAGCTTCATTACAAAGATGGCAAAAATGAAGCCCCAAATCCCCATAACAATCATGTCTGTATCTACACCATTAATCATTATCGCGCTCCTTTTGCTGATGGGGTTGCTGTTGAAGCTGTATTTGACACCGCGCTGGTGACTTGCTCCATTCCTTCAAAAAACCCTTCTAGTTTTGCCATTTCAGCAGGAACAACAGACACCTGCGACTGTGCCAAAATGTCCCCCACTTGCTCAATAAACTGCTCTTTTAACAGCATGTTCATGGCGTCATTACCGCCATTTACCGCTAAAGCCTGACAAATCATGCCCATACCTTCCGCTTTAGCATTGGCAATAATTGAAATCTCTTGGCCAGTACCAATCGCTTCGTTAATACGTTTTTGTTTTTGGCCTTCAGATAAGTTAATCGCTTCTTGACGCTCACCTTCAGACATATTAATCATCGCTGCTTTTTCAGCATTGGCTAGGGTAATTTCAGCACGTTTTTGACGCTCAGCTTCCATTTGTTTTTCTAGGGTATGAATAACATGATGTGAGGGAGTGATGTTTTTAATTTCATAACGCAGGACTTTAATTCCCCACGGGTCTGACGCTTTGTCAATTTCACGAACAATAGACTCGTTTAAACTGTCACGCTCAGAAAACGTTTGCGACAAGGTTAACTTACCTATTTCAGAACGCATGGTGGTTTGCGCTAAATTCACCGCTGCTTTACGGTAATTCTCAATACCGTAACTGGCTAACTTGCCATCCATGACTTTTAGGTACACCAAACCGTCCACTTCTAACTGAGTATTATCTTTAGAAATACAACTTTGTGGAGGCACATCAAGCACTTCTTCACGGGTATCATGGCGATAAGCCACACGGTCAACAAAGGGCACTAAAAAATGAAAACCCGGCTGAAGTACGGTTCTGAATTTACCTAAACGCTCAATAACATGTACCTCACGCATGGGTACAATTAACATCAGCTTATATAAAATAAAAATGACAAATAAAAAAACTATCGTAAAAGTGAACATAATGTATCCTTGTTTTACTCGGTTATTCCTTAAAAGGCTCAACAACTAAGGCTATGTTATCGCGGCAAATAATCCTTACCTTACTGCCAACTTGAATTTCTGAACCATCTCCTAATGCTGTCCATTCTGAACCTAAACAACTAATACGCCCAGTTTGCTGCCCTGGGCCAATTGATGCTTTAACAATGGCAATTTGATTATATAAGTCCAGCTCTTCATCGGTATTATCTACATGGGCATCTCCCCCTGCTAAACGCTGAGTGATATGCCTAAAACTGAGCAACAATACCATTGAACTGATAAACCATAGAGTGAGGCTTTGGGCGATTCCTTCAATAATCCCTACTCCTAATGCACCTGCAACAATTAAACAGGCAGAGCCTAATAAAATAACAATACCACCCGGTATGACTATTTCTGACAGCATCAAAATAATGCCTAAGCAGACCCAAACTGTTATCGGATTTTCAAGCTCCATATGCCCTCCAAAAACCGTTATTGATCATTTATTTTAATTCAATATAAATGACATATTATGTCAACCATACATTATCACTAGGTAATTGCAAAGTGAATTTTGATTTTTATGGGGCAAAATAAAACGCCTAATTATTTGTATAATTAGGCGTTGATTAAAGTAGTGATGAATCTGAAATAGTGGATTTAGCTAAGTAACTTTTTAGCCGCTGCGACAACAATAGACACCGCACTGACTTCGGTTTTCTTCATCGTAGCTTCATCTGGTATTTCTTGCTGGGTACGATTAACAATAACTCCTGCAACACAAGCTGCACGCCAACCTTGAGTGGCACACATGGTAAATAATGTGGCTGATTCCATCTCGTAATTTAACACGCCCATAGATTGCCACTCTTTCATAGAACCAACAAAGCGTTGAGTAACACGGCCTGAAACCGTATCGTATCGTTCTTGACCTGGATAGAAAGTATCAGACGACGCCGTTATACCCACATGGGGCTCTACCCCAGCATCACGACAAGCTGCAACTAATGCGGTAGTACATTCAAAGTTGGCCGCGGCTGGAAACTCAAGAGGAGCAAAATGCAAGCTAGCCCCATCTAAGCGAACAGAAGCTTGTGTCACAATCACATCACCTACATTCACATGTGGCTGAATCGCACCAGTCGTTCCAACACGTAAGAATGTGGTGATGCCTAGTTGAGCTAACTCTTCTACCGCAATAGAAGTTGAAGGGCCGCCAATACCGGTCGAACACACCACCACTGGTTTACCGTCTACATAAGCTAAGTAGCTAGTATATTCACGGTGACTCGCAAGAAACGTCGCGTTTTCCATGAGTTCAGCAATGCGTTTAACACGCTCAGGATCGCCCGGAACAATTGCCAACGTGGCACCAGCTAACATTTTTTTAGTCAAACCTAAGTGAAATACGTCAGACATGCTGAACCCCTTAATTATTTCAAAAATAAAACGCTGTGTTTTATAAACTGTATCGCAGTATTGTCTCAGAAAAGGTTAACTGGATCACACTATTATTTTTCAAGTCAAAATTTTTTCACGCTTTGGTTACAAATCAATGATCGTACAGGCTTGATCATTATCGTTCAAACCATAACCGCAGCCTTAATAATAGCCTTATATTCACGGTAATGACGAAACAACAATTAGCAAGATTAAAATATCGTGTAAAGTTAATGTAATTTGATTTACGTCATGTTTTTTAAGGACGCAAAAGCGTAGGTTGAAGTGAACAGGTTAGCCATTTCAGTCCACTTAATAACGGTAAGCCTAAACCTTAAATTTGTCTCACAGGAGTGAACCTATGTTTCCAGAATATCGCGATTTAATCACTAAACTAAAAACCACTGACGCCCACTTTCTAAGAAAATTTGACGAACATAATCAATTAGATGAAGAAATCAAACAACTAGAAACCCATAGCAGCAGCGACACCACTCCTGAAGTTAAAATACTTAAATCTAAGAAACTCCATTTAAAAGAAGAGATTTTTAATATCTTGAAAAAGAATGAAATGGCCTAGCCCACAGCCAGCAATCATTTAAAAAATAAAGGACGCTTAATGCGTCCTTTATTGTGGTTATCTTAGGCTTATCAATACTATAAATAGTAATCTTTTAATGGAGGAAAACCATTAAAACACACCGCTGAATAGGTGGTAGTATACGCCCCCGCAGTTAACCAATACATGCGGTCACCAATGGCTAAGTCTACTGGTAAACCATAGCTGTAATGTTCATACATAATATCGGCACTGTCGCAGGTTGGCCCGGCAATAACACATTTATCTAGCTCACCTTTACGGTCAGTGTAAATAGGGAATTTAATCGCCTCGTCCATGGTTTCAATCAATCCCGAAAACTTACCCACATCGGTAAATACCCAGCGCTCTAAAGCAGTATGAGATTTACGTGAGATAAGCACCACTTCAGACACTAAGACACCGGCATTAGAAATCAATGAACGACCTGGTTCTAAAATAATTTCGGGTAGTTCGTCACCAAAATCTTCTTCTAAAAAGTGCTTAATTTGCTGCGCATAAGTGCCTAATGTGTTGGTTTTATCCAAGTAATTAGCAGGAAAACCACCGCCCAAGTTAATCATTTTAAGCACAATACCGTGCTCTTCTTTTAAGCGATCAAAAATGGTTTTCACTTTACCTATGGCTGAGTCCCATGCGCCAATATCACGTTGCTGTGAGCCCACATGAAACGAAATACCATGAGGTTGTAAGCCTAACTCTTTAGCCAATACTAATAAGTCGTAAGCCATTTCATTTTGGCAGCCAAACTTACGAGATAAAGGCCAGTCAGCCGTATGTGTTCCTTCAGTTAAAATACGAACATACACTTTAGCGCCTGGGGCTTCTTCAGCAATCATACGTAAATCGGCTTCAGAATCAGAAGCAAACATACGTACCCCTTGCTCATAGAACGAGCGTACATCAGCACGTTTTTTAATGGTGTTACCATAACTCACACGGTCAGTACTGACGCCCAATGACGTGACCATTTCTAATTCGTAAATTGATGCAATATCAAAATTAGAACCTTTGTCTCTTAATAAGGTTAAAATTTCTTTTGCTGGATTCGCTTTCACCGCATAGTACACATTTGCGAATGGAAAATTATTCACCATATCATCATATTGTTTTGAAATGATTTGGGTATCAATGACCACAAACGGCGTTGGTTTGTCTTTCGCAAATGCTTCAATACGCGCGAAAGTGTCTTTGTCATAGTAATCAGCTACATCAATAGATTGAAATTGGCTCATTAGGCCAGTGCCTCCTCATAGTTGGGCAAAATCAATTTAAAAATCATTGCGAGTTTGGTTAACGTTTGTGCCACAAATTAGCAACGTTAAAAAACATGCGAAGTAGACGCTATTTTTCGCTTAGATGCAACGAATTTTTATTCAATTATTGCAATTTTTTATGCCAAGCAAATACATCGATTTGCAAGGTAAAATAAGTATAGACAATTTAAGCAATATCGCTGGAGGAAAAACATAAAAGGAGGTGGGTACAGAAGATGATAACGGATAAAAACGAACACAATAGATATGAGAGCCTGCGCCCTCATACTCTATTAACAAAGCCAATATTAGCTTTAAACTACTTCCATAGTGTCATTAAAGATTGAGCATCTTCAGCATAAGTAATAGATTTAATGGTTAGATTATCTAGCTTAATAATCGTCGCCTGATTTTCTTTTGTTGGTAATAATGCAGATACATCACCTTCTTTATCTAAACCTAGTACAAAAGAATAATCTTTCATTTTTGGAATCGCGACAAATTTTGCAATTAGCGACGGCATACCACTAATGTCAGCAACATAAGCTAAATTAGCAGGGCGATCACTTTCTGCAACTTCATCAAATGCAGCTTGAATCACTTCGCCGCCGTCCATATCACTGCTAAACAACAATACTTTGGTTTCGCCATCAACCACTAAGGGCTTGTCAAATTGATCTTGTAAAGTAATCGGCGCCAGCGTATCGCCTTCTTTTACAACCGCATCTTCAGCAAATGCTGAGCACGATAAAATAGAGAGTACTAGACCTGTAGCCATTGAGGTGAATCGCATGTTTATTCTCCAGAATAAAATAAAAAACAAGATTTTGTTCCGCACGCTAACAACTTAAAATGAAAAACAACTGAATTATCACTTCAAGATAAGCTTTTTTATATATAGCCTAAACTTGTTATGATGTGGCTCACAAAATACCATTAATCTTGTACGCTATTTGGTAATCATAGGGATATATCATGGACCAACCCAGTTTAGATCAAGAACTCGAACAACTGCAGAATGCTTACAACATCATCACCGAATTTCTAGTGCAATACAGTTTTCAACTTGTCGGCGCCATACTGATATTTTTACTGGGTTTATGGCTCGCCAACAAAGTGGCTAATTTGGTCACAAAACAATTTGCCAAACATAATATTGACGCCACTTTAGGTAATTTCACGTCTAACTTAATTCGCATCATTATTATCGTCATGGTCGCGGTGATCTGCCTTGGAAAATTAGGTATTAGTGTCACCCCAATGGTGGCCGCTATTGGTGCAGCATCTTTAGGAGCGGGTTTAGCGATTCAAGGCATGCTGTCTAATTATGCCGCTGGGGTCACCATTATTGTAACTCGACCTTTTGTGATTGGTAACACCATTGAAATTAAAGGTGTGGCTGGCGTGGTTGAAGAAATAAAACTTGGGTTAACGGTACTGACAAATGAAGAAGGCGAACGCATTACCATACCGAATAAACATATTGTTGGTGAAATTCTACATAACTCATTTGAGTACAAGCTGGTAGAAAACAATATTAATATCGAATATCAATCCGACACTGCTGAAGTTATCGCGATTATTCAACAAGCCATAGCCCAATCTGAAGCAGTAAATGATCAGCAACCACCGCTTGTAGGAGTCAACGGATTCAATGTTATAGGTATTGAAATTGGCATACGCTATTGGGTTCCGACCGCGCAATATTTTCAAACCAAGTTTACAACCAATCAACTGATCATGGCGGCATTGAGTCAGGCAAATATAAACATACCTTGTCCTGTTAAAGAAGTGCATATCAAGCAATAATTCTCTAACTTACCAACAACCTAGGGGCTTAGCCCCTAGCTTTTTAATATAAACTTTCTCATCACCCTTGATTGCTATCTTCATTCTAAAGTTGAATTAAAAGTCAACAACACTTGACATAAGATCTTTTTTTGACCAATATAAGTGTCAAGTAAGCTTGACCAAATGACAAGCTAACAATGCTTTATGCCAAGCTAGCTTGATTTAAATCAACAAGGAGTGAATGATGAACCAGAGCGAACCAACAAGACCCTCATTAACAAAACAACGCTGTAGCAGTACGAAACGCCTCGCTAAATGGACTCTTGCTTGGGTCGTATCTTTAGCCATTGCAACCTTTGGCGGCTTATTACTATGGACAGAAAGCCCCGCAATAACGATTAGTTTTATCGTAGTAAATTTTGTTGTCGGCATAGGCATGTTACTGGCCAACAAGCATCATTTGCATAGCCTTGATGAGCTTCAACAAAAAATTCAGCTGAATGCCATGGCACTATGTTTAGGCGTAGGTTTGATTGTGGGGATTAGTTACTCCACCCTTCACAGCACTGGAATTATTAACCATGAAGCTGAAATATCACATTTGGTGATCATCATGAGTTTCACTTATATGTTTGGGATTTTTTTAGGTAATAGGAAGTATCAGTGAATAATCGTTTAAAAGTATTACGCGCAGAACGTGACTTAACCCAAGCACAGCTTGCTGAATTATTGAATGTCTCTCGCCAAACCATTAATGCGATAGAAAAAGGTAAATTTGACCCTAGTTTGCCATTGGCATTTAAAGCAGCCAGGTTATTTAACCTGACAATTGAACAGATTTTTATTGATGATGAGTATTAACTTGCTGCTTAGCTGTACACAAATCAATATGCCCTTTTTACACTTTGACGCAAACATAGCTAGGCAATAATGCTTTGATAACCATCGCTATGTTTGCGGCTAATGAGTGAATTATTAGTTAAAGTTACTTAAATTTTACCGCTAACTTGCTGGGTTTATAAGTACGCTTTTCAGGCGTGGTCCATTGACCTTTTTTAAAGTAACTGGTCGAAATTGACATTTCATTGCCTAATAAGGTACTGGTGGATTTCACTTTGGTAATGCCATCATCATTACCAGACACCTCTTCATAAGCAACAAAAGTATTATCATCAATGACTTCAATAGTACCTTGGGTGAAAAACTCTGCTGTCGTGAAATAATAAAATACCAGCTGTTGCTTTTTATTATCAAAAAAGATTAACGACTCACCACCATACATTCCGTCATTAATCGAGTGTAAGGTGCGGATAGCATTACCATTTAACGCTCGCTCCCACAAAGACACATCTTTCATAGGTGATTTACCTTCAGGCACGGCAAAGTCGGCTTCCCATGTGCCAAGGTAAGGTGCAAATACGGCTAATTTAGGGTTTATAGACGGGGCTTTAGTTTCAGGTTGTGATGTTGGGGCTGCATTAAGCGCCATTGTAGACAGCGCACTAACAAGCAATAAGATGACTTTCAATCCACTTTTCATGGTCAACAACATGTTGGTTCCCTGTATTTTTATAATCGTTAACTCATAGTATGAAGAGAGTGAGCACTTTTTCAAGTTGGCTATTATAAGCCGCGTTGCCATTCTTGCCTTAAAGGAACCAGCCCTTGCAGCGCTTGGTTTACTTGAGCCAGTAATTGCGGTTTATCTTTACCTAGCACACCTTTTAACACTAAATAATTAGAAGCATGATCAGAGCGGAAAATGGTTTTTTGTAGTTCAAGATGACTTAACAGTGTTTGCATTTCTGTTAGCAACCCAAGTTGATCAGGAAGTTGAAACTTACCATCAAATACCTTATCCATTTTTTCAGTGCCTAACGGCAATGTAACCACTAGGGTTGACAAATATTCAGGTTGCGCCTCGTTCATTAACTTTGCAGACGCTATGGCATGTTGCTCAGATAAGCTAATCCCACCTAAGCCCATTAATATCATCACAGACGACTTCATTCCCGCACGTTTTATTTTTTGTAGAGCAGCTAATGAAGAGGCATAATCTTCGCCTTTTTGTATCCGTTGCAGCACTTCATTGTCACCGCTTTCACAGCCGACATACATTAACGACAGCCCCAAGTTATTCAATTCAGCCAACTGTTCAACCGTTTTATTAGAAAGATTGCGCGGTAAACAATAACTACTAATACGAGTCACGCTGGGTAAATGGGTATTAATGAGTTCACAAATGGCTTTCAAGCGATTAAATGGCAAGCTCATGGCATCACCATCAGCCAAAAACACCCGGCTTATAGGCACTCCAGATTGTGCCGCAGCAATAATATCTTGTTCAATTTTTTCAATTTTTTGCGCTCTAAACTGCTTCTGAGGCTGAGTATACATGTCGCAAAAGCTACATTGGTTCCAGCTACAGCCATTAGTGACTTGTAGAATAAGCGACTTCCACTCAGACGGTGGACGAAACACAGGTTCTATATATTTAATCATTACGGCTCCTTTATAATGCCTGTGAAACCGATCAAAAATCACACAAAAAAGGCTGTAAAAATGATCGAAAATCAAACAAAATTCGTACTGTCCCAGCAGAAAGGTAATACTTTTTAGTTAAAAAAGTTTAAAAGTCTAAATTTGTTGTTATATTTAGCTTGTTAACCTTTTATTAACAATAACAAATACGGGTAACGTTTATTATGAACCAAGTTGCACATGAGATAAATGAGCGCCGCGATTCACCACTGAGTAACGAACAGCATTGGGAGAATTTAACGGCGGATCAAAAAGTCGCCTTATACGACTTAAACCGTTTCGGTTACCGCTTACGCTTTGTGCGCCAAACGCTAAAAGGGCCATTAGCTATAGTGTCTCAACAAGATGATATTGCCGTTATTCATCCAGATGGCGAGGTTGACTTGCGCCCCAAAATCACCCTAAGACCTCACTAAGCTTTTAGTCACATTTAGCTAATAAAAAACGCGAGTGTTATCACTCGCGTTTTTATGGATTAATTTATGTCGAACTAAAAGGAATAATCCTTTTTTTATGCAATCACTTCACTAAAGACTTCTACATGATGTGATGCCACCAACTCAGGCATAACATTATGAAAATAGTCTTGAATAGCAGCCTTGCTACAGTGCTCATCAAAAGCTGCTTTGCTGACAAACTTTTCAACAAAAGCCACTTTGTTTTCATCCTCTAAACTCACATTTAGCTCATAGCGAATACAGCCATGTTCACGACGAGTATCAGGTATTAAAGCCGCTAATGCAGCAACTAATGCATCACGCTTTCCTGGTTTAGCGACAAATTGTGCCACACATACGAGCTGAGTACTGTTAATGCTAAAATCAGACATGGTCTTTCCTTATTAGAATCACTGAAAATTTGCTATTTTGCTTGATAAATCATATCAATATGCGGAATATCATCCTCTAAGTAAACCTCAGAATTATTGTAAAAGCCAAGCTGATGATAAAACTTCTGGAGGTGTTCTTGCGCGCCTATTTGTATGCCCGCTTCAGGCCAATTGGCAATGCATTTAGCAATGGCATCTTGCACCATTTTCTGGGCAATACCTTGGCCTCTATTATCTTCAGACACCACAATGCGTCCGATACTAGCCTGCGGATAACTTAACCCCGGTGGCAGTACTCGACAGTAGCCTAAAAGTTGCCCTTCTCGGTCATTTACGACTAAGTGCAGTGCATCACTGTGTCGATCTTTTTCGTCTAATTCAGGGTACGGGCAATTTTGCTCAACCACAAAAACGTCGACCCGCAATTTAACGATCTCATACAGTTCATCTGGGGTTAATTGCTTAAATCTAAGTGAGCGCCAAATCACTTCAAGCTCCTTTTTAATATGTCATTTCATAGGCATTGTAGCAGCTTTTAAGCCGCCAAAATCTATGCCATTTGAATAGCACAAATAATGCTAATGTTAGCTGAAAATATTATATATCTACACTAGATTTAAATTAAAAATTCCATGCTATGCTGCAGCCACAATTTAGGTAAAGTAAGGCTACAGATAAAGACTTACACTTAAATATGTCAATTGTGTGTCAATCTCATCCTACTATTTTTGGGAGCGCAATAAATGAGCAAAGAACGTAACAACTCTAAAGAAGCTAAAAAACAACCTAAGCTTTCTTTAAAAGAAAAACGCGCGGTTAAGCAAGCTAAAAAAGCCCCTCAAACCAGCATTTTAAGCAAGAATAAGTAAACTATAAAATAAGTCACCTCAAATGAGGTTAAAGCATATTATTTTGTATTAAAAAATAAACCCCACTCTATTCAAGTGGGGTTTTTGTTGGCATTAATCAATTGCTGAACACTCGGTTACACTAATCCTCCACAATCGCTGCGGGTAATGCATACTCTCCTTTTTGAATAATTTTTTCTCCGTAGCCAAAACCCACTCTAAAGCGAAATACTGCAACAGGTGAAATACTGCTTTTTGATAGCTTAGAGAAAGCCCGACTGGCTTTATTTTTAAAAGAGGTTATTTGTGGATTATTTACCGCGGTCACATTTGACGGCTGACTTATCGTACTAACGGCGGTGTCGGTATCTGCATTATATGTCGCTCGGCCTGAAGCTGCCGTTGAGCTGGCTCGACGAGTCAGCTTTTCTCCACTGGTAGCATATTTATATTCAAGTGACACAGGCAAAGTCACGTTTGCATCGGCTTCAAATAACATTGTTGGTTTTTTATCTAAGCCTTGAAATGCTGACTCTACCGTTTCCGTTAAATAAGAAAAACCATGGCAAAGTACCACTGGGTCAACTTCAGCTACTATGCCAATAGCAAAGCCTGCAGCACAGCCTGATACGGCTGAAGCTATGTCTCCAGCTAACCAGCCGGTAAAGTCTGCTTTATCACGGGTAGCAATTTCAACTAAATAGCTGCCCGAAGCTGGCGTTGTTTTAAGTGATAACTCAGGTTTATGTATTTTACTCGCGGTATTCTTGCTGATCGCATGGCCCATTTTCCACAAGTCTAATTTGGCCTCTAAGCCAGCGGTAAATTTTTTGGCATAGATAGAATAGTCGCCTTTATAAGACCAATCAGTACCATTAACGGAACTCAATTGAAAAGGCAGTTTGCCTCCATGTTTTCTGACAATTCTTGGCGATAAATCAAAACCCACTTGAGCAAATTGACTGTCTTTGATTTGAGGCAGCTTGGCGACAGAGAGTTTTAACGCATCACGAAATGATACCGAGACCCACATAGTGGGCATATTACAGTCAGTATCAGTATCCGTTTTACAGTAGCCATTGGCAGACTTATCCCAAGGGTTACCTTTCATGGCCGCTTTGGGTGCGGTAATACTGACCTCTAAATCAAATTCATCACTAACAAACTTAAACTCGCCACTGGTTACATCAAGCCCCAGTCTCATTAACCAGGAAAAACTGCCACCGGCTGCAATGTGATCATTAATGGTGTAATAACTAGGCCAACCTTCCAAAGTCGCAAAAGAATCATCGGTAAATTTAATGGTATTAATATCAACCTCTCCATGTTGCGGTAATTCAGCCAATAACGACTCGAACCCGCCCACATGCTGTGATTGATCAATTAATACCGCATCTTTAAAACGCGCCCCAGCATCTCCTGCTACCTGACATAAATTAACACTGACCCCAAATATTTTACAGCGCCACCAATTGAGCATATGACCGAGTTCTTCAAAATAAAATTTCTGAAAATCAGCATCACTTTCAGCAACCAAATCACGGTTTATAACAATAAAGGCATGATTGTCATCATAAATAAATCCCGCAGGTCGCTGGCCTATCATGGAAGAATCAACCCAATAAGGGATACGAGATTCGAAATAAGCAGGCGAGGTTAACACTTTATAAAGCTCAAAGTTAATTTGTGACTGTTTCCAATTGCTAAAAGCGGCCTGCTGAGTCATTAACTGACTATAATTTTGACCAAATGCGTGGCTAAATATCGCTGCTAGTTTATTTTCAAAAGCACTGCCTCCACTAGCGTATTCCATATCAATAAGTGAAGTAGGGCTATAACTTAATGGATTGCGAATGTAATTTACGTAATTAAAATCTGTAGGAGTTAATGCATTTTGAACATTAATTTCTTGCTCGCTGCTACCATTCCAAAAATCATATTCAATACGCTCCATTTGTGAACGAAAATCAACAAGATTTCGATAATCTGATTTTATAAAGTTATCTTCTAACGGATTATCTCGCCATAAATCAGCTTGTCTAAGACTTTCAACTACTTCATCACCTAAGTCATTAATCGCATCCGAGACAATATCTTCTAGTGCTTCTCCTATGCTGTCATCATCACTTAAATCACCTAACACATGCGCTAAGAATTTAATTGCTCCTGAATCTAGCCCGCTTTCACCGGTAAGCAGTTCTATATCGCCTTCAATGCTTTCGCCCACCGGCCCCGCTATACCCAGTAGCATTTTTCTTAAATTTTTAGCAGTGCGGTGCTCAGCATAATCAACAATATGCTTTATCTCAGGCCCTACAATAGGAAGGTCCTCTAACGAAGTAATAAACAGATTGGCTGGATTAGTATCACGCATATATTGTTGAATAGCTTGCTGATAGTCTGCATAAGCTTGTTGAGCATCTTTTTCATATGCGGCTTTGTTTTTTATCAGCTCATCAAGGGTGGTGCTTTCTTCCTTAATTAGCGCAGAAAAATGACTATCGTCATCTTGTGCCCAAAGCTTATGTAATTGATGCCACTGGGTATTGCGCCCACGCTCAATATTAATGTTAACTGCACTGTGTTTATCCGCCTTTTCTTTGGTTAACGCATTCAATTCCTTAGTCAGCGAATTAAGCTCTTTAGTAATTATGGAACAAGTTATGAGTGCAGGGACATTCCACCAAGCAAAAGCGCACGAAGCCTTTTGTAATGGCTTCTTAGCATTAACTCGGGCTTGAAGTATATTTATTCGAGATGTAAAACGGTTATCTTGTTCAAGTTTCTGAATTTGATAATGCTGCATTTGACTGAACAGCCTATCTATATGAATTAACTTTGAGTCAATCATGGCTTGTAGTGTTTTTTTGCTATGGCTTACATTGGGTTGCGCTAGGGTTTGACACCAATGTCCTGCTTCGTCATACCCCGTTGAACTGTATAAGCCTCTATGCTGCTCACCACACGTTAGTGGCTCGGCGTGCTGTACAAATTCAACATTATCGTTAATGTTTTTTCCTTCCTGAATCCATTTCCCTCCAACATATATCCAACTATAAAACTGACCATTAACTACAGTAGTACTCTCCCCTGTAGGTAAATACACATTTACTGAGCGGGTAGAATCCACATCCACAGACATTCTTTTACCAAAAGATACAGAGTCAGGTAACACAACTTTTTGCAACCAATCATTATTGGTGATTCTGATATAGACTTCATTATAAGTGTCTAGGTATTGAGCCAAACCTTGTGAGTTATTACGTAATTCATTAATTAAGTGAGTAGTATTTATTGATAACTTGTTTGAATAGTCAGGAAACCATAGGCAATTTCGGCCATTAGTTGAATAACATTGTATGTCTCCGTCAAGGCTAGTTGAATACCAAGTGCTTACACCTAAATGCGTTCCATCCAACCATTTAAACTCGTTATTTCTGGCGATATGACAAAAGTCATCAGTGCTTTCATATCCTGAAAACCCCAACTCACCTTCATGGTTAAAGACTCCTGGCTGAGCAGTAAACTGATCACTTGGCCCACACTCTAATATTTCTAAACGTTCATAATTTAATTGGTTTATGGAAACATTTAACATGCTTTGTCTATTATAAGTAAGCAAACCAATTTTATTAGTGTACGGCATAACGGTATAAAGAAAGTCTTCGCCGGTATAGCTTGATGACACTTTCTTAATATCTAAAAACTCGAAAGATTTATTGTTCGAAGTATTTTCATCAACATTTGCATAATTAACTTTTAAGCCGTCAATAAAACGACCTTCCGAAGACACTTCAATGCTTTTCACATTATCTTTTATAAAATGTGTGTACTCCTTGATATTGTCGGCATAGTTTACACTGCCATAAGACAACACCAAGCCATTTTGATAATGGGCAATTATTTTTACAATGTGTCGCCCGCCCCAACGATAGTCACCTTCATAAATAACCAGTTTCTTTAACGCTTGAATAGGAAGCTGATTACTTGTTCCCCCAGTACCTCCCAACGAGATTTTTTGTCCCAATGCATTGTTATAATAAAGCCCATCAATTGCAGCTCCATGGCGAATATGGATATTAGGGTTGTTTGCTAAATCAATAACAATTGAGTGTTGAAGATTATTTCTGCCAGCTTCAAAACCAACCATCGCTAGCGTATCAGCTGTAAAAGCAAATAATATTAATATATAAAAACGTTTCATCATGCCTCCATTAATTATGAGTAAATTTAAATACTCACTAGAGGGTCCATTATTTTTATGACTGAAAGATGAACAAAATAATATAACAAGAAAAGATTGACACTATTAAAAGCCTGCTAAACACAACTACTATTAAAACACTTGCAAAGTATTGATAGCTATATAATTAGCAACAGTAAAAACTCACACTAACAATAACCATTAAAATATTAACGTCAGAAATAAAATTAATAATAACAAATAATCTATCACCCCAATAAATCACCAAACTCAAGCTATAAAAAAGTCATATAAGCAGAGTTTAAATTAACTTAAGATTTTTACACATAAAAAAATGGGAGCCTAATGGCTCCCATTTTTATTGTTTATATTAACGCTATCTCATCATCTGGCTAGGGTGATAATGGATAGCCATCAATATAATTAACGCTCGAAGTTATGGAACTTATCGATACCGAAAGACTTACCTTCAGCGTGACAAGTTGAACAAGATTCAGCGGTAGGTTGTGTGTACCATTCAGCAGTAGTAGGTGTATTTAGCTCACCACCATTTTGAGTCATGTGGCTCAATGCACTATCTGAGTTATGACAAGCAAAACAGTTTGCAGTAATTGGGCTAGTCATCACACCTGAAGTACCACCGTTGTATGCTTTAGAAAGCATGTAACGGTTTGGTACTTCAGTTAAATCAACAACTTCAGTATGACAAGACACACAGTTATCAGCATTTAAGCTAGTCGCTGAGTTAGGCTCACCAGTAATTGCTGAACTACCTACACCCCAGTGCATGCTATGAACCATTGGACCAAAGCCTGGTGCTGAGTTTTTAGAACGGCGGTCTTGGCCATTGTTGTGACATGCAATACAAGATTCACCACCATTATTGTAACTACCGTTTTTGTGGTAGTTAGTTTCATTGGTGTGACAAGTTGTACAGCTTTCAGCATCAACATTGTGACGACGTGAGAACTCTTTATCGATTGCAGTTAGCGTGTTGTCTACAACTTCAGAGAAGCCAGTGAAAGAAACACCAAACTTACCGTCATTATCTTCCCAGTTTGAGTCAGCTAAAGTAACACGTGAGCTGGTAGTTAAATGTGCGTTTTCATATCCGCTACCTGGGCCATTAAGTAGCTGGCCATAACAAACTGAACGAGTACCGTCTTCACGCTCAACATAACCTTCACTGCCATGACCAATTACACGGGCAACAATTGAGTCAGTTTCATTATCGTAAGCATTAACATAAGCGCCAGCGTAGGTTACTTCATGGCTTGCATACATTTCGCCAATGTTTAATTGAACTGGAGTTTCACCAGAGTTATCAAACAGTTTAACGTCAACACAATATCCACCAACCCAAGATACATCTTTGTGATCAGTAAATTCTAACGTTGCGTCATAGTAAACAGCTGAAGTTTCAGTGTAGAAGTTTTCACGCATTTCTTTACGCTCAGTGATACCTGCTGCTTTAGCATGTAATTCACGAACATCAAAGTCGTCATTTGCAGCATAAAAGTTTTCTACTTTAGCGCTTGAGCCAGAGTGACAATCAGTACAACCGTTTCCAGCAATATTGGTGTTCATTACAGGTTCAGCATGACAGGTATAACAATTCGCTGGTGCAAAATCTTTTTCAAACTTCTGGTGATTAATATGCCCTAGCATTTGCATAGTATTTTTTGCATATCCGCCAGTGTCTAAAGAGTTACCTTCAGAATCAACGTCACGCTTAACGTTGTTGTGACAAACCATACAACCGCCAACAAAATCAACTTCACCTTCAGTATTTAACGCCACATAACCAGAGTGCTTAATGCTAGAAGTTGCATAATCAACATGGCACGAATAACAAGTCTCTGTTGTTGTAGTGTGAGTCATTTCAGGCTTATCGATAATTAAGTATGGTGATTTAGCAATGTCGCCACCCCCCACTTGTAAACGAATTAACCCTTCAGTATCGGCTTTTACCGCAGCCATTGGTGCAACAAATTGATAATTACCATCATCTAATTCTGTTAGCGTTGCGCCTTCAGTAGCTCTATCGCCACCTGCTGTTGCGCTACCACCAACACTACCGTCACGGCTACGCTGAATACCGTTTTCGGTCATTGCGGCTAAATATACTGAGGCATCTTCTAAACCAGTAATCGCAATACCGTCTTCGTTGGTAATACCAAACTCAACAGTTAATTTGCCATCCTCGATCATGTGGTTAATCATTTCCACATTAGTTACTTCAGATGCTTCAACTACAGGAGGTAAAGGACTTGGGCCAGGTTCACCAGGTGCGCCATCTTCACCGTCTTTTCCGTCACTACCACAAGCTGCAACCCCCATTGCAGTTGCAATAAGAAACGCGATTTTACATACGTTCATTGCTTTCATAATCATCACTCCAGTTTCATTTTTCTTATTAATGAATACTACTTATTAGGTATAACCAAATTAATAATAGACAGTGCAACTTATTAACAATGAGACAATAGTCACAAACCATGTTATCTAGAGGTGATTAAGATGTTTTTTAGATGGAATTTTGACGCAGATCTTGTTTCGTAAACACTAATAAAAACAAACATTGCCCAAATGAGAATTAATACGATGATACAAGGAGTTACAATTAAGGGGCCAGATAAAAACTTGCTTAATAGAATACCTTTTAAGGCTGTTGAACGGTGAAATTATCAACAAAAAAAGGCCCTAAGGCCTTTTAATTGTTAATTTTTTTAACATGTTACACTATGAGCAACAATCTGATGATTGCTGTTTTCGGGGAATTTTATCCCATAAGACTTTCAGCATTAACACCGCTAAAATTATTCCTGATATTGCCACAACACCTTGAGGTAATAATTCGTGCTCTGGGCCAATTTGAGGCATCACTTGAAAACCAAAGTTGGCTACAAGATAATTCACTACCATCCCCGCAACCAGTGCAACACCTAGCACACCGCCTAAATAGCCCAGTAAAGCGCGTTTACCTAACTCTTTACTGACAACACCTAAGGTTGCAATATTGGTAGCAGGCCCTGCCATCATAAAGACTAATACCGCCCCTGGAGACACTCCAGCTAGCAGTAACCCGGCTGCTATGGGCGTAGACGCTGTTGCACAGATATACATAGGCACCGACACTAACACCATCACTAACATGGCTAAAATACCGTCACCCCATTTCGCCAAAAAGTCACCAGGCACATAAGTTTGTACCAACGCGGCAAAAAATAACCCGACTAATAACCATAAAGTGGTATCTCTAACTAAGTCTGTGGCAGCATAATGCAACCCTGCTGCAACTCGACTTAATATAGATTGTTGTTTTAAATCAGTGGCCATATCTTGTGTTGAAGCACAGCAACTTTCTGAGTCATTTTTCTCGTCAGTTTGCCCACATTGGCTTTTCATTTCGGCATCTGTCGCCACAGGTGTTTTGCTGCTACAACAGCTTGATTTTACCGGTTCAACAACATCTTTAGGCTTACTGCAACAGGTGCTTTCAGCTGTGGCCTTAGTTGACGGTGCCGTTATAGGTTGTATTAACGATGTATCTGTTGCGGCATGTAAACTCATTATAGGAGTAGTATTAACCTGACCTTCCACTGAGCCATTAGTTACTGAGCTTTCTTTGTTGGCACAACAACGACTTTTAGCTGCAGTAGTTTTATCATTAACGTTACCGTCAACGGCATTAGCAGTGGCTTTCGTCTCAGCAACATCTACAGGCTTAGCGACTTCATTTTGTTCATCTTTGCCCACTAACAAACCCGCTACCACCGCACTGGTTACGGCAGCGATAGGGCGCACAATAGCCATAAATGGACCAAGTAAAACATAAGATACCGTGACCGAATCCACCCCAGTTTCAGGAGTTGAAACTAAAAATGAAGTTGTAGCGGCTTTTGACGCGCCACTTCTGCGCAGTCCAACGGCTGCGGGGATCACACCACAAGAACATAAAGGCAAAGGCGCCCCCAGTATTGCGGCCTTTAGTACGGTTTTAAATCCATGCCCCCCTAATTGCTTTTGCATCCACGCCATAGGCACAAACACTTTCAGCAAACCCGCTAATACCAACCCCAGCAATAACCATGGGGCTGACTCTAAAAATAAGTGAATAAAGTTCTCAAATAACATACGAAACTCCCAACGGTATTAGGTTAATGCCGCTTTAACGGTTTTGGTGTGTTTAACGTGTTGTGCTTTATGTGCGGTTTCATTTCTGGCATGAAGCTGCTTATCTTCTGATTCTAGCGCTTCTAAAATACTACAATGCTCTGCACTGTCAGGGCCGCCACAACAGGCATTTGATAAATGCTGCAATGAATTAGCAAATTGGGTTAATTCAGCAATTTTAATTTGTACTTGCTCAAGTTTGTTATCCACCATGCCTTTCACATCAGCACAAGCCCAGTTGGCTTTATCAAGTTCAATCGATAATAGTTCGGTGATCTCATTCAAGGTAAACCCAACGGCTTTCGCCCGCAAAATAAAGCGCAATCTTGCCACATCATCTTGGTTATACAATCGATAGCCAGATTCTGAACGAGTTGAAGGCGCTAGCAGCCCATGCTTTTCATAGAATCGTAAGGTATCCGCTTTAACATCACATTGCTTTGCAAGCTCACCAATTCGGTACATAAGTCACCTTCGCTGACACAAGAGAGTGGTTGATTATGGATAGAGTATAAACCTTAGAGTTTAATCTAAGGTCAAGGGTCTGATGATCTTTTTTATTGTCTATGTTTGTTCTGATTTCAATATTGTGAAATCACGCAGAAAAAACACTCAAACTATAAGGTTTACGGTAAAATACGCGCGCTTTGAGGCTACAACTGTCAATCAACTGTTCTTAAAAGCCATTAAGATATTTAAAAATCACGGACACCTGTGCTGTCGAGGTACTTTGGCAAAATGGATTTAAGTAAATCTATTAATGAATCCATTTTGCGAAAGATCCTTGAAATTTACTAAGTGGACCCTGTACCTACATGAATACTGTCAGACCAATTCGTCGCGCGCTATTAAGCGTTTCAGATAAAACTGGAATCCTTGAATTTGCACAAGCTTTGCATGCTCAAGGTGTTGAACTGCTATCAACCGGTGGCACTGCAAAGCTGCTTGCCGACAACAACATCCCTGTTATTGAAGTTTCTGACTATACTGGTCATCCAGAAATTATGGACGGTCGTGTTAAAACACTTCACCCTAAAGTGCATGGTGGCATTTTAGGTCGCCGTGGAATCGACGAAGTTGTGATGGAACAAAATGCCATCAACCCTATCGACTTAGTTGCCGTTAACCTATACCCGTTTGCTGAAACCGTAGCCAAAGAAGGTTGTACCTTGGCTGATGCGGTAGAAAACATCGATATTGGTGGCCCAACAATGGTGCGCTCTACAGCTAAAAACCACAAAGACACAACCATTGTGGTAAACGCTAAAGACTACGACCGTGTTATTGCAGAAATGCAAGCTAACAACGGTAGCACTACTCTTGAAACGCGTTTTGATTTAGCCATTGCAGCATTTGAACACACTGCGGCTTACGACGGTATGATTGCTAACTACTTCGGTACAATGGTGCCTGCCCATAGCCAAGATGAGTGCCACGAAGACTCTTCATTCCCGCGTACCTTCAACACTCAGTTAGTGAAAAAGCAAGACTTACGCTACGGTGAAAACAGCCACCAACAAGCGGCTTTTTATGTTGATACCAACATTGATGAAGCTTCAGTAGCGAGTGCTACTCAGCTTCAAGGCAAAGCATTGTCTTACAACAATATTGCCGATACTGATGCAGCCCTTGAGTGTGTTAAAGAATTTGACGGCCCAGCTTGTGTCATTGTTAAGCACGCTAACCCTTGTGGTGTAGCATTAGGCAACAATATTTTAGAAGCCTATGACCGTGCATTCAAAACTGACCCAACTTCTGCATTTGGCGGCATCATTGCATTTAACCAAGAGTTAGATGCCGATACCGCTAAAGCCATTGTTGAACGTCAATTTGTTGAAGTGATTATTGCTCCTAAAGTTAGCCAAGCAGCACGTGACATTGTAGCGGCAAAAGCTAACGTACGTTTATTAGAGTGTGGCGAGTGGAACACTAAAACCACTAGCCGTGACTACAAACGTGTTAATGGCGGCTTATTAGTTCAAGACCGTGACCAAGGTATGGTCGATGTTGCTGACATTAAAGTCGTATCAAAACGTCAACCAACGGCAGAGCAATTAACTGACTTAATGTTCTGCTGGAAAGTGGCTAAATTTGTTAAATCAAATGCCATTGTTTACGCAAAAGACGGCATGACCATTGGTGTCGGCGCAGGACAAATGAGCCGTGTATACTCAGCTAAAGTTGCTGGTATTAAAGCGGCTGATGAAGGGTTAGTGGTTGAAGGGTCTGTAATGGCATCTGATGCTTTCTTCCCGTTCCGTGATGGTATTGATGCAGCAGCTGCTGCTGGCATTAGCTGCATTATCCAACCGGGTGGCAGTATTCGCGATGAAGAAATCATTGCCGCAGCAGATGAGCATGATATTGCAATGGTATTTACTGGCATGCGTCACTTCCGCCATTAAATACCATTAGAAATAAGCAGCCCGATGAGGCTGCTTTTTTCGTTATAAGAACATAATTAATTTTGATATTTTTAGGGGTGAACCAATGAAAGTACTTGTAATTGGCGGTGGCGGACGTGAACACGCCCTAGCATGGAAAGCAGCACAATCACCAACAGTTGATACGGTTTTTGTGGCACCGGGGAATGCTGGCACAGCCTTAGAACCAAAACTAGAAAACGTTAACATTCAAGTTGAAGCGATTGCAGAATTAGTTGAATTTGCACAAAAAAATGCTGTTGAGCTAACCATTGTTGGCCCTGAAGTGCCATTATCTTTAGGGGTTGTTGATGCATTCAATGCCGCTAACCTAGCTATTTTTGGTCCGACTAAAGGCGCTGCTCAACTTGAGTCTTCTAAAGCCTTTACTAAAGATTTTTTAGCGCGCCACAATATCCCAACAGCCGACTACGCTAACTTCACTGAAATTGAGCCAGCTAAAGCCTATTCAGTTGAACTCACCAATAAAACTGGCTTCCCAGTGGTTATTAAAGCTGACGGCTTAGCAGCAGGTAAAGGAGTGATTATCGCTCAAGACCAAGCTGAAGCTGACGCAGCCATTGAAGATATGCTAGCGGGAAACAAGTTTGGTGATGCTGGTTCTCGTGTGGTTATTGAAGAATTTTTAAAAGGCGAAGAAGCTAGCTTTATTGTGATGGTTGATGGTAAAAATATTCTAGCCATGGCATCTAGCCAAGACCACAAAGCACGCGACAATGGCGACTATGGCCCAAATACTGGCGGTATGGGAGCATACTCTCCAGCTCCGGTAGTTACCCAAACCGTACATGACTGGACTATTGCTAATGTTATTCGTCCAACGGTTGATGGTATGGCAGCTGAAGGCAATGTTTATACTGGTTTCTTATATGCTGGCTTAATGATCTCTCCTGACGGCAGCGCCAAAGTACTTGAATACAACTGCCGTTTTGGTGACCCAGAGACTCAACCTATTATGATGCGCCTTCAATCTGATTTAGTTGAGCTTTGCTTAGCCGCTACTCGTGGTGAGTTAGACAAAGTGACGGCAGAATTTGACAGCCGAGCTGCGGTTGGAGTGGTATTAGCCGCAGGCGGTTACCCAGATGCTTACCGTAAAAACGATGTGATTGATGGACTAAGCTTAGGCGATAATAATGCCAAGGTTTTCCATGCTGGCACCGCAGAAAAAGACGGCCACATTGTCACAAGTGGTGGACGCGTACTGTGTGCAACCGCGTTAGGCAATACGGTAACCGAGGCTCAAAAAGCAGCTTACGGCTTAGTTGAGGCTATCCATTGGGACGACGTTTACTTCCGTACAGACATTGCTTACCGTGCAATTGCCCGCGAACAAGGTAAAGCATAATCCCTAAAGATTAATTTCATCTTTATTTAGCTTTCACTGAATAATAAAGTCCCTGCACTATTTGCTGAAGCAAAGTTTCGCAGGGATTTTTTTTGGCAAATTTTAGCCAAAAAAAAGCCGAGTAATTAACTCGGCAAAGGGAGATGAGAACTATGAAAGGGGTCGATTAACCTCTGGTTGAGTATTCAAAATAGCAGTGAAGATAATTCACCCTACTTTTGTTACTTTTCCAGCAAAACAAAAAGTTGGCGGGGTAACCAGTGTTCTTGCTTTGTCATTAACCATTTCAATAACGCTAGAATACCGCTTAATTTAAAAACCCGATAATCGCTTATGGCGGACTCAATCCATCAAAATATCTGAACCGTTTGTTGTGGCCAATTTTAGCCAAAAAAAAGCCGAGTAATTAACTCGGCAAAGGGAGATGAGAACTATGAAAGGGGTCGATTAACCTCTGGTTAAGTATTAAAAATAGCAGTGAAGATAATTCACCCTACTGTTGTTACTTTGCCAGTAAAACATGAGTTGATGGGGTAACCAGTACTCTTGCTTTGTCATTAACCATTTCAATAACGCTAGAATACCGCCAAATTTAAAAACCCGATAATCGCTTATGGCGGACTCAATCCATCAAAATATCTGAACCGTTTGTTGTGGCCAATTTTAGCCAAAAAAAAGCCGAGTAATTAACTCGGCAAAGGGAGATGAGAACTATGAAAGGGGTTACTTATACTCAATGACTTTGGCAGCAAAAATATGTGTGTCGTTTACACGGTTATATTGTCGATACATTTCCACTGAGAAAAATGTTGGGTCGTCTTGTCTAATCTTCAGCGCAATAGCCTCAGCCAGAGAAACAATGTTGGCTTTACCACCCACATGAAAGTGTGCTGATTTCTCTAGGCCTAACTCATGTGCTTGTTGTTTAGAAATATAAACTTCACTAAACTCAGTTTCTACGTGGGCAGAAAGTTGTACATGGTCTTGATCAACTTCTTCAACAACAAAAACTTGTGCATCAACTTGAGTGAGTTGTGCCATATCTAAATCAATTTCTTGCTGGTATTCACTTGGGTTGGCATTCGCCACTGTAGAGAAGCAAGCTGATACCATCATTAACGCTAAAATACTTTTTTTCATGTTTTACTCGTGTCGTTAACCATTTCAATAACGCTAGATTAAAGGCCAATTCATTAATTCCACAATCGTATTTGATGGATCAAACCCTCCATTGCTATTAACAACGCATCAATCAATCATTCAAACAGCCAATAACACCTTAAAAAGTCCTCAAGAATGGGGCAGTTACTTTAGGTTATTCATTTATAGGTTTCGTCCTGCGCTAACTCTCAAAAATCGGCAAAATAGTCATGCAATTAGTGATCAAGCTAACATCAGCAACAGTTAATACTTAACAGGTAATAACCGCCATGCTTATATAAGCCAGCTATCTTTTTTCTTCTTCATCGAGGCTTTATCATGCACAATAGCGTTAAAACATTATTTGCCACCAGCGCACTTATTTTTGGTAGTCAGTTACTTGTTGCACCAGCTTTTGCAAATAGTGGCTGTGGATTTGAAGAAGAGTCGCAAGGCTTTATGGCTACATGTGGCGAGGAGAAACAAGAAGTGATTATGACCGGTATTGTAACGACTGAAGCACTAGAAAAAGATTTACCAGGCTATGCCCAAGAGTACCAAAACTACACCACTGATGCAGAGCAAATTGCTGCACTAAAGCAAATTTCACAACCAACTGAAATTGTAGTTATTATTGGTACATGGTGCCCAGACTGCCACCGTGAAACCCCTCGTTTCATGCGTTTAATCGAAGAGGCTAACAACCCGAATATCAGCGTGACCTATATCGGTGTTGACCGTGCTAAGCAAGACCCTGAAGGCTTAGCCGCAAACTACGAGTTCACCCGAATTCCAACCTTTATTATTCAACAAAAAGGTGAAGAAATCGGCCGTATAGTAGAACGTCCAGAGGTGTCACTAGAAGCTGATTTAGTTAAGATTTTAAAATAAATTTTGCTACCCTTGTCGACATTGAATAATGTCGATAAAAAAACGTACACACCATCGATAATGGTCTGTACGTTTTTTTATGCCCAATGATTATGACAACCATAAGTTCCCCCCCCCCACTTCGTCACATTCGAACCCAAACAACCTTCACTCTTGAATCCAAGCAACCGTCACCCTTGAATTCAAACTGCCGTCACCCTCGAATCCAAACTGCCGTTACCCTTGAATCCAAACTGCCGTCACCCTCGAATCCAACTAATCGTCACCCTCGAGATCTCTTATCGAGGGTCTACTGCCTTAAGTCCCAAAAAGCAGATTTCAGCCCACAAGCTTTGCTGAAATGACGTGATTGAGGTATCGGTGAAATGACGTATTGGGAGCGTTACTGAAATGACGTAGTGGGAGCATTGTTGAAATAACGTAATGGGTACATTGTTGAAATGACGTAACGGATGCATTGCTAAAATGGCAGATTAGAAGCGCTGTTTATCCGCCAAGGTTTGTAATACGCCTTCGCGTAATGCGCCACCTGCAATGTGCAGTTGTTCGATAGATAACAACTCAAACAATGCCAACAAGATGGCGATACCAGAAGAAAATGTAGGCGCTTGTTCTGCATTAAGGCCCTTAATATCTGAAAGCTGCATATCAGACTGAGCCAATACCTCATCTCGTAAACCGGTTAATACCGCGAGCGTTATAACTGGTGCCTGTTGACGGGCTTTGAGTAAACAAACCACTGACTGCACCACACCTGATGCGCCCAGAACACTATCCCACCCTAACTGCTTTAACGTAACAAGGTTATCCGCCAATGCATCAGATACAGCCTGTTTTGCGCGAGTAAAATTATCTAAAGAAAATGGCGCTTGAGCAAAATATTGCTGATTAAATAACACTCCGCCCATAGGTACGCTGGTTTTAAACCGTACCTTACAACCTTCGCCCACAATAAATTCTGTACTAGCGCCACCAATATCAATAACTAAGCGCTTTCCAGCACCAGGCGTTGTTGCCACCATACCTTGATATATCAGTTCTGCCTCACGCAAACCACTAATTATTTCAATAGGATATGGAAGAATAGTAAAAGCTTTTTGTTGAAAGAGTTCCGCATTAGCAATCACTCTTAAGGTGGCCGTAGCAATAATCGCGACGTCGTCGGCATGAATTTGATGCTGTTGCAGCATTTGTTGGAACATCGCCAAGCAATCTAAACCACGCTGCATCACATCGTCAGACAGCATACCGTTTTCGCCAATACCTTCAGCAAGGCGAACTTTACGCTTATATTTAGCAATAATGTGCGGTTTGCCCGCGACAGTATGTGCAACCAGCATATTAAAGCTATTAGAGCCTAATGTGATGGCTGCATACGGTGGTTTAGCTACTTGTTGCATTTATGAGTGTCTACGAGTCCTGTGACGCGGTGGACGACTATTGCCACCACTTCTATGTGCACCTTTATTAGCACCGTCACGGGTGCGAGTTGAAGGATGCTTACGGTGAATACGAACTGGAGGCGGAATATCGTCTAACAGTGCTTCACGATCATAGTTTGTTACTGGGATTGAATGCGTAATATAGCTTTCAATTGCAGGTAAATTCAATGCATATTCTTCACATGCAAAACTCACTGAAACACCTTTCGCACCTGCACGACCAGTTCGACCAATTCGGTGAACATAATCTTCGCAATCATCAGGTAAATCATAGTTGTATACATGAGACACATCAGAAATATGTAACCCGCGAGCAGCCACATCGGTCGCGACTAAGATATCTAGTTGTCCCGAAGTAAATTGCTCTAAAATGCGTATACGTTTTTTCTGTGGCACGTCACCGGTTAATAAACCAACACGGTGTCCGTCACCTTCCAAGTACGACCATAATTTCTCACAGCTATGCTTGGTGTTTGAAAAAACAATGGCTTTTTCAGGCCAATCTTCTTCAATTAGCGTCAGTAATAAACGCATTTTATCTTCCATCGACGGATAGAAGATTTCTTCTTTAATATTTTTAGAGGTTTTTTCTAACGGCGCAATTTCAACTTTTTCAGGATCATTCATATGATCATAAGCTAGCTCTTGCACTTTCATTGATAACGTCGCAGAAAACAGCATATTTAAGCGTGTATTTGCATCTGGCATACGACGGAACAAAAACCGAATATCTTTAATAAAGCCTAAATCGAACATACGATCAGCTTCATCCAATACCACAGCTTGTATATGATTTAAGCTGATCACCCCTTGGCGAACATAATCAATAATACGGCCGGTAGTACCAATCAGAATATCAACGCCTTTATCTAATACTTCGCGTTGAGTTTCGTAACTTTCGCCACCATAAACAATGCCGACTTTCAGCCCAGTATGCTTAGCCAACAAATTTGCGTCTTTAGCAATTTGAATAGCAAGCTCACGAGTGGGCGCCATAATAATGGCACGAGGTTCGGTATTTTTACGGCCTTCTGGCGCGGCAACCGTTAATAGGTGATTAAAGGTTGCAACAAGAAATGCCATGGTTTTACCGGTACCCGTTTGTGCTTGGCCGGCAATATCCTTGGCTTGTAATAAAATAGGTAATGAAAGGGCTTGAATTGGAGTACAAAACTCAAAACCGTTTTCTTGCAGAGCTGATAAAACTGCATCTTGCAGTGGAAAGTCAGCGAACTTTTGGGTAGATAAATGTGTTTGGCTCATGGCACCAGCATACTAGTAAGGGTTGCAAAAAAAGATACGATCGTTTGAAATAGCTTCATTAATTATCCGTTCCTATAATATAGGCAAATTTCAGAGCACCTCACTGCTTAATTATTTTTAATAATTGTAAATAAATTTCAATAATTTACTTAAAATAATTAAGCACTGAGAAGCTCTAAGACAGTTTTTTCAGTTATTTCAAACTGAAAATGCCCTGCGTATAATGGCAAATATTAATTTGCGGATAATTACACGGTCACTTGAAAAGCTTTTCAACTAACCCAATATACATGGTAAGCCATTAATAAACTAGCAATGGAACCAAATCTGGAGAACAACATGAGCGATAAAATAGTATACCTAAGCGACGACAGCTTCGAAAACGACGTCTTAAAGTCTGACATTCCTGTATTAGTCGATTTCTGGGCTGAGTGGTGTGGTCCTTGTAAAATGATTGCCCCAATTTTAGATGACGTTGCGCAAGAGTATGCTGGCAAGGTAACTGTAGCGAAATTGAATGTTGACCAAAACAACATTTCTCCAGCGAAATACGGTGTTCGTGGTATCCCTACGCTATTAATGTTTAAAGCGGGTGAGTTAGTGGCAACTAAAGTTGGCGCATTATCAAAAACTCAGCTTAAAGAATTTATTGACGCACAAATTTAATTTTAAGCGCCAATGAAATGAGAAATGGCACAAGTTTTAAACAATTTGTGCCATTTTCCATCTAAATTTCTGGACGTCCGCATCAGATAGTGTTAACTTTATTCGCAGATTTTTTCAATTAAACCTCTTCTCGTTTATCAATCATTATTTATGTACAAAACCCTTGCTGATTGATTGCGGTAAGCATTTGTTGCGTAAAACAAGACTCCCACACATGAATTTAACAGAATTAAAAAACACGTCTATATCAGATCTCGTTTCTCTTGCTGAAAGCATGAAACTTGACAACATGGCACGTACTCGAAAGCAAGATATCATTTTCTCAATTTTAAAAGCTCACGCAAAAAGCGGAGAAGATATCTTTGGTGGTGGCGTATTAGAAATCCTTCAAGATGGATTTGGATTCTTACGTAGCTCTGATGGTTCTTACCTTGCTGGACCTGATGATATTTATGTATCACCAAGTCAAATTCGTCGCTTTAACATGCGCACCGGTGACACCATTTTTGGTAAAATCCGCCCACCAAAAGAAGGCGAAAGATATTTTGCCTTATTAAAAGTTGCTGAAGTTAACTTTGATAAGCCAGAAAGCTCACGTAACAAAATTCTGTTTGAAAACTTAACTCCATTACATGCAGAAGAACGTTTACGCATGGAACGAGGTAACGGTTCTACTGAAGATATCACTTCACGTATTTTGGATTTATGCTCGCCAATTGGTAAAGGTCAACGTGGTTTGATTGTTGCACCGCCAAAAGCCGGTAAAACCTTATTACTGCAAAACATGGCGCAAAGTATTACCTACAACAACCCAGAAGTGGTGTTAATGGTATTGCTTATTGACGAACGTCCTGAAGAAGTGACCGAAATGCAACGCATGGTAAAAGGTGAAGTTATTGCTTCAACCTTCGACGAGCCTGCTAGCCGTCACGTACAAGTTGCTGAAATGGTAATTGAAAAAGCCAAGCGTTTAGTTGAACACAAGAAAGACGTGGTCATTTTACTTGACTCGATCACCCGTCTAGCTCGTGCTTATAACACGGTAATTCCTTCATCAGGTAAAGTGTTAACCGGTGGTGTTGATGCTAACGCATTACATCGTCCAAAGCGTTTCTTTGGTGCTGCACGTAACATTGAACACGGTGGCAGCTTAACCATTATTGCTACTGCATTGGTTGAAACTGGCTCTAAGATGGATGAAGTAATTTACGAAGAATTTAAAGGTACAGGTAACCAAGAGTTACACCTTTCTCGTAAAGCTGCTGAAAAACGTGTATTCCCAGCGATCGACTTTAATCGCTCTGGTACTCGTCGTGAAGAAAAGCTTACTACTCCGGATGAACTTCAGAAAATGTGGATTTTACGTAAAATCCTTAACCCAATGGATGAAGTGTCAGGTATGGAATTCCTTATCGATAAATTGGCTATGACCAAAACTAACGATGAGTTCTTCACTGCAATGAAACGCGCTAAATCATAATCTTTAATTTTGATTAGTTAGTTGAAAAATGCCGCTATTATTAGCGGCATTTTTGTATCTGAACCTTTATCACGTTTATTTATAGCAACGAATTGAACAAAGTAGATTCCGGCCCACAAACATTACCGGAATGACGGATAAAATAAAGCAGATTCCGGCCTACAAACATTACTGGAATGACATTAATTAGCGTATTGCCGGAACAATGAATGAAGGTACTCGACCGTCATCCTCGAGATCTTTTATCGAGGATCTGCTGTTTTCGCTGTTGAATGCAGATTCCGGCCCACAAGCATTACCGGAATGACGGATAAAATAATGCTGCTTCCGGCCTACAAACATTACTGGAATGACATTAATTAGCGTATTGCCGGAACAACGAATGAAGGGACTCGACCGTCATCCTCGAGATCTGTTATCGAGGATCTGTGTTTTCGCTGTTGAATGCAGTTTCCGGCCCACAAGCATTACCGGAATGACGGATAAAATAAAGCAGATTCCGGCCTACAAACATTACTGGAATGACATTAATTAGCGTATTGCCGGAACAACGAATGAAGGTACTCAACCGTCATCCTCGAGATCTGTTATCGAGGATCTGCCGTTTTCGTTATTGAATGCAGATTCCGGCCCACAAACATTGCCGGAATGACGGATAAAATAATGCAGATTCCGGATCAGAAGCATTACCGGAACGACGGATAAAATAATGTAGTTTCCGGCCCACAAACCATTGCCGGAATGGCATTAAATAGCGTATTGCCGAGATAACAGATGAAGGTTATCAACCGTCATCCTCGAGATCTTTTATCAAGGATCTGCCGTTTTCGGTGTTGAATGCAGATTCCGGCTCACAAGCATTACCGGAATGACGGATAAAATAAAGCAGTTTCCGACCCACAAGCATTGCCGGAATGACGGATAAAATAATGTAGTTTCCGGCCCGCAAACCATTGCCGGAATGGCATTAAATAGCGTATTGCCGAGATAACAGATGAAGGTACTCAACCGTCATCCTCGAGATCTGTTATCGAGGATCTGCCGTTTTCGTTATTAAATGCAGGTTCCAGCTCACATCATTAAATAATTCTGTTTGAGTCAGGAATTGTCTGTGCCATTTTTCGGCGTAAATAGGCTATTTGCTGCATATGCGGCAAATCTTTCGGGCATGTATCTTGGCAGCCAAGTAAGGTCATACAACCAAACACCCCATCTTGATTACCTATCACATGATAAAAATCATCAGCACTTCGTGCATCTCGGCTGTCCATTTCAAATCGCGCTATTTTCATCATCCCGACGGCACCAACAAAAGTGTCGCGCATTTGTTTGGTAGCACAAGCTGACACACAAACACCACACTCGACACAGCGCTCTAGTTCGTACAGCTTGGCAGCTTCTTCTGGATCCATTGGGGTTTCTAAACCATGAATATTCACCACATCTGCATTTGGTTGTAACCATAACTGCAAACGCTCAGCTAATTCACGCATAAATTTACCCGTATTAACTGACAAGTCGCCAATGAGTTCAAAACCAGGCAATGGCATTAAGGTAATTTTACCCTCAGGATAGTTGGCGGTCAGGGTTCGACAAGCCAGCGTTGGTTTACCGTTAATCACCATGGCACAACTGCCACAAATACCCGCTCGACACACAAAATCAAACTGTAATGAGGGGTCTTGTTGCTCACGTAACATATTAAGGGCAATAAACACGGTCATGCCAGGGGCTTCAGTGACTTCATAAGTCACCATTTTAGGGCTATCCTGTGGGTCTTGTGGATCAAACCGAAAAATGTCAAAGCGAATTGTTCTTGGCGAGTCCATTAGGCTTTATCTCCGCGAGTCACTAAAGTATCTGATAATCTTTCATTGTGTGGCCGTAAAGCTGCTGGCAATTCAAACGGCATTAAAGCGGCCTGCTTCACATGGCGGTCTACCTCGCCTAGTTGAGCAAGAATGTCATCTATTTGCTGTTGACGCTTTTCTGTATCAGGATGACTAATCGCATTATTGACCCCGTAGCCTCGATACCCTGGCGGTAATTCCATTTGCATCACATCTAACGCTTCATAGCTTAATGTTGGTAGTAGTGAATTTTCATCTGGCCAACTGGCAAGTGTACGGTTAAGCCAATCTTTGTCATTACGCTGGGGGTAATCTTCACGAGAGTGTGCCCCACGACTTTCGGTGCGGGCATTAGCGCCACAAGCCACGGTTAACGCAACTTTAAGCATACGCTTAACTCTTAATGCTTCTACTAACTCAGGGTTTGCATGTCGTTTTTTACAATTTAGGCCGATATTTTTGGCCCGTTCAAGTAATGCAGATAACTCGTCAACGGCTTGTTGAAGCTCTGCACCATTTCGAAATATCCCTACTCTGTCCATCATAATTTTTTGCATGGCAAGCTTCAGATCAAATGCATTCTCAGTGCCAGTACCTTCAATAAGTTGGTCTATTTCAGTTTTCAACGTTGCGCCAAATTGCTCAATTAACGCGGTATTAATGTCTAATGGATGTTGCTCACCATAATCTGCCACATACTTGCCAATAATCATCCCACCCACCACGGTTTCGGCTAACGAATTACCGCCTAAACGATTAAAGCCATGCATGTCCCAACAGGCGGCTTCACCTACACTAAATAAGCCTGCTAATTGCGGGCTTTCGCCTGTGTGGTTGGTGCGAATGCCTCCCATAGAGTAATGCTGTGTCGGCCTTACAGGGATCCAGTCTTTTGCTGGATCGATACCTAAGAAGTTTTCGCAAATCTCTTTTACTTCACGCAAATTCGTTTCAATATGCTTACGCCCTAGTAAGGTGATATCGAGCCATAAATGCGGCCCATAGGGGCTATCAACCCCCTTACCTTTGCGCATATGTTCGGTCATACGCCGTGAAACCACATCACGTGATGCGAGCTCTTTTTTCTCGGGCTCATAATCTGGCATAAAGCGATAACCGTCTTTATCACGCAGTAAACCACCGTCACCACGGCAACCTTCAGTCGTTAAGATGCCCACTGGCACAATGGCTGTAGGGTGAAATTGTACTGCCTCCATATTACCTAAGGTTGCCACACCGGTTTCTAACGCTAAGGCTTGGCCTATACCTTCACAAATAATCGCATTAGTAGACACTTCATAAATACGCCCATAACCACCGGTGGCTATAGTGGTTGATTTAGCAATATAAGCCCGTAATTCACCGGTAATTAAGCACCGCGCTATCACCCCATGGCAACGCTTGCCGTCATGGATAATTTTTAAAGCTTCCATACGTTCATGTACTGGAATACCTAATGAAATGGCTTTATTGTCAACAGCATAAAGTAGCGAATGCCCCGTTCCATCTGCGGTATAGCAAGTGCGCCATTTTTTCGTGCCACCAAAATCGCGGGCATTTATTAACCCGTGAGCTTCTTCCGCCTCTGTCAGGGTAACCTTTTCTGCATTAACAATAACTTGTCGGTCACCTTTAGTGACTCGAGTCCAGGGGACTCCCCAGTTTGCCAGTTCACGCACCGCCTTTGGCGCACAATGGGCAAACATCCGTGCCACGGTTTGGTCGCATCCCCAGTCAGAACCTTTTACAGTATCTTGAAAATGAACATCTTCATCATCGCCCAATCCTTTTACGGTATTTCCAAGGCTGGCTTGCATGCCACCTTGTGCGGCTGCCGAATGAGAACGTTTAGCGGGAATCAATGACAATACTAAGGCATCTAAGCCCCGTTCTTTTGATGCAATGGCGACTCTTAACCCAGCTAACCCTGCACCAATAACTAATGTGTCGGTATATATGATCTGCATAATTTATCCTTAATTCATCGGCACATAAGGGATGATGGGGAGTTCAAGGCTGCGGCCAATCACGATGTAAGCAATTAAGCTGGCAACGCCAATCACCAGTAGGTAAGCCACTATGATTTTAGCTAACTTTAATAATGCAAAACGTTGGCTTACTAAGCCCCATTTCACACACACGCGATACAAGCCAAATATGGCATGCACCACCACAGCAGGAAGCAGTAACACATAAAGCAACCACGCATTATCGTAGTAAACTCGCTCTGCAGATAAATGCGGGCCTATTGCGGGATCAAGCATCATAGTAAATAGGTGGACTGGCACCATAAAAAATAATCCAAAACCGGTGACCATTTGCCAAAACCAAATTTTAGTATCTTCGTGGGGTAGAAATTGCATTTGCTTGCGTAAAGCTTGCCACTGCCCCAATTGGGTGGGGAAGCGTCTAAGGGCGAACACCGCGTGGACTATCACCACCAGCAACATAAAGGCTGAAAATATTTGAGTTAACAAAGGGTAACCATGGCCTGATTCACTGAAAACGCCGCCCTCAAGAAACTGCACCACATGATAAAAGGCTTCTTTACCCAGTAAAATGCTCGACTCAAAATGCAAGTGCATCACAATGAATACACCTAGCATAATGCCAGACAAACTTTGCAATTTGTCTGCACGTGCCGCCCATATTGGATGAGAAAAGTCTTTAATAAAATGACCTTTGTTAGTGGAATTGTTGGGCAAAAAATTAGTTGCCATAAGCCAGCACGTCCTGTCGAAACTCATTAGGTGAAACCTACAATAACAAGACTTTTAAAACAGAATCAGTTATTGAAAAACAAACCGTGACATCGCTCACCCTTTATATGGTGGTAGTTAGAGAGGGATCACAAAAGTAAACAGAATGTAAATTCAAACATTATTCAATTAAGACCTTAAGCAAAACAGCCATTTATTATTTGGGACAATTGAAGACAATTTTTCGCCTTATAATCAACAAACACCTTGCAACTAATCTAGTGTGACTTTCGCACATGCAAAGCGTTTTGGGATATAATAGCGACCAATAACACGACACATATTGATTATTAGGAATTCCCAATGGCTTGGATCCAACTGCGCATTCACACTCATCGCGACAATGCAGAAATGTTAGGCGACTTATTAATGGACCAAGGGTCGGTTTCCATCACCTACGAAGATGGCCAAGATGAACCGATATTTGAACCTAAATTAGGTGAAACTCCGTTATGGCAAGATACCGTATTGATAGCCTTATTTGATGCTGGGACCGATTTAACCCCTACCATCGAGTTTTTAGAATCTATGCCATTTTTAGGCAAAGGTTTTACTCACAAAATTGAACAAGTAGAAGACAAAGACTGGGTACGTGAATGGATGGACAGTTTCCACCCTATTCAATTTGGTCAAAGATTATGGATTTGCCCAAGCTGGCGCGAAATTCCAGACCCTCAAGCCGTAAATGTTATTTTAGATCCGGGCTTAGCCTTTGGAACGGGGACTCACCCCACTACCGCCTTATGCTTAGAGTGGTTAGATAGCTTAGATTTAAGCCAACAAGAAGTTATCGACTTTGGCTGTGGTTCAGGCATCTTAGCTATTGCAGCGATCAAACTTGGCGCGAAAAAAGTCACTGGTGTTGATATTGACTATCAAGCCATTGACGCCTCAAAAGCCAACGCAGAGCGTAACGATGTTTCTGAGCAGCTGGCCTTATACTTACCCGAAGACCAACCCGAAAACCTACAGGCTGATGTGTTAGTTGCCAATATTCTTGCCGGCCCGCTAAAAGAGCTTGCTCCACTGATTGCTGAAAAAGTAAAAGTGGGCGGAAAATTAGCTTTATCTGGACTACTGCAAGAGCAAGCTCAAGAAGTATCTGACTTCTACAGTCAATGGTTTGATATGGACCCAGCTGCCCATAAAGAAGACTGGAGCCGCTTAACCGGCATCCGTAAGTAAACTGTTAGTTTGTAATAAACATTCTAAAATTCCCAAACTTGTAGGCCAAGTTTGGGAATTTTTTTACCTTTTTTCAATAAAAGTACAGCTGTAGCTACACTCGACTACCTTGCTGCAACACGCTTTGACACTCAAAAAATCCAAAAAATTGCCTTAAATCGACATAATTATGTCAATTAGTTGCCTGAGATCAAAAGTCAAGTAAAAAAGTTTTATTTAGGTCATTTATTGACCTTTTCAAGCCCGTAAAAAAGGGCTACTATAGCGCCCCTTTGAAGAGCAAGGTGAATAAAGCAAATGCAAATTGGCCCCTATCAACTGTCGAATCAGCTGATCGTGGCACCAATGGCAGGTGTCACCGATCAAGCCTTCCGCAACCTTTGTTTACGTTATGGCGCAGCCTTAGCAGTATCAGAAATGTTGTCGTCTAATCCTGAAGTTTGGGACTCAGACAAAAGCCGCGTGCGCATGGCGCATTCAGGTGAAGAAGGAATACGCTCAATACAAATAGCAGGTGCAGATCCTGATTTAATGGCTAATGCCGCTCAGTTCAATGTAGAACAAGGCGCACAAATCATTGATATCAATATGGGCTGCCCTGCAAAAAAGGTGAATAAGAAGCTTGCAGGCTCAGCGTTAATGCAAAATCCCGCACTAGTAAAAGAGATTTTACAAGCGGTAGTAGGCGCAGTAGACGTACCTGTAACCTTAAAAATTCGCACTGGGTGGGATCCTGATAATCGTAATGGTATCCACATAGCCCAAATTGCCCAAGATTGTGGCATTGCCTCGTTAGCCGTTCATGGCCGAACAAGACAATGCATGTACAAAGGTTTTGCCGAGTACGACACAATAAAAGCAATAAAACAGAATATCTCGATTCCTGTTGTCGCTAATGGCGATATCGACAGTCCCGAAAAAGCCAAATATGTGCTTGATTACACGGGCGCTGATGCAGTGATGATAGGAAGAGGTGCACAAGGAAGGCCCTGGATTTTTAAAGAAATTCAGCACTACTTGGAAACAGGTAAAAAGTTAGCGCCTATTGGGGTAGAAGAGCAACGCGATGTGATGCTTGAACACCTTGATAAACTTTACAACTTGTATGGCGAGTATAAAGGTGTCCGTTTTGCTAGAAAGCATATCGGATGGTACCTAAACCGAGAAGAACAGCGTCAATGGCGTGCAGAATTCAATCGGCTTGAAACCGCTGTCCAACAACATTCCTTTGTGGAATGTTATTTTAAAGAATTAGTGTAAAATTAATTAAAGAGCAGAATAGAATGTTTGATCAGACAACTAACACAGAAGTTCACCAGCTTACCGTAGGCAAAATCGAAACAGCAAACGGCACCATCAAGCCACAGTTATTACGCGACGCAGTTAAGCGCGCCGTGACCAACTTCTTCTCTCAGTTAGACGGTCAGGAAGCTTCAGAAGTGTATGAAATGGTGTTAAGTGAAGTTGAAGCACCTTTATTAGATATCATCATGCAGCACACTCGTGGCAACCAAACTCGCGCTGCAAACATGTTAGGTATCAACCGTGGTACTTTACGTAAGAAGTTAAAGAAATACGGCATGAACTAAGACTTAACGTCTAAGTGATTGTATAAAAACGGGCTTTCCAGCAATGGTAAGCCCGTTTTTGTTAGTTTGCTACACACGGTGCTACACACTTAAAAATATTAATAACTGAAATAGCTCTAACCAACTTACAAGTCAGTAGCTTCAAATAAGAGAAAGGGTTAAGTAATGACCATCATTCCACTCAAAGACAGAAAATCTCGTATCGATGATATAAGTAAAATGATATTGCCAGAAATGGCTCCTGAACAATTACGGCTATTAGGGGTATCAGTAAAAGATATAGCAGAGGGAAACTTACATGATGCATTTGCAAATAATGCAGCTGGAATTGAAGTTATCAAGCTTATACATCACAGATCTAACGCTATTAAACATAATCAAAATGACCTTTATGCAATACGTAGTAGACCTGAAGCACTATCGCAGCTAAACCTTGTTATTAATAACTGCGATATTTTTATGAAGCTTGGACAAAAGCTGCTTTCTGAATTGCCCCCAAATACTCCTATGAGTGAGTCAATTTACGAACTGATTGATAAACTCGTAACTACCAGCGTACAAATTGGTTATTCCGCTGGAAGTAATGATACTTGCGCGCTTTTGGATCGATATACTAATTCAGGTCATAAAGCGACAATCTCTACACCAAAAAACGCAGGGGATGCCAAAGCTAAAATAAGTTTGCAAGTTGGAGTTTTAGTCGCTGATATGGCCAAATATGTTTATCAACATAAAGACTTAAAAAGCGCGCCTAAAACCTTATTAGCAGAAGCTATTCAAACAAGATTATTAAGCTTTACAATGCAAGGGAATAATAAAAACATTCCAGCCCTTCAGCAATATGCCAATCGCTGTCCTGCATATAGTTCAATAAACAACTGGATCAAGCCTGTAGCTAAACCTAAAAACTCGAACAAATTGCCTAAACCAAGCTTAGATAAAGTTATTAATGAACTAACTGTCGCTTTTAAAGATCAAGCCATAAAAAGAACCCTCAGCCAATAATATTTATAAACAAACACTTACATACATTAAGTAGGTAGTCAGCTAAGCAGACTACCTACTTATTTCCCTTACTTTCATCAAAATCACTCTCGAACAAACTTAAACGGGAGTAACCATGACTACATCAAATCAAACATTACCAGACCGTATCGTTCGTGAGGCGGAACGCAAAGCTATCACTTCAATATCACGCACCACCGCATGGACGTTAGAGCGCAAGGGTCAATTCCCTAAACGCAGGCAACTTTATCCACAAAGCCCATCTGTAGGCTGGTTACTATCTGAGTTAACTGACTGGGTTGCATCACGCCAAACGGTTAATACGGGTGGAGAGTGCTAATGAAAAACCTAAACGATGACCATTTAGCCCTTTTCATTGACGCTAACCGACTGGTAAGAAAGCCTGAAATACAACGGTTACTCGGCGTTAGTCGCTCAACATTAGGGCGACGCATTAAAGCGGGTCAGTTCCCTAGCCCTTCATTACTTCAAAGTGGTCGTCCCTGTTGGCTATTTAAAGATATCCAAGCATGGCTACCCCATTGATACAATGGTATCCAAAGCAGGTTATATACCTGCTTTTGTCACACAACTGACACAGTTTGACCCACTTAATTAACTGCTACTTTCAACCCTAATCAAGCGCAAACCCAGCAATACTGGTTGAAACAAGTAAATTTATACCTGTCGTGACGGCGGATATTAAATAATATAACGACGCCGCGATTCAAAATTGCAAATTAATGAGAACTATCATGTCTTTCTGCATAACAAAACATAACTCAACATTAGTCGCCTACAAAAACCACGCATACAATGTTTACAAGCCGAAAAGTAAAACATTACTGCCAAGGTTAGTAACACAGGTTATTGCTAGTTGCGAAACCATGCTAAGCCATTACAGCAAAGTATTTTCAGTTAGGGTCGATTTACATCCCCAATGCTACTCTGCAGATAATAAAGAAATTTGTCAGTTCTTAACTCAGCAAGTTAAAAAGCTCAGTAAACGATATAACTGCAAAGTTAAATATCTTTGTGCACGTGAACAGCATCAGTCGAACATACAACATTACCATTTAGCCCTAATGCTTAGCGGTCATAAAATTCAGCATCCTAATAAAATACTTGAGCTGATCCAGATAGATTGGGAAAAATTAGGCGGTAAAGTCGCTCTAGTTGATAACCCATTCAATGTGATGCTACGTGGCAACAAAGCCTCTGTTAAACACACTATTTATCGGCTCACCTATCTAGCGAAGAAAGCGACCAAAGAGCTCAATGGCACGGCTCGATCTTTACTCAGTAATAAACTTCAGGCCTCAGCAGTATTTGATGACCAGCAAGATATATTGCTTGTGGACCCAAATATCACCTTCAGGTACAACAGCCGTATTCAAGCTTATAGGGCTGCGAACAAGCAAGCGTCGCCAAAGCCAATCATAAAAGCTAAAAATGCTTGGTTTATCACTCAGTCACATGCAGTGCAGCTACAACAATGTATTGCAGCTAGAACCACATCATTAACACACCTTAGTCCTAATGCGTATTGGGGGGTAACTAAACAACACAGCGATACCCACAGTGAATATCACTCACATCAGATTGATCACTGATCAATCTTAAAGACATAAGCACTCCATGAACCGAAAAGTGATCACTGCGACTAGGCGCAATGAATAAGAAGATGACCGATCACTAAACTTGGGGAAACACCCTGAAACAAATTTATCTGTGGGTTTATCTGTTATCGCCCTAAAAAGCCGAAGTCATCAATAAAAAAATACCAAACAAAGTCCATGAACCGAACAATGACCTAAAAGTGATCACTACGATAAGCAATAAAAATAAGAGTAATAATGGCTAAATTTAATCTTAAAGCTTTAACTTTATGTGGCGCTAAAACCCGCTCAGGAGAGCCCTGTAAACGATATGGTAATAAGACCAATGGCCGCTGTAAACTTCACGGTGGACGCTCTACAGGCGCTAAAACAAAGGAAGGTAAGTTAAAAGTAAGGCTCAATCCACTGCTTAACTCGTTTAGCTGGTTCGTAGATAATCATTTCGAGCTAAAAATCACTAAGGAAATAGCCAACAATGCAATGGCCGCATATATAAACCTAAAAGAGCTAAGTCACAGCAATCAAAAAACAGCTTACACAAACGCCATGACCATTGTTGAAGAATTTAGAGTAGAGTTAGAAACACTCAAATATTATATCGCTGAATATGAAGGTAGTGATGCCCTAGTATTAATTCAATCGGCTTTAGATCATTACTACAAAGATAAGGGCAGCGAACATCTGTATTTTCATGTTCACACACCTATGTACCCTGCACCTTTGTTTAATCAGAGCCTGCTAAGCAACGCCCAGCATAAGAAGCATATAGAATGGGATATTAAAACCTTAAGTAAGAAAGGTATGTTTTACTCAGGTCGATTTAAACAAAGCGACAATATGCGTGAACTGAAGAAGCGTATCAAAGATTTACAAACCATTGCGACTGAGTAAGCAAGACAATAAGCCTAAACTGCTACCCATTAACCCTCAACAATATTCCAATTAAACCGCTAGAAACTGGTCAGCTGTACTGAGGGCTTGTATCCGTCATTTTTTAGATTGTGCCAATAAACTCATAGCAACTTGCTTATTGATTTTATGACTACAGCTAACGGGAGCATCTCTTCTAAAGTTAATACAACCCCAAAACTCGCTATAAGGGCCTTTTCTCAGTTTCATATCACCACCACAAACACTGCAAACCGGCGCTGTATGGCCACAAGAATCATTAAGGCATACCTTAAAGCCGGTAAAACGTTTACGTGTCATTGGGCCACCGCAAAGCTCACACCCCTCCTCTTTGTGATCACACAAAGGGAAATGGGAGCATGAGAAGAACGATTTGAAGTTGCCAACTCTGGGTTTCAGCGTACCTGTAGTACAGCGCACACAACTTATGTCCTCAAAAATTTGTTGCACCAAAGAGGTGGTGAATTCATCTTGCTCGATGGCATAGTTTTCTTTAAGCAATTCGATCACAAATGGACTCACATCAGTCATATCAGCAAGCACGTATGCTCGGTGTTTTGCCCGAGTTAATGCCACGTAAAATAAGCGACGCTCTTCTGCAAATTCAAATGCCTCTGCCTTAGGTAAAAACGCATCAAGTATTGGGGGCGTGACTTTCATTGACGGGAAACCGTTTTTGCCCGTTTGCATCCCCATGACTACCACATAATCAGCCTCTTTACCTTTTGAGGCATGAAAAGACTGGCATTGAATAGTCAGCTTTGGATATCGTCTGTTTAACTGCTTTAGTTCAACGTTGTCGGGCAGTTGAAACCAGAAGCGCGCCAGCAGGTACACTACTGGCTGGGCTTTTGACTTAGTGCTAAGTTCATCCTCAACCTTTTCAACACGCTTGTTAATCGCATTTAAAGCCTGTTCAAGTGCATTGAGGCTTGGTTCATCTTGATTGGCAGGCTCTTGTGCGCCTCGTCGTATCAATGACACCGCAGGGTAATCAACTGTTGAATTGGAGCGAATGTCTTTTTTAAGCTGAACAGGGTTCTTGGTCACAAACTGTGTGGCGACATCCCCAATGCTATTGTTAAATCGGAATGTTTCATCCAAATACGTTTTAGCTGTCGGGCCGAAATATTCAGTAAACTGAGTGGTTAAACTAACATCTGCCCCGCTAAACCGATAAATTGCCTGCCAATCATCACCCACGCAAAACAATGATGCTTTGGGTTTGCCCCCAGGTAAGCAAGAGTCCCTTAACGCTTTGACTAGCCGAGCCCTAGGCTCTGAGATATCTTGAAATTCATCGACCATGATATAGCGCCATGGACTAAGAAATTGTCCTTGTTGGATATAGCCTAATGCTTTGCCTATCATGTCTTCAAAATCGATATCGCCAGAGGCTGACAATTGCTGTTGGTAACGACTTAATATGGGCTCTAATAACTCAAATGCCTTACGGGTCTGTTTCGCATCTGCGGCATTGCTAAACACCATTTCTAGCCCGTGACTATCGAGACAAGCTGATTTATACAAGCCAATAAGCTTACTAAATAACTTGGCTAACTCAGTAACACGACCAAGCTCATTCAGTGTCGCTAATATGGCTTCATCGGGTAGCGGTGATTCTTTGATCTCTAACGTTTTGATCTGGTCTTCTAGCTGCTTTATAAGCAGACCTTTTTTATGCTGGTGGTAGAAAAGCTCAAGGCAAACTGTGTCGTGCTCGTTATGCAATTGGCGTTTCCACTCCATCGACTCCAAATATTGCTGGTTATCGATATAAGGGGCTGTACGATCATCTTCATCAATGCCGTAATACTCGATATAAACACCGTAGTCAGGTAAATAAAAGTCTGGTTGATATTGACTAAAATCAACCGTGCTTACCTCGTGCTCATACTTAGCTTCATATTTGTATTCAATGCCATGACTGAATAGCCAGTTTGCAATGTATAGCTCGCCAAAGCTTTTTACCCGCTCCCCTTTTAGGGTGCGAATATCATTGTCTGTAAGGTACTGAAAATAATCTCCCAAAGAGTCGAAATCAAACTGGCTTTTTTCAACGTAATAGTATTGGCTAAAATACTCAAACAGCTGCTTACGATAGGCTTGATCTTCAATCAATGTTTCAAGCGTGCTTTGCACCCAGCTATCTTTCGCTTTTTCATCCTCAGCCCAAAGAGACAGACTAGGGGCCTTACCCTCAACTTCCGCAATAATTCTTAAACCTAAACTGTGAAAGGTGCTAGCTTTAATGTCATCGGTGTTAAGTTTGTTTTTAATGCGCTCATCCATTTCATCAGCGGCTTTTCTGCCATAGGCAAGCAGTAATATTTCATCAGCTTGTGCCTGACCACTTTTAATTAAATAGCCTGCACGGCCCACCATAACGCTGGTTTTACCCGTACCCGCCCCTGCTAACAGTAGGTTGTTATTATCATCAACCACACAGGCTCGTCGCTGCATATCAGTTAGCGGTTTAGATTCAACATGCTTAAAAAAGTCAGCATACTTGGATAGCTGAGATTGAATATAGCGTTCACGCAGCTTCTCAATATCTGCCTGATCCCAGCTATGTATTTGCTTTAATTTGGCTAACGCTGTTTTTATATCGTTAGCCAAGGGCATATTTTCACACCAAGGGAACCAACGTTGGTATTCGCGCTGCACTCTGGCTTGCACCATTTCTATACGTGATTGGCGTGGATAGACGCTGGTGGTTATCTGCTCAACTTTAGCCACCAGCTCACACACCCGTAGCCCATTCAGCCTCGCCCACAATTGTTTCGTCTTTACGCCAAACTGAAAATGCGAAAAATAACTTAAATAAGGGATCTGATAAGCGGTGCCAGATACGTTAAAACTAATTATAAAACCCAATGAGCTAAGCTTAAAAGTCGGTGGTGAATCTAGCTCTTCCCACTTAAAGCTCAATTCGTTGTTAGTGCTATTTATGGCGGGGTGTTCTGTTGTAAACCGCCCCTTGCAACGGTAAAAAGTAATACCACTGTTGGTCAGTTTCCCCGCATCAGGCTTGCCCCTATAGAAATGACCAAACCAACTGTGTTTAATGCTTTGATTAGACTGTTGTGATGACAATATTTAACCTACTACTATCCGATGGCTTGGGGTTTCTGGTTAACAGACAAGCTAAACCTTGTATCAAGGCTTTGTCACTTGTACTAGAGCAAAAACCGAGCTAATCATGTTTGGTTAGCTCGGCCAATTGACGCCCTTAGCCAATATTTAAAGTTGACTCCAGTTGTTTCAATATAAAGGTTACATCATCAGATACACCTTTAATCTTTTGCTCAATAATTTCCTTCAAATGACCATCAAGTATTTTCAATTGGCCACTCCATAGTGCAAATAGGAACTCTAAGGATGCTTCACCTTGAGGGTTTTCCCAGTTTCTAATAACTGCAATTATGATATCTGTCATTTGACGACTGTATACTTCATCGACGGCATAATTTAACTCAATAGGTTTTGCCGCTCTTAATAAACAGGCTTGTATAACACCATCATTAAAACGGTCAAAGCATACAGGGCTAATCAATGTCGAGTGGTAAGTTGTAGCTAAACCACTGTCATTCTTAATCCTTAAATCATGCAAAATCGCCTGAATTGTCCAATAAACATCTGCTTGAGTTGAGTCTTGAGTGCTTAGGTTTAACCCTCCCCAAAATGCAAAAGTCTCCCTCAATTTCAATGGCTTACCTATAGCTGATGTTAAAAACAAATCATCAGAGGAAGCTGCCTCAAGAGTCTTAGCTCTAGCGGCCAGTAGATTTGGTAATCTCTCTGGGGTGTCAGATAATGGATCTTCAATCTCACTGAAGGCTGAAAGTTTCTCTTTTTCTATTTCCCACACCGATTTACTCTTCTCACTAAATCTGGGTAAGTTACAACTCCTTAAAACAACCAGCTCAAACCCGCCTAAACATAAGTCTTTTTCAAGCTGCTCAAATGATGTTTGATTTGGTAATTTTGAAAAACCAACAAAGTAAGTAATCGTTGCAGACTTTGCGATGCCACGTAGCTTTCTTGCCGTTGCAAGTAATTTTCTTCCAGACGTTATCGCACCAGCCACTACAAATACTGACTGACTATCTTTAAGCTCTTCCTCATTTATCTCAGAGTATTTGACCCACTTAATAGTTTCATCATCAATTTCAGCCCGAATCGTTTGTGTTAGCGCCCACGATCCCTCGTCATCCAAAGAAATTACTGTTTGGATATCTCTAGAAAAATGCTTATTGAGCTTCTTTGTAAGCGTATCTTTAAAATTGTCAGGGCAAGGATCTAGCAACTTGTTTATATCAATATAAAAATGTTCTTTTTCCCAATCATCTCTTGGTGAAGTATCAAACTTCAAAAGCCCCTTAACGGCAAATTCCTTAAAGAAATTTTGACGCTTAGAACCAAAATCAACTTTTTTAATGACTAATAGCTCATGCTTAGGCGTTTCAGGTAAAAACTGTTCACCTTCAATTCGAATAACCTTCGAGCCTTGTTGGCAAAATTTACAATGTTCTTCTGGTACTGAAGTGATACCAGACTCCACAACACTCGATATATCAAAGAGCCCGCGTTGCTCACTAGGGATATGTGAAAAGAATAACGTCAAAATATTTTCAGTTGAAAATGCATTATCACGAATGAGATTTTTAACTAAACCGCCGCTGGTAGTCGCAGATACAATCACCAAGCTTTCTGAGCTAGTCACAAAACCATATGGTTCTTTAAATACTGAGTATGATTCAAAACTTTCAATTATAGGCTGTTGATGTTGGAAGTTTTTTGACAACTGCACTGCGATACTGACTAAGAATGAGATCGATGAAGTATCAACATATATTCTTTTAATATTATTAGTTAAATATGGTAGTAAGCTAATAGCTAAAAATGCGACTTCTACCCCTGATGTAAATAAATTTGATGCTCTAATAAACTTATCACAATGATCCCCTGATGGTTTTGCAAAATGATAGCTAGGTGAAGATGTAATAAGCCCCTTTCTACTTTTAAATATGTCATTGGCACCCGCAAGCATCATTTCATGTTTAAATAATACAGCTTCGCCGCCTCTTACGGTTGTAATATCACCATTTTCATCAACAGTGATGAATTCCAATTTATCCTCAACAGCACCCACAAATGATTCAAATTCAGAAGCAAACATTGAATTCGAAATAATTCCATCTACTACGCTAGCAGTTATTCCATAACCAAGAATTACAACGTCACTTGGCACTAAATTCAACATCACATCTTCTTTGATTTCTTTAATCAAAGAAGATATTTCAATGTCGGAATGGCAAAATAACACTAACGATTGCTTTGCTTCTTGGATGTCTTTTCTGAATCTAAATGAAAAATAACGGCTCATAATGAATACCCCGCTACTTCACTTTTATCAATAAGTGGTATTAATATAGTAATCGATACACCAGTGGCGTTGGCTTTCTGAGTAATATGTTCAGTACAGCATTTCTGCGAGTCCCAATCCATAAATTCATAGCTATCACTTCCTTGCTCAACAAAAGGTTGCCCAACAAAGTCACGATATAAAGCTAATCTATTACTCCTCACCCTCATAAATCCGTTTAAGTGAGTGAGATTCGCCATTACTGCAGGTAGGCCATTACCTTTAACTAGGCTATTTGAGGATGTACTTCTAAATTTGAAGCATTTTTTAAGTATTTCATACTCTTCTGAAATAGAAATTTGCTCAATAGTCCCATCTTTAGGGTTATCAGCAAGCCAACGCCCGCTATAGCCTAATCCCGCATCAATAATACTAACCTCAATAAATCGATTAGTTGACCGATCAGTCTTCTTTAACCCAGCTAAATAGCCTTGTAAAACTTCGTCATGACTAATTGAATTCGATACAGCATCGTCAGATAAATTAATGCCATAGGTATAAATCAGTCTAGTTGCAGGCTTTAGCCACGCATTTCTATTCTTATCACGGCTACCATGTTCATGTGTATTAACGAATAACTCATAAAACATTCGACCTAACTCATTCACACTATCAGCTTTAGGCAGCACCCCTCCACCAGCAACATTAGAGGACTTTCTCACCATAGAACTAATTATATTTGTAATTTGTTCTAAGCTTTGTGGTGCGGCATGTTGGGTGGGTGAAGATAGGTAAAAGTTACGGTCAAATCCTTTGGTACTATGATCTACAAAGGAGTACCAACAAAGTCGTCCATGCTGTTGCCCATAAGAATGTTCGGGTTGTTGTTCTATTGCCATCTTGGCTAAACTGTTTATTGATTTTTTCACATCTAATTTAGGTTCTATATTTAAATCAGCCGTTTTTGCCATCATTGCAGCTGTAAACTTATATGGCGATTTAACAATGTTCGCTAATTGCTCTTCAACCTCGGCCGAACTTGCTTTAATAACCAGTTCACGTTTTTCATTAAAGCTAGCCCAAGTATTTACGGCCTGAATTGCCGCAGCGTAGCCTCCAAACGCAAGATTTTTTGACGCGATAGGAAGCTCTAGCTCTTGGTTATTTTGTACTTCACATATTTTGGATATAACATCCTCAATTTTCTCTATATTTAGAGAGGCTGGCAGTGTGACCATACTTACTATTCCCTTATTTTTAATCTTGATTTGAATTTCAAGTTATCTAACTAAACATCAGTACTTTTCTATCCATGGTGATCACTATTAGGCCAGCGACCATTTTCATATTATGCAGTGACTTTCTTTACTCTTGGCTTTTTAGTTGGCTTCTTTTTAACAGCAAGCGCTTCGCGTTCGGCTTTGATGCGCTCAAGCAAGGCCTGTGCGCTGTTTTCGCCGCTAATGAGTTCAGGGTTAGCGGCGCGCCAGTCGGCGGTGAGTTCGCCTCTAAAGGCTTTAGCGAGTATCGACTGGGTGAGGTTGTTGACCCGTGTTTGTGCAGCATTGACCTGCGCTTCGACTTTATCGGCGAAAGCAAACAATTCTTCGACACGGCGGACTATTTCGTTTTGTTCTTCATACTCAGGAATCGGTAAAACAAAATCTTTTAATATTTTCGCTGGTAACTGTGGTTGTGCAGATCCTGTTTTCTGATCTTCAATTAACTTTTGGAAATAAGGAGATGCTACGAGAATCTTGAAGTAGTCATTGATAAATTGCGCATCCTTCTTTCGAAGAATTAACATGCCTGAATTTATACGAACAACATCGTAAGGTACGGTTTCATCATAGGAGGCGACATAACCAAGGGTTCCTCTTGTTGTGATAACTATATCACCTCGCTCTAGCCTACCTTTCCGTAAGATAGAGTCCTTTTCTTTTGAAATAAAAACTGTATTACTAAAGTCGAAGCCAAACTGCCTAACATTTTTTGTCGACAGGAAAAGGGAATATCCACTATGTAAATAGTCATCTTTTTTGGGATAATTTGGCCCTCGATCTCCGTCAATACATTCAAAACAGTTTTTGAGTTGTTCATTGCGCCATTCGGATCTGCTTTCCGTCAATTTGCCACTGACAGCGGCGGCGAGGACGGATTGGCGGAATGATTTTAAGATGGCGGGGATGGCATCGAGGCGGGCTTTAGTGCTTTCCACCTGTGCCAGTAGCTCATCCAGCTTGTCGGCTATGACTTTTTGTTCGGCTAGTGGGGGGAGCGGAAAATCGAAATGTGATAATTTTTTACGAGTAATGCGTTTTCGAGTCGTTCCAGTTGCCTCAAGAGCTATTATATTTCTAATAACAGAACTATTTATCCAATGCATTAATACTTTAGGATAAATGCCTGCTCTATCATCTAAGCGAATTAAACATACATCTACAACTGTGACGGCTTCATGTTCAATTTTAGGAAATAAACATGCCCGCCCCAATGGATCTGGCATTCGTGCGATTAAAACATCATTCTCTTTCAAGAAAGTGCAATTTAATCTTTGAGCTGACGCAACATTCATAAATCTATTAGATTTATTTAGGAACTCTCCATCACCAATATCAGCTAACTGAATTAACCGTATATTACCTTCTGGATCTTGATCTTTAGACTCGACCCAATCACCATCAGAAATAACGCCTTCATAACTGATAAGTTCATCAAGCTTAGCTAATGCCCAACCTTCAGGGATCACTTGGTTCATCCTTTCACCCCACCAGCCAATGACTTAACCAAAGCTTCAAGATCAGCCAACGCGCCTTTTAGTTCAGTCATGGCTTCACCTGCCAATTCTTCTGGCGTACCTAAATCAGCTGCATCGACGCTGTTAGCATCTTTAAGCCATGAGATATCCAATGAATCTGATTTGGTGTCGCGAATGAAATCACGACTAAAGACGCGCCAACGACTTTTTACTAAGGGACGCTCAGGGCTGTCACTTGCTTGCTGCGCTTTCTCGCTGCCGTCTATACCTTTATTCACAACTGAATCATCAACTGCGGCTTCTTCGGCATTAAAGCTCCACTCACCTTCCTTGCGGTCGGCTAATGGAGTGTTATACACGACCTCAAACGGGGTTAAATGCTGCGAACCGAATGGGGTGCGTTTGCCAAAGCTTGGCATGTTGGTTCGTAAGTCATACACCCAAGTATTGGTGGTGCAGTTTTCTTCTTGGTGCTTGTCGGCTTCTGAGCCCTTGGTAAAGAACAGCACGTTTGTCTTAACGCCTGCCGCATAGAAGATACCTGTCGGTAAACGCAAAATAGTATGCAGGTTACACTTGTGCATTAAGTCACGGCGGATATCGGTACCGACGCCAGCTTCAAATAACACGTTATCCGGCAATACCACCGCAGCACGGCCACCCGGTTTAAGGTTGCGGTAAATGTGCTGCAAAAACGCTAGCTGTTTGTTGCTGGTGGGGTAAGTTAAATCGTCACGGGTGATCGAGGCATCACCGCCTTTACTGGTACCAAATGGTGGGTTAGCCAGAATGATATCGGCTTTAGGCAATGCTGCACCGACTTGGCCGAGTGAGTTACCTAAATGCACCACCCCTTCATCATCGCCTTCCATGCCATGCAGTAGGCAGTTCATTAAGGCTAAGCGGCGGGTTGAGGGGACCAGCTCAACCCCAACAAAGGCTTTGTTTTTTTGAAAATCTTTTTGTTTGTCGTTTAAATCATAGAGTTCATCGGTTTGGCTTTTAATGTACGTATCGGCGGCAATCAAAAAGCCTGCGGTACCAGCAGCAGGGTCTTGAATGACTTCGCCTGCTTGTGGGTTGATGACCCGCACCATAGAGTCGATTAATGCGCGAGGGGTAAAGTATTGGCCTGCGCCTGATTTTGTCTCGTTGGCGTTTTTTTCTAACAAGCCTTCGTACAAGTCGCCTAAGCCGTCTTTTTGAGCGCTAAACCAGTCGATCGAGTCGAGTGACTTAATGAGTTGCTTTAAATGACGTGGCTCACGCAGGCGGGTTTGGGCATCGGCATAAATGGCTAGAATCAATGGGTCGGCGTGTAGGGTGTTACCTTCGCTGTCTTTACCTGTCGATAAGGTGAGTAACATACGCTTATAGTCATCAAGCAGGTTTAAGCCGTCCTTATCGCTTAAGTCGGTCCAGCGGCAGCCTTCTGGTAGGGTGTGCTTATTGAGTAAGCCCGCTTCGCTGTTTTCGTGGACCATTTTAATGAATAGCAGTAAGACGAGCTCGGTAACGTAGTCAGAATAGTTAATGCCGTCGTCACGCAGTACGTCACACAGGTTCCACAGTTTTTGTACGATGTCGTTGTTGTTCATTGGGTTCTCAATGTTTAATTTGGTTAATGATTGCTGCTGGCTAATTAACTGCATGCTTTACATTAGTTGGTTTAATTACTTGTTGTTACTCGCATCAAAGTACGGGCTAAACTGATTACTGTCTTTGGTCATCAGGGTAACGAATTTAGGGTGAACAAATAGCTTTTCTTTGCCCGATTGCACCTCTTGCAATACACCAATGTCACACAGCTGTTTTAGGTAAACAGAGGCAGTTTGGCGCTTTGCTATGTCGTTTTCAACTAGGTTTTGAATACGACAATAGGGCTGTTCAAAAATCACTTGTACTAGCTCATGACTATAGATTTTAGGTAACTGCTGACGCACATATTCTGTGGTGTGTTCAATTAACTCACGAGCGGCGGCAATTTTGTGGGTGGTCCACTTAGCGGTTTGTTCAACGGCATTAAGCATAAAGATGATCCAAGGTTGCCATTCTTGCTTGGTGGTCACATTTAGCAGTAAGCGGTAATAATCTTGCTTATTGGCCACGATATAGCGGCTTAGGTACAAAATAGGGGAGCTAAGCAGCTGTTGGTCAATCAGGTAAAGAATATTAAGCACGCGGCCTGTGCGGCCATTACCATCAATAAAGGGATGTATGGCTTCAAACTGGTAATGGGCCATGGCCATTTTAATCAGTGGGTCAACATCATCTGCATTGTGTAAAAAGGCTTCCCAGTTGCTGAGCAAGTCACGAATAACACCTTCACCTGCTGGTGGGGTGTAAATCACCTCACCGGTGGCCTGATTGGTTAAGCTGGTACCAGGTACTTTACGCACGTCCATTTGGACTGATTTGATGGTGCTGCAAATTTCTAGTGCCGTGGTTACACACAATGGACGGCTAGTGAGTTCAGTAAAGCCTTGGAATAAAGCGGTGCGATAACGCAGCGCCTCCTTGGTCATCGGGTCGGCTTGGCTGTCTTCTTGGGCATACTGAAATAGTTTGTCTGTGGTAGTGACTATGTTTTCAATCTCGCTACTGCCTTGCGCTTCAAGTAGTGGCAGTAAGTTAATGAGCAGGCCTTGGTTAGGCAGTAACTCATCAGCTTGCTTTAACTCAGCAAGGGCGGCACGGGCAGGAATACAAGCTTTGAGTATGGGTAAGGTTTCGGCCAACTCACCGAGTTTGCTGTCTAGCGGTAACGGCGGTAAATGGTTGTACGCTTGGTCAGCTTGCCATTTCATGTGTAAAAAACCTTCATTTATCGACATAAATAGAGAATGCAGTGAGCTTATGTCGATTCAATCGACATGTAAAGCAAACATGTTTATAAAAGCTTACTTTATCGACATGTGTTACGTATTTTGAGTGAATATGTCGATTGCATCAACATAATCACGCTAACTTGCTAACCAAAGATATTCGTTCAGTTCATCGATAATGGTATCAAGTTGATCATCAAGTACACGGTTAAATTGCTTTACTCCGCCTTGGTCGGCAAAACGTTGGTTTACAAATGCCTTATCAATCACAGCCTCATGCACTAGCTGCTTGGCTAAACGATCAAGCCACTTACATTGCAGCGGGTTCCAGTCATGTTCGCTGTATATACGTTGCATCGCTTTGCTGACTCGTTGCTCAAAGGGTATAAGGGCTTCATCAAGCGCCGCTTGACGAATATAACCAATAATACTGGCAGCAATGTCTTGGTTGGTATTTTTACGCCATGCGCTTTGCAAATGGGCCTCACTATAACCCGCTGCATCTAGCATTAATTTCACTTCTTTCAGTTGTTCTCGCGTGAGGTCTTTAGGGCGACTCACCACCACTGACAAGGCTACCGATTGGTTAATATTCTGCTTAATGAAATGGTTAAAGCTTTCCAGATAATCAGCGGGCTTTTCGTGTACGCCATAGTTTTGCTGACGGCTTATTAGTGCATCATCTCCACCATAGATAATTGGCATAGCGTCACTGCCAACTAAATAACGCACCTCAGCTAACTGATTGATTAAGCTTTTATGTTGTTTGAAAAATTGAGATGCCTCTTTAGGTCCAATTTGATGTAAATGCTGGTGGAGCTTATCAGGTGCAACGCCCCATAGCCCCTCAAGTTGATCGAGTTTGGCTTTTAACTCTGGTTTATTCTCCGCCTTTTTAACGGCTTTACGCATCACCCGCATGACTTTTTGGCCAAGCTGATTAAGTACATCATCGGCGTGGCTAGTGCCTACCTGTTCACCTGGAGCGTCTAGTGCCTGTGTTAACTGGTCATCATCACTTAACTCTTCCACCAGCTGTTCAAGGGTGATGTTAGGGTCCTTGACGATCGGCTTCATGGTGTTGACGGCTTCAAGCGCACTATAAATATCTACAGGGTCATAAATCTTGAAGGCGGTTTTACCAATGTCATCACAACGACGGGTCGCACGGCCCATCATTTGCTCGTACAAGATGCGCGATTTAACACGGCGTAAAAACACCAAATGACAAATTTTAGGTACATCAATGCCGGTTGAAAGTAGATCAACGGTAATAGCGATATTTGGGTAGCGTTCGTTTTTGTATTGGCGAATAAGCTGACTGACTTTATCGCTTTGGCCGGTAATTTTAGCCACGGCGGCTTGATTGTATTCATCGCCATACAGCTCAATAAATGCTTTGTCTAATAGGCGTTTCACCATGTCTGCATGTACGTCTGTGGCACAAAAAATCATGGTTTTTTCATCGCCGAATGGGTCTAGCTCTTTGGTTAACTCTTGGCAGATAACATCGTTAAATGACTCGGTTATGACCCTTTTGTTGAATGACTCAATATCAAACTTTAATTCATCGTCTAAATCAGCGGTTTCTATTTCACCTGTTTGGGTATTAATAGCGGTAACGGTTTCACCCTTTTCAAACTTGATACCGTGTTTGTTAAGTTGGGTTTCATACCTAATCGGTGGTTCATGGTCGATAAGCCAATCGTCTGCCACGGCCTCGCGGTAACTATAGATGTACACAGGCTTACCGAAAATTTCACTGGTATGCTTGGCTGGCGTTGCAGTTAATCCAATACGCACCGCATCGAAATAATCGAGTACTCGACGGTAACTAGACAGGTATTGACTAGCATCTCGGGTTGCTAGCTCACCTTCCGTCATTTGCTGATCTAACGCATAGCCTCGGTGGGCTTCATCAACAATAATGCAGTCGAACTCATCAAGTGGTGGCGGTGTGTCAGACATAAAAATGCGCTTGACCATGGCTTGCACTGTGGCCACTTGAATGCGGGTTTCGGCTTCACTGGCCATATCGCCTAATTCGGCAATGTTGTAAATAGACGATAGTACCTTGTTTTGTTCCAGCTTGGCTTCGTTAAAGGAGTCGCATGCTTGCTCACCTAATGCGGTTCTATCAACAAGAAACAAGATACGTCTAAAGCGTTCAGCTTTTAAGAAGCGATACATTAAACCAATAATAGTACGGGTTTTACCTGTGCCCGTTGCCATTGCCAATAGGCACTCGGTTTTATCTTGCGCTAAAGCAGATTCAACCGCTGCAATGGCTTTTTGTTGATAATCACGCAGCCCCAGGTAATCAAAGCCCTCTTGTTGGAGTTGCTGCTCAGCATCTTCACGGCTACGTTTTAACTTATCGAGCAGGCCATCTGGCGAATGAAACTGTTGCAATGCTTTCTTTGCATTGCTGTGTTTGCGCGTATCCCTAAACCAAGTGCCCGATAACTCGGCCAGTTGCTTATTAAATTCGCGGCCATTGCAGGAATAGACAAAGGGAATGTGATAGTGGCCGTCGTCTTCATCCGCCCAAGCAACGGTGTGCCCCTCGAGTTCCCATGCCCCTTGTTGTGTTGATGGCAGTTTATAGCCTTTAGAATAACGCTCTGCTTGAGTTATTTTACCCGCAACATTGGAGTTCTCTTTTTTAGCCTCAACAATAGCAATAGGGGTTAGGCCACAAAACAACACATAGTCAGCTCGCCCCTGCTGGCCCTTATATGATGTTGGCCATTCGGCAATGGCGAGGTTTTTACCTTTTTCGGGTCGAGTGCCTTTGCGATAATCTAATCTTTGGGTATCAGCTGTCCACTTAGCCTCATTGAGTTGCTGGTCAATTAACACCCGAGTGAGCTCTTCGCTAAGCTCAATATGACTACCGGCTTTGCTGGCTTGCTTGCTTAAGGTTGACCTATTTTTACTGGCTGCTTTACTGTCTGCTTGTGCTTGTTGAGCCAATTCTGCTCGAAGCGCTTTAATACGAGACTCAAAAAGTAACTTTTGCTGCGCTAAAACCTTTTCATGTTCTGCTGCTTGCTTTGATAAAGCTCGCGCTTCTGCATCCATTTGTTCAGCAAGGACTGCGTACTCTTCTTTTTCACGGGCGATTAATTCGGTTAGCTGTTGATTATCAGTTAACTGCTGGTGGTTATCGTTTAGTTCACTGCGTAATTGCTCAATTTGAGTTTGCAAGTCTTGTAACTGCTTACTTGGGTCTTGAGGTGGGACAAACGGGCCTGCTTTAAATGGTGTTTTAAGATTGCCAAAGGCATGGTGAAACCATATTGCTAAACTGCGAGCGAGCTTTAAACCTTCTAGCGCTTCTTTATGCTGGGTTCTAAACTGATGAGTAGCTTTATTACCTTCGATTCTTAAAGAATGAAATAGTTGGCGAACTACAGGTTCTAAATTAAGGTCACGGTGAATTTTATAAAGCAGATCGGCTTGGGTCGTTTTGCCATCAAGCTCAATACCGCATCTAGCGGCAATATCCTGAGCCATTGCTTCACCTAACTGACGAAGCTTTATCAATGTCGTATTAGGGTCGCTAGTAAAAGCACGCTCAGCACTGCTGGCTAAGTCAATGAATATGGGGTCATATGATTCGAGAAAGCTAAAATTTACTGATTTTATATCTGTGCTTTGACTCTGTATATCCAATGCCATCGTTCCCTCGCAGCGCTGCAATAAATTTTACTGACTTGACTTTAATCATACTCTGTAAAAGTTTAAGAATCACCAAATTGTTATTACAGATGTGCATACAGATCAAAAGATACAAATGAATTGATAACAAGACATTCAGACACTGATATACAGCTGTCTTGTTAGCAAATTAACTCGAAAACTAATATATAACCCCTTCCGTTTCCTTTTCATATGTCGCTTTTTCTCGCTCCTGTTCGGCAGTTAGCGGCAGGTCATCAGCTAATTTTGCAGCTTCAAATTCAGGAGATAAAAATACTTGATATCCAAGCTCTTTTAACAAAGATGACATTCTTATCGGTGAAGTGATAAGTTCACCATGCTCTGAATCATAAGCAATGTGACCATACATGAGTTTGCCGTCACATATGATTTTTAATGAGCTCAGTATGCTGCTGGGCAATGTTGACACTACACAAGGGGCACTTAACCTCTTATCAAACGAGCGTAGACTTCCAATCGACTCTAAAGTCACTTCAAATTGATCAACATTACCAACAGCTAACATTGAAACCTTAACTGCTGACATAATCACTCCTAATTATTAATTTGAGTATTTAATAGTTCGATTTCACTGTCTATTAAGCCAATTACATCCAACCATTTATCAAGTGCTATCGCCTTTTCATCTATATACTGACTGCGGTTGTAGATCCCTGCTACGCCGCTAATAGAATGACCTAATAGATGCTCAACAATATGTGGCGCGACGCCTATATCACTAAGCCGAGTTGCTAATGTTCTTCTAAAGTCATGAAAAGTCCACTTATCTTCATGTCCAAGCTTTTTCCAAATTGAGCCACCATATGCACTAACAGCTTCAGAGTTCTTTAATTCACCCAACACATACCCTGACTTCTGATGTTTAGCTTTTAACCTTTTAAGCCATGGATACATGCTTTTAGGTATTGGGCGTATAATCAACTCTGCAGTCTTACTATTGGCTTTAGGTACGGTCCATAACCCTTTTTCAAAATCCCATTCTTTCCAGGTTGATAGGCGAACCTCTTGGGTTCGCGCACCGAATACAATCAGTAACCAAATTAGATTACTATAGTAATTTTTAAACGCTGATGTTTTCACGCTATCAATAACATCTTGTAATTCGACCTCATTAAGAACCCTATCTCGCTTATTTTGCTTCTTACCAACGTCTGTTGTCGTTAAGTCATCAATAACGTAGCTGGTGGCGTACTCTCTTTTTCTACAAAATAACAATGCTTGCTTTGCGCCTTGCAAGACTTGACCAGCTGCGACTGGAGCTCCCTTTCGTTCATTAGGGATACCCTTCTTAATTCGGTCAAAACATTCCAACCATTGCGGTTTAGTGGTTTTCTCTAAAGGATACTTTCCAATATAGGGGTATAAATGGCGTTCAAATTGGGCTTTTGTCTTATCAACGTTTTTTCGATGTTCTGTGGCATATTCCACCAGCCAATACTCAAGCGCCTCTTTAACTGTGACCGCTTCTTTACGTTTAACTTTAACAAGTGATAACTGAATAACAGGATCTTCGCCGTTATCTAACCATTCTCGACACTGATCTCGTTTAGCTCTAGCTTGTTTGATTGACGTTTCAGGATATCTACCCAAACTAGCCCACTTAGGGTTAGTCTCTCGACCACCAAGTCGGTATCTAAAAATCCAGCCAATTACGCCTGTTTTTGATATACGAACAGATAGCCCATCACCATCTGCAATGACAGCTTTCCCCACATAGGGCTTACCCACAATCTTACGTAATAACGTGTCTGATAACTTATTAATAGCCGCCATATCAATCCTAACTTGCTACACACCGTGCTACACACCACTTGCTTAACCAAGCAAAACAGTCGCAAACACCTCAGAACATCATTATCAGTAAACACATGATAATTATCAACTTAAATTAAAAACCTCGAACAACACCAAACTCACAGAAACATAAAAAATGGTAAATTAGATAATACGGCATGAACTAAGACTTAATGTCTAAGTGATTGTATAAAAACGGGCTTTCCAGCAATGGTAAGCCCGTTTTTGTTTATGTGTACCCCCATATGTATCCCCCATGCTTTATTGCCCTGTTGCAGTTTATTTAATCCGTACTCGACTCCCCTAAACTGTAATTATCCATCATTGACGACGCACGCCTATTTACTCTATCGTAATGAATCGATAATTGGATTTTGTAGTTATCGTTTCACTTAATAATCGCTCGCTTGATATTAGAGACTTTTAATTTGGATCTTAATCTACTCACGACATTCTTGGCGGTTTATAAGCAACGCTCAATTACGGCAGCCTCGGAACAATTAAACCTAACTCAACCAGCGGTGAGTGCCGCAATCAAGCGTTTAGAAAAAGTGGTGGGCAACACGCTATTTGTACGTGAAGGTAGAGGGATTTCGCCAACTGGGGCTGCAGTGTCTTTAGCCAATAAAGTTGAAGATCCATTACACATTATCCAATCTGTTGAGCAACAAATTAATAATTTAAACGTATATTGTGCTGAAAGCTTGATGCCATTTGTATGTCATATAAAAGGCATTAATATTATTGAAGCGCCCTTATCTGAAGAAGAGCTATTTAATGCGCTTATTTCTCAAAAAGTCGATATTGCCATTGATGTCACATCCAGTAAAAAGCACTCGGTAGTGGAAGAACTATTATTTGAAGACGAAGCGGTATGCCTTGTTAGAGCAGACCACCCTAGAATAACGAATACCCTTACTGAGCAAAATTATTTTGAAGAACAACATATTGCGTTGAAAATTAAACGCGCAGATATGAATATCGTGGACTTTTTATCTGATACAGACATTAAGCCGCGTAAACTCACTATTGAAACCAGCTCTATTTCAAGCATGTTAATGCTGGCAAGTTCGACTGATTATATTGCATCTTCAACCCGTGCATTTGCAGAAAAACTTGCACCACAGCTAGGACTCAAAATTTTCTCTGTTCCACTCAGCTTAAGGCCTATCCAGTTTAGAATGCTTTACCACAGACGTTATTTAAACGATGAACAACACATTAAAATACGTGAAGCGATAAAACAGGCAGTATCACAGCATTAATAGATCAATTAGCATTTAATATCAACAATATGACATTAAATCACTCATAACAGTTACAGTAGTTCAAACCAGCCATTCATAAATACCATTTATACCACAACCCTATTTCAGCTTATTTTTCTTAACCACCTATTACCTTAAAGTACTTCCCATCAGCAAGCAGCTAATACCGTGTTAAACACAAAAAAGTGTTTGTGACCGAGTATTTTAACAAAGTAGGGCTCTCTCAATATGAAATCCGATAATCACGTTAATGTTGAGCACGTAAAAAACCAGCGCGCTTCAAGGCTCAAATGCTGGACAGTTTCTCTCATCAAAGGTGGGGCAATTTTTAGTATTTTCATATTGCTTAGCCAATTTTTTAAGCTGTTATCCACCATTAACGGTACCAATATTCCAGCAGGCTATTATAGCGAGCCAATGCCGACGATTTTAGGCTTGCTCGACTCAGAATTTTTTATGGGCGTCATATTTGTTATCACCTTAACGGTATTAGCCTATGTGCTTTATTTATTGTGGCAATTACATGAAATTGCCGTCCATAAAAGTGAAAAAATAAACAGTCATCAGGCTAATTTGGTATTTGCTTTGTCATTGTGTGGTTTGTTTTTGCATAAAGCGTGGTGGGTTTTGGCAGTCATTATTGCCTTTACCAACTGGCACGCCATTAGTAACGCCCTAAGTAAAGTGATTCATAACGGGATTTATTCTACTAAATCAGATAATAAACAAATTCAAAAAGACGAGGCCTAAACGATGAAAGAAATAATGATCCCTTATATTTTTATTGTGTGGTTACTGGTGAAAATGGGCGTAATTAGATGGACACTGCGTAACGCGGTGATCAGTATTAGTATTGGTGCCACTATTGCCTTCATATTATTTACCGCTCACAGATTTTGGTCACCGGCAGATTTAACCGACAGCTCAACGGTCAAAGCGCCACATGCCGTATTAAGCCCATTAATTGGGCAGCAGGTTAAAGACATTTATGTCACCCATAACCAAAAGGTCAAAAAAGGCGATGTGCTTTATACCTTAGAATCTAAAGACTCTGAAGAAGAGATTAACAGTTTGAAATCGACTTTAAATGCCATTTATCACAAGTCAGAAAGCATTAAAAAGCAAATAGCGTTAGATCATAAAAACTATCAACGCTTAATTAAATTAAACGAATATAGTGCTGAAATGGAACGTGATGACTTACTAGTAAGAATCGAGCGTGGCGAGTCAGAGTTAATGGCAACCGAGGCCGAAGCTGAAGCCACCACCGCGAGTATTAATCAACTAGAATGGTTAAATGAACGCAATACCGTTGTCGCGCCATTTGACGGTGTCATTGGGGTAGTCAATATTGCCCAAGGCTCTAGACTAGGGAATTTGTACCTCTATAACACCAACAAGAAATTTGTTGAAATGCGTGTAAGTGACCAAACATATCGCCATATTAAAAAAGGCCAATTTGCTGAGTTTTATGTCGACTCTCACCCTGGAGAAATTTTCAGAGGCCGAGTAAATAGTGTTACCTCAAATACCGGAGAAGCCGAAATATCAGTGCGAGGTAATACTCAATCCGTTAGCCAACATGTTGGTCAAAATGGGGGTACACACGGACGAACTATCATAATTGAATTTGATGAACCAGCAGGATACGACATCCCATTAGGTGCAACAGGATCAGCATGGGTATCAGCGGCTAAACCTCATCCGGCATTGGGCTTTATGGATATTATTGGCGCCGCAACCGTGAGGTTAAAAGCATTAAAAGCCTACTTTAGTGCTCTTTAGTTGGTAGATTAACGTACTAATTTACTTCATATTTAGTCGCAAGCTACCTATAAAACAGGTAGCTTTGCTGCTTCTAGCAGCAAATAAGCGCTACCCGCTTAAATTAGTTAGCAACTAAACCCCTCCGTTAAAAAAGCGTTAAACCCAGCTGTAAACACCCCAGAAAAAACAACATTTACCTAGGTATGTATAAACTAAGGTAAATAACTCAGTAAACTGAACGCGCTTAGGCGGCTTGAGCAGTAACAATTACACAACAAAAGTCGAATTGTTCACTTCATCATGGCCAGTTCACGTTATACTAATAAGCTAATATAAAACCTAAGCATTCATCAGTAAGGGATTACTGAAGTCAAATTGCCTTCATATTGTTAAGGAGTCCTATGAATTCTGTTTATTCAATCGGTGAACTCGAATCATTCATCATTGCTATTTTGGTATTGTTTATTGGTCACGGTGTTAACCGTAAAGTGCCTTTTTTGAAAAAATACAATATTCCAGAACCCATTGTAGGTGGCTTAATTGTTGCTGCAGTTATTACCGTTTTACACTTCAACAAAATTGGGTTGCAGTTTAGTTTATCGATGCAAAATACCCTAATGCTGATGTTTTTCAGCTCTGTAGGTCTAGCGGCCAGTTATAAGTTACTTATGAAAGGTGGTGCCAAGGTCTTCCTATTTTTAGGAGTCGCTTCACTTTATATTATTATCCAAAACGGCGTAGGTGTGAGTTTAGCTTCTGCGTTGGGACTTGAGCCAATAATGGGCTTAATTGCGGGTTCAATAACTTTATCCGGCGGCCACGGTACCGGGGCAGCATGGGCCCAAACCTTTGAACAAGACTATGGCATTCAAACGTTAGAGTTTGCCATGGCAGCGGCCACCTTTGGTTTAGTCATGGGCGGCATTATTGGCGGCCCCGTTGCTCAGCGCATTATTAGTAAAAACAACTTAGTATCGTCATACGGTGTTGGCGGCAATCACCATACTGATCATCCAGACTTAGTCACTTACGATCAGTTAGAAGAAGACCGAGTTACCGCTAAAAGTATACTTGAAGTGTTATTTATAATGCTGATGTGTGTTGCTGGCGCTAAATGGACCAGCTACTTTGTGGCTGAATACAACCTAGGTTGGATGAAAATGCCTGACTTCGTCTACGCCCTGTTTTTTGGTGTTGTATTTGCCAACATTACCGAAGTGTCACGAGGTTACAAAATTAAAAGTGAGTCGGTTGATGTGCTAGGAACCGTGTCGTTAGCGTTGTTTTTATCCATGGCGTTAATGAACTTAAAACTGTGGGAGATTTTTGATTTAGCTATCCCACTATTGATTATCCTGATGGCACAAACGGTTATTTTAGGTTTATTTGCTTACTTTGTAACATTCAAAGTTATGGGTTCTAACTATGATGCCGCCGTTATTTCTGGAGGACATTGTGGGTTTGGTATGGGCGCAACCCCTACTGCCGTAATGAATATGGGGGCATTAGTTTCAAGAACTGGGCCTTCACCTCAAGCCTTTATGGTGGTGCCGATTGTGGGCGCATTCTTTATTGATATTGTGAATGCCATTATTTTACAGGGCTATTTAAGCTTTATGGGTTAATTTATAACCTAATGAAATAAACAAAAGGCAGCGATTAAGCTGCCTTTTTTATACCTTTAAATTTCAAACTTTTTAATCTCACTTTCTAAATCTGCAGTGAGATGTTGAATGTCTTCACTGACATTATTGGCTTGTTCAGAGACTTTATTCGTTTGAGCTGCGGTATCAGCAATTAACACGATGCGTTTTGCAGAGTCTTCGCCCGCCGCTAACTGCTCAGTCGCCGCGGCGGAGATTTGCTGGCTCATATAGGCGATATCAGATAATGATTGAGCAATATTTTTAAGCTCATCCGACACTTTGGTAGATTTAACAACCGTTTCTTCACTGGTCACCATACTTTGGTTCACCGATGACTTAGCATCTTGCGTGGCTTGTTGCAGTTTATCGATCATTTGCTTAATTTGTTCGGTGCTTGTCTGCGTACGTTGAGCCAGTTGTCTGACTTCATCGGCAACAACCGCAAAACCACGACCTTGTTCTCCAGCTCTAGCAGCCTCAATAGCCGCATTTAAGGCTAATAAATTAGTTTGCTCTGCAATGCCTTGTATCACCTGTAGCACACTGGCAATGTTATTCACCTCATCATCAAGCACTTGAATATTTTTTCCGGCACTTTCTATCTGTGATTCTAGTAGTGAAATGGTTTGTGCTGATTCTTGGGTTAATTGATGCGCACTAATACCTTGTAGTTCAGCGGCATTGACCGAATCAGCCGCTTGCTTAGCATGCTCAGCCACATTGGCAGACGAAGCGGTTAATTCTGTAATGGCTGAAGCAACCATTTGAGTTTCATCATGCATAGAGCGGGTTAATTGATCTAATTCATTAGAGCGTTTAGCCGCACCATCTGCCTGTGAGTGCAACACATCTGTGGCACTTTTTATCCCTTTCACCACGCCTTGCAGGCCGATTTGCATATAATTCATCGCTCCTACTACGCTATTTTTATGGGCATTGGCAAACGCGGCTTGTTGGCGTAAATCCCCTCTAGAAACACTTAATACAAATTGATGTACTTCAGTAATTTCAGCCCCTAACGCACGTCCTAAATCAACGCCAAATTTGGCTACAGATAAGGTTAAAATTATCCCAATAATGATAGCAAAGGTTAATAAGCCGCTGGCAACTGACCAGTATCGGGCGTCAGCTTCTGCATAACTAATCCCCGTGCCCACATACCAATGCCAATGAGCCGATTGTTGCACAACTGAAGTAAGGTCAACGATGGTGCCATCTCGCATGGATGTCCATTCATAGGTAATAATTTTGTCAGTTTGTTGACCAACTAAACGCTGCACCATTTGACCGACACTATTGCCGTTAGCATCCGTAAAGTCGTTGAAACTGGTACCGTGAAGTTGTGGATCATGGGGTGTTGCGATGAAGTTCATTTCATTATCAACCACATAAACATATTCTGAATCGTGATATTTATTTTCACGCAACACTTGGGTCGCTAAGGCTTTTGCCTGTTCTTCTGACAATTGACCTGATAATTGAAATTGTTCAAACTGCGCGACAATATTGGCGGTGCTTCTCATCAACTGGTTAATGCGGGCGATATTGTCGCTGTGGCTAGAATCAGATAACGCATGTAGCCCGCCAAATGCTATGCCTAAACTAGACACAAATAAAAATGAGGCAAATAGTATTATTTTTGTTTTCAGTGTCATTAATTAGCCCCTTTGCTGATGTCATTATTAAACTTTCTTACTACAACATAAGTATATCGGCAATGCTACTGATTATTTAACACTTTAATAACAATAAAATTTTGATTAAAAAAAAGCCTGCTTAAAGCAGGCTGTTGTCAATGAGTAAAATCGTACTTTAGAATTAGCCCAATGATAATTGCACATCAGACTTAATGGTGGTTGAACACGCTAACACATACCCCTGAGCAATTTCTTCTGCCGTCAGTGTCATCTGGCTAGTACTGTTGACTTCACCTTGAGTCACTTTACATTTGCACGCACCACACACCCCACTTCTACAGGCCGCAATAATAGGAAGCCCGGCTGACTCTATGCCATGCAGTAAGGTTTGATCTGCACCTAATGGAATATCTTTATCAGCAATTTTCAACATAAAGCCCCCTTGAGCCTTATGTTGCTCAGGGCTTAATGTCGTTGTGCTTAGTGCCGCAGACACCGCAGTTTGCCCATCACCAAAACTTTCTTGGTAAAAGTTATCCATATTAAATTTAGCGGTCACTAACAGACTTTTCACTGCATCCATGTAAGGTTTTGGCCCACATATAAATACAGTTCTGCTTTGGTAATCTGGTACTAATTGAACAAGCTTTTCAATAGTTAATCGCCCTGACTCTATTTGGGTATCAGCATAGCGCTTGGTTAAGGCCTGAGTGTTTGCATCATCTTCCAATACATAACTTAAACTAAACTGGCTACTACGCTGCGCCATACTGGCCATTGCATCAGCAAAAATAATATCTTCAGCAGAGCGAGCACTATGTACAAAAGCAATGTCGCTATCTACGGTTGTGTCACATAACCATCTCGACATTGAGTGCATGGGTGTTACCCCACTACCAGCGCTTAAAAATAGGTACTTCTGTGCTTTTATGTCTACAAGGTTAAATACGCCAGCAGGCCCTGTAACGGTAACGTCATCATTAACATTCAACTGCTTAGCTAAGTAGTTTGACACCAATCCACCTGGAATTTGCTTCACAGTAACAATTAACGAATAAGGCCTAGAAGGCGAAGAGGCAATGGTATAACTACGATAAACGGGCTTGCCACTAATGTTCAATTTAAAGGTGATAAATTGCCCCGGTTTGTAATTAAACTTTACGGGCTCGATGCCTTGGAACCTAAAGCTAGTGACATCGTGAGTTTCTTGCCACTTTTCAACACACCGTAACGTGACTTCACCCACTTGCCACTCCTCTGCAGCTAAAGTGTTAGCGTGATCAACTTGCGTTTGAGGGCGTTGAATTTGTGAGGTTTGCTGTTTGGCTAATGCCCCTGAAAATGAAAAGCCTGTGCTAGTTTTCACTACTGGTTTAGCTGGAGAGGCCTGTTGGCTTTGTTTTGATGATAAGGCTGACGAAAATGAGAAACCACCTTTTGCTGAGCTCTCTTTATTAACCGCATCAGATTTTGCCGTTATTGAGGGAGAAGTTTGTGGCGTTGTGACAGGTTCTGCTGATGTTTTTTCTGCTTGAGCAGCACTTAATGCCGATGAAAATGAAAATCCTGATGTGCTCATAAGTTACCTATTTGATAAAAATTAAACAGAAAAAAGCGATAATAACCTTGAGGCTATTATCGCTATGCCACCCGCTTAAGCTGCTTTGTTAATCATGGCGTGTAAGTCTGTTGCCACGTCAGTTGTAGTACGAAGTCCAAATTGCTCTTCTAAGATTTTTGCTAAGTTTTCAGTTAAGAAACCCGGCGCACTTGGACCAGTACGGATATTTTTAACTCCTAGCGATAACAGCGTCAGCAATACCACAATGGCTTTTTGCTCAAACCAAGATAACACTAGGTGAAGTGGCAGCTCGTTAATGTCGCAGTCGAAAATATCTTTTAACGCTAACGCTAATTGAATTGCTGAATAAGCATCATTACATTGACCCACATCTAATAAGCGTGGCACGCCATTGATGTCTCCAAACTCAAGTTTGTTGAACTTATATTTACCACAACCTAGGGTTAAAATAATGGCGTCATCTGGTACTGATGTCGCTAAATCAGTAAAGTAGCTACGCTCTGCTTTATCACCGTCACAGCCACCAATTAAGAAGAAGTTTTTAATCGCGCCATTTTTAACGTTTTCAACTACTGTAGGCGCTGCGGCCATTAACGCATTGCGCGCAAAGCCAATGGTGATCATGTGCGGAATTTCATCATACTTAAAGCCTTCAAGCTCAAGGGCTTTGTCAATTACTGCACTAAAATCTTCACCTTCAATATGGGTAACTCCCGGCCAACCAACAATACTGCGGGTAAAAATGCGGTCAGAATAGTTGCCTACATTTGGGTCAATAATACAGTTAGATGTCATGACCACTGCACCGGGGAAAGTGGCAAACTCTTGTTGCTGATTTTGCCAAGCACTGCCGTAGTTGCCCACTAAGTGTGAATACTTTTTAAATGTTGGGTACGCTAAAGCAGGCAACATTTCACCATGGGTGAAGACATTAATGCCTTTACCTTCTGTTTGTTGCAATATTAGCTCTAGGTCTTTCATGTCATGGCCTGATACTAAAATCGCTTTGCCTTTTACTGACTTAGTATTCACTTGCGTTGGTTCTGGGTGACCAAACGCAGTAGTTTCGCCGGTATCTAGCATGGCCATAACACGATAATTTAATTGGCCAATTTGCATGGCGGTATTAAACAGCTTGTCGACATCAACTGAATCTTCACCCAAAAATGCCATAATTTGATGGAACTCAGCGGCAATTTCGTGATCGGTTTGATCAAGCACTCTTGCATGCTCCATATAAGCTGCAGCACCTTTTAAGCCGTATAAGCAAAGTAGTCTTAAGCCTAAAATATCTTCATGAACCTCACCACGATTTGGCAATGCAATAGGTGCTTGCTCTAATAACTCAGGTTTAGTAGCTGCAAGGTTAAGAGTGCCTTGAGCAGCAATCACTTCTGCTTCAACGCCATTTTCTTTACAGGCTTGCTCATAAGCTGATTTTAATTGCTCACGGTATGTTTGTGCTTGTCTTGCGTAATCAATTAAACGTTCATCATCAAAGTTTACGTTGGTCAATGTGGCAAAAAATGCTTTCGGTACAAAAGTGTCAATATCGCCATCCACAATATTGAACTCTCTTGCTTTCACAGCATATGCAGAAACGCCTTGCAGCATATAAATCAGTAAGTCTTGTAAATCTGATGTAGACGCTAACTTGCCACACATACCTTGAGAATAATTACAGCCGTTTCCTTCGGGGGTTCTAATTGTTTGCTCACACTGCACACAAAACATAACGAGGCTCCTATAAATAGCTTATTTTTAATCATGCATTAAAATTACATGTTTTAAGTTAGTCTACTCTTTACGGTGTAAAGCTAAAGGAATTTTTGCGACAAATATGCAGTTGTTTGATCTACATCAACTTAAGCTTTCGCTAAATTGCAGGTGAAAAATCAGCTAAAATAATGAAAAAAAACACGTAAACATGAGTTACGCGCTTAAAAAATCATTCATCATTATTCGATAACATTTATCGAGCTATGGTTACTGAGTAATAATTACTGAACCATTGTTACTTGGAAATAATTACTGAGCTATTTTTACTGAGCTATAAACACCAACACTTTACGCTGTAATGCTTTGTCGTCCTGACGGCCATAATGCACCAGCAGGTCATCTTTGCCATCGTGATTAATGTCGGTCAACTTCACCATTGAACCTTCTGTAGGTAAGGCAAACTTCAACTCATCGCTACGGCTTACAAAAGGGCTAGCCCCTGCTTTGCCCTGATATATTTTCAAGCTTTTTTCATCATCAGACAGAATTAACTCTTTAAAGCCATCACCGTTTAAGTCACCTAAGCTCACAACAGGCTCACCACTTTGCCCTGAAGTTAAGCTGAAGTTTAATTCAACTTCTTGAGTCAAGTTGGCTGATTTAGGGAAAATATATTGGTCATTCATTTTAAAAACATACACGTCTTGATCAATGCTGCCGGATAATAGCGCCCCAATAATTTGCGAAATACCAATATCAAACCCTGATACCACCACCTCTAACTTAGCGTCGCTGTCGAGGTCAACAAAGTTAAGTCCACTTAATGTGCCATCTGCCCGAATAACGCTATTGGCTTCACGTGGGAAAAACAACACGTTATCTTTGTTCTGCCCTAAATACACTTCATAGTCATTGCTGCGATCAAACACACCACTACTTTTGGTATATCGCACCACAAGATCGGTAATGCCATCAGCATTAATGTCGGCTATTTTCTCTACTTTGCGGTACATCAAATCACTTTGATCCAGTTGTCGCCCGTAGATATCCCGTTTATTCCACCAATCAACACCACTAATTGGCTGACTAACAGAAATGTAATTAGCACTATTGGTAAACAAACCACTGTCTAACTGGGTGTAAACCTCTAATAATCCCTCGCCCACCTTAATAATGTCGTCTTTACCGTCAAAATTGGTATCTGTTATGTGCAATTCAGGGCGGCTATATTCTGCTCCACTTTTAGTCAGCTCGATAATGGGCAATAAAGGTAAAGACTGGCGAGTAAAGTTAGGTATTGCAGCTGACGAGCCAGGCTGAGATAACATTAAGTGGACTTCTTTAAAGTCACTAATAATGATATCGCCTTCACCGTCATTATTAATATCTTTAACAAATTGCCCCCGCGAAATAAAATCAGCTTGAGGTACTAAAGTGATTGAGCTAATAGGTGCAATATTCACTATTTCGCTCACTGTGGGTTGGTTCTCTACTGAGGCTAAAACAGCATGACCGGGTTGATAAAACCATAGGCTATCGGCACTTAAAAAATACAGTTTTTGAAGCTGGCGTTTATCGGTAAGTTCGTCAGGAAGATAAACATCATAACGATATAAGTCATGACTTAATGGCTGCTTATCTAATAACACCAACTTGTCGTTACTAAAGCCATAAATATATAGCCAACGTTGATACTTACCATCTACGCCAATAGCAATAATTTCATTGCCCTCATTATCAAGAATATTGGCCGAAAAAGCCGGTTGAACTAACTCGATATCAGCTTCAATGGTGTATTCTAAAAAAGTCAGTTTCTCTTGTGCTTTAGCGGAACCTGTAAATAGTGTGCTTAAGGCTGCTAAACCAGATACAAGGGGGATTAATATAGAGTTCAATCTCATTGGAATTGTAGTCCTTACAAAATGATGTCACTGAGCTTCAATAAGCTCATATTGCTGACGAATTAGTTCACTGCCGTAGCACCGCTCTAGCCTTCTTATTACAAAGTGCCCGCGAGCCATTTCTTGAAAGTGGTTAATAAATAAGGTGTTTATAATCGCCCCGCCCGCTGCACCTAATGCGGGTATTGCTTGTGCAGCAACTTTTTGAGTCACTTGCACTCCAAATCGTTCCGCAATTATTGCGACTAATTTAACTAATACCGGCGCGGCTTCTTTAGATATACCTTTACTGGCAACATATTCAGCGGCTTCAGCAATGGTATTAGCCAATACGGTTCTAACGGCAAAATAGCCTTGTTCTGCGCTATCATCTTTATCTGAATTTCCTCCTAGTGCGAACACAGACAAACACGCTAATTGGGCATCAGTTTGAGTGATTATCTCCCCTTCACTTCTGGCTATATCTGCAATTGACCGCAGCATAATGGTAGTTGATACCGGTAACTCAACAGCTATAGCACTTAACCCCCAAAATCCGCCAACACTGCCGCTGAGTGCTGCGCCAAGTTTGTGTAATTTATTGGAGGACTCTGTTCCTGGCTTATCTTTTAAGGTAAATAAAGCCACTTGGCAGGCTTTCATTAGTGCAGCCTGAGTCACTTGGCTTACGGTGGTATTAATGCTTTTAGGCAGTAGCGCAAAGCCTTTTTCTATAGGTGCGCCTAAATAATCCGTCAGCTTAGCCGCTAAACCGGGGTTTTCCAGTTGCAACTTAGCCTGCACTAATGCGTTAAAATCTTCCTCTGATAACATATTGTTGTTACTTAACCTGATCTGCGTATAAGAAATTAGCTAATATACTGATTTATAATATTTTTACTTTAAAATGCATTTCTAGAGAGGTATTTTTGCTTAGAACAAGGCAAATTTGTGCGTCAATAGCTAGCCTATTGCAAACAAATTTAACGCAGTTATCAGTAAAAATAGGCTCTAGAAAGCAAGTTGTTATGCGCAGCTCAGGTTACTTATGATTAAACACATCAATGGCCGCACGAGTCATACTTCTCACTCCCGTTTTAATGGTTAACGGATAATCTGGTGCAAATTGACTAGAATGCAATGAAGGTAAGGTATGCCCTAATTCAACACTCTGTTGATACGTTTTTGGCTCGACCGCCCCTAACCAAAACAAGGTTATAGGGACATTTTCAGCGGTTCGACCAAATAAACCAAAATCTTCACCCGCCATTACTGGTGGCGCAACTTGAACATTGTTTTGGCCTATTTCAGCCTCAATACTGGCTTTTACTTTGGCGGCAAGCTCTGGGTTATTGTAGGTGGATGGAATAGACTCATCATCATGCACTATCACCTCGGGTAATAAATCATCAGATAACCCTGCACTAATAGCTATGCCCTTGGTTATCCGTTTAATGGCGGCAATTTGTTGTTGTCGAACCTCAGGATTATATGAACGTAAAGTTAACTGTAATGTCACTTGATTAGAAATAATATTGTGTTTTGAACCGCCATGAATTGAGCCGACAGTGACTACGTTTGGTTCAAGGGGAGACACTTCTCGGCTGGGAATAGTTTGCAGAGCCATAACGGTTCTTGCTGCTAACACCACAGGGTCAATGGTGGTATGTGGATATGCCCCATGCCCACCCTTACCTTTAATATGAATATCCACAGAATCAACGTTTGCCAGCGCATAACCACTTATCGCACCCACCTGCCCAGCAGGAATGGTAGCACTCACATGTAAACCCAATACGGCATCGGGCGTTGAAAATTGCTGATATAACCCTTGTTTTAACATCGCTTTAGCGCCGCCACCCACTTCTTCGGCTGGCTGAGCGACCATCATTAATGTGCCTTGCCATTGCTGTTTATTAAGCACCATTTGTTGAGCGGTACCAATTAAGCTAGTCATATGAATATCGTGGCCACAGCCATGCATTACGCCAACGGTGTTATTGTGTTCATCTAGGGTTGTGACAACAGAGGCATAGGGCTTTCCTGTTTGCTCAACAATAGGTAAACCATCCATGTCAGCACGGATCATCACCGTAGGCCCAGAGCCATTTTCATAAATCGCCACAACACCATAGCCACCAAAATTGTCAGTGACCTTAAACCCTAAGTCTTGCAACTGTTTCGCCATTTTGGCACTGGTATTTTTCTCTTGATACGACAACTCAGGTGACTGATGTAAATCTAAATATAGCGCGTTAAGTTCAGGCATTGCTTGCTCAACACTGTCAGCTAATTTAGATGCACTGGCAAAAGACCCCGTTGCAAAGGTCAATAGCGCCGCAACGACTGTCGCGTATTTGGTATTGGACATAAAAGCACGATTAATCATAAAGGCAAGAGGTTAATTGAATGTTACATATAACCTAACACAGTAATCAATATTGCGTAATACACCCGCTGTGACAAAACATTTCAACTGTAGCGTTCGATAAAAGCAGGTAAACTGCAAAAGATAACCTCCCGCTAATTACAGCTATAAGAGATATAACATCGGATATGAATGACAAACTGACCGCAAAAATACTTAGCGTATTACCGGCTCAAAAAGTGACTAACATTGAATTAATTCAACCATTGTGGAGTCATTATGGAGAGCTCATTAGGGTTCATCTTGAAGGATGCTCTTATTCATCTGTTATCGTAAAACATATTCGCTTTCCAGAGCAGAACTTACACCCTAAGGGCTGGCACTCTCAGCTTTCACACTCACGCAAACTATTTTCATATCAAGTTGAAGTCAATTGGTACAAGCATTTTAGCCAGTTATGTGCAGATAATTGTGCTGTTCCACAATGCTTATATGTTGAACAATCTGCCTCTGGTGTGTTACTTATTCTACAAGATCTCGCTACCTGTGGTTTTAGTGCATTAGTAAAAACGCCAAATGAAACCAGCATCAAAGCTTGTTTACGATGGCTTGGGCATTTTCACGGGCAATTTATGCATCATTCAGCCGACGGGCTTTGGCCAATAGGCACTTATTGGCATTTAAATACCCGCCCTGATGAGTTAGTGGCATTAGACGATAAAGCACTCAAAAATGCAGCAGAGCAATTAGATAACAAGTTAAACCAATGCCAGTTTCAAACCTTAGTGCACGGTGATGCAAAACTGGCTAACTTTTGCTTCAGCGATGATCATCAACAAGCCGCTGCGGTAGACTTTCAATATATTGGCCAAGGTTGTGGCATGAAAGATATCGCATACTTTTTAAGTAGCGTGCTGCCTTTTGAACTCACTTATCAACAACTTGAGCTTCAAGTCGAGCAATATTTGAACTATTATTTTGATCAGTTAAAATTAGGCGTTAACCAATACCATCCTGAGATCAATGCTGATGAGCTGGTTAAATCGTGGCGTTCACTCTATGAGATTGCTTGGGCGGACTTTCATCGTTTTTTAAAAGGCTGGAGTCCAGAGCACCATAAAATCAATGCTTACTCTGAGACTTTAACGGTAAAAGCATTAGCAATTTTAAACTAATCACTTACACTAACATAACCACTTCAAAAGGTAAGCAATATGAATAGTAAGCAAATTTTGGTCATTGATGACGACCCAGTCAGCACAGGTATCTTATTAGCAATATTGGGAGATGAACACCGAGTTGTCTCAGCTAATTCAGGTTCTGCTGCAATTGAATTATTAATCAACATGCATCCTGATTTAATTTTATTAGATATAAACATGCCAAATATTAATGGATATCAGGTCATTAAGCATCTCAAAGGTAATCCCGAAACCGCAGATATTCCTATCGTGGTGATCAGTAGCTTAACGGAAGAAAGCGACCAAGAATTTGGTAAAAGAGTCGGTGCAGATAGCTATCTCACAAAACCAATATCACCTTCTGATATTCAATGTACTATTGAAAAGTTTTTAGCGTAGTTTCTTTACGCACCTAGTAGCATTAGGCCAAATTAACTTTGGCCCGCTATTCACATTCATAAAACCTCGACGTTTTGCTAGTGATAGCGGTCTCCCTCAACTCTCAATCGCCGTGCTACCCCTTTAGCACCTAATCTCTTTGACTAAAATAAAAACACCTGTATCTCAAAAAACGCCTCAGCCTTCATAGCTTGTGACATAACAATATGCGCGATAAAAAAACCCGCCAGCTAATTAAGCTGGCGGATTTTATTTTTCTAAATTAGAGGCTTACTTTTTAAGGCGCGACACGCTCTACCCGTTTAACCCAACCTTCAGGCCCTTGAGTTAGCCCTTTTTGAATGTCGGTAAAGACCTTATAGATTTTTTGAATATGTGGGCCAACTTTACCGTCACCCACGGTGATAACACGATGATCTTCAAAAATGTATGACGTCACAGGTGAAACCACCGCCGCCGTACCAAAACCACCGGCTTCAATAATCTCACCAGACTCAATGTCGGCAATAAACTTATCAAGCATTACGGTTTCTTGGCGAACTTCACAGCCTAGCATATCACCTAACTCTAGAATCGATTTGGAAGTGATTGACTGCAAAATCGTATCGGTGAATTTAGGAATAATAATGGTGCCATCTTTTAAGATATGGAAGTGGTTCATTGCACCAACTTCTTCAATCTGTTGGTTATTGGCATCTAAATACAATACTTGTGCTGCACCGTATTCAGCCGCAGCCTTACCTGCTCGTAAAGACGCAGCATAATTACCCGCGGCTTTAGACGCGCCAGTGCCACCCGATACTGCACGGTGGAACTTGGTGGTAATCAATAAGCGAATACCTTCGTTAACACCACCTGAAGAATAATAAGCTCCAGACGGACTTAACATGACACAAAACGTGTATTGCTGGCTTGGACTAACCGATAAACGGTCTTCGGTAGCAAAAATAAATGGACGAATGTATAAACATGCCCCTTCTTGCATAGGGAACCAGTTTCTATCAACATCAATTAAGGCATTAATAGCGTCCAACTGCATTTGCTCATCAATATTGGGAATACACACAATATCTGCAGAACGGTTCATACGCTGAGCATTCATATTTAAACGAAATGTGTAAATTTCGCCATCATCATGCATAAAGGCTTTTGCGCCCTCAAAAATTGATTGGCCATAATGAAGCGTCATGGCTCCGGGTGCCATTTCAAAAGGGCCATAAGGCACAATGCGCGGATCACACCATTGACCGTCACGGTAATCCATCAAAAACATATGGTCAGTACGCAGTTTACCAAAGCCTACATTACCTTCGGGTGTAAACTGCTCAGTGCGGCGCTCTGACGCGGGTTTTAAATTATATTTTATATCCATTGCATACCACCTTAAAAACTGAGCTTGAAGACTATGGAGAGCCGTAAATAAAGTCAAGTTAACCGTCATGTTTTGTTGTGTCATTGACGTCAATTCAACGTAACAATACTTATAATCCCGTTAACGCTAGCAATGCTTAACAAATGATACTGTGTTGCTACCATTTGATTTCACCAATTAAGGGGAGCCATAAAGCATGCCGTAATGCTCTAACTTGAAATCCTAACCAACATCGGCTTAATGATACTGATATTCGATTGCTACTAAGATAAATTAACGATTAATTGCTAAAAAGTATCATGAAAAATAGCAAAATCACCAGATGCTCAATGATGATTTTATTCATAGTGAGCCACCTTAAACAGCAATATCATCCCTCAACACAAAAATAGTATTAAATTTTGACTATTTTTTGTTCAGTTGACGATAAAGGCTATTCCACTGAGGCCTGTCGCTGATAGAATCAAGGTTCCATATAGAAACCATTAGGACTCCCCATGAGCCTTGAATTACTGTCCCAACTGGAAAACAAGATCCAGGCGACTCTTGAAAATATTGAGCTACTAAAAATGGAGCTTGAAGAAGAGAAGCAAAAGAATAATGAACTAACAGAAAAAAACCAACAATTGCAGCAAGACCTTAACTCATGGAGTGATAAGGTCAACGGCCTTGTTGGTTTATTGAATAGCGAAGTTTAATGCTCGGCGTTATACCGCTTGTTGATGCTGTGATGACTCTATCAGTGCATTTAACTCTGAAACAGCCTGCCTCACTTTAGGTAGGCTTTTTTTATGGGCAACAAATCGTCCTTTATTGAATTCTAATTGACCTAAATCTTTTACCCATATCACACCAGTCAAAAAAATCCTGGCATGTTTAACAATTAATTTTGGGGCATAAACAGGAAACATTCTCATAGGGCCTCCTTCATTGGTTTTGCTGTTTTTAATATTTCCAATGTTAACTTCTTAGCCTTAAAGCAAGTTTAAGCGCTTTGTTGACAACCTATTACGATTATCAAAAATTTCGCCATTAAAATATGACTTATTATTAGCAAACATTTTGACCATTGAACATGGCAAAAGTTGCATCAACTTAAACTTTTTTAACAAAAAAAACACAATGCGACATAAAAATGCCGCTTGCCAATTTTTTGACACTTTGTTATTATCTTAAACGTTACTCAGGGTATAAAGAGCTATTTAGCTCGACACCGTACAGCTTTTTAAGCGTACGGTTTTTTTTTGCCTGCAAAAAATTGATGAGTTTCCAACAGCATCCGTCTCAACAAGCTATCAGCCACAAAAAAGGAGCCGAAGCTCCTTTAATCATAAAACTCAATCATGAGTGTTAAACCACTGTCACCCTCAAATATTGAGATAATGGCGCCCCTTGTTAGTGGATTACTTTTTGTTTTCAGCTAAGTAATAAGCGATATCTAATAGCTCGTCATAAGACTTAATCGCCCCCGTTTCTACACGGTATTTGCCATTAACAACTAATGACGGTACGCCAGAGATTTTTGCATTGGTGGTATCACGCTTCATTTTAGACATTTGCGCGTTCACCATAAATGAATTGGCTGCGGCATCAAAATCTTTACCTTCAACACCGTTAGCAATAAACAGTAAACGAAGATCTTTTAAGCTAGTGAAGCTCTGCTTTTTATCATGAATAGCAGAAAATATGGCTGGCTCAATTTTATCTTCTACTTTTAGCTGGTGAGCAATAGCAAATGCACGAGACATTTCTACACCCATTTCACGACCAATAAACTCAACGTGAGCTTGCTTGAAAGCAACACCTTCAGGAATAGTTTGCTCAATTTTTGGGATAACGGTTTTTGAGAAATTATAACAATGACCACAGAAGAACGAGAAAAACTCAGTAATCTCTGGTTTGGCAGTGCCAGGACCATCATTAATAACGGTGTAATGAACACCTTCTTTGTAGTCTGCAGCATTGGCCGCTAACGGTATAAATAATAATGCCGCTGCCATTAATAGTGCTTTTTTCATCGTAGTTCCTTTTGCAAAACGCATTTTTGTTTAAATAAAATCAATGTCGCCATATTAACTGCAACATTAAAAAATTCACAATATTCACTGGATTGTATTTGTAACAATTTACCGCGACCAGCAAATATTAAGTTTAATTAACCTTTTTAGATCAAAGTTCAGCAAGATAAAGCCAGCTTAAAACAAACTCAAAGGGGCTTCATCTAGCGCTGATAACTGCTCTTTAAAAGCCAGAGTTTGTTGCTCCCAATATTTGATATCACCAAACCATGGAAAGTTCATTGGAAAAGCGGGATCTTGCCAACGTTTTGCTAACCATGCGTTGTAATGCAACATTCTTAAAGCGCGTAATGGCTCTATTAGTGTCAGTTGTGACATTTGAAAATCAGCAAACTCTTGGTAGCCCTCTAACAAGGTATCTAGCTGTAACACTTGCTGCTGTCTGTCACCCGTTAACATCATCCAAATGTCTTGTACCGCTGGGCCTTGTTTGGCATCGTCTAAGTCAACAAATCCAGGGCCATCTGGTGTCCACAAAATATTACCAGGATGAAGATCACCATGCAGCCGAATAGAGGGAAACTGTTGGGTTTGCCAAACAGCCATAGCTTTATCAAGTACCTGCTCTGCCACGGTAAAAAACGCATTGGCTATTGCCCCTTCCACCATGCCACTTTGTTTTAAAAAAGCTAAGGGCTCTACTCCTAAAATTTCAGGGGTTAGCGGTTCACGGTGGGCAAAAGGTTTTTGCGATGCATACTGATGAATACGTCCAATAAAACGCCCTACTGCTTCTAGTTGGTCAAGGTTATCGACTTCAAACTGGCGTCCACCAATAGACTTGAACAGGGCAAAACGAAACCCTTTAAATGTATGTAATGTTTGACCATTAATCTGTTCAGGGGTGGCAATGGGCACTTCGTTGTCAGCTAACTCAATAGAATAGTCATGTTCTTCTTGAATTTGCTGATTGCTCCAACGGTTAGGGCGATAAAACTTCACCACATATCGTTTAGCTTGATCACTCCTAAATTGGTATACCCTATTTTCATAGCTGTTTAACGCCAACAAACCTGTTTCAGGAAAAACACCAATACTTTCGATGGCATCTAAAATTAAGTCTGGGGTTAAATCTTGATAATGAAACTCAGTTGCTTGCTCACTCATAGCGTTTTGTTACCTATTAGTTGGTGTAACATAGGGTGTTAGCAAACCATATAAATACTCAAGCACATCAAACTCGTCTGCTCGTTTGGTACTTATCCAGCAAATATCGCCATAAAATTCATAATGCAGCCATAATTGGCTACCTTCAAAATCTAGTAACCATTGGTGGCGGTCGGCTCCCCACTGGCGCTCACCAATACTGCAGTCTAAAGCGGCGGCAAGTGGCTCGGCAAACTGTTCAAAATGTTCAAAATCGATTTCAGCGCTGATCATCAGCGATAAATTATCTCGGTCTAACGTGGCGGAGTGTAACTTCATGTTTTATCTCATTTAGCTGCTGCAAGACATAATGAGCCCTTGTCCCCAATCAGGTGGACGTTTGGCAAAGTCTTGCATGTCTGGTTGCTCAGCAAACGGTTGGCGTAATAATTGATAAAGTTGCTCAAGCTTAGTGTTATCACCCTGCTCTTCTATGGCGATAATGGCTTCTTGAGCTAAATAATTGCGTAAAATATATTTGGGGTTAACGGCATTACGTGCTTGCTGCCATTGATTAATATCAGCCAGCTTGCCAACACGAAGCTGATAAGCGGCAAACCACTCATCATATTTGACGGTGTCTTGCATATCATCACGTAAGCTTGACTGGGTAGATGTTGGGTCAAGCTGGCCGAATTGGCGCAAGCTGTTAGTGTAATCTAATTGGTTTTTTTCTAGCATGGTGGTGAATTCACCAATTAACGCGAGATCTTGTTTTTGCTGCTCGGCCTGTGCTGCATCAAGGTGTTTTTTGTCTACTTGTTGTTGATTGTATTCAAAACTTGGCAAGCCCATTTTTTGCCCCATTAATTGCAGATATTGGTCAACAAGATGACGTTGATATTGATTCAATGCATTAATTAGATCATCTGAATCAATCAATGGCGTAAGGGCTTGTGCCAAACGTTGTAAATTCCAAAAACCAATACCGGGTTGCTGACCAAAAGCATAACGGCCTTCATGATCAGAATGGTTGCAAATAAAGTCTTCTTTAAAGGTGTCTAAAAATGAAAAAGGGCCAAAGTCAAAGCTGTCACCAATAATCGACATATTGTCGGTATTCATGACCCCATGTGCAAAGCCAACACTTTGCCAATGGGCGATCATTTTAGCCGTGGCCGCCACCACCTCATTAAACCATTGTACGTAACCCGCTTTATCAGTTGTTAAATGGGGAAAGTGCTGTTGAATGGTAAAGTCCACCAGCTGAGTTAATTGGGTTTTATCACCTTGTTGGGTATAGCTGAAGTATTCAAAATGGCCAAAACGAATGTGGCTTTTAGCTAAGCGTACAGTAATGGCAGCGGTTTCCTGACTTTCTCGCCATACCGGTAAGTCCGAGCCAATGACCGCTAATGCACGAGTGGTGGGCACATTTAGCGCAGCAAGCGCTTCAGAAACTAAAAACTCTCGTACCGCTGAGCGCATAACCGCTCTGCCATCTCCCATTCTTGAATAGGGCGTTGGGCCGCCACCTTTTAAAGCAACATCCCAAGCATCATGAGGACCAATGGCTTCACCTAAAATAATTGACCGACCATCGCCTAACCTTGGTGTATAGCCACCAAATTGATGACCACTATAAACTTGTGCGTAATAACTCGCACCGGGTGCGGCATGATTTGCCGACAATTGCATTAGCAATTCATCATTAGGTTGGCTTAGGCCAATTAATTGCGCGGCGTCTTCACTCCAACCCAACCAATGTGGGTTAGAGATGGGTTGCGGATAAACTTGACTGTAAAAACCGTCTAATTGCTCAAAAAAATCCTGTTTAAAGCGCATAAGCTTTCCCTGTAATTAGCTTCATAATGTCGGCAATTGCCACTACAACTGCTTTAGAAAATCTTTATCACTGACTAATTGACTACAACTGACTTGATTGTCATCCGCGATTTGGCATTGTTGCCCACAAATAAAGTCAACTTGCTCAGTAATTTCAACCCCTTGAATTCTAACAATTCCTGCGCCTTTAGCTTGGCACTGTTCTAAGGTGTTGTAGTAACCTTTAATAGCATCATAATTAAGGCTTAAGTCTGTTTTATTTGGGGTGTCTGCAAAATAAAATAATGTCCACTCTGGGCTTTTAATGCAGCCAGTTAACATGAATGTTGCTAGCGCGAAGGGAAGTAAAAATTTAACGCGTGGTTGGGCAGCCATGACGATTCCTTTATACAAAAGCAAAAAAGCGGACTGATGTCCGCTTTATGATTACATTATGATACTCGAAATTAGCTTAAGTTGATCATGAACTCGCTTTTAATTTCGCTTTTTCAATTCTGGTTTTGCGACCTTCAAACCCAGTAACGGTGCCATCTGATAATTGTCTATTAAGGGCGTGTTCACACAAGTTAATGGCACTATCAAATTGTTCTGTGTCATTTAACAAGGTGGTTAAGTGTAAATGTCCTGTGGCTTTGCTATCAACAAACTGCGCTTTGTCTTGTTGATATAACGCTTCAAACAAGCCGACATATTCATGCTGTAATGCGGCACCATATTGGCAATAGTCGGCCTGTTTGCGCATTTTATAGCAGTGAGCAATAACATTCGATAAAGCCTCAAATTGTTGTGACTCTGTTTCTGCTGCATTGGCTGCAACAATTAATTGCTTAAAGGCGTCACTTGCCCAGCTGCCTGCTTGGGGTAATTGGTTCGCTTTGGCTGGCTCTGGCTCTGGCTCTGGCTCTGGCTCTGGCTCTGGCTCTGGCTCTGGCTCTGGCTCTGGCTCTGGCTCTGGCTCTGGCTCTGGCTCTGGCTCTGGCTCTGGCTCTG
>NZ_JAKIKP010000010.1 GCF_023284065.1 Shewanella gaetbuli | reverse complement strand
ATCGTTAACTTTACAGTCAACCACTCTTAAATAAGTGGTATCCCATAGGGGATTCGAACCCCTGTTACCGCCGTGAAAGGGCGGTGTCCTAGGCCTCTAGACGAATGGGACACTTTTGATACGTTATACTCTGTATCGAGTGAATACTCATTAATGCCTGTAGGCTAAACATCAATGCTTGCAATGCGTTAAGTAAATGGTGGAGCCTAGCGGGATCGAACCGCTGACCTCAACACTGCCAGTGTTGCGCTCTCCCAGCTGAGCTAAGGCCCCGCTTACTTAACACCAAGATACACCACCAGAATTTCCGACGTGTCTCTCAACTGCGAGGCGCATTCTATGCAGCATACCTTGATGTGTCAACTCGTTTTTTATGAATTTATTCTATCTGCTACAAATTCAATCGCTTTGGATATTCTTTCGACAGTTCTTTCCTTTCCAATTAAGAATAAGGTTAAATCTAAAGCAGGAGACTGCCCTGCCCCTGTCACTGCAACACGTAAAGGCATTCCCACTTTACCCATACCTACTTCTAATTCAGTTGCTGTAGCCTCAATAGTTGCATGTAACGACTCTACAGACCAATCTGTTAAGTCAGTTAATTTTTGCTTAACTAAGGTTAAAGGCTCCATCGCCACGCCACGTAAGTGCTTTTTCGCTTGAGCTTCATCAAATGCATCAAAGTCTTCATAAAAGTAACGACTAGAAGCCGCAAGATCTTTTAGTGTTTTAGCACGCTCCGATAAAGCAGTAATCACTTCTGATAACTCTGGGCCATTACTGGTATCAATTTTTTGGTCATCCATATGCCATTGTAAGTGTGATGCTACATACTCTGGGTCTAATGACTTAATATAATGTTGATTTAACCAAATTAACTTTTCAGTATTAAAGGCAGAAGCTGCTTTATTAATATCATCTAGCTTAAATAACTGAATCATGTCTTCAACAGAGAAAACCTCTTGGTCACCATGAGACCAGCCTAAACGGACTAAATAGTTTAGTAAGGCTTCAGGTAAATAGCCATCATCACGATATTGCATCACGCCAACAGCGCCATGACGCTTAGATAATTTAGCGCCGTCATCGCCTAAAATCATAGACACGTGAGCATATTCAGGAATAGGAGCACCAAGTGCCTTTAATATATTTATTTGACGAGGAGTATTGTTGATATGGTCTTCACCACGAACAACACATGTAATTCCCATATCCCAATCATCTACAACAACACAGAAATTATAAGTAGGTGTCCCTTCAGTACGGGCAATAATTAGGTCATCTAAGGTATCATTGGCAAATTCAATACGACCTCGAACATGATCATCAAAAACTACACTACCTTCTTTAGGGTTTTTAAAGCGAATAACAAAAGGCTCATCTGAATCACGCGGAGCAAGATCACGACAATGCCCATCATACTTTTGTGCTTCACCATTTGCAGCTTGCTCTTCACGCATAGCTTCAATACGTTCACGTGAGCAATAACATTTATAGGCATGACCTTCTTCAAGCATTTTGGCAATGACTTCGTTATAACGGTCAAAACGCTTAGTTTGATAATATGGGCCTTCATCCCAGGTTAAGCCTAACCAATTCATACCATCTAAAATTGCATCACAGGCCGCTTGAGTTGAGCGCTCAATATCAGTGTCTTCAATACGTAAAACAAATTCACCGTTGTTTGCTTTAGCATGTAGCCATGAATAAAGTGCAGTACGTGCACCACCAACGTGTAAAAATCCTGTAGGACTTGGAGCAAAACGAGTTTTAGTTGTCATAATCGGACACTAACCTATATAAAAATGATTGCTGATACAATTTATATCAACAAACTAGAATAAAAAGTGGCGAATATTCTAACAGCCTATGACAGCGGTTGAAATGCTTGGTATCAAAGCTTGAATGATTTTTAGCAAATTATAAATATCCATTGCTTAACAAAGCGTCAAATGGCGCAAAATTAGCACGATTAGTATTTTTTTATTGAAAAACCGTTGACACTCAATCCTTGCTCCCTATAATACGGCTCCACACAGCATGAGGTCGCTTAGCTCAGCTGGGAGAGCACCTCCCTTACAAGGAGGGGGTCACTGGTTCGAGCCCAGTAGCGACCACCATTATTTCATTGATGAAATAATTATGTTGTTAATTATATTCCCAGGTCGCTTAGCTCAGCTGGGAGAGCACCTCCCTTACAAGGAGGGGGTCACTGGTTCGAGCCCAGTAGCGACCACCATATAATTAACATTGTGTAGAGTTCCCAGGTCGCTTAGCTCAGCTGGGAGAGCACCTCCCTTACAAGGAGGGGGTCACTGGTTCGAGCCCAGTAGCGACCACCATTTTTTGAACTCTCACAAGTGTATTTTACATTATCCCAGGTCGCTTAGCTCAGCTGGGAGAGCACCTCCCTTACAAGGAGGGGGTCACTGGTTCGAGCCCAGTAGCGACCACCATAATGTAAATAATTGAAAGATATCCCAGGTCGCTTAGCTCAGCTGGGAGAGCACCTCCCTTACAAGGAGGGGGTCACTGGTTCGAGCCCAGTAGCGACCACCATATCTTCAATAGTGCAACTTACTATTCCCAGGTCGCTTAGCTCAGCTGGGAGAGCACCTCCCTTACAAGGAGGGGGTCACTGGTTCGAGCCCAGTAGCGACCACCATATAGTCCAATCTTCAATTTATATTCCTCTCTAGCAGTACAACATAAGCTTTACGGTGAAACTTTAGTCTTTTATTGCATAGTTTTTATTTTAATAACTTTTGCAAAGTTACGAGTGTTATTGCAACCATTTATTGATTTAGCCCCTACTCCTCAGATATTAGTGGTTTCTTCCAGTTTGCCTCTACTTAAAAACCAAATAGCGATAAACAGTAATAGTAATAAACTCAAAGAACCGACAACAACACCAGGCCATTCCGCCTGTTGCCAAAATATCATCAAATATGGCCCACCTAATGCTGCCCCTAAGTAGTAACTACATAAATATAATGATGTTGCTTTAGCTCGATGAGCTGTCGCTTTAATCGCCACAAATGAGTTGCAGCAACTATGAGTTAAGAAGAATCCACTTGCTGTAATGAGAAAACCTAAAACAATGGCCCACAAGGTATCGTGTAGCGTTAATAGTGTCCCTAATACCATGAATAAGAAAGCGGCTTTAAATAATACAATCGAGCCATACTTTACTACCCACTTTGCTGATAAATAAGACGTAAACGTGCCACTTAAATAACATAGAAATATCAGCGTTGCACTAAAGCGGCTTAAATCATAAGGCGACGACATTAAGTGCAATTGAATAAAACTGAACTGATTAACCATCATCATAAAAGCCACCCCACCAATAATGAAAACTAAACGCATTTTGCTATCTTTAAGGTGTATTAAAAACCCTTTAAGATCATTAAATAACTTACTTTTAGGTTGCGTTGTATTGTTTTGATTTATGTCAGGTTTTATTTCTTTTCTAGGGAGTAAATAAGTAACTAAAGCCACACCTAACAGCGTAACAACAAACACTAATCCCATAGATTGTTGCCAAGATAGATGCTGTGACATCAGCCCGCCAAATAAACGACCAAAGATCCCGCCTAAGCTGTTCGCCATAATATAAGTCGCAGCGGCTTTAAGCATAAAATCTGGTGCAAGCTGCTCTTTAAAATAAGCCATTGCAATTGCAGGAACGGCAGCGAGTAAAAATCCTTGAATTAACCTAATAATCACTAAGGCATCAAAGCTTGTCGTAAATATCAGCAGGATATTTGAACAAGCTAATAGCCATAGACTAATAATAATGGGCTTTAATCGACCGACTCGGTCAGATAACACGGCATAAAATAATAATGAAAATGCCAATGTAAAACTGGTTACAGATAACACCAATGTTGACTGTGCACCAGTGACATTAAAATGCTCCGCAATCAGAGGCAACATCCCTTGAACGGTATATAAATTGATATAAATAACGATGGAGGCGAGACACAAAGCCCAGATTAATCGGCCTTGTTTACCTTGCTCTGATTCACTTTGATTAGCAGTGATATTCACTTTTTGAAAAAACACAGACTTGCCACAAAAAATAACGACGAAAAATCATTATGTTCTGAGGATATTTTTTAGCAATATTCAAGGTTGCAGAATGTGAGCTAGATTTACAATAATACTCAGTGAGTCAATGTTTTACATTTGAGTAAGTCATATGATAATACCGACTGTAACGCCAAATGATACCGAGCAGATAGGTCTGAAACAATCGAGGAGGCTCAATAAAAATGTCGCTAACAACATCAAACTTAGCGACATTTATATTGAATTAAGCAGATATTAGTCGACAACCTTAACCGGTTTCATTATGACTTCGGTTGTAAACTTATCGTTATTAATGACTTGATATTTATCATAAGTTTGAAAAATGACTTTACCTTGATAGGTGATCATAGCTACCACCCCATAATCAATGTCATCATCTATTGTATCTGGCTGAAAAATAAACTTAAAAGGAACAGGAGCTCGTGCAATATCAAACGTTTTTTGCGAAATAATTGACCCAGGTGTATTAAAGTCAATAACTGCAATATTGATTTTACTCCCTTTTGGCAAGGTTATTTTTTCCAAATAGCCAGCATATCCATTTACAACAATTGGCGGTTCTGGTGCCACTGTGACACAACCCGTGATGAAAAATAAACTGAATAAGGTGCTAATTAATACTGTTTTTAATTTACTCATATGTTGTAGCCTAATTTCTATTATTAATCATTAATTACTTTTGACTCATTCTCAATAGTCCTTCTTGAGTCGCCGAAGCCACTAAGCGGCCTTGCTGATCAAAAAACTGTCCTTTAACAAAACCTCTTCCGCCTCCTGCATTTGGGCTTTCAATACTATATAAAATCCACTCACTCATATTAAATGGCCGATGAAACCACATTGAATGGTCAATCGTCGCCATACGGACACCAGGGGTTAAAAACGACACCCCGTGTGGTTGAGCTGCAGTAACTAAAAAATTAAAGTCAGATGCATAGGCGAGTAAATATTCTTGAATGCTATGATCATCTGGAATATTACCATTTGCTCTAAGCCAAACATGTCTTATAGGTTCACGAGTAACCGGAGCTAGCGGGTTGAAAGGATCAACTAAACGCATTTCAATAGGCGCATCGGCCATGAACTTCTCTAACATTTTCGCAGGCACTTTATCCCGCATAGTCATAGCAAGTTCTTGTTGATTCAACAGCCCCTCAGGTCCTGGTACATCAGGCATTATCGCCTGATGGTCAAAGCCTTCTTCAATGGTTTGAAATGAGCAAGTCATATAAAATATCGGCCTGCCCTTTTGAATGGCTTTTACCCTTCTGGCACTAAAACTACCACCGTCACGCATGGTTTCAACATCATATACAATAGGCAGCTTTTCATCCCCTGCACGTAAAAAATACGAATGTAAAGAATGGACGTGGCGATCTTCACTTACCGTTTGTTTGGCCGCACTTAACGCCTGCCCCATCACTTGTCCACCAAACACATGACCAAAACCGAGATCTTGGCTCTGGCCTCGATATAGGCCCATTTCTATTTGTTCAAGTGACAATAATGACAATAAATCGTTTAATACTTGGCTCATCTTCACAACTCTTAACAGCATAAATTACTCATAAGACTACCTAAAGCATTGCGCTAGAGCTAGTTTCTTTTCACGCTTTTTAATCAAACGCACAAACACCCCTTTTGAGTGTTAATTTAGTGATATAAAGCAAATAAACTTCACAGCAGATATTAACAAATTTTGATAAACTATTAGCCATTACTAATTTTGTGATTTGGTGTTTATGCAACCTTGGATATTGGCGATTCGCCCAAGAACCTTGCCGGCCGCGATAGGCCCTTTATTAATTGGCAATATTTTAGCCATTGGACTGACTCAATTTAGCTGGCTAATCGCAGCTATTTCAATGCTTTGTGGTCTACTTTTACAAATATCGGTAAATTTAGCCAATGATTATTTTGACTTCAAAAACGGCATCGATACCGATGAGCGATTAGGCCCGGTTAGAGTCAGCCAAAGTGGTTTAATTAAACCTACTGCTGTGCGTAATGCGATGGTGATATGTTTAGTCAGCGCCTTATTAGTGGGCTCATTGTTAATTTTTCATGGTGGCTGGCCCATCGCTATATTAGCGGCCGCCTCTATTTTAGGGGCATTATGCTACAGTGGAGGGCCCTACCCTTTAGCGTCTCATGGTTTAGGTGAAGTCGCGGCGTTTGTATTTTTTGGTTTAGTGGCCGTTGTGGGTAGCTATTACCTTCAAGCTGGTAATACTAATTTAACCGCTTGGTTATTAGGATGTGCTATTGGTTTTTTTAATGCCGCGATTATGCTCGTTAATAATACACGAGATATCAAAACAGATACCAAAGCGGGTAAGAAAACCTTAGCCGTTAGAATTGGTGAACCCCAAGCCAAAGTGTTATATCAGAGTTTCGTTTACTTACCTTTCGGGATTATTATTGCCGGCTTTTTATTTGGCGCATTAGATGGGTGGCCGGTATTACTTGCAGGTGTTTCATTGGTACTTGCCAGAAATTTAAGCAGAGACTTTAGCGAAAGCTCAGGTGAAGCGTTAAACCCTATTTTGGGCAAAACAGCTAAGCTCACCATGATATTTAGCGTCTTGTTTAGTGTAGGTTTAATTATCAGCCTTAATACAGTGTAAAGCGGTTTAACTTAACAAACCTCTTTCTCATGGAGCATGTTTTCGATGAGTATTAAAAAAGGCTTCAATTGAAGCCTTTTGTATTGGATAAAAGAGCATTAACGCTTATGGATGACACACATTGTGCATTTCAAGGTTAGTTCCGATATCTTTATTGCGATTCGCTTTCGCATCATCATTACGCAATTGCATAATATGATCGAGGTAAGATTGATCAACATCTTTAGTAATATAATTACCATCAAACACTGATGTTTCAAATGTTTTCACATCTGGATTTTCCATTCTTACTGCTTCAACTAAATCATGCAAATCTTGGAAAATGATTCCGTCCGCGCCGATAATTTTAGCAATTTCATCAGCATCACGACCATGAGCAATCAACTCATTGGTGGTTGGCATATCAATACCATATACGTTCGGGAAACGAATCTCAGGGGCTGCTGAAGCAAAGTAAACTTTTTTGGCACCCGCTTCACGAGCCATCTCGATAATCTGCTCAGAGGTGGTTCCACGCACAATTGAGTCATCAACCAACAGTACGTTCTTGCCTTTAAACTCAGCATTAATGGCATTCAGTTTACGACGAACAGACTTTTTACGCTCTTGCTGTCCAGGCATGATAAACGTACGACCAATATAACGGTTTTTTACAAACCCTTGGCGATAAGGCAAATCCATTGAGCGGGCAATTTCTAGCGCAACATCACACGAAGTTTCAGGAATAGGAATAACCACATCAATATCATGCTCTTCCCATTCTTTTTTGATTTTCTCACCCAGTTTGGTACCCATATTGACACGACTACCGTACACAGAAATATTATCGATAGTTGAATCAGGACGCGCAAAATAAACAAATTCGAAAATACATGGCGCATAGCTGTATTCTGTAGCACATTGACGAGTAAATAATTGACCATCTAAGGTAACGTAAATCGCTTCACCGGGGGCAACATCACGCATCACTTCAAAGCCTACCGCATCTAATGCTACAGATTCAGAGGCAACCATATATTCAGTGCCTGAAGGTGTTTCTTGCTTACCTAACACTAGCGGACGAATACCAAATGGGTCACGAAATGCAACAAGACCTTGTCCGATAATCATCGCAGTAACTGCATAGGCACCACGAGTTTGAGCGTGTACTTTGCTAACCGCATCGAATACTTCATCAGCAGATAACGTCAGACTGCGGGTTTCTTGTAACTCATCAGCTAACAAGTTTAATAAAATTTCAGAGTCTGAAGTTGTATTAATATGACGACGCTTCTTTAACAAGCTTTCAGCAAGCTCAATCGTATTGGTTAAATTGCCATTATGAGCCAATGAAATGCCAAACGGTGAGTTTACATAAAAAGGCTGAGCTTCTGATGCGCTTGAGCTACCTGCTGTGGGATAACGCACATGACCAATGCCTGCATTACCTTGAAGGCGTTGCATATGTTTTGGCTCAAAAACGTCTTTAACTAAACCATTAGCTTTACGTAAACGAAATGCATTTACGTCAACGGTTACAATACCAGCAGCGTCTTGACCACGATGTTGAAGCACGGTAAGTGCATCATAAATCGTTTGATTAACTGAAGATTTGCCTACTATTCCGACGATACCACACATGGGTAAGGTTCCTCATTGTAAGGTGTTTTATAGTTTTAGATTTTGGGTACAAAGCTTGATGTGTTTTCTAGGTAATCGAAAAACCATTGAATAACCACACCAAATTCGGGCACTAATATTGACTCTTTCCACCAATCGGTAGAAGGAAAACCAGTAAAAGCATCCATAAAAAACAGCAACGCACTGACAATGAGTGCGCCACGAATTGCGCCGAAGCACAGGCCGAGGACTCTATCAGTACCTGATAATCCAGTTTTAGCAACAAGTTGACCAAGAAGATAATTCACTAAGGCGCCAATGATAAGTGTGGCAATAAACAGAATAGCAATTGCGACACCATTGCGTACCATTTCATCTTGCATTTGAGTTAGATGAACAGCAAGGTCGAGATAAAATTGACTGGCGATAAAAAATGCGGCAAACCATACGATTAACGACATGGCTTCTTTAGCAAATCCGCGTATCAAACTAATGATAGTAGATAAGCTAATAACAATAATGATTGCGTAATCAATCCAAACCATTGAGATGGGGATCCGGGTAAACCTTAAGACGGCGCGATTCTAACAGAGGTTAAGATATTTCTCACCTTTGTTTATATAAATTAATCTTACATGATTTAGAACAATCATTTTCTGATCAGCTAACACGTCAATTAAAACTGAAGAAAAAACACATTAATCCATTCAAAATCAAGCAAATAAAAGTATTAACCTATTATTTATCTAACGGGTCATAGGCAACAATTTTGCCTTTCAATCCGGTTAATTTTGTAATCGCCTCTTTTCGAGCGGCTAATTTACTTTCTGATATTTCTGGCCCAACAAACACTCTGGTTAGCTTACCATCAACAGGGACATCGGGTAGTGTATAAGCGGTGTATCCAGACAACCGAAGTTTAGCGACTAATGCCTCAACATTTTGCGCATTATTAAATCCTCCGAGTTGAATGGTATAGCCAGCATTGACCTTATTTACAGGCGTCTTTTCAGGTGTCACTTTTGGCGTGTTGACTTGCGGTTTTGCAATCGTAGCAGACTTTGATGAATCCGCTTTAGCAACTTGCACTTTATCTTCATTAGACGCTTTAGGCTGAGAAGAATTAGCCGGTTTAGACTTTGGCTGTTCTGGCGTTGAGTTTGTTGTTGAAGACTCTTGATCATCACCTAAATCAACACTAGCTACCTCTAGCACTTCAAACTCTTCATCTGGAATGTTCTGTGATGGGTAATGATTATTGGGTCTAAGTGGGATCTCGGTAAACTCTTCAACCACAGTCGACTTTTTACCATCCAATAAATCAGGCAAAAAAATCACTCCCAATGCAACAAGTACAATGGTTCCCACTAAACGATTCTGAAATTGTCGATTCAAGGTAAATTCCCAGTTTTACATTAACGATTTAAACGCGGCTACAGTATAAAAAGAGCCAAACACAATTACCACATCATCCGCGTTGATAGTTTTGCGAACAGCATCCCATGCAAGTGACATACTATCAAACTCTTGTACTAAATTTAATGGCTTATGTTCAATGCCTTGCGCTAATTGGATGTCGATTGTCCCATTTAGTTTTTGAGCTAAATAAGTTGAGGTTGCGCCCCTATCATTATGCAATGTCACCATATTCCATTGTGAAATAACCGTAGCAAGCGTGGCCAACACAGACGAAATATCTTTGTCTTTTAACATGCCACAAATAGCAATAATTCTGCGCTGCTGCCCATTTTTTGAAGGTAATCGCTGTAATTGCTCTGCTAAATAGCGAGCGGCATGGGGGTTATGGGCAACATCCACCAGCACATCAGGTGCTGACATAAGTTGCTCTAACCGGCCGGGTAAGTAGGCTTTTTGCAAGCCGTTATTGACCATATCTTGAGTAATTTGCGGCCACAGCTTTGTTACCAAAGCAACAACCGATGCGGCATTAGCTAACGGTAAACGAGGTAAACTTAAACCATTAAAACTCACTAAATCAGATTGAAATAACCATGAGTCTTGCTGTAGTTGATAATTGAAATCATCACCAACACGCACAAGTTGACACTGAATTTGCTCAGCATAATCAATAACAGATTGAGGTAAGTTAGGCTCGCCGATAACACTAATGCAACCGGTTCTGCACACCCCAGCTTTTTCTCTCCCCACTAGCTCGCGGGTATCACCGAGGTATTCTTGATGGTCTAAGTCTATTGAAGTAATGATAGTTGCAGTGGAGTCAACCATATTGGTGGCATCTAAGCGGCCACCTAAGCCAACTTCTAATAAAATCACATCTAACTTAGCAAGCTTGAAAAGATAAAGTGCCGCTAAAGTCGCGTACTCAAAAAACGTTAATGATATTTCGCCTCTAGCCGCTTCAATTGCGGAAAATGCAGCAATAAACTGTTCATCAAGACAATCTTGCTGGTTTATTCTGACTCTTTCGTTGTAGTGTACTAAATGAGGAGAGCTATACACGCCAACGGTTTTTCCTGACTCAATTAAAATAGACTCAAGCATGGCACAGCTTGTGCCTTTACCATTTGTGCCGGCTACGGTAATAATTTGTGCAGGCTGCAAATCAAGTACATTAAGCTGTTTAGCCACCTGAGTGACACGGGTTAACCCCATATCAATTTCTGTTGGGTGAATAGCGAGTAAATAATCTAACCAATCCGTTAAATTTGATTCTTGTGTCGGAATATTCATTTTTATTGTCCGTAGAGCATTTAACAAATCAAGCTTAAAAATATCAAGCGCACTGTAGATGTCGTAGCAAAAGTTAGTCCAGCATAAACAATGGCCCTAAAGCGAGTTTAGGCAAGTTATATTGTTCAGGGTAAGTGACATCCACAAGATACAGACCATTAGGTTTTGCCGTTGCTGCCGCTTGGTTACGATCTTTCGCTTCAAGCAGATATGCCATCCAATCCAGCGGCTTATTGCCTAAACCAATTTCAATTAACGAGCCAACAATGTTTCTGACCATATGATGTAAAAATGCATTGGCTTGAATATCGACCATGATGTACATGCCTTGACGCGTCACACGTACATGATGAACGTTTCTAAAAGGCGTATTTGATTGACATTGAATCGCTCTGAAACTAGTGAAGTCGTGCTCACCTAATAATACTTGTGCGGCCTGATGCATCAGGGTTTCATCAATGTCACCATGGTAGTGGCTAACGCCATGACGCAAGATTCCAGGTCTTAGGGAGTGGTTATAAATGATATAGCGATAGCGTCTTGCAGTCGCACTAAAGCGCGCATGAAAACTATCATCAACCTCTTTAGCCCAACGTACCGCTATTGTGTCAGGAAGTTGGGTATTAACGCCAAATGTCCATGCTGAGGCTGGACGAATCGCATCGGTTTCAAAATGAACCACTTGCCCAGTACCATGAACGCCAGAGTCTGTTCTACCAGCACATTGAACATCAATCGGTTTATTGGCAATATACGATAAAGCTTTTTCTAGTTGCGCTTGCACTGAGTCCACTTCAGCTTGGCGTTGCCAACCAAAATAATTTTTGCCATCGTATTCGATCCCCAATGCAATTCGCATAACCTAACCTTAATTAACGCTCATAATTCAAATGGCGCGCATTTTATCATAAAAAAAACAGCGCATGTCTATGCACTGTTTTTTAATTATGATCATACTAATCAACTTTAACGACCATATGCTGTAAATAGTGGTTAGTTAAACTTTTTCAGTAATGTATTTGCCTCTGACTGTTGACGATCATTACCATCAATTTGAACTTCTTTTAAAAGGGCTTTGGCACTGTCTTCATCGTCTATTTCAATATAGGCTCTGGCTAAGTCTAGTTTGGCATTAACAGAGTTCTCTTCATCATCAACATCGACCATATTAGCATTGCCAATTAATGCTTCAACTTCCCCCATATCGACATCAACATCTTTATACTTGTCAGATGACGCGGGTTCCTCTTCATCTGCATCATTCAACAGCTTGTCGATATCAATAAAGCCATTTTCACGCTCAAAATGACTTAACTCATCAGATAGCGGCGCTTCATTCGTCTCACTTTTATCTAATGCCGCTAGCGCTTCATCAACCGTAAGCCCATCATTAGAGAGGATAAACTCTTCGTCAGCAATAGTATCGTCTGGTGACTCATCTGCGATAGACTCTGAGAATGCCGCCAAGAAATCATCAGAATCATCACTGTTGTTAAGGTCTGTTTCTAGTGATTGTGGTTGAACAAAATCCCCAGTATTTGGCGGTTGGTTGTCTAAATCATCTGAATGATTTTGTTCTGCACTTAATAGGTTCGATTCCCAATCTAATGAATTTTCTTCAGGTTTGTCAGCCGCTTTCAAGTCATTGAAAAAGCCAGAATCTTTGGCCGTTTTAGCCACTGGGTCAGAAAACTCGCTCAGTGTGACGTTCTCGGTTGTGGCATCGATATCTTCATTAGCCATATCGGCTAACAACATATCTAACTCGTTTTCAGCCTCCAACAACATCTCATCATCAACATCACCCTCTGCTAATGCCGTTAATTGCTGGGCGTCATCAACAGATGAGTCTAATTTAATGTCAGCATCAGGGGTCGATAGCGCTAAATCATCTTGTGATTCAACAGTTTCATTCGCTTGCTCAAGCTCGGCAATTAAACTGGAAAGATCATCGTCTTCAGCTTCTTGCTCAATATCAAACTCAACAGGTGAATCCTCAGTGTTTTGATTAACAGATTCTAGTTCCGTTAATAGTGAATCCAGTGCGGGCTCTTCAATATCTGTTGAACTAGTGTCCGTTTCACTTTCTTCATCCAGTTCAGCCGCAATAACGTCGGTTAAATCTTCTTCTGCTTCAGTTTGTTCTGCTTCAGCTGGCGCATCAAAACCAGCTAATAACGCATCAATATCGTCATCATTCGGCTCATTTATACCCACTGATGGCTCTTCATCCAGTTCAGCCGCAATGGCGTCGGTTAAATCTTCTTCTGCTTCAGTTTGTTCTGCTTCAGCTGGCGCATCAAAACCGGCTAACAACGCGTCAATATCGTCATCACTTGGCTCTTTCTCATCCGCTGATGGCTCTTCATCCGCTGAGTTAGCGTCCGCTTCACTCTCTTCATCCAGTTCAGCTGCAATAGCGTCGGTTAAATCTTCCTCTGTTTCAGCTTGTTCAGCTTCATTTGATTCAGCCAAGCTTGTTTCAGATGAGTCTGCTTCAGCTGGCACATCAAAACCGGCTAACAACGCGTCAATATCGTCATCACTTGGCTCTTCATCCGCTGATGGCTCTTCATCCGCTGAGTTAGCGTCCGCTTCACTCTCTTCATCCAGTTCAGCTGCAATAGCGTCAGTTAAATCTTCCTCTTTTTCAGCTTGTTCTGCTTCATTTGATTCAGCCAAGCTTGTTTCAGATGAGTCTGCTTCAGCTGGCGCATCAAAACCGGCTAACAACGCGTCAATATCGTCATCACTTGGCTCTTCCTCATCCGCTGATGGCTCTTTATCTGCTGATGGCTCTTCATCTACTGAGTTAACGTCCGCCTCACTCTCTTCATCCAGTTCAGCTGCAATAACGTCGGTTAAATCTTCCTCTGTTTCAGCTTGTTCTGCTTCATTTGATTCAGCCAAGCTTGTTTCAGATGAGTCTGCTTCAGCTGGCGCATCAAAACCGGCTAACAAAGCGTCAATATCGTCATCACTTGGCTCTTTCTCATCCGCTGATGACTCTTCTTCATCCGCTGATGGCTCTTCTTCATCCGCTGATGGCTCTTCATCCGCTGATGGCTCAATATCAAAATCAGCAAGCAAGTCATCTAAATCAGCTTCAGCATCGGCATTTGAGTCTGCTTCCGTGGTTTGGGTTTCTGCCGGTAAGTCAAAGTCAGCTAACAAACTGTCTAGCTCATCTTGCTCGCTAGTTTCAGTAATATCTTCATCAATTTCAGACTCAACCTCTGGTGTGTCTAAACCCGCTAACAATGCATCTAAATCATCTTCTGCGGCGGCTGGTGTTTCCGGAGTATCAAGGTCATCATCTAAACCATCCAAAAGACTATCTAAATCTTCATCCGTTTCTAAAGGCTCAAGCTCAGATTCTTGCTCTTCCATAGCTTCAGCCCAAAGATCATCTAAAGAGGTACTTTCATCTTCTGGTGCTGCTTCATTAATGTCATCTGACTCTGTAATGACAATATCTGCTGCCATATCGGCTTCATCATCACTCATATCCAGTTCAGCTTCTGGCTGAACATCTACGCCTTCAAGATCTAACAAGTCATCAATAGACTCTTCAGTATCATCGTCAAGATGTATGGCAAGGTCTTCTAAATCAGTATCTTGCTCTGGTGTGGCTTCAACTTTATTTTCTTGAACGGTTTCAGTCGCCACTTGAGATTGCTCTGATTGTGATCTGCGGCGTAATAACCAGAATACTAAGGCAAAAATTAGTAGTAATGGTAACGATGCTAGACCTATCAGTACCCATAAATTATCGGTTAAAGAACGCCAAAAATCAGTGGGCTGCTCAATAGGTGGTTGGCTAGCTTGCGCTAACTGCTCGGTTAACTGCTGATTTTTTTCATAGAGCAAGCCATTTTTTTCAATCTGTAATTGTAAATTTTCTTCAACTTCCCCAACAGCAGTCATCAACTCTTCAATTTTCTGCTGCAGTACTTGGTTATCACTTCTGGTCACCATAAGCTGCTCTTGTGCACGAGCAAGCTCATCAATAAGCATTAATGACTTATTGTTCGCCATATCTAACTGATTATTTAAAGAGTTAATATCTGCCTGCTGAGTTTGTGTCAGCTTAACGGTCTCTGGAATAGGCTTTTGAACTTGTTGTGTAATTTGCAGCGGCTTTTCAGCTGCAGCAGGTTTCGCATTAGCGGTAACTTGAGTGGTTGTAACTTGAGTGCTGGTGTCAGTTGCCGCCTTAGGCTCACTTATGGCAGGCGTCGTTACATTATTTGAAGTAACCACCTGATTTAACGCTACGCCTGATTGCTTAGCTTGCCTTATTACCCGGTCGTCTCTTTCGGCCCTGGCTTTAGCGTCTTGCTTTGGAATCGCTAACATGGTTTCCACTGAGGGAATTTGCAAAACCATGTCTTTTTCTAAGGTATTATAATTATTACCACTAAAAGCATGAGGGTTCGCTTCAAATAATGCAGCCATGACCTGATATATGGTCACTTGATCATTAGGACGAACTTTTTGAGCAATGCTCCAAAAAGTATCAGAGGGAGTTGTTGGGCCATACTGTTGTGTGGCTTGTTTTACCTCACCATTTGGTCCAGTAATTTTAAGCGTTTCAGCATTAACTGAATAAACAATGGTGATTCCTGAAGTGGCTGTGGCGACACAAAAAAACAAACCCGCCCAATATGAAGTACGAAATGTCATCAATCCTTCCCTTTTAGCACGATATATTTGTCATCATGACAACTGGCTTTAGGTCATTATTATCGTTAATTTTTATTATCAAATTTCATTAACTCACTTACAACGCTAGTGACATCATTAACGGCATCAAACACCTAGTTACAGGTTGTCAACATAAACGCAATTGCTTAATGAAATTCTTACACTTTTACGACTATAAACTAACTTTGTCAGCCCTGCTACATACTGACAACCCTAAAACAAAAAAAGCCCGCAAAATGCGGGCTTTTTAAGCTAATAAAGCTGATAAACTAAATATTCGGTTACGATATTAAACGCTTAGTAGTAATCACGAATTAAAATTTCAGCAATTTGTACGCTGTTTAGCGCAGCACCCTTACGGATGTTATCGGCCGTAACCCATAAATTTATACCATGAGAATGAGAAATATCTTTTCTTATTCTTCCAACATAAACAGGATCTTGACCCGCTGACTCTGTAACAACGGTTGGATACTCATCATCACTTTCAAAAAGCACAACCCCTTGAGCATCACGTAATACGGCTTTAATGTCTTCTGCATCAACAGGTTGGCGAGTTTCTAAATGCACAGCCTCTGAATGGCCATAGAATACAGGAACGCGTACCGCAGTTGGATTAACCACAATTTCATCATCAGCGAAGATTTTTTGCGTTTCCCACACCATTTTCATTTCTTCTTTGGTGTAGCCGTTATCCATAAACTTATCAATTTGCGGTAATACATTAAATGCAATTTGTTTCGGATAAACTTCTGGCTCAACTGGCAAACCTTGCAATAACTTAGCGCATTGCCCTGCTAATTCATCAATGGCTTTTTTACCGGTGCCTGATACAGACTGATAGGTTGCCACGTTAATCCGGCTAATACCAAACGCATCATATATCGGCTTTAATGCCACTAACATTTGAATAGTTGAACAATTCGGGTTAGCAATAATGTTTCTGTTTCTAAAGTCTGCAATCGCTTCAGGGTTTACCTCGGGTACCACTAATGGCACGTCAATGTCGTATCTGAAGTGTGATGTATTATCAATCACAACGCAGCCAGCTTCACCTGCAATTGGCGCCCATTTTGCTGAAACGTCACCACCTGCTGAAAAGAAACCAATTTGTGCTTGAGTCCAATCGAACTTTTCTACATCCAGAATTTCAACTTGTTTTCCATGAAAACTGACAGTTTCACCAGCGCTTCGACTGCTCGCTAAAGGGTATAAATTAGCAACAGGGAAATTACGCTCTTCGAGGATCTCAATCATAGTTTGACCCACTGCGCCTGATGCACCTAAAACGACAACATTAAATTCCTGAGACATAATAATGCTCGACTCCTAATAATCTTATTTGAATTGACAATCTACCTAGTTTACTGTGTTTTTGCTAGGCCTGATTTACTAAAAAATGGTTAAAAAGGCTGATTATTTCTCAACTTATTATTATTGCTGAACTAACGGTAAAGAATAATTAGCTAAATACGTTTTTTATTAAGAAAACCCTAATGATGCCAGCTGTTTTTTGCAATCTGACATTGCACTTTTTGCACTAATACTCTTTGATGTCTCAACGTTTATCGTCATTGCGCTAAACTCCCGTCTATGGGTGTGTTGTTTACGCATTAAATCAAACCCTTTTGCGGTATGAAAATGTTGTCTAAACAGGGCATCGTCGTCGCGAAGGTCAAATACTACTCGACAAAGTTTTAGCAGTTCTCGCTCATTTATTTGTGGGTCAACATTAAGTTGCTTAAAGGAAAACGTAGGTAAAAGTCCATTGAGTTCAAGTTCGGGTTGTTGCTGTAACATTTGACATAAATGTTGATAAAGCATAAATGTACCTTTAGCTTTTCCCTCTAAGCTGTAGCCTGCAATATGCGGTGTTGCAAATTCAACTAATGGGACTAATTCAGCTAGTGGTTTTGGCTCTCCTTCCCACACATCTAACACCACTTTGATATCCGGCCGGCTTTGCTTCACGCGCACTAAAGCACGATTGTCAATCACCTCACCTCTACAGCAATTTATTAACCATGTATTTTCTTTTAGTGACAGCAATTTTTGTTCATCAAACAAATACCAGGTTTTGTTTGCACCGTTTTTTGTTATTGGAACATGTAATGACAATACGTCAGCTTGTTCTATAACTTCATTTAACGAAACAAAGTCACGAGGGTCTCCCTCTGCCTGTTTTATTGGATCACAAAGCAGCACACGCAATCCATAAGCTTCAAAACATTTTGCCGCAGCAGTGCCAGTATTACCTGCACCAACGATGCCAATCACTTTGTGTTTAATTTTGCAATTAAATCGTGCCGCTAACTCTAATAAGGCGATGAATGCAAACTCCCCTACCGAGGTCGCATTACAACCGGGGGCATTGGTAAAATATATCCCTCGTTGTTGTAAATAATCAAGGTCGACATGGTCTGTACCAATGGTTGCACTGCCTACAAATTTTAACTGATGAGCATTTTCTAACAATGCTTTATTAACTTTAGTTACCGAACGCACCAGTAATACATCTGCATCTTCAACTTGCTCAGGGGAAAGCTCTCGGCCATTTACAAATTCAACGTTACCCAAGTGAGCAAAAAGAGCCTCAACATAGGGCATATTCTCATCAGCGATAATTTTCATCATATCTATTTCTTTAAAATAATAAAAAAGGCGCAATAAGCGCCTTTTAATTACCAAACCAATTAAGCGAAGGAATCTCTTAATGGTACGGTTAAATTAAATACTAAATGCTCAGGTGAAGAATCTTTATTATCTGCACAGAAATAACCTTCACGCTCAAACTGGTAAGCCTTTTCAGCTTGCGCATTGACTAAACTTGGCTCAACTAATCCTTGCACCACAGTCAAAGAATTTGGATTAAGCACTTCGTCGACCGTTTCAAATGCTGCTGGGTTGGCATCAGTAAATAGTCGCTCGTATAAGCGAAGCTCAGCAGGTTTTGCACTAGTTGCTTCAACCCAATGAATTACGCCTTTAACTTTACGACCATCTGCTGGGTTTTTACCTAAGGTTTGGTCATCATAAGTACAGTATATGGTGGTGACATTACCTTCAGCATCAACATCACAGCGTTCAGCTTTGATGACGTAGGCATTACGCAAACGCACTTCTTTACCTAAAACTAAACGTTTGAAGTGCTTATTAGCTGACTCTTTAAAGTCTTCTGCATCGATAAATAACTCACGACCAAAAAATAGTTCACGTTTACCCATCTCTTCATTATTTGGATGAACGGAAGCCATAATTGCTTCTGGCTCTGAGTGAGGATAATTTTCAATCACCACTTTAACAGGACGAAGTACCGCCATTGCGCGCGGTGCATGTTCATTTAACTCTTCGCGAATACAAGCATCTAACATGCCTACTTCAACTAGGTTATCTTGTTTAGTAACACCAATCCTCTTACAAAACTCTCTGATAGAACCTGGCGTATAACCACGGCGGCGTAAACCCGCAATTGTAGGCATACGTGGGTCATCCCAACCATCAACTAATTTACGATTGACCAGATCATTCAGCTTGCGCTTAGACATCAATGTATATTCAAGATTTAAGCGAGAAAACTCGTATTGACGCGTGCGGTTAGGCGCTTGAAAGTCATCTAAATGATCTAACACCCAATCGTAAAGTCGACGGTTATCTTGAAACTCTAAAGTACAAATAGAGTGGGTGATATTTTCGATAGCATCTGAAATACAGTGAGTAAAATCGTACATTGGATAAATGCACCATTTGTCGCCTGTTTGATGATGATGGGCGAACCTGACACGGTAAATAACCGGATCACGCATACACATAAAAGGTGATGCCATATCAATTTTTGCACGTAAAGCACACTCACCTTCTTTGAATTCGCCTGCGCGCATTTTTTCAAACAAAGCAAGATTTTCTTCTACTGAAGTATCTCGATATGGGCTGTTACGACCAGGCTCTTTTAAGGTGCCACGGTATTCACGTGTTTGCTCACCATTTAAGAAGCACACGTAAGCTAAGCCTTTATTGATTAACTCAACGGCATATTGGTGTAATTGATCAAAATAATTTGACGAATAGCAAATATCACCAGACCAGTTAAACCCTAACCAGCGAACATCTTCCTGAATCGACTTAACGTAATTAATGTCTTCTTTTTCAGGGTTGGTATCGTCAAAGCGTAAATTACATTGCCCTTGATAATCTTGTGCAATACCAAAATTCAAACAAATCGACTTGGCATGTCCAATATGCAGAAAACCATTTGGCTCCGGCGGAAAACGGGTATGCACTTGAGTGTGCTTACCACTTTTTAAATCTTCGTCAATGATATTACGAATGAAGTTACTTGGACGTACTTCGGTGTCCACTTGACTCATGAAAATCCTCTTGGCACATAATGGCAATGTTGTCAAAAGACTGATGATCCTACAGAACAAGGACAGTTACAACTATTGCAAACAAAAATTATGAAAAAAAAATAAACCCAGCACTGCTGGGTTTATTACGGTTAACAAATCTGTAGATAAACTAACCAGTAATCACTTTTACATTGGGAATGATCTGCTGAGCTTTTTGGCCTTGCTTTTTTAGCCACTTGTAAAAAACAAACAGCGCGATTAAGAAAAAGCTAATCCAAGCGGTAGACTGAACAGGGTGCTCATTGAAGGTTGCTCCTTGGTAAGCAACCGTTGCCGTTCCATACGCTAAAGCAAATGTCCATAATGCCGCAAACCTAGCCCATTTCGCCCCAAACTCATTTACTAAAGCCCCCATTGCCGCTACACAAGGTGTATAGAGTAATACAAACAGTAAATAAGCAAAGGCAGCAGCTTGACCATTAAAACCAGATTGAAGCGCACTAAATGTTGAGGTATCAACGTCTAACTCTTCTGCTGCTGAATCAATATTTCCAACATCGCCAATATCAAGAGATAAAGGATCTTCAGGTGCAATACCAAAAAGGTTTTCTGGAATGGTCATTAAAGCTTCATCTAGTATTTCTGAAAATGGCGCCAATTCTTCATCGTCTGCAGCAGCAGTACTGTATAAGCTATTCAAGGTACCGACTACAGCTTCTTTAGCAAATATACCGGTAATAATACCTACAGTTGCCGGCCAGTTATCTTGCTCTACACCCATAGGAGAGAAAAGCGGAGTCACCTGTTGGCTAGCCACACTTAATAATGATTCTTGGCTGTCTTCATGACCAAAGCTACCATCAATACCAATGGCGTTGATAAAGTTAAGCAAAGTCACCACAATGACAATGATTTTTCCGGCACCAAATATAAAACTCTTAGTGCGCTTAGCTGTACGAGAAAGCACTGCTTTAAATCGTGGCATTTCGTAACTGGGTAGCTCCATAACAACAGCGCTACTATTACCCGGTAACACGGTATGACGTAAAAGTAATCCTGTTCCTATTGCGGCAAAAATGCCTATGATATACAGCAAAAATACAAGGTTCTGCCCTGATTCTGGGAAAAATGCAGCCGCAAAAAGCGCATATACAGGAAGCCTAGCTCCGCATGACATAAATGGAGCCATCATGCCAGTCACGATTCGCTCACGTTCACTGCCTAAGGTGCGAGTCGCCATAATGGCGGGTACTGAACAACCAAAGCCAACAATCATCGGTACAAAAGCTTTACCAGGTAAACCAATTTTACGCATCAAGCCATCAACAACAAAAGCCGCTCGAGACATATAGCCTGACGCTTCTAATACCGATAACGCTAAAAATAATGCGGCAATAACGGGAATGAAAGTCGCAACAGTTTGAATGCCTTGCCCTATTCCGCCCGCTAAAATAGTGACTAACCAATCAGGCGAGCCAATACTGGATAATGCAGCACCAAAGTAGTCAACAAAAATAGCCCCAGCTGTAATATCGAAAAAGTCGATGAAAGAGCTACCTACATTGATACTAAACATAAACAGTAGATACATAACAAACAAGAAGATAGGAATACCCAGCAATGGGTGTAAAACAAATTTATCCAACTTCTCTGTCATACTTAAATGTTCACCAACATTCACTGACTGAGTAAAAACGCTATCCACAAAATCATAACGCGTACTGGCAACCAGAACATCTAAATCTTCGCCATGAGCTTGCACTGTTTCATTACAAGTCAATACCACTTGCTTTAAGTCTTGATCAGCAAATCCACAACTTTGATTATTGGCCAATAATGCTAACGCGCGACCACGACTGAGTGTAGGCAAGTTATTGTCATTAATGTAGCGAGTTAATAAACTCAAGCTTTGCTCAACATCCTGATGATAATCAAGTGATAATGCAGGCCTTATTGACTCTGAAGTTAAAATACCTTGAACAGCAGCTTTAACATTATCGACATCGGTTTCATTTCGCGAGCAAATGGCAATAACTGGACAGCCTAAAGCTTCAGCCATTTTTTCTGTATTGATGTTAATTTCAAGCTGAGTTGCTGCATCAATTTTATTGAGCACAACAATCGTTGGTATCCCAAGCTCGAGCAATTGAACCGTAAGATAAAGATGACGCTCAATATTGGTCGCATCAACAAGGTTGATAATTGCATCGACTTGTTGATCGGCTAAATATTGCTGAGCAATTTGTTCGTCTAATGAGCAGTCACAATTATCACCAGCAGGTAATAAATCATATATACCAGGGAGGTCTGTCAATTGAACGTCTATATCCCCAAGGGTAAATTGACCTGTTTTTTTCTCAACAGTTACGCCTGACCAGTTACCCACCTGTTGGTTAGAGCCCGTTAGTGCATTAAACAGTGTTGATTTACCTGCATTCGGGTTACCAACAGTCACGCAGTGGAATTGTTTAGTCATGTTGTATTTCTACCTCAATGATTTCAGCTAAATCTTTACGCATACAAATGGTACTTCCTCTCAGTTTAAGCTCTAAACCTGTGCCCATTGGCGCCTTTCGAACGACTTTAAAATGAGTATGAGGAGTGACCCCCATAGAGAGGAGTTTACGTTTAACTGTTTGCGGTAGAGATAGATGACCAATTTTACAAATTGCCGCTGTATCACCTGGACTTAGCTGACTAAGTTTCATTAAGTTTTGCCTTATACAACATTTTCGACATAGCAATTCTAACTAAGCTGACAAAAATAAAACTAGGACTGGATCAAAGTTTCAGCGTTAACGAGAATTGTTTTCAATTGTATTTGGCATTATGTGGCATAAGAGGGTGTTTAAAGAAGAAGTTTTACAAGATTTACATTTCTATACGGTGAATATAAGACAATGTGTTTAGTATTTTTGAGTAGTTAAGTTTATTTAGGTGAAAGTTAACCCATATTGATAATCATCAATCCATTTTCCAGCGTGTAAGGTATGGTTAATAAAATGCCCTTCTAGAGCAAAACCACATTTTAACAAAACCGCATTTGAGGCAACGTTGTCTTTAGCACAAATGGCAACATACTTATGAATATCATAAGCAATATTTCCCCAATCAATGACAGCAAGTAAGCTTTCAGTCGCATACCCCTTCCCCTGCATTTCGGGAGTCATGATATAGCCAACCTCAACTCTTTTTGACACGTCACATTGACAATAAAAACCTGTTATACCAACAAATTCCTTATCTAAGGTTTCTATAATAAGTGACAGCCATTGACCACTTTCAAGTAGCCAAGGTAAAAGTCTAGCTTCAAATTTTTGACGAATTAATCGCTCTGGCTTAATCGGGGCGACATATTGATTCGCCTCTGAGTTGGTCGATAATGCCAAATAGTCATCCCAATCATGGGGTTCAAGACTTCTGATGATTAACCTTTCGGTATATAGCGCTATTTTCATTGTTTAATCTCTTAAAAAAAATAAGGCGGCTCAATGCCGCCTTATTTTCGCTAGAGGAAGGGTTATCCTCTACTAGTCACTTCTAACAGGTGATAGCCAAATTGAGTTTTAACCGGACCCTGAACTTCATTAAGAGGTGCGCTAAAGACAACTTCATCAAATTCTTTAACCATCATGCCTGGGCCAAATGAACCCAAATCACCGCCTTGAGCACCAGAAGGACAAGAAGAATAAGATTTAGCTATATCAGCAAAAGCAGCACCATTTTGAATTTGCTGCTTCAACTCGTTGCATTGCTCTTCAGTGCTCACCAGAAGGTGTCTTGCAGTTGCCTGTACCATTGTTACTCCTAAATTTTTAAGTGTCTTATAAAATCGCACATACCTTAGCATAAAAAACTAAGCTGACGCACGACCGAAAACTACTGTTTAGCTAATTTAGATTCAACCCAGTCATTAACCTTAGACTCCATTACCGCCATAGGTAAAGACCCTGACGTTATAATTTGATCATGGAACTCTTTAATATCAAATTTATCACCTAAACGTGTTTCGGCATCTGCACGGATTTTTAAAATTGTTAATTGGCCTACTTTGTAGGATAAAGCTTGTCCAGGGATAGCCATATATCGTTCAACTTCAGCAACAATATCTGACTCTGCCATAGGCGAATTATCTTTCATATATTGAATAGCTTGTTCACGACTCCAACCTTTAGCGTGAAGTCCTGTATCAACAACAAGGCGCATCGCACGCAGCATCTCATCTGATAGCTTGCCAAAATATTGGTAAGGATCCGAAAAAAGCCCCATTTCGATACCTAGATATTCAGCATACAAAGCCCAGCCTTCTTCAAATGCAGTATATCCTTGGAAGCGTTGAAATTGTGGAACACCGGTTAATTCTTGTTTAATGGCTATTTGAAAGTGATGACCAGGTGCCGCTTCATGTAATGATAAAGTGGTCATGCCCCACTTAGGTTGCGCCTTTAAATTATAGGTATTGATATAAAATACCCCTGGGCGAGAACCATCAACCGCGGGAGACTGATAAGATGCGCCCGCAGCAGACTTCTCTCTGAAAGCCTCGACAGGCTTAACAACATAGTCAGCTTTTGGCATAGTATTGAAGTATTGCGGTAAAACAGCGTTAATTGAATCTTTAAGCGCCATATAACCATCAATTAATTGCTGTTTATCTGTAAAAAAGTATTCAGGCTCTGAAGACAAAGATGCAAAGAACTCGCTTAAATCACCTTCAAAGTTAACTTGTTCACGCACCCCGTCCATCTCAGTAAGGATTCGTTTCACTTCAGATAGTCCAATTTGGTGGATTTCATCTACGGACATCTTGGTTGTGGTATGACGATTGGCCAATTGTTGATACCAAGCTTTGCCATTGGGAAGCCCCCACCATCCGTCTGAAGCGCGTGCATTAGGTAGATAAGTATTTTGCACATAATCACGAAGGTCAGTCAGTGCAGGCACTAATTTGGCCGCAATAAAGGCTTTATACTGTTCAGTTAATTGATCTTTTTGTGACTCAGTAAAACTCTCTGGCATTGCGTTTATAGGCGCATAAAACAAGCTATCTTCTGGCTTATTAACAACTTGAGCGGATAGTTGCGGTATCATCCTATCAACCAGAACTTTAGGTAAAACGACTTTACTTTCTATCCCTTGATCCATTCTGGTTTTAGCAAGTGACATCCAAGCAATAAAGCCGTCTAAACGCTTTAACCAATTTTTATAATCATCAACCGTGTTAAAAGGTTGCGCACTTTCACCAGAGCCTAGCTGGACCATGGTGAAAACATTATTATAAAATTGATTAACGGGTAAGAAATGCTCAGGATAGGTTTCAGACATTAAGTCCATATCTCTATCATAGATAAACATACTGTGGCTTAACTTCAGATCCGCGGGTAATGCAGTGACATCAATTTTTTTGGCTAACGAAAAGTACTTTGCGTTAAGGTCATGGCGAGCCTTTAAATACTCTTCAGATAACACATCACCAAACTGATCGTTATAGTCATTAATACCAACAAAGGTCGCATAAATCGGTTCTAGTTTTAGCTGTTCATTAAAATAATCATCAACCATCTTTAAATATGTCGCTTTTGCAGATTGGTCAACATCCACTGAGTCAGTTTTAACTTCTGCTGCTTGTGAAGCCACTTGTTGCGTATTTTCACCACAACCTTGTATAGCTAAGAATAGTGATATGGTGGTGGCGAGAAGTGTTTTGTTCATTTTTTATTATTCCTTTTACGCATGAAGCAAAATTAATACCTATAATGAAAGAAGAATATTCAATGGAGCATTTCAATGATCTATTCTTTTCGCAATTCAAGTTTCCGAGACCCCGAAACTGGGGTCTATAATCAAAATTATTTTATGGAGGTGTTTAATCGTGAATGGCACCGACATTTACGAGATAAACAAAGTTTGGCCCTATTGTATCTTTGCCCACACATACATGAAACAGTAAAACAACCTCATTTGTTAGAATTGTTTACTAATCAAGTGCAAGAAGCTTTATTGCGAGCAACCGATCTGATTGCTCGACTGGACAAAAACCACTTTGCCTTGGGTTTGTTCAATATTGATGAGCAAGGTATTGAAGTTGTCTTAAAACGTATTGATGATCAAATTAATCTATTTTTATCTCAATACGGAAAAGAGCATAGTTTTAGCATTGACTATAAGCTTGCTGGCGGGGTTTGTTTACCCAGTGAAAGAAAAAACATTGAAGAGCTCTTTACCCAAGTAGAAAGTGTTTCGACTGCACTAGAACAAGATACCAGTCGACATCAAATGTTAATAACCATGCACTAGCAAAGCTAAAAAGAAAACCTGTATCTATCATACCAATCACGATAAGTAAGTGATCATAATTAGCGTAGGAAAAATACTTGAGAACAAGGCAGATTTTTTCGATAAGTAGTTATTCTACAATTAAAAAATCTAACGCTGTTATCGAGTATTTTAACAAGCTAGGTTAGCAATTATTTATCACGATGGGTATCAGTATTATTCACATATAAACGATTAATTTAGGCAATAAAAAAGCCCCATAAGGGGCTTTTTTAATACACTGAATAATTATAACGCTACATTATGAATTCGAGCTTTTTCTTTAATGTAGGAAATATAACTATTTGCACTTCTGGCTGTTTTCTTATCTTTCGATGCTTGAACAGCACGCTTATAAGCAGATTTATACTGTTTAAGCGTTAAGTGTGCTAAAGCCAGTTCAAATTGTGCTTCACCTGGATTTTCTATCCCAACATCAAGCGACTTTTCAAGAACTGAGATGGCTTCTTTATATTTTTGATCAAGCGCTAATAAACGCCCTTGCTTCAAATATAATTCGCCGTCATTACCTGCTTCAGCAGCTTTACCGTAATAAGACGCAGCAGTCTTTAGCTCTTTAGCGTTATGGTAAAATCCTGCAAGAATGTTATATGTTTTCTTGCTTTCAGGAATTAAACCAGACTTCATGTGCTTTTCATATATTTTAGCTGCTTTATAAGGCGAACCTTTCTGTGCTAAAAGTTGAGACAAACGAGTAATGTTACCTTCTGTCTCTAAAAAGCCATTCTTATAAGCTAAGTCATATGTAGCTAATGAACGGTCAAAGTCTTCAGTCATCAAATAAAACTGCGCTAACTGTACCCATAAACGCTTGTCATCTTGGAATAATGGAACCATTTTTTCCAAAATTTTAACCGCGTTTTTATATTGCTTCTGGTTAAAGTAAGCCGTTAGCTTCATTTGATACAAGCCTTTGTCAGGCTCTGCCGATAATGCTAAACCTTTGTCTGCAGCTTGATGCACTTTATCCCACTCTTTCAATTCAGAATGAGCGATACCTATACGGCGATAGACTTGAGCGTCCTCTTTACAAGTAAACGCCATCCATTTGGTATAGTACGGGATTGCTTCCTTGAACTTACGTTCTTGAAGTAAAAGGTCAGCATACAAACGCATTGTTGCAGCATGGTCTGTTCCACCTAGAATATCAGCTTCAACTGCACTCTTTAGGTATTTAACCGCTGTTTGCATTTGACCTTTTTCTGCATAGAAGTTACCTAACATACGGTTGATATAGGCTTTGTCAAAATCGTTATTCGCGTTAGCTTCTAACAAAATGGCAATAGCACCATCAACATTATTTTCGGTATATGCTTCAAAAGACTTTTGTACTTTTTTAGCTGCACTTTGTCCTACAGCACGAGATTGACGTTTGTCAATCTCACACTTTTCAGCTGCAACAGCAGCACTAGACAAGGTTGCACTTGTACAAACAGAAAGTAGTAGTGCTGTTGCAATACTTGTAACTTTGCGCATTATCTACCTCCTTTATCTAAAGTAAAATCAAGTTGAACAGTCATACCAGGTTGCTTAAGTGGTTTTCCATCAACAATTTTTGGTTTGTACTTCCACTTTTTCAACGCACGAACTGCTTCGCGATCAAATAAGCGTTTAGGTTCGGCTTTGATGACTTTTACATCTTCAACACCACCCAGTTCATTAATGGTAAATGAAAGCTGTACCCAACCTTCTTTACCATCACGAGCTGCTGCAATTGGATACTGCGGCTCGATACGAACGATAGGCGTTGCATCACCATCACGAGTCATCATGTTACCCAACTTAAAGCCGGTAGCTGCTGAACCCGCTGCAACCCCACCCATATTGAACGACATATTCGTATCAATATTACTTGAAGCATCAGGCGGTGTAACGTCCGGCTTCGGTGGTTGCTCTGGTGGTGGTGGTGGCTTAGGAGTTACCCTTGGTTTCTTCTGTGCCTTCGAATCCTGCTTATCCATCGTAATTTCAATAACAGGGGTCTCAGTCGACTCATCGTTGCGCTGTGCACCGCCGCCGACCAAGAATGCCATGAAGGCGAACAGACCAAAAGTCACTGCGGCACCAATGATGATTGATACGAGTGCTCTTAGCATATTACTCTGTCCCCGCTGATACTGAAACTTTATCGATACCCGCAGCTTTCACATTATCAAGAACTTTGATCACTAAGCCATGCTGAGTGTCTTTGTCTGCTTGAATAAGTACTGCTGCTTCTGGTGCTTCTGCTAACATACGTTCTACGTTAGCAGTTACACGCTCGATGTCGACTTGACGATTTTCCATCATAATGACACCAGTTTTACTAATGCCAATAAAGATGTTTGCCGATGGTTTAGACGTAGCCTGTGAAGCTTTAGGCTTGTTGTAGTCTAAGCCAGATGGCTTAACAAACGATGTTGTTACAATGAAGAAGATCAGCATGATAAATACGATGTCGAGCATCGGTGTCATATCAATTTGCGCTTCCTCGTCTACACTGGAATGCTTCTTACGTGCCATGTTCAATCTCTCTCTAGTGGTGAGGCATGCTGTCTTTTAGCGTTTCTAATCTGATTCTCATTTTCGAGTCTAAACGTGTGCTAAAGAAAACACCCGATAGAGCCGCGACCATTCCGGCCATTGTTGGCATAGTTGCCATTGAGATACCAGCTGCCATTAAACGAGCATTACTCGTCCCCTGAACTGCCATCACATCGAATACTGAAATCATACCGGTTACGGTACCAAGTAGACCAATCATTGGACAAATGGCTACTAAGGTTTTGATTATCAGCATACGTGCATTCAAATCTTGCTTCGCTTGGGACACCCAAGCTTCACGGATACGGTGTGCATGCCAAGAGTGTGTTTCATCTCTTGCTTCCCATGCGGCAATAATACTTTGATGTTGCTTTGGCGATATCCAATTTAGATACCAGTAACGTTCAAGCATTAAAACCCACATTAGGAAAAGCACAGCTGCTACCAACCAGAGGACGTCGCCTCCGGAGGCCATGAAGCCCCTGACGGAATCCCAAATATCCATCAGGATTAGCATCATTAGTCAGCCCTCTTCTCAGCGTGTTCAGCAATGATACCTGCACTTTGTTCTTCAAGTACTTGAACAATTGATTTACTACGTGCAACAACAATTGCATGTAATAACATTAATGGTAGTGCAGCAATCAGACCCTGTACCGTTGTAACAAGTGCCATAGAAATACCACCAGCCATTAACTTAGGATCACCTGTACCGAATAACTGGATTGATTGGAATGTTGCAATCATACCGGTTACTGTACCTAATAGACCCATCATAGGTGCAATAGCAGCAAGAACTTTAATGATAGAGATACGAGCTTCTAAAGCAGGAGTCTCTTTCAAAATAGCTTCGTCAAGTTTCAATTCTAATGTTTCAACATCAACATCTTTATTATCTTGATAAACTTTTAAGATACGGCCTAGTGCATTGTTACCTGGGTTTTCAATGTTCTTACGTTGGCTGTTAACTTTACCACCAATAACAGTAAGAGTAATTAAACGCTCAAGTGCAATTAATGCGCCTAAAGCAAGTAATGCAAGAATGATGTAACCAATAGTACCACCCGCTTCTAAACGGTCTTGAATGCTGGCTTTGTTAGTGAAGATGTTCAATAACACACCACGAGCAGGGTCAATATAGAATGGCGCAGTACCTGAAGTAGTGCCTTCCCATTTAGCAACTGCAGAAACTTGATAGCCTTCTGGTTGTTGAGACAATTCTTGAATCAAACCTAATTCAGGTTTGTAAACAACATATTGACCATCAGCAGTTAAGTTGAATGGACCTACACGATGAATAGTTGTATTAACAACGTTTCCATCAATTGCAGTTACAGTACCGTCAAATTTAACAACTTTACCAGACTCAACCATTTCAAATAATTGAGCTTCCCAGAATTGCTCTAACTCTTCAATTTTAGGAAGTGACTTACGCGCACCTAAATCAGCGATGAACACATCACGACCAGGGTATTGAGCAGAAATATTTGATGATGCAAGCTTACCCGCGAAATCACCGGCTTCACCTTTAACAACACCAAACATCTCACCTAAGTCACCTTGAGCGGTTTTTAAGTCTTCTTCTAATTGAGCAATTTTACGCTCATTGTCTAAAAACGCTTGATTAAGGTCTTTACCGCGTTGTTTTTCAGCTGCTAAAGCATCTTTCTCACGCTTTAGAAGTGCTGCTTTATCACCACGTTCGTTAAGGAATTCTTTCTCGCGTTTTGCATTTGTTTTACTGTCGTTAGCACGATCAACTTTAACTTGTTGCAATAATTGGTCGATAGTTTTTGGTGCATCAGCAGCAGAAACCATACCAGCAGTTAAAGAGAAACTTGCAGCTAATACAGCTGTAGTAATTAACTTCTTCATTATTGAGCAGTCTCCGCAGCAGGAATTGGTAATGCGAATAGATCTAGAGCACCTTGCTTACGAGCAATACGAATACCCTTAGTGATGTCACGTAAATAGCTGTCTTCTAACTTGTTCCAAGTTTTCGCATCAGCATCGTACATCCAAGCTGTTTTTTGATCTAAGCTTTGTGCATATAAGGCAACACGGCCTAGCTGGAAGAAGTCTACTAGTACTTCTTTACCATCAATTGCTAATTTACCGGTGTTAACTGCTACAAAGTTACCGTACTCACGCTCAATGCTATAAGCATCAAGAATTAGACGATATTTTTCTGCTAGAGTTACTTCTGCAGTATTTAAAAGTGTTTTTAAATTTTCAACACGTTCAGTACGAACTTGAGTGTTGAATGGAAGATCTAGTTGAACAAATTGTTCTAATGCATCTACCATTTTAAACATTAATGGCACTACGCCTTGACGTAAACGGTCAACGCCGTTGATGTCAGTTTGGATAGCATCCATTGTTTTTTGTTGATCTGCTACTAAACCAGCTACGTAGTCGTTATAAGATTTCAGTGATTCACGCTCATCAGCAACACTACCGTACTCAAATAACATGTCTTGAGCTTGGTCAAAATATTTGTCAACTTTTTGTTGTGACGCTGCAGCATCCGCATGAATTTTGCTGTCCGCCTTTTGCACATCGGCAAGAGGATTTGCAACTACCAGGTTGCTACTAGCTAAAGCTAGTGCGCCAACAAGTGCAGTAGCGATTTTTGTTCTATTGCTTACCTTGGACATAGTTCCCAACCAATTTGAAGTGAATTAAAAAAGTTTAGACCGTGGTTTAATTGTAAACACTTGATAACGATGTTATTCAAAAGTTAACAATACCTAAGTCTATCTTTCTCTTGTGATTGTTAGTTTTTCTTCCCTTTTCTATGCCTGCTAAGGCATAGACCCGCTCGCATCATTTCACAAAATGTTGACCTCTGTCAACATTTGGGAACATCTAAAAGTAGTGAAAAGAAGGCTAATTAAAGGCTATTTGGTTGAAAGGTTAGTTTGTATACATTTATGTTAATAAATCAGAGGCTAGTGATATCTTTTTAACCACACTGCTTCATCGTAATTCAAATATGAGATGTCGTTATACAGGCTGACTGTTTATCAGAACATACAATCAGAAGAACTAATCTGAATTCTGTTTAAAGTCAAATGCAAGCGTTATTCTTGGTTGCAAACTAATGAACTCATTAGTTCCATGACTTAAATTTGAAGGGAAAATAACCAAAGAATTTTCTACAGGTTTAATATAATAATCATCCTGATCATGAAAGTGTTTACTGATGTTTGCTCCGCCACATTTAAACCAGCCATTCCCCTCTTTAAGACAATCATCTGGAATCGACACATAAAAGCAAGCTGAAAATGTTCCATTTGAATGTACATGGTTTACATGTCGACCAGAACTTTCCATAAAAATCGACCAAGCCCCATTTATGATCCCATTACTTGTTTGAGCCTTTGCTTTACAATAGCTTTCGATTTTACCTAATAGAATTTGTTTTACTGTCTTCAATTCAGGATTATCTAAATGAAATAAATTCCCTTCAGTTTGATTTCCTCCTCTTATAGATTGCATCATCAAAATCTTTTTTGATTGATGAATTTCAAATAATAATACTTTAAGTTTCTTGAGTAGCTCTGCTGGTAAGACCTCGCTTTCAATCATAATTTCAGAAGTTAAGTCAATTGGTGATTTTCTTTCTAGTTTCTTAGCACAAGCGTATTCCAATGTAATCAACTTATGTGACGGTATTTTCAACAGTTCTTCTTTGATAAGAGCATATGCGCTGGTAAAATCATTAGCACACATTAACGTTATAGCTTTCTCATATTTTGCAATATCGGAATAACTATTCGTTAAAGTGGTTTGAGAGAGTATGGCTAAAGATTCATCCAATCGACCAAGCTCACGTAATGCAACAGCTTTTAATACCATCAACCGGGACTTTTCAACACTATTATCTAGCTTTGAATTAATTAATATCAAAGCATTTTCACATTCATCTAACTTGATTAATTTGCGAAAGTAGTCCGTTAAAAAATCAATATCATTCGTTTTTTTACTGACTAGTGCATAGTACTTTAAAGGATTTCTATCAACCGATGTCACTAAGTTATCAAACAAAAGGTTATGAATTACTAAATTCGTTGGATAGTGTTGAAGAAGATTTTCTAAGATATTATTAGACTCCTTTACGTTACCTTCTAAAGAAAGTAATTGTGCATACTTTAACTTAGTATCAATATTATTATAAACGGAGTTCAATTGTTCTAGTAAAAACTTGGCATCATTCAAATTAAACATTTTCAGCAAAATATCAGCTTTTATAGTCAGTAGTGTGAAATGGTATTTCGTATTTTCCTCTAAAAGTTTTTCACAATGCTTTAACGCCTCATCAACTAACTCTAAGCTTATAAGAGTAAGAATATAACCGACATTTGCCCCTTGATAACTTTGATTTAAAGTTAGTGCTTTTTCAAAAGCTTTTAGTGCGTTGGTGTTTTGATTTAATTCCTTGTAAATTAGTGCCAGATTATACTGGGCATCAAAGTTGTTTGGATTACTGTTTAATACTGACTGTAGTGTATTACAAGCTAAATGATATTCTTTCATTTCACTTAACAACATCGCATATGAAATGGTAATTCCTGGATGTGCAGACACATTAAGAATACGCTCAAATAAACTACGACTTCTTAAATAATCACCCACTTTTCGGTAAGACACCGCCAGTAAGTTTGCTATTTCTAAATTATTTACTAATCTCGGTTCTTTCTCTAGTAATTCAATAATACTATCGAATTTTTTGTTTTTATATAGTTCACCTAAGGTAGCTTGTAAACGAAGCATATCCGTTCTCCAATTACATTTGATTATCAAAATAATCCTACATTCGTATTATAGCAATTTATCAGTTATTCACTCAGCTTTATAAGCTATAAAAAGATACTTCAAAACAACAAAAAAAAAGCCAGCATAAGCCGGCTTTTTTGGACATATTTAAAACTAGAACTTAAGATTTAACTTAGCGTATAAATACTGGCCAGCTGTATCATATGAAGCAGGGATAGTATTCATATCCTGGTTATTAGAGATATAAGGAGCCTCTTCATCAAATAGATTTTTTACACCTACGCTAATAGTTGTCGATTCAAATGCAAAGTAAGTTGCTTGAACGTCATGATAAAAAATCGAATCAGCGGTGTTATCTAGGTTATCATCACTAGCGAAATAATCTTCACCCTCTGATTGATAACGTGTTTGCCATGAGAATGCCCAATCATCCATAGTATAACTTAGAGTTAAATTAGTACGTAACTCAGAGAATACAGCAAGTGTCGTTTCCCATTGGTCAGCAGCAACTTTGCCAGCTGCTTCCACAACATCTGCACCTTCAAATGGAGTGTAATTATATTTATCTAAATATGTACCATTTAACACTGCAGAAAAATCACCAGGGCCAATATCTGTTTTATATGACAGGTCAAAATCTATACCACTTGTCTCGAAAGTAGACAAGTTAGCATTAGTTAATAGTACACCTGCTACTGGACCAAGAGCTGTACGGTAAGGAGATGACGAATGAGGAGCATCGCCAGTCAAACTTGGACCTTTAACGAATTCACATAAAGGACTAGAGAAGTTTGCACTTTCCCAACAACCACTAACTACGTTATCCGTACCAGCCGTACCAATACCATTTGTGATTTCAATATCAAAGAAATCAATACCAACACTAATTCCAATATCATGACTATATACGAAACCGGCTGTGAAGCTATCAGACTCTTCAGGTTTAAGGTCTGGGTTACCACCTACAATCGTTGAAGATTGATTAGACGATAGCTCAAAATTACCTGGTAATCCTTCAGCTGCACAGTTTGCTTTAACTGTAGCACTTTGAGAACCTGAACCGTAGTTAGTACAAGGTTCATTATAAGCAAGGTTGGTTTCTGATTGTGGAGCAAATAATTCACCAATACCTGGTGCACGGAAACCAGTTGCTTTAGTTGCACGAATTAATAAACCATCTAGCGGTGACCACTCTAAACCAAACTTAGTATTAGTGTCTGAATCGTCTAAGAAGTCAAAGTCAGAATAACGAATCGCTGCAGTAAAACGTAAAGATTCTGCAAAAGGTAAACCTTCTAAAATAGGGAAGTCTAATTCAGCATAAACTTCATCTACAGAGATCTCACCCTCTGTCGGTTCTCCAGCTACACTATAGATCTGTCCAATTGATGCAGCACCATCTGGAACACTTTGGTATTCTTCCCAACGTTTTTCAAAACCAGCAGCGAACATAATTTCGCCACCTTGAAGCTCTAGGCCTAATCCACCAGAAAGGTTACCTAACAATTGACGAGTTTCACCGCGAACAATTGGAGAGTTAGGAACGAATGCATAATTGATCATTTCAGGAGTCAAAGTGCCAGCTTCTAATATATTCCAAACACCAGGACAATCTGAGTCTGCTGAACATAAATCAGGATCTAATAAAGTATCGATACGAGTAGGGTTGACTCGGCCTTCATCTAAACGAGCATCAACAAATCGAGCAAAATTATATGATAAATCCCAGTCAAAGGTATCAGCAAATGTACCTTCAAAACCAAATACCATACGATAATCAGAAAAATCTTGGGTAAATGCACGACCTGCCGTTTCTCTTAAGCGACGAACAACAACAATATCTTCACCCATAGGGTTATATTGATTTGTTGCTGGCATGGTTGGTCCCCAAAAAGTACCTTCAGGAGCCATTAACTGATCTGATTTACGGTTAGTAAAACCACCTTCAATAAAGGTACTTAATGTGTCTGTTAACTCATATCGACCAGCACCATTAATACTAAATACTTCCTGAGGGGTAACCATGTAACTTGTGGTAGCGTAGTTAAACCCATCAATTGCTTGATCAAAAGGACGAATTTGACCAGTTTGAGGATCTTTAACATGACCACCAGTTAAACTCGGTGCAAAGAATTGACCATAAGGAATGGTACCTGAACCACCACAAACTTTTTCTCCGTTACGTTCAAAAATTGGACACTCAGAAAAGTCTCGGTCACCTTGATAAATAGTTTGACGATCTGTGTACTGTAATGAAAGAACTACATTACCTTTATCACTTGAAGTACCAGTTGTCATAGAAAGTAAGGTTTTCTCACCGTCACCTTTACTTGTTTCATCGTATTGAACTTGGAATTCAACACCTTCAAAATCTTTCTTTGTGATAAAGTTAATTACACCTGCAATAGCATCAGAACCATAAATGGTTGAAGCCCCATCGCGTAAAACTTCAACTCTTTCAACGTAAGCAGTAGGAATTGAGTTTAAATCACCAGAAGCATAACGACGGCCGTTAATTAAAACCAAAGTACGACCTGAACCTAAACCACGAAGAGAAGCTGTAGCAAAACCACGACTACCATTATTCACTGTAGAGCCTTCAGCACCACCGTTAATTGCAGGTATTGTCTGAATGAAGTCTTCCATCGTAGTTACACCAGTAGCTGCGATATCTGCGGCAGAGAACACTGTTATAGGGCTTGCAGTTTCTAGATCTGTACGTTTGATTCGTGAACCAGTTACTTCGATGCGCTCTACTTTTGCGCCATCTTCTTCAGCAGCAAATACTGCTGGAGCACTGAATGCAGCTGCTGCTGCACCGCTAATTAGTGCTAAGCGCACTGAATGAGCTAATACGTTCTTATGCATTGTCTATCTCCCTGGACATATATGTCTTTCTTATAATTCCAACCTTCATATGTTTGAAGTATTGGGTAGGTGTGGTTGTTACAGAAAGTTACACTCCCACATCTTGTGCACAATAAAACACACATTTAACAACAAATCAACAAATGAAACCAAAAACAAACACCGGTTACACTCAATGGCTCAGTTTGCGTACAAAAACAGCTCTTTGGAGGATTTACCGCCAGTTTTTTGACTAAAAAACAATCAAATTACAACTAATAAGGAAATATAACTAACTGGTAAAGACCAAGATGAACAAAAGCGAATTGTATGGGAAAGGTAATTTGGCGGGCATCACAATAAACTTAATGGGTAGCTAAAAGAAGGCATAAGTTATTTGCATTAGGGAGGGTTACAGCATCAGCGACTGTCTAAGTGAGTACATTTAATCTTGTTATTGCCAAAAATAAAAAGTCGGCTAGTTTCGTAAAACTAACCGACTTCAAAAATATTATTATTCAATAATAATTAGAATTTTTGAGATACTTTAGCGTACCAACTAGCACCAAATAATCGGTAATTACTCACGTCTGTATTACCGTTACCCCCTGTTTCGATGTATGGGGGCTGCTCATCTGTGAAGTTCTCTACACCTAAACTCACTGTTGTGCCGGTGTCGAAAATGTAAGTAGCCGAAATATCATGATACAAGTAGTCATCAACGTTATAAACATGCCCCTCAATCGGTGAAAGGTAGACTAAATCGTTATACTCTAAAGCTGAAATATAATTTGCCGAATATGTAATAATTAAATCATTCCAAGTATATTTTGCATTAAAATTAATTTTATCAGTTGCGTAACTGTTTTCATTCTCATACAGTCCATTAAGATCTTTCATTGCAAATTTATAAGTTTTGCTATCGTAAACTTGATTTTCACGCTCTAAAAAATGTGTCCAAGACAGATTTAAATGAAAATCCCCCTCTAAAGCGCTAAAACTATAATTACTCTCAAAGTCCAACCCTTTTGCAGTCATTCGACTTAAATTTGTCGCCTTTTGACTAACAAAATCAATTTCTCCGTTAGTACGGTTAACATAGCTACATAGTTCGCTAATTCCTCCAAGATAACAACCTTTTAGTGAATCATTAGCTCCGATAGAATCAATTACCTCATCAACGTTTATCGCCCAATAATCAAGTGTAAATGATAAGTCTTCAATCAATTCTGGAGAAAAAGCTAAACCGACAGTTAATGTATCACCTTCTTCTGGTTGTAAATCTGGGTTTCCACCTACCCTTGCAAGTTGCTGTGTGTCAGCATTGTTTGCGCCACCTGTTGGAACGCCATCAGCCATACAATAACCTTGCTGTACAGACGTTAGCTTCGACCAGTTTCCTTTACTACATGGGTCACTTGCTGATGGATAAGAATCCCCGTCAGGAGAATATAGACTTGATATTCCTGGGGCTCTAAATACTGTTCCATATGTAGAGCGAACGAGTAAACTGTTTAATACTTTCCACTCTAGCCCTAGTTGATAAGTTGTACTTCCACCAAATAAAGAAAAGTCATCGTAACGAACGCCAATGGGCAAATCTAAAGATTCAGCAAAAGGAAGATCTCTTAATAAAGGAACCCGAAACTCAGCAAAAATACTATTTACATTAAATCTGCCTTGAGTACCTTTGGATTTGTTACCCGTTACCTCCTGCATAAACTTCCCAGAATCAACTTGGCTGTTTAACTCTTCATCACGGTATTCATATCCTATACCACCCGTTAAACTTCCAGCAGGCAACTCAGCAAGTTCTCCCCCTACGAATGCTGTTATTGTTTGTAACGTATAGACATCAGAATCAACAAGCGGTGCAGTCACATAATCAAGCATATCTTGAGTCACAGAACCAGGCCCGCCAAATACATTCATCGAGACACAGTCACTGATGGGTAATGCTTTTGTTCCACATACAATGTTGCCATCATCATCTTTAAATGAGGGTCCCATTGCTTTTGATAAATTCGGGCCATAAAGCTGACCAAAATCAGTTGAAACAACTTGGCTATGACCATAGTTATAGTTTATGTCAAAGTAATAATCATCACCTATATCACCTGCAAAACCAATAACTTGCTGGAATCGAGTAACATCTTGTTCAAAGCTACGTCCTCCTTCCAGCATTCTTCTACGAGATCTTGTAATATCTTCACCAAAAGGATTGTAAAAGTTATCTTTAGATACCCCATTAAAGTCAACTAATACTTGATTACCACTAGCATCTAAAACAGGTGAACCATCTTCATTTGTTTTCTTATATTTCCCGCTAAAACCGGGAGCGAATTTTGTATCATATGGGACAGCGGCTAGTTCTTGTCGTGATTCTCGTTTATTAATTCGAGTTTCTGAGTAAGCGCGAATGCTATCAGTAAGATCAAACCTTCCCTCAACAAAAAAGTTGAGTTTTTCATAAGGGGTTTGCAAGTAATTCACTGGAGCATAATTATAGGTGTCGTTAACCTTACCTGAACTAACGTAATCCCGCATATCAGCTAAAGTGGCAATGCCACCATCACATTTACCGTTGGTTTGATTTTTTTTATGTTGAAAATAAAAGTTTCCGCATGGAACTGAACCAGAACCCGCTTCAAATACATTTGCATTTGGCCCTGTTCCTATTAATCCGTTATTCATAAATGACGTAGCAGACTCTTTATCTCCTACTTGCCAAGGATGATTCAAGAAATCAACACTTGTATCACCTTGATACACTTCATCCTGTTTTACATAGTCCGCACCAAAAACAATATGTCCATCAGAGAATGCTCTACCGGCAACCAAACTGAGACTATTTTGCGAATTCTCTGTCACTTCAAATGAGTTTTTAACTTGAGCGGTAATTTCTAAACCTTCAAAGTCTTTTCGAGTGATAATATTGACAACACCCGCAACAGCATCAGCTCCATATGTAGCTGATGCGCCATCTTTTAAGACTTCAATTCGCTCCACCATAGAGCTTGGAATAGTTTGAAAATCTGAACTAACAGGCCTGCGACCATTAATCAATACCAAGGTTCTTGACGACCCTAATCCACGTAATTCGACAAATGTAGAACCATTTCCGCCATTATTAGTTGTCGTCATGGCTGGGGAACCTGACATCACCGCACTTTGTTGAAGAAATTGACCGACATCTTGAATCCCTTTCAATTTCATCTCTTCTGCTGTGATGATAGTTACCGGTGAAGCAGTTTCAAGATCCGTTCTAGAAAGTCGAGAACCTGTAACTTCTATTCTTTCTACCGTGCGTTCTTCATCTGCTGCGATGACATTTGAACTACTCAATGCAGCCAACGCTGCACCACTTAACAGTGCTAATCGCACAGACTGAGTTAATATTTTTGTATTCATCATCTATTCTTTCCCTAGACATAATTTTTTGTCTTGTTTTTATGGTTTTATATTTTGATTGTTTTGTTGCTATAGATTAAAACTGACAAGAGTTATCTGAATTGATTAGCAACTCTAAGGAATAGACCACATTAAAAAACTGTTATCAATGAGGATCAAAGTTATAAAAATCATGCGGTTACCATGCAACCTCATAGTTAAATATAATGATTTTTTATGATTAAAACCTAAAATTAATTAAAGCCACTAAAAACAAGAAGTTCTATTAAAAAGCGGAAAGCGTAGGTTTTACAAAGAAGAGGGTTGATGAATTTTATAGTCGAATTTACGAAAATTAATATCGATAAATTAAAGTGATTTATTACTATTAACACTCATTCTAAGCAATGAATTCAGTGTGCACTGTGAAGTTTTACTGATGTAATCTCATTTGAATTAATACTGTTATTCTTAAACAATAGTGACTGTAACTAAATCAGTCTTTTTCAAGCTAGGTACTTTTCGATAAGTCATAATACAAAAATGCCACTCATTAAATATGAGTGGCATTTTTAGTACGTTATCAGCTTTGCTTTGTTAAATGAGCTCAGCCAATACCTTATAGAATATAGCGAATACCGAAGCCGATACCGTCTTCTTCACCAATTTTCTGTGCAGCTTCATTTGGACCAGAGAAGTCACTGTTATCTAAACGACCTTCTAGGTATAAAATGATGTTGTTATCCCAAGTATAGTGAACACCTGCGGTCATGAATTGGCGTTTGAATACTTCGCCTTCTTCAGCAGTCATAATAGTATCAGCATCTAATACGTTGTAAGCTGCAAAGATGCGAATGTTGTTGTCAAAGTTATAAGCAACTAATGACTCCAAACCACGTCCACTTTCAATCATACGACCTAAGTTATCTGTATCATGAAATTCATTTTCGTTGTAGTTAGCAGCGAAGTGGAATCCTTTTTCATCCCAACCGCCATAAGTTACGCCAATACCGTAAATTTCATCACGCGCCTTAAATGAAGCACCACCGATTAAGTCTGCATCAAACTCACCAGTGTTAAACGCAACACCTACATTGAATTTATCAGTCACTTGATACATTGCAGATAAACCGAATGTGTTGCCATATTCAACTGAACCAATTGAGCTAGTAGTAACAAGACCATTAATTGGTTGAATAGTTGGGTCATCTACAACTAAATCAAAAGAGTTTTGCTTAAGTTGCATCTGCACACCTAAGCTGAACTTACCGAAAGTGTTGCGGTATTGAATGGTTTTGTCACCACGACCAGTACCGTTAATTGCACCATCAGCTTTGTTATAAGTATAAGTACCAGATGCATTACCATCCCATACGATAGGGTTGTTGGTTGCACCTACTAGGTCATACCAAACACCCCATTGCTTACCTAAGCTCAACGAGCCATACACATCATGAGATAAACCCACATAACCTAAACGGTTATTTAAAAACTCATCACTGCTTGACTCAAAACGGCTATCTGAGTTGTAAACAATTTCACTGTTACCAAATGGGTTTACACCCCACTCAAATTTAGCAAATGCAGCCCAGCCATTGTCCATTTGACGATCAAAACCAAAGTTAATACGCGATGCGCCATTCACTAACTCTGTTTCACCTTGGCCGTTGTAAACACGGGCATCAATGAAGCCACCAATTGACATAGAGTTCTTTTCATCTTTGTATACTTCGACAGCTGAAGCTGCAGGTACAAACATAGCCGCTGCTAATGCAGAAGCAATAATCGTCTTGTTCATCAAACTTTACCTTCTTTTATTTTCTCTCACATTTGAGTGATTTTTTGTGTTCTATTTAACACAAAGGCTAGCATGAAATTTTTCAAACATTCAAAATATCAGGACAAAACCAGTGTAATAAATACTAAAGTAATACATTTACCAGCACAAAAAACCAAAAAAAAACCAAAAAAAATTAACAAGTTTGCAGTCAACAATAATTTTTCAACACTATATCAACAACATTTGGCCGTTCAAAAAGTTATCAAAACTCTCACCTAGCAATAAAAGTATGGGTTCTGCAATCGGTTTAATCTGCTTTTCAGTGTAATAGTCATAGTCTAAATGCCACTTTTTGTCGCATACAGGTTCAACGCCCGTGATGGTCATCACATATTTAATTACTGCACCTTTTTTAAGCCATTGCTCTTGTTGTTGATACTCCGCCATCAATTTAGCCGCTTTTACATGAGGGGTTGATTTAGCGGTATAGTCTTCAACATTTCGCTTTAAGCGCTTAGTAAAGACTAGCTCTTGATCAAAATGCCCTTGTTTCAATAAACTGATTTGTGAAGATAAGAAGGCGGTAATATCTTGCTGATTAAAAAATCGTTGATAGAGTTGTAGTTGAATTCTTTTAGATAACGGTGTCCAATCACTCCTCACTTGTTCCATTCCCTTGAAAATGATTTGCGGTTTGGCCTGTTTATCTAATTTCATTCCGACATAGCGCTTTTTACTTCCAAGTTCACTTCCGCGAAGGGTAGGCATAATAAATTGCTGAAAATGGCTTTCAAATTCCAGTTCTAAAAAACTGGTAAGCTGATAATGTTCTTTGCACCACTCTTGCCACTTTTGTGTCATAGTTATAGCTAATTGCTGGCCGATTGATTGTGCACTTAACTCTGGTGAGTCCCCAAGCCAAACGAAGGTAGAGTCAGTGTCACCATAAATCACCTTATAGCCCATTTGTTCAATCCACAATTTAGTCAATTTCATAATTTGATGACCGCGCATGGTAATGGAACTGGCTAATTTGGCATCATGAAATACGCACCCTCTTGAGCCCAACACGCCATAAAGCGAGTTCATAATAATTTTAATAGCTTGAGATAATGGCTCGTTTTTATCCTGTTTAGCCTGCTCTCTTTGTGCTGCTAATCGTGCAATTAACTTAGGTAGAATAGGCTCTTGACGATGAAATTGAGCCCCTAAAAAACCTTCAACTAATTCAGGGTTGTTATTACCCGAGGTTTCTGCAAGTTTTAAACCTTCAACCAATCCTTTGGGGTCAATTAAAAAAGTACGAATAATTGAGGGATAAAGGCTTTTAAAATCTAACACCAGTACATTTTTGTAATACCCCGGAATAGAGTCCATGACATAACCACCAGGGCTCTCTAATCCATCACTGGCAGGCATATGTGGTGCCACAAAACCACTTCGATGCAAATGCGGAAGATAAAGGTGATAAAACGCTGCCACTGATGCACCCACACGACCAAACTCTAAGCCGGTCAGTTTTGCCCTTTCTATAGCAAAAGCGAGTAAGTTAGTTTTTTCAAAAATGTCCCACACTAATCGGCTATCGGTAAGATTATAATGCGCCAATTGCAATTTATCTGAGTGAAACATTTGGGTGATTTCTCCCCCTCGATTTTCTACGTCATGAATTGCTTTACCTTCATCAAGTAACACTCTTGAGACGTTTTCCAAAGAGAAACTGTCAAATTGATAAAATGCAGCTTTTAACCAATCAATACCATCTAACACCACCCTTCCAGGTAAACTTAACGTTTCTGGGCGATATTTATTTTCAACTTTCCAAGTTAGTTCAGTCCCACCTCGGCCAATTTTCAAGGCAATATTATGTAATTGGCAACGCTTATATAATAGCGCTAAGTCAAAAACCACCACCGCCCAACCAATAATAATGTCTGGGTCATAGTCGCTAAACCACTGAATAAGCTTGTGTATTAAGGAAACTTCATTAGCTACCCAGCTAATATAATCTGCAGATTCATTCTCAAGTGATGGCTCGCCCACCATAATGACCTTTTGATAGTGTTCACCATACAAGCCAACAGAGTACAACTCCCCTTTCATGCTGCATTCAAAATCAAGTGAAATAACCCGTAAACACGGTTTCCGCACTTCATCATCTCGATTATTCACATCTGATAATTGTCTCGCTCTAAAACACTGCATAACAGGCAAATTTTGACGACTGTGGCCAATTTCACCTTGGCATTCAATATTAAACGCTATGAAGCGCTCGACAAGGAAGCGTTGCTCAGGACGAATATCGGCTTCATATAAATTTATGCCTAAATCGTTCGCTATTCTGGTTAATTGTTTTAAAGCTGAATTAGATGAAAAATACAGACCACACACAGCATGATGATTAAAATCAACCATAGTTAGTGGTTTTACGGTTACTTTGTCTAAGTGTGGCGTTAGCTTGTCCACATCGACCTGACGACAAAAACACACGATATGTTGATTGTTTAACTCGACCAAAACAGGGCCATCTGCCGTTTTAATATAGTATTGCAAGACTAATTGACCATGACGATATATCGCATGGCGAGTTAATACTTGGCCCTTTAAGGTGATCAAGTTATTTTTAGCTGTAGAATTAGTTAGCTTCAATTTTTTATCTATTTTAAGCACATGGATTCACTGTTATTATGTACAGCATAATTTAGTCATAGCAGAATAGACACTACTTATGCTCACCGATAAGGTAAAAACGCAAATTCGCTCTACCTATAAAGACATTGCCAGCGCGATGCCGCAATTTCGTTCCCGTCGTGAGCAAAATTATATGGTAGCAGAGATCTCTAAAACCTTAGCGGGTGAATATGACAAACACCGACGTATCATAGTGGTAGAAGCGGGTACGGGAATTGGTAAATCTTTGTCGTATATTCTAGGTGCTATTCCACTTGGGTTAGCCAGTAAAAAAAAGGTCTGTATTGCCACGGCAACAGTCGCTTTACAAGAACAATTACTGCATAAAGATTTACCCTTCTTTTTACAGCATTCAGGTTTAGATTTTAAATTTGGTTTAGTTAAAGGGCGCCAACGATATGTGTGTCTTGCTAAATTGGAAGCCATGATAGGCACTCAAGACAGTGCGCAAATGGCCATGTGGCAAACCAAACCTGACCAAACACAAATAGACCAATTACAACAGTTGCATCAAGACTATCACCAGAAAAAGTGGAACGGTGAATTAGACAGCTTAAAAGAACCGATTCCAGACTTTTTATGGCAGCAAATTTGTTGTGACAAACACAGTTGTCATAAGCAAGTTTCGGCACACCATCATTGCCCTTTTCATAAGGCCCGTGAAGATGTTGATACATGGGATGTATTAATTGCAAACCACAGCTTACTTTTTGCAGACTTAGAGTTAGGCGGTGGTGTTATTTTGCCCGAACCTGAAGACATGTTTTACATTATTGATGAAGCGCATCATCTACCCATTGTTGCCCGTGACTTTTCCAGCGCTCAAGCCACCTTACGCGGCGCTACCGATTGGTTAGAAAAAGCCAGTAAAACCTGTAGCAAATTACAAAACCAACTTAAAACCAATAATATTATCGCCCCCGTACAAGCGATGTTGGATCACATTACTGATATTGTTAGCTTGTTAAACCAAGTGGCACACTTTTGTGACACTCAGCCACAGTTTTTTGCTAACCCAGAAACTCGCTGGCGCTTCGAGCATGGGCAACTTCCTGAAGCATTAACCATTCAAGCTGAAAACTTATCTACCGCCACCGGTAGCGGCGTAAAACAATTTAATAAAGTTGTTGCCGTGTTAAGTGAAGCCATTAAAGATGGTGAAGTGCCTAAGCATCAGTCAGAGGGTTTGTTGTCAGAAACAGGATTTATCTTACAACGCCTAGAAAACTTACATAAACTGTGGAAAATAGTCGCCAAAGAAGACAGCAAAAAAGGTGCGCCAACGGCAAGATGGATTGAGTTGATTACCGGAAAACAACAAGATTATCTTGTGTGCGCTTCACCAATAGAAGTGGGCTTTATGCTTGAGTCTATGCTGTGGCAAAAGGCTGCGGGAGTGGTATTGTGTAGCGCCACATTAAGGGCGTTAAATAACTTTAACCATTTTGCGCACCAAGTTGGTTTAACAACCCAAGACGGCAGTCGTTTTTTAGCTTTACAGTCCCCTTTTGACTACCAAAACAACGCCACCTTGTTTATTCCACAAATGGATAATGAACCCACCCATGATAATTACACCGAAGAATTAGCCAGCCAAATTTTAGCGTTAATAGAAGGTGAAATGGCCACGCTGGTATTATTTGCTTCATACTGGCAAATGGAGAAAGTTGCAGATCTTGTTGAAGGAAAAATCCCAAAACAACAATTATTTGTACAAGGAACAATACCAAGACAACAAATTTTAGCCCAACATAAACAGCGTTGTGACGACGGAGAGCCAAGTATTATTTTTGGCACAGGCAGTTTTTCGGAAGGGTTAGATTTACCCGGCGACTACTTAACAAACCTCATCATCACTAAATTGCCGTTTGCTGTGCCGACGTCTCCGGTTGAGCAAGCTCATGCAGAATACGTTAAAATGAAAGGTGGCAACCCATTTTTACAGCTCACCATTCCAGATGCATCACGTAAATTAGTACAAAGTTGTGGTAGATTACTGCGTAAAGAAGAAGATTATGGTCGTGTGACTATTTTAGACCGCCGTTTAGTCACCAAACGTTACGGAAAATCATTAATTGACGCACTACCGCCATTTAGGCGAGTCATTGAGTAGGTAAATTTTGGAATTATTGATAGACCCAAGCCAGCTATTATTATTAGCCGTTATTGGGATTATTGCTGGGTTTATTGACGCCATTGTTGGCGGCGGAGGGTTATTATCAATTCCTGCGTTGTTAACCATGGGCATCCCGCCACACTTAGCCTTAGGCACCAACAAATTAGCGGCTTGTTTTGGTTCGTTCACGTCTAGCTATACTTATTATAAGCAACAACTATTTGTGCCTAAGTTTTGGCGTTTGTGTGCCATTGCCACTTTTGTTGGGGCAATTTTAGGTAGCGGGCTGGTTTTTCTGATTAACTCAGCATGGTTAGAAAAGCTTTTGCCTCTGCTTATCATCAGTATTGCTATTTATACTTTATTTAGCCCTAAAGCCATGGGCAGTAAAACCTATACTCCACCAAAAGAATCACCAGACCACACAAAGCAATCAGTTCAAGGGTTAATATTGGGTGGATATGACGGTTTTGCCGGCCCTGGTATTGGGGCATTTTGGACAGTATCATCAATTTCACTGCATAAACTTCCGTTACTTGAAAGCTGTGCTCTAGCCAGAATTATGACCTTAATCAGCAACATTACGGCATTAGCCATATTTGCATTTTTAGGCCAAGTAAACTGGATTTTAGGGTTATGGATGGGGTTATGTATGATGGCAGGCTCGTTCATTGGGGCTCGCAGTGCGATTCGATTTGGTATCCCTTTTATTAAGCCGCTGTTTATTATCTCAGTGGTTTCAATTGCGGCCCATTTAGCATGGAGTGCTTGGGTATGAATGCCGAACAACTCATTCACTTGCTCAGACAACAACTTCATCAAGTTGAGCAAGACGTATTAATTCATGACAAACAGCTCGCCCCTAAGCAAAGAAAATCGCTTGAAAATGTCGAACGCTTTAATCATAACGTTTTTAGTCAGCAAGGCGCAGCATTACGACCTTGTGTAGAACAATTGCGCCAAGATCTGAATCAACTCGAAAAACAAATTAAGCTAAATCTTGCAAAGAGTACCATCGAACTAAGTTGTCAACGCATTCAAGACAGGTTTACCGCGTTAAAAAGAGCCTTACTGACAACCAATATCAATTTAAAATCGGTCGCCCAAGCAAAAGCCAGTAATCGAGCTCGTTACGCCAAAAAACAACAAACCTCCATGCAACAAAGTGAGTTTGGTTGGCTTGCTGGCAACATAATGAAAAACAGCCATCAATTGTATGATGAGCTCAATAAGCATCTTAATTGGGCTAAGAAATTTGAATTTAAAATTCAACAAATGGAATCTAATCTAGACTTATGTCATGCTGCAGATAAAATTAAATTGCAAAATGACATACTTTTGATGCATCGTCGTTTAGGTAAATGCCGCAAAGCTATAAGTTATATTGAAGAGCGGATTCAATACTTTGAGCGCCCTCGCCGAAGTGATTATCGTTAAGGAGCAACAATGAAATCGATCGTGACCACTAGTGCCTTATTTGCATTGTTATCGTCAAGCTCGCTGCTAGCAGCCAATCTCACTATTCCGATGTCTTTTGAATATTTAGCAATGGATGGCAAAGAAATTGAAACCAATATGTTTAGTCATAAAGCTGAATTAAACTTAACCGAAGGCACTCATAAAATTGCCATTCGATATCATGAAATGGTTGAAGATGACTTTACTGACAGCCAAAGCTTTATCAAATCGGCACCCTTTATTGTCACATTAACAGTAGACGGTGATTATCAATACCACTTACAAGCTGCAGAGGGCGAAGTGGTTAAAAAGCCAAAACAATTTGCCAAAAAGCCTGAAGTTGTCATAAGTCGTGAGGACAATGGCCAAGTCAGTTATTCGGTTGAACTAACCAATGTAAAAGAGTCGTCATTGTTTGATAGCTTCTTTGGTGATAGTGACGAAATGGCAGCGCAATCTGTCGCCGCAACCAGCCCTACCAATAAACAAGCAGCAGAAACAGCGACAGCAAGCGTCGCCTCAACCACTGCGGTGGCAGCAACTGCGGTTGTCGCTAATGCAGCGTCTGACGCCACAACAAAAACCAACACTCAACCACCCGCAAATGCAGAGCAAATGTTGCAATATTGGTGGTTACAGGCTGACGAAGAAACCAGAAAAGAGTTCATGAGTTGGGCAATTAAACAGCTATAATTATGCCTATTCCTTTTGTATATCACGCCAGCTATTCACAGCTGGCGTTACCCACAAATCATCGATTTCCGACCAGTAAATATCAAAACCTCTATGAATTTGCTAAGCAACAACAATTAGTGCTGGATGAGCATCATCATATTCCTAGCCCTATCCCACTTTCGTTGATCAAGCAGGTTCATCAAACCGATTATGTTGATGCTTTTATTAGCGGTAACATTGATGCTAAAGCGATGCGCCGTATTGGATTTCCGTGGAGCGAGCAGTTAGTCACTCGAACCCTTCACGCGCTTAACGGTACATTAAAAACCTGCCAACTCGCATTAACACATCAGTTTGCTGTCAATTTTACCGGCGGCTATCATCATGCTCATTACGATTTCGGCAGCGGTTTTTGTATTTTCAACGACTTAGTCATCGCGTCGAAACACCTGCTAGACACTCATAAAGTTGATAAAGTGCTGATTTTTGATTGTGATGTTCACCAAGGCGATGGCACAGCAACATTAGCTCAAAAAGAAGATGATATTATTAGTTGCTCAGTGCATTGCCAACAAAATTTTCCTTCACGCAAAGCACACTCAGATTACGATATTCAAATAGACAGAGGCTGTAGTGACAGCGAATACCTAGACACCATTAACAGTGTATTTAGCTATTTACTCCAATTACATAAACCGGATTTGGTTATTTATGATGCGGGGGTGGATATACATGAAGATGACGACCTTGGATACTTAAACATCTCAACAGCTGGTATTTTTGCACGCGATAAGCTCATATTATCTTTAGCTAAGCAGCAAAACATTCCCGTTGCAGCAGTCATTGGAGGCGGTTACAGTCGCAACCAACAACATTTGACCCAAAGACACAGTCAATTATTACTGGCGGCCAACCAAGTTTGGCATAAAAATTAGACAAATAGAAAAAGCTGTCACACAATAAATAAATGCTAAGTCTTATTATTAAGAATCAATAAATGGAGTTAACCATGCACTTAGAATTCCGAAATTACTATGAAGTACTGCTGCTGGAGATATTGCGTGATGAGGGACTAATGGATGAACTTCCCGAAGATTACTTAGCAGACCTATGCTGCTTGACCTTAAACCAACTTCCGGTGCGATATATTCGACACCTTGTTGATACGTATTTTTTTGAGCAGTACGATGAACTCCAGCAAATGAAATCTGAAATTCACATCGCCTTAGAACGCTCGCAGGACTTTTTACAATCTAACTTAAAACAGTCACAACTGACTGAATGACCCATTGCCAAAGACAAAGCATCGACAATAAACAGAAAAGAAACAAAAAATAGGGGAAGTTTTGGAGGTTCCCCTAGAGCCGACACCCCGGCACACGAGTCGCTTGCTGCGGTTGCTCCCTTCCAGGCCTGGCCGAGTTCACAAGTTATCGTTGCGGGGGGACCCTAGGGTCACCATAGATTTCTATATAATCACTGAGATTAAAAACAAACGTTTAAAAAAGTCATTACCTAGAACGCGGTGGATTATCCCTTAACCTTACGCTTCATTCAAGTAGCAAACTCGCTATTTTCAACAATAATGGCTTATATGAGCAATCATTGCACAATTAGTAAAAATTCAAGCAAGATATAAATCACTATCTATAATTTAAAATGTCGGCTATTTCACTGCCAATGAATCCAATATCACTATTAATGCGTATTTATAGCTAACTAGGTGACATCCATAACCTTTAAAGTAACCCAGCAAGGAGTGTACTGATGCAAGCAATCAAACTCATCGTATATTGTTCACTCATATGGTTGGTACTTTGCTGCAATACCTTTGCTGCTGATTTTTCAAATAAAATTAATTCGTCGCAATTACCCCCCAAGTTTAGTCAACATAATGACCGCCAACTTCATTCAACATTGGGCTCTATGAGTGCAGTTAATTTAAAAACAAATACGGCCCCAAAAGTGGGGTTAAGTATTGATAAATATACCGTAGAGCAAATCAATAATCGTTATCCATTTAGCCAAAAAGTTGCTGTTGGACTTCACTCTCAATGGGCATTGTTTAACAGCATCGTTATTGACAGTTATATAAAACAGTTAAGTGGCAATCAGCTTAGTCCTTCACTGAATAATGACCTGTTAACGCATCAGTTAGCCCCACAAATTGACAGTATTTCAAAATCATACCAAATTGAAGAAAATGTGTTGCAAGCACAACAAGACGCCTTTATTGGTAGCGGCATAACGTTACACAATTTATTGAATAATAAACTGATTGTCGGCATGAACTATCAGCTATCAATAAATGAGTATGATTTCACTTCTACTTCATCTCAATCTATAAACACCTATATCAATTATCAAGTCATCAATAACTTAAATGTTAACTTTGACTGGATAATGAAAGATGAACCTTCCGTTGATAATCTTCGAACCAATTTAACCGATAGACGCGTCCCTACAAATGATATTGATTCTCACTTCCTTTTGATTTCAGTTAGTTACAAAATGTGATCCAAGTCTCATTTGCCAACCAATCATGCCATTATTGCCACTACGAAAAGTTTAATCCTTACAAACTTTGTTATTATTATTGTGAATGCATTGTTAAGTAATGGTGCCATCCTACACATTTACACGTTGTTGTATTAGGCATTTAGCCAACATGATTAACAAAAAGCCATCGGCAATTGTTACTACTAAAGGAATAGATGGACTTACTTCACAACTCTACCGTCATTCGCTTAACTGACAGAATAGGTTAGATAAAATATTAGTGGGTTAAAACCAGACACTTTGATTGATAAGACATTTAGAGTGAAAAAGAATTGCAGGGAATAATGATGAAACAATTAAAATTTAATACAACAGCAAAAGCTGTATTAAGTGCAGGGATATTATCCTTTGCACTTACCGGCTGTGGCAGCGACGGTAAAGATGGTGAAGACGGTGAAAATGGTCCAGTAGGTCTTTCTGTCGGTGCAGCATCCAGCTTGCATGTTAATTTTCAAAATGCTGACATTACAGACGGTATTATTAAAGTTAACTTCAGTCTTGAAGATGCAAACGGTGTAGCGATTACTGACTTAGATACTTATGCAAACGTCGACACTTTGGGTTTAGGTATTGCTAAGTTAGTGCCTCAAGGTGGTAAAGGCTATAAAACGCCTCAATGGGTAAACTACAACAACAAAGTAGTCGCACCAGTCGAAGGTGATATCCCGCCAGGATACGAAGATAAAGCGGGTACAAAAATCCAAGCCACTATTGAATCTGATTGTAAACAAGAATGTTTATCTACAGAAGCGCCTGGAGAATACAGCTACACGTTCAATTTAAATTTAAACTCTTTAGAGCCTATCGAAGGTCTTGACCTTACTTACGATGAAACCTTAACTCATCGTATTACCATGGAACTTCGCGCAGACTCAAATACCAACAAACTTGTAAACACACATTTTGACTTCGCACCAACTACAGGTGAAGCCGTTAACGATGAAGATACAAGATTAGTTAACTCATTAGAACAATCATGTATTCGTTGTCATAGCGACGATTACGACCATGCTTGGGCTCCAAAATTAATTCTTCACGGTAACAAACGATTTGCACTTGAAAACTGTCAAGTATGTCACACGAATTATGCTGCAGATCCAGAAACGGGGTCACCAATTGACTTAGCTTACATGGCACATAAAATCCATAAAGCTGATTACTTGGTCGCGGGCTATAAAGGAAGCGTTCATGATTATTCTGAAGTCACCTTCCCTGCTGATCTATATGACTGTCAAGCATGTCATATTGAAAATGAAGAAAGCCCAGTTGATGCGGCAAACTTCAAACATCATACCGCTTTAGCTTGTGGCTCATGTCATACCGACGCTACAGACCCAAGCGCAATCAAAGATGCTATGCATGAGAAGTACATTGGAGCTACAGACTGTACAACTTGTCATGCTGATCAAGGTATGCCAGGTGCAGCGCATCACTTCACTGATTCTGTTGCTAAACAAAACGCTCAAGACAGCTATTCAGCAACTCTTGTACCAGAAAGTGTTAGCTTTGACTCTGCAACAAATGAGTTAACATTCTCAGTTAAAGTTGAAGATAGCAATGAAACAACTGTTAGTAGCCCTGATACAGATGGCCGCTTAACTCAAAGCAATATCATGCTAGGTTTTGGTAATGGTACAGACTTTGCTGGTGGCTATAAAAAAGTAGACTTATTGAATACTGCGCCAATATCAAGTGCTGATGGTGTATTCACTTATACTGTTTCTGAAATGGATTTATCTGCAAATGTAGCTATCCCTGCAACGGCTATAGTGACCACTAAAATGTGTGTAGATCGTGACACACTAGCTGGTGTCGTATGTGGTTCAGGTTCTGATGAAGCATCTAGCCCTGCAACACTTGTGGGTGAAATTGTGCCATTCAACTTATCTGGTGAAGCTGAAGTATCTGCACGTCGTGTCGTGGTAAGCAATGAAACATGTGCAAACTGCCATGATGATAAATATTTATCTAAATTTGGTGGTGAGAAAATTAAACATTCAGGTTCTTACACCAACTTTGAAGCTGAGTGTCAAATGTGCCACAACGCGAGCTACTCAAGAGGTTCAAGTAAGCCAATTGTAGAACACATTGATTTCAAAGTACGTATTCACTCTTTGCATGCTAACAAACGTGATGGCCAAGAAGCTGGTGGGGAAGATAGAATTACCTTCCCAGGGCATTATGGTAATTGTGCAACCTGTCATGATCAAGGTCAGTTGAAAATGGACAGCTTAGGCGAAGTTCCAGCCACGCAAACAACTGATGTTGAACTAGGTCGTGTCGAGTTCTCTCCAATTGCAGCAACTTGTGTAAGTTGTCATGGTGTTAAAGACTCTTTAGTTGCTCATATTCGCTCAGAGGGTGGCGCAGCTAACGATCCTGAAGGAACTTACATTCCGGGGTCTGAAACATGTGCGACTTGTCATGCCGAAGGCAAAGCTTACGGTGTCGATAAAGTTCACCCAGTAGAATACAAATAAGTAGTGCGATTAAGAGAGGAGACATAGTCTCCTCTTTCACTTTTAACTACTCCTAAAGGAATAGTTAGAACAGGGTCACACATTCAATTAAGGATTAAAGATTTTTAACCTTAACTGAAGTAACCTTGTTAACAGGAATGCATTTTCCAGCATTGTTTTAACTGAATAATAAGTACCTTACAGGTACACCTGCAGAAAACTGCCTTTTAAAACAATGAACCATTTTGCAGGGAAAATATGATGAAAACAAAATACTCAAAAATAGCTTTATTGCTTGCTGCATCAACTACCGTAGCCTTAACTGGTTGTGGCGGTGATGACGGTAAAGACGGTAACCCAGGAAACCCTGGTACCGAACCCGCTCCGGCTATCCAAACCTTAAATCTTGATGTCACTAACGTTACCTATGAAGACGGTAAGCCTGTTGTGACCGTTTTTGCAACCAATGAAGAAGACTTACCGGTTGTTGGCCTTAAAGATTTAGGTATCGAAAACGCCGCTCAACTTGTACCTGTGGGTGCTTCTGGTGCAGGTAACAGTGCCAACTGGCAAAAACTAGGTTCATCTTCAACATTTGAAGACCAAAAGAATGGTAACTATGTGTTTACCTTTGAATCTTTCGAGTCTGAAAAATTTAATGCTGAACTAACCCAACGCTTTAATGTGGTTGCAGACGCATCAACATTACAAGATGGTGTAACTGCCGTTCCTGTTTCTGAAATCGTTCGCGATTTCGACGGCGAAGGCTACCAAGCAAAATACACTAAAAACATCGTATCGCATGAAGCATGTACAGCATGTCATGCTGAAGATGAAAAGATTTATCACAAAGCAACAACCGTTGAAACCTGTATCACATGTCATACACAAGAGTGGGCAGATGGACGTGGTAAACCAGAAGTGGCTTTTGCGCATTTAGTGCACAACGTGCATAACTCAAACAAAGTTTGGGGTCGCAACGACTACACTGCTGAAACAGCACATGCAATTGTTCAAGACAACTGTCAAGCATGTCACGTTGAATCTGAAGAGTTAACTGAATGGGGCAACTGGTCACGTATTCCTACTATGGAAACCTGTACTAGCTGTCATACCAATATTGACTTCAAAGCAGGTCAAGGTCACTCTCAGCAAGACGACAACTCAAACTGTGTAGCATGTCACTCTGCAAGCTGGACTGAAGAAATTCACACTGGCCCATTTGTTGAGAAAAAAGCTTTCATCGACATGTACGGTATGAGTGCGACATTAGTGGCGAATAAAGCAGATGAAAATGATATGTCAGCTACACTGACACTGTCTATTTTAGATGCAGACGGCAATACAGTTGACGCTCAAGGCATGATCAGCAAAATCCAACGTATTGAGACGATTACCAATGTTGGGCCTAACTTCCCAATTATGGGCTACAACCCTAATCCTGAATCAGGTTTAGCAAAAATCATCAAAGACCTTGTTAAAGCGGGTCAGTTAGAAGAAGGTGTTGTGGTTACCGATGGTAATCTAAGCTTTACTTTTGACTCACTTCCGTTTGGCGAAGGTGATACTGACACCGCATTTACCTTTATTGGTTTAGAAATTTGTAACGATGGTACTCAAGCAGTAGATTGTGCTGAGGGTGTTGCTACAACATCAATGAAAGCTGATTTAGTGCATGGCACCTTATCAGGTGAAGCACCAAGCTTCCGTCACATTGACTCTGTAAACTTTAGTACTTGTCAAAACTGTCATGGCGAAACCTTTGAATTACATAAAGGATATCATGCAGGCTTTATCATGACTGAGCAATTAGGTCGTGAAAATGCTGAAGGTGAAATGGTTGTAGGTGTAGATGGTTGTGTGACTTGTCATACTCCTGACGGTACTTATGCTTCTGGCGCAAACCAAGGTGCACTAGAAATGAAACTTCACAGTGTCCATGGCGAGCAAAAAATTATTGGTGACTGTGCACAGTGTCATAATGACTTCAACTTAGATGCCTTTAAAGTGAAAGGGGCGTTAGCAACTGCTGGTGGTGGCGATAGCTACACAACCCCTATCACTGCAACTTGTGCATCTTGTCATGGCTTTGATGACATCAAAAACCATGCCGAAAGCCAAGGCGCTGTCGTGAATGGTTCTTACCAAGAGGCTAACGATGCTGCACAGCTAGAAACCTGTTTCTTCTGTCATGCTCCAACGCTAGAAAATCACGGCCAAGTAAAAATGTAATTTGCCCATAGGGAGAAGCTTAATCGCTTCTCCCTTGTTGCTAGGCAATGCGCTTATTTAAAGCGCTTTATATGGACAAATTAGGAAGTCTATTTATGAAGACCAAAATGACAACTTTCCCGCTACTGTCTGCACTGTTTTCACTGGTGTTATTCATGGGAATCACCTCACCTGCACACGCTGCAAAGTGGGATGAAAAAATGTCTCCAGCAGAAGTAGAAGCCACTCTTGATACTAAGTTTGCTGAAGGTAAATACTCTCCAAAAGGCGCTGACTCTTGTTTAATGTGTCACAAACGCTCTGAAAAAGTCATGGACTTATTCAAAGGCGTGCATGGTGCAATTGATTCAAGCAAAAGCCCAATGGCTGGCCTGCAATGTGAAGCGTGTCATGGACCACAAGGCTCTCACAACCGTGGTGGTCGCGAGCCAATGATCGCATTTGGCCCAGACTCAAGCTTACCAGCTGACAAGCAAAACAGTGTCTGTATGAGCTGTCACTTAGATGACAAACGTATGTCTTGGAACACCAGTCACCATGACAATGCCGATGTCGCTTGTGCTTCTTGTCACAACATTCATGCTGCTAAAGACTCAGTGCTAGACAAGCAAACTGAAATGGAAGTCTGTACCAGCTGTCATACCAAGCAAAAAACTGACATGAACAAGCGTTCTAGCCACCCAATGAAATGGAACCAAATGACCTGTAGTGACTGTCATAATCCACACGGTAGCTTAGCTGACGCAGACTTAGTCAAGCCAAGCGTTAACGAAACGTGTTACGAATGTCATGCTGAAAAACGCGGTCCTAAGTTATGGGAACATGCACCGGTAACTGAAAACTGCGTGAGCTGTCACAACCCTCACGGAAGTGTCAATGACGGTATGTTAAAAACCCGTGCGCCACAGCTATGTCAACAATGTCACGCCAGTGACGGACATGCTAGCAATGCTTATTTAGGCAATACTGGAATGGGTTCATCTGTTGGTGATAACGCCTTTACTGGTGGTCGCAGTTGCTTAAACTGTCACAGCCAGGTACATGGTTCTAACCATCCATCAGGTAAGCTATTACAGCGCTAGGGAGTTAACATTATGAAGTATAAATTAAATCTAATTACCCTAGCCCTACTTGCCCCAGCCAGCTTTATGGCAACGGCCGGAGGTTATGGTTTAGCTGAAGCCAATACTGAAAACGTTAAGTTTGATAAATGGGTCTGTAAGGGTTGTACCGTAGAAACCGGCACAACTGGTAGCATTGGTGTCGGTGTTGGCTACAACAGCGAAGAAGACATTAAGTCTGCCAATGCGTTTAAAAGTGACAATGAGTTTGCCGGTAAGTTAGATGCAGATATTAACTATAAAGGCGACAAAGGTTACCGTGCTAGCATTGAAGCAACTGATTTAGGAATGGACAATGGCCGTGCCGACATTAATGTCGGCAAACAAGGTACATACAACATCAACCTAAACTACCGCTCAATTGCTACTTATAAGTCAAATGATGCACTGACTCCTTACCAAGGTATTGGTGGTAATGACTTAACGTTACCTGATAACTGGGTCACAGCCGGTTCATCGTCACAAATGCCAATGCTGTATTCTAGCTTGAATCCATTTGAGCTTTCACTTCACCGTGAACGTGCTGGATTAGGTTTTGAGTATCAAACTGAGTCGCTATTTACCACGTTTGTAAATTACCAACGTGAAGAAAAAAGCGGTATCAAACAGGCTTCAGGTAGCTTCTTCAATCAATCAATGATGCTAGCTGAGCCCGTTGACTACACCACTGACACCCTTGAAGCCGGTATTAAGCTTAAAGGTGACAATTGGTTTACCAGTCTTAACTACAATGGTTCGTCATTTAAAAATGGTAATAGCCAACTCAGTTATGACAATGCATTTAACCCAACCTTCGGCGCGCAAACTCGTGGTTATATGTCATTAGACCCTGACAACGAAGCGCATACCGTGTCGTTAATGGGTCAATTCAATGACTCAGTAACCGCAGTATCGGGTCGTTTAATGGTCGGTAAAATGAGCCAAGACCAAGATTTTGTAACCTCTGGTTATGGTTATCAATTACCTGCTGACTCACTAGATGCGTCAGTTGATTTAACCGGCATGAACCTAAAAGCCGTCACTCGCATCAACCGTGAGTTAAGACTTAACGGTAGCTATGACTATAGCGACCGCAAGAACAATACTCAGGTTGAAGAGTGGACTCAAATCAGTATTAATGAAACTAATGGTCAAGTGGCTTATAACACGCCATACGACCATACGTCTCACCGCGTAAAAGTGGGTGCTGATTATCGAATCAATTACGGTATGAAGTTAGATGCGGGTTACGAGTTCAAAAGGGACGAACGTAGCTATCAAGACCGTGAAGTAACCGATGACACCAACCTATGGGCTCGTTTTCGCGTAAACAGCTTTGAAAAGTGGGATATGTGGGTTAAAGGTAGCTTTAGCCATCGTGACGGTTCTGACTATGAAGCCTCTGAGTGGACGTCTAAAGAGCAAAATCAATTACTGCGTAAGTACTATCTAGCAGATAGAGATCGCAGCCAAATTGAAGCACGTGTTAGCTACACGCCTATTGATGAGTTAACGGTAGATTTTGGTGCACGCTATGCGCTAGACGACTACAAAAACACTGAAATTGGGTTAACTGAATCAGAAGATACCAGTTACGACGCTAATTTAAGTTATATGTTCAATGCAGACGTGATGTTTAATGCGTTCTATAACCATCAAGTCATCAAGTCAGCTCAATCAGGCAGCAGCAACTTTGCCACTGCAACATGGCAAGCTGATATTGAAGATAACATTGATGTTATGGGTGCAGGATTAAGCTACAACAACTTAATGGACAGTCGTTTACGTTTAGGGCTTGATTACACTTATTCAGACTCAGACAGCACGACCCAAGTTAGACAAGGTATTACCGGTGATTATGGCGATTATTTTGCCAAAATTCACAATGTCAATCTTTATGCTCAATATCAAGCCACTGAAAAAATGGGGCTTCGTTTAGATTATAAAATTGAAAAATACCTAGACAACGATGCGGCAAATGACATTGCACCAGATGCTATTTGGAACGTTGTTGGCTTTGGTAGCAACAGTCACGACTACACAGCACATATGATTATGTTAAGCATGAGCTATAAGCTATAAGCTAACATTCTTATAACCGTGCTAAAGGCCGTTAATCTTGAAGATTAGCGGCTTTTTTTATATAAACTCCTTGCAACGGCCAAGCATTTAACATTATATTAACAAGTGAATAATCTTGTGATTGAGATTGGGGCACAAGGAACTTGCCCAGTTTTATTTTACTATAAATTGATGTAATGAATTCAGCACATCGCTAGATTGCTGAATTTGATTATTATATTTAAGCAGCATTGCAACACACTCAGCAGTACATAACCCACCCTCAATTTGATTGCGGCGTAAATCGAAAGTTGAATCATATTCACAATTGATTTCAATGGTCGGTAATCCCTGTAAATAAGGGCTTTTATTGACCATTTTTCGCGCTTCCTGCCAAGTAGAGTCAAGAATTATCACATATTCGAAAAGCTGTAATTGAGCATGACTCATTTCAGTCAACACTATATGTTTACTGCTGTTGGAGTGTTCTGCCGGATACACCAGCCCAACATGGCTTGTTTCTATATAAGATAATAAATCCGCATTAGGCTTCACCCTATCCCACACCATCAAACAAGATTGCTCAGGTAACAAATCCAATGCTAATTTGCCGCTATTTGTGGGTCTTAATAACTCACGTTGATGCGTTAATAGTATGAACTTCATTGGTTTAATCTGTCCTTCCAGTATTTTTGTTACATTCGACAGCAACATTTAATTAAAACAGTTAAGTTTGCGACCTTTATATGGATAAAAAGCAATAGTGATGTAAATCGCTATTGTCGTTAATATTTTTTACTAATTAGCGGTGATATTCCGCTACAATATACCAGTAAACATTTAATCCAGTTATTAAATGAGCGTCATTAACCCGCAATAAGTCATTGGCTAAAGCCAATATCATATAGGAATCATCATGAAGTTTTTACCGTTGGCAGGGATAGCGATACTCACCAGTTTTAGTGCTCAATCAGCTTGGTGGATAGAGCCGACAGATTTATCGCTAAAAGCCGATATTCAATTATTAGCGGATCACGGCATCATTGTTCAACCAGTCACTACCTACCCATTAATGTGGGCAGGCATCAAACAAGACCTGGAAAATAGCGCAATAGACCAGCTAACCCCAAGTCAGTTAGCGGCCTATAACAGAGTCATCAGTGCTTACAACCGAGACCATAAAGGCGTGAATTTGAATGTGGGTTTTAATGGCGCAAATGACACTGCAAGGTTTATTGGCTTTGGCAACGATTACCGAGACAAAGCCGAAGCGAAAGTCACCGCTGAAGTCACTAAAAAGTGGTTTAGTGGCCGTCTATCGGCTAGTTATCATTATGATGCCATCGACGGTAATCAAACCCGTCTAGACGATAGTTTTGCCGCCTTTAAGCTGGGTAACTGGATTGTATCAGGTGGCGCAATTCAAAAATATTGGGGCCCTAGTTGGGACACTGGCTTAATTCAAACTAATAATGCTCGTCCCTTACCCGGCATTACCTTTTCACGTAATAATAGCCAAGCATTCGAAACTCCTTGGTTAAATTGGATTGGCCCGTGGACATTCACCACCAGTTTCAGTGAAATGGAAAGTGACCGCTATGTGCCAGACACCAAACACTGGGGCGCTCGTGGTACCTTCCGCCCAATATCAAAACTTGAAGTTGGTTTCTCGTGGACAATGCAATGGGGTGGCGAAGGTTACGGTAATAGCCTATCTGATTGGTGGGATGGCATATTTAATGGCGGAAAAAGTGAAGGTGAAGAAAAGAACGGCCAAGAGAATATGTTAGCGGGTTATGACTTCAGATGGTCAGACACCGCTTTTGGTATCCCTTACGGCATTTATTATGAACGTACTCACGAAGATTATCACCACGATAAAAAGAAGCTGATTAATTCAGCAAACATGGGGGGATTCGATTTCTATATTGAACAAGTTGCCACCCGTTTTTTTGTTGAATACTCCGACACTAAAGTCGCCTGTGGAGTGAATTCAAAAGTCTATAATTGTTTGTATGAACATGGCTTTTATAAAACAGGTTATCGTTATTATGACCGCAGTTTAGGCAGTACTTATGATAATGATGCTGTCACCATAGTTTTAGGTGGCATTACCCAACTGGGCAACCAGCAATCGCTCAGCACAAAATTACGCATACTTAGACTTAATGTAGATGGTACTGACTCAAATCCTGAATACGGTGGAAATCCGGTGTCTCCGGGCCGCTATGAACGTATGTACCAGTTGGATACCAGTTATCATCGACCATTATTTAATGGCGAGCTTAAAGTCGGTGGCACGACAGGCTATAGCCTTTACCCTAAAACCACTGACAGTAATGATTGGGAAACCACCATTTATGCAGGCTGGGAACGCGACTTTTAATCTCAGCGGATAATTTTATTAAGCTATCTAAGCTATAAAAATGCCTGCAAATTTGCAGGCATTTTTATATCTGTTTGTTCAGTTTAAGACGCTAAAATCTACTTTGATGCCAGAAGCTTCGCATCAATATATTCACACCACTGTGGAGTGTTGCGCTGTGGGACGTCACTATTCCCTCTGACGCCTAACTTAAACTCAATTACACTTTGCCACTCTTCACTGCCTAAATCAGGCCCATGACCTTGACCGTCCCCAGACATCACTTGCTGTTCAACCTGCTTAAACCACGCCTCTGAACACAACGATGACGGAGTTGTACTGCTACTTTCAACAGAAGTTGTTGCTGAGTCTGAGTTATTACATGCACTTAGGCTCATTAATGACAGAAGCAATACGCACAAACTAGTTTGGCTATATTTCATTGTGGATTATCCTATTAAATTTTTTTCAATTCTTGAACAGCGCTTATTCAACTCTTACACCAACTCTAGAGCCACTGCTGTTTTACTGTTGCTTACTGTAATAGCGACAGTAAATCATCAGCAGTCCCTTTCCAAGGTCCTTGCTTGCCATCAGCCAATATCGAATCTGCTAAGCCTTGTTTGTGTTGTTGCATGGCATGAATTTTTTCTTCCACTGTCCCTTGGGCAATTAATTTATACACAAACACCGGATTTTGTTGGCCGATGCGATAGGCTCGGTCTGTGGCTTGGCGCTCAGCAGCTGGGTTCCACCATGGGTCATAATGAATCACGGTATCTGCGGCGGTTAAGTTTAACCCTGTTCCACCCGCTTTCAAGCTGATTAAAAACACGTGGTTATCGCCTTCTTGAAACGCGTCAATTTGTGCTTGTCTGTTTTTAGTTTGCCCAGTCAACTTACTATAGCTGATACCTTGCTCAGCTAATGCTTGTTCAATTAACGTCAGCATAGAGGTAAACTGACTAAAAATTAATACGTTGCGGCCTTCCTCAAGCATTTCTGGCAAGTTTTGCACTAGCCAATTTAGTTTTGCGTTATCGTGCACATGCTGAGCTTGCTCTAACTTCACTAACCGAGGGTCACAACAAGCTTGCCTTAACTTTAATAGCGCATCTAAAAACTCGATGTGGCTACTAGAAACCCCTTTTTGAGCAAATAATTCACGAAGTTTTTTCTCCATCACTAATCGAATAGACTCATAAAGGTTACGTTGGTCTTTCTCAAGTTCAAGGGATTGTATTATTTCTGTTTTTTCAGGCAGTTCGGCCACAACCTGTTTTTTGGTACGTCTAAGCATAAAGGGCGCGATACGTTGGCTTAGCAAAGAAGACTTTTCGATATCACCTTGTTTTTCAATAGGTGAGCGAAACTCTTTATTAAAATAAGTATGTTGTCCTAATAACCCAGGTAAACAAAAGTCCATTAACGACTTTAACTCACCTAAATGATTTTCTAACGGAGTGCCAGACAAGCACAATCTAAAGTGACCTTTTAAGGTTTTAATCACCTGAGTGACTTTAGCTTGAGCGTTTTTAATTTGTTGTGCTTCATCTAGAATAATATGTTCAAAAACATGCTGATGATAAATTTCTTCATCGCGAATAATTAATGGATAAGTGGTGACAACCAAGTCATAGTCACCAATTTGCGATAACCACTGGTGTCGCTGGCTTCCATGAATCACTATCACTTTTAAGCTTGGGGTAAACTTCTCTGCCTCTTTACTCCAGTTACCCACTAAACTTGTAGGACATACAATCAAGCTTGGCTTACGCTCAGACACAGGTGTTATTTGCTTGATATACAATAAAAAAGCCAATGCCTGAATGGTTTTACCCAGCCCCATATCATCCGCTAATATGCCGCCTAGCTGGAACTCTTTTAAAAAACACAACCAGTCGACACCCTGCTTTTGATAATCTCGCAATGTGGCATTAAGGCCGTTGGGTAACTCAATCGGCGTGACGCCGTTAAATGACGCTAACTTGCTTGCAAGCAATCTAACGCGCTCGCCATTAAGCAAGCGCACTTCACTGGCACTGAGGTCATTAAGTAAGTGGGCTCTATTTCTCGGAATTTCAATCACATCTGTTGAGTGACGATGAAAAAGCTCTTGAATCACTGACACTAAAGGCTTAATGGATTTAGCTTTAATTTTAATAAAACGACCATTTTCACTGGGTAGAATAAGCTCTTGTTCATCATCCGGCTCACCATGTTGTTGCAACCAACGGGCCACCAGCGCTAATAATGAAATTCGCTGGCCGTCTATGTCGGCATTTAACGATAAGGAAAACCAGCCAGACTCATCTTGATCATCAATATCAACATCCAGTTCGGCATCAACAATATTCAAGTCAAAATTAGCTGAATAACTGACCTCAAAACCTTGGGCTTGTAATTCTTCTATACCTGTTGACGTTAATATAGACCAGTCGTTAATTAGCTCTGGTAGATACCCCAAAGACACCCAGTATTGACCTTGTTGCTCAGGCAATAAACTTTGTGGCGGCAGAGGCTGTAATTGCAGAGTGTTTAAGGTGGATAAACTGCTTTGTTCAGCGCTAATTTGGCGGTGTACTTGATATTGCACATTAGCTTTTTTAATTAAGCTAATAGCTTCAAATTGTGTTTTAGGATCAAAGCTGATTTCACCGTACTGAAATTCGACTCTAATAGCAGGCTGCAAACTCACGCTATCAGTGGTTTCGATTAAACAAAACGTCAGCCGAGTTTTTAGCATTTGGCTAATTTCTTTAAATTCTATTTCAGTGGGAATTGGCACAACTTTAGACGGAAAATGCTGTAACAATGCATGGCTAATATGATCTAATTTATTCTTAGGTACCGGCGGCATTTTTTGTAATAATGCTAATCGGCTGGCCGTTAAATCTGTGTCTACTTGACCTAAACGTAAATAGTCTAGTTCAATAAACATTGGCGGCTCAGTGGCAATAAACTCCCAGTTTTCTAGCCCAGGCATGGTCATTTGCATTTGGGTATGGTTTTTATCCATTTCAGCCCAAACAAACTCGGGAGCAACGCTATCTCCAACCGTTAACGGAAAACGGTTATCTTCCCAAAAGGCCACTTCTGCTTGAATCATTTTCATTAATGCTAAGTAGCCAATTTCACCGTCTAGATAAACTTTATTGCCTTGTAAATTATTGGCAAAAAGTAACCCAATAATTTGTTTATCTTCTGGCCCTAACCACCAAGGTAAGTGTAAACGGAAGTCGTTAATCGTTTGTTTGCTACCTCGGTTATACATGCCTTTTTTATTTAATTTACTTTTTTTAAGCTCAACATATACCCCTTGAGGGTCACTAGATAAGCTATAAATAATTCTCTCTGGCGGGTTATCTTCATCTACAGCTTGCTGAAATTGATCTAAATGGGTTAGTTGGGTTAACCACTGAGATACCCGCTGCTCTTCTACAGGTTTATTATCAATTAACGCCAACATAGCGGCAGCCACGTGCTTACAGTCTCGCCTTACAGGGCAAGTACAGTATGAGCGCATAATCACTTTATGGTTTACGTTAACTAAACTAATATCTTGTCGGTAAGGCTCTTCTGCAGCGCCCTGAGTGTAAGCTTCAATATTATGATTATCTTTACTGGCACTGACTTCTAATACTCTTCCTTGAATTAAATAGTTTTGTGCTTTTTGCAGCTGAGTGGCGGTAAATAACTTAGCCAATAGCTCATGAGACAACTTGATAGGAAGATTAAACAGTTTAGCCGACATTCAGAATACCTATTTGCGCCGTGATTAATGGAAACAACGGCAAAAAAGTTAACGTATCATTTTATGGAAGATTGACTGGAATATCTATAAAATTCGCCGCTATATTCATTTACAACGTAACTCTATGCTCACTCAAACAGCTTCAGGTAAGTTATGAAACTCGGTCACAGGTTATCAAGCATCGTTGATATGATCCCCATGCAATATCAACACATATGGGATTGCTGTTGCGATCATGGCTTACTTGGGGCCGAAATGCTTAACCGACAATTGGCTAAACAGATTCATTTTGTTGATATAGTGCCCGATCTAATGGCGACAGTTGAGCAAAAGCTGCAACGCTTTTACCCTATCGCCACAGACTCTAATGCCCACTTACCCCAATGGAGTGTTCACACCCAAGATGTGGCAAAACTGCCGTTAGCTGATTATAACGGTACACAACTTATTGTTATTGCTGGTGTTGGTGGTGACCTAATGGCCTCTATGGTCAATAGCTTGATTCAAAATAACCCTCAACTAACTCTCGACTTTTTACTTTGCCCTGTGCTTCAGGTGGCGACTTTACGTTCAACGTTAATTCAACATCGATGTAGTCTACTAGATGAGCTATTAGTCACTGAAAATAAGCGTTTTTATGAACTGGTTTATGTGCGTTATCAAGCTGAAGGTTTGGCTGCATCAAAACCACTAAACAACCCTTTAGTCAGTTTGTTTGGTGACAAAATCTGGCAGTTGCCTCGTAACAGTCATCCAGCATCCACATTACAGACAGCCGATTTGCAGCGATACTTAACCGTTACGATTAACCATTATCAAAAAGTTGCCCACAACAAAGGCCAGCAAGTAGATAACCTTGTTGCAGGATACCAACATGTTTTACAGCAGTTAAGTTAATGTTGCTGCCTCTCGTTAACTAACCTGAGGTGTGGATAAGAGATTAGCTAACACACTAATTTATTTAAGGTGTACTTTAAAATATATTTCTAGAGAGATATTTTTGCTTAGAACAAGGCAAATTTGTGCGTCAATAGCTAGTCTCGGCTTTGGTTCCAACGTCGCTCTACCTCCCCCATCCATGGGGTCGTATTGCAAACAAATTTAACGCAGTTATCAGTAAAAATAGGCTCTAGAAAGCAAGTTGTTATCCGCAGATCAGGTTAACAAGACAGCGCTTGCTCAATGTCAGCAATTAAGTCATCAACATGCTCAAGCCCAACAGAAATACGCAATAAGTTATCACTGATCCCAGCCTCAAGTCTGGCTTCAGGACTATAAGGGGAATGAGTCATTGATGCGGGGTGCTGTATCAATGACTCTGCATCACCCAAGCTCACCGCAATGGTAAATAACTTAAGGCGGTTAACAAAATCAATGGCATTTTGCTTTTCTCCTTTTAGCTCAAATGCAATAACTCCGCCCCCACGTTTCATTTGCCGACCAATCAGTGGGTAACCTTGATGGCTTTTTAACCCAGGATAAAACACCTTACCAAAAGCGGCATGTTGTTCTAAATACTGAGCCAATACTTCTGCGTTATCACAATGACGCGCTAGTCTGACATCTAAGGTTTTTAAACCGCGTAAAATTAACCAAGCATCATGGGGCGATATCACCCCGCCAAAATCCTTTAATACTTCAAATTTGAGTTTATGAATATGTTCTGCACTGCCGCAAACCATTCCGGCAATCACATCACCATGGCCATTTAAGTATTTTGTCGCACTATGAATCACCATGTCTATTCCCAAGGTTAACGGCTTTTGCAGCAATGGGGTCATAAAGGTGTTATCAACTATAGAAATTAATTGATGTTTTTTCGCCAGTGCAACAATGGCAGCGATATCAAACACCGCTAGATGGGGGTTAACGGGTGTTTCACAAAATAATACTTTGCTATTGTGCTGAATCGCCTGCTCAACCGCTTGCATATCTGTGAAATCAACTAAGGTGGCTTCAATACCTAACCGAGTTAATTGCGCGGTCATTAACGAGAATGTGCAACCATATACGGCTTTAGAAGCCACTATGTGATCACCGGCTTGTAAATGAGTAAGTAAGGCACTTGATACCGCCGCCATGCCAGATGCACATGCTGCTGCATCTTCTGCGCTTTCTAATAAAGCCATTTTTCGTTCAAGCTCTGCCGTTGTGGGGTTACCTAAACGGGTATAAATATACCCAGCTTCATCACCAGCAAAACGAGCACCGCCTTGTTGAGCATTGTCAAAGGTGAATGTGGCACTTTGATATAATGGGGTCACTAGCGCACCAAAAGCTTCTTCTTGATGTCCACCGTGAATCGCTAAAGTGGCTAAATTCCATTTAGCCTGTTGATTTGATTGCATTGGGTCTCCTTTCTCACCTTGTTATTTTGATTTTTTCATTGATGAGTAAGACTTAAGATACCTTGCTGAGTAAGATAACCAATGCGGGTAGACTAAATAACCATCGGCCCAATTGTAAATACAATGTTACGCCACGCACATTCACAAACGCTGCCATACTTCTACCTCTTGCAGGTCTCCATTCTCAACACGCTGAGTATGCAGTTGGTTGTTTTTAAGCTGGTATTCAAATACAAACTCTTGACCTACGACCGCCCCAAACGAGTTCAAGCTAGGTTGTTCGGTATATGTCGTATTGGTGAGTTGGTACGTGCCGGTTCCCGCCGCCCAAAATTTAGGACCGGTTGCAGTTTGTTGCACGGTAGTGAAGCTGAAATGCGAAGCAGCGATAATTTTAATGGCCGATAAGTTTAAACTGGCATAATCAACCCATTGCTGTTGCTCATTTAAATATCGGCCTGATACTAGTTGCCATGTTCCTTGTATTGGGTTGGCTTGCTGTTCTGTCTTCATTGAAGCAGATGAAACACCTGATCGCCCATTATTGTGCTCTGCTGCATAGGTTAGCGGCGAATAGGTTAGCGGCGAAATAGTCGCGCAAATAAACATTAACACTGAGGTAGCGATGACAACTGGATACGAGTAAAGCATTAATTTTTAATCCTTTAAATCTGAAATAAATCCATAAAAAATAGGTCAGCAATTTGCTGACCTATTTTTATACATTAGCTTTATAGCTAACGTTATACTTTAAAATTCAACACTAACCACAATCATAACTAAGACGACAAAGCTGTCTATTACACTAAAGTCTGTGGCTGATGTTTATGCTTGGGACTTGTGGTAAAAAAGTCTTGAATTTAATGGCTGTTATTTCGCCAAATACTGAGCAAGTTTTTCCATTCCATCATCAATTGAAACAATCGGTTGATAGCCTAAATCTTGCTTTGCTGCACTAATATTAAAATAGTGGCTAGTAGAAAGCTGTTTAGCCACAAACCGGGTCATTATCGGCTCTTGTTGCTTATTAAGCGCGCCATAAATGGTTTCAAGCAATACTCCCACACCATAAGCCAATTTAGCTGGAACCCGTTTATTTACTGGCGGCAAATCGACACAGGCTAAAATTTTATTGAGCATTTGCGCCATGGTAATAGGTTGATCATTACTTAAAAAGTAAGCCTTGCCTGCCGATTTTGCGGTTTGGGTTAAATCTACTGCAGCTAGAATATGGGCATAAGCAGCATTATCAATAAAAATGGTGTCGACCAGTTTGTCTTGTTTGCCGACTAATTTCAGTTTGCCGGCTTTGGCACGTTCAATAACCCGTGGCACAAGATGAGGATCATTAGGCCCCCAAATCAAGTGAGGCCGAAGTGCGGTGACTTTCAAGCTAGCACTATTTGCATTAAGCATCATTTTTTCAGCACGGGCTTTAGACTCACCATAATGATTTAAAAATGTATGCGCATAAGGAGCGCTTTCATCAATGCCATTTTCATCTTCACCACTAAAAGTCACGCTTGGGGTGCTGGTGTAAACCAAGGATTTAATGCCTAGAGCTTGGCAGGCATTAATAATATTGCTTGCCCCATCTACATTGGGTGAAAAATAACTTTGTTTACTGCCCCAAACACCAGCTTTAGATGCCACATGAAACACTAAATCACAGCCTTGCATAGCATCCGTAACTTGCTGCAAATTGGCTATATCACCTTGCACACTGTTAATGCCAAGGTCAGTTAAGCTTGAATATTGATTACGGGCAAAGCCAACGGTTTCAATACCTGCCGCATTTAAGCGTTCACAAATGGCGTAGCCTAAAAAACCGCCTGCCCCAGTAACAAAAACTTTAGACACTTGCTGTTTTAATGCTAATAAAGCCTGTTGTTCTAATTCACTAAAATCAGTTAACGACTTGGTTAAATTACTCATTATTCTTTCCACTTTACTTGCGCCCAAACCGCCAGTTTTTCACGAAATATTTTTGCATTGTGGCGCACATCCACAGGGAACTTAGGGTGTATTAAAAACCGCTCAATTCCCTTGGTATGCTCATATTGCTCAGCAATATCATTTAGCGCTTTATATAATGCTTTTGAGTTTGAGCAGTTTACCGACTGATTAAGCTCAACACACAGTAGCGGTACAACATTGTTATTAATATTAATCGCCACTAATGCACTGCGTTTCACCTCAGGTAAGGTATTAAAAACGCGCTCACAAGGAATAGAAAAATAGCGTTTTAAAAACTCACCTTGTTGTGTTGCGTCAACTCGATGTGCTTTTCGACCACACATCCATAATAAGCCTTGCTCATCAAGGTAGCCTACATCACCCATGCGGTGGCGCATCACCTTGTTATCCGCTATTTTCGCTGCCGCGGTAGCACTATCACGTTGATAATATTGCTGGCTGACCATGGGGCCTTTTACCACTATTTCACCAATGTGATTTGCCGGTAATGTTAGGCTGTCATCCCACAGCTCAATCACAGACTCAGTGATATCAATAATCGCAATTTCAACACCTTCAATAGCGTGGCCAACGCATATACCACCACCTGTATCTGTGGTATCTGTAGTGGTAAATAATTGACTACTTTGAATTTTACTAATAGGTAAAGACTCTGTAGCACCGTATGAATTCAGCACCTCAACACCTGGGTGAAGCATGTTGCTAAAACACTTAATAGACGAAATAGTGGCTGGGGCGCCTGCTGAAATAACCCGATTAATACTGGTTAATTTATGTTGTGTTTGCTCACCCGCTGCACCTAAACGCTCTAACAACGCAGGGTTAACAAACATATTGCTGCATTGATACTGCTCGATGGCGGCAAACAAATGCTGCGGATTTGCTTTAATGGGTTTACTGGCATCCATATCTGGCACTATTGAGGCCATGCCTAATGCGGGGCCGAACAATGAAAACAATGGAAATGTCGCCAAATCTCTTTCGCCCACTTGAATGCCATAATCTTGCTTTAAAGCGCTGATTTGAGCTTCAAACATCTTATGGCTATAAACCACCCCTTTTGGCGTGCCAGTGCTGCCACTGGTAAATAAAATGGCCGCCATGTCGTCTTCGGCCAATTTAACCATAGGGTAAGGTTTAGTGGTTGCAGAAGGAGTAGAAGGTAATGTCTTACAGCCCGCTAACGCTTGTAATAACCCGTTACCGCCAACATTAATACAGTGTTTTACGGTTTCTTTGCCCCAGCCTAAAACTCGCCTGGCAATATGCGCTTTGGGTATACCAATAAATGCATCTGGCTTGGCTTCTGCAAAACATTGTTTTAAGTTTTTAATGCCCATACCTGGGTCGACCAAAATAGGCACGATTCCAGCTTTAAATAAAGCAAAAGTTAAATTAAAAAAGGCAATACTGGGGGTCACCATAAGCACCGCTTTCATGCCTTTTTGAATACCCGCTTGATTCAACTGAAAAGCCATATGGTCTGATTGCTGATGCAGTTGGCCAAAGGTCAGTTCTTCATAGGAATAATGTTGGCCTTTGGCATGTTGAACCGCCACGGCAAGTAAGTCTGTCGAATGCTCAGCGGCGTCCTGTAAGTGTCGACATAAATTAGCGTTTAATAAAGATGATTCAGACATAATATTGTTAATATTCGCTTTCGATTAAGAGGTAAAAGCTAGCACAAATTGACATAAAAAAAGCTCCGAAGAGCTTTTATTGTTATGGCGCTATTTCATAAAGTTTTGAATTAGCTCAATAACTTCATCTTTAGCGTCTTCAAGAATATAGTGACCACAATCAGCAAATTCATGGACTTCGGCATGAGGCATTCTTTTGCGCCATTCGGCTAAAAAGTGCTTATCAAATACAAAATCTTGCAGGCCGAAACAAATTAATGTGGGTACATTGGCAAATTCAGACAAACTGTCGGCAATATCGCTCACTAACTGGTAATTTCTATCACCGGGTTTAAGTGGAATATCTTGCACAAAACGTAAAGTAGATATTCTATTTTCCCAAGAGTTAAACGGCGCCACAAAGGCTTCTCTTACCGCTTTATCCATTGGTTTACGTTTAACACCTACGTATGATGCAGCGGAAGAAAACGCATTTAAACCACGCACTAACACCGTACCTAGCACGGTATCACGACAAATTTTCAATGCCAGTGGAAATGGCTTTGACTCTGGCAAGTGAAATGCGGCGGTGTTTAAATACACTAATCGTTTAATTCGCTTTGGATGACGCGCAGCGAAACCCGTGCCAATCATCCCGCCCCAATCATGGCAAACTAAAGTGATATTGCTGTCGATACCTAAGCTATCCAATAGCGCTTCTAAATCATCAATACGATTTTTAAGGGTATAGTCATATTGTGGGTCGTCAGGTTTGTCTGATAATCCACAGCCAATATGATCAGGTACAATACATTGATGGTTTTCGCTCAATGCACTGACCAAATTGCGGTAATAATAACTCCAGCTTGGGTTACCATGCACCATTACTACAGGTTCGCCTTGGCCTTCATTAATGTAATGCAGTTTTATACCTTTACGGTCTAAAAAGTGAGACTCAAAAGGCAGTAATGATTGTAATTGTTTAGTGTACGACGTCATGATGTTTCCAATCGAATACTGATTTGTTTCAGTAAGTTAATCATTAAAGGTGGATAAATAAAGTTTACCCGTTATCCCTACCATTTAATCCCTAACATCATGCAGTTCAAACCACTGCCAATACCTAAAAAGCTCACCTGATCACCTTGGCGTAAAAAACCTTCATCATGAGCAATAGCAGCGGTTACAGGTAAAGATACCGTACCCATATTGCCCAAGGTTTGATACGTCGGATATTCTTTTTCTTGTGGAATATTCAATGCGTTTAATACTTGCTTGCGATTTGAAGCCCCCACTTGGTGACAAATGACTTTATCGACCTGTTCCACAACCCAGTCTCGCTGAGCAAGAAAATGGTCCCAAGTGTGTTTGGCTAAATCAACACCTTCTTTTAATAGAGCAACCGCATCTGTACGCATAAACTCACGATAAAGCATATGACCAGCTTCTTGTAAGCCCCATTCACATAAATTATGGTGTTCTGGTGCAGACAAATGGCTCGCCCCTAACAATTGATGCTGACGAGTATTTTTAAGCGGTAAGCTTCCATCCGTTAATATCACCGCAATTGCGCCTGAGCCACCGGTTAAGGTTGCTAACGACTGCGCAAAATTTTGCATCGTCGGCTCAGCTAACATATGGTCTATGGTTGCCTCAACAATATCGCGAGCTGATTCGCACGAAACCACCATACCCGCTTTAATTTGGCCAAGCTCGATACGGTTAGCAATATCAAGAATACCTGATAAAACACCTAAGCAAGCATTACTGATATCGTAAATTGCGGTGTCTTTAGACACGCCTAATTCAGCGGCTATTCGGCACGCTGTTGCAGGCTCGTGTTGGTCACGACAAACACCGGTGTAAACTACCGCGCCTAAATCAGCAACGTTTATACCGGTTTCGTTAACCGCTTTATTTGCTGCAGCAATGGCGCCATCAGATAAACGATGGCCTTTAGGCCACCAGCGACGCTCGTTAATTCCTGTTAATGCAGCAAGTTGCCCCATAGGAATACGAAACTTTTTGTATAAAGGCGCAAGGCGAGATTCTAAATCAAGACTTGAGACAACTTGAGGTGCTAGCTCATACGCTAGACTATTGATAAACACGCGAGAGTATTTCATTAAACCATTTGTTCACTTTAACTCAATCCACTCGAACTTTAACGGTTCTAAAGTACAGTACTATTTAAGCTCAACTTAATTGACACTATAGCGCTGTTTGAGGGGTTGATTTGTTGTAATTCATTATTAACCCGACATTTGAACAAGAATGACTTAAAACTGCAATAAAAAACGCTAAAAAGCCGCTTTGTTTTACTAATTAATTCACACTATGTTAATGATTAGTGTCTTGCTAGATAGTTGAATCAATCAAGTTTTTCTAAAATAAAACTGTTGAAACAATCGCTTAATAGCAAAATTCAAACCAAATCAACTTTCTTGGCATGGATTAATGCATTTCTTGGGGTAATATCTTCAGAACAAAATTCACTTAACTCAACTTGATAGCCATGTTGCTGCAAAAAACACACCCTATCCAACAATAACCATTGCTCAATAGGGTGCCTAAACAAATGTCTTACTAAATCGATTCGTTGAGTCACCTTTTGACGTGATAACCCTTGTTGTAAATAGTCTTGATATTGGGCTTCATTCAATATGTTTTTTGTTAAAGGCACGTTTTTTTGCTCTGCGGCCCATAAGCAAAAATCACTAAAGCGTCCTGATAGCTGACTTTGCTTTATTGTGGGTATCGGTAAATAACGGTCAACTTGATTGATATCACGCTGTAAACAGTCGAACCCTAAGCGCCAGGCAATTTCTTTTTTTCTTAAATCGTTTTGTTTACGGTTAGCAATAACACTTTGTTGCAAAGGCAGTTGCAGATCGTGACGGGACAATTGAAGCCTCGAGTCCTGAGCCACTGTGGATAAAGCTTGGTAATACTGGTGTTCAATCAAATGATAGCAACAAGGGGAAATTGAAATTTGTTGAGTGCCCACTTTACTGGCAAGCGTTAACAACCTTACATGTAAGTCTCCACAAGCATGCAGCGCAATAGCATGTTGATGTTTTTTTATTGCTGATTGCTCGTTATTCAGCTCAATAGGCGCAAATGCATCAGCACAAATAAACTGTTGCGGCAATTGCCATTTTTGGGCAAATATCCGTCCTTGTTCGCACAAAGACTTTTGCCATTCTAAGCTAGTAACAGGCACCTGTTGTGACTTTGCCACCCAGCGGCCTAAATACCCTTTTCCAGCACACCACTCCAAGACTGGTAAATTATCTTTGGGCACAAAAACCTTTTGAGTAAAGCGTCGAATCTGTTGCCACTTCCTTGCTTTAATGCCTGCATTAAAATGGCTCATTTCGGTTTCAGTTATTGTTGGGTTTACTGGTTGCGGTGCGGAACATAAACCCGAGCTGGTTTTAGCCACCGTTTTATTAATATCATCGTCAAGCAAGGTTAATAATGGAATAAGCGTCTCATTGTGCTGCGCTTTATAATCTTTAATCAGATACGGCAACAACCTTGCCACTAAAGTATTTGAACAAGTATCAATGGCTTCAATTTCGTTATCGTCAATTTGCCATAATGCATCACACAAGGCTGGAAAGTTTTGCTTCCAGGGTAAGTCTTTATAGTCAAACGCAACCACTTTCCATAAGGACTGAGTTTGAAATAATAAAGAAGAGAGCTGAGATAACTGTTCCGCGTCGCCTTTCATTTGCTCTGAGAGGCCAGTTAATATCATTTGTTGTTCCACATCAGCAGTGTTTTTGTTGCTCATCAACTCGTGCCGCAAAATTAGCTTAATCAAATTAATGCTAATTGTAACAGCCCTTAAATAGTCATGGTATTCTATAGCTTAATAAAATACTTAAATGCTGATACTGCAAATAATAAAGGACGTTTCATATGCACTCCCCTTGTGTTGCTCGTTGTGGTTTAAATGAAGATGATTATTGCATGGGGTGTTATCGACATATTAATGAAATTGTTAGTTGGTCATCAGCCACTGACATAGATAAACAACAAATTTTGTTACAGCTTGATGAACGCAAAAAGTATTTCTCAGGCATTAACAACAGCCAAACACTCAGTAGAAAGAAGTGGTTAGCCGCTGAAACCAACCTCAACAGGCAAAATAAAACACAAGCAAAACACAAGCAAAACAATAAACCAACACAATCACAACAAAAAATCAAACAAACACCAACAATTAGCGCGCCAAGAAAAAAAATGAAAAACATGTTCCAACTTTAAACAGAAAGGTCGCACTAAAATAAAATTTACCTTTAAAACAATGCATTAAAAATACACACTCATTTATCCCCAAGCTTTTAAAGCGGCTGAAGTCACCTAAGCCTCACAAAAACAACTATTTTTTGATACAAATATTGCACAACTAGTTACATGGTCTACCTTTATTATAGCGGTCAAACAATGTTTTAGAATGTCATTAGCTTTTGATTTATTTACCACATGTGAATGGTACTAAATAAATTAATGCTTAAAGACGCAAAGCAAAAAATGGACAAGGCATTGAAAAAGGGACTCACTAAGTTGTAAAAACAAAGACTGTAGCGTTCCCCTCCTCAAAGCCTAGTTTAACTAGATTATAGAGAAATCAGACCTCAAAGAACTGACTATATTATTAGTTAATTCCCCCTCCATGTTGACTGCTTATCCATATACATATGGACAAATGTAAGGAATATGCACTTGTTGCGTGTTGTACTGTCATCGGAATATGACCAAATGTGAGAATTAAAGTATGTTTAAATCTAAACGATCAAGCGCTAAAAGATTGAACTATCAGGTCAATCAACACCTCCATCACACATTGTGTATGGGTGAACATAGTAAAACGAAGGCGATTAATAAATTTAGTCAGCCTTTATTTGTCGTCAAGACCTTAATGCTCTCAAGTTTATGTGCATTAAGCTTTAATTCTTACGCTAGAGTCGATATACAGTCCACAGCTCCAGTAACAGCTTGTACACAGGTGGGAGGCAACTTCAGTGGCAGTAATTGCCAAATAAATGTTGCTGACATCAACGCCCTACTTAGTGCTGGTACTGATGTTACCGTTAAATCTACAGGAGCGAATGAAGAAGTTTACATTGCCAATGCTGTAGATATTGTCAAGTCCGGAGGGGCAGACGCCACATTTACTATTGCCGCTACAGGGCATGTTAATGCATCAGGAGAGGGAAACGGATCTATTACTTCTACCGTCGGTGCTTTAAACGTTGTACTTAGGGCTCGTGTCGGCGGAGCTGATAATCATGGGGTACAAGTCCCTGAAATCACGACCAACGGCGGCCACTTATGGGTTGGTGGTGGCGGTACTGACCAAACTTGGAATGGCTTAACCGTTGGCCATGAACCCGCGAGAAAAATTGGCTTTCAAGTTACCGGTAATGCCATTGACCTATACAAAGATATTGATACTTCATCAGCAACAGGTGGTGGGGATGTGTATTTATGGGGCGGTGCCAATAACACTGGTGGTGAAGGTATTCATGGTTGGCCAGGTTTCAACAGTATTACAACCAATACTGGTAGTGTGACCTTACGCGGAAGACGTTTTACTTGGAATATGCCAATGAACCTCACCGTTAAAGGTGACTTCACTTGGTGGTCAGATGGTGGCACATTAACCACGGATACTGGCAATATGAACCTGGGAGGCCCCGCTTATTCAGATTTGTTTAAGTTTAACACTCCTCCACGTAATTTTAACTATGGTGGACCTAATAACGTCCATACATTTGTTCATAATTATGATAACAACTTACCCGGTATAGATGGCTTAGAAGTTACCGGAGGGTTTAATATTTATGCTGATAGAATTGAAATAAACAAACCACTAATCAGTTTAGGTACCAGTGCTGGCGACATGTTACTGCAAGCTCGATTTGCTGGAACTGCGGGTACTGACCCACTTATTATTAACTCTGATATTCTAAAAACTGGCGGAGCTACCTCAACACTGACATTAAGAGCAAACAGTGATATTGAGGTAAAAGATACAGGTAAAATTCAAGCTACTAACTCTGCACTCAATGTCGTGTTCTGGTCTGACTTTATGAACACAAACCGTGGCGGTGTTGCTATTCGAGGGCCCGTTGATACTAATGGAGGTCACGTTTGGATTGGTGGTTCATCCACCGATGACAGCTCTGGTACTGTAAATCAAATTTGGAATGGAATAAATGTGGGGGATGGCCCCGCAGTGGGTTCAGGTAACGGTACGCATAGCCCAGTAGATTTTGAAGACGGTATTACGACTAACGGTGGTGATATTTTTATTTGGGCAAGTGATACTTTTGCTTCTGGTGGCCAGCGCGGATTAGGGCTAGACGGTAGTAGTTCTTTAGCACCTTCATACAACTATCTTGATGCTGGCACTGGTGATATCACCATTATTGCTGACGAAATTGAAGGTTATAACAATGCTTCACATGAGCTTCAAATAACCACAACAGGAAAATTAACTCTCGCCCCTTATAACAATGCTTTCATAGCAGATTTTGACTGGACTGGCACAACGGCTAATCCTGATTATTTAACTCAAATCCCCGGTAACACCCATTCAAATAATATTCGTTTAAAAAATGTCGCAAACATGGGCGGCCTTGTTATTGGTGAATACTTAGGCACGGGAATCGCCACAGACACTGGCTACAACTTTACCAATACCAGTAATATCACCGTCACTGACCCGATTACGGTTAACGGACCGATTGGGTTGTATGGTGGCACGGTGACCTTAGCGAATAACTTATTATCTAGTGCCTCAACCGGCGGAGATATTACCCTTCACGGCGATACTGCCGTTGTTCAAAATGCGGGGATTTCAGTCACCAGTAGTTCTACCTCTTCTGGCGGGGATGTGTTGTATCAATCCGACACGATTACATTTAATGCTGGTCAACAAATATCAACCTATGGAACAGTGACGTTTGAACCATTAAATGCGAATTTCATTGCTGACTTTTCAAATCAAAATGCAGGCTTAGTCAATACCGCAACAGGGCTGACCATTGGTAAAAGCTCAAATGATTCAAATGTGCTCATAGAAGAAGCTATTAATATTGATGGTTTCGTCACTATTTGGGGCGGTACTATTGTTCAAAACATGCCCGTGACCGCCAATGGTGATGTTAACTATACCGTCATTAAAAACGATCACCTTGATGGCGTCGATGCTATTGCACTTAACACACCACTTGATGCTGGACTGGGTGATATTACCTTAACCAGTGAAAGTGGCGATATTGTCATCGATGCGAATCTATTAACCACTTCAACCTCTGTCCCTGCTATTACCATTTCTGCTGGTGACAGCTTTGCTGGTGGAGTTGAATCTGGTGGTGATATCGTGTATCGCTCTGGGCAAATTGCAACCGGAGTTGGTGGTGGTATTGAACTATATACCGGTAACTATTACGACAGTACAGGTGTTGCTGCGTTAATTGCTGGCCAATTTGGCGGATTATTTTATAACTCTGATGGAACAGGATTAACCTATTCTAGTAATTATAATGCCATTTATCGTGAAGATATTTCCCCCAAATCTCAGTCTTTAGAATTTGACGGTATTGATGATATTGTGTCAATGTCTGTCGCCAATTACGGCAGCACATTTACTCAAGAGGCTTGGGTATTTATTCCAGCTAGCAGCCAAAACAGTACTGAAAAAATGATTTTCGGTGATGTGGATGGTTCAAGTCAAACCCCATCGTTATTCCATAATAACCTTGCTGTTATCGCTAAACTTTCAGGTCAAACGGTCACCACGGGGGATTCGCTGATTGCAAATGAATGGAACCATATTGCTGGTACCTATGACGGCTCAACTTATCGCTTATATGTTAACGGTGTAGAAGAAATGACAGGTAGTTTTGCTGTCACTGTTTATAACACTTCAACTCTAAATATTGGTGGTAATACTGTTGCAGCACCTTTCTTTGAGGGCAACGTTGATGAGTTAAGAATATGGAATACAGCACTGAGTCCAGAGAATATTCGTAAAACCATGATGCGTTCGGTGCCAATAAACGATACCAGCTTAGTGGCCTACTATAATTTTGACCAAATTGAAGGCACGACCCTATTTGACCTCACCTCTGGCAGTAATCATGGCACCTTGACTGGCATGGACGATACTGATTGGGTAATTTCTGGTGCATTTAACACTTGGCGTGGTTTAGATGATAACTGGGCAAACACCGATAACTGGAGTCAATACACGTTACCTGCACCATCCGATAACGTGGGTATTTATGCCGCAGCTCCAACGGCCCCTATTATTACCTCAACGCCGACCGTTAACCATATGGTCATAGACCAAGGTGTGGCAGCTACCATTACATCTGATGTCAATATTGGTGGTCACCTATTCTTAAATAGTGACATAGACATTAACGGTAATACCCTTACCTTTGACGACAATGCCACCCTTTACGAGCTAGATGGCAAGTTCAGCGACAGTTTAGAAACCGGTAAGCTAACAACCACTCGCACATTAAGTAATATTACTGATGACAATGTGGCCGGTTTAGGTGCAACACTCACCACAGCCGCCAATATGGGCAGCACTGTTGTGACTCGTACTCATAAAAATCTAACCAATGCCACTGCAACAATTAGACAGTTTGATATTACACCAACAACTAATGCCGGTTTAAATGCCACCTTAGCATTTAATTACTACGATACTGAGTTAAATGGCATTACTGAATCGACATTAACCCTTTATAAATCAATCGATAGCCAAGCAACCTGGACAAAACAACCTACCGCAACGCTTAGCACGGCTAATAATAAGCTTACATTAACAGGAGTTGATGGCTTCTCGAGCTGGACTGCAGCCAATAATGTTGCGCCAGTCATTAGTAGTCTCGACAATGCAACCGTTGAAGAAAATCAAACATCCGCTATTGATGTCGATGCCATTGATGACCCAACACTAACGTTCTCATTTGGCGGTGGTGTTGATGATACTAAATTTAATATTGACCCTGCTAGTGGTGTAGTAACCTTTAAAGCTGCCCCTAACTTTGAGTCTCCTATTGATAGTGGCATTAACAATGTTTATGACATTATCGTCAGTGTGACAGACGGAACTTACTCTGACTCCCAAGCAATCAATATTACGGTTACCGATGTTAATGATAATCCTGTTATTACCAGTAATGGTGGCTTAGCGACTGCTGCTGTGAGTGTGGCAGAAAATACCACAGCGGTAACTACGGCCACTTCAACCGATGAAGACTTAGACACTATTACTTATACCCTGTCTGGCACTGATGCAGCGGCATTTACCATTGATCCTGCCACCGGTGTATTAACTTTTGCTATTGCCCCAGACTTTGAAACCCCTACCGATATTGGTGGCAATAATATTTATGATGTTATCGTCACAGCAACAGATAACGGCACCCCAATACTGACTGACAGTCAAGCCATTGCTGTGACCGTTATTGATGTGAATGACGCACCGGTAATTACGAGTGCTGCAACGACAACGGTTAATGAAAATCAAACCGCTGCGATAGATGTAAATGCAACTGACGCCGATGGTGATACGCTAACCTATAGCTTAAGTGGTACAGATTCGGCACTATTTAATATCGATGTCAACACCGGTATTGTAACCTTTAAAGCTGCACCTAACTTCGAGTCTCCTGGCGACAATGGCGGTAATAATGTCTATGACATTATTGTCACCGCAAACGACGGTAGCTTAGACGATGTTCAGTCAATCGCTATTACAGTAGCCGACGTTAACGATGCGCCTGTAATGATCAGTGCATCAAGTGTTAGCTTACTTGAGAATGACGTCAATGCGATTGATGTTAATGCCTCAGACGAAGATGGCCATAGCTTAACCTATACGTTATCAGGCACCGATGCCGCATTGTTTAACATTAACAGTGCCACCGGTGAGGTCACCTTTAAAGTGGCTCCTGACTACGAAACCCCGTTAGACAGTGGTGCAAACAATACGTATGACATCACGGTAACCGCAGCAGACAGCGGTACACCAAGCTTAAATGTCGTACAAAATATCAGTATTACCATTACCGATATTGACGAAAATATCGACTCTGACGGCGATGGTGTACCTGATTACCAAGAAGGACTTGAAGGGACTGACCCGAACGACCCAACCAGTGTTAAAGACACCGATGGTGACGGCGTTCCTGATTATAAAGAAATACAAGACGGAACTGATCCAAACGACAAAACTGACTTTAAAGACAGTGATGGAGATGGCGTTCCCGATCATCAAGAAGGTCTTGATGGTACTGACCCGAATGATCCAACCAGTGTGAAAGACACTGATGGAGATGGTGTGCCAGACTATCAAGAAAATATTGATGGTACTGACCCAACTGATCCAACGAGTTTCTTAGACACAGACGGTGATGGTGTACCGGACTATCAAGAAAAGATTGATGGTACCGACCCAACTGATCCAACGAGCTTCTTAGACACAGACGGCGATGGTGTACCGGACTATCAAGAAAAGATTGATGGTACTGACCCAACTGATCCAACTAGCTTCTTAGACACAGACGGTGATGGGGTACCGGACTATCAAGAAAAGATTGATGGAACTGACCCAACTGATCCAACTAGCTTCTTAGACACAGACGGTGATGGTGTGCCGGACTATCAAGAAAAGATTGATGGTACCGACCCAACTGATCCAACTAGCTTCTTAGACACAGACGGTGATGGTGTGCCGGACTATCAAGAAAAGATTGATGGTACCGACCCAACTGATCCAACTAGTTTCTTAGACACAGACGGTGATGGTGTACCAGACTATCAAGAAAAAATTGATGGCACTGACCCAACTGATCCAACTAGTTTCTTAGACACAGACGGTGATGGTGTACCGGACTATCAAGAAAAGATTGATGGTACTGACCCAACTGATCCAACTAGCTTCTTAGACACAGACGGTGATGGTGTACCGGACTATCAAGAAAATATTGATGGTACTGACCCTCTAGATCCAACTGACTTTAAAGACACTGATGGCGATGGTGTGCCAGATTATCAAGAAATTGTTGATGGTACTGACCCACTTGATGAAAATAGCTTTAAAGACAGTGACAACGACGGTATTCCTGATTACCAAGAAATCATTGAAGGAACGGATCCTAATGATGAGTTCAACTTTAAAGATACCGATGGTGATGGCGTACCTGATTACATTGAAATAATCGAAGGAACCGATCCAAACAATGGTGCAGATTACATCGATAGTGATGGTGATGGAGTATCGGATTATACTGAACTTCACCCTGGTCCTAACGACGCGCCTGTTGCCGTAGCCGATCCAACTTACTCACTGATTGAAGGTGATACCGTTGTGGGTGCGAGCGTATTAAGTAATGACTATGACCTAGACGGTAATGACATGACTGCTGTACTGGTTAATGACGTCACCCACGGTACATTAGCCCTTAACAGTGATGGTACATTTACCTATGTTCATGATGGAGGTGAATCTTCCACTGATTCATTTATTTACCAAGCCACAGATGGTGTCGCTAACTCGAATACCATCGTGGTGGTGTTTACCATTACCAATACCAATGATGCACCAGTAGCAACAGATGATGTGGCTACAACAGACGAAGATGTCTCGGTGACTATTGATATCTTGGCAAATGATATAGATGAAGAGTTCGGCATAGTGGCGTCAAATGTCATGATTATGCAGCAACCAAGTCATGGTCAATTATCTATTAGCCCAACATCTGGCTCGGTGTACTACACTCCTGATGCTGATTATAACGGTACGGATACGTTCAGTTATAAAGTGGCCGATAACGCTAATGCGGAATCAAATATTGCTGTTGTTGATATCACCATATCACCAGTGAACGATATTCCTGTTGGGGTAAATGATACAATTCAAACTGACGAAGACGTTAGTTTCACGGTTGATTTATTAGCTAATGATACTGATGTTGATGGAGATGAATTAGACCCAAGTAGTGTGGTTATTGTTCAGCAACCTGCCCACGCTCTGAGTGTTGATGTGATAGATGGAAAACTGACCTACATACCTGAGAAAAACTATGTGGGTAAAGACTTCATCCAATATCAAGTCTCAGATAAAAATGGCGAGGTCAGTAATGTGACGACCGTGTTTATCAGTGTTCTTGGTATTAACGACGCACCTGTTGCTGTAGATGATTCATCATCTACCTTAGAAGATACCGCAGTCGTTATTGATATTTTACAAAATGACACGGATATTGAAGATGGTCAGGTTGCCGTTGACTCAGTTGTGATTACCCAACAACCATTAAATGGTGTAGTTACTATTGATACTACTACAGGGCTGGTTACGTATACGCCTAATCAAGACTTCAATGGTAGTGACAGCTTCAGCTACATTGTTAGTGATAACGGTAGTGCGACAGAGTCTGCAGTATTCTCCAATATCGCGACAGTAAGCTTAACGATATCGGCAGTAGATGACGCACCTGTTGCCAATGATGACGACATCACAATGCTTGAAGATGAGCAATCGAAATTGATTAACATCTTAGGCAATGATGTAGATGTTGATAGCATGCTTGATGTGGCCAGTGTAACAATAGTTAACACACCTGCATTTGGTAGCATCACGCTTGATAGCAGCTCTGGCGTAGTCACTTATACGGCGAATGCAAATTACAACGGTTACGATACCTTTACTTATAAAGTGAGTGATAGCACTGGCTTAGAAAGTAATATGGCAACCGTTTCATTGAGCATCATGCCTATTAATGACGCTCCAATTGCGAACGCGGCTAGCTACACATTAAATGAAGACAGTCGCGTACAATTCACCCTAACAGGTTCTGATATTGAAGGAGCGACCTTAACGTACACCTTAGTAAGTCAACCAGCCAATGGCGTATTAACAGGCACGGCACCTCGCCTAACCTATGTACCCAATCCAGGATTTGACGGTCAAGATAGCTTTATCTTTACGGTTAATGATGGCGAAGTCGACTCAGACCCTGTTGAGGTGACATTTACGGTATTAAATACCAATGATGCTCCAACAGCCGTTTCGATGAACTTTGTGACCGACGAAGACGTTTCACTACCGTTAACCTTAATCGGTAATGATGACGACGGAGACGCACTCACTTACAGCATCGAAGGTCAGCCGCTAAATGGTACGTTAGAGGGTAATGCACCTAACTTAATCTATGTTCCCAATGCAGATTACAATGGTTCTGACAGATTTAGTTTCCGTGTAAACGATGGTGAATACGATTCAGCAATTGCCTTTGTTGACATAGTAATCAATGGCATACCTGAGCCTATCAACATTGTGGATGATGAATTTACGATTCCTGGAAATGTCGGTATTACACTTAACGTACTTGATAACGACAATGATCCAGAAGGTAATTCGCTTTCAGTCACCTCTGCAACCGCTACAACAGGTGAAGTTGACATAATTAATGGTGAATTAGTATTCACACCTCCAGCGGGTTTCAGTGGTACGGTTATCGTTAATTATGTTGCCAGTAATGGCCTAGGTAGCTTCGATAGTGCTCAAGTCATTATTAATGTCGAACCCAATCCTGATGGCCCAGTTATTATCCCACCAGGAACAGTTTGGGTAGACGCGCAAGCATTATATACAAAAGTTGATTTAGGCGTAGCCACAGCAGTAGACCGTTTTGGTCACCCACTGCCTGTTTCATTGGTTGATAATGTGAACTACTTTGAGCCTGGACAAAACTATGCCTTATGGCGTGCTGTAGATGATGACGGTAATGTCACCGTAGTTAAGCAGCAAGTGAATGTCAGACCATTAGTGTCATTAGGTAAAGACACCGCTGTAATCGAAGATAGTCAAGCCAAATTAAGCGTATATCTAAATGGTATGTCGCCAATATATCCGCTTGATATTCCTTACACGATATCTGGAACATCTGATGGCAATGACCACACGCTTACATCAGGCATTATCACGGTAACTAAAGGTAACTCAGCCAATATTTCGTTTGATATCTTAGCAGATATGCAAATGGAAAATGACGAGTCACTCATTGTTACCTTGTCTAGTGAAGTCAATAGAGGTAATAACTTTGACCAAGTGTTTACCATTAGTGAAGGCAATATTGCCCCAACGGTGAAACTGACTGCACGTCAAGACGGTGTAAGCCGTATGACCGTAGCGAAAGATCAGGGTGACGTGGTGATTTATAGCCAAGTCCGAGATCAAAACAAACAAGACAGTCATACTTATGAGTGGAAAGTCACTCGTGGTGAAGCGATGGATGTCGACTCATTGTTTACCAGCTACACTATCGATCCGAGTCAGTTAAACACGGGTGTATATGTTATTACACTGGAAGTGGAAGATAACGGTGTCACCCCACTGTCTAGCAGTGCATCGGTTTACATCAATGTCGTAGAAACGCTAACTGAGCTAAGTGATAACGGTGATGCTGACGGCGATTTACTGTCAGATGCTAATGAAGGCTATGCTGATAGCAATAATAATGGCATACCTGACTATCTTGATAGTCATGACGAATGTAATGTCATATTAGGTATCAGTAACGAACAAGATAGCTTCTTAGTTGAAGGTGAACCTGGTTCGTGTCTACAAGTTGGCTTCTTCGGCCTGATTAGTAGTAATGCTGCAGCCGGTCTAACAGACAGTAACATTAACTCGCTAGCTGATGAGTTACCGGAAGATCTTGAGGCAACTAATCACAGCGGTATTTACGATATCACCGTGAAAGACTTACCAACTATTGGTCAGACTTATCATATCGTGATCCCGCAAACTAAGGTGATTCCAGACGGCGCGCTTTATCGTAAATATCACCCTCAATTGGGCTGGATTGACTTTGTTGAAGACAGCATGAATACTGTACAGAGTGCACTCGGTGATAACGGTTTCTGTCCTCCTCCTGGTGGAAGCCAGTGGGTTGATGGATTAATGCCTGGTTACTGGTGTGTACAATTAGGGATTCAAGATGGCGGTCCAAACGATGATGATGGGGTTGCGAACGGTCAAATAGTTGACCCTAGTGGTGTCGCAATTCCAGTCAGTGATAACGTTTCACCACAAGCACAAAACGACATTGTTACCGTTAAAGAAAATACCTCAACCAATATTGAAGTATTAAATAACGATGTTGATTCTGATGGTGACTCGATCAGAATACTCAGTGCTGCGGCAAACTTAGGTCAAGTTGTGATTGAGCAAGATGGCAGTATCACCTACACCCCACCAATGAACTTTATCGGTAATGATGTGATTATTTACAGTATTAGCGATGGTCAAGGGGGGATAGCAACTGCCAAAGTGAGTGTAGTGGTTGAACCTAAAGTTGCCATCATTGTTGATGAAACCATTACCACTGAAGGTGGTGGTAAAGGTGGCTCATTAGGATTTATCAGCTTATTTGGCCTAATGCTACTCTCTTTATTTAGAACAAGGACTCCAAATACTATGATGAAATTGATGTCAATACCTTTAGTTTTATTAGCGGTGTCACCGTTAACGACTAAACAGGCTCACGCTGATGACAGTTTTGATCATTGGTATGTTGGGGCTGAGTTAGGCGTAGTTGATTACGCTTACACAGCAATGGATATAGATAAGCAATTTGTGGCAGCCAATTTCAATGCTCATGTTACTGACATTGATACTCAGGACACGGCCGGTAATTTGTTCTTTGGATACCGCTTCACTAAAGGTTGGTATTTAGAAGCGGGCTATAAAGATGCCGGAAGAGTGACAATTGATATTTCAGGAACCTATATTAATCCTAGTGCGTTTTTTGATGCGATTGAAGAGGTTCACCCTGAGTCAGGCAAAGGCTACTATGCCTCACTTGGGTATAATATCTACTTTAATGATCGCTTTTCACTAGGCTTACAAGCAGGTTACTTCATTTGGGAAGGTCACTTTAATACCTACTCAAGTGAGCTGTTAAGAGGCTATGATGAGATTAATGGCGAAGACCTGTTTTATGGCGCAAACTTGCAATATGACTTTACGCCTAACTGGTCAATAACCTTGAACTGGGAGCAGATTGATTTCGAAGCTAATAACGCCAACTTATATACTTTAGGGTTTAAGTATCACTTCTAGGCAGTAAAGCTTACTCAACATAAAACAGGCGCTATATGCGCCTGTTTTTATGTCTAATATAGACGCACTCAACGAAACACCTCGCATTCTTCATTAAAATAATTGTAGGCTGATATATTGTAGTGGTGTCGTGGTTTAGTCACCCAACAGATGGAATGTGAACTGATAATAGATTGTTAATCATGAGTTCATATATAGTCTGAAATGAACCAACTCAAGCCGAGATTAATCCCCCTAAAATACTAACTTCCACCACTCTCCCCTATTCGTTAAACAGGCAAATAAAGGTTGTTACCGTCTTCTTATCTAAAGATTTAACTTTGTGACTAATTACAATGTTTAAAGTGGATAAATTTACCTCACATTGAACAAAGCATTGCATAAAAACTACTGTAAGTATTAAAAATTATAAATAATCGTATTAATACTGATATATAAATAGAAAAGTTTCATTTAAATAATCAGCCTTCAATACCTAAACACAAACTTATCAATGACTTATAGCAAGTTTAGGTATTCTATAGATTATTAAAAATTAAATAATATCAATTCTAATTTTAAATTCACCTTAACCCGTTTTATAGACATTTTAGTCAACCCGATATTGGTTATAATTCAAATATATCAAGCCACTTTTCAGACAAATTAAAGCGATAACACCATTATAGTAAGACATATATGCATTCACTCCAAAGAGGCAATTAAAAAGCAAATACTCACGGACAATGATGAACAATAATAATCGATACCCAAGAGAGACCGTGAACAAATGTTCAATGAAATCAAAAAAGTCCAAATCGGTGAAACAATATCTAATCAACACCCAAATGATGAAATAGATCTACTTGAGTTATTTTCTGTTATTTGGAAAGGAAAATGGATCATTATTATCATCACAGCATTTTTTGCCGCTGGGTCCGTCGCTTATGCTATCAAGCAACCCAACATCTACAAATCAACGACCTTATTAGCACCTGTTGATTCAGATCAAAGTAATAGCAGGCTTGCTGCACTAACGGGCCAGTTTTCGGGGTTAGCTTCAGGGATCAACTTATGCAGTGGCAGTAGCGACAAAACACAAGTTGGAATTGAAGTATTAAAATCATTGCAATTTACCAGTGAATTTGTTCAAAAGCATCAAATTCTGCCTGAGTTATTAGCGGTTGAACATTGGGATTTATCTACCAACCGCCTCAAATTTAACAAGAAACTATACGATGCGAAAACAAAAAAGTGGGTGCGTAAAGTAACGGCCCCATTTGAGCCTGAACCCTCTATGCTAGAAGCATATGAAGAATTCAAAAGAATTGTGAACATACAAACGGATAAAGAAAATGGAATGATATTATTATCTGTAGAGCATAAATCTCCCTTTATCGCTAAAGCATGGACAGAGCTATTAATTCAAGATATTAATACCATAATGAAAGAACGCGATGTTGCAGAAGCCAATAAAAGTATCGAGTTTTTAAGAGCTCAAATACAACAAACCAATATTGCAGATATTCGCACCATTCTTTTTAAACTTATAGAAGAGCAGGCTAAAATAATTATGTTCGCAAAAGTACGTGATGAATATATATTCAAAACAATAGACCCTGCATTTATACCTGAGGTTAAAACCCGCCCTAAGCGTGCATTAATTTGTGTTTTAGGCACTTTATTAGGTGCTATGTTGGCAACAATGCTCGTACTCATCAGACATTTTTGCAAGCAGTAGAGCTGAAACATGACTATCTCAGCTCAAAAAGGATAAACAGATATAAAGCAGTAAATGTTAATAACTATATTTATAGCATTTATTATTTTTTCATCATCGCTTTCAAATCAGCAAATGGGTTGTAAGTAGCCGCCTCTTGCTTAGTCTCTGTCGTACTCCCGTAGCGAATAAGCTCTTCAAACCGAGAGTGTTCATTGTCGTGACAATACAAACATAACAACTCCCAATTCGAGCCATCAGAAGGGTTATTATCATGGTTATGATCACGATGATGCACCGTTAACTCGCTCAAGTTTTTATGGGTAAACTCTCGAGTACACCGACCACATACCCAGGGGTAAAGTTTCAAAGCCTGCTCACGGTAACCTTTTTCACGTTTTGCTTTATAGTCACGAGCTTCTGCCAGAACTCGATCTAATTTGCTTTCGCCAGCCATAATGAATTTGTTCCTGAAATAAAATTGCCCCAAGGATAATAAGACTTATCACTTGAGGCAACTAGAGAATATCACTCTCATGAGTACAATTAGGGCGATAGCCTTATTGCTACTCGCTAAAAATTAATCCACTAACTCTGCATGAGATAGGTGAATATAATGTAAATAGCGTTCATATTGAGTAATAATATCAGCGGTAATCTGTTCTTGGGTATAGCCCATAACGTCATATTGCTGGCCACCATGCTCGAGGAACACCTCTACACGATAATAGACATCTTCACTGTCCATATTATCTTCTGTTGTGCCTGTTACGGTATAGGCTCGTAATCTAAGACCGTACACAAAAGATAACGGGTCATCAGGGCCAACCACTAAACGTACACGCTCATCTCGCAATACAATATCAGCGAGCAACCCTTTATCAATTAAAGTCTGTCTGACCTCTTTTAACGCGGGTTCAGCTACATCATCAATGAAGTGCTGCGCATCATCGCGTGATGGTTGAGATACCAATACATCTAACCTATCTTGCCATGTCATATTCGCCTTAACATACTGCACAGATGTGTTATGCGATTGCACACTATTAATTTTGAGCCAATCATCTTTAAGCGCAATATATAAGCCTAAGCACATTAACAACATAATGATTAAGAATGGCAAAGCACTGGCAATCGCCGCCGTTTGTAAAGCCTGTAAGCCACCTGCTAATAATAAAACTGAGGCAACGACACCTTGTAATAGCGCCCAGAAAATACGCTGCCATACAGGGGCATCATTGTCGCCACCAGAGGTTAAGTTATCAATAACCAGTGAACCAGAATCAGATGATGTGACAAAGAAAGTCACCACTAAACAGACTGCAATAACAGATAATAGGGTTGAAAATGGCATGTGTTCAAAAAACTTAAACAACGCAATCGAAACATCAGTAGACACGGCTTCTGATAAATAGCTTGCACCGTGATTCATAATCGCATCAATTGCAGTATTACCAAATACCGTCATCCATAAAAAGGTAATAGCTGATGGGACAAACAATACCCCAATTAAAAACTCACGAATGGTTCTACCGCGGCTTACACGCGCAATAAAGGTACCCACAAAAGGAGACCATGAAATCCACCAGCCCCAATAAAGTAATGTCCAACCACCAATCCAATCATCTTTTTGCTCGTAAGCATAAAGATTGAAAGTCTTAGTGACGATATCACTTAAATAACCACCGGTATTTTGTACAAAAGATTGCAGTAACACGACAGTTGGGCCAAGCAGTAGCACGGCTAACATTAAGAAAACGGCTAAAAATAAGTTAAGTTCACTTAATCGTTTCACCCCTTTATCAAGTCCAGAAAACACCGATAAAGTCGCAATTAACGTAATAATGCCAATTAAGATAACCTGAACCATTACATTATTTGGTAACGACTCAATTAAATAACTTAAACCTGAGTTGATTTGTAAAACGCCAAAACCAAGCGATGTTGCCACACCAAACATGGTGCCTAATACCGCAAAGGTATCAACAGCATGTCCTATCGGGCCATATATTTTCTCACCGATTAGTGGGTAAAGAGCAGAGCGAGGTAACAGCGGTAATTTATGTCGATAAGAGAAATATGCCAGAGAAAGCGCAACGACAGAGTAAATTGCCCAAGCATGAATACCCCAATGGAAAAAGGTAATCTTTAATGCATCTTTTGCAGCCTGAAGGCTTTCAGGGCTGGCATCTGGCGGCGCCAAAAAATGCATAACAGGCTCAGCCACACCAAAGAACATTAATCCAATGCCCATTCCTGCTGAGAACAACATGGCAATCCAGCTTTTATAGCTGTAATCAGGCACCGCATGCTCTGGGCCTAATTTAATGTCGCCAAAACGGCTTACCATTACAAAAATAATAAAAATTAAAAAAATTGCCACGCCTAAAATGTACATCCAACCAGCTTTAGCTTCAAACCAGCCTTGAACTGATTTAAAAAACTGACTTGCCTCTGTTGGCACAATGGCACAAAGTAAAACCATCAATGTGATCAGAATAACTGAGGAAAAAAATACAGGCGGGTTGATACTAGTCTTAAAAGACATAATGTCTCCCTTTCAATACAACGAAAATAATCTAATAACTCACCGCTTCAAGACGGTTAAGAAATTAATAAAGTTGAAAAAACACTCAAAATTAATTGAACATCATAGCATACAGAATAAAAAACATGGCTTAACTGTCAATGAATTATTTACTTTAGCCGCCAACTCACCGCCAGTGATTAACAATCGAAACACAGGCCAAACCAAAAACAAATTACCCCAACAAACAAAACAAAACGTATCAGCAAAATATCATCGCAATATCAATACAATAATCCCCCCCTCTTTCATTCCATCCCCCCTTCCCATTTCCACTAAAATATTGAAGCTTCATAGCGCAACAATGGGCTCACATTAATGCTGAAGTCAGATTTTTAACATGAAATAATTTGCTCTATACCAATTAAGATATACAAACCAGCTAACTATTCCTAAACTAGATAAAACTCAATACATTAACCTTTATTAAGGCCAAAGTATGAAAATTGTTATCGCCCCAGATTCATTCAAAGAAAGCTTAACAGCCATGCAAGTCGCCAATGCGATTGAGAAAGGGTTCAAAACTATCTTTCCCCATGCCGAATATTGCAAAGTGCCTATGGCCGATGGTGGTGAAGGCACAGTCCAAGCGATGATTGATGCCACTAACGGCAAAAAAGTTACATTAAAAGTATCAGGCCCACTGGGTGAACCAGTAGAGGCTTTTTACGGTATTTTGGCAGATAACAAAACAGCAGTAATTGAAATGGCCGCCGCATCTGGCTTGCATCACGTACCAAGAAGCAAAAGAAACCCATTAACCACCAGTAGTTATGGCACCGGAGAGTTAATAAAGGATGCCTTAAACAGAGGTATGAAGCATATTATTATTGGCTTAGGTGGCAGCGCAACAAATGACGCTGGCGCAGGTATGCTAACCGCACTGGGCATAAAGCTACTTAACGCACAGGGGCAGCCTATTCCCTCTGGTGGCGCAGGTTTATCAGAACTAGTACAAGTCGATATGAGTCAGTGCGCCCCTAAATTAGCTCAATGCAAAATAGATGTTGCCTGTGATGTCGACAACCCGTTATGTGGACCTCTTGGTGCTTCAGCCATTTTTGGTCCACAAAAAGGCGCTACAACTGAAATGATTAATGAACTGGATAACGCACTGAATCATTTTGCTCAAGTTAGCTCATCGTTGTTTCCATCAAAGCAATTTCACACCGTTAAAGGTTCTGGCGCAGCTGGCGGCATGGGTTTTGGTCTATTAACTTACTTAAATGCAACGCTAACACCTGGTATCACTTTAGTGACTCAAACCGTGGGTTTAGCAAAACATTGCCAAGATGCAGATTTAGTGATCACCGGCGAAGGCCGAATTGATGGCCAGACTATTTTTGGTAAAACCCCTATGGGAGTCTTACAGGTCGCGCAGCAATATAATGTCCCCACTATCGGCATTGCAGGGAGTTTAGGCGACAACGCCAATGCCATTTTAACCAAAGGCATGCAAGCCATATTCGCGATTATTCCGGGTGTTGCGCCATTAGAAGTCGTGCTAGAGGAAGCTGAAACCAACCTCATCAATACTTCTCAAAATATCGCAGCAACACTTAACATGTCACTATAAATAGAGGTTGATGGTCACGAAGGTTTACCCTCAAAACTTACAAGCAAGAATAGCCAAACAAACCTTGATAAAACTTGAAGCGACTAAACGCTTAAAGTAAAGTTAGCACCCTTATTTCAACCCGTATAATAATGATTAGTTTATTATTATACGGGCGCTAAATTGACTATAACGGCTAGCTAATAAAATGACCTTAAAACCAAACAGACAAGCAGATGCGTCCGAGCAAAGTTTATTGCGCATATTTACTGTTCCAGAAGATACCAATTCAACATTAAGTATCATTGAACAAAAATTGTCTGAAGATCTTGCCGGTTTTTTAGGAAATAGTATTGCAGCATTAGAAAAGCCGTTATCTGAAATTGAAACTGATTTTAAGTCATTTAAAATTCCAGCAGCCCCTCGTTTCGTCTCTGATTATACCGACGAGATAATGCAAAATTTGGTAGCACACTCGGTACATACCTCTGCTCCAAGCTTTATTGGACATATGACATCCGCACTACCTTACTTTGTTTTACCATTGTCAAAAATGATGGTTGGGCTCAATCAAAACTTAGTCAAAATAGAAACCTCAAAAGCCTTCACCCCACTTGAACGCCAAGTGCTAGGCATGATGCACAACCTAATATATGACCAAAACGATACGTTTTATAATGAGTGGATGCACAGCGCGAACCATTCATTAGGCGCTTTCTGCTCCGGTGGCACAATAGCAAATATTACCGCCTTATGGATAGCACGCAATCAACTGTTAAAAGCGCAAGGCGAATTTAAAGGCATTGCCCGGGAAGGAATGTTAAAAGCCTTACGACATTACGGCTATGACGACTTGGCAATATTAGTGTCAGAACGTGGTCATTACTCCCTAGGAAAAGCTGCAGACCTATTAAGCATTGGCCGAGATAATATTATCAGCGTGCCAACCGATGGCAATAATAAAGTTGACGTCGATGCTATGCGCAAAATCGCTCAACAACTTGAGCGACAAAATATTAAAGTCATGGCCATTGTTGGCGTTGCTGGCACAACAGAAACAGGCAATGTCGACCCATTGAGTCAACTAGCCGAATTAGCCAGTGAAATTAACTGTCATTTCCATGTTGATGCCGCATGGGGAGGCGCGAGTTTATTATCAAATAAATACCGTCACTTATTAGCCGGTATCGAACGTGCAGATTCAGTAACCATTGACGCACACAAACAAATGTATGTGCCCATGGGCGCAGGCATGGTGTTATTTAAAGATCCTGAACTAGCCAACAATATCGCCCACCATGCAGAATATATTTTACGAGTCGGTTCGAAAGATCTAGGAAGCCAAACATTAGAAGGCTCCAGACCAGGTATGGCCATGTTAGTCCATGCTTGTTTACAAATCATCGGCCAAGAAGGTTACGAAATACTCATCAACAATAGCCTTGAAAAAGCGCGCCATTTTGCCACATTAATCAAACAGCATAGCGAATTTGAATTAGTCACCGAGCCAGAGTTGTGTTTACTGACCTATCGTTATGTCCCTAGTGGTGTACAAGAGGCTATTGAAAAAGCCATAGCAGCAAATGACTTGGAAAAAGTTAACCATATAAATGCGTTACTTGATGGCTTAACCCAATTTATTCAAAAACATCAACGTGAGCAAGGCAAGTCTTTTGTGTCTCGCACCAGAATCCGCCCACTGAAATATTATCGTCAAACAACCACAGTATTTAGAGTTGTTCTAGCCAACCCGTTGACCACTCATACGATATTAATGTCAGTACTTGAAGAACAAGTTGAAATAGCCAAACTAGACAGCGAATTTTATCCGCAACTCCATGCTATTGGGCTGGAATCGGCAGCCTTGTAATGGTCTAATAAACAAAGATCCTCGATAACAGATCTCGAGGATGACGAAGTTGAGTGATTTCAACGGTAACGAAATTAAGTGGCTTCAAGCTGACGAACTTAAGTGACTTTAAAGGTGACGTTGTTGAGGTGACATAGTTTCATGTAGCTTTAACAACACCTAGCAGATGGTTATTGTAATCACTTCGCCAAAAAGCCCCTCAACTCTCATCATTACAGAACACGTCTCAACATCCGTATTTACCGAAATACTTCATAACATCCGTCTTTACAGAAATACTTCTCAACATCCGTCATTACAGAAATACTTCTCAACCTTGTCACTCCAGCAATGTCTCTCAAACCCGTCATTCCAGCAACGTCTCTCAAACCCGTCATTCCAGCAACGCTTTTGGGCTGGAATCTGTCAGCTCCAATAACTAAAGATCCTCGATAACAGATCTCGAGGATGACGAACTTAAGTGACTTCAAGCTGACGAACTTAAATGACTTCAATGATAACGAAGTTAAGTGGCTTCAAGGTGACGAAGTTAAGTGGCTTCAATGATAACGAAGTGAGTGATTTCAAAGGTGACAAGGTAAATCATAAATTTTAGCCAATAAAAAAGCCCCAACTTAACGTTGAGGCTTGTTTATCCATCATTCGACTTTTAAAAGTACGAACTTAATAATGGTACCCGAGGCCAGACTTGAACTGGCACGCTTATTCAGCGAGGGATTTTAAATCCCTTGTGTCTACCGATTCCACCACTCGGGCAAAAGTGTCGTTCTAACCGATTAATATCCATTAAAACAATGTAGTGGAGGCGCGACCCGGAGTCGAACCGAGGTCGACGGATTTGCAATCCGCAGCATAGCCATTCTGCCATCGCGCCACTTTGTAGATAATTGGAGCGACATATCGGGTTCGAACCGATGACCTATACCTTGGCAAGGTATCGCTCTACCAACTGAGCTAATGTCGCATCTCTAATACTCTATTAAAACAATCAACAAGGTTTATTCTTTCAACCTATCAACTGAGCTAATCTTGTATCTTTTCACAGCAATGAAACTTTCGTTTTAGTGACTGCGTCTTGTCTACGGGGTTGCATTCTACGGATTTCTGCCGATGTGTCAATTGCTGTTTTTATTAAAAATGATCGTTTGCACACTAAATAATCTTATTGAACTATTTATATGCTATTCCTCGGTCAAATCATTCCATGCAGCCGCGATATAGCTAATCATTGACCAGAATGTCAGTAGCGCCGCGACATAAAATAATGCATATGCCACATCAGTCAAAAATGGCGTAGGTTTCCATATTAAGCCGATAATGGCGATCATTTGAGCTGCTGTTTTATATTTGCCAATCCAAGACACTGCCACAACGCCTCTTTTACCAATCTCAGCCATCCATTCACGTAAGGCTGAGATAACAATCTCACGACCGATCATAAACAGTGCTGCAAGGGTAAGATAAATATTATCATTTTGCTGAACCAGCAATACCAGTGCGGTAGACACCATAATTTTATCCGCTACGGGGTCCAAGAAAGCACCAAAGCGAGTTAGTTGGCCTAATTTTCTAGCGGCATAACCATCTAATGCATCAGTAACTGCGGCCAACCAAAACACAAACGCAGCAGCAAATGGCGCCCAAGTGTATGGAAGATAAAAGAAAAAAACAAATACAGGTAACAACACTAAACGAAATAGGGTTAGTGCAATAGGTAAATTAAACGGCATAAATAGACCAATTATTCAAAAGCAGCGCCAATCTTGCCTTAATTTTAGCCCCCTCGCAACGAATCATGAATTGTTTGTGCCATTTCTAAGCTAATTCCGGGCACTTTTGTTAACTCAGACACACTGGCACTTTTAACTTCCTGCAAACCACCCAAGTGTTGTAACAATGCTTTACGTCTTTTAGGGCCAACTCCGGCAATCGATTCAAGTGTAGATGTGTTACGGGTCTTTTGACGCTTATTTCTATGCCCGGTTATCGCAAAACGATGAGATTCATCGCGAATATGCAGAATTAAATGAAATGCAGGTGAATCACTGGCTATATTAATGGTTTCTTCTGAGCCACCCAGCACAAACGTTTCAAGCCCCGCTTTTCTGCCCTCACCTTTAGTCACTCCAATCAGTAAGGGAGGTTGAGGTAAATGGGCACACTTCTCATCAACAATTTGCTGTGCCACCCTTAATTGGCCAAGACCACCGTCGATAAACAGCAAATCTGGTACTTTGCCTGACTCATTAATTTTGTCAAAACGTCGAGAAATAGCCTGATTCATTGCAGCATAATCGTCACCGCCGGTAATGCCGCTAATGTTATAACGTCGATAATCCGCTTTGTAAGGCCCTTCACGATTAAATACCACACAAGAAGCAACGGTACTTTCTCCCATGGTATGACTGATATCGAAACATTCCATACGTGCTATTGGAGTTGATAGTTCTAATGCTTCCTCCAGTAATGCAAATCGTTGCTCAATGGTATTTTTATGCGACAGCCTCGATTGCACTGCATTATGTGCATTCGTCACTGCTAAGGCTAAAAATTTTGCCCGCTCCCCACGCACTTGAGTTTTTATAGCAATCTTTTTTTGTAATGCTTGCTCAATTGAATCGGCAACTAACTGTTTACCCTCAAAGTCATGGCTTAATATTACTTCTTTAGGCACGGTTCTTTGCACATCGATATTTAAATAGAATTGGCCAACAAAAGAGGACAACACTTCATCAAGCTCTGTTTCGGCTGGAATACTGGGGTAATAACTGCGACTACCAAAAATTTTGCCTTCTCGGATAAAAAGCAAATGAAAGCAAGCTATGCCTGAAGCATAATGAACGCCAATAACATCCATATCACCTTGGCTGTTTGACACTTCTTGTTGTTCACTCACTTTACGAAGCGCACTAATTTGGTCACGATATAAGGCTGCTTGCTCATAAGCCATATCAATAGCCGCTTGCTCCATTTTACCAACCAAAGTACTAATAACCTGTTGGTCTTTTCCACGTAGAAATAGTGTCGCTAGCTTAACTTGCTCTTGATAATCTTCATCAGACACAATGCCAACACAGGGTGCACTACAACGTGACAGTTGATACTGTAAACACGGGCGAGACCGTGACTTATAGTACACATCTTCACATTGCCTGATCGGAAACAGCTTTTGCATTAAATTAAGGCTTTCGCGTACCGCACCACCATTGGGGTAAGGACCAAAATAATGGCCTTTTTCGCGCTTAGCGCCTCGATGATAAGCCAGCCTTGGGTGCTTATGCTCGCTAAGTAAAATATAAGGATAAGATTTATCATCACGTAACAATACATTGTATTTAGGCATGTATTGTTTGATGTAATCATTTTCTAGAATCAGTGCATCAGTTTCACTGTGAGTAACAGTAACATCAATATGGTGAATGTTGGCGACTAAAGCTTGGGTTTTAACATTGGGTAAATTGGAACGAAAATATGAGCTTAAGCGCTTTTTTAAATCTTTCGCTTTGCCCACATAAATGACTTCACTCTGGTCATCATACATACGATAAACGCCAGGTGAAGAGGTGACTGTTTTTAAAAATACTTTAGCTTGAAATGCGTTAGACATAAGTCACTACTGTTAAACAAAACCCAATAACACCCCATACGTTTGAGTTGTTATGTCAGTTTAAAAAGAACCCGTATCTAACATTTTGTAGCGGATAGCCAAGCGGGTCAATTCCACATCCCCATTAATGCCTAATTTAGCAAACAGCCGATAACGGTAACTGTTCACGGTTTTAGGGCTCAAATTGAGCTTTTCAGAAATATCATTGACCTTTTCACCATTGGTGATCATCAGCATAATTTGCAGCTCTCTTTCAGAAAGGCTACTAAAAGGGTTTTCATCATTACTGTTAAATTGACTTAGCGCCATTTGCTGGGCTATTTCGGGCGATAAATAGCGCTGACCACGAGAGACTTGCATAATCGCACGAACCACTTCAGGAGACGTTGCTCCTTTGGTTAAATAACCCGAAGCCCCTGCCTGCATCACTTTGGTGGGAAAAGGATCTTCAGTTTGCACCGTTAACACAATAATTTTAGCATCAGGTTGATAACGTAATATTTTACGGGTTGCCTCTAAACCACCCATTCCTGGCATATTCATGTCCATTAATATCACGTCAGCTTCATTTTGGCGTGACCACTGAACAGCCATCTCACCATCGTGAGCTTCGCCAACCACTTTAATCCCGCGTTCATCTTCTAATAAGCGACGAATGCCTGTTCTAACTAACTCGTGATCATCAACTAAATATACAGAAATCAACTTCAACCACCCTTTTTATAATCAGCCATTCATCCTGAATAAAAGCTATTTTTATATTGCAAAACATTAACATAAGTTATCGTTGAAGTTTTGCAATTATTGATTATTCAAATTTATCACTAATCCGTTAAAGCACACAAGCAACAGCTGGCTAAATATCAGCAAATAAAATGAATAATTCGCTCGATAGCTCACTATTCATAAAGCTGGCCATTAATCGTCACAACGACACAACGTGCTGATGCATGATCACGGTGCTCACATAAATACACTCCTTGCCATGTACCAACATTTAACCGTCCATTGGTTATGGGCAAAGTAAGTTCAGCCCCAATTAGGGTCGATTTTATATGGGCAGGCATATCATCTGGCCCTTCATAGGTATGCTGATAATAAGGAGCGTTTTCAGGCACCATCACATTAAAATGACGTTCGAAATCACCTCTAACGGTAGGGTCTGCATTTTCATTTATCGCTAAAGAAGCTGAAGTATGTTGGATAAATAAATGTACTAAGCCAATTTTATAGTTTGATATTTCTGGTAATTGAGCAAATAACTCGTTGTCAATTAAATGAAAACCTCGCCTTTTGGCCTTTAAATATATTTGTTTTTGCAACCACATAACAATGTCCACCAGCTAATGTTTAAAAATATTAGTTTTGAAATCAACTTGAAATACATCATATTCAGTACCCTATATTCCCCCAATAAAAAAACGCACCTTGAACAGTGCGTTATTAGCATTCAATACCGTTACCGCTAGGGTTACATGGTTGCCATAGACCAGTAATCAAGTCTTTTCTGCGGCTCATAAACCACAGACTTACAAAGCTCTTTATACTTACCCATTAGGTCCCTTAAGCTTTTAGAACCACCCAGTTTTTCAAGCTGTTTGGCTTTTTCAGCACTCAAATCTTGGGTTACTTGTTCAGCTGTACGGTATTTTTGAGCAAGCAAAACTGCATCGTTAGCAGAGGTTTTAAGTCTTTCACCCACCGCTTGCATTTGTGGCGCATTCATTGCGCCAATGGCATCTGATGCAATTTCATAATAAGCAGCACATTGAATAACTTCATCCGTAAACGCTTTTTCTGCCGCATCTTGCGCCATTACATTCACACTAGAACCCAACATCATTACTGCTAAAAGACACTTTCCTTTTAAAAACATAATCCATCCTGTCTGCGCGAGGTCACAATAAAGTAATTTTTTTGACATACATTACCTTAAAGAAGTTTGCCGTCAATAAAAACCCTTTATCAACGAATACCGGCAACATAAGCAAAATAGATTAAAAACCATGATTAGCATTACTGACTCTAAACCAACCGGCAATGCTATTTCGGGTACGGTTAGTGGGTAAAACCTCATGAGGAAAACGTTCGCTCAAAAATACTGCCAAGGTTCCCATTAATGGCGGGACTGTGGCTATTATGGTGTCATTTTCATCATAAATAATCAGTTCTCCACCGTCTGCTTGCTGCCATAACGGATTCAAAAAGAACACGGTAGATAAAATTCTATTTTGACTGCCCTTAAGCGCATCAACATGTTTTTTGTAATGAGCACCCTTCTCATAAACGGCGTAATGGCTTTCGTAATCAAATAACCCCATAAACAATCGCCTATTAAGGCCATCTTTAAGTTGCTCCATAATTGACAAAAAGCCATTATCAATCTGGTCTTGATTATCTAACCAACTAATTTTGTCTGAGCGAATATCAGTATTTACTTGTTGCTCAGAGCCTCGGCCAATGGCCGCAAGTTTAAAATCAACATCTTGCTTAGCTTGCATTTTTTCAAGCAAAGCCAAGCTTACAAAGGTGGGAATGATGTCAGATAAAAGTATGTAACCTTTATCGACCAACGCATCTGCGATCACATCCAGCATTGCTTCACTCAATTGCGAAACCATACATGCTACATCCAAAAAGAGACGACGCTTTTTACTGTACTTTAGGACTCATATAACCGTGAGGGAGTCTGAATTTCGAGGGGGCGTTTTCTAATAAATACCACAAACTGAAAAGGCTATCAGCTTGACCTAATTGAGCTAAAAGAGGCTTAACTCAACGTGAGCGGATAGTAGCCGAACATGACTATTCAAACAACATTTATCATACCATTGTTGAAAATAGTCATGTTCAACTCGATAAAATCGCAGGTTGACTTACTGTGCGATCACTTCAGTTGTTGCAACCGTATTTGAAGCCAACTGGCTTTGGTTCATTTTTAATGCTAAATACAAATCAGAACGAATATAAATGCCCTCATTACCGGACTTGATTCCAGTTTGGTCAAACCAAGAGCGAAGTTGCCGTTTACGCCCAGCTAATTCAAGCCTGACGCCTCGCTTTCTAAAAATACTATCTAACTCCGCTAGCATTGACATGACACTCAAATCTAAATGGGTAAAACATGGCACGGCATCAATAATGACACATTGAATATCACCATTTTGTTTCGCATATTGCTCTAAAATACGGCGCTTAAAATAAGCCGCATTAAAATATGTCAAAGGTGAATTAAACCGATATATAAAAATACCCGCAACAGGCTGGGCTTTGTCACTAGTATCTACACTGCGAATGACCCCTTTAGCATCGACACCTAAAATTTGGTCTGTGGGGCGCATCACCGTTCTAATAAACTGAAATAACCCCAACAATACCGCTAAGGTAATTCCGGGAATGACCCCAATAAATAGCACGGCCAATAAGGTGGTTAAGGCTAAATAAAAAGCTTGTTTGTCTTTAAAGCGTAAATGCCATATTGCTTTAAAATCGAGTAAGTGAATTGAGGCAATAACCAGTACCACTCCAAGTGCTGCACTAGGAATAAACTCCAGTGGCTTGGTAAAAAATATTGCAATAATAGCAATAATAGACGCCGCTATAATTGACACTAATTGCGTTTTCCCGCCATTTGCGTCATTCACCGCGGTACGAGAATCGGCTCCACTAACCGCAAAACCTTGCGATATTGCCGAGGCAATATTAGCCAGACCCAAGGCTCTGAATTCCTTATCAGCATCAATATCATAGCCATTTTTTGCTGCAAAACTTCTTGCGGTAAGCATCATACTGACAAAGCTCACCACCGCTAAGTTTAATGCTGGCATCACTAATTCACGAATAATCCCCACGTTAAAGTCAGGTGTTTGAAATACCGGTAAACCACCCGCCACTGAGCCAATAGTTTTGATATCGAATTGTTGTAAATTGAATCCCCAAACCAATATGGCACCAAACGCAATAGCAAACATTGAAGATGGCCAAGTCGGTTTAAACCTCTTCATGGCAAAGTAAACCCCAACCGTTAGCAAAGCCATTGATAAGGTGGGTAAATGAGTTTGGGTTAAATAACTTGGCGCGCCACTCACTCGCTCAAGTAAGTATTTACTATCAAAGGTAAAACCAAAAATTTTAGAAAATTGCCCCACAATAATGGTAATGGCAACACCATTTAATAAGCCCATCAAAATGGGTTTAGATAAAAAATCAGCCAGCACGCCTAATTTAAAACGACTGGCAATTAAGCACCAGCCACCCGTCATTGCGGTCATGGTCATCACTAATTGCCAATGCTTTAAACTATCTCCAGCCGCTAAAGGGGTCACTACCGCGGCAATAACCGCACACGTTGCCGCATCGGGGCCAACAACTAATTGCCTAGACGTGCCAAATAATGCATAAACCAACATCGGCAACACGCAAGAATACAGCCCAACAGCAGCATTAACTCCAGTTAATTGTGCATAAGCGATGGCGACAGGTAAGGCTACCGCCGCCACTGACAATGCCGCTTTCACATCATCTGCCAGCCATTGACGTTCATACTTTAACAAGGTGGCTAAGCCAGGGGAAAATCATTCAAACGAGACAACACAGTAAATCCTTAACCGAATTGCAAAGGTGCTTAATATTATGTGGTTATTAATGAAATTACACCTAATTAACAATAGTCTTTTATAAAAAACAAATGATTCAAAATGCGTCATTCAATTATTGCTAAAACCAATACAAGTTAACTCAAACACCCATTTCACATGAGAAAAATTGATACTTTTGATTACAATAAATCCCCATTGAATTAGAAAAATACATGGTAGAATGATCGACTGTTTCGTCTAGTCCATTGGCTAATCTTTCCGTCTTCTATTAATTACCGTGTTGAGGTTTTTGTGTCTCACAATTCTACTGTTGCCAATCAAACGTCTTTTCCGCATTTAGCAATGCTAATTCCCATGTTAGCCGCCATTGTTGCCATCACACCTTTGGCAATCGATATGTATTTACCTGCCATGTCTATCATTGCAGTGTCGTTTTCAACAGACGTCACCATGGTGCAACAATCGCTAAGTATATATTTAGCCGGTTATGCGCTGGGCATGTTAGTTTTTGGGCCGATTGCCGATAAAGTGGGCCGCAAACCCTTGGTGATCACCGGATTAATTGGATTCTGTATTGTCAGTTTTTTAATTGCCATCACTCAGTCAATCGAACACTTTTTAGCATTACGATTCTTACAAGCCTTTATTGGCGCAGCGGCAACGGTTGTGGTTCCCGGATATATTAAAGAAATCTACGGCGAAAATACCGCTAAAGGGATGTCATATGTCAGCTTAATTATGATGCTGGCTCCTTTACTGGCACCCACCATTGGGAGTTTAATTTTAGAATTAGGCGACTGGCATTTAATCTTTTTTGTATTAAGTGCCTATGCAGCGTTACTGCTTGTTTTGATTATATTTAAACTTAAAATGCCCAGCGATAATGACAAACTTCAACGCAGTAATAAGTCATTTTTTAGATCTTATTACACGGTCTTTTCTAGACAAGGGGTCAAACTGCACATCACCAGCGGTGTATTAACGTCGTTTGCGTTCTTTTGTTATCTCACCGCCTCACCCTTTATTTATATGGATGTGTTTGGCTTAGATAAATCATTATTTGCTATTTTGTTTAGCTCGAATGTCGGTGCGCTCATGCTGGCTAACATTGTTAATTCACGCATTGTTAGCCGCTATGGTTCAAAAAGAATGTTACATGTTGGCACCTTTTTCGCCACCTTAGCGTCAATAGGGTTAGTTGCCGTTAACCTACTCGATTTAAGCTACCATTTTACGGTAATAATGCTTATACCTTTGATGGGTGCGCTTGGGGTAATGTCGGTAAATGCTGACGCCATTGTATTGATGAAATTTAAGCATGAAACCGGTACAGCCACAGCCGTCATAGGGACGTTACGTTTCGGATTTGGGGCGACTGCTGGCCCACTAATGGCTTACTTTTATACCGGCACAGCGGTGCCGTTTGCGATGTTAATGCTAAGTGCCATTTTACTGGTAGCTTTGTGTCAAACATTACAAAACTACCAAAGTAAGTCATACAAAGAATAGCTCCAGCAGTTATCAACCTAACGTAAACCGCTTCAACGCCTTACAATCATAAGCCATCAACATTGTCTGATGGCTTTTTTATTTCCATAAGCCCAAGTCTGCTTTTCGCTGCAACTCTTTGCTTAAAAATAAACGTCCAACAGATTATGAGTCGCCTTATAAAAGCACAATAAAATTTAATCAGTAACGGTTTCCCACTAGAGTATTTATGAATAATTTTCAATTCTTATGAAAATTTAAATAAAACACTTGAAGTAAATATTGATTTACATATTATGAACCTACCGCGTTCTGCAGAGCGGATAATTGAGTTTAGTGACAGCTAACTCAAGCAGCAGGCTTAAATAACCCTTTAAGCTTATTTTTTAGAACGATTACCGTCGTTGTATGCAAGATACTGTTTACCATAACGGTAACTTAAGAGGATTCTACTTATGGAAAAGCTTTCTGGCGCCAGTATGATTGTGCGCTCTCTTATTGACGAAGGTGTTAGCCATATTTTTGGTTACCCCGGCGGCTCAGTGTTAGACATCTATGATGCCCTTCATAAAATAGCAGGTGTTGAACATATTCTTGTTCGTCATGAGCAAGCCGCTGTTCATATGGCCGATGGTTATGCTCGCGCGACAGGTAAAGTCGGTGTTGTGCTAGTAACATCGGGCCCTGGTGCCACTAATGCCATAACTGGTATTGCAACCGCTTACATGGACTCTATTCCAATGGTGGTGTTATCGGGTCAAGTACCAAGTTCATTAATTGGTAATGACGCCTTCCAAGAGTGCGATATGATTGGCATTTCAAGACCTGTGGTAAAACACAGCTTCTTAGTTAAAAATCCGGCTGAAATTCCTGAGATCGTCAAAAAGGCGTTTTATATTGCCTCAACTGGCCGCCCTGGCCCTGTGGTTATCGATTTACCTAAAGATTGTTTAAACCCTGAACTTCTGCATGATTATGTTTACCCTGAAAGTGTAAAAATGCGTTCGTATAACCCAACGACAACAGGCCATAAAGGGCAAATTCGTCGTGGCCTTCAAGCGCTGCTAGCGGCTAAAAAGCCGGTACTTTACGTCGGTGGCGGAGCCATTATTTCTGAATGTGATAAACAAATTTTATCCCTTGCTGAACAGCTTAACATTCCCGTTATTAGCACCTTAATGGGTTTAGGCGCTTTTCCGGGTTCTCATAAACAAAGTTTAGGCATGTTAGGTATGCACGGCACTTATGAAGCCAATACAGCCATGCATAACTGTGACCTTATTTTTGGTATTGGGGTGCGCTTTGATGACCGTACCACTAACAATGTTGAAAAGTACTGCCCTAACGCCACTATTTTGCATATTGATATTGACCCTGCATCAATTTCTAAAACCGTCAGAGTGGATATTCCCATTGTAGGTTCGGCAGAAAACATTTTAGATTCCATGCTTGAACTGTTAGCAGAATCAAAAACAAGTAACGACACTGAAGCACTTGAACAATGGTGGCAAGATATTAACCAATGGCGTGAGAAAAAGTGTTTAGAGTTCGACCGCAACTCTGGCCGAATTAAGCCACAACAAGTGATTGAAACACTACATAAACTGACTAACGGTGATGCTTATGTAGCCTCTGATGTTGGTCAGCACCAAATGTTTGCCGCATTATATTATTCGTTCGACAAACCGCGTCGTTGGATTAACTCAGGCGGTTTAGGCACGATGGGCTTCGGCTTGCCTGCCGCAATGGGGGTTAAAATGGCCTTCCCTGATGAAACCGTAGTATGTGTTACTGGTGATGGTTCAATTCAAATGAATATTCAAGAGCTTTCAACAGCACTACAATATGACACGCCAGTTAAAATTATTAACCTTAACAACCGTTTCCTTGGAATGGTTAAACAATGGCAAGACATGATTTACTCTGGTCGCCATTCACATTCTTATATGGACTCAGTGCCTAATTTTGCAAAAATTGCCGAAGCTTATGGACATGTAGGCATGACCATCAGTGACCCAGCAGAATTAGAAACTAAACTAGCTGAAGCATTAGCAATGAAAGACCGCTTAGTATTTGTTGATATTAGCGTAGATGAAACCGAGCACGTTTACCCAATGCTAATTAGGGGTGGAGCGATGAACGAAATGTGGTTAAGCAAAACGGAGAAAAGCTAATGCGTCGTATTATTTCAGTATTACTTGAAAACCAACCTGGTGCGCTTTCTCGAGTTGTTGGCTTATTTTCACAGCGCGGATATAACATTGAAAGTTTAACCGTAGCACCAACAGAAGACACCACCTTATCGCGTTTAAACATTACCGTATTGGCAGATGAAAGTATTTTAGAGCAAATTGAAAAACAGCTGCACAAGCTAATTGATATTCTAAAAGTAGCCAATATTACTGAAGCCGCCCACATAGAACGTGAACTTGCTTTAGTAAAAGTGAAAGCCATTGGCGATATTCGCGAAGAAGTAAAACGCACCGCCGATATTTTTAGAGGCCAGATTGTGGATGTTACCTCGTGCCTTTATACCATTCAAATGGCAGGTCCAAGTGAAAAGATTGATGCCTTTATTAATGCATTGGCCGAAGTAACAAAGGTTATTGAGGTATCACGTTCAGGCGTAGTGGGCCTTTCTAGAGGCGAGAAATCGATGAAAGCCTAACCCTACTAATACTCCTAATAATATTAACCAAAAGAGCCATTTGATATAATGGCTCTTTTTTATTGGGTTCGTGAAAGGCTCAACTTTTAAATATATTCATTTACCCGAGTTGCGGTTAAATACCAACACCTATCCACTAACTGTGTTACTGTGGCATCTCTCCCTACCGCTTAGTAGGGACTTCTTTTCCTTTCCGAACTTGCATCTCGGCACTCCTTAGTTGCCCTTCTAAGCCATACAGCAAGGCTTAACTTATGTTTACCCCACTTTCAAAATCGACAGTGAATTTAAATCAACTTAACAATGTTCAACCGTTAGAAACGAATACAGTTCCACAGCTGAAAAAGCAAGAATCCCCCTCCTTGCTTCATCCGCATAAATTACCCACCGCGATAATCTATTGCGAAGCTAACTTCGCCAAAGTCGATGGAAAAACCGCCAATGGATTAGTGAGACATTCTCAAAATTACCGAATTTTATCGGTTATAGACAGCCATTGTGCCGGATTAGACTCAGGACAAGTGCTAGATAATGCGCCAAATAATATACCCGTAGTGGCCAATATAACGCAGGCCATGATTCATTCCCAAACCACCCCAGACTATTTTATTTACGGTATTGCTCCCTCAAGTGGTTTGTTAACCAATGAAGACAAAGACATTATTTTAAATGCGATGTCACTTAAAATGAATATCATTAACGGACTGCATGAGTTTTTAAATGATGACCCAACATTCATTGCTTCGAGTAAGAATAATCGCGTCAGCATTTTAGATATACGTAAGCCCAACACCAAGCATCAGCTACATACCTTTACCGGCGACATACACAGTGTTGATTGCCCTAGAATTGCGGTTATGGGGACAGATTGCGCATTAGGTAAGCGCACAACAGCAACAATTTTGGCAAATGCATTACAAAAAAGGGGGCTGAAAGTGGTAATGATTGCCACCGGCCAAACCGGTATTATGCAAGGCGCACCCTACAGCGTTGCACTGGATGCGGTGCCCTCTCAGTTTTGTGCTGGCGAGTTAGAATCTGTCATCGTCAAAGCCTATCAAGTAGAAAAGCCCGATATTATTATTATTGAAGGTCAAGGAGCGCTGAGCCATCCTGCGTTCTCAACCAGCTCTTTTATTTTGCGAGGCAGTTGTCCAACAGGGGTGATTTTACAACACGCGCCCAAACGCCAACACCGAATCGATTTTCCTAATATGCCAATGCCCACACCGGCGACTGAAATCAATCTTATTGAGACATTTGCGGACACAAAAGTTATTGGCATTACTCTTAATCACCAAGATATGACAACAGACGAAGTGTTAACCTTTATAGACGGCTATAGTAAACAGTTTGACATCCCCGTCACCGATGCATTATCACAGCCGATAGCACAACTACTGCACATAGTGAAACAGGCCTATCCTCAAATTAACGACAAACTGGCTAACACGGAATGACACTTCCCAAAGTCGACATCGATTGCAGCAAAATATTCCATAATGCTCAGTGTCTAATAACCCAATTGGGATTAAAGAACATCTCGGTTACCCCTGTGACTAAAGTGTTTTTAGGCCACCCACTTATAGCGGAGATATTAATTAAGGCCGGAGCGAAAACATTTGCAGACTCAAGATTAGAAAACATTCAACGGTTAGCACAAGCGGGTATTACACAACCTAAAATGCTGATACGAACCCCTATGTTGAGCCAAGTGACAGAGGTGGTAAAGTATTGCGATATTAGTTTAAATTCAGAAGTCGATGTTATTCAACAGCTATCTGAAGCCGCCAAATTAACTAATACCTGCCACAAAATAATCATCATGGTTGAACTCGGCGATCTAAGAGAAGGCGTTATGCCAGAACGATTGATTGGCTTTATTCAGCAGATCGTCACATTACCTAATATCAATATAATGGGCATTGGTACTAACCTCGCTTGTCGATATGGTATTGCAACTGACCATGAAAAAATGGCATTACTTTCAAAAATCGCCGATGAGCTTGAGGCTAAATTCAAACTCAAATTCCAGATGATTTCAGGCGGAAATACGGCTTCGATTGATTGGGCGCTCAATAACACCCGAGCAACCAGAATTAACCATCTAAGAATAGGTGAAGCCATCTTTCTTGGCTTTGATTCATTAACACAACATCAGATTACAGGCTTACACACTAATGCCATTACCTTAACCGCTGAAGTGATTGAATCTAAAATAAAACCATCTTTACCTTGGGGAAAAAGAGGAACCAATGCCTTTGGCGAAAAAGAGGAGATTTTAGATAGAGGCTGTGTATCACAAATCATTGTCGCATTAGGCAGACAAGACGTATGTATAGCAGGGTTAACGCCACCAGACGGAATGACCATCATGTCATCAACCAGTGACCACTTGATTATTGAAACATCAACAGAATCAGTTATGGTAGGGCAAACGGTGAAATTCAATCTTGATTACAGTGGGCTTTTATCAGCAATGTCATCATGCTTTGTGAGAAAGTCGTTTAATTTAATCAAGGTGTCGCAGTAATTTGGGCATAAATGCCAAAGTGTGAATGCTAAATCGTGAGTACTAAATGCATCTCTAAAAACAATCGCGGCTTGTGTTAGTTATTAACACAAAACGCGATAAATCAATTCTATAGAACCAATCTTGCTACAACGTTAAACGAGTAACAATAGAACTTTTAATGAACATTAAAAACTTGAATTAGGTTGCTGAAGAAACTCAAGTTCTAACGCCGTTGATTGACGCTGTAAAATATTATTACGATGTGGATAACGACCAAACTTATCAATAATTGCTTTATGTTGGTATTCAAACGCTAAGTTATTTTTATTCGATAAACGGCTAAGTAACTCAACCGCTTCAACATGAATCATTGCAGACTCACTATGCATAAATGGCATATATAAAAATGCCCGTTGTTCATCCGGTAACTGCTGGTCAAACCCTTTTGAAATAGCAACTTGCGCCAAGACTAACGCCATAGCGTCACAGGCAAACGCCTCGGCTTTATCACGGTAAATATTACGCGAAAATTGATCGAGCACTATCACCTCAGCCAAACTCCCTAAAGGCGAATCACGCCAAGAAAACAGCTCCGCTGCCTTAGCCTTTAACAGTAACTTTTCAAACCGCTGCTGAATGATTGAATCAAGCTCAGGGTCTTTGTGCCACCATTGCTTAGGTGATAATTCAGTAAACCAAAAATCTATTACGTCCTTATACATAACCCACTCCTTTCAAATAACGCATTTATTAAGTAGCAAGCATAATTCCACTGTGCGACTGGTAAGCATAATGCTCAATAAACTCATTAAACAGCTTATAAAACATTCAATATAAACTAAACCAGCATGCAATACGTTACGTAATGTAAAGCCACCACAGTTGAAGAGTCATTGACATGTTTTCAATATTTAAAACGAATCCCATAAAAAAGTTAACCAAAGCTTACGAAACCAAGCTTGAACAAGCCATGCATGCACAAAGAAAGGGGGATATTAAATCTTATTCGATGCTCACGGCTGAGGCAGAAGCTATAGCCGATAAGTTAACCGAACTAGAAAACAGCAAAACCAGTTAAGCGCAAAAAAGCCCCATCATTTCTGATGGGGCTTTATCTATACATATGGCGGAGAAAGTGTGAGCATCAAATGTTACCCCTAAAAAAGGCGGGTAAATACTTGGTTAAACTGAGTAACGAAGTAATACAGACCTAAGCTCTAATCAGGTTAATTTGCTTGTTCTATCTGTTCACAAGGTAAAATAACACCGTTAAGAGCATTTTTTATACGCTCTTCTTGCTTTGGAGATAAGTCAACTTCTGACATTTGGTCTTCAAGATGTTGAGACATGTTGGTGATGAGTAAATCGACAGTATCTGATATTTCTTGCATATCACCTTTATTTAAAGACTCTTTGAGCGAAAGGTGTAACTCAAGATTAATGGTATTTACAAGTAACTGAGACTTTTGCATATTTTTGACTTGCAACAGTTCATCGAATTTATGCATGTCATAGGCATAGCCTCCGAGGATAATACACCCGATCACAATCGAAATAGATATTAGATTACTTTTCATCATTCCCTTGATAAATATAGCGCCCATTGAAGTGTCTGCAATTGTTGGCTAAAAAGCAGGTACATTGTCTGAGTCAATCCTCTCAGAAAGCCTTTTTGAAATCAAAAACAAAAAAATCCGTTGATAATCAACGGCTTTTCTCGTATTTAATATGGCGGAGAGATAGCGAACTTAGAAAGAGGAAACCAAGAAATCCGCCATAATTAAAATTTAAAATACATTAAAATCAATAACTAATCGAAAAATCACCTTTCAGGTAGTGAACATTCGTAGTCGATATATGACATTTAAGTATTTTATGCGAAGGTTGTCAATGATTAACCCTCGCATTTGCGACTGGCTTGGGGAGCAACGGTAAACCAGTCCGACTACACGCGTTTGTTATGTTCATTTTGATGGTAATACCGATTTCACTGCGTCAACCAATTCTTTTGTTGCAGAAGATATCGAACTTTCATTTTTTGAGTTGCTCTTATGATGGATTGGGCTCGCATATATTTGACCAACCGACTCCATTATCATTTTGTCTTTATTTGTTGCGTCCTCTAGCTGCTCAGCATAGGAATTCACAGTTAGAGCTACAGCAGATTTAAAGGCATATTCCTCTTGAAAATTACGCTCTTTAACATATTGCGAGATGGAAAATAGTAGTAGACCAACGGCAGGTAGAGCCTTCAGAGAATTGATTGCAATAACCTGCCAAGATAATCCATTTAAATCACCGTTGCCGAAAAGAACGAATATCCACACTATTGTAGCAATTGCTGTTATGGGCACTGCCCATTTCCAAAAAACTATTGATTTTATCAATTCTGTTTTTCGGTGCTTAAATGTTTCAAATAAAGACGCACCAACTTCCCTTTCGATGAGGTCATCAAGGTATTGATTTCTCTCCTCAAAATATTCTCGTTTTTCTTCAACGAAGGATAATTTTTCAGTGAAAGCCTTCTCTAATTTATCATACGATTTTTGACGAGATTCATTTGATGATTTACTGTCAACTAAAAGAGTAGACATTTCCGACAACAACTTTTTCATATTGTCGACCAGATCATCAATAGATATTTTTTTGTCTTCTGCTTGCTCCAGCAAGGAGTTTATTCTTTCCTCAAGAGTAGCCGATTTAGTATGTATTTCCGTAATTTCGTTCGTGTGCTGCCTAGCTGAAGTTAATAAAGATTCTATTTCACTGAGCTCACTCGCTTTAGATTTAATGAATCTAGTTAACTCATCCTTTTTATCATCTATTTCCAATATTAAATCAGATAACCTATCGGAGGATTCTTCTACATGCTTAGAAACGAGATCGATACGATCTTTATCTTCTTGCACGCTAACTTCTGACGAGCGAAAGTATTTTCGCTTTGATTTTTCCCAAAATCCATTTACTGCTTGGTAATGAATAAGCTTATTAAGAGCAGGAATACTTGCAGGAAAATTTTGGGCATTTATTTGGGATAAAAGATTTGCGAGGTCTTGATGTAAATTTCCATTACCATATTCATTTTGGAAGTGATACTGGAATGGTAATGCCTTTGCGTAAGAACTATCAATTTCTTCTCTAAATTGGGCAAAAACTTTTCTTAAGACCGACACATATTCTTTTGCAGAATATTCACCAATTTTAACATCTGACAAATTTGCGTTATTGCCATATTTAGATGCAACTAGCCTAGCTATATCTATAGTTGAAAACGTCTCAATATGACCTTTTACTTGATTTAATTGATTTTGGTTCATCGGTTCCCTCTTAGAGCATAACAGCGTATTAGCGGTAATTCCGATAAGCACCCATAGGTATCAATCAGTAACAAACCACTTTTCAGATTTATTAATAATTTTAGCAACTTACCAGCTTAAACATTGTAAATCAATTACCCTTTTGGCTAGGTGCAACCGAGTTCCTAGATAACCGAGAATTTTTTGATTTACATAACGAGAAGTCATGTTAACGCTACGGCTCAACATGGCTCTTAAGCGGTTTATTAGCGCACCATACTCTTCATCAAACGCGAAGCTTTTGTCTTTCAAGCTTTTGATTTTTAACATGCGCAGCATGTGGCTGTTGGGTTCAAAGGGGTACTCCCCTTGCCCGTAGCTAGTATCCGACCTTTTTGGAACAAAAAGTGGGATACTAGCGTACCGGGTTACTATCTTGTCCCACTTTTTTAGTGGGCTAATCTTGAAAGCTTTTTATTGTTGTTATCAATATTCAATTAACACCCCGTCGATGAGATAAACCTGCCAATTAGGGCTTAAAAACAGCGCCTCTACGCTCTTAGTTGCATTTTTATGGGCATAAACAAGCTAAGAATTGAATACAGCAGTTTTTGTATATTTTTTACTCTCATAGAGTGCGAAACATTTCATTTCTCAAAACTGCTCGCTCTCTGGTGTAGTGAAATGTTTACAGTTGTTCGAACCTGACTGATGCCTTAAACCCGCTACAAGCCCATTTTCAGTCTCATTTTGCGCTAATGTCGTTAATTTCGTGTCGGATGGGTATTTTTGAGCCATTTTCAGTGATTATTTTTGCCCGTAGAGATGACAAAAGTCTCTAAGAAATCAACGTCAATATGATTTCTCAGCGCTTTCTTTGCGTTATTTTGAGCCTATTTATGGGCACTCAATACGCTCAGATTTTCGATTAAGTGGTTAATTTTAAGAACTCTGGCGAAATAATTAGCTCAAATTGAATGCTATCAATGACTGGTTTAAGCGTTTTAACATCAAACTTTTTGCCGTATCGCCCGTAAGTGATGTTTTGATACGCATGACCGACAATTTGTGCCACTAATGATTCTTCTATTTGCCCCTGTTTAAGCTCATCAATAAAAGTGTGCCTGAATGAGTAAGCTGTTGGGCGTTTGCCTGCTGTGAAGTTAAGTTGGTCGAGCAATTTGCCAAATTCACGGCAAAAGCTATGTGACCAGTTACCATCATGACTGGGTTTATAGTTAAATATTGGCTTTGTTTTTGATGTCCGGTCAGTGCGACTTTTTACAAAATCTACAAACCCAAGTTCAATCAGTTGCTGGTGTATCGGTACTTTGCGTTTTGATTGCTCTGTCTTGAGCTGTTGGCCTGCACTGGCGTTAGTGATGTTCATCAAGTCGATACCGTCTTTAACTTCAATATCATGAATATGCAGCTGACAGGCCTCTGCTGGACGTAAGCCGCCATACATCATGAGTAGCGTTATCCATTTAAAGTCATGGCTTTTGTCGATAAAGGCGGTTGAGTTTAAAACCTGCTTAATCTGGCTCGTTTGCCAGCGCAGACGCGCTAAATCGTGACCAGCCTGATTAGCAGGTTTAGTCAGCTTGACTTCATCAAACGGGTTTTCAGTGGTGTAGCGCATGAGTTTGCACCATTTAAAAAACTGCGACGCTGCTGCCAAGTAGTCTTTGTTACTTTTATGGCTTCTGCCCTCCTCTAATAAACAGTCTTTGTATTCCATTGCTTCAGCGCTAGTCACAGCGCACACATCATCCAAATGAGTGCGCTCAATAAAGTGACTAATACGTTGATTAAGCTGCTTTACCGTTAAGGCTGAGACAATTTGCTTTTGCTTAGAGGCGATAAACTTTGTTAGTGCATCATTTAATGTGATGTTTTCAGCTGATTTAATTGACGTTTTATTGCCATCAGCCCTAGTTAGCTTTGGGTTTGAACGATAGGGATATGAGTCAATTGTCTCAGTCAATTCGGTGCGTCGAGTTGGGATAAACGAGGTCAGTTCATTAACTGGCTTAGCCTGCTCGTTTTGTGTATCAGTTTTGCCCATAAAGCCCTGTCGGGCATCATTAATCTGTTTGTTAACTAACGCTTTAAACTCATCGGCATTAGATTGTGGGGTTAAACTACTGATTAAAGGCCGTAAAATGCCTGCTATCACTAGGTTTCGACCAATAGCGATAGAACGTTGCTTAGTAAGGAGTGATACTTTGATGTCGGCAGAAAAGCCTTTATCACGCAGATAAGCAGGCAACACCATGCGGGTATAATAGATACAATTTGTGGCGCGAAATAAGTACATATGTCTCAGTCATCCGTTTTTGGCCTGAGAATATGATTTTTCAAATGCTAGAAAGCAAAAAAGCCATTGATTATCAATGGCTTTTTCACTTTATAATATGGCGGAGAGATAGGGATTTGAACCCTAGACGGGCTACAAACCCGTGCCGGTTTTCAAGACCGGTGCATTCGACCACTCTGCCATCTCTCCGAACGGCGCTGATAATAAGACAGTGGCCTTTTGCTGTAAAGTGGTTATTTATAATTTTATTATCAAGTGATTAAAATTGGTGCATTTTGTTTTTTATTCAAACAATAGCACTTTAAGCAACTCAATAAATGCGCAAAACTCACCGCCCTATTTTTTAGTATTAGTATTAAAATATGTTGCCAGTGGCTCCATTGAGTATCCTTGATTTTCTAATCCTACCCATTTATAGACAACAACTTCATAGTCGTTTATAGATACGATTGAATTTATAAAGCTGTTTTCGCCAGTGTGAAAGCCACAACATTCCCTTGATAGAACCGTATTCACTGCGAATAACTGATTGTTTATAATTTTAAAAATAAAAACAGGAGTAAAGGATTGTAAATCTTGGTAAATATCTTGGTGCGGTTGATGGTGTACATTAATGGCAACGGTAATTTCGCTCACCTCCCCTTCATTAGTTTTAAAACTGTGGCAAGTTTGTTCAACTATTTTATAGGCGTAATTAGCGGGAGTTTTTGGAAAATATGGTTTAAAGAAATCTGTTACGGCGGCGTCTATTTGTTTAGTTATAGCTTCATTTTGTTGTTCATTCACATAACACTGTATTGCTGCATTTAGCTTTACATCCAGTTTTCCAGTCCACATCAATAACGGAGGTTGAGCATTTTTAGCCAACTCAACAGTGGCGCCACATTCTGGCGTACATTCATAACTGGCTAAGGTGTTAACTTGCTCTACCCCGAAGGGCATAACAATATTATCTTGGTTTATGCCGTCATAGTATTTTTGCGTCATAAAATGTTTGCCCAGTTTATTCTTCACGATGTCGTCTTGTGGCGAATATGAATAGTTATAAACTCTCAGCCCTTGCTGAGCTGTAAAATGGCCAAAAAAGACTTCACCTTGTATAGTGAAATAATGACGAGAGTTAACCCCAGCATTCGCATTTAAGCAGGCCGAAATCAGATATAACCCAAGTAGCACGGCTTTTACTACACTCAAATGTGGTTGTTTTTGTTTACTAATTCCTTTGTTCATCTAATCTCCCTAATGATCTAAAACACCAAGATAAAACAATACCTTTACACAAACAAAATGACATAAAAAATTCAAAATATCGTTGATATTTAGCGATGATAGTTTAATAGAATGTTTTAGCTAGGTAGAACCTTTTACGCCTAAATCATATTACTGGTCTATAGTTATTGCCAAATGGCTACGGCTCCTCATTGAAAAGGATTTTTTATGTTTTATCTGCACAATAAATTCCATCATTTTATTTTTATAATATCAATGATTGGAACCACTTCGTTATCGGCTAATGAAGCTAATAAAGACCCTTGGCCATATCCACAAGACACCCCAGATTCGGTGCCTTTAAAGATTGGTACCGCAAGCCAACGTCCTATTGATATCACTCGTTTTTTACTCACTCGTGGTGTTTATCAGGTTTCGATTAATAAACCTGCGTCTCATATTGCCTATATAGACCGAGTGACCGGCCAACCGCAAGTGTGGGTAAAGCAATTACAAACGGGTTTAACTAAGCAGTTAACCTTTGGTAATGGTGTTCAAAGTTATCGATGGCACCCTGATGGACAAAATATTCTGTACAGTTCAGATAATGATGGTGATGAAAAAGAAGCCTTCTATTTCATTAGTATTGATGGCGAGCAAGAATCGGTGATTTTGCCCCATTCTGAAGATTATCGTGTTATGGGAACATTTAATGAGTCAGGCGATAAGTTTAGCTATGCCTCAACAGAACGAAATGGCCGAGATTTTGACTTATACCTATACGACTTCAACAATAATTCGACTAAATTAGTGTTCCAGTCAGAGTTTGGCTTTTACCCCAGTGCATGGCAGCCCAAAGCTAATAATTTCATTATGTCGGAAGTACGAGGCGAAGATGCCAATAACCTTTATTTACTTAATACCAATACCAGTGAAGTCACCACGTTGTTCAAACCTGATATTTCAGCCTATTTTGGCAGTATTCAATGGAATAAAAAAGGCAGCGGCTTTTATACTTCAACCAACTTAGATGTTGATAAAAAGCGCATTATTTTTGTTGATGTAAAAACAAAAAATACTACCGTTATTGAACAAAGTGATCATGAAATTGAGAATCTAGCCGTTTGCAGTAACGATCAATTTATTGTTTGGACTGAAAATGATAACGGCTTTTATAACCTATATGTGAAAAACCTACAGCAACCCAGTAATAAACGAAAAATCCCCTTACCGGCAGGAACTTATGGCTTTGACTGTAGTGACAACAATAATCAACTTGTGGTCAATGCCAGTAGTTACCAATCACCCAGTGAGGTTTATATTGTAGATTTAACCACACTGTCATCAACAATATTAATTCAATCGCAACTGGCAGGCATTGCTGCTAATGAAATGATTAAAGCTGAAGCCATTTCATTCACTGCTCAGGACGGGGTGACTATTCATGGGCTACTTTATATTCCTCACAACAAAACAAAGGCGAAAGCACCGCTGGTTGTCAGCATTCATGGTGGTCCAACCGCCCAAGCTGTTGCAGGTTGGCGTCCATTGGCTCAATATTTATTAGGCAAAGGTATTGCCGTACTTGATATAAATGTCCGCGGGTCAACGGGTTACGGTAAAACTTATGCCCGCCTTGATAATCAAGAAAAGCGTTTAGACAGTGTTCGAGATTTAGTAGATGCGCTAAATTACCTTCAAAATGACGACAGAGTTGATGCTAAACGTGCTGCAGCAATAGGTGGTTCGTATGGTGGTTATATGGTGAATGCTGTAATGGGGTTATATTCAAACAGCTTCAAAGCCGGAGCTTCATTCGTGGGGGTATCAAACTGGGTTAGAGCATTACAAACGGCTCATCCATCACTTAAGGCTTCTGATCTTATTGAATATGGCGACATTCGTGACACAAAATGGCAGAAGTTTTATGAAGCTAACTCTCCAATTAACACGGTGAATAAAATAACCGCTCCAATGTTTTTTCAGCATGGTGTCAATGATCCTAGAGATCCAGTGACAGAGTCAGATGAAATGGTGCAAGCATTAAGGAAGAAAAATATCCCTGTTACTTATTTAAGGTTCGCAGATGAAGGCCATCAAATTAGTAAGCTGGAAAATCGAATAACCTTTTATCGTGAATTAGCAAAATTTTTAGAACAGCATTTATAACGTGAAGTTAACAGGTTTAATCGAATTCATTCTGGCACAACAGGCTTAAAGGTAAACAGTTAAATTTATGATGTATTAAGAGTTGAGATCCTCTCTCAACTCTTATTTTATGGTTAATCAGCCCGTTTACTAATCCATTTTGCCAGCGGCTGTGCTGACATACCATGAGCAATCAGGCTAATAAATACGGTACACATTACCGTCATTGCAATAAACTCGCCGCCTGGCAAGTCTTTATCCAGCATAATAATCACAAATACAATTGATGCCAGTCCTCTAGGGCCAAACCAACCTAAAAACAACCTAGATGACACGTTGCCCCCTTTCTTACCCAACACTAAAAAAATAGGTAACATACGGATAATGGTTAAGCTTAAAAGAGCATAAATTAACATGGTCCAAGTGAACTCATGAAATGCTTTGCCGATAATTAAAGCGCCGAATAAGAACCAGGTTAACAATGCCATAATCTCGCCAATGCCTTCGGTAGGAAGCAAAAGCTTATGCTTATGTTCTTGGCACAAATAACCAAACAATAAACCACCAGAAAATGCAGCAATATAACCACTACCACCCAACTCCTGTGATAACGCAAAAGCTGAAAGCGCCAAACTCAATACAATATTTTGGCTCCATACATCAGTAATCCACCCTTTACTATGGCTCCATTTAATTAACTTAACACCAATAAACGTTACGCCTAAGCCTACCGCTAGGCCTATACCTAGTTCTTCAACCAAAAAGTGCACTGCAAGTTCAGATACTTCACCTTCTGCGACACTCCCTGCAGCAAGAGCAAGAAACACCAATAAAATAGGCACACAAATACCGTCGTTTAATCCGCTTTCAATATTTAGCCCTTCACGTAATTTAGCAGGTACAACCGGGCTTGAAACCACCGCTTTACCTAACGCAGCATCGGTTGCCGCTAACATCGTAGCTAACGCGGCTATTTCAAATATAGTGAGATCAGGAAATAATAAATACCCCACCGCAAAACCCAGCATAATGGAACCCGGTAGCCCATATAACAACATTCGCGTAGGCAAATTAATATGATTTTTCAGTACCTTAAGGTTAGAATTTGATGCATCACAAAATAATACGATGGCCAAAGTAATATCTGCAAAAATACGAATCGCCATACCATCCATACCTTGACCAATCCAGTTTAAAACAGAAGGCCCCAATACAAAACCCACAACCACAAACACCATAGGCCCTGAGATCATTGAGCGCTCAAACCGCCCCGCCACAAGGCTATAACACAGGGTAAACGCAGCTAAAATCGCTAATTCGATATACATTAACTCATCCCACCTTTTACTCAGAATATCATTCAACATTAACTTATGTTTACATTACATGCCAAGTCGTTGAATAGGAATTAATATTTAATGTAATTTAGTATTTTCCGAAAAAGGCTCTCAAGCAGGTCGAACGGTACTAACTTCCGACCTTCAAGCCGAATTTAATGGGTTTATTGATAAGATGTGAGTATTTTAAACTTTTTAAAATAACCTCATGATAGATTTTCTATTTAACAAGACATATAGGACAGGTGGCAGCTCAAGAACTCTTTGATAATTTTATAGTTGGATTTAAAACAGCGTCATTAGACATCCAAAGGCGAAAACTATAACTAAATCTGTTTAACGCCAATAACGTAACACCATGATTAATAAGTTCTTTACGCCTTACACTAAGATAAATCAGGTTGTTGAGGGGGAAGTAATAGAAACTATAAGCTTTCCCCCTCAAATTGCATCAACAAGTACAATTTTAAATATATTTAATTTTAATAATGAAGAATAGGTATCCAATCTATGGTATCTAAATATTTAATGGTATTTTCATCTAGGGGGTTATCTAATAAATGCACTGCATTCATTTTGGGATTGCTATCGAATCTGATTGAAGTAATATTACTGTTATTAGCAACCAAACCACTCAACTCATAATTATTTGTTAGGTCAAGTTCTGAAATGTCTGTATCCCTCATAAAGAGTGATGTCAATTCAAATAAATTACTGAGTTCTAATTTTACTAAAGGATTCCCATCAACTCGTAAATCACTAATATTTCTAACACCATCAAAATGAAGCTCTTCTAGCAAATTTCCACTTAAGTTAAGATGCTGAACATCCGTTCCACTAAGAGAGATTTCTTTCAACATGTTAGTCGTTAGATCGACCACTCTCAAATCTGGCAAGTTAGACAAATTTACATGTTCAATTGCATTATAATTTAAAAAAATTACTTTCAATTGTTGATTATGAGATAAATCCACAGATTTTAAATATGGGCTAAAGCGAATATTTATCGACTCTAAATTTGGGTTACCCGGAAGAGCTAACTCCGTTAATGCAACATATGACAAGCCAAACTCTTTAAGATTATATAGCTGTTCAATACCGGCTATGGAGTCAATACCATTTCTTGAGCAAAAGAGTTCAGTAACATCTTCAACTTTTTCATAGCCATACTCATGAATCCAACCGATTAAGCATTTCTTCATTGCAGGGTGCTCGAATTCTATGTCACTGTACCAATACTTTTCACCAGAATCATTCTCAGAGCAAGCTGACAACAAAAATACCACAAAGCTAACGAATAACGCTTTCATAAATTTCCTTAATTGAATGCACAAAACTAGATGAACTAAGGCCAAAAACTTGCGTTTTTTAAAAGCAAATTTAGCAACCTAGCCCTCAAGCAAATAAACCTGTTTAGTCTGAATTAAAATCTTAAACATTTAGAAAGGTGACAACATTAGACCCGCAGTAAGAACAGCAACTGTGACTTTCATATAACTTCCTTTTAAATCATTATTTTTATTTAATTATTTTGTTCAACACTAAGAACGAGGAAGAATATATGTGATCAAAATCAACTTACACAATAATTAATTTGTGGAATTAACAAATTGAATAATGTGTGAAAATTGTTTGCGCACCGTTAAGCTTAAAGCCACAAAAAAAACAGTTACTTACACAGCGTTGTTGCAAAAAGGTACCAATAATAAGTCGATGTTACCCATTTGCACCGCAAGTTTAATGCACCAACAAAATCATAATCATGTGGTCACATATTTTATAAGCTTAAAAGGTCAAATATTTAGTTTTAAACCCAAAATACCTTATCAACACGTTTGCATTTGTTATGGCACCTTGTGTTCGGCTCATCAGCGAGCTCATGAAGCCGCTTATTATAATTAAACCCAAGCATAAAAATTTATTCTTAACTAATTAACAATGAGTTTTTATGGAATTTAAAAACACATTGTTCCTATCACCTTAATCACATTTGTCATAGCTAAAAACTCTGTAATTATATTGACTGCACAAAAAACAAAAATGGCTAGTGGACAATGAATACAGACTGTCATCATCCCTTATATCAATCATATTTTTGAGAGTTTTCATCATTTAACCGTTCATAATGCTTGGGCGGTAGATCATTCAGAGATTCATGTGGCCGATCATAATTATATTCTTCAATTGTAGTGAGCGACTAGCAATAGGGAGTGTTTAATAAATACTGTATATTCCTCACCTGCTTTACCCATTGTCCACAACAAAGCTTCCACGCTTCCGATGAAACATTACCAGTATTCCGCCAATGATTTACCAACGAAACATCAATCTGAATTGCCACGGCGTCAGTCCTGATCAGTTCACTCAATTGAATTTGGTGCCAAACGAGTATTTTCATAGAGCACAATAAAACAGGCTTCCATTGCCTTAGATTTGAGAGCAAATATATTGCTGCGTTGGTTTAACTCTAGCCCCGACTAGCGAGGCTTTGGATTCAAAATAATTAATTTATAAAAGAATATTTAATTAATCTCATCCAGTGCCGAATCGCAAGGACTGCAACAGGAATTTGAAAGACAATTATGCAATATAGAGTCCCTTACAAAGTTAATGTTCCTGATTCAATAAAGTATTCTATTGCAACGAGTAATGCGCTTTAACATCAAAAGGAAAGCCTTTATCACGAAGTGACTTGGCTAAACAGATACGTGTGAAATACACAGTATTGAGGGCTCTGCTCATGTAAAATGCAGGTACATTGTCTGAGTCAATCCTCTCAGAAAGCCTTTTTGAAATCAAAAACAAAAAAAGCCGTTGATAATCAACGGCTTTTCTCGTATTTAATATGGCGGAGAGATAGGGATTTGAACCCCAGAACTTCGCCATAAATAAAATTTAAAATACATTAAAATCAATAACTAATCGAAAAATCACGTTTCAGGTAGTGAACATTCGTAGTCGATATATGATATTTAAGTATTTATTGAGTAGGTTGTCAATGATTAACACCCTGTTAACAGGCAACAAAATAGTTGGCTAAAATAAGCAACGAAGGAGCAAAACCAACTGTTTTTGTCCTTTTAAACGACTTGATACGCATCTCTACACAATACCTTTGAGCGAATCTTTTTTAATTGCTCTTACTAGGTTTTCCATCATTACAAAATCAATTTCACCTTTGTTATTAATAGGAAGTTTAACTTTGATCTTATTAACGATTTGCCTTGTAAACTTGTTATTAAAATCGAATTGATCACCTGAAGCTTTTTTTAGAGCAACAACAAAATAAAGAAGTGAATCTTCCGTCCATTTTTCCTCATCTAAGGGATACATACCTTGCACATGAGAATAACCAATAAAATCAAATGGTTGGTAAAATATGGTTTCTGCACCAATAGTTGTATCACTAAAAGTTAATATCCCACCTTTTTCATTGGTATCCATTCCGTTATAGCCACCAATGCCATTATTTACTGAAGCATTAGACAATACAGGCGTAGTACCTTTTATTCGATAAAGGTCGGGGTTTGTTAAACCATAAGTTTTAGTGGGCTTAACTTCAAAAAGCTTTTTAACTTCAACATCACAATACTTTAAATTGTCAGTACTTATAGCCTTAATAGCTTCATTTTCTTGTGCGGTTAAGCGTGATATATCGACTTTTTGTTTGATGATTTTACCCATTATCATTTGGTTAATCTTCCATGAAAGAAAATTACCTATGCATTTTTCAAAATCTGAAAGATCTGGTTTGCTGTCATGAATTACGTGTTGGCTAAAAGTCCAATCATCACCATTAAGCGATATGGTATCTTCGATATATTCAGTCTTATCTAATAAGTTCAAATAAGATGCTCCAAACAAAACTAAATTAGCAACTTCCTCATACTTTTCAATAGCATTACCAGTATCTCTTAAGTTCCTACTTTGGTTAGACTTTTTCTTGTTTAACCTTAGGTAACCGTCATTAGTAAAATCGATAAACTTTACTATTTTCTTTGTATTATGTGGAATGCCTACATCAAATACATATATTGCTGTTTGTACTGCTGCTTTTCCTTTAAAAATGTCAGCGAGCTTAACACTTGCCACTAGTGTATTTTTTTCCAATATTTCTTTTGTATAAGGTAAGCCATATCCTCCGCCAGCATTCTCCTGTATCAGCACTACAGCCCTACCTGAAGTCATGCTATTAAGTGCTTTTTTTACAAATATAAATCCCTTTCCTTCTGTAGAGTAAGGGGGGTTAAGCAGGAAAACATTTGCAGGGAACTTGGTGTCTTTTTCGGTACCTTGTTCATATATTCCTCGATATTTAAGACTATCCTTATGCAGAATATTAGAAGAACCATCTCCCATTAAAATCATATTAAGAACTGCAAGCATATAAATGTCTGAGCGCTTCTCTATTCCTAATAGTTGTTTGGACTTTATTTGTCCAACTTTTTTATCTAACTCTGCTTTACTTTTAATTCTTTCTTGTGCATCTTGAATCATTAGTTTCATTGATGAAATTAAAAAACCAGCTGATCCAGTCGCATAATCCCACACATAACTATCTTTATTCACTAAAGCTAATTTAGCCATGAGTTGAGTTATATACCTAGGAGTAAGTACAACATCATTTTTATCACTATCAGGAATATCAACCCATTCATTTAATACATTGAATAATTTCCCAGTAAAATCCAAATGCCTTGCAGTATTAAATATTGGTATAATATCTTCATATACTCTTATATAAATGCGTTTTAGCTTGCTTTCACCATTTTTGGGCTCCCACAATTTTGAATAGATAAATACTCGTGACAAATCATTAATTATCATATCTTTCTTTTCAACAGGAAGCTTTCTTTCCTCTAGAAAAGAATCAATCTTATTAATAATGACACACCCATCATGCGTCTTACTCCCCTTTTCACCTTTAAGCTCTGTAATTTGAAGTGGAGAGATTACATCTTTTACCCCTAATCCTGCCATTATCAAACCAGCGACAATCTCAACTCTTGAGCCAACCGACACCTGAAGATCATCTTGCATTACTTGGTTAAGAGCCTTTAGCTTGGTTTCGATCTGATTTTCATACTCAAACGCTTTTGCTTCAATTTCATCCTCTGATAAGCCAATATTCTCAATTTTACTTTTTAAATCATCTAAGTTTTCTTCATTAAGAAAACTTAGATCTGAATAATCTGCAATTTTTTTTGGAATACCTAAGTTCTCGGATGATAAATAATAGACACCATACTCTGTAACTATTCCTTCCCCCTCCCTTTGATATCCATTTATGCCTATAGCTATTACTTCTTTAAAAGATTTTGAAAAAGAAATTATTGTTTCTGCATAATGAACAGCACCATTAACGGCATATCCCTGAATGTTACTAAAATTAGGTGTCATATCTTTCTTTTTATTTTCTATTCCACCATCTTTATCAGTTTTAATTAACTTTCCTTTACTACCTTTAACCTCAATCATGACTGGTATTTTGTTTAAGTCACCAAAATCAATTAATAGTTTTATATCAGGAAAGTTACGACCAGAACCACCACTTTTACTAGGTCCAGCCATTAAAGCATTGTCAATTTCACTATTAATGTCTTCTGTTTTAGTAAAATAACCTATATCGTCAAGTTGCTTCTTGGCTATATCCTCTACTTGCTCTTCAATACTTCTTGCTTTAGCCATTCTCTGTAATATCTCTTATTTATTATTAGTTCTGAATTTAGACGGAATGAAATTATAACTTAATTTCACCATTTGCCAATTGAAGCGTATAACGCTCAAGCTTTGGACGCAGTTCATAGCTAACAAAGCTTGAGCGCTTTGTTAGCTGTGCCTATGCGGCTCATTTAATTTTGCTTTACACCAAGGGCATGACATGGGGTTTAAAGCCTAACCTCTGGTACGTATAATTTTGCCATTTATAATAATTGATTGAGCCAAATTGAGTTTTACCGCAATTTGGACATTTGTTTATAAGCATTTGAGTACTCACCGCAATTGCCATAGTGACAACGGCTAGAATAGAACCAGTTCCTTCAAAATTACTGCTAGAGAATGAGAGTACCAAGGATATAAAGAAAACTGTAAAACACAGTGGAATAACCTTTATAAAAATGGCTCTCTTAGCTTGATACTCTTTTACTGAATCCATTGTAATTACTTTATACAGCTAACGCTTATTCAGCGGCGTATCATTCAATGTCGGCCGTTTAAGTTATTGATTAATAACATCCTACATTTGCTATCTTATTGATGTAAAGCAATTAATTGTATCAAGCAGACAAAAACAAACCGAGGTTGCGCGTAAAGTAAGATATGCCTTGATAGCTATAAAAATTAAAGCAAATAAAATCAGATGATTATGATTTATCTATTTTTAATACGATGCAACTAATGAACGATTTTCAATCCATTTTTATCAGAAATTGATGAAACACCATTATAACTGTTCATAAAAACAGTGCAGACCATATAGAAAGTGGTGATGATTCTTTTGTCTTTAACACTTTTGATTTTTCACATGCGCAGCGTGTGGCTGTTGGGGTTAAGGGGTACTCCCCTTGCCCGTAGGTAGTATCCCACCTTTTTGGAACAAAAAGTGGGATACTAGCGTACCGGGTTACTATCTTGTCCCACTTTTTAAGTGGGCTAATCTTGAAAGCTTTTTATTGTTGTTATCAATATTCAATTAACACTCTGTCAAGGTCATAAACCTGCCAGTTATGGCCTAAAAACAGCGCCTGTACGCGCTTAATTGCATTTTTATGGGCATCAAAAGCCTAGTAATTAAACACTGCAATTTTTGTATATTTTTTACTCTCCCAGAGAGCGAGAAATAATAATTCCCAAAACAGCTCGCTCTCTGCTGTAGTGAAATGTTGACAGTTGTTCGTACCTGTCTGATGCCCTATACCCGATAAAGGCCATTTACAGTCACATTTTGCGCTAATGTCGTTAATTTCGTGTCGGATAGGTATTTTTGAGCCATTTTCAGTGATTATTTTTGCCCGTAGAGATTACAAACTGCTCTTATTAAATCACCGTCAATATGATTTCTCAGCGCTTTCTTTGCGTGATTTTGAGCATATTTATGGTTTTAAATTCGCTCAGATTTTGCGATTAATAGGTTAATTTTAAGAACTCTGGCGAAATAATTAGCTCAAATTGAATACTATCTATAACTGGTTTGAGCGTTTTGACATCGAATTTTTTGCCGTAACGTCCGTAAGTGATGTTTTGATAAGCGTGACCGACAATTTGTGCCACTAATGATTCTTCTATTTGCCCTTGTTTAAGCTCATCAATAAAGGTGTGTCTAAATGAATAAGCTGTTGGGCGTTTGCCTGCTGTGAAGTTAAGTTGGTCAAGCAATTTGCCAAACTCACGGCAAAAGCTATGTGACCAATTACCATCATGACTGGGTTTATAGTTAAATATCGGCTTTGTTTTTGATGTCCGGTCAGTGCGACTTTTTACAAAATCCATAAACCCAAGTTCAATCAGTTGCTGGTGTATTGGTACTTTGCGTTTTGATTGCTCAGTTTTAAGTTGTTGGCCTGCACTGGCGTTAGTAATGTTCATCAAGTCGATACCGCCTTTAACTTCAATATCATGAATATGTAGCTGGCATGCCTCCGCTGGGCGTAAGCCGCCATACATCATGAGTAGCGTTATCCATTTAAAGTCATGGCTTTTGTCGATAAAGGCGGTTGAATTTAAAACCTGCTTAATCTGGCTCGGTTGCCAGCGCAGACGCGCTAAATCGTGACCAGCCTGATTAGCAGGTTTAGTCAGCTTGACTTCATCAAACGGGTTTTCAGTGGTATAGCGCATGAGTTTGCACCATTTAAAGAATTGCGACACTGCTGCCAGGTAGTCTTTGTTACTTTTATGGCTTCTGCCCTCCTCTAATAAACAGTCTTTGTATTCCATTGCTTCAGCACTTGTTATCGCACTGACATCATCTAAATGAGTGCGTTCAATAAAGTGACCAATACGTTGATTAAGCTGCTTGACCGTTAAGGCTGAGACAATCTGCTTTTGTTTGGAGGCGATAAACTTTGTTAGCGCCTCACTCAATGAAACGTTATGCACTGATTTAATTGTATTTTTACTATTACCCACCCTAGTTGACTTTGGATTAGTGCGATAGGGATGTGAGTCAATTGTCTCAGTCAATTCGGTGGGTCGAGTTGGGATAAACGAGGTCAGTTCACTAATAGCTTTAGCCTGCTCGTCTTGTGTATCAGTTTTGCTAATAAAGCCCTGTCGGGCATCATTAATCTGTATGTTAACTAAAGCTTTAAACTCATCGGCATTAGATTGTGGAGTTAAGCTACTGATTAAAGGCCGTAAAATGCCAGCTATCACTAAGTTTCGACCAATAGCGATAGATCGTTGCTTAGTAAGAAGTGATACTTTAATGTCGGCAGAAAAGCCTTTATCACGTAGATAAGTAGGCAACACCATGCGGGTGTAATAGGTACAATTTGTGGCGCGAAATAAGTACATATGTCTCAGTCATCTGTTTTTGGCCTGAGAATATGATTTTTCAAATGCTAGAAAGCAAAAAAGCCATTGATTATCAATGGCTTTTTCACTTTAGAATATGGCGGAGAGATAGGGATTTGAACCCTAGACGGGCTACAAACCCGTGCCGGTTTTCAAGACCGGTGCATTCGACCACTCTGCCATCTCTCCGAACGCGGCAAATAATATAAGTATCTCGTTTGCTTGTAAACTATAAATTGAAAAAAATGGCGCGAATGTTCACCATTTAACCGCTAAGTGGTGTTTTAGGGTAATTATTATCCCCATGCATACCGCAGTAGTGGCTTAAAGCGCTTGCAAAGCGTGATTTGTAACCATAAACAGATAATTTATATACCGATAGATTTAAAGACTTTATAGCGCTTTATGCTACTATTTCAATTATGATTCTTTCTGAAAACCTTTCATTATCACTTTATGAATTTAACATTGCTTCCTAGCGCGAAACTTGCACCTCAATTTAATGTGCCCAGTGAATTACCAAGCACTTATTATTCGAGCCATTTACTACTTGGCCAAGAAAGGGTTGTCGATAGCTTTAAATTGATGACTAAATTAACTCATCAACACTTATTTTTAGCTGACTTCCCGGGTGTAGACAGACCATTATTCATTAATGCATTGTGTTCTCAAGCTGATACGCCTAGTGATCAATTTTTGGTTGCCGTTAAAAACACTGACGACCCACAAGCCATAAAGTTTAAATGGCAACCACAACGTCCAAGTGAAAATGTTGGCGTTATTGCGAAACAAACCTCGTTGTTTACCTACCTGCACGGCTCAATTCGTCGCCATGATTTGATTGGTAAAATGCAAAAAACAGATAAGAGTAGTCAATACGTTGCTGGTGCACTGGCGTCTAACCATTATGTATTTATTTGTTTGCAGTCAATCTGGAAACGAGAAGGCCTTTGGGAGCTGTTATTACAAGTTCTGGCTGATGGACAATATCGCATTAATCAAGAGTTAGCCCCTATTCCGGTCAACTGTAAAATTATTCTAGTTGGCTCAGCTTTTTCATTCAGCCACTTAAAGGGCGAAGACAGATTATTTAATCAGCATTTTCCGTTACTGGCTGAAATGAGTTACGAGCTTGACTTAACCAAACATACAGAAACTCAGTACAGCCAATGGTTAGCCACCTTAGCCAATACTCAAGGCATTACTCTTGAGCCATCAAGTTTGCTACCATTAATGTGGTTTAGTGCAAGGCAAGTAGAGCATCAACAAAGGTTAACCCTAAGCATGGTAGACATGCGTAATTTGATGGCTCAGGCTAACGCCTTGGCAGCTAATCTCACTACGAGTGCAATTAACAGCAGCCATGTGGCTAAAGCGATTCATCAGTTAAAAGTACGCCACAATAGTTCAGAGCTTTATTCAGCGCAAAACTTTGATGATAAATTTATTAATCTGCCAACTGAAGGGGCTATGGTTGGGCAAATTAATGGCTTAACTGTTATTGATAGCAATGACTATGCTTATGGCGAACCGGCAAGAATTACCACTTCTGTTCACTATGGTGACGGTGAAGTGGCTGACATTGAAAGAAAATCAGAGCTTGGCGGTAATATTCACACTAAAGGGATGATGATTTTATCGGCTTGTTTATACCGAATTTTTGGTCGTGATGCCCCATTACACCTAAATGCCAATATTGTGTTTGAGCAATCTTACCAAGAAATCGACGGCGACAGTGCTTCATTAGCCGAATACTGTTGCTTAATGTCGGCAATTGCTGAGCAACCTATTGTGCAATCTTTGGCGGTAACCGGCGCTTTAGATCAGTTCGGTAATGTACAGGCGATTGGTGGCGTTAATGAAAAAATTGAAGGCTTTTTCAATTTATGTTCACGTAGAGGCTTAACAGGAAACCAAGGGGTAATCATTCCTAAAGCGAATGTACTGCAACTCAATTTAGAGCCTGAAGTGATTAGTGCGGTTACAGAGGGTAAGTTTACTATTCATGCTATTGAGCATATGGATCAGGCTGTCGAGCTATTAATGGCTATTCCTGCTGGTGAAGCGAATGATGATAATGACTTCCCAGCAGAAACCTTATACGGCATGGTTCAACAACGCCTTGATAGATTAGCTGGCCAAGATGAAGAAGTAGAATTAACCTTTTTGGCTAAATGTCTCGCAAAACTACGAATTATTTAGTGATCGGAGTTGTTTAGCGTACACGTGTTCGCTATCTTGTCACCACTTACATTAGCTATAGTGGTATCAAGACAAATGGAAAGAGCAAACAGTTTTACCAAAGAACAACTTATCGCATGTGGCCACGGTGATTTATTAGGGCCAAATCGTCCTCGTTTACCGGTCGATAATATGTTGATGATGGATCGTATTGTAACCATTAATGATAATGGTGGTGAATTTGGTAAAGGTGAGATTGTTGCTGAACTTGATATCACCCCTGACTTATGGTTTTTTGATTGCCACTTTGTCACTGACCCAGTAATGCCAGGTTGTTTAGGTTTAGATGCGATGTGGCAATTAGTAGGCTTTTACCTTGGTTGGGAAGGTGCTGAAGGTAAAGGACGTGCTTTAGGCGTAGGTGAAGTTAAGTTTACCGGACAAGTGTTACCTGAGGCTAAAAAAGTCACTTACAAGCTTAACATTAAGCGTACGATTCATCGTAAGTTAGTTATGGGTATTGCTGACGCGGTAATGGAAGTTGATGGTCGTCAAATTTATTCTGCGACGGATTTAAAAGTAGGTATTTTTAGCGATACCTCAACATTCTAATTCACAATCTTGCATTTCAAATAATGCCCTCAATTGAGGGCATTTTTAATTCTAGTGGTTGAATAAACATCGTATAAAGCAGATCATTTATTAAATAGGCCACTCATCCTTCCATCAACACCTTCGCGCCACCCGCCAAGCCATTGTGAACGAGAGTCTAAACCAGCATAGGGACACAGTTCCTTAGAGCGTCCTCCTATGCCTGCTTGAAATCCTTTTGAAAAAGCTCTATCTAAACGATCTCTCTTTTGTCTTTTCATGCAAGCGTCCTCTTTATTATTTATCCAATCTGAGGCTACGTTTTAGTAACTCAGGACAATATGAATAGCTGCTTTTTTAACCAAAATCAACACAAAAAAACCTTCAATTTAGCGAAGAATTATTAAACTATTGAGACAGAAACCAAAAAAAAATCGAGAATATTTTCTCGATTTTTTTAAGTTCATAGTCTATGGATCACATAAACAATACTGCCAAGTTTATTTCGCCAAGCGTCGTCTAAACCATAATAGCGGCAATGCTAATAACCAAGCGAAGCTAGCCGCTCCTTTGCGCTCATAGGGTTTTTCTTCTGGCACGTCTGTGTAAGTACAAGCTTCACCACTGGTTGGCTTTAAAACTACCATGCGCGGTAAAAATGACGTTACAGGGTCACCATTGCCATCTAAAGCGAAGTACGGTAATCCGTTTTCTTCATTAACTAACAAGTTACCTTCATCGTCATATTGATAACCGGGCTTACGAATAAAGGCTGTACCGGTAATAGTGCCATCTTCATTAATACTGGTAGCCTCAACAATATAAATTTCAGAGTTATAGGTTAACTCTTCACCGGTACCATCTTGTACTGAGACTTTATGACGCTCCCAGGTATTATCACCAGTTGAAACGTAACCTTTTGACTCACATACTAATTGGTCATTTATATTGACGAATTCTTGATCATTATGATTGTATAAGAAACCCACCTTAGGACGCGGTTTTTCTTTCTCATAAGTGGCTTCAATATAACCCACTACTTGACCTTGGTTGTTAATATCTTTTGCCTTACTACTAAGATCAGATATTCCAGGGTTAAAATCTTCTGGGGTAATTGGCAACGTTTCAGGGTTATTGGTATCAAAGATAAAGAATTTATCACGTAAATAGCCGCCAATGTATTTACGGTAACTACCGACTAATAAGCCGTCATCGTTAATGTCATAGGCTATTGACGATAATATGTCGTTATCTTTAAAGTTTATCCAATTATATTGATACTCACCATTGGCATCTTTTTTCCAATAAGCGGCATCTTGACGCAGGTTATCAGTATCGCCGTAACGGTAAACATGCGAGCGTCCAACCACATCGGCATTATTATTAATCCCTAAGCCTTGAGCGGTATACACTAAATTAGAGTCATCTGGAGGCGTTAAGCCAAGCGGTAACTCGGTTACGGCTGCATTACCGTCACTGACAATATTGTTTAAATCCCACACTAATGCACGGGTTTGATATTGAATATTTCGACGACCATTAACAGGGAACTGATTGGCTTGCACACAGATATCAACAGGAACAGGGTTTTCTGCATCTGGGTCGTAATTGTCGATACATGAATTAACGTTATCTTCAGCAAAAGAAGACAGCTCAGTACTGCCATAGCCGGTAACAATATTAGATTCATTAACATCAGCAGCAGCAGACCAGCCACCTAGCTCAACAGTCGCGGCAGGCTTGTCGCCATCTTCCTCACGTGAAAATGTGGTGTAAGGTGGCACAAGAGGCAGCTCTATTGCTGGGTCTTGTGCGGTACTAACTGCAACTCCACGAAGTTCAAAGTCGCGATAATACCAATACTCTTGGTCTTCATCTGTTCCAACATACTCAAGTGTTTTTTCTGGAGCTGAATATGCGCCGACTTTAATATCGTTGTTATTCATCGCATAAAAAAATGAATCAACTGAGTTGATAACTTGCTCACCTTCATCATCAATTTCATCAGGAGGTGTTGTTCCTGCAATACTAAAAAACTCAGGTTTCCAAGCTTCTGCAGCATTAGCCGCCGCAGTAAAGGTAAAGTTATTCGCTTCAATGGGCCTAAAAATGCTGTACGTAATGGTTTCAGTTCCATTTAGTGCATCTTCAATATCAATAATGCCATTTTCGATATCTTCTTCAGATAAGTTTTTCTTACCGTTTGAAATCCCAACCATTTCATCATTAGCATTGACGCCCATACCATAACCGGTACGGGTTGCAGCGATGGTGCCTCGTAAGTCGTAAGTTGCTTCATCGAGGTTGACAATTTCATACACAGGAGCGGCTTGTGCGCTACCTATAGCCCCTAATACACCCATGGCGACTAGCGATAAAGCCTTGTCTAACGTTAACTTCATGTAAACTATTCCTGTTTTATTATTCTTTACTTTAATGACTCAAGCTCTTCCCAACGCTCAAAGCATGTTTCCAAATCTTGTTCGGTTTGCGCTAATAACTGTAAGGTTTCATTCACAATCTCTTGTGGTTGATTGTAAAAATCAGCGTTATTAACTTGCTGTTGTAACGATTCTATTTCCTGCTCAAGCTTTTCCATTTTTGCAGGTAATTCTTCTAGCTCACGCTGCATTTTATATGACAGCTTTTTGGCTGGTTTTTCTGCAGGTTTAGCTGGTTTTGGCGTTTTAACAACTGGGGTTTCGACAACAGATTCAGCTACAGGTTCCTCAGAATAAAATTTAGCCCCCTGAGAAACAGCATCTTGGTAGCCACCAACGTATTCACTCCAGTGGCCATTACCCGCAAACCACCAGCTACTTGTTACGGTATTATCAATAAATGCCCTGTCATGGCTGACAATTAATAATGTGCCTTCAAAATCAGTTAGCAGAGACTCTAGCAATTCTAAGGTCTCAATATCAAGGTCGTTTGTTGGCTCATCAAGAATAATTAAATTTGCTGGGCGCAATAATAGCCTTGCTAACAATAGACGATTCTTCTCACCACCAGATAACGCTTTTACCGGCGTTCTTGCGCGCATAGGCGAAAATAAGAAGTCTTGAAGATAACTTAATATGTGGCGGTCTTGGCCATTGATAGTAACGGTACTTTTACCTTCACCAACGTTTTCTTCTACGGTTTTTTCAGGATCAAGTGCTTCACGGTATTGGTCAAAGTAAGCAACTTCTAGCTTGGTGCCGACTTTAATCTCACCCGCTTGAGGTTGTAGTTGATCGATTAATAACTTAATTAATGTCGACTTACCACAGCCATTCGGGCCAATTAATGCAATTCTATCGCCGCGCATTACCGTGGTACTGAAGTTTTTAACCAGATTTTTTTCTGGAATGTTGTAGTCAACATTTTGAATATCGAATACCAACTTGCCTGAACGTTGTCCATCCGACACGGCCATTTTGGCATTTCCTTGACGATTTAAACGCTCCATACGCTCTTGGCGTAATGCTTTAAGGGCTCTGACTCGACCCTCATTACGGGTTCTTCTGGCTTTAACGCCTTGTCGAATCCAAGCTTCTTCTTCTGCAAGTTTTTTATCAAACTGGGCATTTTTTTCAGCTTCAACTCTTAACCACTCTTGCTTACCGTCTAAGTAAGCTTGATAACTGCCCGGCCAAGACGTAACAACACCGCGGTCTAAGTCAACAATACGAGTCGCCATGCGTTGAATAAAGCCACGATCATGGCTGACAAATACAATTGCCCCTTTGAAGTTCATTAAAAACTGTTCTAGCCATTCAATGGTATCAATGTCTAAATGGTTTGTTGGCTCATCAAGCAATAATAGATCGGGTTCACACACAAGCGCTTTTGCTAAGGCGACTTTACGTTGCCAACCACCCGACAATTCAGTTAATGGTTTATCAGCGTCTAAGCTTAATAATTCACAGGTTTGAATAATGCGCGAGTCAAGCTGCCAGCCATTGTTATGATCAAGTACTTCTTGTAGCTTTTGCATTTGCTTGAGCATGCTGTCCATTTTTTCTGGCGACGCATCAGCGATATCGTGTGAAAGCTGGTGATATTTCTCAAGTGCTTCACCAATTTCTTTCAAACCGGCGGCAATATAGGCATAAACCGTGCCTTTTTCCGCTTTAGGGGGGTCTTGTTGTAAACGGCTTACATTCACATCATTACTGATATTAAACTCACCATCATCAAGCAGTACTTCGCCCGCTAACACTTTCATTAAGCTAGACTTGCCAGCACCATTTCGGCCAACAATACACACTCGCTCACCTGGCTCGATTGTAAAATCTGCGTTTTGCAATAATGGCGTGTAACCATAGGCTAAAGAACCATTATTAATTCGAACAAGACTCACTCTACTCTCCTAAAAAATCTGCTAATTCAGACGCATCAAAAGGCCAAAACAATTGTTTTTGACCATGGGCCAATACCGGAATGGAAGTTCCATATCGCTCGGCTAATTCAGCGTCTTCACATATATCAATGTGCTGATAAGTCAGTTGTGCATTATCCACTAGCGCTTTAGCTAGTTCGCACAAATGACACCCGTCTGTGTGGTACAGCACATATCCTTGATTACTTGGCATGGGTAATTAACCATACATTGTGAATATGTGGGTTTCGTTTGTAATCCAATGGCAAACATTTATCGTCAATATTAACGACCTTCATGCCCATTTTGGTCAACAAGTCGATATCCATTTTAAATTTACGTTTGTTGTTCGAGAAAATAATCTCGCCATCAGGCGCTAATAACTTAATTAAATCACCTAGCATATTGACGTGGTCGCGCTGTACATCCCAACTGTCCTCCATACGTTTTGAGTTTGAAAACGTAGGAGGGTCAATAAATATCAGCTCATATTTTTGCTGGCTGTTCTCTTTTATCCATTGTAAGCAGTCAGCTTGAATAAACTGGTATTGCTTGCCAGATAACTGGTTTAAGTCGAAGTTTTCTTTAGCCCAATTGATATAGGTATTTGACATATCAACAGTGGTAACTGACTTTGCGCCACCTAATGCCGCGTGAACAGAGGCTGAACCTGTGTATGAAAATAAATTCAATACATTGCGGTTATGTGATTTTTCACCGACTAATTTGCGCGTTACTCTGTGGTCTAAAAATAGCCCGGTATCTAGGTAACCGGTTAAATTTAACTTAAAGCGCGCATTATATTCTTGGGTAATCACTTCTAACTTTTTATCATCCAGTTTTTCGTATTGATTAGTGCCTTTTTGACGTTCACGGGTTTTAAGGGTGATTCTATCTGGACTAATACCTAAAGCGTGTGGCAACGATAACAATACATCACTCACACGGCGCTTAGTAACCGCTTCAGGAATACTGGCAGGCGCGGAATACTCTTGAATAACCACGTAATCGACATATTTATCAATCGCAACGTTATATTCAGGTAAATCAGCATCATATATACGATAGCTATCGATATTTTCTTTTTTCGCCCACTTGGTTAACTGTTTGATATTCTTTTTAATGCGGTTAGCAAACGCTGGTGCAATATCTGCAATATCAACGCCATCTGGTAATTCAGGTGCAGTACGACGAGTGCTTTTAGCGTGTAAAGTGTAAAGGTTAAACGCACACTCTAATGAGCCGTTAAACATTTTCATTTGTTTATCAGCTTTAAGCTTTAATGAAGAAATTAGCTCAACGTCGCTACACAACATGGCCACTTTCCAGCCACCAAATTCTTTTTTGAATTTATCACCTAACTGGTAATAAAGTTGTAATAGCTCGGTTACGCTACCTAAACGCTCACCATAAGGCGGGTTTGAAATCATAAAGCCTTCTGATGCAGGAGGTGCAACGTTTAGTGCATTGTTAACCGTAAATTCAATTAAATCAGCCACACCAGCATTTTGTGCATTGCGTTTAGCCAGCGCCACTAAACGTGAATCGATATCTGAACCATAAAATTTAATGTCGCAACGTGTTTTACCTAATGATGCTCTAGCTTTAGCTTCATCTAACACTGTCTGCCACATCGTCGCATTGTGACTACGCCAGTTTTCAAAACCAAAGCGCTCACGTTGTAAACCTGGAGCAATATCTGCTGCAATCAAAGCTGCTTCAATCAAAATAGTGCCACTACCACAGAATGGGTCAAACAAGGTGGTAGGTTGTTGTTGCCAGCCTGAACGAGCCAACATATTGGCTGCTAAGTTCTCTTTTAATGGTGCTTCACCAGTGGTAGAGCGATAACCACGTTGATGCAGAGCTGAACCCGAGAAGTTCATTGAAATGGTGACTTGACCATTTCTATAATGGGCATCAATTTTAAAATCAGGGTTGATACGAGCAACATCAGGGCGGTTTTCACCGTCATCACGGAAACGGTCAACAACCGCATCTTTAATTTTTAACGCCCCAAACTGGGTGTTGTTAATAAAACCTCCAGTACCATGGAAGTCGATACTAAAGGTATTTTTATTTGAAAAATGCGATGTCCAGTCAATGCAGTAGGCCGCATTATAAAGTTGCTCAGGTGACTCACATGGTCCTTTATAAATAACCAGTACAATTCGACTCGCTAACCTTGTCCATAAAGTTATACGGTAAGCAAGCTCAAGAGGAGCAGAAAAGTACACACCAGCAACGCTTTCTTTAACGTCATGTGCACCAAATGCTTTAAGTTCACAAGCAAGGCTATATTCAAACCCTTTAGGGGCGGCAGCAAAAAAATTAAACATGGATTAACGCATCATCTTAAGGTAAAAATTCTGTTGCGCATTATACCTGTTCACAGCCATATCCCCAACGACTTATCGAATTTGCCACTAGATATATGTTGATACCCCGCTATTAAAGTAGGCGAGTGAACTTAAATAGGCTCAGTTTTATGCGTTTAGGCGAGCAGTAATCATACATTAGGCCACTTTATCACCAGTTAAACCTTTTTTTATAAAATAGACTTGCAAAGGCCATGCCCAGTCGTTATAGTTCGCCCCGCTTTGAAGGACGCAACGTTTAGATGCAGAATACAAAGCAGCGTTTATCGGACGCGGGATGGAGCAGTATGGTAGCTCGTCGGGCTCATAACCCGAAGGTCGTCGGTTCAAATCCGGCTCCCGCAACCAATTTAAGAATGAACCATTAAATGCAATCAGTTTAAGAGTGAGTTCTAAAATAAAGATAAACGTAGCGATTCAAATCAGTCGCGGGATGGAGCAGTATGGTAGCTCGTCGGGCTCATAACCCGAAGGTCGTCGGTTCAAATCCGGCTCCCGCAACCAATTTGATTAAAAACGCAAACAAAAAATTCAGTCGCGGGATGGAGCAGTATGGTAGCTCGTCGGGCTCATAACCCGAAGGTCGTCGGTTCAAATCCGGCTCCCGCAACCAATTTCCTAGTTACAAATCTTCCTAGTTACAAATCTTCCTAGTTACAAATCTTCCTTGTTTTTTATATGCAATTCTTACACACCAATTCAATCGCTTAACGAAGATGTTTTATTTACAGACCCAACGCTAGAATCTCTGTCATTTGTAATGGTCTAATCAAACCCTCATTCCGTACTAAACTCCACGTCATTCCGGTAAGGCTTTTGAGCCGGAATCCACTTTGGCTTTCGTTGAAATACAAAAAACAGATCCTCGATAACAGATCTCGAGGATGACGAGGTTTTTACGTCATTCCGTGCTTTTGAATCACCGTCATTCTGTACTCTATCCCACGTCATTCCGGCAAGGCTTTTGAGCCGGAATCCGCTTTGGTTTTCATCGAAAGACACAAAAGCAGATCCTCGATAACAGATCTCGAGGATGACGAGGTTTTGCGTCATTCCGTACTAAACTTCCCATAACTCCGTACTCTATCCAACGTCATTCCGGCAAGGCTTTTGAGCCGGAATCCACTTTAGATTTCGTTGAGATACAAAAAGCAGATCCTCGATAACTTATCTCGAGGATGACAAGATTGATTTCGATAAGGGCAAAGTTATTTTAGGATTGGTTTCGAAAGTTCCAAGGGGAATAAGCTTTTAACCCTATTAGACATTGAGGGTTAACTCCCTTTTTTATTTAAGATTTTTTCAACCAATGTTTTACACGAGTGCGGTTGTTAGTATCGCGACTTTTTTGGATTAGTTGGTCATCTGTTTGATGAACAGTAGATTTGGCGAGTCGGTCATACAACAGAACATTAACTGAAGCGGCTAAATTCATGCAGCCTTTAGTGGGGACGTATACCACATCATCAGCGGCATCAATAAGTTGTTGTGGAATAGAGCCATCTTCTGGGCCGAAAATATAAAAACCTTGTTCAGGGTGGGTAAACTCAGGTAGAGGCGTTGCTCCTACAACTAAGTCGACACATATAATTTTACTTCCTTCAGGGACTTGCTCTAATAAAGATTCAACCCCTTTTAACGGAATGGTTTTAGCCGCTTGTTTTTTATCAACTTCATATTGGGTCTCAGCTTTAACAGCAAAGTCATAGCGATTTCCAGTATAAAAAACTTGGTTTACCCCATAACAGCCACAAGCGCGCATAATACCAGCAACGTTTACAGGTGTTTTAGGGTTAACAAGGCCTAAACTGACAAAGGTCGAATCTTCTGTAGACTCATGAGGTTCTGACTGGGTATTTAATTTCGATTCAACATTGGTCATGACTAATTTAAAACCTATGCCGCGGCACTAACAATGCGACCACGCAATTGCTGCCAAGCTTGGGTTACAAGCTGATAATCGTCGTCATTAAGCTCTTCATTGGCCAGCGTTAAACAGTTGGCAACTTTAGCGTCTAAAGCGTCTATTCCCTGCTCTGCTTCAACTTCTAACTCTGCTAATACAACCGCGATATGACCTTGTAAGTAACCGCTGGCAAATAGTGCATCATCATCACCATGGCTTACGGTTTCTTCAATCCAAGACTCTATTGCTGCATCATACTTTTCTAACATGGGTTTATTCCACCAAATCTGGGTTGGCTACCTGATACATGACGTAATCGTGGTAACCAGTGATAACTTTATAATAACCACTTAGGGCTTTATCTAATTCTGGGTCGCCACTATCCACAATTAATGGACGACCTTCAAGTGCTTTTAGCTTTGTTTTTGTTGCAACAATCAAAATATTGTCTTTTCCAAGCTGTTTTATCAAACTTGGCGACAATTGCTGATTGCCTCGCCCTAACACATGGCCTTGGCCACCAATTAATGTAATCACTAATTTAGTCGGTTGATTCTGTGTTAGTTCGAGTAATTGTTGTGCGGTAACATCTGTAGCTAGCAATTGTTTATCTTGAATAACGTCAACACCCAGTAAGGTGTTTTCAAGATATAAATCTTCCATAATTGCGGCAACGGTACTGCCCGAACCCATAATAAATAATTCGTCTTCCATTGACTCAATAACATCAGCGGCAATATCGGCTAATACCAATTCATCAACTTCTTTACCGCCCATTTTAACGGCTTGTACGTATCGAGGCTCAGCAGGCACTAACATTTCGCCAAAGCGCTTGGCCTTCACGTTTCCTTGCCTAAATTCGGTTTCATCAATGTCCATTACATCGGCGCTCATTAGACTAACTAATTCGCCTTCAAGTAACATTTTGACCACTAAACCTGATGCATGTGGAGTAATACCATAAACACCAGAATGAATTTTCACCCCGGCTGGTACGCCCAATACCGGAACCGTATCTTGAACCACTGCATAGACATCTCTAGCGGTGCCATCGCCACCGGCAAATAATAGCAGGTCTAACGGCTGGCTTATAATGGCGTGGACAGCATTTTTAGTATCTTGGGCGCTAGTCCTAAAACCGTCTTGTTCAATCATTGGCTCACTTATATAAGCAACTTGCGTGTTAAAGCCGAGCTGCTTGGCAAGTGTTTCACCCATTTGATCATTTGCGGTTATCACTTCAATTCGGTCTTTAAACGGTTGAATAACCTCTAATGCTTGTTGCATTCGCAAATGTGATTTAGGTTCTGCGCCTTTTTCAATCGCTAGTTGTGCAACACCATCTGAACCTTTCAGCCCAACACTGCCACCTAAACCTGCTAACGGGTTAATCACTAAACCTAAACGAAACGGTTTCACGCTTGCTCCTTAGTCGTTAATTGCGATACTTCTTCTGCCAATTGTTGATTTTTACCATTCATATTGGGGATCAAGATAACAGCGACAGCTGATGCAATTGCACATGCTGCGGCAAATACCCACACATAAACGGCTCCTGAACCGTCACCCCATATATAACCGCTAATCCATGTACCTATTGCACCACCAACACCAAAACTTAAACTGGCATATAAAGCTTGGCCTGTACTTCGGTGATGAACACCAAAATGACGATGTATAAACTGGATTGACACGGCATGAGTTAAACCAAAAGTAAATGCGTGTAACACTTGGCTAAAAACCAACATGACAATTGAGTCAGGATAGTAGCCTAAAATAAGCCACCTCAGTGCAGTTACCCCTACACTAAAAATAAGTAACAGGCGTAAACCATATTTGCCAATTAATTTAGACGCATACAAAAAGATACCTATTTCAGCTAATACGCCCAAAGCCACCATGACACCAGCAAAGGTTTCTGAGTAACCCACTTGTTTAAGGTATAAAACAAAAAAGCCGTAAAATGGCCCAACACTCATTTGCAGTAATAAAGCCGAAAGTAAAAATAACACTATCGATTTATCAAGTTGAAGTTTTGGCCTTTGTTTACTGTCTAACACTGAAGCTTTGGTTGAGGGCAGAGGCAATGAACTCAACAACAAGCCGATAAACAGTGCCATACCTATGAAAGGTAATACTTGAGCGCCAAACTGGTCAATGCCCCAGCCAGCAAGTATCACCAATACGATATAGCCGACACTGCCCCAACTGCGTATGGCGCCATACTGATTAGCATTATCCCCTAAGGTTTCAAGGGTGATCACTTCTAACTGCGCCAAAATAGCATTCCAAAAGAAGGTATAAATGGTCAGGCTAATAGCTAAATACCAAAAACTACCTTCAAAGAAAAAGCTGATAAAAGTAATTGCGGCGCACAAGGCACCTAGCTTAACTAACCCCGCCCGCATGCCGGTTCTATCAGCGACCACCGCCCAAATGTTAGGGGCAATAATCCTCGTGGCCATTAAAATAGCAAGTAAGGAACCAATCTCTTGAGCACTAAAACCGCGAGAGTCGAAGAACACGCCAAGGTAAGGAACTAATACGCCAAGAATAGCGAAGAAGAAGAAATAACAAGCCCTGAGCCAGCGAAGCTGAAACTCAGGGCTAGAACTGATTGGCATTTAGCGCATTCCGATAACTGGGGTTTGGCTGTTTACATCCTGATTTTGAGCGCGATGACGTAGTAAATGATCCATCAATACTATAGCTAACATGGCTTCGGCAATGGGTACGGCACGAATACCAACACAAGGGTCATGACGACCTTTGGTAACAACATCAGCAACATTACCTTGTACGGTCATACTTTGACCCGGCACACTGATACTTGAAGTCGGCTTTAAAGCAATATGCGCAACCACTGGCTGACCAGAAGATATACCACCAAGTACGCCACCGGCATGGTTTGACTCAAATCCCTCTGGAGACATTAAGTCGCGTCCTTCAGAGCCTTTTTGAGTTACCACCCCAAAACCGTCACCTATTTCAACGCCTTTTACCGCATTAATCCCCATAAGTGCATGGGCGATATCAGCATCTAGTCTGTCAAATACAGGTTCACCTAATCCAACAGGAACCCCTGTTGCTGCAACGGTAATTTTTGCACCAATTGAATCACCCGATTTTTTTAAATCGCGCATATATTCATCTAGCGCTTCTAGTTTCGAGGCATCGGGGAAGAAAAACGCATTCTGCTCAATTTGTGCTAAATCAATGGTTTCAGCGCAAATGGGACCAAGTTGTGACATATAGCCATGAATTTCGATACCATGCACAGCCTTTAAATATTTTTTAGCCACTGCACCAGCAGCAACTCGCATTGCCGTTTCACGGGCAGAAGAACGTCCACCGCCACGGTAATCACGTAGTCCATACTTTTGCTGATAGGTATAGTCGGCATGCCCCGGACGAAACAGGTCTTTAATATTTGAATAGTCTTGGCTGCGTTGATCAGTATTTTCAATCAATAAACCAATTGAAGTACCTGTCGTTTTACCTTCAAATACCCCAGATAAAATGCGTACTTCATCAGCTTCGCGTCGTGCGGTAGTGTAACGAGAGGTACCAGGGCGACGTCGGTCTAAGTCATGCTGCATATCTTCAACACTTAGCTCAAGTCCAGGAGGACAACCGTCAATAATACATCCAAGCGCCACGCCGTGACTTTCACCAAAAGTGGTGACAACAAAGTTTTGCCCTATACTGTTTCCTGACATGCGCCCTCTTTACCTCTTCTAATAAATGACCAAGTGTAATGCTACACTAATACGTACTTATTATTCACTATCTTTATAGATGGCGAAAAGTGATTCATTTTCAACTAGCTGATCACGAGTTAATACAAATACACCGTCACCACCAAATTCGAACTCAACCCAGGTAAATGGTACATCTGGGAATAGCTCAATTAAGTGAACCATTGAGTTACCTACTTCTACGACTAAGACACCGTTTTCGGTCAAATAATCTGCCGCATTAGCTAAAATACGCTTGGTTAAATCAAGGCCATCGCGTCCTGAAGCTAAACCAATTTCAGGCTCATGGTGATACTCTTCAGGCATATCGCCAATGTCTTCTTCATCAACATAAGGAGGGTTTGAAACAATTAAGTCGTACTGTGGCCCTTTAGGAATAGATGAGAAAATATCAGATTGAATTGGGAAAACACGATCCATTACCCCTAAGCCTTCAATATTGACTTGGGCAACTTCTAAAGCGTCTTCACTAATATCAAGTGCATCAACTTCAGCATCTTCGAATGCATAAGCACAGGCAATAGCAATACAACCACTGCCAGTACATAAGTCCATAATACGATTAACCGGCTTGTTATATAACCAAGGGCTGAAGTTGTTATTAATCATTTCGGCAATTGGAGAACGTGGCACAAGTACACGTTCATCAACAAAAAACTCAAGCCCAGCAAAACGAGCTTTGTTGGTTAGGTAAGGTACAGGTAAACGCTCACGTACTCGGCGAATAATCAATTCAACAATTTTATGCTTTTCGCTGCTGGTGAGGTTTGTATGAATAACTTGCTGACCAATTTCTTCAGGAAGGTGTAGTGCATGAAAAACCAAAGCGATAGCTTCGTCCCAAGCGTTGTCTGTGCCGTGACCATAATATATACCAGCATCATTAAATCGACTCACACCCCAGCGTAACATATCACCAATTGTACGCAGTTCAGTGACTGCTTCATCTACAAAGATCTTATCCAAAACACACTCCTAATAAATAGTTCGCCAACATTGTAACTGATGTCTATTAAGATGGCCTAGAATTCAATACAATATCGTCATGAAAGATAAAAATATCACTGATTTCGAGTCGTTTAGTGATTTAGTTGCCGGAGTAAAACCGTTACAGCAACAAAAGCATCACTTTAAACAACCGGTAAAAACAAGACAGCAAGTCGAAATTAAAGAGCAGCAACTACATGTTAGCAGCTATTTTTCTGATACCTATCAACCCTTGCTCCCCGTTAACGGCCCTATGCGCTGGACCAATGACGGAGTTGATAAACTAGAGTTAAAAAGATTACGTCGTGGTGACTATGTACCAGATTTATTACTCGATTTACACGGTTTAAGACAAGCAGAGGCAAAACTGGAACTGGCCGCTTTAATTCAGGCCTGTGTTAAACAAAACAGTATTTGTTGCAGTGTAATGCACGGTTACGGTAGTGGAATATTAAAACAGCAAATTCCAATGTGGCTGGCTCAACATCCTAAAGTTAAAGCTTTTCATCAAGCGCCTAAAGAATGGGGTGGAGATGCGGCTTTACTTGTATTAATTGATATTGGTGACCAGCCTCATAGGCGATAAAGCAGATTCCGGCCCACAAACATTACCGGAATGACGGAAAGATAAATGCAGCCGGAATGACGGTGCTAATTCGTCATCCTCGAGATCTGTTATCGAGGATCTGCTTTTTGGCTAACCATAAAACATCAAATCAGATTCCGGCCCAAAAAACATTGCCGGAATGACGGTGAAGGGAAACATTAGGAATGACTCTGCTAACTGTGTCATCCTCGAGATCTGTTATCGAGGATCTGCTTTTTGGCTAGCCATAAAACATCAAATCAGATTCCGGCCCAAAAAACATTGCCGGAATGACGATGAAGAGAAAGGTCGCTGGAATGACGATGTGCGAAACATCATCGGAATGACGTTAAGAGAAGCATTGCCGGGATGTCCCTAAAATACGAGATGTACAGTGTCTGAATATAGCTTAACTCACTTGTGGTAAATTCATATCGATTAAGCTAGCATTTTCCATATGTTTATCTATTTGAACAAATGCTGAAGTGGCAAAAATTGGCGCTTCTTCACCTGCAACTAATTCACTGACAAGAAAACCCACAATAGGCATGTGAGTAATCACTAACACAGTTTCAGCTTTATATTGCTCAGCATATGCAAGGATAACATCGGCGGCTGATTTCGGATCTCCAGATGGAGTAATATCATCTAACACAACACACTTTTGTGCTTTAGGTAAATGCTTACTAACAACCTGCCAAGTTTGTTGAGCGCGTAAATACGGGCTAACTAATACTAAGTCTAACTGACTAATACGACTATTTAATTGCTCGCCAACCTGACCACTTTGGTAGCGACCATGATGTGTTAATGTACGTTCACGATCAGATGGAGCATCGAAACTAGCTTCGCCATGGCGCATCAAAAATAACTGCATAAAATACTCAATAATAAACCTATGCGAATAATACTGTAATTGTAACTGCATTAGCGGAGTACTGAAACCATTCACAAACAAAATTTAACTCAACTTTAGTCGATGACCGCAATAAATAATTGACGACATAATTTGCTAAAAACTGATAACAATATCAATATATAGCAAGAACATTTATCTGGAGCCTTTACTTGTCTGATTTTCCAGCAATCCGAAAAAGCCAAAATGATCATCGACGTTATAAATATATCCAATTGCCTAACCAATTAAAGGTACTATTAGTCGAAGATAATCAATCCAACCAAGCAGCAGCTTCTATGGCTGTAAGGGTTGGCCATTTTGACGATCCGGTTTCGCGCCCTGGCATGGCTCATTTCTTAGAGCATATGCTGTTTTTAGGCACCGAAAAATACCCTGATTCTGGTGAATACCATGCATTTATTAATCAACATGGTGGTAACAACAATGCTTGGACTGGCACAGAACAAACCAACTTTTTTTATACTATTAGTCCCGAAGTTTTTGATGAATCACTTGACCGATTTAGTCAATTTTTTATTGCCCCAAAATTTGACTTAGAGTTAGTAGATAGAGAACGTCATGCCATTGAGTCAGAATATAGTTTAAAGCTTAAAGATGATGTTAGACGGGTTTATCAAGTACAAAAGGAAACTACAAATCAGGCCCATCCTTTTTCTAAATTCTCTGTTGGTAACTTAGCAACCTTAGCAGGCTCTGAAGCAGAGTTAAGACAAGAGCTACTGACCTTTTATCAGCAACAATATTCAGCAAATATCATGACACTTTGCTTAGTTGCTCCCTTCCCGCTCGAACAATTAGAGCAATGGGCAAACCACTTTTTTGGTGAAGTGATTAATCGAAACATTGCCAAGCAATATTCTCAAGCACCATTAGTAACCGAAGCCGAAAAGTTAAAACAAATTTCGATTGTGCCTCTAAAGCAGCAAAAAAGGGTCAGTGTTAATTTTGCGTTACCTGGAATAGATAAATTTTATAAACGTAAACCGTTAACTTTTATCAGTCATTTGTTAGGCAATGAAAGTCCTGGTAGCTTGCTATCCTATTTAAAGGAGCAAGGCTTGGCGAATAACCTCTCTGCAGGTGGCGGGATTAACGGGTTTAACTTTAAAGACTACTCTGTCAGCATTCAGTTAACCGACAAAGGTTTTGAGCAACTCGATGAAGTAATTAAGTGTATTTTTGAATACATACAACTGATTAAATCTACAGGGCTTGAAAATTGGCGTTATCAAGAACGAGCAAATTTACTCGACACAGCATTTAGATTCCAAGAACAAATAAAAGCCTTGGATTTGGCAAGTCACCTAAGCATTAATATGCATCATTATGAAGTTGAAGATATTGTCTATGGCGATTACCGAATGGACAATTTAGATGTCTCTGAAGCCGCTGACCTTCTCGACCTTATGAACCCAACTAATATGCGTCTGCAAGTTGTGTCACAAGACCTAGAAACCGATAAGCAAGCGGCTTGGTATTTTACCCCATATCGCGTAACCGAAATCACTTCTGACAGGGTCGGCTACTGGCAACAAACAGAAGTTAGAACTGCATTACAACTTCCAAAAGCGAACCCTTTCATTGTGGCAAATCCACAAGCAAGAGATGAGCAATGTCAATATCCAGTACCTGTTATCGTTGATGAAGGAGATGGATATCGAATCTGGCATCGTAAAGACGATGAATTTAACGTTCCCAAAGGCCACTTATTTTTATCAATGGACTCGCAAAAAGCCAGCGATACACCAAGACATGCCACGTTAACGCGTTTATATGTAGAAATGCTTTTAGACTATTTAACAGAACCAACATATCAAGCTGAAGTTGCCGGATTAAACTACAACATTTATCCCCATCAGGGTGGGATAACTCTTCATTTAACCGGATTTACAGGTAATCAAGAATCATTACTTGAATTGATTATAGAAAAAGCCCGAGAGCGCAAGTTCACCCAAGAGCGATTCAACATTATTCGCAAACAAATTTTACGTAGCTGGAATAACGTCACTCAAGCAAAACCCATTTCTCAACTGTTTACGAGTTTGACTGTAACCTTACAAAAACGCAGCTTTGAGCCAGCCAGAATGGCTGAGGAACTCGAGTCCATCACATTAGACGACCTTCATAACCATGTTCGAGAGTTTTATGAAAAAATATACCTTGAAGGTTTAGTCTACGGAGATTGGCTAGTTTCTGAAGCACAGCAATTAGGTCAACGATTACAGCGGCTACTTTCGTTAGTCACTAAACCTAGTAGTGAGTCTTCACGTGAATTGGTTAATCTAAAAGGGCATGGCACATTGCTTCGCGAAAAAAGTATCAACCATCAAGACAGTGCAATAATCGTGTATTATCAGTCAAGCCAAGCCTCTGTCGACAAAATGGCCCTATTTAGTTTATTAAACCACACCATGTCGTCGACATTTTTCCATGAGCTTAGAACCAAACAACAGTTAGGCTATATGGTTGGCACGGGCTACCTGCCTTTAAACCGACATCCTGGAATGATTTTTTATATTCAATCACCTTCAAATGGTCCGCGAGTATTACTTGAAGCGATAGACGAGTTTATCGCAGACTTTAGCTACGCTGTCATGCAAATAACCAATGAACAATGGGAAAGCACTAAGCACGGATTGATTAATCAAATAATGGAGCACGATTCAAACCTGAAAACGCGTGGGCAACGTTATTGGGTTAGCCTAGGTAATCGAGATTATAAATTTAATCAACGCGAAAGCGTTGCATCACAAGTTGCCCAACTAACTAGAGCAGACTTGATTAAATTCATGATGCAACGAATGCGAAGTAAACATTGCGACAGACTAGTTCTGTTTAGCTGTGGTGAACAACACACTAAACAGCAACTTAATGGCAAAAATAAGATTGTAGATCTAAAAGCATTTAAGCATAAAGCAGAGAAATTTCACTTTTAATGAGCCCGTTGTATCTCTCTGTTGCTGGCAATTAGCGCTCAAGCCTAAAAAAGCAACTTGTTATGTCAATTATCCCAACATAACAAGTTAGTCGTAATCTACCAAACAAATGAAATCAGGCAGATAAAAAACCTGCATACATCAAAATTTCAGAACAAAACGCTAACCCGTATTGCATTTACAGATGTTACAATGCTCAATCAGTTAACAAATCGATTTTTTAGCTTAACATAGCTTTGACAAATCAGACATAATCTGAAAAAGTAGATAAATTAATGGCTTTCATGTGGCATCAACTGGAAAACAACAATAATCTTATGCCGAAACTCTCCTCAATCCTATTCATGCTTATATGTTGGAGCATAACTTCAGTTAGCTTTGCAGCATCATTTTCAACTTTTAATGAGGAACAGCTTGATATTGTCCTCAATTATGAAGCCTATACTGTTGAGAATGGCTTATCTCAAAACACAGTAACTAGTGTTGTTGAGGACAGCGAAGGTTATGTTTGGATAGGCACTGTAAACGGTTTAAATCGATTTGATGGTACAGATTTCACCCACTTCTATGCTTATGACAACAACCGAGGATTACCTAGCTCATTTATTCGTAATCTAATGTTAGATAGTAAAGGTCAATTAATTGTAGGTACCGACAAAGGATTGGTCATTTATGATAAATATACTGAAACCTTCACCCCAGCACTTCAAAACCATCCCATTTCAACAGATATTATTTGGGCCATTTATCATGACAGCGGCTTAAACTATGTCGGCTTAAAAAATGAAGTGTTTGTATTTGACGCTTCGTTTCAAAATATCATCGAACACATTAATGACGACAGAATTAAAGAAGTCAAAAAAATCAGAGTTAATCAAGCAGGGATTTATATCAGAAACTTTGATGGTGATTTATTTTTAAAAGACCAAAAACTTAATAAAGCTTATGTAGAAACTACTGATTTCGAAATTAGTAATAGTGACATTTATTATACTAAACAAGATGGATTGTACTTAAACGATGAAAAGATAAGCTCAGATAAAATACTCGGGTTAAGTAAAAGCAATAACATTCTACTTGGTTTAAGCAAAACAGAATTGTTATCAATAAAAGATTTGGGAAAAATAAGAAGCCTCGGAACATTACCATTTACAATAAAAAGTACAAATGGAATGATAATGATGCAAAGTACTGATGAAAATATCTATATCTCAAGCTACTCTAATGGCGTAAATTCAATATCAACAAACTCAAATTTAGCAAAAAAAATAAACAATGATATTTCAAACATTTGGTCAATATCAAAAAATAATGGATATATTTTTATAGCGACCAATGAGCCAGAAGTAAGCTCTATTGATATAAAAACAAATAAAGTTAGTAATATTAAATTCCAAACGTCACCCGGTTATAAAAGCGTATTAGCTACTGAATCACATTTATATATTGCTACATCAAATGGTTTAGAGGAAGTTGAGTTAGATACTGGTAAATCAAGAATGATTTTCAATGAACATTTAGTTAAAATAAAACTAATGCAGGATAATCGTATTGCTGTAGGTACTTATAGTGGAAGTATAATATTTTATGACATTAAAAATAACACTAAAAGTATAATAGATACTGATACTAACCACCCTATATTTGATTTCCTACAAGTTGAAGATGCCTTGTACATTGCATCTCAGAAAGGGCTTTTTAAGTTTGTAGATGATAAGGTTGAACATATTTACGATCATGAATTGGTTACCAGCATTCTTTCATTTGACGGGAAAATATTTTTTAGCGCAAGAGCTTCAATTATGTCCTATGATTTGAAAAACAAATCATTAGAGGAAATATTCAACAATGGTCAAGTACTTTATTCACTAGACTTAATAGACAAGACTATCGTAGCGCCTTCTAGTAACAACATATACCTCATCGACAGTTTACATAATAATTTTTTTAGCTTGTCTCAAAAGCACGGTGCTCTTGCCGATTACACTACACAATCTACTGCAATATACTCTAAGGGTATATATATTGGTGGCCCTTACGGCTTAAGCTACCTCAATCCAAGCACCATAATGTCATCCTTCAAAGATACCGAGCGCCCAATAATTACATTTACCAACCTATCAATTTTTAATAAAAAAATAGAAATAGGTACAGAAAAACTCAGCAAGTCATTAAAGTATAAAAATGATTTAATATTAAGCCACTCAGAGTACCCATTTACGATTAAATTTGGGGTAATTGGAAAGAGTACAAATGAATTTTCAGCATTTTACAAATTAAAGGGCATAGATGCTAAGTGGCTACCAAGCTATACAAATAATAGTGCAACATACACAAGTGTTCCACATGGTCGATATACATTTAGTGCATATGTTATTGATAACAACACGGGTATGAAATCCGAAACTGAGACTCTTGATATCATAATCAGCCCGCCTTGGTGGCTTTCCAACCAAGCCAAAATGATTTATGGGATTATCATTTTTATAATTTGTGCATTAATTGTAAAAGCCGTATTAAGAAAAAGACAAATTCAAAAACAAATTGCCTTGAGTGAGGAGCGGCTCAAGCTTTCCCTTTGGGGCAGCGGCGATGAAATGTGGGACTGGGATATAGAAACCGGCAAAATCTTCCGATCTAATATATGGGGAACATTAGATTTCCCACAAGATGGGCATCGTTCAGGAAAATTAGGAGAAGAAAGTAATATTCATCCTATAGACCAGCCCAGAGTACAAAAGGCACTTAACGACCATTTCAGTGGTGTCACTGACCACTTTGAAATTGCTTACCGAGTGAAAGGTCGTAATGACCAATGGATGTGGATTCTAGACAGAGCTAAAATTGTTGAGCGCGATCAAAAAGATGTTCCTGTTCGGATGACTGGTACGATTAAAGATATTAACAATATCAAGGTTGTTGAAGAGCGGTTAAAACTGTTTGCCAGAGCAATTGAAAATATTTCTGAAGGGATGTTTATTCTTGACCAGAATTACCAATTTGTTGAGGTAAATGAAGCCTGTTGTGACATCGCGCTTTGTACCCGCGAACAATTTTTACAACAAAAGCTCGAATTCGACCGTTACCCTAAATCGTATTCAGAGCAAATTAGAACCACTTTATGCCAACATGGTCGATGGAATGGCGAAATTGAGGCCAATAAAGGCGACAACAGCTATTTCTTAATGGAGCTCAATATTGACGCTATTTATAATGAACAAGGTGAAACCAGTCATTATGTTGGCGTTTTTTCTGATATCACTCGTCGGAAACAACAAGAAGAAGAGCTCCGGAAGCTCACCAACAATGATTTACTCACAGGCTTACCAAACCGTTCAAGCTTACAAGTGACCTTGAACAACCTCGTGAAAAAAGATATTCACCATACGCTGATGGTATTAGATTTAGATAACTTCAAACGTATTAATGATTCTCTTGGGCATCAAGTGGGTGATGAGTTATTGATCTCTGTCGCTGACCGAATTAATACCTCTATGCCTGATCATGCCAGCTTATATCGTTTAGGCGGCGACGAGTTTGCAATATTAATTGACCAAAACCCTGATATCGGCTCCAGTGCCATTATCGCGTCCAATATCATTCAAGCATTAAAACCACCATTTACTGTTAACAACGAAAACCTTGTGTTGGGCATAAGTGTTGGGATTGTATTGTATCCAGAAGATGAGCAAAATGAACAAGCGCTTCTTCGTAAAGCAGATATCGCCATGTATCATGCTAAATCTGCAGGTGGAAATCGTTATCAATTTTTCTCAGAATCACTCAACCAAAATGCTATTCGCCAATTAGAAATTGAAAACTTAATTCGTGAAGCATTAAAAGATGATTTATTTGAAGTTTACTATCAGCCAAAAATTGATGTTAAACATGACCAACTGGCTGGCATGGAAGCCTTAGTGAGACTAAACCATCCAAAATTTGGTTTGATACCACCGAATGATTTTATCCCATTAGCTGAAGAAAACGGTCTTATTGTTGACATCGGTGATGTGGTTCTTAAAAAAGCCTGTTTTGCCGCCAAGAAATGGTTAGATCAAGGGGTGTTTTCAGGCCGAGTGGCTGTCAATTTATCGTCACGTCAGTTCGCCCTCGCAGATCTTCAGCAACGTATTGAGTCAATTTTACGACTGACACAATTACCCGCGCATCACCTAGAGCTAGAGATAACTGAAGGAACCGTCATTAAAAACCCAGAAAACGCCATAAAAGTCATGCAACAGCTTGCTAAAATGGGCATTAGTTTAGCCTTAGATGACTTTGGTACGGGTTATTCGTCATTATCTTACCTTAAGCGCTTTCCAATCAACTGCTTAAAAATTGATAAATCATTTGTTGACGATATTGATAAATCTGACCGTGATTTAAAAATGGTTGACTCGATTATTACCATCGCGCACAACATGGGGCTATCTGTAGTGGGTGAAGGCGTTGAAGAAACTGCACAATTGAATATATTAAAAGCCTTAAAATGTGAGGAAATACAAGGATATATCTATAGCAAGCCTGTGCCAGAACTTGATTTTGAAGCGTTACTTGCTTTAGACTCCGATAAAAGGAACAAACAAAAAACAAACAAATAACCAACACTCTCACAGCATTGGCACGTTAAATGCTAAAAGTTATTTAGACGTCAAAAATAATGATTACATTTAACCCTGAGATTAAGAGAGTATCAAAATGATTAAAACTATTATTGCGGTTTCAATTCTATCGGCCTTTTCTGTTTCAACTTCTGCAAATATGGTAAGTGAAACTCAAAGTGTGACATTACCGAAATCAGAGGTAATAGGAACTCATACAGCAGGTTTCCCAAACATTAAAGTACTCGACACCCAAACTGCAGGTTTCCCAAACATTAAAGTACTCGACACCCAAACTGCAGGTTTCCCAAACATTAAAGTACTCGACACCCAAACTGCGGGATTCCCAAACATTAAAGTACTCGACTCCCAAACTGCAGGTTTCCCAAACATTAAAGTACTCGACACCCAAACTGCAGGTTTCCCAAACATTAAAGTACTCGACACCCAAACTGCAGGTTTCCCAAACATTAAAGTAC
>NZ_JAKIKP010000009.1 GCF_023284065.1 Shewanella gaetbuli | reverse complement strand
GGCTCTGGCTCTGGCTCTGGCTCTGGCTCTGGCTCTGGCTCTGGCTCTGGCTCTGGCTCTGGCTCTGGCTCTGGCTCTGGCTCTGGCTCTGGCTCTGGCTCTGGCTCTGGCTCTGGCATCGAGTCAACCACCTCAGTTGCAACCTTGTCAACCGCTTCCACTTCCGCTGAAGCTTGCTCATCTAATGCATTAATTTCAGCCTCGGTGCGATTAGAAGGTTTTTGGGGTTGTTGCTCAGCGGCTTCTTGCTCAGCGGTGGCTTTAGCACGGTTATATAAATAAACCCCTATTGCCACTAAAATAATGACTATGATTATTTTCATTCAATATCATCCTGTATTTCGCGGTGTACATGTTATAAGTGGACGGCTAATTATTTTGCCAATGCTTACCTTGAGTCTGGCAACAAGCAAGCGCTGTTTTTTTGAGCACACATCACTATTAGTAATCTAATCACTACCCATAAATCAAGTGTTTACCCCATTTTATCTGTAACATTTCGTGCAGGATGTGGCTTTCAACTCATTTATTGTGATTAAGCTACCAACATTTAGCACTTACATGCGCTTAATCACAACCTGTAGGGTTAAATTTGTCTACTCTAATATGGCAATTTAAAATTAAGTAGTTGACTAATTTACTAGGTTATCGTCATGACAGATTCATCGTTACTTTCAGGCAAACTGTTGTTTGAATTTCAAACCATTAGTGCAATGGTTGAAATCTACTGTAAAGCACACCACTGCAACAAACCTCAAAATAGTTTGTGTGAATCTTGTGATGAGTTTTTAGCCTACGCCGAAACCAGACTTGACCGCTGTCCATATGGGCAAGAAAAACCCACATGTAATAAATGCCCTGTACATTGCTACAAACCAAAAATGAAGCAAAAAGCCCGTGAAATTATGATTTATGCAGGGCCAAGAATGTTACTACCCCACCCCATAATGGCTATTAAGCATTTACTGGCAGAGCGAAAACCTGCACCTGGAAAGCCGCCTAAAGAGGCCAGTAATCGACACTTGCGCAAACAGAGTTAAGCAGATTACCTTAATGATACTTTTGGCCATTTTTAAATGACTTATCAACATGATGACACTTGATCATGATATTTTCATTCAAGCTTTTTGGTGGCTGTCTTTAATTGGCGGAATACACTGCTTTGGGGTGGCGCTATATGTGCGCTTCATTTATCGAAGCACCTACAACCGTCATAATATATTGGCCTCTATATTTATGTTGGTAGGGCTTTATTTTATGACGGGTTTGCTCACAAATGACGCCATTACACTTCCCATTCATTTACTGCTTACGCTGCTTTATCCATTATTCTTCTTATTAATGCCGTTGCTCTATCTGTACAGCAAACAAAGTTTACATCCCGTCACTTTTCAACCTCATTATCTTAAACATACGCTACTTGCTATGATCATTGCTCTAATGACCACTTCAGCCATACTGTTTAGTATAGGTATCGACCCAAATGCGACAGAGAGCCGTGTGTCATCGATAACCGAATTAAGCCGAATTAATGTATTTGCGATCATTCTGCCGTGTTTAGCGTTAATACAAAGCGCTATTTATCTGGCTTTAATTTACCGACTTGTAAAGCAAAGCCGTCAATTACAATCACTCAATGCTTCAGTGCCTAGTGACAATAAAATTGAATGGGTAACAGTCATCGCCATAGGCATTTTAATCAACTGGATAATTCGCTTAATTTCAGCTTATTTGCCTTTTTATTTAGGTGATTATCAATCGATGATACCTGAAACTATTACTCGTTTAAGCTTACTGGTTACCGTGTATATTTTAGCTTTTTATAGTCTACATCAGGTGACTAAAGCAGCGTACTTAAGGTCTATCAATCAATCGACACATCATCCCAAGCCGACACCAACTAGCACTCCCGTTTTAGATGATGATGAAATGGCTTATTTACAAGATGTGATAAGCACCACAAAGAAAACCAAGCGTACATCCTAACGTCAAACTGGGTTATGATGATGTCAGTTATGTTAACTTGCATACATTCAAACAGCTTACATTGAGGTTTATATGACACGATTACTCACTTTTGTTTTCACCATGTTCATAGGGTTAGCTATTGTATTTTCGCCAACATCACAGGCAAATGATTCAAGCTATACAGAGGCTATTACTAACTTTCAAAAGGCTGCAGAAACCCAAGCATTTTTTAATACCGCCTACGGCTATGCCATTTTCCCTACAGTGGGTAAAGGCGGCATAGGAATTGGTGCTGCTTACGGCAAAGGGCGAGTTTATAAAGGCGGCATGCACACAGGTAACTCTACACTCAGCCAGTTGTCGATTGGTTTTCAATTAGGTGGCCAAGCTTACAGCGAGATTATCTTTTTCAAAAATGCCGAAGCCTACAATGACTTCACCAGTGGTAGTTTCGAATTTAGTGCTCAAGCATCTGCGGTTGCAATCAATGTCGGCGCGAGCGCTCAAGTGGGTACAACGGGCCATTCCGCAGGCGCGGGACAAGCGGGTAGTAATCATGCAGCCAAAGCTGTTTACATGAATGGCATGGCTATATTTACCGCCGCAAAAGGGGGCTTAATGTACGAAGCAGCCTTAGCTGGCCAGTCTTTTACCTTTGATGCTAAATAACCTAGTTTTGCATAAAAAATGGCTACCAAATGGTAGCCATTTTCTATAAAAGGGGTCAGTATAAAAGGGGTCAGTGTTAATTTAATCAGTTAAGATACTTTTTTCATTTAAATTACGGGTAATTGGATTGAAAATCTAACGCATTTAGCCCAAAGCCCTAAGTTTGGGTAGTAATGTCGAGAGTGTAGGTTTTATTAGGTATCACGGTGTATGCATTATATTGAACCCAAGCACTGAGTTAGTAAGCTATTATTCTCTAATCGCTTTGTTCTCGGTAATATGCTTTTCAATTCCACACGTATCAATCAAGTCATTATCTAATACTGATCAGTTAACAATTTTGTCCGATCTTTCAGGTACGGCATAAAGGTCTCTTTATTGTATGGTTGCCTTTCATTTAATTACCTCAAGCGCTCTAAAAGCTTGATCTAAAATCTGTTATTTTCATTCACCTATTTGTTAAAATGCTTATAGCTGGATATTTAAAAAACTCGCTAAAGACGAGAAAGATAAAGAACAAAAAATGCCGCTATCAATAAGCGGCATTTTTAACACATTGTTTAAAACATTAATTTACAACTGCAAGTTGATTAGTCTTCTTGCACTGTAGCTTCGGCAGAACTAGAGTAAGTCGTACTTAGATCGTCACCCACAGCATAACTTTCGAAGTCCTCAGATAGAACCGCCGTATCTGTTGCATCAGCAATCACGATATCATCAGCTAATAACTCTTTTGCTGACTCTTTCGAAGAGCTACCAATACGTATTTGATACGTTTCTGTCGCTGTACCTGTATTGATTGCTTCATAAGGACCGTAGAAGGTTGTACCGCCATCAATTGACAAAGAGTAACCTGTTGCAGTCCAATCTATAACTACATCAATATCGGTATCATCAGCATAAGTTAAGCCTTCAATGGTTTGCTGCTCTTTTGCTGCATCACGATATTTAATAGCACCATTACTAAAGATTATTTCACCCGTTAGGTTACTTGAAGAGGCAGAGCCACCATAGATACTAATATAAGCAGTGTTATCTTCGCTAACATCTGGTGTAGCAGTGAAGTCAGCAATGGCTTGTAGCTTAATGCTTGCAGAAATAGAGCCTTCAGCAAGTGCCGCCGTCGTTAAACGTAACTCAGCGTCAGCGTCTAGTGATGTGTCAGCCATTCGGGCAACTTTATTTACACTAGTTCCCGCTATGGTCTTAACGGTTGCTTCAGCAGAACTTGAATAAGTTGTACTTAAATCTTCACCATCAACATAAGTTTCAAAGTCCTCAGATAGTATTGTCGAATCTGTATCATCAGCAATCACAATGTCATCAGCCAATAATTCTTTTGAAGACTCTTTATCTGAGCTACCAATGCGTACTTGATAGGTTTCTGTCGCAGTCCCCGTATTAATTGCAACATAAGGACCGTAGAAGGTTGAACCACCATCAATTGAAAGTGAATAACCTGTTGCTGTCCACTCAATTACCACATCTATATCTGCATCATCAACAACAGTTATACCTTCAACAGTTTGTTGTTTCTTGTCTGCATCACGATATTGAACAACACCACCGTCACTAAACGCAATTTCACCCGTTAGATTGCTCGAAGAGGCAGAGCCACCATAAATACTGATGTAAACGGTATTGTTTTCAGAAACATCTGGTGTCGCAGTGAAGCCTGAAATTGCTTGTCGCTTAATAGTTGTAGAAATTGAACCTGCAGCAAGTGGATCCGTTGTTAAACGTAACTCAGCATCAGCCGTTAATGATGTATCAGCCATTCTGGCAACATTGTTTGCTCCAGTATCAACAACAACTGTGCCTGTAATAGTGATTGCCAATTCAGCGGTTGTGCCATCAAAAGATTCAATAGTAAAGGTATCGAGTTCACTTTCACCCACAACAAGTGCTGCAATAGTGGCATTAGCAGTATCAAGAGTATAGGTCCAAGAGCCATCATCTAATATTGCTAAAGTACCGTATGTACCCATTAAGGTTGTCTGAACAATAAATGCTTCGCCATCATCTGGGTCAAGTACACTTACTAAACCTGTAGTCGTTGCTTCATCAGCTGCTATTCTTCCAGTTAAATCAAAGAATACTGCTGGGGTTGATTCTTCTGTGCCGTCACCTGCATCAAAAACAATAACTTCTGAGTAAATAGCTAAGCCATACTTGCTGTCTGTAGCATCTAAAGTTTCACCTGCATCATAGCTTTCAAAGTCATCTGAAAAGACGCTTGCTGTGCCAGCGGTATCAGAAAATACTTCAATGTTATCAACATAGAAAGAACCGAAAGGAATCGTTCTATCATTATCACCGAATCTAAATTGGATAGCTTTAACACCATCAGCGAACCACTGGTCTAAGCCTGTATAATCAGAGTCAACAACTGCTGCTGTAGAGAATGAACCTCCACCAATCACTTCACCATCAATAGTCACGGTGATTTGATCTGCTTGATCTAAGTCCCATGTGATTTCTACATCATAAAACTGCTCTTCAACTAATGGTGCAGTGATCATATTGCCAGGGTAAGCGTCACTGTCAGTATTTCGAACAAAGAAACGAGGGTCAATTACAGTGCCGTCGTCTTGAGTTTGAGTTCCTTGAATACGCAAATCTATAAGCGATTCACTAGAACTACCAGATGAGCCATAAAGCGTAATGTAAGCATCTTTAATATTTCCATCACTACCAAGCGCAACCTCTTTAGATATAGATGCACTCAGCTTACCTTGACGAAGGTTATCAACGCTAAATCTAATCTCACCCGTATCGCCGCCTGTATCGCTTATTTTTACAACTTGAGTAAGTGAAGCAACACGAATAACAATATCAGCAGTCGTACCATCAATAGAAGCGATAGTGATTGAATCACTTACAGAGTCACCTATTTCAAGGTTCGCTAAAGTATCATTTTCAGTGTTAACCGTGTAAGACCAGCTACCGTTGGCGCTGATACTAAATGTACCATAATCAAGTGCTACATCTGTTTGAGCAACAAAAGCGTCTTCTTCAAAGTTTGGATCAATAATGGTTAGTGAACCAGTTAATGGATTAATAGCAGTATGTTGAACAGTACCGCCAAATTCACCTTCGATGATTGCTGCAACAGGGTCATTGTTATAACCAACAGCGGCTCCAATTACATCAAGTAACGCCTCATCAACCGAACTAGCAACTTGTGAAGTAGTTTGCAAATTCATTTGTGCTGTCTCAAGTGTAACTAAAGACTCTTCAGAAAAAGAACCATCAGCGACGTCACTAGCAAGATCTTGCATAACGGTAGATAAATCTGCGTCTGCGTTGTCTGCATCAACTTGTGATAGTAGCGCTAGCACAGAACCATATCTATCAGCGTTTTCAGCACCATCAGCACCAAGTTCAACAGTACCAACTAAAGTAGGAAGCACTTCTGTTGTATCAAAACGAATACCAAAACGAGCATTAATTATTTCAGCTGCGTCAGCAAACTGGTTTAAATCACTACCCGCGTTTTGAACAGCCATTTCGGTTAAAGGAGAAACAACATAGGTAGGTGGTGGTAGTATGGTTTCCACACCCTCATCATCAGTCTCAATAATATTTTCAACTACATTCACTACAGAGCGAAGTTGAGGAGCATCTAAGGTTAAACCTGTTGATTCGTCCGTATAAGTACCGCCAGTACAAGTGATTAAACCTAAACCTTCGAAATGTACGTCGATAAATGTAACGCCACCTGTAGTGTCAGAGGTTGCAGTGCCTTGCGCAGGAAGAACCGCAGCGCCACTATCCTCAACTTCAAATATGTCACAAGTTGCACCATCAATAGGGCCCTTAATAATGCGAGCAGAAACATTTAAGGTTGGGTTGATAACAGGTGTAGATGCACCAACACCTTCGGTAAAACCTGCATCATCTGTATAATTAGCAGAAACAGAAATAACTGTGCCTTCGTCAGCTTCAGTAATTGTGTAAGATGTGCCGATAGTACCTGTTGACCAAACGTAAGTAAGTGTGTCAGCAATAATTCCGTCAGCATCAGTAGCTGCTGCAGAGATTGTTTCGCCAGCGATAAAATTACTTCCGGTTATTGTTATACTACCGCGAGTATTACCATCTAGTTCAGCACCGTCACCACCGCCACAACCTACTAGGCCTGTCGCAATGATGAGCGGTATAAGTGATTTATTATTCATTTTTATGACTCCACAAAGATTCTTTCTTCAAATTTAGCTTGTTTTATTTAACTACTAGACTTAGCTAGTACTTAAAGCTGACACCTGCGAACAGGCGAGGACCGTAATCACTTACTTGGCCCAAGTTACCTTTGACATAGAAGTCATCACGACGAGGCTCACTGAACAAGTTAATTGCTGAAACTTTAACGCGAACGTGTTGATTGATTTTGTAAGCAGCACGAGCTTCCCAAACATTTGCCTCACCAACATAGCGTAGTCTTGTGCCGTTAGAAGTGTATGGTTGGAAGTATTCACTGCGATACTTGTAGATAAGCGCAGTATCAAAATCACCTATTTGGTAGTAAAGCTGTCCATTGAATACATGCTCAGAAAATCCAGGTACAGAGGCAGGAGGAACAATACCTACGGTTTCCTGAGTAACAACACCATCTAAACCAGTAGTAAAGGTATTACCGTAGTTACTATCTTCAAACTCGTAGCTTGTATCTGAGTAGTTATAACCAAACTTCACACCAATGCCTAAATCCCAACGATACGAGAATGACGCTTCAAAACCATAAAGGTCACTTTTTTCGTCACTAGTAACTGAATTCGTAATAGGTAAAGAAACTTCCACACCGTCAACGGTAAACGTCTCTAACTGTGTTTGCTGTTGGAAATTGCCATTGAATTGTTTGTAGTAAACACCTAACGCTACTATAGAGTCATCGCTTGGATACCATTCAACAGCAGCGTCATAGTTCCATGACATTAATGGCTGAAGATCAGGGTTACCTGAACCATTAACACCAACCAACAAGTCTTCAACTGATTCAGGGTCATCCGAGTCATCGGTTACGAATGTGCGGCTATAACTTAGATTAGATGGATCTGCACGTGACATACCTCGGTAAATACCGGCTCTTAGGAGAATATTGTCATCATAATCAACGACCAAGTTAAAGCTTGGTAGTACTTCAGTGTAATCACCACCACCAACAATCTTTTCAATACTTTCGTTTGGTACTAATTCGACGATACCTGTCGCCGGATCAGTGACAACGTCGAAACCTTCTCTAAAGCCAATAGAGGTAACGTCAGTATTCACTACACGAACACCAAAGTTACCACGAATAAATTTACCGAACATTTCAGAGTCGTAATTAAGCATGGCGTAAGCAGAGGTAGTTTGTTCTGTTACGTCAATAGTACCCGCATTCTCGTATGTAACCTCTGGGTATGCGAATTCGCCGCCTTGTGATGCTGCTACAGCTTGTGAGAAACATTCGTTATTGTAAGTAGCCCACGAAGCGCCTGTACCGCTTTCTACAACATTACCTGAACTGTCAACATGGGTGATGATATCACCGTCAGAAACACTGGATAAAAAATCAGACTCAGGGAAGGCTATTTGGCAACCTTCAAGTACATCGATGGCCGATGTTGCAGATTCATCTAAATTATATGTAGTTCTTGAGCCATTACCGTTCGTGCCACCAAATTGAACAAATGTTAGCTCAGAAACGCGAACGCCAGCTTGCACGCTACTAAAAAAATCACTGTCTAGAATATAATCAAAATCAACGCGTGCACCCATAATTTCGTTGTCGCGGACATTTTCTCTGTCGATACGAGTACGAAGGCTATCAGTAAAATTGGAAATATCAGTCACATCAAAATCAGTCACTGTGAAATGAGGAATATATTCACCTAAATCCCAAGATAAGAAAGGACGAGAGCTCGTTCTTCCTCGGTTTGTTATTTGTAGTTCTTCACGGCTGGTTTTAGAATAGCCAAGGTCAACACTAATCTTTAGATCATCAGAGAAAAAATGTTCAACGTTCAAGCCATATCCACGATAGTTTTCTTCACGCGAAAATTGCTCACCCGCAGACTCGATACGTTCTTCACCTTCCCAATGTAGAATACCGCCAACATCGTTTGTGATCAGATTTTGTCCCGTTACACCCGGTGTAACGCGCTTTTGTAAGAAAATTAAATCATGACGCGCTTCTGCTTGGGTGCGATCTGAAATTTGCGCGTCAAAATTGATATCCCATTTATTTGAGGGTTGGTATTGTAGAGCAAAGAATAAAGCGTCTCTTTCATCAGATGTTTCATTTTGACGGAAGCTTCGGCTTGAGCCAGTCCATGCGTATTCTCTGCCATCATCTACTGCAAGACCTGTATCTGGATCAATATTATTATTATAACCTTGGTTATTCGAGCCAACAATTTCATCTTCACAATCGCCCGCTGAGCTACGGAAAAAACCGGTATTGGTATCGGTTGGATCATTCAAACATGCCCACAAAGATGAACCCGTTGGGCTTGAGCTTCTATATTCAGCTTCTGGCTGGCTAATATCTTGACGCTGCAAACCGACACTCAAACCAAATGCTTGACCGTTATCAAACTCAAATTGATCAACATAACTTAGTGTTCCACGGTAGCCCAAATCACCTTGAAGTGAATTGTCAACGTTTGCTTGGTCTGGGTTGTAGTTACCTTTTACTTCAGCCTGAAAACGTTGCTTACCAAAATCTAAAGGCTTAAGTGTCTCCAGGGTAATAACACCGGCAACCCCACCTTCAATCATGGAAGCGTCTTGTGTTTTATAAATAGCTACTTTCTGCATCAACTCTGATGGGAACTGAGAAAAGTTAACTGAACGGTCACCACTACCATTGGTCGCTTCACGGCCATTGATGTTAGTGCTACTTAAGAATGGGCCTAAACCACGAATACTGATTTCAGTAGCACCACCATTTTCACGGTGAGATGATGCACCCGTTAATGTTTCTAGCGCCTCACCAATTGAAAGTGCAGGTAAATCACCAATATCTGAAGCAGATAAACCGTCAACAACCGTGGTAGATTCACGCTTTATTGCAATTTGGTCTTGAATTGTTCTACGTGTACCAGTAACTACAACAACTTCTATATCATTATCAACTTTATCTAGATTTTCAGTTTCGGCTTCTTGTGCTATTGCCGAAAATGCAAAAGAACTGGTTATAGAAGTAAATGCAGCAAGCTTCATCCATTTTGCTATAGGTGAAAGCTTGAACTTCCCTATTGTATGGATGGGTTTTGTTTTTTTACTTAATTTCGTCGACATACCGTACTTCCCCTTAGTATTTTAATAAGCATGTTAGTGCCATATATTGGTATATTTATTATTGCGAGCAGGTTATTACTGCCATTAAATTCTTATATTTATTATTGCAAGCAGGTTATTACTGCCATTAAATTCTTATATTTATTATTGCAAGCAGCTTACTGCCTTAAATTCTTATATTTATTATTGCAAGCAGGTTACTGCTTTAAATTCTTATATTTAAATTAGAGTTATATTCATTCCAACAGACAAAACCCAAACAAAAGTTTTAACCTATTAATTTAAATAAAAATATAACCAATAATTGTAGTTACGAATTTTAAATTACTGTGTTAACTGCGCTAAAATTTATACCCTTTATGCATATTATGGATATGATAGAAAGTGGCTTGCACATAATCACCATCAGCGCCGTCATTGTTTTGATTATAAACACCTGCTTTAAAGTACATATATTGGTTACTAGCACTATAACCACTATCTTTCATATCGTAGTACTTAGTAATATTAGGCTTACCTTCCCTGATTATGGTGACGAACAACACTTCATCTACGACGGAAATTTTATAAGAGAATTTTTCGTTTAAGGCGATTCCGTCATCAGGGTCTGACAAAGTATGTGAACGTGAGCCAATCATATTTATCCAAATATCATCACCATCATTTATTTCATGGGCAAAATAAATAGCCCCTTTCGAGTTGGCTGGTAATTTTCGGTAATATAAACGAATAGGTTCGTCATCCGTCGCGTGAATTTGCCCGATGACCACACGTCCAACCTTTTTTATATCACCTGTGGTAGACACTCGGTTTATTGCCAAAGTCCCTTCCAAACTGCCTTCAACACCCCCAGACTTAGCTTTCGCCGAACCATGCGCATTGCTGAAAACCCAGTTATTTTTAGTCAGGCCACGAGTTTTAATTCGAACATTACCTCTACGTAGCATTTCCCGTAGTTCAGTTCTTGCATATTTTGTATTTTTTGAGGTTTTGGCACCTACGTTTGGGCAAGCGAATACCAAGCCACCATCATCTGCTGTATAAAAAAATGGTTTTAAGTCAAAGCCTTTACTTAATGATTTCTCATAGACGGTATCAGCTTTTTTATCTTTGTTGAGATCGGTTGGCAACGTTAACGACCAATCGAGTAAGTCAAAATTTTCACCTGGCTTTTTAAGCGGATCGAGTTTTGACAAATCCCCCAGTAAAACACCTTCAGCAAGGCTAGTGTGTGACTTAGGAATAAGCGTATTATCCTCAACTTCCAGAGCATTGAGTGATGCGCTAAAAACAGCTAAAGCAAAAACTAGCACAGCAAAAATGTCACACATTTTCTTTTGAAAATGTCGGTAAGATTTATACGTGTTGATATTGGAATCCTTTATAATTTACGATCTCTTTGTTGAATATGTTCGTGTATTGTTCGGCTTAACTATTTTCAAAGCTTACTTAGAATACTTATATGCGCAGCATATAGTGGCGCACCTACACATGAACTTAACTACCCCTGAAAAACGTAATAAAAATAGGTAAGACTTTGCTGCTAATTAACACCAAAAATTATCTAATTTCGTTGCAAAAACAAGCAGATCCCTTTGTTGTATATGATCAAAGAGCTATGCATAGAATCATAAATAACTTACCTAAACGCAGTTACCCACCTAACAATTTATTCACAGTTGTAACCTTTCGTTAAACAAAATATAACCACCACAACACATCAATGTCAACCAAAATAGCACCCAACGCATTACCAAAAACCAAAATTGGTAGTAACGAAAGCATGAAAAAGACTAGCGTATTGGCTTGACACATTTTTTACATAATAAAAAGGAACAGAGTAAACAATAACTTACAGAAAGATTAGGCTGTTATTGTTGAATAGTTTTTATATTCTCTACTAATGGATATGACCACATGACCAAATAACAGAACAAAGTTAGCCAGCGACTAATCTGTATTACCAATTTACAGCAATAGTTGTTACCAATTCTCATACAGGCATTACCGATAGATGATGTAATGAGATTACAGTTCAGAACTAATATGCAGATTATAAGCTGTACGATAATTGGTATTGATTGTGATTAATCATTAATGCTCTTGTTGAACGAAGCTACGCTGTCAGGCGCATTAGCGCCTATTTCGATGCATGTCATGATAACCTTTCAACCGATGACATTTATGGGTTGCTGGCAACAAAGTACTGAGGATAAGCTAATGCGACCGACAAGCTTAATGAAGTAAAATCAAACGTGGCCTAACGCCACTGTTTAAGCCGAAGAATGACAAATCCAACACAGAGAATGCAAAGTAACAAAAATATAAAGAGGTGATAAGTTATTGATATTTTATAATAAATGAATAGACTGACAAAGCTAAGAGATCACTATGGCCAATAAAACAACAAGGCTTATATTCATAAAACTTTGTCATCCCATCAATGTAGTGAAGTCACGCGTCAGGCGTATAAGGCAACCGTTTACCCACAAAACAGTAGTAAACCCCTTCAGGTTGACTGCCAAAAGTCGCAATTAAATTCATGATGAAAACATGCGTCGAATTCCAACGTGCTTTCACACATTATTGTTTCGCTCACTTTTGCACTCGCGAATTTAAAAACGTTTTTATTGGGCGAAGGCTTACGTAAATTCCGTATATACATGAACAAAAATCTCGAGCAACACCAGTACGTTTTGTGTACAGCCGCTCGAGATTTGGTGAGACTATGCTTTAAATTTGTCAGACTATGGGTGTATTTATGTCAATTTATGGGTTCAGCGACAATTACTCATGTCCCCACGGAGTTGGAGGTAAAGCAACCGGTTTAGTTAAGTCAAAGTCCACTCTAAAATCGCGGTTTTCACGCGTTAGGCGATAAGTGAATACCTCTGGAGTAATATACATATGCCACACATTAGTGACTGACTGGGTTAAGCCATTTTCGTTAAAGTTTGCAATAGATTCGGCGTCAACTGGAAATGACTGCTCAGTGACTGTGCCTGAGTTTGCAGTATCACCACCGTACATGGTGACTTTGTCTTCACTGCCATCTTTGTGGCGATGATCATGCTTTAGGCGTAGCCCTTGCTCGGTTTTGGTGATCACCCATGTTCTTGAATGATCATCTCCTACATGAAATGGCACTTTTAATTCGGTGTTGCTGCATTCTCTCACATGCATAATTAACGTCTTACCCGTAAAGCCATCATCTGCAGCATTTCCGGCTGTAACCACGCCTTCGTAAGCCTTACCACAATGAGCTGCAATGGCGTCAAAATAGCTATTTTGAGTAGCATCTGCTGCCACTGCGGCAAATGAGCTCACCATTGTTGCGGTTAATAATACTGGGGTAGCGATACGATTAATTGATGTTTTTAACATGTTTACAGCCTTTTTAATTATAATATCCCTACACCTTAACAGGGTTTATTTAAATTTACCTGAATGGCTTTTGCAAAAAAAACTATAAAAAAAGCTGCCGAAGCAGCTTTAAAATCAATTAATTAGCATGGGTTAACGTTTATATTTAGACGGTGTAGCCCAGCCTTTTCCAGCTGACTTTCCTTTTGCTGACTGACCAGAACCCTTATTAACAGACCCTTTATTGGCCGAAGGTTTAGCCTTGCCTTTGGTAGTTGCTTTATTGTTACTTTTGCCTTCGGTTTTGGCCGCGCTGTTTTTACGCTCATCAAACTGGTTTGATGAAAAACGGGTCATGGCTGTTTTACCACCTTGTTTATCATCCGCTTTAGCATTTTTTTGTCCCCATTTAGGACGATTACGCTCGTTGCGGGTTTCTGGCGGCACTAAATGGCTGGGGCCATTGCCTATTAAATATTCTTTACCCATGGCGATTAAAGCTTCACGAATTAATGGCCAACCTGCTGGGTCGTGGTAACGCAATAATGACTTATGCAATCGACGCTGACGCCCCTTTTTAGGAACGCTGACTTGCTCACTGGTGTGCTTCACATTTTTAAGTGAATTCAGTTCGGTATGGTAAATGGTTGTTGCATTAGCCATAGGGGATGGATAAAAGTTCTGTACTTGGTCTAACTTAAACTTTTGGCCTTTCAGCCACAATGCTAAGTTCACCATGTCTTCGTCAGTGGTTCCAGGATGAGCAGAAATAAAATACGGAATTAAAAATTGCTCTTTACCGGCCTCTTTAGAAAACTTATCAAATAACTCTTTAAACTTGTCATAAGTGCCCATACCCGGCTTCATCATTTTGCTCAATGGGCCTTCTTCGGTATGTTCTGGGGCAATTTTTAAATAGCCGCCAACATGATGTTTAGCCAACTCTTTGATGTAAGCAGGGTCTTCAATGGCTAGGTCATAACGTACACCTGAGGCAATAAGGACCTTCTTAATACCGGGAACATCTCTTGCGGCACGATATAGGTCAATGGTGTGTTTATGATCGGTACCCAAATGGCCACAAATTGATGGGTAAACACAGGATAAACGTCGACAAGTGGTTTCGGCTTTTACGCTGGTACAGCCTAAACGATACATGTTGGCGGTTGGGCCACCTAAGTCAGAAATTACCCCAGTAAAACCAGGCACTTTTTCTTGAATATCGTGAATTTCTTTAATAATAGATTCTTGCGAACGACTTTGAATAATGCGTCCTTCATGTTCGGTAATTGAACAGAATGAACAGCCACCAAAACACCCGCGCATGATGTTAATTGAGGTTTTGATCATGTCATAAGCAGGTATTTTTTCTTTACCATAGCTGGGGTGCGGCACACGTTGATAGGGTAAATCGAATACAGCATCCATTTCATCTGTATTCAATGGCCACGCAGGTGGATTTACCCACACTCCACGGTGTTGATCATGTGGCTGAAATAATGCTCTGGCACAGCCTGGATTTTGCTCTTGATGCAATATGCGCGAAGCATGGGCGTATAAATATTTATCGCCAGCCACTTTGTCGTAAGCAGGCAATAACACATAGGTTTTTTCCCACGGTCTTGGCCTTGGCGGTTGAACGCTGATAGGTTTTGGGGCGTCGTTATCAAAAATCTTCTTGTCGCTAGGCCCTGATAACTTTTCGCAGCCAACATCGTCCGCACCATAAGGGTTTGGAATGGGGTCTATTTTATGTAGTTGGTCTATTTTACGCGAGTCCATTCCCTTCCAGCCGGGCATGGCTTCTTTACGCATAATGGCGGTACCGCGTACATCGTCAATTTGCTCAACGGCTTCACCGCTGGCTAATCGTCTTGCCACTTCCATTAGTGGTCGTTCAGCATTACCGTAAACTAAAATGTCGGCTTTAGCGTCAAATATTACGCTGCGACGCACTTTATCTGACCAATAATCATAGTGCGCTATACGGCGTAAACTGGCTTCAATACCACCAATCACCACAGGCACTTCTTTAAAAGCTTCTTTACAACGTTGAGTGTAAACCGTTACAGCTCGGTCTGGGCGTTTGCCGCCAATATCGCCTGCTGTATATGCGTCATCGTGGCGTAATTTTCGGTCGGCTGTATAGCGGTTGATCATTGAGTCCATGTTGCCAGCGGTAACCCCAAAAAATAAATTTGGGCGACCTAACTGCATAAAGTCATCTTTGCTGTGCCAATCAGGTTGAGAAATAATACCCACCCGATAACCTTGCGCCTCAAGCATACGGCCAATTACCGCCATACCAAAGCTTGGGTGGTCAACATATGCATCGCCAGTAACAATGATAATGTCGCAACTATCCCATCCCAGTTTATTCATTTCTTTACGGGTCATGGGTAAAAATGGTGCTGTGCCGAAGCTTTCAGCCCAAAATTTGGGATAACTAAATAATGTTGACTCAACTTGCATGCGGGTGACCTAAAATTAACAATACGCCAAATAAGCGGACGCGGAGTATACCAGTTGGTGAAGACTAAGTGTGACTAAAAAAGCAGCAGATGTGAAATATTTTTGAATATTACTCGGGTAAATAAAACCTCATAAAATGCAAGGTAATCACGATATTGTGACTGATTTTATGAGGTTATAAATAGAGTAAGCGGTGTTACACGAATAATTAAAATGCTTTTATAGCCCTATAAAAAAACCAAGGTTAGCCACCGACAAACCAAGCAAAATAGCCCAAGTGGTTAGCACACCCCAAAATCGCCCAAAATGATAACCACCTTTGCCTTTTGTTAAGCCTATGGCATGCAGTAATCTTGCAACAATCCACAGTGTGCCAAACACATGCAGTAAATAACTAGGCATACCATTGAATTCAGCAGCGGCAAACAAAATAAGTACTATAGGCGCGTTTTCTAATAAATTTCCGTGAACTCTCATGGCGAGTGACAAATCTTTATTACCACCACTACCGATACCAATAGCATTTGCTCGACGATATTTAACTACTCGATATGACAATGCCAGTACTAATAACCCTGTCAAACTGGCATATAATCCGGTGACTAATAACCCCATGTGTGGCTCCTTTTTGTTGTTGTAACAACATCATAACCTTATTGCTGTAAAATTATCACTATTGAAGATAATTGTTTATCGATTAATCAATATAAATCAGTTACTATGCGCGACTTATTAGCCTCAACAAAATAGCAGAGTGATTTAAGGCCAGTGGACAGTCAAGACTTTATCGAAAAGCGTAAATTTATTATTAAGTTAGGTAAAGCTCTCCATAAGTTTGGAACGCCGGCATACCGCCTAGAATCCCACTTACAAACCGTCTCACATACCTTGGGTATTGAAGGCTATTTTTTAGTGTCTCCCACCTCGATGACATTTGTGCTTCAACACGACACTGAACAAGAATATAACCATGTTGCCCGCGTTAAGCCCGGAGACTTAGATTTAGGCTCGTTAGCTCGCACCTTTGATTTAGTTGAAGAGCTCAGTTCTGGGCAACGAACATTGCAAGAGGCGCTTGAACGCCTTGAAGAAATTGCCAATAAACCTAACCCCTATGGCCATAAACTCACTCTACTGGCATTTGGTAGTAGTGCAGGTGCATTTGCCATGTTAATGGGTACCGGTTGGCACGATGTGTTTTGGTCAGCCATGCTAGGCTTTATTGTATACGGCTTAGTATTTTGGGCGGAACGCTCTAAACGTGTAGCTGAAATGCTAGAACCTTTAGCGGCGGTGGTGTGCGCTATTATTGTGTGTGGCATTGCTCAGTTCGACCCCAGTATTAACCTGCCTGTGACCATTTTATCAGGCATTATTATCTTTATTCCCGGTTTAGCACTCACACTGGGGCTGGCTGAATTAGCCGCACGCGATTTAATTTCTGGCACAGCCCGCATCATGGATGCGGTTATGCAATTATTTAAACTGTATTTTGGTGCGGTACTGGGCATGACAATAGGTAAAGCGATATTTGGTGAAGCCGTTTACATTGAGCCACAACCTTTACCTAAATGGGCCATTTGGTCTGCGGTGCCTATTTTATCAACCTGTTTGGTGATCATTTTTAAAGCCCGTTTAAAAGATTCTCCTTGGGGGATTTTTGCCGGTATTGTGGCGTTTTTCTCAGCCATGTTAGGCGGAATATATTTAGGCGAGTCAATAGGTATTTTTGTGGGCGCGTTGGCTGTGGGTATTTATTCCAACTTATACGCAAGATGGATGAAGGCACCGGTTTCTATTGCGTTACTGCAAGGCATTGTGATTTTGGTTCCCGGCAGTAAAACCTACATAGGGTTAAATGCGCTAATTTCTGGTGAAACCATGTTGAATCAATCGCATATTGGCACCCAAATCTTTTTAATCTTTATGTCGCTTATTGCGGGGCTTATTTTTGCTAATGTTGTGGTGCCTCCACGACGCTCTTTATAACACGAATGATACTGTTGCTCTTTCACAAGGCAGAGCAACAGTATACAGCCACCAAATTTTCGGTTAACCCGCTAATCCATCGTGTCTTTTTTCCTTATTTTGCCTTTACTGGTCTGCGTTTATAATTAATTGATATTGGGCTAAATATCAGTGTATTGTTAATAGACCAAACATTCACATAAGGACATAGAAATGCGCAAAACCTGTCAGGTTTTATTGACGATTCCTTATTGTTTGTTCCCGCTGACCTTATTCGCAAATAACACTAATGATGGCGACCATACTGCAACAGAAAAATCTTTAATTACCAGCCAGATAGTCGTACAAAGCAACCCTATTTTTGACGAATCTGCCCCCAATAGTTTTTTTATTCATCGTTGGGCTAATTTCCTTCATATCAATACTAAAGAATCGACCATTATTGATAACTTATCTTTTGAGCAAGGTGATAAGCTGACAGAAAAAGATATTCAAGAGGCGCAACGCTTATTACGGGCAGAAGCTTATATTCGAGATGCTAAAATAACGGCTTTGTCGGTCGCCCCCGATGCAGACGCTGAATATGCTCAATCAATATTAGTTGAGACATGGGACAATTGGTCATTGCTACCGACATTTAGCTTAAGTAAAAGTGGCGGCGAAACCAAATACTCAGTTGGCATAAAAGAAGACAACTTACTGGGCTTAGGCATCAGCACCCGCATTAGATATCAGTCTAACGCAGACAGAACCGGTTATAAGTTTGCCTTTAGCGCACCGGTAAAGCTGATCAAACATGCTACTATTTCGGCTGACTTTTACGACAACAGTGACGGCCAAGCCTCTTCCTTCGCCTTTGATAAACCCTTTTACGCCTTGAATACTCAACACATGTACGGCGCGGCTTGGTTGCAAGACAAACGTACCGATACCCTTAGACAAAACGGGCTAGATATTAATGAGTTTGAGCATCAAATTAACTACGCCAAACTCAGTTTTGGTTGGCTTATCAACAAAAAGCAAGATGAATTATCGCGGTTAACTTTTGGCATAACCCAAGACGAGCATCAATTTGCTAACTTGGCATCGATGCCTGACAGCGAATTACCCCAAGATAGAGAATTTATTTACCCTTGGGTGGGCTATGAGTATTTACAAGATGACTTTACCGTTTTAAATAACATTTATTTGATTGGTAATAATGAAGATTTTAACCTTGGCTGGCATCACAAAATTAAACTAGGTTTTGAAACCAATGACTTAGCTGAAGATGCTGACATTGGTTATCATATCGATTTATCAAGTAGCCGAGGATGGCGAGCAGATGATCACCTTTTTTTATTCAAATTAGCCGCTGAAGCTGATCTTGCCACCAGCCAAGCAGACTTTTACAACGTGTCAGCCTCTGCTGAATACTTTTATCATATTACCGATAAGTGGACGACTTACACCAAAGCTTGGCTAGCCACATCTGACAATAATTACCTTGATCGCACCTTTGCTTTGGGTGACGAAACTGGCATTAGAGGCTACCCCAATGACTATCAACATGGTGATCATCAATGGGTATTTACTGCCGAATTAAGAAATTACCCCAATATTAACTTATACCAACTAGCCGAATTAGGCTGGGCAGTTTTTACCGATATTGGTCAGGCATTTGGGGGCACCGATGATTTGAATGAGCAAAATGCACCTATTGGTAGCGTGGGGATTGGGGCAAGAATTTACTCGTCAAAATCAAGCTATGGCAATGTGGCTCATATTGATATCGCTAAACCCTTTACCAATGGGGCGGATGTGAATGACTGGGAATTTAGATTTCAAATTAAAGACCACTTTTAATATTATCAACACGGTTAATATATCGGGTCGTCAATATCTTCAAATGAATACGAAGGGCCATAGACTAATTCGCCCTCTGTTTTTTTAATTAAGCGCGCTAAATCTCCATTGGCTATCTTTTTATGAATAAGCTTATCCAATGGGTCTAATAAATAACCCCAGTTAGGGTGCAAATAAATATACAACGGATACTCAAATTTAGGTTGCGTCGCTAGCGATAGACGCTGCTCTTTAAACAAATGCTTATTAAAAGATTGAATAGTATTCCAACCATCTAAACTACTGGTCACGGCAATATCAATACGCTTAGTTTCTAACATTGAAAACAACTGCTTAGAAGAGTTCGCAATTAATACATTACGACCCAGTGTTTCCAAAAAAAGCGTATGTTTTACACCACTGATGATCCCCACATTATAGTGCTTAAAGTCTTCAAGTTTATTAATAAAGATTTTGGAACCTTGATTGACAAACATGGTGGTTCGAAGTGAATAAAAAGGCGTGGGGACTCTTAACAAGTTGCGGTTATTTTCTCCATATTGCCAAATTCGCGCTACCTCACCCGCTCGCATCGCATTAAGAACAGACCGCTCTGCCCGTTTAGCTGGCATAAAACTAATGGGGCATTCCCATGACAAGTCCTGACACAACCGCAACACAATATTGGCCGCCACCTGTTGCTCAGCTAAATGATCTATAGCTACAAAGTTATAGTCACGTGTATTAATTTTCTTGGCTGACTCAGCTTTTGTACTTAAAGAACAAAAACTTAACAGTAAGCAAAGTAACAATGCTAATCCATATTTCATACATTTCAGGGTTCATCCATTTTCCGTTAACTACATTATAGTTGAATAATGGTGAACCATACTGATAACAATAAAAAAGCCTTACATTTGTAAGGCTTGTATTCTAAAAATTAATCTTTACGCTGCAGCAACTTTACGCTTTTGATGAGTAATCACTAATGCAATCAGCGCCATAATACCCACAGCGATTCCAATAGGTTGGCTTAACCCTTGAGGTAATCCTAAGCCAATGCCCGCAGTCATAATATAAGACACGGTTACTGATGTTCCGATAATAGCCGGAATACTCACAATCCAATGGAAAGCATTGCGATCAAATAGATATTTAGTGGCTAACCATAAAACACTGGTTGAAAGCAGCATGTTCGAAAACGCGAAATAACGCCAAATTAATGAGAAATCAATTTTAGTCATAAAGTAAGCTATCACTAAAATCGGCACCGCAAGCAGTAAACGATTGCGAATACTTTGTGGAATATTGAACGCATCAATAATGGTTAAACGCAATGATCTGAATGCCGTATCACCAGAGGTGATCGGGAATACCGCCACCGCAATAATCGCCATAATACCGCCCATAACCCCTAAGTAACTCGTCGCAACTTGATTAACCACTAACCCCGGCCCACCTTGAGCTAATATTTCTTTTAACTCAACGTATCCACCTGGGAATGCTGCAATACCCGCCGTTGCCCAAACACAGGCCACAATGCCCTCAGACATCATTGCACCGTAATACACAGGGCGAACATATTTCTCATTGGTTAAACAGCGCGCCATAATAGGTGCCTGTGTAGAGTGAAAACCACTAATTGCCCCACAGGTAATGGTCACAAACAACAGCGGCCATACAGGCAAGCCATCTGGATTAGGTTCAAGTAAGTCGTTGTTATAGTGGCTATGGTCAAAATACGCTAAAAAGTCTTCTGCAACCGGTAAATGTGGCGCGTTAAATAATAATGCCACCGCAAGAGACAAGGTCATGACTATCATTAATAAACCAAACAATGGATACAATTTGGTGATAATTTTATCGATAGGTAGAAGTGTGGCTAAAAAGTAGTAGCCTAAAATCACCAGCACCCAAAAAGTGTTACCCGCTAAAATAGTGCCTTCAAAAAAGCTCAAATTACTTAATAAGCCCGCAGGGCTCATAATAAATACCACCCCCACAAAAAATAACAGCATAGCGGTAAACACCAGCATCAAGCCTTTAAAGAACACATTAAAATAGTGGCCGGCAATTTCAGGTAAGCTTTTTCCATCTTCTTTAATACTAAGCACACCGGAAAAGTAATCATGTACCGCTCCGCCCAGAATATTACCAATAACAATCCACACCAGCGCAACAGGACCATATAACGCCCCTAATATTGGCCCAAAAATGGGACCAACACCGGCTACATTCAAAAACTGAATCAGATAAGCTTTTACAGGGTGAACCTCAACATAATCAACACCATCATTAAATCGAGTTTGAGGAGTCTTAGCAGTAGGATCTATTCCGGCTTGGCGTTCAACAAAAGGGCTATAAAATTTATAGGCGAGTATCAATAAAGCGATACAAACAAAGAAAATTAACATAGGGATATCCAGTCTCATTATGATAATTATGATTTCACTTAACCCAACCAAACTCGGCTACATTAAGTTCATCAAGGGTAGTGTGGAGTGTCTGCTACTCAATCGATAATAGCAATAGACAACACCTTAGACTAAAGTCTAATTTTCGCTACCCAAGTCACACTTACCACCCTCCAACACTGCGCGACATCACCCTTTGTGTGAACTTCCCCCGACAAAATAGGTTTATTACAAATTGCATCACTGGCAATTATCTTAATCACATCTATAATTTAATCTGGAATAATTCTCGTTGATAAACTCAACAATGCCGATTTAAACGCAAATATTACAGGTAATTATGAATCGACTCAGTATAAAACAATTAACAATAATCCCTGTAATTGTGGTGCTAGTATTACTTGTATTTATTAATTACTTAATGAATAAACAGCTTGAAGATTTTGCCAAAAGTGCTCATCAGCATCATCTACAAACTTTACTTGAAAATGCGAGTCTATTTCTTTCATCTGATAAATATATCCCTATTCAGTCAATTGCTAATAAAATAAACCACTTACACCAAATTACTGAGCAGCGTTACACTCTTGTCGATTTTTCAGGCAAAGTATTAGCAGACTCCTCAGTATCGCAACAAGACGTTGCGACACTAGAAAACCACTCTTCTCGCCCAGAAATAAAGCAAGCCCTAGCCAGTCAAGATGGTGTCGGCGTTGCTTGGCGATACAGTAATACATTAAAAACTAACCTGTTATATAGCGCAAAGCTAATTACTATCGATAGCCAAAAATACTATCTTCGTATCGCCATGCCTCAAGAAATGATGTTCAATTCGATTAAGGTTTACCAAACATTATTTTTTGTTTCTGCAGTTGTCTCCGTCATCATTGTACTTTTGGTCAGTTGGTTAATTGTTCAGCACATCAATCGACGAATAAAAAATGACCACTACATTCTAGAGCAGCGAATTAAAGAGCGTACTCATGAAATTTCATCATTAAATGAAATCAGCGCGTTATTAAGCTCGTGTAATTCGTTTGATGAACTGTATTCAGTATTGAGTCAATCCTGTCAGAACTTATTTCCTGAGGCATCAGGCGCACTGGCGATATATAACTCTTCGCGAGAAAAACTCAAAACAGAAGCAACATGGGGAGACAGCGATAACTTACATAATTTCATGTTTGAGCCAGATGAATGCTGGGGATTAAAAAGAGGCACGTCTCATATTAAACATCACAACAGTATCGCTTGCTCGCATAACAGCAGCCAAGCTCAGTTTACTAATCAATTATGTATCCCCCTCACCGCTCGAGGAGAAACCCTGGGAGTATTACAGTTTTATAGTAACCAAGAAAACTACCTAGATTATCATCAAGTAGCCGTATCCACTTTAAGTGAAAACCTCAGCCTAGCACTGGCGGGGTTATTTTTACGGGAAGAGTTACGAAACCAAGCATTGCACGACCCCTTAACAGGTTTATTCAATAGACGTTATTTAGAAGAAGCCATGCTAACCGAAATTAAACGCAGTAACCGCCACGGGTCACCGGTGGCACTGATGATGATTGATGCTGACCACTTTAAACGCTATAACGATGTGCACGGCCATGATGCCGGTGACTTTGTACTCCAAGTACTGGCGAGATGCTTAAATGAAACGGTGCGAAGTGAAGACATTATATGCCGATATGGCGGTGAAGAGTTTGTGGTATTACTGCCACAAGCAACAGATATTGAAGCCAAAGAAATTGCAGAAAGAATGCAACAAGCCATAGCAAACTCCACCTTGCAATTTAAAGACAAACTGCTCCCTAGCTTTACCCTGTCAATTGGTGTTGTAATGTACCCACACGACTCTGAAGACGCTAAAAAGCTGATAGAGTTAGCCGACTCAGCAATGTATTTCGCCAAAAACAATGGCCGCAATCAAGTCGTTTGCTATGCCGATATTAGAGATAAGATTCAGCAACAATCGTTGACTGAGCATATTCCTGTAAATGGCTAACAACCAGCACCGTTAGATAGTAAAAGTCCGTCATCCTCGACGATAAAAACCGTCATCCTTGATGATAAAATCCCGTCATTCTCGACGATAAAAAATATCCGTCATCCTCGAGATCTTTTATCGAGGATCTGCTTTGCTAACTGCTAACCATTCAAATAAGTTCAAACCGTTTAAAGCAGATTCCAGCCCAAAAACCCTGCTGGAATGACGAAGAAGTCAGCCTTGCTGGAATGTCGTATAAGTCAGCCTTGCTGAATTGACGAAGAGATAAATATTACAGGAAGACGAAGAGGTAAATATTATTTGAATGACAACCGTCACCCTTGAAATTACAACAATCAACAGCCTCCAGGCTAGATGATAAAATCCCGTCATCCTCGACGATAAAAAAACCGTCATCCTCGAGATCTTTTATCGAGGATCTGCTTTGCTAACTGCTAACATCTCAAATAAGTTCAAACCACGTAAAGCAGATTCCAGCCCAAAAACCCTGCTGGAATGACGAAGAAGTTAGTGTAGCTGGAATGACGAAGAGATTAGCCCTGCTGGAATAACGAAGAGGTTAGCCTTGCTGGAATAACGAAGAAGTTAGCCTTGCTGGAATAACGTAGAAGTCTGCATTGCTTGAATGAAATAGAATATGACCTTGCTGATATGATATTGAACTAAAACATAAAAGGCCTCACATTGCTGTGAGGCCTTCTATTTATAAGAGGTCGAGTTGGCCGATAAGCCGGGTCCTGTCGTGGACAGTTATTCATCTAGGCCTGCAATCGCTCACAGGCTCAAGCGACCTACCCGGTTCCAACGCGAGCCACGCCATACGGAACCCTATTTGGTCTTGCTTCGGGTAGAGTTTACCTTGCTACGAACTATTGCTAGTCGCACGGTGCGCTCTTACCGCACCCTTTCACCCTTACCAGTCGAAACTGGCGGTCTTCTCTCTGTTGCACTTGTCGTCGGTTCACACCGCCCAGGCGTTACCTGGTACCCTGCTCTTTGAAGCCCGGACTTTCCTCCCCGTACCTAAGTACGCAGCAACTGTCTGGCCAACTCGGCGCGGATTATAGCTTATGCATAACCACAAGCCAACGCATTATTCTGTCCATTTAGCTGCAAATGTTATAAATCGAGCGCTAAGCCTAATTTATACAGGGCGTTCTTCTTTAAACCATGAATTTGTGCGGCAATGGCGGCGGCCTTTTTTAGCGGTAATTCTGCGGCTAATAAGGTGAGTGTGTCTATTGCAGCTGCTGGCGTTGTCTCTTCTTCTAGTTGCACAAAGCCATGGCACATAATCACTATTTCACCTTTTTGCTGGTTTTCATCAGCTTGCACCATTGCCAAAACTTCAGCGGCTGTACCAGATAAAAAAGTCTCAAAGGTTTTGGTCACTTCACGCGCCATCACCATTTGCCTGTCTTCGCCAAATACTTTCACAATAGATTCTAGGCTAGCTAAGATACGATGTGGAGATTCATAAAATATCAAGGTACGAGGGTCTTGTTGTAACGCTTGTAACTTATCCACTCGGCCTTTTTCTTTTGCGGGTAAAAAGCCTTCAAAGCTGAATCTATCAGAGGGTAAACCTGAAGCACTTAATGCGGTGATAGCGGCACAAGGGCCTGGCAGTGGAATGACTTTATGGCCTGCTTCGCGTACATGCTTAACCAAGTGGTAACCAGGGTCTGAAATTAGTGGCGTGCCTGCATCTGATATCAGTGCAATAGAATCGCCTGCGGCTAATTGCTGAACCACCCATTGAGCGCGGTCTCTTTCATTGTGATCATGCAACGCTGTTTTTCGGGTTTCGATGCCATAGTGGCTTAATAATCTTCCGCTGTGACGAGTGTCTTCACAGGCGATTAAGCTGACTCGATTTAATACCTCAATGGCGTGACTACTTAAATCAGCAAAATTGCCAATTGGCGTCGGTACAATGTACAGTGCAGCAACTTGATCCATATCTACCTCAATAATCTCTGTCAGCAAGACTTTCGCCAAGCGTAAGAGCAGGTTAAACTAATGGCAATATCTTACCAGAGTGAAGCCCTGTGTTAAAAAGACTGATTTCAATTAAATTTCTATCGGCACTGACACTTTCAGCATTATTAGTCGGTTGTACAGCTACAACCGGTAATAACACTGACACTTCAGTGAACTCATCATTAGTTTCTGTTGAACAAACAGCTGAAGTCTATTTGTCGGCTGCCAGTGCTAGTACCCTTGATGAAAAACGTGATCGCTATTTATTGCTGGCCGCCCATGCCTATATTAATGACGGCAATTTCAGTGCAGCACAAAATATTTTGACCACCATGCAACCCAAGATGGTTAAAGTACCAACCATTAAGGCTGAACATATTTATTTGAATGCGCGTATTGCTGAGAAAGTTCAAGACGAGCAAGCCGCATTAACCAAATTAAATTACCCATCAAACTGGCAGTTACCTAAATGGCAAATGGCGACTTATCATCAATATAAAGCCAGATTGTACAAAGCGGTACAGCAACCAATTGATCAAATCAGACAATTAAGCTTATTAAGTAGCTATTTACCTAAAACTGAATCGACTCAAGTCAACGACATTATTTGGCAGGTATTACAACCATTGCATGAAGAAACCATTAAAACGTTCATGCGCGAGCCTGCAAACCCTGTTTTTTCTGGCTGGTTACAACTCGCTTATATTGCTAAACATTATGCGGTAGATCCACCACAGTTGGTAAAATACTTAGGGGAGTGGCAACGCAATAACCCTTATCATCCTGGTGCAATGAAGTTACCTTCTGATTTGGAACAAGCGCTTAATGCCAAGCCTTACAGACCTCAAAACATTGCAGTATTACTGCCCCTTTCAGGCCCACGAGCCTCCGTTGCAGAGCCAATAAGAATGGGCATTTTGTCTAGTTACATGGCTGAGTTCGATAAAAATGTCACCGTTAACTTTTTCGACAGTCAAATGGGTGTTACCCAAGCTTACCAACAAGCGATAGATAGTGGAGCTGAATTTGTTATTGGTCCTTTATTACCCAATGAAGTAGAAGAACTGCAACGGGCAAACCAAGACAAAAACGATCTTGTGCCACAGTTGTATTTAAATCAAACCGACGTATTTAAACCTCAAGCGAATCAGTTTTATTTTTCGTTGTCTCCAGCTCAAGAAGCGAGTGATGCCGCCAGAAAAATGTTTGCCGATGGAGTAAAACTGCCACTGCTGCTGACCAGTAATGACCCCATTGGTAAGCGTATGGCTGAAAGCTTTAATCAAACCTGGTTATCGTTAACTGAGAATGATGCTGAAATTCATTACTTTGAGCGCGGCGACCAAATGAAGCTTACCGTGCAACAAGCCCTTGGTGTCACGGACAGTAAAGCTCGTATCACTCGTATGAAAGAAATTTTGGGCAGTAAATTAGAAGCTGATTTTCGTTCTCGCCAAGATATTGATGCTATTTACATGATCTCTGCTTCACATGATTTATCATTATTAAAAGCCTTTTTAGACGTGAACTTTAGTGTTTTTGCCGAACCTGTATCACTTTATACTTCTAGCCGTGGCCGACTTGAAAATGAGTCAAGCCAATCAGCACAAGAGCTGAATAAAGTAATGATTAGTGATATTCCGTGGTTGATGCAAAGCAGTGAAGAAATCCAAATGGTCGAGTCACTGTGGAAAACATGGAACAATAGCCAAAAGCGTTTATATGTAATGGGTTACGATGCATTAGATCTAGTTAATCGCTTGGCACAAATGCACGCTTTCCCGGGGTATCAATTAAATGGTCGTAGTGGCGCATTATCGGTTCAACCTAACGGCATTATTGATAGAAAGTTAACTTGGGGTAAATACCAACAAGGGCAATTAACCCCCTTATGACCCAAGGTCAACTTGCGGAACAACAAGCAAAAGAACATTTACAGCAACAAGGCTTAACCTTTGTTGCTGCTAATGTTCGCTTTAAGTTCGGCGAGATTGACTTAATCATGCAAGATGACAACACTCTGGTGTTTGTTGAAGTAAAGTTTCGTAAAAGTGAGGCATTTGGCGGGGCACTTAATGCGCTAAGCGCCAAACAAATACATCGAATAAGATGTTGTGCTCAAGCTTATATTCAACAACACAACATTAACCCAAATTGCAGATTCGATGTGATTGCCATCAACAATAGGCAAATAAACTGGATTAAGGGATGTTTTTAAGCTTCCTTAGTTACCACAGCACTGATTTATGGCATTATATCGGCATAAACTTGGTGCCATGATAGTTGATCTACTGAACACCAATATGACATTTTTATCGTAAGGATTGTTGCATGCTAGAACGTATTAAAGACAGCTTCACTGAGTCAATTCAAACTAAAATTGACGCTGCAGAAGCGCTACCTGAGTCGATTGAAAAAGCGGCTGAAATGATGGTTCAATGCCTACTTGGCGGCAATAAAATTCTTTCATGTGGTAACGGCGGTAGTGCTGGTGATGCTCAACATTTTTCTGCTGAGCTATTAAATCGTTATGAAATAGAAAGACCCCCTTTACCCGCCATTGCATTAAGCTGTGATACCTCAACCATTACCGCTATAGCGAACGATTACAGTTACGACGAAATTTTTTCTAAGCAAATTTTAGCTTTAGGTCAGCCTGGTGACATCTTACTGGCAATTTCTACCAGCGGTAACTCTGGTAACGTAATTAAGGCGATGGAAGCGGCCCTTAGCCGTGACATGACTATTGTAGCCTTAACAGGTAAAGATGGCGGTGCTATGGCCGGTTTAATGAGCGCGGGTGACGTTGAAATTCGTGTACCGTCTAATGTCACTGCTCGCATTCAAGAAGTGCATTTATTAGTGATTCACTGCTTATGCGACAATATTGATCGCACGTTATTCCCACAGGACGAACAAGCATGATAAAGCTGATTGCCATCATTTCAGTATTAGCCTTACTTCAAGGATGCGCTGGAGCGGTTATGATTGGCGCCGTTGGTGGCGCTAAAATGGCCAATGATGAGCGCAGCATGTCGACGCAAATTAGTGATACTAATGCTGATTTTGAAATTATTAGTGCGTTATCTAAACATGATGATTTAAAAAAACAAACTAATATTACCGGTGTTGTGATGAACAAAAACGTGTTGATGATTGGGCAAGCGCCCAACTCAATGCTGCGTGACAAAGCCATTAAAACCGTTCAAGCCTTAAATATTGGCGGTAAAATTCATAATCAAATTCGCATTGGTAACCCCACCTCTTTTACGACTCGCAGTAATGACACTTGGGTCACTACCAAAGTAAAAGGCCGAATGCTAAATGAAAAGTCACTTGATATTACGCGTATTAAAGTGATTACTGAAAATGGCGAAGTCTTTTTACTTGGACTTGTTGAACGCAGCCAAGCAGATATTGCTGTGGATATTGCTCGCAATACCGCTGGTGTCCGTAAAGTAATTAAAGTCTTTGAGTATGTTGAGCCAAAAGAAGATTAGCTCTGACTAATTTATGTCATTAAAAAAGCCAGCAATTGCTGGCTTTTTTATTGTGCTAATTGACTAAACAATCATGCCGATTTTTTTGTAGACCAGCTCAATAGTGGCTTGAGCACGCGCTTTAGCTTTTTCAGCGCCTTGCTTCATCACTTGGTCAAGATATGCTTCGTCAGCTCTAAATGCTTTATAACGCTCTTGAATTGGCGCTAGCATGTCAACAACCGCTTCACCTGCAGCCACTTTTAAATGGCCATACATCTTGCCTTCAAATTCAGCCTCTAACTCAGTAATTGATTTGCCCGTTGCACCAGACATTAAGCTTAATAAATTAGACACGCCTGGCTTGTTTTCAACATCAAAACGGACAATAGGTGGCTCATCACTGTCAGTCATCGCTTTTTTAACTTTCTTTAAAATAGCTTTAGGCTCTTCAAGTAAACCAATCACATTATTACGGTTATCGTCTGACTTAGACATCTTTTTAACAGGGTCTTGCAGCGACATCACTTTAGCCCCATGCTCAGGAATATAAGCTTGAGGAATGGTAAATGTGTCGCCGTATGCGTTATTAAAACGCGTTGCAATATCTCTAGTTAACTCAAGATGCTGCATTTGGTCTTGACCAACTGGAATAGACTGAGCTTGATAAAGTAAAATATCCGCCGCCATTAATACAGGATAACCAAATAAGCCCACGTTGATGTTGTTAGCATGTTTTTGTGACTTATCTTTAAACTGGGTCATGCGGTTTAGCTCACCCATTTGGGTATAGCAGTTTAATGCCCAGCTTAATTGCGTATGCTGTGGTACATGCGACTGTACAAATACGGTGCTTTTTTCTGGGTCAACACCACAGGCTAAATACAAGGCTAAGGTATCTAAACACGCTTCACGGAGTTTTTCAGGGTCTTGGCGTACGGTAATGGCATGTAAATCAACAACACAATAAATGCAGTCATGTGTTTCTTGCATCGCCACCCACTGGCGTAGCGCGCCCATATAGTTACCTATAGTTAGCTCGCCTGATGGCTGTGCGCCGCTGAAAACAATGGGTTTAGTCATGGGTTTAGTTACTCCAATTACTGTGTTAAAAGCTGTGATAAAAGCTGTACTAATAGCTTTGAAAATTCAATATTAATTAATTTGCTGCTTACTTTGTCAATAATAGCTGGCCAATTTGGGCAAAATCATCACAAACGGCAGTAGGCTCACTGACACTAATGTGCTCGCCATAATTATAACCGTAGGTTAAACCAATCACGGCTACATTTGCTGATTTGGCTGCTAAGATATCATTCTTCGAGTCGCCTATCATTAGCAATTCATCTGAGCTAATTTTCCATTGCTCAAGTAAGTGAGTTAATGGCAGTGGATCAGGCTTCATTTTTGCTAATGAATCGCCACCCAGTACATGGTCAAAAAAGTCAGCTAAGCCGAACGCTTTTAGCAGCGGAACGGTAAATTCATAAGGTTTATTGGTGACAATAGCTAATGGATAACCGGCTTGTTTCAGCGCGGATATTGTTACCAGAACGTTCGGGTACAAGCGGCTGTGTTTTTCTAAAAACTCACCATAATAATGCATAAACCTTGGCATAGTTTCAGCCAATTGCTCATCACTTACCTCTGAATTCATGGCGTTGTTAAGCGCACGTCGCATTAAGGTTTTTGCGCCATTGCCAACCCAACTTCTAACTTGATCTTCGGTGGCTAATGGTAATGAAAGCTCCGCTAAAGTAGCATTAGTTGCTGCGGCTAAATCGGGTACACTATCAATTAATGTCCCGTCTAAATCAAAAGCGATTGCCTTAATATTTTTGAAGTTAGTCATGATACTACTTTATTTTATGAGGTCTGATTTCAATTATACTTTGGCAAGCTCTGCACGCATTTCATCAACAACCGTTTTGTAATCTGGTTGATTAAAAATAGCCGAGCCAGCAACAAACATATCTGCTCCTGCGGCCGCGATTTCAGCAATATTATCAACCTTAACGCCACCATCAACTTCTAGGCGAATATCAAACCCGCTAGCATCAATACGCTCACGCACCTGACGTAGCTTGTCTAATGTCGAAGGAATAAATGACTGACCACCAAACCCTGGGTTAACCGACATCAGTAGAATCACATCAAGTTTATCCATAACATGATCTAAATAATGAAGCGGTGTGGCTGGATTAAACACTAAACCGGCTTTACAACCTGACTCTTTAATCAACTGTAAGGTGCGGTCAATGTGGTCTGAAGCTTCTGGGTGAAAGGTAATAATTGAAGCCCCAGCTTTAGCAAAATCAGGAATAATTCTGTCGACCGGCTTCACCATTAAATGCACATCAATATCGGCAGTGATGCCATAATTACGTAGCGCCGTACAAACCATAGGTCCTATAGTTAAATTAGGTACGTAGTGGTTATCCATTACATCAAAGTGGACAACATCAGCACCGGCATCTAATACGGCTTTAACATCATCACCTAAGCGTGCAAAATCGGCTGATAAAATTGATGGGGCAATTAAATAAGGTTGCATCATGGTCTCTCAACAAAATGATTGTGGCAATAGTTTACCCTTTGAAACAAATAGGCTCTAGTTAAACCATAAAAAAATGCACCCGAGTAGGTCTCAAGTTTGAATTAAAAATAAAATCTTTGACTGATGTTCATAATGTATACAAGTTTGGTATAATAATTCGAGTTCAACGGTAAATTAGTCTCAATATTAGTAAGCAAAAAGTGACAGATAATCGTATAAGCCTGTATCAACATAGTAATAACCTGCTACAAGGCAATTTAATGGAAAGGATCCCCTTATGAGATTACGTTTAAATCGTGCTTTAACATTTTGCCGTAGCAATCCCTTTACCAGCGTTGCTGCATCTGCAGTAACAACAACGCTTGTCGTCATGATGGCTGCAACTTTCTCGCAAAATGAAGATAACCAGTCTGCAAAAGCCTGTGCTTGTAAAGCTGATGTTGAATACAATACGAGTTTACCAAGCAGCCATCCAAATAACCGTTGTGCGCTTGAAGATCATGACGTAAGCTGGAAAAATTGGATTACCGGAAATAGTCGCTCAAATCAGTTTCATTTCATTGATCTTATTGAGTTACTTTACGGCCACAAAGATAAGCCTATTGCAGACCTTCCTAACTCAAGTCATCCAGAGAAACTTTAATTTGTCTTTTTGGCAGGTGTTAACCAGCACGCTAGCGGCATTTATTGGGGTGCAATCGGATAATAACCGCCAAAGAGACTTTAAGCATACCTCCCCTATCCCGTTTATTTTGATGGGAGTGCTACTGGCAATAGCGCTGGTTTTAGCGCTTATTTTAATTGTTCGACAAGTGGTCGGCTAGTCACCCCTTAGCCGTTCAGGTTGCTTTAGATTCTATAGTCGTTTGATGAGTATTAGTCTTGCTCATCGTCATAAAAATGATGGTCATATAACGCCATTATCTCATCCACTTTATTTCGAGAAGTGCCTTTTTGACTAATGTTTCTTTGCACAGCTATGGTAGCCAGCTTTGAGCCGCGATAAAGCTCACGCGTCAACGGAATATCATGGTTACTGATCAACACCGGAATATTGCGCTTATGCGCCGTTTGACGAGAGTGTCTAGCCAGTAAAGCTTGATCATCTAAACTAAAGCCCGGTCCTGCGTAAGTGGTAAAACTTGCCGTGGTCGAAAGCGGTGCATAAGGTGGGTCACAATAAATCACATCTCCCGGTTTCGCGAGCTCAAATGCTTTTTCATAGCCAATACATTTGAATACCGCATTTTGCGCTTTAACGGAAAAGTATTGAATTTCTTTCTCCGGAAAATACGGTTTTTTATATGAACCAAAAGGCACGTTAAATCCACCTTTGCGGTTATAACGGCACAAGCCGTTAAAACCAAAACGGTTCATATACAAAAAATACACCGAACGAGTGAAAGGATCTTGAGTGGCGTTAAAGGCTTGGCGCACTTTGTAGTAAGCTTCTTTATTGTTCATTTCAGGTACAAATAAAGCCTTTGCGGCCGCAATATATTCGTCAGGCTTCTGTTGAACAATTTGATAAAGATTAATTAAATCTTGATTAATATCACACAGCAAATACTCGTCATATTGGGTATTTAAAAACACTGAGCCAGCACCAACAAAAGGCTCAACTAGCCGTTGCCCTTTAGGTAAATGCTTGGATAATTCTTCGACGAGTTTATATTTTCCACCCGCCCATTTTAAAAAGGCTCGATGCTTTTTTGTCATAAAGTGAGTTACTTGCTGCCCAAATCAAAGCAGACGATTGTACTCTGTTTACGCCTATTTATCATCGACTTTCCTGCTGTATTGTATATTCGTCTAAATCTTGCCATTTTCTTAGCCAAGGCGAATTAAAACCCTGCTGCTTAAGTCTCTCTGCTTGCGATTGTGCCTCTGCTAGTGAGTTAAACTGCCCAAATAATATAATGTGGCGGTGCTTATACTCGGCCAAATACATACCTTCTTCGCTTGCCAGCTTATTAACAATTCGGCTCAGCGACTTTTTGTCACGCACACTTGCCAGTTGTAAGGTATAACCTTTAAACGTTGGCAATACAGAATCAATAGCGACTGGAGTCGTGTCATTTTCGTTTATTTCATCAGGTATGCTGACTCCCCCTACACTAACACTTTGAGCAGAGGCTAAGTCGACTGTAGCCAGCTGACGTTGAGTAGGCTCAGCTTGAGTTGCTATTGCCTGCTGGTCAATTTTCTGAAAGTTTTGGGATAGTGAGTCACTATTGTCACCAAGACTAGGGATATCAGTCTGGCTCCGTTGTTGTACTTGCGACTGTGTTTGTGGTTGTGAAGGTACATCGGACTGATGAATCAACATTTGCTCACTTTGAGGGGCAACTATGATCAAACTAGGCGCAATTTTATCAACTCGACTCGGCAGCCATCGGTCTACTGGAGCGACTAACTTAGTGGCAAATTGATGGATAACTTCATTAGCGTGTTGCTTCCGTAACTGCTGCGTTGCCGTTAATTCAATCTGATGAGTCATCACCTTGCTACTCACTGTGGCATTAGCGTTCCATAGGAAATACCCTCCACCTGAGGCTAATAGCAACACCCCAATAAAGCTTATCGATTTAATCAACGTAAATTTTTTAGCTGGCGCTTTTTCAGGCTCTGTAATGGCTAACTCTAACAACTTAACGACTTCAAGCGGAGTGCCAGATTGCTGCTCAAGCTGATTATGAATAATGCCCCTTGCAATAAATGGGGTATAACCACTACGTAGTAGTAAGCTTTGATACAGGCCATCTCGTTCTGCGATGGTTAAAGGCTCTATAAACAGCGGGAGTAAAATCTCGCGCATATCTTCTGACAATTCAGCCATTAACTCAGATAAGAAATGACTATCTATTGCCATAGTGATAGCGATATTAGCGCCAGCACATTGCATTTGCGACAGTAAAATACACTCAGCCCAAAGCGTTTTAGGCAATAAGTGAGCATCATCAATAATAATGTGTAAAGGCTTTGAAAGTGTTGATTGGATACGCAAAAAGGTATCCAGTAAGGGCATTTCATCATCAAAAATAGGTGACGAAATTAACTGAACCAGTATTTTACGCCGAATTTCTGCTGCTTCTGCGTGAGGAGGACACAGCACAAGTGCCGAGTTATGTTCCTCTAACTCGCTGGCTAATACTGTTGTTAATGTCGACTTTCCTGTGCCCTTGGTACCGCATAATAACTGCAGTTGCCCGCTGTAATTTGCGCTATGAAGTAACCTTTGTACCAGCTCTTCTTGGCTAGGAAGAAGTAATGTTGAAGTCAAAAATCCACCACACGTTGTTTATGCGCGGCTGATCACCTGTTCAATTATATCTTCACTGACATCACTGAACACATCGGCTTGACCTAATGCAGTTGGTAAAATAAGTCTGATTTTACCTGCTAACACTTTTTTGTCGCGGCGCATATGCTTGATAAAACTATTGAAATCCATCGAATCAGGGGCTTCAACAGGCAAATCAAAAGCAATAAATATATCTCGAATACGACAAACAATTGACTCATCGATTAAATTTAGCTTTTGTGCAGTTTGCGCAGCAAGAATCGTGCCTGCAGCAACAGCATCGCCGTGTAACCAAGCACCGTACCCCATTTCAGCCTCAATGGCGTGGCCAAAGGTATGCCCCAAGTTCAACAAGGCTCTAACTCCGCGCTCGGTTTCATCTTGATTAACAACATCGGCTTTAATTTGGCAACATTTGGCAATAGCGTATTCTAAAGCAGAAGTATCTAAAGACTTCAGTTGAGCCACGTTTTGCTCTAACCAATTAAAAAACTCACCATCCCAGATAATGCCGTATTTAATCACCTCAGCCATACCAGCAGCGAACTCAGTTGCAGGTAATGTTTTTAAACATTCGGTATCAATAATCACACTTTGAGGCTGATAAAATGCCCCTATCATGTTCTTACCTAAAGGATGATTGACTGCGGTTTTACCGCCGACAGAAGAGTCGACTTGAGATAGCAATGTCGTTGGCACTTGAATAAAGTCTACGCCACGTTGGTAACATGCTGCTGCAAAGCCGGTCATGTCACCTATCACGCCGCCACCTAAAGCCACAAGAACTGAGTCTCTGGCAAAGTTATTCTCCAGTAAAGCACTGAAGATTAGGTCGAGGTGAGTAAGATCTTTAAACTTTTCACCGTCAGGAAGAATCATTTTTTCAACCGACGCACAAGACACCATTGCCTGTTCCAATGTCGCTAAGTACAGAGGGGCAATAGTGTCATTGCTAACTATGAGTATATTCTTGTTTACGAGGTAGCGACTAAATAAGTCACTATCACACATCAAATTCTGGCCTATATAAATGGGGTAACTTCTTTCACCTAAATCAACCTGAATTTGTTGCATAAATTTACCTAGAAACCGAGTTGCTCAATAATTTGATTTGCGACAATTTTCGCACTTTGTTCATCTGTTTTGACAATGATATCCGCAATCTCTTCGTACAAAGGATTACGTGATTCTGCTAAGTCCTCAAGGACTTGGCGTGGATCATCAACTTGCAGTAATGGACGACGTTTATCGCGTTGCGTACGAGCAACTTGCTTGTCGATAGTCGTCTCTAAATACACCACAATGCCACGAGCAGAAAGATAATTGCGAATATCTTTGCTTTGGACAGAGCCACCACCTGTTGCGAGTACAATACCTTGCTTCTCTGAAAGATCTGCAATGACTTGTGCCTCACGACGACGGAAACCCTCTTCACCCTCAACATCAAACACCCATGCGATATCAGCGCCTGTGCGTTGTTCAATCTCGTGATCAGAATCGTGGAATTCTAAATGCAGCATTTGAGCCAAATGACGGCCAATTGTGCTTTTACCTGCGCCCATAGGGCCTACTAGAAAAATATTACGTTTTTCAGCCATTTCGTATACGTCTGAATCTTATATGAAAGAATGCCTAATCGACAAAAGAAACTGTCGACCGCTTAAATTATTACCTGCTCTAATGAGACTTGACGGAGGATTATCTCAGTTTAAGCCTATTGCTGGCAAGTCATGGCTGCAATTTATAACCAATTTATTAAATATATTTATTATGCGAGTTAAAAACATCAGGCCAGCTACATTATAGCTGGCCTGATTATTATGCTTTATGAGGCTTATAATTTTTCTGAGATAATTTTAGGCGTCACAAAAATAAGCAATTCTTGTCTTTCGTTGCTATCGGTGGTGTTTCTAAATAAGAAACCCACTAAAGGAATATCACCTAACACAGGGACTTTGCTGACCCGGCTGATCAGGTTTTGCTGGTAAATACCCCCTAATACAATTGTTTCACCGTTATCAACTAGCACTTGAGTTCCAATACGCTGAGTATCAATTGATACTGCTTCACCCGTGGGTGTTTGCACAACCTGACCTTGAGAGTCTTGAGTGATTTCAAGGTCAAGAATGACACGGTTATCAGGGGTAATTTGTGGGGTCACCCGCAGCGATAATACTGCCTTTTTAAAGCTAACAGAGGTGGCACCACTTGAAGCCGACTCGACATATGGAATCTCTACACCTTGCTCAATATAAGCGGCTTTTTGATTCGATGTCGTAATACGTGGGCTGGCAATAATCTCACCTTTATTTTCTTGCTCTAGGGCGCTTAACTCTAAGTCTAGCACCGTACCATCGGCTAACTTAGCGACATGGAAAGCAATACTAGTTGGGTTTGATACTGCCGCAGGTAAATTAACATTTAAACGGTCATCTAAACCTGGAATAATACCACTGGCAATATCCCCCGCACCTTCTAGTCTACCTGAAGTTCCTTTAGATCCCTGTTGGTCTGTAATACCCCAACGAATACCTAAGTCTTCTGATACATCATCTTTTACTGTCACCATACGAGATTCAATCAATACTTGCTTAATTGGAATATCAAGCACATCAATTAGACGGTGCACACTTTCTAAAATTTCAGCGGTGTCTTTAACTAATAAAGTATTGGTTCGTTCATCAACCGCCACACTTCCTCGGTTAGATAATAAGCTTGAATCAGCTCCTTTTAATAACTCTGCAATATCTAATGCTTTGGCATAGTTAATTTGTAGATATTCTGAATATAATGGCGCTAACTCTTTTACTTCTTGCTTATTTTTAAGTTCGTTGCTTTCTCTAATGGCTAACTCCTCGCTTGGAGCAACCATCAAAATATTCCCTTCAATACGTTTATCAAGACCTTTAGTTTGCAGAATCAAATCTAAAGCTTGATCCCAAGGCACGTCATCTAAACGCAGCGTGATGTTGCCTTCTACAGTGTCACTGGTCACTAAGTTGAAGTTATTGTAATCAGCAATAATTTGCAGCACGGTGCGTACTGATATGTTTTGGAAATTTAATGAGAGTGAACGACCATTATATTTCTTTTCTTCTTTTGCGACTGATACTCGCTCAACTTTATCAATGTTAACTCTGAAAACATTACCGTCTTGCTTGTGGTCATATTCATACGAACCGTCAACATCTACCATAATGCGCGAGGTTAAATCCTCTTTGAACGTTTCAAAACTGCTTACAGGCGTGGCAAAGTCTTGCACATCCATAACATACAATAAGTCACTACTGATGTTGGTGTTATATAGTTTGATTTCTAATTTGGCCCCAACCTGCTGCACATTTGCAGCGACTGAACGGTTACTTAAATTAAAAATTAATTCACCACCGCCTTTACTGTTACGACGAAAATCAATGCTATTAATGGTATTAACAAAAGGGTTATCGGCACTAGAAGGGCCAGAAACGGCATCGTTGATGGTGAGTCGATAAGTATTACCAACAATTTTACCTTGGTAAGGTTTAACACTGTCTAAAGCGACAACAACTGATAAATTTTCAGACTGTTGTTGTGTCGTTAAACTCTCCACACCCACGGTATCAATTGGGATCTCTTCTGACGGTAAATCCGATATGCTATCGCCAAAACTCAACATGATTTCAGCAGGGTCTGCTGACAAGTCAACCTTCGGAGAGGTTACTGGTGAATCAAATACCAGTTCAAGCTCCAGTTGATGGTCAACTATTGAGTGATATTTAACATCAACCAAACGATTAGCTGCAACAGCACTTGGCAATGCACATATGAATAATACCGCCCCTAAAAGAGCTTTGATTGTTGATGAATTCGTCATTGATATTCTCATCGCGGCAGAAGATTTCATTGTTCCCTCATCCTTCGCACGGTTATTGACCTGAAAGTTCTAAGCTACTTGGGCGTTCAGCCCAGCAACCTGAACCGTCAGGAATTAATTCTATAATTTCGATGTATTGAGGTGTCACATTGGCAATACGACCATGATAAAGACCTAAATACTCACCTACACCCATACGATAAACATTGGAATCGGTCGATTCGACTAATGCCCAAGTGGTGCCATCTTCGCTCAACGTTCCACGCATTTTTAAATTATCTAACGCGTAGGTTTCTAAGCGACCTTTACGCCTTTTAAGATCAGGCTGTAAGCAATCTTTTGAGGTGTCGATAACTTCTTCGGTTAACTCCCTTGAGGGAGGAATAAACGGACTACGCATCAGCTCCGCTTGATAAGCAAAATGCTCAAACTTTGGTGTCTCTTTCAAAGGTGGAATATGTGCAACATGCTGTGCTTTTGTGGTCGTCACAAATAACTTTAGGTCACTGTGGTCACCAATACAACCTGTTAACAATACGCTAGCACCAATAAAAATGGGTAAAAGTTTCATTTACTTCTTCCCCTTATTTTCTTTAGGTAACTGTGCACCTTCTTTAAAACGGTATGTTTTGGCTAAAATAGCCATCGACAAACCACCTGCTTCATTATGAGTAATGGTAAAGTCATGCAAACTCACAATACGGGGCAACTTAGCCACACCACTCACCATATTGCCTATTTGGTGATAATCGCCCTCGACGTTTAATCGAATCGGAAACTCTATATAAAAGTCGCGCTCAATTTCAGCATCCCAATCCAAACTATTAATACGTAGGCCTGCATCAGTTGCCACAAAAGTAATATCATCAAGTAATCCAGGCATTTCATTTTCAGAAGGCAGCATTTTTAATAGCTCTGCAAATTGCTCTTCCATGATGACCAATTGTTCACGATATAACTTAAGATTAGCAGCTAAACGATATTTCGACTCAAAATCTGCTTTTAATTCAATTTCTTTCTTCTGTTCCGTCTCCATCACGGCAATAGTATCAGCGATAAATAAATAGTAACTCGCCCCGATGACACAAAGAGATAAGAAAGAGGCAAACACAATCTTAACTAACTTTGGCCAGCTACCAATATTCTCAAAATCAATATCATTAAATTGGTCTAAATCTAGATTCATTTTGTCGCTCCTTGTTGCATATCAAGGGCTTTATTTCCAAATTCATCTGTAATCGACACTCTTAATTTAAAGCGTTGTAACTGACGTATATTGTCATTTTGAGAAATAATAGACTGCATACTTGGGTCATTTAAAAAACGTGATGTTTTTACTTTTCTCATCATATTAGCAACGTTGTTATTGGATTCACTTCGTCCTTCGATCCAAAGAATACTGCCTTTTTTCTCAATACTAGATAAATAAATTCCTGGAGGGACAATTCTAACTAACTCATCTAAAACATGTGTCGGCAAATTACGTGATTGCTGAAGGCCAAGAATAATTTCTGTTCTTCTTTCAATGTCCTTTTTACGCTCAGTAATTTTTTTAATTTCGGCAATTTGCGCGTCTAACAGGCTGATTTCAGACATTAAGTATTGATTACGTTGACGCTGATCATCTGTGACTAACTCAATATAGCTGATAAACAGGTATACCAACAAAGAGGTCAACAAAAATACCAGTGCAAGAATACCGATAAAATCGCGCTTTTGTTTTTCTCGTGACTCTTCACGCCACGGCAGTAAGTTTATGTTCGCCATTGAGCATAACTCCTCAAGGCTAACCCACTGGCTACCATAAATTTGTTTATTGAGGGTTGTATTTGCGACTTAATATTGTCATCTGCGTGTAAGCATCCCTGAAATGGGTCTGCTACAATCGCATGAACACCTAATTCCTTATCTAACACTGAGACCATCCCCTCTAATTTACCCGTACCACCACTCAACACGACGTAATCAACTTTATCGCGGCCGCTGGCAGTACAATAAATTTGTAAGGTACGCTTAATTTGTTGCAGTAACTGCGTTTGAAAAGGAGATAACACTTCAAACATATAATTACGAGGTAGGTTAGCACTTATTTTCGCAGCTTCAGCTTCAGCATAAGACATGCCATAAAAAGACAAAATTGACTGAGTGAATAATTCACCACCAAAAGCTTGTTCTCGAATGAATGTAGTTTCACCGGCCTCAACCACTGCAAAAGTGGTAATATTGGCACCCACATCAACCATAGCAATGGTTTTATCTTTCGCGCCTTCTGGCAGTTGTGAGTATATTAATTCCGCAGAACGACCAAGCGCATAACCTTCAACATCAACCACTTTGACATCTAAGCCAACGTCATCAAGTGCATCTACTCGGGAGTCAATATTCTCAGTGCGGCATGCACTTAATAGTACATCCACCTTTGATGGGTCCGTTGCGTTTTGACTAAGCGTTTCGAAATCAATGCTCACTTCATCCAGTGAGTATGGGATTAAATTATCCGCTTCAATTTCAATTTGTGCTTCCATTTCTTCTTCGTTTAATGAAGCGTCCATGTAAATCACTTTTGTCATAACCGCAGATCCAGAAACTGCCACAGCAGCATTTTTCACACCTTTAGGTAAAGAGCGCATCACTTTTTGTAAGCACTCCAATAAGGCCTCTGAATCACGAATATCATGATCAACCACCGCACCTTTTTTAATTGGCACAGCAGCATAGTTTTGAATTTTATAACCGTCAGCAGTCTTACCCAACAATATGGCTTTTACTTCATGAGAGCCAATATCGACTCCCAGCATTTGCGGTGCTTGACGTTTCCATAATTTAGAAAGCATATTCCATCATCACTATTCTATTATTGTTTTAATAAGTTTTAGTAAGTTTTCATAGTAGCACAAAATCATCTAGTTACACTTATTTGTATAAAATGTTTCTATTTTTTACAAATACTATTTTAACTTTCGCCGTTTTTACTTCAACAAAACGCCTACGGCTTATATACTATTGCCTCTATTTGAGATTTTTGGAATTGATACGTGAAGTGGTTTAAGCGATTAATTATTGCCTTTTTAAGTTTAACTTTATTAGGAATTGGCGCTATTGCAGCGGCATATTTTTATGTATTGCCAGATTTACCTGATGTCAATTCACTAAAAACAGTTCAATTACAAACGCCATTACGTATATACAGTAGTGATGGAAAACTCATTTCTCAATTTGGTGAGAAACGTCGAATTCCTGTCGAATTTGAAGAGGTGCCGCAACAATTAATTGACGCAGTACTTGATACTGAAGACGCTAGGTTCTTTGAGCACAAAGGCATTGACCCCATTGGAATTATTCGTGCAGCGACCATTTTGATCACCACCGGTAAAAAGAGCCAAGGTGCCAGTACTATTACCCAACAGGTCGCTCGTGGCTTTTTCTTATCGAATGAAAAAACCTACATTCGTAAAATTAAAGAAATCTTTTTAGCCTTAAAAATTGAAAAAGCCCTCACCAAGCATGAAATCTTAACCCTTTATTTAAATCGCTCATTTTTAGGTAACCGTGCTTACGGTGTTGGCGCAGCAGCTCAAGTTTATTACGGCAAAAACTTAGATGAATTAACCTTACCTGAAATGGCGATGATTGCCGGTTTACCTCAAGCGCCTTCAGCAGCGAACCCAATTCGCAACCCAACCAGAGCCGTTGCTCGCCGAAACTGGGTATTAAGCAGAATGCTTGAGAGAAACAATATCACTCAAGATGAGTATCAAGCTGCTAGCAATGCTCCAGTCACGGCCAAATATCATGGGGCTGAAATTGACTTGTATGCGCCATATATATCTGAAATGGCTCGTGATTACATGATTCAAAAGTACGGTGAAGAAGCTGCTTATACCAATGGATATAATGTTTACACTACTATTTCTTCAGACTTACAGCTCATGGCACAAGATGCATTACGCAACAATGTATTTGCGTATGACCAACGTCATGGGTATCGCGGTCCTATTTCGCAACTATGGACAGAAACACCGTTAGAACATGAACAAATTATCGAACGATTAAGCAAAACATCAGAGCTACAAGGTATTAAACCCGCAGCAGTGTTGAGTGTATCTGAACAACAAGCACAAGTTTTATTGGCTAATGGTCAACAACAAACCTTGAATTGGAACGGGCTAAAATGGGCTCGTAAGTACATCACAGATAAGCGTCAAGGTTTACCCCCTAAACTTGCCAGCGATATTCTAGATGTGGGGCAACAGGTGTATGTCAGGCATAACGGTGACCATTGGCAACTCTCTCAAATTCCTGAGGTTTCCAGTGCAACGGTCAGCCTTGATCCATTTGATGGAGCTATTCGTTCATTAGTGGGTGGATTTAGTTTTGGTCAAAGCCAATTTAATCGAGTCACACAAGCCAAGCGACAGTTAGGTTCTAATATTAAACCCTTCATTTATGCGACAACATTAGAACAAGATTGGACTTTAGCGACACTTATTAATAATGCACCAATCAATAAGCCAGACACTCGCCAAGGGACTGCCTGGAGGCCTAAAAACTCACCTGATATTTATGGTGGCCCAACACGCTTACGAGTGGGTTTAGCGCAGTCGATTAACGTAATGTCTGTTCGCGCATTACGTCATACAGGCATACAAAAAACCATTGATACGTTGGTTAAGTTTGGTTTTGACCCAGCCGATTTACCACGGAATGAGTCTTTAGCTTTAGGTTCTCCCTCTGTAACACCATTGCAAGTGGCGACAGCGTTTAACGTATTTGCCAACGGTGGCTACTTAGTTGAGCCCTACTTTATAGACCATGTTACTGATGCCTTTGGAAATGTGATTGAGCAAGCATCACCAACACTAGCCTGCTCACCTCCTGAAGAAGTCAGTGTTGAAACCGACGTTGATACTCAATCTGCACTTGAAATCGACGATCCATTTTCTGCAATGAGCGATGAACTCAACAATACCGATGATGCTGCCTCAGTTGCCGCAAGCTTAGATGATGAGGCGTTAGTTTGTCAGCGTGAGAATGGCCGTTATGCCAAGCAAATTATTTCTGAGCAAACCGCTTTCTTAATTACCGAAGCATTAAAAAGTGTTATTTGGGGTGGCGGTGATTGGAGTAAAGGGACGGGCTGGAATGGTACGGCTTGGCGTGCGTCAAAGCTGATCCGTCGTCACGATATTGCGGGTAAAACCGGTACAACCAATGAATCAAGAGACACTTGGTTTAGTGGCTTTAATCCAACACTAACGTCAACTTTCTGGGTAGGTTTTGATGATCACGGGCGTCAACTGGGTCGTACAAGTTGGATGGCAAATGGCGCACCTGACCAAATATCAGGTGCTGAAGCAGGTGCGAAAACAGCTGGCCCAGGTTGGAATGATTTCATGAATCAAGCGTTAAAAGGTACTCCAGAATATCCATCTGAGCCTCCTAGAGGCATTGTATCAGTACGTATTGATTTAGAAACCGGTAAGCTGACGCGTAAAACTGACCATACCACCTCATTCGAATACTTTGTTGAGGGTACAGAGCCAACTGAGTATGTGAAAGAGGCTCAACAGTCAGGTGAAATATTTATCGATAACCCTGCAGAAGATTTATTCCAATAACAGCTAAGTCTGATAACCCAAGGGCAGTAAACTGCCCTTGGAATGTTAGGCATATAGGTTTATTTATAAGCGGGTGTATCAGCCAATAAACGTTGCTGAAGTTCTAACAGTGAATTCACTTGATAATGCGGTAAAATAGCATCATCGGCGACTAGGTTTGCGCTATTTAACCAGCAGGTATCAACCCCCGCATTTAGCCCACCTAAAATATCTGATTGCAAGGTATCGCCCACCATTAATACATTGGCTTTATTTGGCTGGCCCATCTTCTCAAATGCATAATCAAAAATGGCTTTATCAGGCTTTGCTTTACCCACTTCTTCAGAAATTATGACTTGTGAGAATGCATTACTTAAACCTGTACGCTGTAATCTAACTTGCTGAAGCTGAGTAAAACCATTGGTAATAATACCCAGTTTCACTTTACCTTTAAGCGAATCAATTAATGATTTTGCCCCCGGTAAAGGTTGGCAAATGTCGGCCATCGCCATTAAAAAACCATGATTTAACGCATCAGGGCTCACTGATAGTTTTTGCCCCCACTCATCAAATCTTTGGGTTTGTAATGTTTTAGCATCAATAGTGCCGTTTTGATATTCAACCCAAAGCGGCTTATTCACCTTTTGATAATGATCATAATCTGCTTCAGAAAACTGCACGTTATAATGAGAAAATAATAATTTTAACCCCGCAAAAGCATCAAAGTGGAATAAGGTTTCATCAGCGTCAAATAATATCCACTGGTATTTTGAGATATGCATATTGAATCAGCGCTACTCGAATAAAGGTTTTAAGATAGCCTCTTGGGCTAACAAGCTTTTAAAAATAGTCAGCTGGTTTGCCGCGCGGTCTAAATTATGGTGGTCGCGATGAATAGAAAAATAAACGTCGCCGTTAATATGGTCAGTTAAAAATCGGCAGCCTAACATTAATGCCATCACCTTAATACCTAACCACAAGCTCCGTTTTTCTAATGGAGTTATGATTCCTTCCAGTGCATTGATGTAACTTTCACTTGCCGCAGCAATGATGTTAGGTCTGGCAATGACTTTCTCTAATGAGGTTGAATCCTCTTCTTCTGGCGAACAGAATGCACGGACCATATCGCCAAAGTCGTACATTAAATACCCTTTCATACAAGTATCTAAATCAATAATCGCCATGCTCGACATATCGCGTTTATCAAACAGCATATTATTAATTTTAGTATCATTGTGACAAATTCTCAGTGGTAACTGTTTCTCAATTTGAGCTAGCTCATCAAACAAAGATTGTTGAGTTAGTATCAAATCAACCCACTGCTGACAACCCTCTAAACGTTGACACTTATCTTGCTCTACCGCCTGTTGCAGCTGAGCGATACGAAAAGGTAAATTTAAAAAGTCTGGAATAACATCAATAACTTCGTTGGGGTTAAGAGAGCTTAAGGCTGCCGCAAAATGGCCAAATGCATTAGCGGCAACACTGGCATGTTTAGGCTCACTGACCACTTCAATAGTATGACTATTCGACAAGTAACCAATAGCCCGCCAGTAACCTTTATCACCCAAATCGACAGCATAAGATTGTTGCAAGGTTGCAATAGGATGCACAACATCTAACTGATAATGACCTTGCTCAACTTGCTTTTGTAAATGCTGGCTCACTACCACTGCATTTTGAATAAGATATTGTGGCTGTTCAAAAACGTCAGTATTAATTTGCTGCAAAACAAATTCGTGATTGGCGGATCGAACTAAATAAGTTTGATTAATATGTCCATTTCCAAGCGGTGAGATAGTGACTTTTTCTGCATCAACACCATAATGAGGCAAAACTTGCTGCCTAATAAAATCTCTCACTCACACACTCCATTTTTATTCTTTCGCAAACTCTACGAGTCCATATATCAAAATTTATCTTAAAAAATCAGCAAATACGGCATGCTGTTGCAAGGTTGCTTGACTGCCCTTTAAGCTAAAGTCATATCCGCAAAGTGTAAAACTACCACGCATTGCGATGTGATTAATAATAGATTTGTTATCTAAAGGTGAAAAACGCGCTTCGGTTGACTCGTCAGCTTTTAAATCCACTCGCATGGGGCGATACTGGCTACCATCATTAAACTCAAGATAACTGCAGCTTTTGTCGCCTTGAGCTGAATCCAAACGCCATAGGGTTTCAGCATCCCCCACTTCACCTAACCAGCGAACAATCAGGATATTATCTTGCATGACTATCCAAAAACCATCAGGTAATTTAGCACTGACCCTATTTTGAGACTGGTCAGGTTCATTCATTTCAGTAGCAGCAGCATCAAGGTTGTCATCTGTTTCAAACCCGTTTTTAACTGCAACCACTCCCCAGATTATGAGCCCCAAAGCACATACACCGCCAACGACCTTCAAGCCCAATATCAGTTGTTGTTGATGTGTTTTAGCCACATTTCCCCATGACTTGAGTAGCTCAGTCACAGAGCCGGTATCCAGCGCATTCTTGTCTACCTCAAACCGATGGTCTGCGTGCCAAGGCTGAGTTAGTGGCTCACTGTTATTGGCTGTTAATGTGGCATTGTTAGGGGGTGTTACCATCTCTGTGGTCGCTAGTTCATCCATTCTTACAGCGGCGTAAGGCTCATCTGCAGTAAAGTTATTTGTAGTGTCAGCGACTGACTCATGGGATACGTTTTCTGTTGGTTGACCACCAAAAACTTGCGGCTCGTAGCGCTGCCGAACTTGGCCTAATTCTGATTTTGTTTGTAATCGCGGGCCATAGTACCCCTCTTGATAGACCTGTTTTTTAGCCGCTGGAAAAAAACTAATGAACACGCCAAATGCAATGCCAAATAATCCTAAGCCCGCAATAACGCCCAACGGCCATATAAAATAACACCCCATACCAAAAATGATATGAGGGATAACGGCAGCTAATAACCAATAATTGGCTTTGGACGCATCTCGTAAACGTCTAAATGCTGATAAACCTGTCACCGCACTAGAAACGGCAAGAACCAATATAATGAATAAACTATGAGGAAAAATCAGGCTCACTAATGCTAACAAACTATAGCAAGCGAGCAAAATTGCCATAAAACGGAGATTATTATCGCGGCCTTGATAGCACCAAAGCGTATTCAACTGCATGGAAAATCCTTAAGTCGTCTCCCCAAAAAGCGTTAATCACAGCGGGAGTTTTTAAACGAAAATATAAAAGTACGCCTTATTGTACCCTGAACCTATCTAGCTCAGCGAGCCTTGGTGAAAAACTTATACTGACTTCACCTAAAATGGTCACTGAGTCATAAAAAACGCTAACTTTAGTGCCCCAATCACTGACAGAAATAATCTGTGATCTTGGTTGATATACTCATTAATTAATCACTTAAAAACTAAATTGTCCTATTCTTATGACTATGTAGGCTGTTTTTGTTGAGTTATAATATAAGGATCTGCTGGCCTTTCGAGCTGATTTTTACAGCGCTATGTGGGAATTTATATCAAAGCAGAGGCTTTGACATATAGCTAGCCTACATTAAAAGCCAATAACGTCGTAGAAATGAACCACAAAGGCTGCCCGAAGGGTTCGGCTATAATCGCTTTATGCTTTGTTAAGCAGTATTTACTTAGAGTGACTAGGCTACATACTCCTTGTCGCGCCTAAAACGATTCTATCTCGAACAAAATTTAACTGCTAAAGGTCTTTATACCCTAGCATTTTCTTAACCGTTATATGAGAACAGCAAGAATATGAGTACTCGTGGAAACCTTTTTATTGTGTCAGCCCCCAGTGGCGCAGGAAAATCATCGTTGATATCGGCACTATTGAAAGACAAGCCTCTAGACAAACAAGTTTCTGTCTCTCATACCACTCGTCAACCTCGCCCCGGCGAAGTAGATGGCCAACATTACCATTTTGTCACCGTTGAACAATTCAAAGCCTTAATCGCTGAAAATGCTTTTTTTGAGTGGGCAGAAGTATTTGGTAATTATTACGGCACGTCACGCACGGTAATTGAACAAACATTAGCCAATGGTATTGATGTCTTTTTAGATATTGATTGGCAAGGTGGCGAACAAGTTAAAAAATTAATGCCAGAAGCGATCGGGGTATTTATTTTACCACCATCAAAAGATGAGCTAGCTCGCAGACTGACTGGCCGAGGCCAAGACAGTCAAGAGGTTATTGACAATCGTATGGCGCAAGCAGTGTCTGAAATGTCACATTACAAGCAATATGATTTTGTCATCGTAAACGATGATTTTGACACCGCTTTAACCGATTTACAGGCAATCATTCGCAGTCAACGGCTCACCATGGCTAGTCAGACCCATACACACAATGATATGCTTGACGATCTATTGGCAAACTAATTGTCTTAGTGTACAATTTTGCGTCATTTTTTCCTCGAAGATAACACTGGAGTTTCAACACATGGCTCGCGTAACTGTAGAAGACGCTGTAGAACAAATTGGTAACCGTTTCGATATGATTTTGGTTGCGGCGCGTCGTGCACGCCAAATCGCCGTGCAAGGTAAAGACCCTATGGTTGAAGAGATGAATGACAAACCAACCGTTATCGCATTACGCGAAATCGAATTAGGTTTAGTCACCTCGAATACTTTAGACGCTGACGAACGTCAAACTGTCCGTGAACGTGAAGCTGCTGAAATAGCCGCTGTTGCTGCTATTGCAGAAGGTCGCGTAATTTAAGGAGTAGCGCCACTTGTATCTGTTTGAAGGTCTGAAGGAATCGGCATCCCATTATTTGGAGCCGGAACAACTAGAATTACTCAAGCAGGCCTATTTGGTTGCGCGAGACGCCCACGAAGGGCAAATGCGCACAAGTGGCGAGCCTTACATCACCCATCCGGTTGCGGTTGCTCGCATCCTTGCTGACATGCGCCTTGATTATGAGTCGTTAATGGCAGCACTGCTTCATGACACCATCGAAGATACTCCCGTCACCAAAGAAGAGCTCACTGAGTTATTCGGCATTGATGTGGCAGAATTAGTTGAAGGTGTATCTAAACTAGATAAAATCAAATTTCGCGATAAGAAAGAGGCTCAAGCTGAAAACTTTCGCAAAATGATGATGGCAATGACGCAAGATATTCGGGTCATTCTGATCAAACTTGCAGACCGCACACACAACATGCGCACCCTTGGGGCATTACGCCCAGACAAGCGTCGCCGTATTGCCCGTGAAACTCTTGAAATTTACGCCCCTATCGCTAACCGTCTTGGTATTCATAACATCAAGATTGAATTAGAAGATTTAGGCTTTCATGCTTATTACCCCATGCGTTATCGGGTGATAAAGGAAGTGGTTCGTTCAGCACGCGGCAACCGCAAAGAGTTAATCAATAGCATTGAAAGCGCTATTGAAACCCGTCTTGAAGACGCTGGTATTAAAGGCACCGTTAAAGGGCGTGAAAAAAACCTCTATTCCATTTACCAAAAAATGCGCAACAAAGAGCTGCAATTTGAAGAGGTGATGGATATTTATGCCTTTAGGGTTATCGTTGATAGTATAGACACTTGCTACCGCGTATTAGGTGCAATGCACGGGTTATATAAACCCCACCCTGGCCGATTTAAAGATTATATTGCCATCCCTAAAGCCAATGGTTACCAATCATTACATACCTCATTATTTGGCCCCCATGCCGTGCCGGTTGAAGTGCAAATACGTACCGAAGAAATGGACCAAATGGCCGATAAAGGGGTCGCGGCGCATTGGATGTATAAAAACAAAACCGATGCTTCGCAACAAAATACCACTCAAGTTAGAGCACGCAAATGGATGCAAAGCTTACTTGAGTTACAACAAAGTGCGTCTAGCTCATTTGAATTTGTTGAAAACGTTAAAACAGAACTTTTCCCTGACGAAATTTATGTATTCACACCAGAAGGCAGAATTTTAGAACTGCCTGTTAATGCCACTGCGGTCGACTTTGCTTATGAAGTACATACCGATGTGGGTAACACCTGTGTGGGTGCAAGGGTAAACCGCCAAGCGTATCCATTAAGTCAACCATTAATCTCAGGGCAAACGGTTGAAATTATCACCGCTAAAGGTGCCAGACCCAATGCTGCATGGTTAAACTTTGTGGTTACCGGTAAAGCCCGCGGCAAAATTCGCCAAGTATTAAAAAGCCTTAAAGGTGACAATGCAGTCGCGTTAGGTCGTCGTTTACTTAACCACGCACTTGGCAGCACTAAAATTGAAGACATTCCAGCAGACTTAATTGATAAAGTTATCAGCGAAACTAAACATAATAGCTTAGATTCTTTGTTAGCCGACATTGGTTTAGGCAATGCCATGAGCATTGTAATTGCCCAACGATTACTTGGGCAAAAGCTAGAGTCAGTTGATAGTAAAGACGGTCACTTAATGCCTATTCGGGGTGCAGAAGGTATGCTAGTAACCTATGCAAATTGCTGTCGCCCTATTCCGGGTGATGCAGTAATTGCCCATGTTAGCCCAGGTAAAGGCTTAGTTGTTCATATGGAAAGCTGCGCCAATATTCGCGGTTACCAAGGTGAGCCTGATAAATATATTTCGGTTCATTGGGACAACACTGAAGGGGTTGAGTACCAAGCTAACTTGCGAGTAGAAATTGTTAACCACCAAGGCGCACTGGCTAAAATCACCTCCATTATTGCTTCTGCTGGGTCAAATATTCATAACCTCAGTACCGAAGAGCGTGATGGCCGCGTATTCCAAATTAACCTTCGCATCTCGGTTAAAGATCGTGTTCATTTAGCTAATGTTATGCGTCGTATACGCGTACTTCCTGAAGTGCTAAGAACATCACGCAACAGATAATATTTATATTCATAATAATCAACAAGAGACATTATCATGGCAGAAAAAACAATTATCGCGACCGACAAAGCACCACAGGCAATTGGCACCTATTCTCAAGCGGTTAAGGTCGGTTCTACCGTTTATTTATCAGGTCAAATCCCACTAGTTCCAGCAACAATGGAAATGGTGAGCGACGATTTTTCTGCTCAAGTTGTTCAAGTATTTGAAAACCTTACGGCAGTATGTGAAGCCGCTGGCGGGAAGATGAGCGACATTGTAAAACTGAATATCTTTTTAACTGACTTGTCTCACTTTGCCACCGTGAACGACATTATGAGTCGCTACTTTAGCCAACCTTACCCTGCTCGTGCAGCCATTGGCGTGAAAGAGTTACCAAAAGGTTCATTGGTTGAAATGGACGGAATAATGGAGCTATAAGCTTTAATTATGCTCTAAGGGGGCGCTTTGGCGCCCTTTTTTATTATCTGTAATAATTGAAACCAATACTAAACACCGTCCAAAAGTATACCGAATTATGAGCCCAGAACGTTTTGCCCGCATTAATCAAATGCTTGATAACCGCCAAGCAGATTTAACCCTCTGCTTAGACACTGTGCATAAATCGCAAAATATCTCCGCCATTGTCCGCACGGCAGATGCAGTAGGTATTCACCAAGTTCATGCCGTATGGCCCGATATTGAAATGCGCGTATCTGGTAATACGGCTTCAGGTAGTCAACAATGGGTTAAAACCATAGTGCATCATAATATGAATGATGCCGCACAGGCGTTTAACAGCCAAAACATGCAAGTTTTAGCCACTAATTTTTCAGAATCTGCGGTAGATTTTCGTAAGGTTGATTACACCAAACCTACAGTAATCATTATGGGAAATGAACGGGACGGTGTTAGTCCTGAAGGGCTAGCAATTGCAGATCAGCACATTATTATCCCAATGCTTGGCATGGTGCAATCGCTTAATGTTTCAGTTGCCTCAGCATTGATTATGTATGAAGCTCAAATGCAACGTGAAAAAGCAGGCATGTATGGCAAACGCACCTTAGACTACGCTTATTGCCAAAAAATGTTATTTGAACAGGGCCATCCAGTTTATGCAAAAGCCTGCCGACGCAAAAATATCCCTTACCCAACCATTGATCAACAAGGCCAAATTGCCGCAGATGAGTCATGGTGGCAGCGCATGCGAGAGCCTGATCCTAATGCAGAAGAAGCATAATTATAAAGCCAACTTATAGGCAATGTTAAAGCGGTTTTGTCATGTAATAAAATCGCTCATCCTCATCAGATACCTCAAACCCGTAACGACAATAAAGTGGATAAGCAGGGCTAATCTTAAATACTTTTAGCTCAATACGCTTTACGCCTGAAGCGAGTGCAAACTGTGCCACATAATTCAGCGCATGCCCTCCTACACCTTTACCTTGATGCTGCTGTGACACTTGTAAATCGCGTAAATAACAACACTCAGCATCAAATGATAAGCGTAATGCCCCAACAATTTCACCCTGCAATAAAATTTGCCAATTATCTAAATGGCTAATTTGCGCCAGAATTTTACTCACATCCCAATCCACACCATAACGAGCATAATAACGACTCATATTGGTATAAGTTAGCTGCGCCGATATCGCTAAATCTTCAGTTTTAATCGAGATAAACTGTACATTTATTGGTGAATTATCTATCAAGTTTTACTCCAAAAATTAATATCGCTTCGTTAAAGGCAAACCGGTCAATCACGAGCACCAAACCAATCCAAAACCTTTTAACAACATACCCCACCCAAAAGCACTAAACCAGCCTCAAACTGCCGCAACCCCAAATTAACAAACTAGCGATTAAATCTGGTTTTTATTACATATTTACGGTTTTTAAGCTGGTCAGATCTTCTAATCAACGATAAATGATTAACATCTAGGCAACTCAAACTATTTGCGCCAGTTCACAAAACTCGCCATACTAGTTCAAACGCATGTTTGAACTAGTCGTATTTTCAAAAATTATAATTAAGAGAAAAACCCTATGAATAATGCAATTAAAACCCCTGTTGAAATGTTATCGCATTGGGTTGAAACTCAAGGTGACACTGTCTACTTACGCCAACCTATAGACGGTAAATACGTTGAGTTTACTTGGCGTGAAGTGCAGCAGCAGGTTCAACAAATCGCTGGGGCACTGCGTCATTTAGGGCTTGTTCCTGGGGACAAAGTGGCGATTTTATCTAAAAACTGCGCCGAGTGGTTTATTACAGATTTAGCGTTAATGCTAGGTGGCTATATTAGCGTGCCTATTTACCCAACAGCCAATGCCGATACTATTCGCTATGTTTTGGAACATAGCGGTACTAAAGCAATTTTTACCGGCAAATTAGATTACTGGGCAGATCAAGAAGCCGGTGTTGGTGGCGATTTACTGCGTCTTGCGATGCCTTACGACACCATGCCGTCACAATATCAATGGCAACAATTACTCAGCTTAGGTGAGCCCTTAGTTGATGCGCCACTCCCTTCTACTGATGACATAATGACCCTCATTTATACATCAGGCTCAACGGGTAAGCCTAAAGGGGCTATTCACACATTTGCCAACTACAGCTGGACGTGTGAAGCCGTAGTTCGCGATTTACAAACTACTCCGTCAGATAGATTACTATCATATTTACCACTGGCTCATATTACCGAGCGAGTCGCAATACAAGGGTCTTCTTTCTATTCAGGCTCTTCGGTGGCATTTGTTGAAAGTCTTGATAGTTTTGTGGCTGACGTACAGCGTTGTCGTCCAACGGTATTTTTCTCAGTCCCGAGATTGTGGACCTTGTTCCACCTCAATATCATCAACAAAATTGGCGAAAGTAAGCTTAACTTGTTACTAAAACTGCCGATTATCAGCAGTATAGTAAAACGTAAAATTCAAAAAGGCTTAGGTCTTGAGCATTGTCGTTTATTAGGTTCAGGCTCAGCGCCTATTCCACCCAGCTTACTTAATTGGTACCACAGCATAGGTATGAATATTTGTGAAGCTTGGGGTATGACCGAAAATAGCGCTTACTCAATTATTAACTTCCCGTTCAATGCCAACAAAATTGGTAGCGTAGGACGCGCAGTTGAAGGCTGCCAAGTGCGCCGAACAGACCAAGGCGAACTGATGGTGAAAAGCCCCGGAGTGATGCAAGGCTATTACTTACAAGAAGAAGCGACGGCTGCCGCATTTGATGAAGATGGCTTCTTCTATACCGGTGACTTATGTGAAATTGACGCCGACGGCTATATTAATATTACTGGCCGGGTAAAAGATAATTTCAAAACCTCTAAAGGTAAATACGTCGCTCCAGTACCTATTGAACGTAAGCTAGCACAAGACTCACATATTGAACTGATTTGTGTTATTGGCTCAGGATTACCTCACCCAGTGGCAATTGTGCAGCTTTCTGAAGGCGCAGCAAGACAGCCTCGGGAAGAAGTGCGCGCGTCATTAAAAGCAACCTTAGATAGCATTAATCCAAACTTAGAATCACATGAACATGTTGATGCTATTGTAGTAGTTAATGAACCTTGGACTGTTGAAAACGACGTATTAACGCCAACCTTAAAAATCAAACGTCATGTGCTTGAAAAGCAATTTAGCGCCAAGGTCGATGGTGTGCGCGGCGCAGTAATCAAATGGGAAGATGAGCTATAGGCATTCATGCTCAAACTCAGTAAACTCTGTTTATTGAATAAAAAGGTGCATCAGAAATGAGGCACCTTTTTTCATTTTATGCCGCAACCCTCTATAAATACTCGCAATTAGCCATCTGATTGCCACAGTCTTCCGTTAAATGACATAAAACAGTCGCTACAAAGAGATATCACCACAATAGCCAACTCAAAAGGGAGAGTTATTGATGAACAGCAATAAGGTTGTGATTTCCAAGCTTCTGAGATGTTGTTAAGCCACACAAACTTGACCTTCATCAAACAAAGCCCATCCACCAACAAATCGTAGCGCACACTTTTACCACAAGTGTGATTACAGCTGCATATTCAGCACAATCTTAAGTACAGATTACGTCATTTTTAAATCGCCTGAGTATACTTAAAAATAACCTCTAAAGTGGACTGAACCTGTTTATGTACCTAGGTTTAGCCCGTTTAAAGTACCCAAAAATATAAAGCCCAAAAATAAATAACAAGGCCATCAAGATGATAACGCTGAACATTGACGGTACAAATGTATCTGTTGACTCGCAACTAAACTTACTTAAAGCTGCCCATAAAGCGGGCATTATCATCCCCAGTCTTTGCGACCCCAGCCAAGAAAACACTGCTACTAGCTCCCACAAACAACACTGTAATTTGTGCATGGTACAAATTAACAATAATGACAATAGCTGCAGACAAGTACGAGCATGTGAAACGCCAATCGAACAAGGCATGCAGGTGATTACCCAATCCACTGAACTCAGTGCCGTTCGCAAACAAGCATTAACCAATATCTTAGCTGACCACTTTGCAGATTGTGAGGCACCATGCCAACAAGCTTGCCCTGCTGGAGTCGATATTCAAAGTTACCTTTACCACATAGCCCAAGGTAATCATCACGAGGCGGTAAAGGTGATAAAACAAACCTTGCCGTTACCGCTTTCAATTGGCCGAGTCTGCCCCGCATTTTGTGAAGCTGAATGTCGACGAGGCCTGATTGATGAACCCGTAGCTATACGTCAATTAAAACGCCATGCGGCAGATTTAGATTTAGCCGATGCAGAAAACCAGCAGCATTACCAAGTCCCTAGGCTGCCAGCAACAGGTAAAAAAGTCGCGATTATCGGTAGCGGCCCAGCAGGATTAAGCGCAGGCTATTACCTATCTAATCAAGGGCATGAAGTATGTATTTTTGAGTCAATGCCTAAAGCCGGTGGCTGGCTACGTTATGGCATTCCTGAGTATCGCCTACCTAAAGACATTTTAGATAAAGAAATCAATCTTCTAACTGAAAATGGCTTACACATTAAAACCAATACCGTATTAGGGCAAGACATACACCTTAATGCCCTTACAGAAGAATATGATGCCGTCTGCTTAGCCATTGGCGCCCAAAAAGCCGTACCAATGAACTATCCCGGTAGCGATTTAGCCGGTTGTTACTTAGGAGTCGACTATCTAAAAGATCATTGCACCAACAAAAGCTTCAATATTGGTAAAAAAGTCGCCGTAATTGGTGGCGGTAATACCGCAATTGATTGTGCTCGTACCGCGGTAAGAGACGGTTGCGATGTTACCCTAATTTACCGTCGTACCCGCGAAGAAATGCCAGCAGAGCCTTACGAAATTCATGAGGCTGAAGTTGAAGGAGTGAAGTTTCACTTACTCACCAACCCCATAGAAAACATTGCCGACAACAATGGTCGCGTTAGCCAAGTCGTGTTTAATAAAATGCAATTAGGTGAGCCAGACGCCTCAGGACGTCGCTCACCCAAAGCCACAGGCGAAACCTTTACCGAGCAATTTGACACTGTGATTGCCGCAGTATCACAAACCACTGACCTGAGCTTTCTACAAGACCCTGACAGTCACCTAACCACTGGCGAGCTCGCCCTGAGCCGCTGGAATACTTTTATTGGCTGCGAACACACTATGTCAGCCGGTATTGAAAAACTATTTGTTATTGGCGACTCCCGCCGAGGTCCAGCCACCGCCGTAGCGGCTATTGGTGACGGTCGAAAAGCCGCTATCGCCATTGATAAACTGCTGCATAATCACCTAAGTTGTGAATTGCACGCCAAACCTTTTAACGCGACCAAAGCCGCTAAAACTACCGATTTGTCCAGCAGCCTATATCCACACGAAACCCAGCAAAATAGGCAAAAAATGCCTGAGCTATCAGCACTGCAACGCCTATTAAACTATAGCGAAGTCGAGTTAGGTTTTACCCCAGATTCGGCAATGCAAGAAGCTGCGCGCTGTTTAGAGTGTGCTTGCCAAGCCAATACCGACTGCAAATTGCGCGACTACGCCACCGACTATAATATTGATGCAAGCGAGCTAAACACCCAACAGGCAAGACATTTTGCTGTTGATAAGTCGAGCCCCTTTATTCACTTTGACGCCAATAGGTGCATTAGCTGTGGTAAATGTGTTGAGGTATGTGAGCAACAAAGCGGCCACTGCGCCATTAAGTTTGAGCGCAATAGTTATCAGGCACTACCCAGCGGATTACAAGATAATCGCCAAGCCCCTCGGGTTGGCTTTAGTGCCTCAATGCGTGACAGTGACTGTGTTCAATGCGGGAACTGTATTCAAGTTTGTCCTACCGGAGCGTTAGTGGATGCCCGCGATAAACGCCAAGGGCAAACGCAAGCATTACAGTCAACATCAACTATATGTACCTATTGCGGCGTGGGCTGTCGTATTGATGTCAAAGTCGACCCGCAAAGCCAAAAAATTGTCCGGGTAGAAGGGAATCAAGACTCAGAAGTAAACCAAGGAATGTTGTGTGTTAAAGGCCGTTTTGGTTTTGACTTTTTACAAAGCGAGCAACGTCTTACCACTCCTCTTATTCGCAAAGCTGGCAAGTTAGTCCCTACTAGCTGGCATGAAGCACTGGAATTTGTGGCTAACAAGCTTAAAGATATTCGCCAAAACCATGGTAATAATAGCTTTGCTGCATTGTCTTCAGCTAAAGCCACCAATGAAGAAAACTACCTATTACAAAAGTTTGTTCGCTCAGTTATGGGCACCAATAACATCGACCATTGTGCTAGATTATGTCACTCGTCCACCGTATCCGCGTTACAAGCCTCATTAGGTAGCGGTGCGATGACCAATGACATCCCCAGTATTGCAGAGTCTGATGTGATTTTTATTATTGGCTCAGATACTGAAAATGCACACCCCATTATTGCGTCTAAAATAAAACAAGCGGTGCAAAAAGGCGCCAAGCTAGTGGTTGCCGACCCTAAAAAAGTCACCATTGCTGACCACGCACACCTGTTTTTATGCCATAAACCCGGTACAGACGTAGTACTCATTAACGCAATAATGGCTGAAATTATTCGCCACAACTGGCAAGACAGTCATTATATCGCTGCAAGAACCCAAGGCTATGAAGCGGTTAAATCAGAAGTGCTACAACCCCAGTACAGCCTTGAAACAGCAGCAAAAATTACTGGTGTTAAGGCCAATGATATTGCCCAAATGGCTAAGATAATTGGCACCGCATCAAAAACCGCCGTTTACTATGCCATGGGGATCACCCAGCACACCTCTGGACATGACAATGTTACCGCCATCGCTAATTTACAATTACTGTGCGGCAATATTGGCTTAGCTGGTGCAGGAATTAACCCACTGCGCGGCCAAAGCAACGTGCAAGGTGCTTGCGATATGGGTGCATTACCAAACTACTACACTGGGTATCAGCAGGTCACCCAACCAGAAGTACAAGCCAAGTTTGAACAGCACTGGGGCTGCACGTTATCTAGCAGTATTGGTTTAACGGCCACTGAGGTCATGCATGCCATTAGCCATGATGAAGTCAAAGCCCTATATGTGATGGGCGAAAACCCAGTGTTAAGTGACCCAGACCAAGCCCATGTACTCGAAGCGTTAAACAAAATTCCATTATTAGTGGTGCAAGACATCTTTTTAACCGAAACCGCCCAATTAGCTGATGTCGTACTTCCTGCTGCCGCCTTTGCTGAAAAACAAGGACACTTCACCAATACCGAGCGCCGCGTACAGCAGTTAGCCCTAGTCATCCCACCACCGGGAGAAGCATTAGCCGACTGGCAAATTATCCAACAATTAGCCAATTTAATGGGCGCCAACTGGCAATATGCCAACGAGCAAGCTATTTGGCACGAAATCACTCAAGTTACCCCTCAATATGCAGGCATTAGCTGGGCACGATTAGCGCCAACTACTGAGCTTCACCCAAGCCAGCAAGGTGTCAGCACAAGTAAACCTAGCCAAGGCATACAATGGCCATGCCCAGATGAACAACATCCTGGCACGCCAATTTTGCATCAGCATACATTCACCAAAGGTATCGCAGTAATGCATCCGGTGAGCTACCGTTTACCTGCTGAGCTACCTGATAACGACTATCCCTACACCTTATCAACAGGGCGATTATTGGAGCAATTTCACACTGGCACCTTGTCCAGAAAAACCCAAGGCTTAAATGAACTGGGCATTCCCAAGGTGATGATTTCAGTATTTGATGCTGAACAGCTCAATGTTAATAATGGCGATATGCTGACATTATCAACCCGTAGAGGCAGTATTGATATTCAAGCGTTTGTTACTAAACGCGCCCAAGTTGGGGTACTCTTTTTGCCGTTCCACTTTGTCGAAGCTGCAGCTAATAAGCTGACAAACAACGCCCTCGATCCAGTGGCAAAAATTCCTGAATTTAAGATTTGTGCGGTCAATGTAACCAAAACCACCGCCAACCAAGCCAGTAATAAGGAATGTATGCCAGCATAGTAAGCTGCAAACATCATACAGCCTGCAATTAAAGTCAAAGCCTCGATGAACGTCGAGGCTTTGTTTTACTGAAACGGCTTCAACATGCACTTTAACCTTAGTCACCATTGCCTTAGATGGAAACTTTGCTAATATAGGCCAATACATGTATATATTTACAGTGTTAGGTTCTGTTGACCCTAGTATCTGAATTGGAGTCGGTACGCGTTGTTGCATTTAGACCAAGTCCCCATTACTGAACTAAAAGGTGTGGCGGCTAAAATGGCCGAAAGGCTTCACAAACTCGGCATTAAAACAGTGCAAGACGTACTGTTTCATTTACCATTGCGCTATGAAGACCGAACTCAAATCTACCCTATTTCTTCTTTGTGGATGGGCAGTTACGGCACCATTGAAGCCGAAATCCAGTCAACCCAAATCATTCAAGGTCGCCGTCGCATGTTAGTGTGTAACGTGCGTGACGATACAGGCCCAATGACCCTGCGCTTCTTTAATTTCTCCATTGCACAACGTAATGCTATGCAACAAGGTGAAATTATCCGCGCCTACGGTGAAGTTCGTCGCGGCAATCACCACCTTGAAATCGTTCACCCTGAATATAAAATTATTAAACAAGGTGAAAGTGCAGATTTAAGTGAAACACTGACGCCAATTTACCCAACCACCGAAGGGCTAAAACAAGCAAGCTGGATAAAACTCACCGACCAAGCCTTAGCTAAATTGCAACAAGGCGGCTTAGCAGAACTTATCCCAACAAACTTGCAACCCAACAATTTAACCTTGCCACAAGCACTCGCTATTTTACATCGACCCGACAAACAGGTTGACCCCGAATTATTAGAGCAAGGCCAACACCCAGCTCAGCAACGCTTAATACAAGAAGAATTACTGGCCCATAACCTAAGCATGTTACAGCTAAGGCAGAAGTCTCAACGAGATGCTGCAGTGACCTTACCTCTACAAGGCCACTTTATTGAGCCCTTTTTAAATCAATTACCTTTCTCACCCACGGGCGCTCAACAACGGGTTGTAGCTGAAATTAACCAAGACCTTAACCAAGCCCATCCCATGATGCGCTTAGTACAAGGTGATGTGGGTTCTGGCAAAACATTAGTGGCAGCAATGGCAGCATTACAAGCTATTGAAAACGGCTACCAAGTGGCCATGATGGCACCCACTGAATTACTGGCAGAGCAACATGCCGCTAATTTTAGCCAATGGTTTGAGCCACTTGGGTTAACCGTTGGTTGGCTTGCTGGCAAACTCAAAGGTAAAGCCCGTGAAAAATCATTAGCCGATATCGCCTCAGGGGCGGCTCAAATGGTTATTGGTACCCACGCCATATTTCAAGAAGCGGTTAAGTTTGACCGATTGGCACTCATCATTATTGATGAACAACATCGCTTTGGTGTTCATCAGCGTTTAGGCTTACGTGAAAAAGGCATTAATCAAGGGTTTCATCCTCATCAGCTGATCATGACTGCAACTCCTATTCCCAGAACGCTAGCCATGACAGCCTACGCCGACCTAGACACTTCAATTATTGACGAATTGCCGCCTGGCCGAACCCCGGTGAGCACAGTAGCAGTATCTGACAATCGCCGTAATGACGTTATTGAACGAGTCAGACAAGCAGCATTGCACGATAACCGCCAAGCCTATTGGGTATGTACCTTAATTGAAGAGTCTGAAGTATTAGAATGCCAAGCCGCAGAATACACCGCAGCCGAGCTAACCGAGTTATTACCCGAATTAAAAGTCGGCCTAGTGCATGGCAGAATGAAAAGTGCTGAAAAACAGCAGATTATGGCGCAGTTTAAAGCCGGAGAGCTTCATCTGCTGGTCGCCACAACGGTGATAGAAGTGGGCGTAGATGTGCCCAATGCCAGCTTAATGATTATTGAAAACCCTGAACGTCTAGGCCTAGCCCAACTACATCAATTACGTGGCCGAGTAGGACGAGGCGCAGTGGCTAGCCATTGTGTACTACTTTACAAAGCGCCATTATCAAAAACGGCCACCAAACGCTTAGGGGTATTACGAGACAGTAATGACGGCTTTGTTATTGCACAAAAAGATCTTGAAATACGCGGTCCAGGCGAAGTACTCGGCACACGACAAACAGGCTTAGCAGAATTAAAAATAGCCGACCTAGTACGTGACCAATACCTTATCCCTAACATTCAAAAGTTAGCCGTGCACATTCAGCAGCAAGCCCCTGATAATGTGACCCCAATTATTCAACGCTGGTTAGGAGATAAACAACAATATGTACAAGCCTAATCACAGTTTTACTCCCTAATATTGCTGAATATTCAGTCGGTGGTGAGTAAAGATGATTTTTTATTTATATTTGTAGCAAATACTGGACAAGCATCAGTATTGTTGCACAATGTATTGAGTACAAATAGCCTGAAATCAGCATAATGCCTATAGGTTATTTAGTGTTGTCGGTAAATTTAGCTAAGGAAATGCAATGCAGGTTACCAAAGAAGATCGCGCCACTCCGACGTCAGAACCCAAAGCCGCACCCAACACAGCCTTAATCGGTATTGTTGTAGTATTGGTGATAGCCGCAGCAACGTATTTTTATATCAACAGTCAAGAACTCCCTCCAGAGCCAGTAGAACCTATTCCGGTTCAGCTACCCGAGCCAGTGCCTGCTCAACCTATTGAGCAAGCTCCTATTGAAGAGCCTATTATTGAAGAGACCATTGAAGCTCCTTCTGACACCGTATCATTAGGTGAACCTGAAACCCCTGTTGTGGAAGCTGAGCCTCTACCTGACCTATCTGAATCTGATGACTTTATGGAGCAAAAAGCCCTTGCCGTTGCTGATGGTATGAAAATAGACCCACTGATCATCAAAAAAGATATGGCTCGCCAACTCGTGGTCTTTGTAGACAACTTGGCTCAAGGTGAAGTCATTCGTAAAGCCAGCCCATTAAAAGGGCCTGAAAGTAATTTCACCGTCAGTGAAATTACTAATAAAACCTATTTAAATCCTGACAGCTATCATCGCTATGATTTATATGCTGACTTTATTAGCGGCTTAGACAAGCAGCAATTAGCAAACACTTACCAAGAGTTAGCCCCATTATTTGAACAAGCTTTTGATGAACTCGGCTATAGCGACCTACCATTTGATGAGCGTATGCAACAGGTTTTCAAAATGGTGTTAGATGCTCCCATCATTGAAGACCCTATTGAGTTAACCTCTATTTCGGTTAATTACCAATTTGCCGATCCAAATTTAGAAGCCTTACCTAATGCGCAAAAGCTATTGATCCGAATGGGGCCTAAAAATACCCGCAAAATTAAAGATGCGGTTAAAAAATTACAGCCATTGATAAAAAACTAACATTCATAGGCCTCACTAAGGCATGACAAATAAAGCGATGATAATTAACCGTTATCATCGCTTTTTAGCTTTTACTCTATATTGCCATAGTGAGTTTGGTGTACAATTGCACCGTTAATTTAAAAAACTTTTATCATGTTGTTTTAGTGAATTAACATCTTAGATATGGAAGACTAAGCAACGCAGAGGCAATGAAGTGCAATTAGCATTTGATATATTATCTTGGAGCGCATGGACACCTGACTTTCAAACCAAAGAAAGCTGGCTAACCTGGCAACAACCCAATCATACAACAGAGCAAACCACTGTTGCTCCTAAATTAGCCCAAATTCCGGCAATGCAGCGCCGTCGCTTCAGTCGGCTCACCAAAATGATGCTATCGGTCGCATTAGACTGCCAAGTCAGCACCAATACTCGTAGTATATTTGCCTCAAGACATGGCGAGCTCAATCGCACTATTGGCTTATTAGAAGACATTGTGATTAAACAGCCATTATCACCCATGGCATTTAGCCAATCGGTACATAATACCGGTAGCGGGATCTTCGGTATTACTGCAAAAAACAAAGCCAGCTCAACCTCAATAGCGGCAGGCACTCAAAGTATGCCCCAAGGGTTAATAGAAGCTTACGCTCAATTAGATGCAGTCCCTTCGCCAGTATTATTTATTTACAGTGACGACCCAATTCCGCCCGTTTACAACCAATATATCAATGAAGTAGAGCTACCCATTGCGTTAGGTATGCAACTGGTAAAAGCCACTACAAACGCCAACCCTAATAGTGTCGCACGTCTTATTATCAGTACAGACACCTCCAATGACCAAAGTCCAGACATTTGCTTAAGCCAGTTTATTCATCACCTTGCAAGCAACCAATCTTTACAAGGCAATATGCGTCAATGGCACTGGATGTTAACCACGAATGAGTAACCAAGTTCACGCCCATACCCCCGCTAAAAAGCTCGCAGGTGTCGCTTATATTCCCAGATGGCTTGGTGGCACCTGTTGTTATATTGTCTTTGGTTTAGGTGGTTTGCTTAGTTCGCTCACCGTGTTACCAGTATTAAGGTTTTGGCCAGGAAGTTACCCTCAAAAAATCGCTCGTGTTCAACGCTATGTCAGTTGGATGTTCCGCCAATTTGTAAAAATGCTCACTTTTTCAGGGGTTATAAACGTCACCGCTCCGTCGCCTAATCCACTAAGCAAAATACAGAATACCGTAGTCATTGCAAACCATCCCACATTAGTGGATGTGGTGGTGTTAATTAGCCTAATGCCGAACGTGGGATGCGTGGTTAAACAAACTTTATGGCGAAATCCTTTCATGCGCGGAGTATTATCTTGCGCAGGTTATATTCCTAATAGAGGGGCACAATTATTATTAGACGATTGTGCCCAAGTACTTGAACGAAAGACCAACTTAATTATTTTTCCTGAAGGCACTCGTACACAACCCAACAATATTATTAACCCTTTTGCCAGAGGGGCTGCCAATATTGCAGTGCGCACAGCAACGAATATCGTGCCTGTGGTATTACGCACTGATGTTGCAGGGTTAACCAAGCAACAACCATGGTATGAAATTCCCCGACAAACGATTAATATGTCTGTTGAAGTGGGAGAAGCAATAGATTATCAAACTTACCGTCAAATCGATGCCAGTGATACCAAACTTGTCAGACAGTTGACCCGTAAGCTGGAGCAATTTTATATTGCACAATTAAAGCACCCAGTTCCACAATAAAAACTCATATATAAGAAATGCAAATGACTAATTTAAATAACGAAATTAAACAACTCATCATTGATTGTTTAGATCTAGAAGATATCACCATTGAAGATATTGATACCGACGCAGCACTATTTGGTGAAGGCTTAGGCTTAGATTCAATTGACGCATTAGAACTAGGGCTTGCCATTAAAAAACAGTTTGATGTAAAAATTGAAGCTAATTCAGAAGCCACCAAAGCACACTTTTATAGTGTAGCCAGTCTAGCTAGCTTTATTGAGTCACAGCGAGTCTAGGAGTTGATATGCAAAGCCGTGAACAAATTTATGACATGCTATGTGACATTTTAGTCGACGAGTTTGAAGTTGAGCGAGAAGACATTAACTTAGAAGCCTCGTTATACCAAGAACTAGATTTAGATAGTATTGATGCGGTTGACCTTGTCATCAAGCTACAACAATTAACCGGTAAAAAAATTCAGCCTGACGAGTTTAAATCAGTCAGAACCGTTAATGATGTGGTTAATGCAATTGATGGATTAATGAAGCAATAATGAGAATGTTGCTGCAGGTCATCTCTACACTGGCAATTATGGGCTACCCCCTTGCCGTCTATTTTGGCCTGCAATACCTGCCTAACGGCGTGATTGCATTATTGTTATGTGGTTTGTTGATTACGCAGTTAACCTTGAATAAACAGCAAGTTAAATCAATGCTACTGCCTTTATTGGTGGGTATAGGGTTAACAGGGGCAAGCTTTGTTGCTAAACAGCATGATTGGCTATTATTTTACCCTGTTGTGATTAATATCAGTATGTTAGGGCTTTTTGTTCACTCGCTGATTTATGGCCCAAGCATGATAGAGCGACTGGCTAAATTAAAACAGCCTGACTTACCTGCAGAGGCCACGCCTTATTTAATTAAGGTCACTCAGTTATGGTGTGTACTCTTCATATTCAATGGCACAATTGCACTGTATACCGCGCTGGAAACAAGTATTGAAACATGGACACTTTATAACGGTCTTATCGCATATCTGCTGATTGGCTGTTTATTAGGTGGAGAGTGGTTATATCGCACTTTATGGTTGAAAAAACATGAATAATTTATTGCTAAACTGGCTACAAAATGGCCCCAATGACCACCAGCTAATCAGTTTTAATCATCATGATATTATGAACAGTGTGCGATTTAGCTCGCAGGTTGCCTATCTTCATCAGCAATTAACACAACAAGATGCAACACACTGGCTATTATCCGCTAAACGCAGTGACCTATTTGCCGCAGGCTTATGTGCGGGTTTATTAGCCGGAAAAACCATTATTTTGCCGCCTAACACTCAACCGGGTACCGTGGCTGAATTAAATCATCACTTTGATGCGGTAATCGCTGATGAACCCATAAGCGAAGTCAAAACCTATGTGCCGCTCACCAGTGATATCACTCCACCTCAAGCCAACTGGCCTAAAAGCCAACAACTTGGTGAGTTATTATTATTCACCTCTGGCAGCAGTGGTCAGCCTAAGTCCATTACCAAAACTGTTGCGCAATTAGATGCTGAAGTCAGCACCTTAGAAAGTACCTTTGCCGACCGCTTGCCCCATTGCTCCATTGTCTCCACCGTTTCGCATCAACATATTTATGGTTTATTGTTCAAAATATTATGGCCACTTGCCGCTGGACGGCCTTTTTTAAGTGAGCAAATTGAATACCCAGAAACCTTAAACTATTACTTAGCCATTATGCCAAACTTGTGCTTGGTGAGTAGCCCCGCACAGCTTTCTCGCTTGCCTGATGCGTTAGATAATCAATTGCAGCATCGTCACCCAAGTTTAATTTTCAGCTCTGGCGGGCCATTAAGTTTTAAAGCGGCGAATGATATCCAACAATGCTACAACCAACTGCCTATTGAAGTTTTTGGTAGTACAGAAACAGGCGGCATTGCCTACCGCAGACAGCGCACCGAGTCTCAACCTTGGCAGGTATTCGATGCGGTAAAAATCAAACAACAAGGCGAAGATGGTGCGCTATGTATCCAGTCTCCTTATTTACAAGATGACCAGCAATGGTACACCTGTGATGACAGTATAGAGCTACTTAGCGACACACAATTTAATCTACTCAACCGCCTTGACCGTATTGTCAAAATAGAAGAAAAACGCATTTCTATGGTGCAAATGGAGCAATTACTGCAATCGCATCCATTGGTAACGGATTCTGCAGTAACCTTGCTGTCTAAACCCAGACACATGCTAGGGGCTGCCATTTGCCTCAACCAAGAAGGCAAAGCCCTGCTAGAGCAACAAGGCAAGCTGTTCATTAATAACTTAATGAAGCAACATTTAATGACTCAGTTTGAGCGAGTAACCTTGCCTAGAAGGTGGCGTTACCCCGATACCATAGTACAAAATTCTGAAGGAAAACGTACCCAAGCTGACTTGGTGTCGTTATTTTACAAGCATGATTAAATCAGTATTACCGAAAATTATCAGCCAGCAGCAAGATGAAAAGAGCATCACTTGGAGGCTATTTATTGATGGTTCTCTACCCTTTTTTGCTGGCCACTTTCCTGAACAAGCCGTGTTACCCGGTGTTAGCCAATTAGATTGGGCTGTACAACTAGGGTGCCAAGCCTTTGGCTATAATCCCAGTGTGAAAAATGTTGAAGTATTGAAATTTCAGCAGCTTATTTTACCCAATACTTATGTTAATTTAACCATCAGCAATAATGTGGATAAAGCCAAAATCACCTTCCAATTTGCAGAAGAAGACCGTCGCTTTGCATCTGGTCGAATAGCATTTAATGCACCAGCGTTGAGTGATTAACCTATGAAAACAGCGCTGATCATTCCTAATTATAATCACCACTTAGAAATTGAAAATACTCTTAATGAGTTGGCACAATTTGATTTGCCTTGTTATCTCATTGACGATGGTAGCCAAGACGACACCCGATATGTGCTGCAAGCCATGGCCAAAAAGTTCAGCTGGGTGACGTTAATTCAGCACCCGTATAATCGTGGTAAAGGCGCAGCTGTGATGACAGGGCTGCGGGCAGCATATCAAGCAGGCTTTAGCCATGCGTTACAAGTCGACGCTGACGGCCAGCATAATTTGGCAGATATACCGCAAATGCTCAACACTGCCAAAGCCAATCCGCAGGCATTAGTGTCTGGCAAGCCGGTTTATGATGAATCCATTCCTAAAGGGCGACTTTATGGCCGCTACATTACTCATTTTTGGGTGTGGATTGAAACATTAAGCTTTGATATTCAAGACTCTATGTGTGGCTTTAGAGTGTATCCACTAAAGGCAACCGAGCAGTTATTTTTAAGCCAAAGTCTGGGCGAGCGCATGGACTTTGATATAGAAATTATGGTGAAACTGCATTGGCAGCGCACCCCGATTATTCATGTGCCAACTAAAGTCATTTACCCTGCCAATGGCATTAGCCACTTTCAAGGTTTACATGACAATGTGCGTATTAGCTGGATGCACACTAAGCTGTTTTTTGGCATGCTCAAGCGACTCCCCCAACGTTTTTTTAAACAAAATGAAGCCTTACATTGGTCGGCCATGCAAGAACGCGGCAATTATTGGGGGATAAAATTACTGGCTGAAAGTTATCGATTTGGTGGCCATTGGTTATGCCGCGCAATTATGTATCCGGTGATCGGCTATTTCTTTTTAACCGGTAGCGCCTCACGCCATGCTTCAATGGCATTTCTAGCTCAAGTCAAACAACAAAAACCGGAGCATCCAGAACTATCAACCAATTTAACTTGGCAAGACAGCCTTAAGCACTTTTTATCCTTTGGTAATGCGGCACTAGACCGTATTGATGCTTGGTGTGACCGTATCAAACTCAGTGAAGTCGACTTTGCCGACCGCCACCTATTAGCCGAACAAATTGCTACGGGCAAAGGTGCAGTATTATTGGTGTCTCATTTAGGTAATTTAGAGTTATGTCGAGCCATTTCTATTCACCAGAAGAAAGTCAAAGTGAATGTAATGGTACTTACCCAACACGCTGAAAACTTTAATAAAGTACTCAAGCAACTTAACCCTAAAAGTTCACTAAACCTTATTCAAGTTAACGAGCTAGACCCCAGCACTGCCATGCTATTACAACAAAAAGTACAGCAAGGTGAACTGGTGGTTATTGCCGCCGACAGAACCTCTTCAAACAGCCAAGGCCGAGTTGTTGAACTGCCCTTTTTAGGCAAGCCAGCGCCGTTTCCACAAGGGCCATTTATATTGGCAAGCTTATTAGATTGCCCGGTATTTACCATGTTTTGTATTCGCCAGCAGGGGCGCTACCAAGTGCATGTTCAGCCGTTAGCAAAAACCCTAAAAGGACCACGCAAAGGCCGCGATGAACGCTTACGCGACGCCATGACCCAATACAGTGAACGCCTCGCCTACTTTGCTGAGCTTGCACCATTACAATGGTTTAATTTTTATGATTTTTGGCGCGAAGACGATAACAGCTTACGCCAACCCGTTACCCAAAAGCAGGAACATTAAGTTAATGACACATTCAATTTCGCAGTCTGAAACCATTCAACTAGGCCATATTGATTTTACTCAAGGTCAATTGAACATTGAACAAGTTGTCGCCATAGCCAAAGGGGCGAAGGTCAAGCTCAATGACAGTGTTGAGTATCAGCAGTATATTGAAAAAGGTGCCCGCTTTATTGACAGCCTGCTTCACGAAGAAGGGGTGGTTTATGGGGTCACTACTGGGTACGGTGACTCTTGTACGGTTAATGTTAGCCTAGAATTAGTTCACGAACTCCCCCTGCATTTATCGCGTTTTCATGGCTGTGGTTTAGGTGACATATTAAGTCCACAACAAGCCAGGGCAGTGATGGCTTGTCGCTTAAACTCGCTGGCAGTGGGAAAGTCAGGCGTTAGCTATGCACTTTTACAACGCATTGAATGGTTATTAAATAATGATATCACCCCAATTATTCCCGAAGAAGGTTCGGTAGGTGCCAGCGGTGACTTAACGCCATTATCCTATCTTGCGGCAGTGCTGATTGGTGAGCGTGAAGTCATGTATCAAGGCCAAAGACGCCCAACAGCAGAAGTGTATCAAGCGTTAAATATCAGCCCATTAACCTTGCGCCCTAAAGAAGGGTTAGCATTAATGAATGGCACCGCGGTAATGACCGCTTTGGCTTGTTTAGCCTACGACCGCGCCCAATATTTAGCCCGCTTATCCAGCAGAATTACCGCAATGGCTTCACTGACCTTAAAAGGCAATTCTAATCACTTTGATGATATTTTATTTGCCGCAAAACCCCATCAAGGCCAAAACCAAATTGCCACTTGGATACGAGAAGATTTAAACCATCACACTCACCCAAGAAACTCAGACCGCCTACAAGACCGCTACTCTATTCGTTGTGCACCACATATTATTGGCGTACTGCAAGATGCATTACCCTTTATGCGTCAGTTTATTGAAACTGAATTAAACAGTGCTAACGACAACCCTATTGTTGATGGCGAAGGTGAACACATTCTTCATGGTGGACATTTTTACGGCGGCCATATTGCCTTTGTTATGGACTCAATGAAAAACACCATTGCCAATATTGCCGACTTAATTGATCGCCAAATGGCCTTAGTGATGGACACTAAATTTAACAATGGCTTACCGGCTAATTTGTCAGGTGCCCAAGGCGAGCGTCGCGCTATTAACCATGGTTTTAAAGCGGTACAAATTGGTGTATCTGCTTGGACAGCAGAGGCGCTAAAAAACACCATGCCTGCCAGCGTGTTTTCTCGCTCAACCGAGTGCCATAACCAAGACAAAGTGAGTATGGGCACCATTGCCGCACGTGACTGTATGCGTGTGCTACAGCTAACAGAGCAGGTTGCTGCCGCCGCGTTATTGGCCATGAGTCAAGGTATTCAGCTGCGGATTCAACAACAAGAACTGCTTGAAAGTAGCTTAACCCCGTCGTTAGCGAAAACCTTAGCGCAGGTAAATGAAGATTTTGAGTTTTTAGTGGAAGATCGCCCATTAGAGTCAATCCTGCGTCAAACGGTATCCAAAATTCAACAAGGTGAATGGGAGGTTTGTTAATGAAAGGCATATTAGCCATTGAAATGGACATGATTATCCCCTTTCACGATGTCGATTCAATGGGAATAACTTGGCACGGAAACTACCTAAGATACTTTGAAGTCGCGCGGTGCAAACTGCTTGATAAGCTGGGTTACAACTATCGTCAAATGCAAGCATCTGGCTATGCATGGCCAGTGGTTGATGCACAGATTAAATATGTCAAAACCAGCACTTTTGACCAACAAGTTACAGTAAAAGCAGCTATAGTCGAGTGGGAAAACCGCTTAAAAATCAATTATCAAATTATTGATACCGCAACAGGTGAACGGATCACCAAAGGCTATACTATTCAAGCGGCAGTAGATATGAAAACCCAAGAGCTATGTTTTGTTACCCCTGATGTTTTTCAACAAAAAATACAGCCATTATTGGCACAACATGAGTAAAAATATGATTGATGACTCGTCTTCAACCGCAGCAGCACCAAAGCTAAAGTCAACACCAAAGCCAAGCAAAAAAAGCCAGTTTGCTAAACCAATTAAGCAACTGATATTTATTTGTCAGTGGTTGGTATTGGGCGCTTTTTTATTAGTATTACTGAGCCAACTTAGCTCGGCTAACGCCAGTGAGACAGCTAAAAACGTCACAAAAGAGTCATTCGTCCAATTATACTCGGTATTTGACTATCCCGCCGAGCAACAGCAATTAGCTAGCTTGGTAGAAACAGTCTCGTTATCCAATCAACAAACTCAAGGTGACTTTAGCCAAACCCGTTATTTAGCCGTATTAAAAAGGCCACTAAACAGTGCTGGTTCATTTGCATTTAGCTCAACACAAGGCATGATTTGGCATCAAAGCAGCCCCTTTACCACAACGATGATCATGCAAGGGCAAAGGCTTATCACCCTTGACGCGAATAACCAAATTCAACAAACACTAACCGCAGCAAACTCAAATCCTATTGCCGCCAAAATTCCCCAGCTAATGCAGCAATTATTAACCGGTGAAATTAACGCCCTACAACAAAACTTCAGCTTATTTTACCAAGCGCCCACAGAGGCAAATATATGGACTCTTGGGCTAATGCCTAAAGATGAACCGCTACAGCAAGCGCTAGGTAAATTGGTGATTCAAGGTGATCATCAGCTAAAACGGATTGTTATTTTATCGCCACAAGCGCCACAAAATACCACTGGGGATATCACCGACATTATATTTAACAACGTCGACCATGGCGCATTTTCTCCGCAAAACCTCAATTGGTTTAAGCTGGCATCCGAAGAACAAACGGTTAAATAATTATGCAGCGCATTGGCCAGCTTTTATTAACAATTAGCGCTAAATGGAGATTTGTTATTTGGCTAACCTTAATAACTTGTGTTGTCGGTTATGGGGTAAATTTATGGCAATCTGGGGCAAAAATTCAAAGCAACATATTGGCGATGTTGCCACATATTCAACAAGACTCAATAACCCACAGTGCACTAACTCAAGTTGAACAACGGTTAGAAAACCAAGTTTATTTAGCCGTTGTCAGTGCAGATAAATCCCTTGCCATTAACAGTGCAAAATCCATTATGGCGAGCCTAAAACAAGACCCTAACGAGGCATTTATTGACATCTCCAGCGCCGATGACACCAATATAAATGATCTAGGTAAGTGGTATTTTGAACATCGATTCCAATTACTGACCCCACAACAAGAACAGGCATTAAGCAGCAATAACCTTGAACAATTACTAAACCAAGCTCAACATCAGCTGTACAGCGCATTCGGGTTTGCTAATAGCCAATTGATCACTCAAGACCCATTGTTATTATTTCCAGCAAACTTACAGGCATTAAGCGCTCATTCGTCATTAACCCAAGAACAAGGCATATTACTCAATCAGCAACATGATGAGTACGCGGCGATTATTATGGCTAAAGGACAACAAAGTGCCTTTAACCCCAATGCCCAACAAGCACAGCTTAATGCGCTGCAAACAGCTTTAGCAACCGTGCAATCGCCACAGGTCAATATATTAAAAGCGGGTGCGCTATTTCATGCTAAAGCAGCCACTGACTCAGCTAAATTTGAAATTAGTTTCATCGGAAGCCTATCACTTATTGGTGTGGTGTTATTAGTGTGGATTAGCTTCAGAACACTCATGCCACTTAGCTTGGTATTTATAACCTTATCCAGTGGTTTTTTGTTTGCCTTAGTGGCAACGTTAAGCCTTTTTCAGCAGCTTCATTTATTAACGCTGGTGTTTGGAACCAGCTTAATTGGCATCGCAATAGATTACAGTTTTCACTTTTACTGTGAAAAACTCCACCAGCCTAATCGCAACGCAACTGAGGTTATTCAATCAATTTTACCGGCAATGACACTGGCATTAGGCAGCAGTTCATTGGCGTTTATTGGCATTGGCTTTACGCCATTTCCGGGTATGCAACAGGTTGCGGTATTTTGTGCTGCGGGCTTAGTCGGCGCTTACCTCACCATAATATTAGCCTACCCATTATTAGCCAACCGCTCTTTAACCCAAACGGCCACACTTAAGTGGACACAACAATACTTACATGCCTTGCAGCGTATTGCGCATACACCCCGTTTTACCTTTGTTAGCGTAGGCGTTATTGCAGTGTTCATTATTGTTGGCGTTAGCTTAAGCACTTCTAATGACGATATTCGCAATTTGCAGCAGAGCCCTGAACACATTACTCAACAAGAAACCCAAGTAAGACAATGGCTGAGCGGCGGAGCTGATAATCAATTTATTTTAGTCAGTGCTTCATCTGAAGCGGCTGTTTTACAAGGCTTGCACCAGCTACAAGCCACGCTAGATCAAGCCGTTGAACAACAGTATATTCAACAATATTTTAGTGTGGCGAACATGCTGCCAACTATTGCACAACAGCAGCGTAATTATCAGCTTCAAGAGCAAATATATCAGCAGCAACTGCCTGATATATTTGAGCAACTGGGAATAGCTGATAACGACAGCGCCTTAAGTAGTGAACTAAAAAGCCATTACCAAGCAGCACAAAACCACTATTTAACCGTCAGCGACTTACTGGCTTTAGGTGGCAACAACCTCAACAGTGTGTGGGTTCAAGCCGATAATGCGGCGACAAATAAGGGACAGCAAGGTGCCATTGTGCTGCTCACGGGCATTAACAATCTTGAAGCCCTCAAACAACAAATAGCCCAAACAGAATTAGCCAATGCAAATGTGCAGGTGGTTGATAAAGTTGGTGATATTTCACAATTAATGGGGCACTATCGACACATAATGTTGGCCTTATTAGCCGGTGTATTAGTGGTGGCGGGGGTTATTTTTAGCATGACCTATCCGTTAAAAGTCGCCTTAGCGGTAGTGGGAATTCCCGCGTTGGCCATTTTGCTTACTATCAGCAGTTTAGGGTTATTAGGCTCACCATTAAGTTTATTCCACGCGTTAGCGCTTATCTTAGTATTAGGCATAGGGCTAGACTACAGTGTATTTTTTGCAGCAGCCAAGCAAGCTAGTAACGGGGTGATGATGGCAGTGCTAATGTCAGCTTGTTCAACCCTATTGGCTTTTGGTTTATTAGCGTTTAGCCAAACTAATGCGATTCACTTTTTTGGTTTAACACTGTTGCTTGGTATTGGCTTCACATTTTTACTGGCGCCGTTTATGACTTTAATCACAAGGAAACAACCTCATCATGTCTAGCCACTCGCTTTCCACCTTTAGTAATATGGATGTTGACGTTGCCATTATTGGTGCAGGGCCATCAGGAGCCATTGCAGCAAGCTTATTACATCAACAAGGTAAACGTGTTGTGGTACTAGAAAAACAGCACTTTCCACGCTTTTCCATTGGTGAAAGCTTACTGCCCTGCGCCATGCAATTTATTGAGCAAGCAGGTATGTTAGATGCCGTAGAAAAAGCCGGTTTTCAATTCAAAAATGGCGCGGCTTTTCGTTATCAAAATAACTACACCACCTTCGACTTTACCGACAAATTTACCCCAGGCCCTGGCACAACCTTTCAAGTACAGCGTGGTGAGTTTGACAAGATATTAGCTGACACAGCCGCAAAGCAAGGAGTTGAAATTCATTACGGCCATACAGTTGATCACATTGATTTAACCCATGAACCTGTTATCAGCGTTAGCACCGAAGATGCTCAGCAATATCAAATTAATGCCAAGTTTATTTTAGATGCTAGCGGGTTTGGTAGAGTGTTACCCCGCTTACTTGATCTTGAAATTCCGTCCAACTTGCCTCCACGCAGCGCTATTTTTACCCATATTGAAGACAACATCAGTGACAGCACTTTTGACCGCAATAAAATTTTAATCAGTGTGCATCCGCAGCATAAAGACATTTGGTATTGGCTCATTCCATTTAGCAATAATCGTTGCTCTATAGGCGTAGTGGCTGAGCCACATTTATTGGCTAGATTACAGGGCACTCTTGAGCAGCAGCTCATGACCATAGTAAATGAAGAACCCGGACTTAACCGCTTATTGTCTGATGCCAAAGTGGTACAAGAATGTGCCACTTTAAAAGGCTATTCAGCTAATGTCAGCACGTTAGCCACCGATAAATTTGCTTTACTTGGCAATGCGGGGGAATTTTTAGATCCAGTGTTTTCTTCTGGTGTCACCATTGCCATGCAGTCGGCGTCGATGGCGGCAGCAACCTTACTAAAGCAACTAGATGGTCAACACGTTAACTGGCAAGAAGAGTATGCTGCACCACTAATGAAAGGGGTGAATACCTTCAGAACCTATGTACAAGCTTGGTATGATGGCCGTTTTCAGGATGTGATTTTTTATCAACAAGCTAATCCTGCTATTAAGCAAATGATCTGCTCAATCTTGGCCGGTTATGCATGGGACACCAATAACCCATTTGTGGCAGAGTCTGAGCGGCGATTAAACACCGTTGTAGCATTATGCCAAGACAACGACCCAGTTTAAGCTCAGTAAAACGAGAAGTATTATCAATGACAAAGTCCATTACAGTGCAAGCCAATACATTACCAACGCTACCCGCTCGCACATTAAGCTTGCTCGCGTGTTGGCTACTTGTCACTGTGGTGATGGTCAGTTTAAGTGGTTGTAGCCAGCAGTTACAACGGCAAACCTGTGTCACACTTGCCAGCAATCTCGACTATTGTTTAGCGCCTATAAGCCAAGCCATAACCGCTGATGCCTACAGCCAAACCGTTGAGTTTACCCATGATGAAAAATCCCATCAATTACTCACAGAGCTGCAAATTGATCACCAGACTATGACCTTAGTGGGCTTAGCCCCATTAGGGCAGCCGCTGTTCACCATTGTTTACGATGGAGACACAATTTTAAGCCAACAAAGCAGCTTACTTGGAGAGCAATTTAAGGCAGAGTATTTAATGGCGATGCTGCAATTGGCTTATTGGCCACTTGAGGAAGTTAATCAATCCCTTTCAAACGGCCAATATCGCCAAGTACCATGCGAATATGCCTTATGTCGGCAACTAATTGACAACAACCAACGAGTCATTGAAGTCAATTACAGCAAACAAGATCCACTCATGGCCGACATTGAAATGAATATTAACCAAGCTAATGTGCATATAAAGATTCAACGGTTACAATAAGTCAGCCAGCCCTATGGATAAACTAAAGCAGACATCATGACAGCAATTGCAATTACACAAATAGGATTGTGTACCCCGCTGGGTAATAGTCCTGAGTCCGTATTAACAAGATTATTAAATGGCGACAGTTCAGCTATGCAATGGCGTGATGATTTATTATTTTCCCAGTCATGTTTAGTTGGCGTGGTTGAAGATGATCAATTGCTAGCTGTGCCGCCACACATGCACCATTTTGCTTGTAGAAATAATCAATTATTACATACTGCAGCGATGCAAATTGAGCAGGCTGTAGTACAAGCCAAACAACAATATGGCCGCAGTCGCATTGGCGTAGTATTGGGCTCTAGCACCTCTGGCATTTCCAAAGGTGAAGCTGCGCTTAAATACCGCGCTGAACATGACGTATTTCCAGACAGTTACCACTACTCTCAGCAAGAATTAGGCAGCACCAGCTTATATCTACAAAAGATATTCGACATAGACGGCCCTTGTTACACTATTTCGACCGCCTGCTCGTCAAGTGCCAAAGTATTTGCCGCCGCCAAACGACTGTTAAACAGCCAACTTTGTGACATGGTTATTGTTGGAGGCGTGGATAGTTTATGCCAACTTACCTTAAATGGGTTTAACGCATTAGAGTCGGTGTCTAAAGGGCAATGCAACCCCTTCAGCCAAAACCGTGATGGCATTAATATTGGTGAAGGTGCGGTATTATTTACCCTTGAAAGAGGCCAAAGCGAAGTGATGTTGGCTGGGGTTGGCGAGTCTGCCGATGCCCATCATATCTCAGCCCCTCACCCAGACGGACAGGGTGCAATTGATGCAATGAACCAAGCACTTGATGATGCTAACATTCAAAGCACAGACATTGACTACATTAACTTACATGGTACAGCCACCCCAAAAAATGATGCTATGGAGTCCCGCGCTGTACAGGCCGTGTTTGCCGAAAATATTCCGCCATGTAGTTCAACAAAACCTTTAGTCGGCCACTTGTTAGGTGCCGCTGGGGCAATAGAAGCCGCATTTTGCTATTTAATCCTCAGTGATTTAAACCCACAAAATAAGCTGCCACCACAAGTATGGGACAAACAAGCCGACCCGAATGATCCGTCGCTGCCGCTGATTGAACCTAACCAATGCAAACAAATGTTACATTATGCCATGAGCAACTCGTTTGCTTTTGGCGGTAGTAATGCCAGTATAATTTTTATGAAACAACATCAAGGACTTGTGTAAATGACAAATCCGTTAACGGCTAGCTCGGTGCTATTAGCAAACCCTATTGAAACCTTTATACCGCACCGTGCCCCGATGATTTTAATCGACAACATTGTCAGTCACCAAGTCGACAGCCTTGTGACTCAAACTCACATTACCACTAACAGCGCTTACTTTGACAAGCAAAGCCAAGGGGTAGCCAATTATGTGGGTATTGAATACATGGCTCAAAGTATCGCCGCGTTAGCGGGGGTTGAAGCAACAATGAAGTCTGAGCCCATTAAGGTGGGTTTTTTATTAGGCACGCGTAAACTGGTTATGCATCATAGTCATTTTCAATTAGGTAAAACCTATCAAACCCATGTCGCCCGTTTATATCAGGAAGACTCTGGTCTTGCGGTATTTGATTGCCAAATTAACCTTGATGACACACTTATTGCTCAGGCCAATGTGAATGTGTTTCAACCCAGTGATACCCAAGCCTATATCAATGATGCTAACCCAAACACTTAAACAAAACGGAGTATGTTTGTGAACAAAAGAGTTTTAGTCACAGGTTCAAGCCGGGGTATTGGCAAAGCCATTGCCGTTAAGTTAGCCGCGAGTGGCTATGATATTGCCATGCACTATCACAGTAATGTAGACGCCGCCAACAACACCAAGGCTGAACTCAGCGCATTGGGTTGCACTGTGAGCATGTTGCAATTTGATGTGGCCGACCGCGCACAAGTTAAACTCGCCATTGAGCAAGATATTGCCGAAAACGGTGCCTATTATGGTGTAATTCTTAACGCAGGCATTAATAGAGATACCGCTTTCCCTGCCATGACAGAACAAGAATGGGATAGCGTTATTCATACCAATTTAGACGGATTTTACAACGTTATTCACCCGACCGTTATGCCAATGGTACAAAGCCGCAAAGGCGGCAGAATTATCACCCTCGCCTCTGTTTCTGGTATTGCAGGCAACCGAGGTCAAGTGAACTACAGCGCATCCAAAGCAGGTATTATTGGAGCGACTAAAGCTTTATCTCTTGAGTTAGCAAAACGCAAAATCACCGTTAACTGCATTGCGCCTGGGTTAATCGAAACCGACATGGTGGCAGATATTCCAACAGAAATGGTTAACCAAATGGTGCCGATGAAGCGCATGGGTAAACCCAATGAGATTGCTGGCTTAGCACACTTTTTATTATCTGAAGATGCAGCGTATATTACTCGTCAAGTTATTTCAGTGAATGGAGGTATGGTATGACCCGTCGCGTGGTAGTCACTGGCATTGGTGGCATCAGTGCCTTAGGTCATGACTGGGCAGCCATTAAACACCGTTTACTGGCGCAAAAAAATTGTGTAGTCAACATGCCTGAGTGGGATAGATACCCAGAACTCAATACTCGTTTAGCCGCCCCAGTTACCGATTTTGTTATCCCTAGCCACTATTCGAGAAAAAAAATCCGCTCAATGGGCCGCGTATCATTAATGGCTACCCGAGCCAGTGAGCTTGCCTTAGAAGATGCACAGCTTTTAGAGCACCCAGTATTAACCTCTGGAGAAACCGGTGTTGCTTATGGCTCATCTACTGGTAGTACCGACCCCATTGTTGGGTTTGGCGACATGCTTAAAACCGGTACCATGTCAGGCTTAACTGCCACCAGCTATATTCGTATGATGGCGCATACCACCGCGGTTAATATTGGGGTATTTTTTGGTTTAAAAGGCCGTATTCATACTACTAGTAGCGCGTGTACTTCAGCCAGCCAAGGCATTGGTTACGCCTATGAAGCCATCAAATATGGCAAACAGACAGTCATGTTAGCGGGCGGCGGTGAAGAGCTATGCCCTACTGAAGCTGTGGTATTTGATACCTTATTTGCCACCAGCACCCAAAATGAAACTCCACAATTAACTCCGCGACCGTTTGATAAAAACCGTGATGGTTTAGTGATTGGTGAAGGCGCTTGCACCTTGATTCTAGAAGAGCTAGAACACGCGCAAGCCCGTGGCGCACATATTTATGCTGAACTGATTGGTTTTGGCACCAATTCAGACGGCCTTCATGTGACTCAGCCTAATGCGCAAACCATGGAAATTGCCATTCGTCAGGCGTTAAAAGATGCCAATGTTGATGCGACAGACATAGGTTATGTTAATGCACACGGTACAGCCACTGATCGCGGTGACATTGCCGAAACAACTGCTACCCATGCGGTTTTTGGCCCTAGCATGCCCATTTCATCTTTGAAAAGTTATACCGGACATACCCTAGGGGCTTGTGGCGCGTTAGAGGCGTGGGCAAGTATTCAAATGATGAATGAAAACTGGTTTGCCCCAACGTTAAACCTGCATGATATTGACCCCGAATGTGGTCAACTTGATTATATTAAAGATGACATTCGCCACCTTGAAACCGACTATGTTATGAGCAATAACTTTGCCTTTGGTGGCATTAATACCTCGCTTATTTTTAAACGCTGGCATTAAGTATTACCACCAATCACAAGGTGATTTAATGCCATAAAAAAACCGTCAACAGATGGTTTTTTTATGGCTAAATTCAAACAAGATTAAACAACATAAACCGCCGCTTTTTGTTGATACTCTTGGGTAATTTGCTTCATGTCTTCCACCCCATGAGAAAGCTTGGTAATTTGCTCAGACAATAATGTCACAGTATTAATATTATCGCTGATTTGTTCACCAATTTGATTTAGCTGTCCTTCTTGGTGTTGAGTTTCTTCCGCCATCTGGTGACTTAAACTGGCGACTTGCTCAATTTGATTTGCCCGCTCAGCTAACCCAGAAGCAATAGTATTGGTATGCGAGACATTTTCTGATGTACGCTGCTTACCTTCATCCATTGACTCAACCGTTTTAAGCATACTGCTATTTAATCGGCTCAGAACCGTTTCAATTTCATCAGTAGACTGGCTAGTACGTTGGGCTAATGCTCTTACTTCATCGGCAACCACCGCAAAACCTCGACCACTTTCGCCAGCCCTAGCCGCTTCAATTGCCGCATTAAGTGCCAATAAGTTTGTTTGCTCTGAAATACTGCGAATTGCCTGCAATAAGGTGGTAATAGCGCTAACATCTTTAGTTAACTCAGTTAGCGAGCCTGTCACCTCGGTAGTATTAGTTTCAAGTAACTTCATGTCATTCATAATAGACAGCGCACTTTGTCTATCTTGCACACTGGACGATGCTGCTGTTTGAGCTTGTGTGGCAGACTGCTGGCTATTTGCCGTCACTTGAATAAAGTTTTGAATCACATTATGGGCGGTTTGCGATATAGACTGAGCTTGATTTTGCTGATGCTCCATCGCCTCTTGAGTCAGCTCACTTAAGTTAAGCAGTTGTTCCGATGTTTGCGTCATCCTTTTTGCAATATCACGATAGTCAGTAAACAACTGACTTAACTCATCTAACATAGTGTTAAATGCCGTTTCAGCTTCGGTGTCAGCTGAAGATAACCGAATTGATAAATCTTTCTCTCTAGAGATATGTTGAATAGCATTGGCAATGCGTAAATTGGCTGAAGAATCTGCCCGCATAAAGAGAGAGATTCTAATCAAAATAATGGTTTCTGCTGCGGCAAAGAGTGCATGAACTAACATGATGCCCCAAGTACATTCACCGGCAAAAATCATGATGGGAGTGTCAAACATCATCCCATTGGATAATTGAATATAAGTGAATAAAACATGGTGTACAGCAACGGTTAATAACGAGGCCAATAATGGCTGCCAACGCTGATAAATCAGCAGAATAGCCATTGAAGCAAAGATATGAAAATGCATTTCAATCATGCCCATTTGGCTTTGGATAAGCATAGCTGACACCGTCATCATAATGACTGCCGCCACAATACCAAATAAGGGTGTGCCTTTAAGTAAGCTATAAGCCGCTTGAGCCAATATAGCAATGACTACCGCCGCTACAATTGAAAACGTTAGCATTTGTGCGCCAACAAAGCCGCTTAATAACAATAAAGGTGATTGCAGCAATAATATGCGATAAACGTAACCGTCATTTTTAAGCAGTATGTGGGTGTTTTTGGGAATGGTCATACTCGTTATACCTTAGCATTAGCTCGCTTTTATGATTTGTTGAAGGTCGGCTAACATCTTGTCGGTCGATAGCTGTTTTGACGTGTACATACGACTAATACTTCCCTGTGGGTCAATTAAATATAGATTGCCTACATGATTTTGGATAGGTGAATGTGCTTGAATATTTTCAGATAAGTATTGTGATAGGGCTAATAAGACCTGTGCAGTTAATGCAGCACTAAAAAAACGCTCTGATTGATCATCTATTACTTGCTGCCTCACGGCAGGGGTATCGTTATCAGGGTCGATGGTAATGAACATGAATTTTATTGGCAGATTTCGCAATTTTGCAGAATTGTCGATTTTACTTTCTAGTTCTCGAAGTTGGTTGATTCTAATCGGGCAAATTTCAGAACAAGATAAAAACCCCATAAAAAGGTAAGTATAACTTGGCTCATCAAGAGGAAACGTTTGTTGTTGTGAGTCAACATCTTGCCAATTAAATGCTAACGCCGACAAATGCGCACCATCAATACCGTAGCTCATTGGGCTACCCCGCTCGACACTCAACATATATTGGCTCGCCAACATCACCGCGGGAACACTCACTATTGCGGTGACAATAATGATTACGGCCCACCAAATTTGCTTACTACCCATATACGACCTAATTATGACGATTTCTGCAGTATAATTAAGTGTACATTAACATCCATCACTTGCGAGGAGTGAACATAAATAATGCTTTCCATTAACCAATGCAAGCTTGGTAAGTTAATGGAAAGCAACAAAAAACATCATTTTATGCGATGATGAGTTAGGCGATTTTTTGCAATGTCTGCTTAGCATTCGCCATGGCTGAGGCCGCTTGCTGTTCGCCCATATTGAGCCCTTCTGCATAAACCACTTCTACATCAGTAATGCCGATAAACGTTAATAAGGTGGTTAAATAAGGTATCAGATGATCACTGCCTGCCTCTTTGTGCATACCGCCTCTAGAAGTGACTAAAACCGCTTTTTTACCAGTAACTAACCCTTTAGGCCCAGTGTCAGTATAGGTAAATGTCACACCTGCACGTGCAATAAAATCAATCCAAGCCTTTAACTGAACTGGAATCATAAAGTTGTACATAGGCGCGGCAATCACTAGGGTGTCATGGCTTTTAAGTTCATCAACCAAAGTATTAGATAAAGTGAGTGCCTGTTGTTGGCGGGTTGATAAATTATCACCGCCCCCTCTAAGGGCATTGGCTAACTCACCATCTAACATAGGAATAGGTTGTTCAACTAAATCTCGGATTGTTATTTGCGCCCCTTTTTGCTGATAAAGTTTGCCCAAATCATCCAATAACATTCCTGACTGTGACGAATCACCTAAAATACTCGATTTTAGCATCAATACCTTGTTCATATTATTTCCTTAGTAAGTTAACCATTAGTACCGTCAGCACATGACTTGCGGTGCAGCTTTGATGGAATGCGTTCAGGCTAACAACTAAAAAATTTTATAAAAAGTGGATAATTTCGCCTTAACCATTCTATTTTATAGAAAGGATGTATTTTCTAACGGGTTATATGGCTGGAGGTAAAGAAACATAAACCCCTGAAAAATTGGCACAAAGTGTATTTCCACACCACAGTTCAACCTGTAGCGGTATTTTCACTTTATTGGCAGTTTTTAACGGCGATAAATCAAGGTTATTCCAGATAACTTTAGCGTGAGGCTGCCCTGTTACAGGTGCAAGATATTTTACTTTAGCATCGGCAAGTACAATGTTGCCGTCTAATTGATTCAGTTGCTGTTGCAGCCAAATCATTCCCCAACCTGTTAGGGTCATTAAGGTATAAATACTGCCAGCAAACATGGTTTGGTGAAGGTTAATATTGGGCGCAAGCGGTGCCGTTGTCACTAGCTGCCATAACGGCGAGTTTGGCGGTTCTGAAGTAGGTTCATGTTGTAGCTTATTATTAAGTGGCGACATAGCGCCAGCCTCTTCAAACGCCACAACATCAACCTGCATAAATTGACTTAACGGAATAGTCTGATGCCAGGTGTTAACAAGTTCCTTTACCAACTGTGGCTGCGAAATCATGCTTACACCTGAAGATTAAATGTCACTGGGCCATCATTAATCAGCGACACTTGCATATCAGCCCCAAACTCACCCGTTTGAGTTTCTATGCCTAAGTCTTTGCAATAAGCCACAAATGCTTCATACAGTGACTTAGCTTGCTCAGGTGTCGCCGCGCCTGAAAAGCTTGGGCGTAAACCTCTACCGGTGTCTGCAGCAAGTGTAAACTGCGATACTACTAAAAGTTTGCCGCCAACATCGGTAACACTGAGGTTCATTTTGCCTTGCGGATCACTAAACACACGATACTTACTGATTTTAGTGGCCAGCTTTTGCATTTTCTCAAGGTTATCTTCACGCTCAACACCTAGCAGTACCAACAAGCCTTGGTCAATTTCACCTATGACTTGTTGGTCTACGGTTACACTAGCCTGTTTTACCCGTTGAATTAGACCAATCATGACCGATTAGGCTCCAGTAGGGTGCTGCATAACAGGAATAGGCTTAATCAGCTGCTCGCTACCTTTTGGCAAAGATGAGCCCACTTGACGTAAACCCTCATCGGTCCAAATTAAAAATCGACGAATTTCTTCTAATTCAATTTCGTTAACAAAGGTGGCTGAACTTTGTACTTGAATAACCGCACCATTTTCACGAATGAAAAATTTAGCAAAGTTAAGCTTTTGGTTTAATTGTCCAATCATCACCAATAACTCTTTACTACCATGTAATTGAGGATGAACAGCGTAAAAGCGGTTAGCAAGAATACGGTCTATGCCTTCTGGATTCATGCTGGGTTGTAACACAAATTGATGGTTGCCCAATTGTACTGCAACGCGATCAGCCGAAACTTTATCAACAAGATAATTAGCTTTAATTAATGAGCTGTATAGTTCTTCAGCCGCTTTACCATTATCTAAACCAGCCATATTAATAGTGGTAGGTATTTGATTCACTACAGGTGCTTCAGACTCCGACTGGGTAGCAGTACAAGCCGTCATCAACAACAAACTACTTACCAATAATAATTTTTTCATTTGTAATCCTTATTTTATATTCGCGATACCTTGCTTATTTTGGCAAGTATATTAGCACTATTTATCCTGTGTTAATGTAGATAATCACAGTATAAAGTCGCGATTTTGGGTTAAACTCGACAGAAAATTAGCCCATTAAAGTTAACTATTTATATGCGGGCACGGCTATGCTTTAGATTCAGCAGCCGATTCCGTTTTAGAAGTGGAGTGAGCCACCTTAACGGTTTGCTTTTTTGAATCAACATGCGCTTCAGAACCTTCAATCTCAGGCTCATCTTCAAATTCATGTTTCATTCGATCAATTAATGTGGCGACATGTTTGTCTAAATACTCAGGTAATGACGCGGTGATCACTGCGCCCAGCAACACAATCATCCACGACACATAAACCCATACGAATAAAATAGGAATTACCGCTAACGCCCCGTATATGGCTTCATAACTCGGAAACTGAGTCACGTAAAATGCAAAACCTTTTTTACCCGTCTCAAACAACACTGCCGCAACTACTGCGCCCAATAATGCATGAAAAAACCTCACCTTCTTGTTTGGCACCACCATATACAACAGCAAAATTGAGGCGACCGAGAAAAACATTGGCAACTTTGACACGACCAAAGGCACAAGCCCCGACAGCTCTGTATCGCTAAGTAGTTTGAGAGACACTAAATAAGATGAGGCGACAATACTCGCTCCCATCAAAACGGGACCAAGTGTTAACACCATCCAATACATCGAAAACGACACCACATAAGAGCGCTTTTCAGTAACGCGCCAAATGCTATTTAACGATTTATCAATAGCCGAGATCAGCATAATAGCCACAAAAACTAACGCGATAATCCCCACAAAGGTGCCCTTGGAGGCATTATTAACAAACTCATTAATATAAACCTGAACGGTATCACCAGCGGCAGGCAAAAAGTTGTCATACACAAAACTTTCAATATGAACACGAATCCCCTTAAAAACAGGAAATGCTGACAACATCGACATGGTTACCGCCACCATAGGCACTAACGACAACAAAGTCACATAGGTTAAATGTCCTGCACGGATATTAATTTGGTCTTCAACGAGTCGTTGCTTTAAATGCAGCAAGAATTGCCATACCCCAATAAAGAAGTTTTTTAGCGATGATAAATCGAGGTTACGGGCCATATTCATCCTTAAGGTACAACTCTTAATAAGATATTCATTGTAATCACATTTCAACTTCGTACAATGTTATAACAAATAAAAAACAAAGGAACGAGTTTATGTCGCAACAAGGTTCAGCAGGCAATGTTTTGGCTGCCGTCGCTAGCGTTATTTGGCCGGGGCTTGGACAGTTGTTACAAGGACGACTATTAGCCGCATTTTTATTTTTTTGTATCGTTGGCACCTGTTACTTTTTATATTTTTTAGTTATTCCATTGATTATTGGCGGAATTATTCACCTATGGTGCATTATTGATGCAGCCAAGTTTACCTCAAAAACAGAATCAGCAAGCTAGGAGAAAACCCCATGCAAAAATGGATTACTGCAACACTGCTAGCAGGCACATTGGCCTTAGTGGGTTGTCAAAGTGCTTATTACGGCGCCATGGAGAAAGTGGGCTACCATAAACGTGATATTATGGTTGACCGTGTACAAGATGCTAAAGAGTCCCAAGAAGAAGCCCAAGAGCAATTCAGCTCAGCCCTAGAAGAAATGCAAGCTTTGCTTGCCTTTGATGGTGGCGACTTAGAAGATGCTTACAATAAAGCCAAAGATGAATACGAATCAGCACAATCGGCAGCTGATGAAGTCAGTAGCCGCATCACTAAAGTTGAAGATGTTGCAGAAGCACTTTTTGAAGAGTGGCAAGATGAGATTAATGAAATCAGCAAAGCCAGCTTGCGCCGTAACAGCAGCAATAAATTAAAAGAAACCCAACGTTCTTATAATTCATTAGTGAAAAGCATGCGTCGCGCAGAAGCCAAAATGCCGCCTATTTTAACGGCAATGAAAGACAATATGCTGTACTTAAAACATAACCTAAATGCACAAGCTGTTGGTGCCATTAAAGGGGAGTTTTCAAGCTTACAAACTGATATTTCAAACTTAATTAACGAAATGAACAAGTCGATTGCTGAATCGAACAAGTTTATTGAGTCAATGGAATCTGGTAGTTAATTCACCTGCTTTTTTTGTAAAGAATCCACCTTCTGAAGAAGGTGGCTTTAATTTAGCCCTCTAAAAGGGGGCGTTGTCTACTGTAACGTGAACAAGTCTTCGCTTGAACAGTCAAGTTTGACCAAAAGTCCATAACTTCAATCTAATCAATTGCCTGCCGCAGGCTATCGTGCAAGCACGACCGTGACACGCTGCAAGTTCGTCCCTAAAAGCTCGGCCATGACGAATAACATCCATGTTAAACAGCCAGTTCGGCATCCATGCCTCTCGCTCAAAGCGTTTCACACCGTGAAACTTCGCCATGTCATGGTCAAATTTGTTCCAGACAAATTTTGACATTCCCACCATCCATGGTGGTCAGTAGTCACCGCCGCGCTTACACCTGAAATTTTCGCCTCTTCGATTTGACCTTATTTACATCTAATTAGACGTAAAAACTTTCAGATTCAATGTGAATTGAGGGCATCGAGAAAAGTTCGTGAGCTTGGCAGGGATGCCAAGTTAGCTTACGTTAGGCCACGGTCACTCCTTGGCATCCCTGCCACCGTGACATTTGTAAATCCATTTACTTCAGATACCTATCGGAAGCGGTAGAGCTTTTCGACAATGACCGAAGGCAGATACCAACGAAGTTTAAAGCTGGATCGATCCCCATCGAAAATTATGCGCTTTTCAGCATTTTTCGTCAGGGGCGGCAGGGCCAATTTCTTTAATAAAGAGTATAGAGGGTATTGCTGTTGATACCCTTTTGGCCGGTGCAGGATGGAATCCTGCGATGTTAATCCAAACGGAGTTTGGAAAGTCAGAGTTCAAATAACATGAGTGGATATTCAGGCAAAGCCTTATTGATGGTAATCACCTAGTGAAGTACGTGGTTTAGGGGCTGAAAACAAAAAGCCGCCTATTGGCGGTTTTTTATTTTCAACAAGATTCAATGGGTAAATGTGGGCGAGTAAATGCTGATTTAAGGACAACATTAGCATTAACCTGAAACACCATAGGCAAACTTTTCAGCTGCTTTTTGATTAGCATATCCAGAGCGGCTAAATCTTCAACCATCACTTTTAGCATATAATCATAGTCACCCGACACAGACACGCATTCCATCACATTAGCGACTTTAGCCACCTCAGACTCAAACGCTTCTGTTTGCTCAAACGAGCAATCATTTAATCTAATATATAAATATGCACTGACTTTTAAACCCAGCTTTTGGGGATCTAACTGCGCTTGGTATCCCAGAATAATCTGGTCTTGCTCTAGTTTTTTGACGCGGCGTAAACAGGGGGTATCTGACATATTGACCTTATTAGCCAAGTCCGCAATAGAAATACGCCCTTGTTGCTGCAAAATTGCCAGTAGCTTTACATCTTTTTTATCCATTATTTTAACCTAACGTGGCCTAATAACACACTCTATACCTAAGCAAGTTATTGACTACCTTAATTTTAAACGCGCGAAAACACAACCAAGCTGGCAACACTATTTTTACTTGAAAAAAAACCTTCTATTGCTAGAAGGTTTTTATGGTTAAGCTGTTTTTAGTTAACCTGAGCTGCGTATAAGAGATTAGCTAATATTCTGATTCATATTATTTTTACTTTCAAATACATTTCTAGAGAGGTATTTTTGCTTAGAACAAGGCAAATTTGTGCGTCAATAGCTGGCCTCGGCTTTGGTTCCAACGTCGCTCTACCTCCCCCATCCATGGGGTCGTATTGCAAACAAATTTAACGCAGTTATCAGTAAAAATAGCCTCTAGAAAGCAAGTTGTTATGCGCAGCTCAGGTTAGTTATGCATACCAAGCGGGAATATTGGCTTCGTATTGACTAATTTGCTCATCAAAAGACAAGGTTAACCCAATGGCATCAAGCCCGTTTAACAACTTGTGTCTTGCTGATTCAGCTAAGCTAAAACTAAATACCGAACCTTGAGGTGATGTTACAGTTAATGCTTGTAAATCAACGGTAATTTGCGCCCCTTCTTTGGCCGCTACTTCATCCATCAACTGTTGTACCTGTTCAGCAGGCAGCTTCACCGGCAATAAACCGTTATTGATTGAATTACCGTAAAAAATATCCGCAAAGGTTGGGGCAATAATGACCCGTAAACCAAAATCAGCTAATGCCCAAGGCGCATGCTCTCGGCTTGAACCACAGCCAAAGTTTTCTTGTGCCAGTAATATTGATGCACCCTTATAACGCGGTAAGTTTAATTCAAACTCAGGATTGGGCTTATCACCTGCATCATCTAAATAACGCCAGTCATGAAATAAATGCACCCCAAAACCATCGCGAGTCACTTTTGACAAAAATTGCTTAGGAATAATTTGGTCTGTATCAATATTAGCGCTATCAATCGCAACCGCTAAACCCGTATGAGCAGTAAATGCTTGCATGTTTATCTCCTATCTTGGTCTAGTACGGTTTACGAATATCAACAAAGTGACCCGCTATAGCAGCGGCGGCGGCCATTGCGGGACTCACTAAGTGAGTGCGACTACCACGACCTTGGCGGCCTTCAAAGTTACGATTACTGGTTGAGGCACAGCGATCACCCGCCTCTAAACGGTCATCGTTCATGGCTAAACACATTGAGCACCCTGGTAAACGCCATTCAAAGCCAGCATCAATGAAGATTTTATCTAACCCTTCTGCTTCTGCTTGCAGCTTAACTTGGCCTGACCCCGGAACCACAATGGCAGTAACCCCCTCGGCCACTTTGCGGTTTTTAGCTTGCGCAGCGGCTGAGCGTAAATCTTCTATGCGTGAATTAGTACAAGAGCCAATAAACACTTTATTAATACTAATATCGGTCATTTTGGTGCCAGATTGCAGGCCAATATACTCAAGAGCCTTAATCATGCTATTGCGCTCAGTGGCGTTTGGCTCATTTTCTGGATGAGGCACTTCAGCATCAATGGCGACCACTTGACCGGGGTTAGTCCCCCACGTTAACTGCGGCGCAATGTCTTTAGCTTCTAACACAACTTCAGCGTCAAATTGCGCTCCCGCATCAGTTTTAAGCTGTGACCAAGCGTCTACCGCTTGCTCCCAATCACCGTCTTTAGGCGCAAACTCACGACCTTTTAAGTACTCAAATGTGGTTTGATCAGGGGCAACCATACCGGCTTTAGCCCCCATTTCAATGGCCATATTACATAAAGTCATGCGGCCTTCCATTGATAAAGCCTCAATGGCCTCACCACAAAATTCAACTACATAGCCTGTGCCACCATCCATACCTAACTTACCAATAATGGCCAATACGATGTCTTTAGCGGTAACGCCGTCGGTAACCTGTCCACGAACTTCAACTTTCATGGTTTTGGCTTTCAACTGGCGCAAGGTTTGGGTTGCCAATACATGCTCAACTTCTGAGGTACCAATACCAAATGCTAACGCGCCAAACGCACCGTGGGTAGCTGTATGCGAGTCACCACATACAATCACCGCACCCGGTAATGTAATGCCTAACTCAGGCCCCATTACATGCACAATACCTTGATTTGGGTGATGAATATCATATAAACGCACGCCAAAATCTTTACAGTTTTGCGCTAGGGTTTCTACCTGAATTCGCGCCATTGGGCTAAGAGCATCTAAGCTAGCGCTTTTAGTCGAAGTATTATGATCCATGGTCGCAAAGGTTTTTTGCGGCGCACGTAATTGACGCCCCGCCACTTTTAAACCACTAAAGGCTTGAGGAGAGGTCACCTCATGCACTAAATGACGATCCACATAAATTATCGGCGCTTCACCTTCTGGACTAGCAACGACATGGGCATCCCATACTTTTTCATATAAGGTTTTTGCTGACATTGCTTACACACCCTCTTTAATTGCATTAGCAATATAATCACCCATTTGACTGGTTGATTTTGCTTGGTCTCGCTTATCTGCAGATAATAACTCACCTGTTAAATAACCTGCGGCTAACGCCTTACTTACCGCACGCTCAATCGCGCTTGCAGCGTCTTCTTCTTTAAAGCTATGACGCAACATTAATGCGGCAGATAAAATTTGTGCCACTGGGTTGGCAATACCTTGGCCTGCAATATCTGGTGCGCTGCCACCAGCTGGCTCAAATAGACCGAAACCTGTACTGTTCATACTGGCTGATGATAACAGCCCCATTGAACCCGTTAGCATGGCAATTTCGTCAGAAATAATATCGCCAAATAGATTTGAACATAACATAACGTCAAACTCATCTGGACGACGTAAAAGCTGCATGGTCGCGTTGTCGATATAAATATGCTCTAAAGTGACATCGGGAAAATCTTTAGCCACTTCTTCCACGACTTCACGCCACAACACAGAACAGGCAAGCACGTTAGCTTTATCAACCGAAGTGACTTTTTTGCTACGCCCTTGAGCAGCTTCAAATGCAATGCGAGCGATACGGTTAATTTCACGGCGGCTATAACGCATGGTGTCAAAAGCCTCTTCAGCTTCGCCCTCACCTTGACGCCCTTTAGGTTTACCAAAATAAATTCCACCGGTTAGCTCACGCACACATAACACATCAAACCCGCGAGCAGATATGTCACTTCTTAATGGCGACATATGCTCTAAGCCTGTGTGTAATTTTGCTGGGCGTAAATTACAAAATAGTTCAAAGTGACCACGTAAAGGCAACAGCGCCCCACGCTCTGGTTGGTCATTTGGCGGCAGCTTTTCCCACTTGGGCCCACCTACGCTACCAAATAAAATAGCGTCTGCGGCTTCACAGCCTTTTAGTGTAGATTCAGGTAACGGGCAGCCGTGATTATCAATCGCTATTCCACCCACATCATATTCAGTAAATTGCATATCCAAACCAAAGCGTTGCTCCACTTCGGTTAACACTTTACGTGCTTCTGCCATCACTTCTGGACCAATACCGTCACCGGGCAATACTGCTACTTTATAACTCATACCCCACCTAACTCCCTATTTTTATGAATCTGTTCTTTAAAATCAGCCACTTTGTCAGCACGATAAACTAAGTTCATTACATGCACTAAGGCTTGTGCCGAGGCTTCTACAACATCTGTTGCTAAGCCAACACCATGAAAATTCTGCTCATTATATTTAGCAGTAATATCCACCTGCCCTAATGCGTTTTGGCCTTCACCTTTAGCACCTAATTTATAATTAGTGATATTGATTTCTCGACCTGTTGCACGGGCAATCGCGTTATAAGCAGCATCAACAGGGCCATTACCCGTCGCAGCTTCAGTGTGTTGCTCACCATCAACGGTCATGCGAATGGTCGCGGTAGCCACGCCTTCAGTAGAGTCAGAGTGCACCATTAAATGCTGTAACTCATAATGGTCATCGTCTTGAGATTGAGACTCCATAAACACTAGAGCTTCTAGGTCATAATCAAACACCTGACCTTTTTTATCGGCTAGTTTTAAAAATTGCTCATATAACACATCCATATCGTAATCAGTGGCTAAATAGCCCATTTCTTCCATACGGTGTTTAATCACATGACGACCCGAACGCGAGGTCATGTTTAAGTTATTACGATTTAAGCCAATGCTTTCAGGGGTCATGATTTCATAAGTATTTTTGGCTTTTAACATGCCGTCTTGATGAATACCTGATGAGTGAGAAAACGCATTCGTCCCCACAATGGCTTTGTTGGCCTGAATCGGCATATTACATAACTGACTCACAAGGCTAGAAGTGCGGTGAATCTCTTTAGCATTAATGCCGCACTCTAAATCTAAAAGCCCCTTACGAGTAGATAAAATCATGGCAATTTCTTCAAGAGAACAATTACCTGCACGCTCACCAATACCGTTAATGGTACATTCAACTTGGCGCGCACCCATTTCAACAGCGGCAATAGAATTGGCAACAGATAAACCTAAATCGTCATGACAATGCACTGAGATGACAGCTTGGTCGATGTTAGGAACTCGATTAAATAAGGTTTGAATAATGCCACCAAACTCACTTGGCACGGTATAACCAACAGTATCTGGAATATTAATGGTTCTGGCACCGGCTTTAATGGCCGACTCCACCATACGACATAAATTATCTATAGGGGTACGACCCGCATCTTCACAAGAAAACTCAACATCATCGGTAAAACGACGAGCATATTTAACTGCGCCCACTGCCATATCTAATACATCGTCAAAGCTGCGCTTTAACTTGCTTTCAACATGAATTGTAGAGGTTGAAATAAAAGTGTGAATTCTAAATTGGTCAGCGACTGATAATGCTTGCGCCGCAGCATCAATGTCTTTCTCTAAAGCACGCGATAATGCACAAACACGGCTGTTTTTGATGGTTTTAGCAATCGTTTGCACTGATTCGAAGTCACCTGGAGAAGAAACAGGAAACCCCACTTCCATGACATCAACACCTAGACGCTCTAATGCCAATGCAATTTGAAGTTTTTCTTTTACAGTCAAACTGGCTGCAAGTGCCTGTTCACCATCTCGTAATGTGGTATCAAAAATTATGACTCTGTCCGACATTGACTTAACTCCATTATTACTGTTGGTTTTTCAACCAAATTAGCATTAGAAACAATTCTTTAATGCATATAAACAAAAAACCCCGCGACATAGTGCGCGGGGTTTGTGACTGATGAAAATATTATTTCATGTGTAGCACAACAGGCTCCGCGCAAAAATTGCGAATGAGGAGAAGGAGGCCTAGTAGTACATAAATTCTATTCATTATTTTTAAATATCTATTCTTATATTTGAAAGTATCAAACTTGTCTGTGGTTAATAATTACCTTGGTAGCGCCTCAGTGTCAACCCTCTTTTTACCTAGTTGAGTAATATGCAGGTTAATTATAATGAATAATCATTTAAATTATTCGACAGTCGGTGTAGAGTAAAAACTCAACACCTGATGGTAACTCAATCATAATTGATACATTTATTTAATGCCAAAACCAAAGCAACATCGGTATACTCAAAATGTATGTTTTTTATTTCAGATACTTATATAGGACGTCATGAACTTGTTGCGATATGGTCGATATGCTTATCCAGTATTAGCGTTATTTTTTGGGATAATCAATATTAGTCTCACTAGCAAAGTTCACGCCTACACAGAGCGTTTTACGCTACCTGAAGAGGTTTACCAAGCTAAAACCCTTGCTGAAAAGCTCAGTTTTATTGCTTGGTTATCGCCACAATATGCTAAAAGTGCACAACAACTCATTGAACAACTTGAATCAGCACATGTGAACAATCCATTGTCTGATAGTTATAGGTTGCAATTATCATTCATAAGTTGTCTCAATAACATTAATCTTGGTGATGTTGATTCAGCGTTATCGATTGCAAAACAAGGAGCTCAACAAGCCGTAAAATTGCAGTTGGACCATGCCAAAGCCTATTTTGTAGAATGTGAAGCCAGAGCATTACAGCAGAAGGGACAGTCATTATTAAGCCACTTCGCCAACGAAGAAGCGATTCAATTAGCACAACAATATGACCAACCCCAAGCCCTGTTATTGGCATTGATGACTAAGGCCATAAGAGATAGTGATTTAGGCCATTTTACCCAAGCTGCTGAGGGGATGCGCCTAGCAACGGCATTGTACCCTACCGCCAAAGCACAGCCTTCCTCCTGGTTTTTAGCACCAAAATCCTATTTAAACCTAATAACCAGTAACTTAATGTATTCTTCAGGCAATACTGCCAGCGCATTTGAGTATGCCAAAAAGGCAGAAGATGACTCACAGTCTAATGGTACTGTAGGGGTAATGATCGCCCATTTCTTGGCAAGAATATCTTTAACCTTAGGCGACCTTGAGGCTGCAGAACAATATTTAAGAAAGTCTCAAGAAATTGAAATAGAAACCCATAATTTACTGTATGTTGCTCACTTTAACGCTCAAGAAGCGTTTATTGAGATGCATTTAGGGCATTTAGATAAAGCACTACAAGCCATTACCAAAAGCATTAATCACTTTAGCAGTATTGACGAGAATACCAACTTAATGCGTGCAAACCGTACCTTGGCAATGATTTATTTTAAACAAAATAAACAAGATCAAGCGTTTGCGTTAATGAATAGCATTATCACCAAGGCGAATCTTGAGCGACAGTATCATGACTTAGTCGACTTTCATCAGGTACTCAGTGATTTTTATGTGCAAAATAACAACTATGAACAAGCATTTCGGCAGCAAACGTTAAAGTTTGATGCAAGCCAAAAAGCACATGAAATGATGGCCGATGCTCAACTTGCTTTTTTTAATGCTAGCCGTTCAGCACCAAACACTAATCAGCACTCAGTTGAAAAAGATACGCTATCTTACAAAGCGCAAAATATTGCTTTGCTGAGTGTCGGGGTACTGGCTTTATTAGCGTCGTACATGGTTTTTATTAACCGCAAACCCAAGCTGGAAAGTACCATCGCAGATATGACTGATCCGATGATGCAAATTGAGGCGGCATTAACACAAGCAAAATACAGCCAATATCCTTTAACACTCCTATTGCTCAATACTCGTCATATTCGCACAGTTGATTTAGGATTGATGCAAACAAAAATACAAAAATCCTTACGTGAACAAGATCACATTTGGCGTCTGGACACTGGAAAAATGGCGATTATATTGCCATTCGCAACAGAAAACGGCGCTAAGAAAGTATTGGAGCAATTAAGCGATATTATTAAAAGTTACCAAAATACACCGTTAAATTTTGGTGTAGCAACTTTACAGCAACCCGATAACTTACAATCATTAGTGAAACGCGCTGAATTAAATATTTTGACCCACTATCAAAAGCAAAAAAATAGATCCAGTTAGCCTTTGGCGAGGTAATCACTAATTTCATCTAAAAATTCACCACCAAATCGGTCTAGCTTAATTTGGCCTACGCCATTTACCGCTAACATTTCTCCGGGGCTAGTGGGCAGCATGGCTGACATTTCGGCAAGTGTTGCATCATTAAAGACTAAATAAGGTGGAATATCATGCTCTTCTGCAAGTTCACGCCTAAGTAGTTTCAGCCTAGCAAACAGCTTTCTATCGTACTGTTGCACCACACGAGAACTACTTTTACGTTTGACATCAAGTAACTTAATTCTTGGCTCAGCAAGCATTAATGCCATTTCTGCTTTAAGAATAGGTCTTGCAGATGGGTTTAAGCGAATACTCGAACCACGGGTAATATCTTGGCTTGCTAACCCTAAGTGGATTAGTTGCCTGAGTACACTGAGCCAATATTCAGCTGATTTATCGGCACCTATGCCCCATGTTGATAATTTATCATGGCCTCTATCAACAACATTGGCGGCTTTAGAGCCTCTCAACACGTCAATAACATGATGCATACCAAAACGTTGTTGTAGCCGATAAACACAAGATAAAACCTTTTGAGCATCCTCTGTGCCGTTATAGCGCTTAGGCGGGTCTAGGCATATATCACAGTTACCACAAGGCTCAGAGGCACTTTCGTCAAAATAATGCAGTAACACTTGGCGACGACACGTTTGTGCCTCGGCAAAGGCTGCCATGGTATGTAATTTATGAAACTCAACTTGTTGTTGTGGCCCTGGTTCAGACTGCTCAATTAAATGCCGCACCCGACCAATATCGGCGGGGTCAAACAACATATATGCTTCGGCATCTAGACCGTCTCGGCCTGCTCGACCGGTTTCTTGGTAATAAGCCTCTATGCTTTTAGGGATATCATAATGCACCACAAAGCGTACATTCGATTTATTAATTCCCATACCAAAAGCCACTGTGGCCACCACAATGTCTACCCGATCTTTAAGAAATTTGTCTTGAATATCGGCTCGGTCTTCTTGGCTCATACCAGCATGATAAGCTTGGGCATTAAAACCCTGTAATCTTAGCCTTTCAGCAACTTCATCTACCCTGCGGCGACTGCTGCAATAAATAATGCCACTGGTGCCATTTTGCAATTGTAAATATTGACGTAACTGATTCGCGGCATTCAATTTTTCCGCAACGGTATAGCGAATATTTGGGCGGTCAAAACTGGATAATAAAACATATGGTGTAATATTTAATCGCTCACAAATGCTTTGCCGAGTGGCTTGATCAGCTGTCGCGGTCAGTGCCATTAATGGAATATGCGGAAATTGCTGTTTTAACATCCCTAATGCTGCATATTCTGGGCGAAAATCATGCCCCCACTGGCTAATACAATGCGCTTCATCTACGGCAAATAAGCCAATAGGCAGTTCGTGCATGCGTTCAATAAAATCAGCTCTAAGTAACCTTTCAGGCGACACATATAACAGCTTGATCAAGCCTTGATGCAGTTGGCGTAAAATAGCAGCGCTTTCTTCACGGGGTAAAGACGAGTTTAGATAAGCAGCATTAACACCACTTTGTTTTAAGCTGTCGACCTGATCTTTCATTAAAGAAATTAACGGCGAAACAACAATGGTTACCCCTGACATAAGTAAAGCAGGGAGCTGATAACACATACTTTTACCACCACCAGTCGGCATGATCACCAAGGTGTCTTGCCCTGCCAATGCTTGCTCAATAACCTCTCGTTGACCCTCGCGAAAATCACGATATCCAAACACTTGCTGTAACTGGCTGGCAAGTAAATCTTGTTGAGGTGTCTGCGGCGATTGTAATGTCATCAGAAAAAACAGCTTATCCGTCAATGAGTGAAAAAGTGAATAGGCTATTCTAAAGCACCCATACTCATAAGTCTTGGCAAAAGTATTCTCAACGAAAGATTTCAACCCAGAAGCATTGCTGAAATGACGACGTTCGAGCATTCATGAAATGAGCATATCCCCAGCCGTCACCCTCGAGTACCCCATCTACCGTCACCCTCGAGATCTTTTATCGAGGGTCTGGTTTTTCGACTTAACAACTAACAGCAGATTTCAGCCCAGGAGCATTGCTGAAATGACGACGTTCGAGCATTCATGAAATGACGGTGTTCTGGTATTCATGATGTGGTGAATGTTCTTAGGTTACTGAAATGAGGCTTCTTCTTGGAACCATTATTACGCGATCCTCTTGTGAGCCTACGGTCACCTCGAGTACCCCATCTACCGTCACCCTCGAGATCTTTTATCGAGGGTCTGTTTTTTCGACTTAACAGCTAACAGCAGATTTCAGCCCAGGAGCATTGCTGAAATGACGACGTTCGGGAATTCATGAAATAACGACGCTCGGGAGTTCATGAAATGATGGGGGACGGGAATTCATGAAATGATTAGGTCTGTACCTTTTTGAAATGAGCATAACCCCAACTGTCATCTCGAGTACCATCACCCTCGAGATCTTTTATCGAGGGTCTGTTTTTTACAATTTAACAACCAACAGCAGATTTCAGCCCAGGATCATTGCTGAAATGACGACGTTCGAGCATTCATGAAATGACGGGGTTCGGGAATTCATGAAATGATGGGGACGAGGATTTATGAAATGACAGTGTAAACAGTCTAATGAAGTGATACCACTTAATACCTCGATGATAAAACACTATGGTTGAAGCCTGCTTCAATTAACGTTAGATTCAATACTCTAATATCAGGATGATAAGGTGAAATATGACAACCGCAGTTCAACAAAAAATATTACAACAAGTGGCTGATATATTTGATAACCATGTACCGTTTCACAATCTATTAGGATTAGATATTAAACGTTATGACATTAACGGGGTTGAAGTGGTGATCAACATGAAACCTGAGCTTATAGGCAATATTCACCACAATATTTTACATGGCGGCGTGACTGCAACACTACTCGATGTTGTTGGTGGTTTAACCGTATTTGCAGGTTTAGTGGCCAGTAAAGATGACTGGAAAATTGAAGAATTACAACAACGCCTGACCACTTTAGGCACCATTGATATGCGTATCGACTACTTAAGACCTGGCCGTGGCGAAGTGTTTACAGGCACAGGCAGTGTGATTCGCTCTGGTAATAGAGTATCAGTCTGTCGTATGGAGCTGCATAATGAGCAAGGCACCCACATCGCGTTTGGTACAGGCACATACATGGTGGGATAATTCACCTCAAAAGTTTACAGCGACGTTTTAAACAAAATACCGAATATAGCTTGAGTCACTGACCTGTGAAGCCTACAATCGCAACTCATTTTTTTATTGAGAATCTGTGACCTACTATGCCTGATTTAGAATACCGCAAAGGTATGCTGCTTGCCGTATGTGCATATGTCATTTGGGGCATTGCTCCGCTTTATTTCAAATTGCTGACCCAAGTATCTCCTTTTGAAATTTTGATGCATCGGGTTATTTGGTCATTCATTTTTATGCTGGTGTTGATGCGCTTTATTGGCGGTTTTGGCCGCTTACGTCAAGTACTCAAACGTCCTAAGCAAATTGGCGTATTAATCGTTACATCACTACTGATTGCCGCAAATTGGCTCATTTTCATTTGGGCAATTAATAATGATCATATGTTAGATGCTAGTTTAGGCTACTTCATTAACCCAATATTCAATGTGCTTTTAGGCATGGTGTTTTTGGGTGAAAAACTCAGAAAGCTCCAATGGATAGCAGTAACTCTAGCCTTTGTGGGGGTGTTAATTCAGCTGATTTCTTTTGGTTCTATTCCGTTAGTTTCATTAGCATTAGCCGCTAGCTTTGGCTTTTACGGCTTGATGCGTAAAAAAGTTAATATTGATGCTAAAACTGGGTTGTTAGTTGAAACAGCCTTACTGTTCCCTATCGCAATCATTTATTTACTGATGACTCTTGAATCATCAACTAGCAGCATGTTGGTTAATTCTACTAGCCTCAACCTCACTTTAATTGCCGCAGGTATTATCACTACTGTGCCACTGTTATGCTTTGCAGGGGCCGCTGTACGCATTCCGTTATCAGTGTTGGGATTTTTCCAATACATCGGCCCAAGTATTATGTTTATTTTGGCGGTAAGCCTGTTTAACGAACCCTTTGATATTGAAAAAGGCATTACCTTTGGCTTTATTTGGTTAGCGTTAGTGGTGTTTGTAGGCGACATGCTACAACAACGCTCAATACGACAAAAAGCTACATAGAATCAGCTGCGTGTAACTTTTCTAGTGCATTCTGAGGTTGCTCAACACTGACCATGATTGAGTAGCCTTGGTTAGTCGGTATTACAATCACTTGTTGTTGCTCGGTGACTGACAATAATGCTTTGTCTCCATTGTTCAACTTAAACCAACCTAATGAATACCCTGGCAAGCCTATACCATTGGAGCGCCACTTAGGCTGCAATTCGGTTTGTTGATTTAAATCAGCAAGGTAAGCTTGCTGTAAGAAAATATCTTCAGAACTTAAAGACTGGCCATATAAGGGCACATCAAACACAATTGTTTGTTCGTCCCAATGGATTTGACTGTTATATGACTGATATAACGTTAGAGTAAATAAGCCTAATACCGCAGTCAGAATCCCCATTGCCGCATACTTTGCATTCTTTGGCATAGGTTTCATCAAGACTATGGTTACTATTAGTAACAGACCAACAAGCAAGCCAACTAAGCTATATAACGCTGTCGTGCCTAAAGTACTCAAGAAAACAGTGTGCATAACGGAATAATCCAATAAGATAGTTATTGATGATTAAACTGCCAGCTTCGACATATTATGTCAACACGCATCTTCATCAGTTATTAATCAAGCACAAAAAATGCCGGAATATCCGGCATTATAAAGCGTGTTATTAACTCAGGCTCAAACTTACAAATCAAGTGCCAAAATTTTTGAGCGACGTTGATAGTTATATAATTGCTTCTTCTTGTTCGGCAATGCCTCAACTTCAACAATATTAAACCCATGCTCTAAAAACCAATGGATACTACGAGTCGTTAATGCAAATAAACGACTGTAACCGCGCACTCTAGCTTGGCCGATAATGTTATTCAGTAACACACTTCCACGGTCAGCATCACGATAATCAGGATGAACCACTAAACAGGCAAATTCACCTGCATTATCTTCTTCAAATGGATATAAAGCCGCACAACCAATAACCAGATTGTCACGCTCAATCAGCATAAATTGCTCAATTTCCATTTCAAGTTGTTCACGCGAACGTCTAACCAAAATGCCTTGCTCTTCTAAAGGACGGATCAGATTCAACACGCCACCAATATCGCCAATAGTGGCACGACGTAATCGCTCGGCGCTTTCAGTCACTATTTGAGTACCAATCCCTTCACGCGAGAATAGTTCTTGTAGCAACGCACCATCATCTAGATAACTCACCAAATGACAACGAGGTACACCATTTTTACATGCATCAATACTGGCTTTAATAAAGGCTGTCGTTCCTGTGCAAGCAGAACCATTTTGCTCCATTGCTTCCAAATGCGCCGTCGCTTGATTTGGCATTAATTCAGCAATGGCGTTGCCGTGTTCATCAAGCAAGCCATTGGTTTCACTGAACCCGATAATTTTATCGGCTTTCAATTTTATCGCGACCTGAGTGGCAACCTCTTCAGCAGTTAAATTAAAGCTTTCACCGGTAACAGATGCCGCTATTGGTCCCATTAATATAATACAGTTGTTGTCTAACTGACGCTTTAACCCTTGAGTATCAATCCGGCGCACTTTACCGCTTAAACAAAAATCCACGCCATCATCAACACCTAATGGTTGAGCAATCACAAAATTACCACTCACCAAGTTAATTTGCGCATTTTGCATTGGGGTATTGCCCAAGCTCATCGACAATCTAGCAGTAATATCAAATTGGGTTGCTCCGGCAACTTGCTTAATAACTTTTAAGGTATCTTCGTCGGTTATGCGCACACCATTATGATAAGCCGGTGCAATACCGGCCATTTTCAGGCCGTCATCAATTTGAGGTCTGGCACCGTAAACTAATACCACTTTAATGCCTAGTGAGTGCAACAAAGCCACATCGTTAAGAATGCCACGAGAATGACTATTCGTTAACGCCTCACCACCTAACATAACAACAAAGGTTTTGCCTCGGTGCGCATTAACGTAAGGAGCAGAATGACGAAATCCATCAACCAGTTCAGTGGTTCTCACAGGTATATTCACCTCAAATTGATTAAATATTAACTTCAACTAGGCTACAACCACCTAGTACATGTATTAAAAAGCAATGCTATTGCATTTTAATTCACTTTTAAAGCATTTATTTTCATTTTATATAAATATATCGTATCTCAGAAGTATATAACCTTTATGACAGAATTGAAGCAGTAAGCTTAAATGGATGTAGAGGTTTTCTGCAGGCATAAAAAAAGCCCCTATTAAGGGGCTTTTTTAAAGAAATTAAATATCAATTACTTGATTTTAGCTTCTTTGTACATAACGTGCTGACGAATAACTGGATCAAATTTTTTGATTTCCATTTTTTCAGGCATGTTACGCTTGTTCTTTTCAGTAGTGTAGAAATGACCAGTTTTAGCACTAGAGACTAATTTGATCTTCTCACGGTTACCTTTAGATTTAGCCATTTTCTATTATACCTTTTCGCCACGGGCACGAAGTTCTTTAACAACAACTTCAATACCTTTCTTGTCGATGATACGAATACCTTTAGTAGATACACGTAATTGTACGAAACGCTTTTCTTCTTCTAACCAAAAACGGTGGTTTTGTAGGTTAGGTAAAAAACGACGACGAGTCGCGTTTTTAGCATGCGAACGGTTGTTACCAACCATAGGCTTTTTGCCAGTTACTTGGCATACTCTTGACATGTCAATCTTCTCCAAAACAAATTTTTAACGCTCGAGCATTAATGTGCCTCGTATGGCCGTCGCCCGAGGCACAAAGAGGGCGCATTTTATACACGATTGGCTACACAAGATCAAGTACTGATTAAATTATCCATCCTCGCTCGGCGAAGGACACTATCTCTTTATCACCTACAACCATATGATCTAAAAGAGAAACATCGATAGTTTCTAATGCATTTTTTATTCGCTCAGTTATTCGCCGATCAGCTTGACTGGGCTCTGCAATTCCAGATGGATGGTTGTGACACACTATTACAGCCGCGGCATTTTTTTCCAGCACTAAGCTTATCACCTCACGAGGATAAACCGAGGCGGCATTAATGGTTCCGCGGAATAATTCTACAAATTGAATGACTCTATGTTGGCTATCCAACAATAATAAAGCGAACACTTCATAGGATCGGTCTGCTAATTGTCTCATTAAATAGTCCCGAGTTAAATCAGGATTTGTCAAAATTTGACCTCTTTGCAAATTTTCTCGTGCAATTCGGGTAGAAATTTCGGCTGCGGCCTGTAATTGAGCATATTTTACCGGCCCAATACCAGAAATTTTACAAACCTGCTGCTTTGATGATGAAACTAATTTACGTAAGCCGCCAAATTCACTGATCAGATGTCGTGATAACTCCAGCGCATTTTGTCCTGCTTGGCCATTACGCAAAATAACCGCCAGTAACTCAGCATCAGATAAATATGCTGCACCATGGGAAAGTAACTTTTCTCTTGGCCCTTCTCCCTGAGGCCAATCTTTTATCGCCATAAACGTTCCTTGTTTAGCTGGGTCGCTTTACATCACCATCATAGCCTTATCTAAAATGAATAAAACCGAATATTTTGCGTATTGATCTTCACCCACTTTGGATTGCTTTGTGGTATCTTTAGCCGCATTAGTATTTGAAGCGAATTTTTCCCATGCTGACAGATAAAAAAATCGTATTAGGTATCGGTGGCGGTATTGCTGCTTATAAAAGTGCTGACCTGATACGCCGCTTAAAAGAGCGCGGCGCAGATGTTCGAGTGATAATGACCCAAAGCGCAATGGAGTTTATAACCCCGTTAACGATTCAAGCGCTATCAGGCCATCCTGTTGCTGCAGACTTACTTGACCCCGCTGCAGAAGCGGCAATGGGCCACATAGAGCTTGCTCGCTGGGCTGATATGGTCATTTTAGCGCCCGCGACAGCAAACCTTATCGCTAGAGTCAATGCCGGCATGGCTGACGATTTACTGACAACAACATGCTTAGCCACCAGCGCACCAGTGATTGTTTGTCCAGCCATGAACCAGCAGATGTACCAAAACATCGCCACTCAAGAGAACATTGCTAACTTATCACGTAAAAATTACACCATTTGGGGGCCAGCATCAGGTAGCCAAGCTTGTGGTGAAATCGGCCCTGGTCGAATGTTAGAGCCACTAGACATTGCCGAAAAAGCCGTTGAGTTTGTTGCAACAACCACAAATAAACCATTGCAAGGCAAAAAGTTATTATTAACCGCAGGGCCAACTCGAGAAGCCATTGATCCGGTAAGATATATCTCAAATCATAGTTCAGGCAAAATGGGCTTTGCATTGGCGCAAGCAGCGGCAGAAATGGGCGCTGACGTCACTTTAATTTCAGGGCCTGTTAATTTAGCCACTCCTAACAATGTCCAGCGAATCAATGTAGAGTCAGCGCAGCAAATGCTCGACTCGGTAATGGACAATGTAGAAGGCATTGATATTTTTATTGGTTGTGCTGCGGTAGCAGATTATCGCTTTGCTGATGCTGCTAATGAAAAAATAAAAAAATCTGCCGATAAAATGCAACTTAATTTAGTTAAAAACCCCGATATACTGGCCAGCGTTGCCGCTTTAGCTAACAAGCCATTTACGGTTGGGTTCGCCGCAGAAACCAGCAACGTTGAAGGGTATGCTAAAGGCAAGCTCGAACATAAAAAACTCGATATGATTGCCGCTAATGATGTATCTGTTAAAGGCTTAGGATTTAATGCCGATAACAACGCGTTGCAAGTATTTTGGCCTAACGGAAGTCAGGCTTTACCCGTGGCAGATAAACTTGTACTGGCACGCCAATTATTAGCGTTAATTAATCAACAAATGCCAAATTAAAGCAAACACCCGTTGAACTGAAAATTCTGGATTCGCGTATATCGCATAGGAAGTAGTGAGCTCCCTCTATCAGATTACGCGACACCCGATGCCGCAATGAGTTTTTGTTCCAATTGTACAAGCACAATTTACTGTAGTTGATGAATTTAATCGCTCAGATCGAGGTGAAGGTGGATTTGGTCACTTTAGCACCAAATAACCATCACATGTTGTCACTGAGTCAAGGAAAAGAATAATGGCTGACAGCCCGAAAATTAATCGTCGCGAACACATATTACAATGTTTAGCACAAATGCTTGAAACTAGCCCTGGTCAACGGATCACCACGGCTAAATTAGCCGCCGAAGTGGGAGTTTCTGAAGCCGCGTTATATCGTCATTTCCCCAGTAAAGCTAGAATGTTTGAAGGACTTATCGAATTTATCGAAGACGCTATTTTATCGCGTCTAAATATCATCATGGACGATGAAAAAGACACCATGAAGCGCTGCCAATTAGTGCTACAACTGCTATTAGTGTTTTCAGAGCGTAACCCAGGCATCTCTAGAGTGCTTAACGGTGACGCACTATTAGGTGAAAATGAACGATTAAGAAGTCGTATCAGTGCTTTATTTGCCAAAGTAGAAACCCAAATTAAGCAAATACTCCGTGAAAAAACCTTACGAGAAGGACAAGGTTTCAACATTGACGAAGCCATTTTAGCCAATTTACTGTTGGCATTTGCTGAAGGACGTATTTCACAATTTGTTCGTAGCGATTTTAAACAAAAACCGACACAGCACTTTGAACAGCAGTGGAACTTTATTCAACAACAACTTCTAAACAGCTAGCAGTCAAAATATTCACACAGGCATAACTTACTAATATTATTGGGTTATCTTTATTGATAACCCTTTCCACCTGTTCTATTGTCCTCATGGTGCAAGGCTATACTTTATTCACATACATGAGGGAAATATGAGATCATTTTTAACTAAAACTATTCCAAGCTTGTTACTCACTAGCTTCGCTCTTAACGCTGGCCAACTTGATGTCACTAAAACCCGAGATGGATTTTCACTCGAACAAAATCAGCTCTACGCCAGTGATACTAGTTATGTAAAATTACTAAGTGGTGGTGAGGTCACCTCGTGGTGGAGCGAAAACATCTCTCGCACCATGCTTACCGCAATTATCCCTAATCGCTTACCAGAAAATACTTTCAAACAAAGTGATATTGACTGGGAAAAAACGCTTGGCGATCTTCGCGCTAATACTCTATGGGGAGAGATGACATTCAAGCAAGCTGTCAACGATCCTCGCTCGGCACTAAAAGCCATGATCATCATGCATAAAGGAGAAATCGTCTACGAAAGCTATCCAGGTATCCACCCAGCGGATAACCACCTTTGGGCATCGGTAGCCAAGCCAACTGCTGCTCTCCTCATTGAACAACTTATTGATGAAGGCAAGATTAAAGATTCAGATAAAGTTGAGAAATTTTTACCTGACTTTAAAGGCAGCGCACTAGGCGACACCCGCATTATTGAGTTACTTGATATGGTGCCTGGCACTGATACTCACGACAGCCCTGAGTCTCGCGCAAACCCAGATTCGATAGCAACCCGTTATTACCTCGCAGAGTTTAATGAAGCATACAAAAACGGCGAAGTTGAAACCATGCGTGAGATTTTAAAAACAGCAGAACGCACAGGTCCTGCAGGAAAAGCTTTTGAATACAGCTCTGGCATCACCCAAATGCTAGTCTTTATTGCCGAAGCTATTACCCAAAAAACTTGGTCTGATGCTTTTGATGAGCGCGTGTGGTCACATGTTAAAGCCGACAGTTCACTGCAAATTAATTTAGCACCAGACGGTATGGCAATGGCTCATGGCATAGTGTCATCTCGATTACGCGACCTTGCACGCTATGGTTTATTGTACACGTCATATTGGTCATTAGTTGCTGATAAGCAAGTTGTTTCTGACAAAGCCTTGGCTCGTATAGCCGATGTACAACATCCAGATTCATTTATGAAAGGCGATGGCCCTGTCTTTGTTGAACACTACTTAGGTGAGCAACCAGTAGGCCAATCTCGCCAATGGGATGCGGTATATGCTGATGGTGGCATCTTTAAGGGGGGCATGTTTGGCCAAGGGCTTTATGTCTCCCCTGAAGACGGTTTAGTTATAGCTTACTACTCAACTGTGCCTAAATCGCCAATTTATATGTTCCTAAGACCAATAGCTAAAGCGCTGAAAGCAACTGATAACTAGAACGTAATTGTCGTTAAAAGCCGATACTTGACTAAAAAGGTCGGCTTTTGTGTTTCAATAATATTAATTTGTTTCAAATAACGTTATTATCCACATCCTGTGGCCAACATAGTCACTCTATTTTGCATTATTCGTTGTTGGAGGATCTCATGGCATTATCTGAAGCCGCTATTAAAGTCCAAAAAGCCTTAGCTGATCGTGGGCTTGAAACCCCTATGCTGCCAAAAACCTCTACCCCAGAAGATCGCAAGGTCAAAATAGAGCATCACATGCGTGAAATTCTGACGTTAATGTCACTAGACTTAACAGACGACAGCTTAGCTGATACTCCACGCAGAATAGCCAAAATGTACGTTGATGAAATTTTCTCGGGCCTTGACTACGAAAACTTTCCAAAAATTACCGTCATAGAAAATAAAATGGGCGTTGATGAAATGGTACGAGTTCAAGACATCAGCCTAACCAGTACCTGCGAGCATCACTTAGTTACCATTGACGGGGTTGCAACTGTGGCTTACTTACCTCGAACTAAAATTATTGGTTTATCGAAAATTAACCGTATCGTGCGCTTTTTTGCCCAACGCCCCCAAGTACAAGAGCGTTTAACTCAACAGGTTTTGGTCGCATTACAAACGTTATTAGAAACCAAAGATGTCGCCGTGAAAATGGATGCCGTACATTACTGCGTTAAATCACGTGGGGTAATGGATTCCACCAGCTCAACTACCACCACCGCATTGGGGGGCATATTTAAATCAAACCCCGCCACCCGCGCCGAGTTTTTACATCAAGTATAAAGCGACCCCACGGCAACATAGAATGCCCACAAAAAAACGCAGCCATTGGGCTGCGTTTTTGTTTTAAAGCCATATACTAACAAGCGTGATTAAATACCATATTGCTCGCGATACGCACTCACAGAAGCCAACTCAGTTTCCATTCCAGGCTTTTCAGATAAATAGCTAATCAAATCAGCAAGTTTAATAATCGATACAATCTCACAGCCAAAGTCCCGTTCAACTTCTTGAATCGCCGACAATTCACCCTTGCCTTTTTCTTGGCGGTCTAATGCAATTAACACCCCAGCAAGTTGCGCATTATTAGCATTAATAATTTCCATCGATTCGCGAATAGCCGTACCCGCAGTAATCACGTCATCCACTAACATGACCTTACCTTGTAGCGCGCTACCCACTAAATTACCCCCTTCACCGTGAGTTTTAGCTTCTTTACGGTTAAAGCAATAAGGCACATCAACATCATGGTGATCACACAAGGCAACCGCCGTAGTAGTGGCAATAGGGATACCTTTGTAAGCAGGGCCAAATAGTAAATCAAACTCAATGCCTGCATCCATTAATGCCGCAGCATAAAAACGACCTAAACGCGCTAAATCCTTGCCCGTGTTAAATAAACCAGCGTTAAAAAAGTATGGGCTAGTACGTCCAGACTTTAAGGTGAACTCGCCAAAACGTAACACCTGACGCTCTAGAGCAAATTCAATAAACTCGCGTTGATAAGCTTTCACTATTCTTCCTCAAATGACAATTTTTACTTAAAAAAAGGGACCGTAAACGGCCCCCTATTTTCACAACAATTTTAGCTTAAAGCCGCTTTCTGAACATCGACAATTTCACGAATACTGTTTTTCGCTAAGCCCAATAGCTCAATCAACTCTTCATGACTAAACGGCTCACCTTCAGCAGTACCCTGAATTTCAATAATTTTACCTGTTTCCGTCATTACAACGTTCATATCGGTTTCAGCTGCACTGTCTTCAATATATTCAAGGTCGCTAATTGCTTCACCTTCAAAAATACCCACGCTAACGGCAGCAATTAAGAACTTCAATGGATTGGCTTTAATAATGCCTTTGCCACGCGCCCAATTAAGCGCATCAACTAATGCTACGCAAGCACCTGTAATTGCCGCAGTACGTGTACCACCATCCGCTTGAATAACATCACAATCAATTACAATAGTGTTTTCACCCAGTAATTTCATATCAACCGCAGCACGTAAAGAACGACCAATTAAACGCTGAATTTCTTGAGTACGACCAGACTGCTTGCCACGAGCCGCCTCACGATCCATACGGCTATGAGTTGAACGCGGTAACATGCCATATTCAGCCGTAACCCAGCCTTGGCCTTGGCCTTTCAAAAAGCGCGGTACACCTTCAGTAAAACTAGCAGTACAAAGTACTTTGGTATCACCAAATTCAACTAAAACAGACCCTTCTGCATGAGCAGTAAAGTTACGGGTAATAGTAATTGGGCGAGTTTGAGCGGGTGTACGATTGCTTGGGCGCATGTATAGTCCTGTTATCGAATTCGTCTTTAAATTGGGTCGATATTATAGTCATATAAATGCCCAGATGCCATGCAAAGCCGTCATTCTGTGAACGAATCCTTTAATACGTCACCAGAAACCCGCTATAATCACCTATCAATCTGACTTAAATGATAATAGGACACTTCATGATCCAAAGCATGACAGCCTACGCTCGCATCGAGCACAAAGCCGAATGGGGAACCGCCTCATGGGAAATCCGTTCAGTCAACCAACGTTATTTAGAAACCTACCTACGCTTACCTGAACAATTTCGAAGCTTTGAGCCTGTACTAAGAGATCGCCTACGTAAACGCTTAAATCGCGGTAAAGTTGAAGTGAACTTACGTTATGAATTAGCCGACAACAGCAACAACGAGCTACAACTTAATCAAGACCTCGCCAAGCAATTACTTAGCGCTGCAAACTGGTTAAAACAAGAAGCTGGCCAAGGTGAACTGAGCCTAACAGATGTACTACGCTGGCCAGGTGTTTTATCATCAGCCGAACAAGACATGGACAGCATCGGCGCCGAATTAATGAGCGTATTCGACACCGCCATCGACCAATTTATTGAAGCACGTGGCCGTGAAGGAAGCGCAATGAAAGACATGTTAATGACACGTCTAGACAGCGTGATGGAGCAAGTTAACATCGTACGTGAACACATGCCCACCGTGATGCAATACCAACGTGAAAAGCTCACCAATCGCCTAGCCGATATTCAAGGTGAACTTGACCCAGCACGCATCGAACAAGAAATGGTATTACTGGCACAAAAACAAGATGTAGCCGAAGAGATGGATCGATTAGAAGCCCACGTCACCGAAGCCCGCCGCATCCTCAAAAAAGGCGGCAGCGAAGGCAGACGCCTCGACTTCATGATGCAAGAATTTAACCGTGAATCAAACACCCTAGCATCAAAATCAATCAGCGCAGAAATCACCGCTGCAGCAGTAGAACTTAAAGTGCTAATTGAGCAGATGAGAGAGCAGATCCAGAATATTGAGTAGCTTTTTCACCCGCCCAAGAATGTCTTAAAAGCCCTGTGTTACCTTGTGAAGAGCATTGTAAATACAGGGCTTTTTTATTTTTCACCGTCCAAATCGGTGTGCAGATGTCCGTTACCAACTACCTGTTTAGTGGTGGGCAGCCATTATTCCCCCTCCATTATTTCAGCTACTGTGGAGTAAGCATGGGAAAGCTCACAGCACAACACTGGAGGGCGTTAACATGCAATTTGTGATGCGACGAGCCCCCATTACCTTACCAATAGCCATGCTGGCAGGCCTTGGTGGTGTATTGACATTGCCTTACTCGAACAACCTTATGGCGCAGGATACGCGCTTACCCGATATTGTCTGACGGTATTCGTAGTACTCGCTCCTTAGCTGACGCTAAAATTCACGTTCTATGTGATTATCAGCCTAGGACGTAAACTGGGGTTCATCCCGCCTGCACGCCCAACGCATAGCCTAGGTTATGAAGAATCACTCTACTGGTTCAGAGTATTGGCCTTCTTCGATGGCAAGCCGAAAAAGCCAATCAGGCGAAACTAACAAGCCCCCATTTACTCACTTACCGTGGGCAGTTGGGACAATGGGACAACACTTGAAATGCCGAGCTTTAGAGGGTGAGTAAGAGGAGATTAAACTGCCCCAAGGAATGGTGCAATAGGGGATGCGGTAACAACTCCTAACAGCATCAAAACCGCCAAACTTGCAAGAGTCCCAAATTGGGACTACCATCTATTTATGAGAATTATCGCACTATCAACCTTAAAAACATTTTGGGAAGACAGCCCAGAATATATTGATGCTAAAGATCCAACTTTAGCGTGGTATAGGCATGCATTAAACGCTGATTGGGGATCACCGGTGGATGTGAAACAGGACTTTAGAAATGCCAGCATCCTAAAAGATGGGCGTGTCGTGTTTAACATTGCCGGTAATAAATACCGGTTAGTTGTTTGGATCAATTATACCTACAAGGTGGTTTACATACGGTTTATCGGCACCCATACACAATACGATAAAATTGATGTGCAAACGATTTGAAGCCAAAAGGTAGTAACAAGAGGTAAATACAATGGACATCAGACCTATTAAAACAGATGCCGACTACCGCGCGGCATTAAACGACATCGAAAACCTAATGATGGCGGAGCCTGATACCGTCGAAGGCGAAAAGCTGGACATTTTGGTTACGTTAGTTGAAGCCTACGAAGCAAAGCATTTTCCAATGGATTTGCCAGACCCTGTTGAGGCAATAAAGTTTGAGATGGAGCGCAAAGGATTAACGATTAAAGACCTTGAGCCCATGATAGGTAAAAGCAATCGTGTTTATGAAATCCTAAACCATAAGCGATCACTCACGCTAAAAATGATTTGGAAACTTCATGAAGGGCTAGGTATTCCAGCAGAGTCGCTAATCAAGCCGCCGCAAGTTCGCGCTTCATAGCGCTGCGCATAAAAATTATGTTGTCATGAATGACGCTCGCTACCCACACCGGGGGGAAGCGTCAGGATTGGATCAATTTGCAAGCGATAGGCTGAGGTTAAAAATGCTTTATCGTAGGTAAAACTAAACACGCCACCCCGGCTTGAATCACTGTAAGCAAGTTGCCCAATTAGCAAAGGCGCTTCAATTGGCTGCCAGTCGGCATAGACTTCAACGATTTCACGACTCATCTTGAACCTTCCAGCAATTTTATGTTTTGCAGCTTGATACCAACTTCATCATGAGCGGCCATTTCTGCAAAGTTGCTTTCCATGCCAAGAACGGCCATCACTTTTAAGTAAGTGCCTATGGCAACACCCGGATCACCTGCGAAGACTTTATTCACGGTTTTATAATCAAAACCAATACCGTTCACACAGTAGCTTTTTTGTAAAACCACGTCGTTTCATCGCCAACAGCAAGTCTTCACCAAAATGCGTCAGGATTTTGCGCTGCTTTGGAAACAGTACATTGTGTAAGTCACGCTTAGCCATATCACCAACCAAAGGGACTATATTCCCACTTTACTCAATATAATTGGATTTATATTCCACCTTTAGGTTTAGCTTGCACGTTGGTCAAGGCGATGATGTGAATCCCTGAATGCCAAAGGCCAGCAAATTACACTTTTATGCGCATAAAAATGTAAAATATAACACTTTTCTGCGCGTAAAAGTGTAGACTGAGCTATACTACAGGCAGTTAACAGTTTTAATTGGCGGGAAATGACAATGCAGCGCAACTTACTTAACGCCCTAATAGCATGGAAAAAACAACCTGTGCGCAAGCCATTATTAATCGATGGCGCAAGACAAACAGGTAAAACCTATCTGCTGCAAGAGTTATTTGGGAACACCTTTGCCAACATCCTTCGTATCGACTTCCTTGAAAATCCTGTCTACAAAGAGGCGTTCGATGGCTCACTGTCACCTGACGAGCTAGTAATGAACATTGAGTTGTTAACCAACCAAGCGTTCAACCCAGAAACCGACTTGCTGATATTAGATGAAATTGGCGAATGTGAACGTGCTGTTACCTCGCTTAAGTATTTTGCCGAAAAAGCACCGTCCTATTTCGTCGCAGCCAGCGGTTCGAACATTGGTTTGCTCAACACCTTCCCTGTGGGCAAGGTAGAACAATACAATTTACGACCACTGACCTTCCAAGAATTTATTTACGCATCCAACGAGCAAGCACTGATCAAAGCATTTGATAGCCAAGCAAGCACACCGGCGGTGCACACTAAATTGATGGATAAACTAACAGACTACTTTTTTACCGGTGGTATGCCGGAAGCCGTTTCAGCTTGGTATCAGTATAAGGATTCAAGCATTCTAGAGCGTGTTGAAAAAGTCACAAAAATTCATGCCGATTTAGTTGAAGGTTATCGCCGCGATTTTGGTAAGTACGCGGGCAAGGTCGACGCCACACTGATTGAATCGGTATTTAATAGCATTCCAGCCCAGCTATCACTTGTCATCGATGAGTCGGTTAAACGCTTTAAATTTAAGCATGTGCATGAGCGTAAATCTCGTTATAGCGACTTTGAAACCGCGATCCATTGGCTTAACGGCTGCCGCTTAGCTTTGCCAAACCACCCTATTGAAGGATTGCCGAAATCTCCGCTGGCGGCCTATAAAAAAGAAAATATGGTTAAACTGTTTCTGTTTGATGTGGGCCTGCTCAATCATATGCTAGGCAGCAGTTATAAAGAGATTAAGCAACAAAACTATGAATACAAAGGCTATGTGGCTGAAAACTTTGTGCAACAAGAGCTCACAGCTATTGGCGTTGACCCAAGCTATTCATGGAATGACGCCCGCGCCGAAATCGAATTTCTTTTGGCAACCGATGACGGCGATATCGTCCCTGTTGAAGTCAAAAGTGGTAAACGTACAAGAGCAAAATCGTTGGCATCCTACGTTGAAAAATGTACTCCAAGTAAAACCTTTAAGTTAACGGGTACACAAGGCTCTTCAGCGTTAGAACAAGCCAATATCGTAATGCCTTTGTATTTCACGCAGTATTTACCTCAGAGATGGTAAAGGCGCGTTGCTTAGCCCCGAGGTCTACACAAAGTCACCTTTGAGGTAACAATTTGTAGACCTGATGCCTGCCATTCGACACTCAGCCTTATCTCTCTTGGATACCGTAGTACCCATATCAAGCTTATCTCTATTAAAATGGACATCATAATGTCCATTTCTGGTTAGGTGAGTTTCCTGCTGAACCACCACTATTGCATAGAAAAAGCGAAAAAATCGTGCTCGATAAAGCCTTTTTAAACGGTTATTTTTGAGTCCTAACAGCAGCATAAAAATGGCACTGTTTTTCCATTGCTAACCACTAATATTTAGTAAAAGCCATAGACAGCCTGATGAGCAAACAGGCACCCTTGAATACAACTAATATTAAGCTGTTGATTTTACTTGCCATTATAACGCTGCCCAATGGGCTACCCCAGAATACCCATTAAACACTTCCCCTCAAGCTTCTACATAAAACCAAGCCTTCAGATGCCAACCTGAAGGCTTGATACTTTAAAAACCTACCCTGCTAACTCTACAATTTTTTGTTTTGAAAACCTGCGATATAACACCGGAAGTACAAATAGCGTAAGCAGGGTTGCGGTGACTAAACCTCCTACAATCACGGTGGCTAATGGCCGTTGAATTTCTGCGCCTACGCCGTGCGACATCAACATCGGGATTAACCCTAGTGCGGAAGTGATGGCGGTCATTAATACCGGTCTTAAACGTGATGTGGCGCCGTCAAAAATGGCTTCTGCGGTCGGCAAACCTGCCGTTATCCGTTGGTTGATACTTTCCACCATCACCACACCATTTAATACGGCCACGCCAAATAAGGTGATAAACCCTACTGAGCTAGGTACTGATAAATATTGCCCTGATAAATACAAAGCAAATACTCCCCCAATTACCGCTAACGGCACATTAACTAATATCAGTAATGCTTGGCCAACGGAACCAAAGGCTAAATACAGTAATAAGGCGATTAGGGCTAAAGACAAAGGCACAACAATAGCCAAACGTTTTTGAGCGCGTTGCTGGCTTTCAAATTGGCCACCAATGGCAACCGAATAGCCAGCTGGTAAGTCAACTTTATTGGCAATTTCACGGCGAATATCAGCGACTACGCTGCCCATATCTCGGCCTTGTACGTTGGCTTGTATCACTACTCGTCGTTGTACATCGTCTCTTCTTACTTGAGGTGGACCAGATTCATAAGTGACAAAAGCCACATCACCTAAACGAACCCATGCGCCTGTGGGTGATTGAATGCGAATATCAGCAATGGCCTCTTTGTTATTGCGATACTCATCAGCAATGCGCACATAAATATCGTATCGCTCATTACCATTAATAATTTGCCCTGCTTCAACTCCCCCAATGCCATTTTGAACCACATCCATAATATCGCTAACAGACAAGCCAAAGCGTGATAACTCTTGTCGGTTAGGTTTTATGACTAATTGCGCTTCTCCGGCAATTTGCTCAAGGGCAACATCTCGCGCGCCATCAACGGTTTTTATCACCTCCTCAAGTTGCTGACCTTTAGCCGCTAAAACCGCTAAATCTGGGCCGAATAATTTAATCGCCAGCTGAGCTTTTACCCCAGATAACAGTTCATCTACCCGCGTGGCAATGGGCTGCGAAAAATTTAACAATAGCCCTGGAAACGCTTCCAAAGACTGCTCCATTTTATTTTGCAGCTGATAACGGTTTGTTGCTGTTGTCCACTCTGAAGTGGGCGTTAATCCAATGTAGATTTCAATGTTATTAACCGGCTCTGGGTCGCCACCAATTTCGGCGCGGCCAATGCGGCTGAGGGCATAGGTTACTTCTGGAAAGGCCATCAGTTTTTGCTCAAGAATAGGCGCAACGGTTAATGCGGTTTCTAAACTGGCAGATGGAGCTAATGTTACCCGTAAATTTATAGTGCCCTCTTCTAATTCGGGCACAAACTCTGTGCCAATTTTGGGTATTATGGCAAACGCTGACACCACTAAAACAATTGAAACTGAAATAATTATGTTAGTGTGGTTTAACGCCAGCTTAAGGCCTGTTTTATAGAGTTTGTCGAGGGGTTTAAGCACCCAACTTTCACGTTGTTTTACCTCGCTTTTAAACAAATATGTCGCTAATGCGGGCACAATAAATAACGCCACGACAATGGCCGAAATTACCGCAAGAATGATACTAATGGCCATAGGCTGAAACAATTTAGCCTCAACCCCTTCAAAGCTAAACAGGGGCATAAAAACCACTAAAATAATGGCGGTTGCAAAAAACACCGGCCGAGTCACTTCTTTGCAAGCTTGCTTTAACCGTAAAGAGACTTGTTGAGCATCTGGTTTTACGGTTAAAGCATCATAAAACCCTAGTGTTTTCTGCTGTTGGTCGTGATGTTCTGTGGCGTTTAAAGCAGGGTTATTGGCATTTTCATTGGCATTGCTAAGGTGTTTGAACATGTTCTCAACCACCACAACTGAACCATCAACTAACATTCCAATAGCAACGGCAATACCGCCTAATGACATTAAATTCGCCGACACACCCCACCAAGACATTACCATCAGGGCGATACCTATAGAAATAGGAATAGAAATCAGCACTAACAACGTCGCACGTAAATTCATTAAAAATAACGCCAGTACGATGCTAATGAACACAAATGCCAGTAATAAGGCGTTAACTACCGTAGTAACCGCCTGCTCGATTAAATCAGCTTGGTCGTAAAATGCTTCAAACTTCACGCCTTTGGGCAGAGCTTGGTTAATTAAGGCTACTTTTGCGTTTATGCCGTCAATGGTGGCTTTGGTATTCGAGCCCATGCGCTTTAGCACAATACCAGACACAACTTCGCCTAAATTGTCATAGCTACCGTCGGCGTTTTTACGAGTCATGGTCACCGCACCTTGACGGATCTTGCTGCCCATTTCGACTTTAGCCACTTCGGCGACCGTCACCACCGTACCGTCAACAGTTTTCACTGGAACTTGCTTTATGTTTTCAATGCCTGCGGGGCCACTTTCAAACCAGCCCGTCCCTCTAATTACCAATTGCTCTTGGCCACGATTCATATACCAACCGCCTACATTGGCATTATTATTTTCAAGCGCTTTAACCACGGTTTGTTGGTTTAATTGATAAGACAATAATTTTGCCGGGTCTAAATTAACCTGGTATTGCCTCACATTGCCGCCAAATGACAATACGTCAGTCACGCCATCCACCGGCATAATCAGTAATTTAACTATCCAATCATTTAAACTACGTAGCGCCATTGAATCATAATCCGCCTCTTCATCAGCCATAAGTAAGTACTGATAAACTTGGCCTAAGCCTGAAGTATTTGGCCCCATTTCAGGTGTGCCAACACCTTGGGGAATTAACTCTTTGGCTGCTTGTAGTCGTTCAAAAACTAATTGCCTTGCAAAGTAAATGTCGGTGCCTTCTTTAAATACCACCGTAACGCCTGACAGTCCTGTTTTGGAAATTGAGCGAACCTGCTCTACATCTGGTAGCGCATACATAACGGCTTCAATGGGGTAAGTAATTAACTGCTCTACTTCTTCTGCGGCTAGTCCTGGGGCTTCAGTATTGACCGCAACCTGCACGTTGGTCACATCAGGAAACGCATCTAAATTTAGCTTAGGAATAACCAATACTGCGGCCACTATGGTGGCAAAAAGCATGATTACGATAAGCAGTCGATTATTTACCGCACAATCTATAATTCGATTAAACATAATGCCAACCCCTAATGGTTATGCGGATCGAATCCGCCTTTCGCAATTTCAGAAGCAACAAAAAACGCCCCTTTTGTTACCACTCGGGTATTGTTAGCTAAACCCAATATCTCCCTGTTACTGCCTAAAGCTCTGCCTAATTCGACTTCAACAGCCTGAAACTCACCGGGATGGTCTTCAACAAATACCATCCAATCGCCATCTGGACTACGGATCAACGCTTGCTCTGGAACGGCTATCACTTTAGTGGCGGTAGCAAATTGAAAATGCACTTTTACAAACATGCCGGGATGAAGGCTGTCATCACTATTGTTGACTAATAAGCGAATAATTCTGGTGCGGGTAACGGGGTCAATAGTATGAGACTCTTGAATCACACTGGCTTGATAAGTTTGTCCATCAAGCTCTACTATTGCAGGCGCATTAGCGGTTAACTCGAGTTGCTTGTAGGGCGATATTTTGGCTTCAACCCATAACTGTTGTTCATTAGCCAGCAACATAACGGCTTCACCGGCATCAACACGTTGACCTTGAATAAAGTCGTCTTGTAACACTACCCCATCACGTTGTGCTATTAATGTGTATTCGCCAAATGAGGTCACATCATTATTAGAAATATTATTAATTTCAGCCTGAGTAACCCCATAGGCAATCAGTTTGCCAAAAGCCGCTTTAAATGCCGTTTTAGCCTGAACTGAATCGCTGTCACTGACAATTCTATTACCCAATGTTTTAACGCGTTGCCATTCGGTTGAAGCAATTAAATAGTCCGCCTGAGCTTGCACCATTTCTTCACTAAATAAGGTCACCAGCTTTTGCCCTTTCTTTACATGCTCACCTAATGCTGCATGACGGCTAATAATGACCGACTCTGTTCGTGGTGAAACCACATAACTGCTATATCCATTTACCAACACTTCTGCAGGAGCATAAACGGTACTGAATTGAATCTCAGGCTGAATAGCCCTGATCTGTATATCAGCCAAGGCGATTTTTTCAGGGCTTAAAGTAATACCTTGTTGATGCTCATCTTCTTCGGCATTTTTATCATTATATTGAGAATCATCATTATGCAGTGATTCTTCATGAGGAGAGTGTGGTTCACTTTCACTGGCACTAACATGAGCATGTTCATCATCCTCAAGGTTAATGTGTTTTTGATGATTATCTTCATCTGCATAGCTTAAATCCATACTGGATGAGTCATCATGGTGGGCATGTTGGTATTGTGAAGCATGGTTAGATTCTGGCTCAACAGAGTCAGTTGTCACCCCTATGGTTATTTCGTGATTAACCTGTTCAGTTTGAGCATGGGCAGCAGAGCTTGATGATAGCCCTATTAACAGGCCTGCCATTAGAAAGGCGTGCTTGTAGTCAACGTAATCTATATTCATGTTGTCCCTATAACGCTTTATTGAGCTTAAGACACCACAACCTTTCATGGGAGTAAATAATTAGCGCCCATTAAAATGGCAGCCATTACCCCATAAAATCGAAACGGTTTTATGTGTTGTTTTTAGGTGTTGTCTTAAGTGTTCTTATTGATAAATAACAGCCTGTTATGCTTATTTAAGACAGGCTGAGAGTTTAAAAACCAACAAGATTAAGCAATAGGAGGGCGCAGAATCGCATTTAAAAATTGCTGAGTATGGCGTTGTTGATACGCGCTAATATGACGGGTAAATAACTGCGCGGTATCATCTGAAGTATCGACTAATATCCACGTTAAATGATGGCCATTACAATGACCACAATGATGGCAGTCATTAATGTCGTGTTGTTGATTATTGGCTGAGGTATTAGCAATGTTAGTATCTGATTGATGATCATGCTGAGTTTGCAGGTGTTCAATATCAATAGCATGATTTTGAGGTGTTGCAGATGCAAAAGCGGTCAATGATTGCAGAACAATCACCACAACTAATAACATTTTCACTGCAACTGAATAATTCAATATTATTTCTCGCTCATTATTTGATATCTGATGTTATCAAAACCGCCATTGTTCAGCTAGTCAAAAACCCGTTGTTATAGGTTATGGTGCATTAATCTATTTTAATATTTTTTGTAAAGATTTAATCATTATTGATACGAATCAATAATTTTATGATTGTAAAAAAGACACAAAAAAACCTGCCGAAGCAGGTTTTTTTAACTATCTATAGCGTTAGATTTCCATACAAGATTTAAGCTTGTTCATGGCATTTTTTTCTAACTGTCTAATACGCTCTGCAGACACTTGGTACGTATCTGCCAACTCTTGAAGGGTTATTTTATCGTCGTCTAACCAACGTGCTCGTAGAATATGCTGGCTACGTTCATCTAAGGTTTTAATTGCCGATAATAAACGATTTTGAGAGTTTGACTCCCAGTTATCATCTTCAATGTTTTGCGCTAAATCTGAAGAATGATCTTCTAAATATAATGCTGGAGCGAAGTCTGTACTGTCGTCGTCACTGTCATTGGTTAAATCAAATGCAGGATCTTGAGCTGCCATTCGAGATTCCATTTCTGTTACATCAGCCTTAGATACGCCTAAGTTTTCTGCAACCATTGAAACTTCTTCATCGCTAAACCAACCTAAACGCTGCTTTGCTTTACGAATGTTAAAGAATAACTTGCGTTGCGCTTTGGTCGTCGCAACTTTAACAATACGCCAGTTTTTCAGCACGTATTCATGGATTTCAGCTTTAATCCAATGTACTGCAAATGAAACTAAGCGAACACCAACGTCAGGATCAAAACGTTTTACCGCTTTCATCAAACCAACATTGCCTTCTTGAATTAAATCGGCTTGAGGTAAGCCATAACCAGAGTAGCCTTTAGCAACGTGCGCAACAAAGCGTAAATGCGACATAATTAATTGTTTTGCCGCTTGAAGATCACCAGTTTCTTGTAAACGCTTGGCAAGATCATACTCAGTTTGCGCATCTAACATTTCAATTTTAGATACTGACTGAATATACGCTTCTATGCTGCCACTGCTTTGTGGTAACGCTAGCGCCATTGATTGCGTTTGATAAGTCATTCGCTCTCCTACTACTTCATAAAAAACACGCTATAAATTAATGAATTCAAATAAAAAATTAAATCAACTCACAAAATATTAGCTAATGAACCTGCTAATTTTATGACATCTTATGTCAAAATAAGTTCATTCGAGGTGTTATTTAACCTGTAAATGAGTCACTTTGCAAGTAAACAAAGCTTCATTTACGGTCATTAAATCGATAAGGAAAATCGAAAAAATTAAACCCGCCTAATATTAGCTGATAACCATAGCAGAACAGAGGTTACCCTTTTATGACGGTTCAATTTTTCTTAAATGCTGACGAACAGATAAATATGACCCTAACCAACCTAAAAACGAGGCCAGTAACACTAATTGACCGAGTTCAGTCAGAGTTAATGACTCTAAACTTAATTGGCTGCCATACAAGCCCATTAATTCAGCTAACGCGCCATCTAAATACCATACCAACGCATTAATGATTAACCACGCTAACATGCCTCCAATAACGCCATACCAAATGCCGGTATATAAAAAAGGGCGTTGAATAAACGCCTCTGTGGCGCCAACTAGCTTCATAATTTCAATTTCAGTGCGCCGATTCATAATGGCAAGTCGAATCGTATTACCAATCACTAACACCACAGCAAGCACCAATAGCGCAGCAATGGCCAAAACCGTCTTTTCTAATAATCGAACTAATGCTTGTAGCCGTTCTAACCATTCAATATCTAGTCGGCCAAAGCTCACTTCTGGTTCACGCTCTAGTTTTACTAATAATTCTCTGGCACCTGTTGGGCTAGAAAACTTTAATGATGGTGTCACGGTAACAACCGCTGGTAATGGGTTTTCATCTAAGTAGGACAATGCCTCACCAAACCCCGACAAACGTTGAAACTCGTCCAGTGCTTGCTCGCGGCTGATGTAGTCAACGGATTCGACTTCTCTAAAGACTTTAATACGCGAAATTAAACTTTGTATCGATTGCTCGCTGCGGCCTTCATTAATAAATAATGAAATTTCAGCAGCACTGTTCCAAGACTGGGTAATCGTTTCAGCATTTTTAACTAATACCTGCAAAGCCGCTGGTAAACTTAAGCTTACCCCTAATACGGCCATAGTCATTATTGATGACACAGGGTTACGCCAAAGCTCACCAATACTCGACATACCCTGTTGAATATGACGAATAAAAAACATTACGATTCGGCCAGTAATGGGGAGTTTGCTTTGAGTAATATTATTCTGTTTGGCCATTATTGCTCCCCTCCAATCATTCGACCTTGCTTTAAGGTGAATGTACGGTATTTCATTCGAGCAATTAGCCCTAAATCATGGGTTGCAATTAACACACTGGTGCCGGCATCGTTGAAGGTTTCAAATAAACGTAAAATGTCCATCGACAATTTAGGGTCTAAATTACCTGTTGGCTCGTCGGCTAATAAGATAGGCGGTTTGTTAACGATAGCACGGGCAATGCCAACACGCTGTTGCTCACCACCTGACAACATAATGGGTTGATGGCGCTCTTTACCATATAAACCCACCATATCTAACGCACCTGCTACGCGCTTTTTAATTTCGGAATGAGAAAAGCCTTCAATCACCAATGGCAGGGCAATATTATCAAAAACGGTTTTCTCCATTAATAAATGATGATTTTGAAAAATCATTCCAATATTACGGCGTAAATAAGGCACATGTTTAGCGCTGACACTAGCAATATCATGCCCGTTAATGGCGACTCTACCTGCGGACGCACGTTCTATGACGGTGATTAATTTGAGCAAGGTGCTTTTTCCGGCACCTGAGTGACCGGTTAAAAAAGCCATTTCACCTTTACGCAGATGAAAATTAACATCCATTAGTGCTTTTTGCCCACCTGGATAGACTTTACTGACTTGCTCAAATTGAATCATTTTTTATTATTCTGCCTTCTGTTGACTAAAAAGTGCTTCGATAAAGTCGTTTGCATCAAAAGTACGTAAGTCATCAATTTGCTCTCCCACACCAATGTGGCGAATTGGAATGGCAAATTTGTCTGCAATGGCGAAAATAATCCCACCTTTAGCTGTACCGTCTAACTTACTTAAGGTAATGCCCGTCACCCCTACAGCCTCTTGGAATAGCTGCGCTTGGCTAATGGCATTTTGACCTGTGCTTGCATCTAGCGTTAGCATAACTTCATGTGGGGTGTTGGCATCGAGCTTTTTCATCACCCTGACCACTTTTTTAAGCTCTTCCATTAAGTGGCCTTTGTTTTGTAGGCGTCCCGCTGTGTCAGCAATCAATACATCTACATTTCTTGCTTTAGCCGCTTGTAATGCATCAAATAATACCGACGCGCTATCGGCACCCGTGTGCTGTGCGACTACCGGAATATCATTACGTTGGCCCCAAACTTGAAGCTGTTCAACGGCTGCAGCACGGAAGGTATCACCGGCGGCTAACATGACCGATTTACCTTGATTTTGATATTGCTTAGCTAATTTACCAATAGTAGTCGTTTTACCCACACCATTAACGCCCACCATTAATATCACAAATGGGCCGTCTGCATTGTCTGGTACTAAAGGAATAGAAACAGGCGCGAGCATTTTTTGCATTTCTTCACGCATTAATTCATATAAAGCTTCAGCATCTTTCAACTGCTTACGAGAAGCGTGATCAGTTAAACTATTAATTAATTTGGTGGTGGTTTCAACGCCAACATCGGCAATTAATAGCTGCTCTTCTAATTCTTCAAATAAGTCATCATCGATTTTTTTGCCACTAAATAGACCCATGAAGCCTGAGCCGATATTCTCGCTGGTGCGCATTAAACCGCGCTTTAAACGAGCAAACATACCTTCTTTTTGAGGCTTAGCTTGTGGTTCTGGCTCAACTTGAACAGCAAGCTGTTGAGCGGCCTCTTCTGCAGCTTGAGCTTCAGCGGCTAAACGCGCTTCCTCTGCAGCTTGGGCTTCAGCGGCTAAACGCGCTTCTTCTGCGGCTTGTGCTTCAGCAGCTAAACGCGCTTCCTCTGCAGCTTGAGCTTCAGCGGCTAAACGCGCTTCCTCTGCAGCTTGAGCTTCAGCGGCTAAACGCGCTTCTTCTGCGGCTTGAGCCTCAGCGGCTAAACGCGCTTCCTCTGCGGCTTGGGCTTCAGCGGCTAAACGCGCTTCTTCTGCAGCTTGGGCTTCAGCAGCTAAACGCGCTTCTTCTGCGGCTTGTGCTTCAGCCGCTAAACGCGCTTCCTCTGCAGCTTGAGCTTCAGCCGCTAAACGCGCTTCCTCTGCAGCTTGGGCTTCAGCGGCTAAACGCGCTTCTTCTGCAGCTTGGGCTTCAGCGGCTAAACGCTCTTCTTCTGCAGCTTGGGCTTCATTTGATGGGGCTTTTTCTAGCGTTTGAGTTGAAGATGTCTTTTCAGAGCCACTATCAACAATATTTGTATCAACGGATTCCGAAACAACGTCTTTTGCTTGTTCTTTTTTGTCTTTACGAAACCACGAGAAAAAACCTTTCTTTGCCATGTTTGCTACCAGTAATAGAGATAAAAATAAGTTCAATTACAGCTAATTAAATGTGTCAACGCGAGTAAATTCAGAATACTCAGTATTTTCGTTGAGTTTAAGATAAAATATCAGCCGTTTAAGGTGAGCATAGTCTATCACTTTCTTTTTCTTTGTTCAGGCAAAATCATGAGGAACCCATGGCACGACAAAATACCAGCAGTGGACAAGTCAGAATTATTTCAGGGCAATGGCGTTCTAGAAAATTACCTATTCATGATTTAGAAGGGTTACGTCCAACTACAGACCGCGTCAGAGAAACCTTATTTAACTGGCTTGCTATGGATATTCGTGGTGCAAGAGTGCTTGATTGCTTTGCCGGTAGCGGTGCTCTCAGTTTAGAGTCGTTGTCTCGCTATGCTGACTATGCATTAATATGTGAATTACAAAAAAGTGCTGCATTACAACTAACTAAAAACCTAGACACATTAAAATGTACTAATGCCAAAGTGGTTCATGGTGACAGCTTGCAGTTATTGGCTAAAGGTACCACTGACGGTTTTGATGTGGTTTTTATTGATCCGCCATTCAGAAAAGGCTTAGCGAATAACACCATTGAACTGCTTGTTAAGCATAATTGGCTTAATCCTGAAGCGTTAATTTATTTAGAAACTGAATCTGATATTAGCGACCTTGTTATTCCAAACAACTGGCAACTTTTAAAAGAAAAACAAGCTGGACAAGTTTGCTACCGCTTATTCCAATTACAGTCGGAGCCATCAGCATGAACTACATTATCAAAATAGGTTATGGGTTAACCTCTGTAACATGGTTGGTGCTGCTGTTTAATCTCATCATGCCTTTTGACAATGGTATCGGGATGATTTTGTATATCTTTTTGGCTTTTATGGCCGTAATGCATGGTTTACAAGTATTCATTTTCCACACCTTATTCAGCCCACAGTTAACATTAACGGCAAAAGACTACGCTACGGCTTACTTATTTGGTGTTTTTGCCCTGTTATCATATCGGCAAAAAATATTGCAAAAATAAGCGATTACCCTACCGTTGATTTAACTTGTTCAGGCATAAAAAAACCTCGCTAATTAGCGAGGTTTTTAATATGCGTGCTAGGTAAACTTACTTTTTAGGGTAAGGATGCGCTACACCTTTATGACAGTCTACACATGTTTTTCTGTCTTCTGGAGCTTTCTTGAAGTTGTTCGCATGCATTCTTTTCGCCATCTTCTTCATATCTTCAGGTTGGTTTTCTTCGATACGAGTATGACAATGACGACAGTTAGCTGAGTCATTAGCTTGGAAATACTTTAATGCGATATCAGCTTGTTCTTTACGGTTTTCGTCTAACCATTCTTGAGTGTTGAAGCCGTCAATGGTTACAAAGCCGTATAAATCTTTAGATACGATGATTTTCTTGATCAAGTAATCAACTGGACCATGAGGTAAATGACAGTCTTGACACTGAACTGTTACGCCAGCTTTACCGCCACCGTGCGCAGAAGCTAATACTTCATCTTTTAGCGAATGGTTGCTATGACAAGTCATACAGAATTCATCTGTACTTGTTGCATGTAAAGTTTGTTGAGTAGCAAAATAGCCAACAACACCCAGAATCACACCAATAACAATCAGTACAATTATTGAATATTTCGCGCTTGGTTTAAATAGTGCACGCCAGTTCATCACACATCTCCGTTTTTTACAGAATTTACATTTTTAATTATCGGCAAGTGTAGAGTGTTCTCGAACCCAAAAAACAGATATGCCTCTAGGTTTACATGAAAAAAAATTTATCTTTCATCTAAACTTTGAAGTCGATCAACAATCAATTTTGAACTAACTCACTCCAAACTTAAACTAAACTTAATACAGCTTCAGCTGTTTAACAACTAAACACTAAAAATCAGCAGTATAAATGCAACACAGATCTCATATCGACCAACTTTTAACCATCACCTAATCTTCATTTTAATTATTGATAATAAACCCATATAAATCTCCTCCGCCCCCAAGTTCAATCTACTCCTGTAAAGTAATGATAGAAAACACCCCGCCTTGAGGGTCATTAACGACGGCAAATCGTCCTACTTTTTCAATGTTAGTTGGAGGCACACAAACTTTACCGCCTAATTCAGCCACTTTGGCCGCGGTTTCATCACAACTGGCCACCATAAAATATGGCATCCAATGAGCAGGAGTCTCGCCCCATTCTTCGGTCATTTCTATCATGCCGCCAATAGGTTGGTTTTTCACCAACCATTCAGTATAAGTAAAGCCGTCCATGTCAGAATGCTGAGTCTTAAAGCCTAAAGATTGACAATAAAACGCTTCACTTTGTTGAATGTTTCGGCAAGCTAACTCAACCCAACAAAGAGTATTATCAACTTGCGCGAGTTTAATACCGGTATGGTTAATGGCTTGCCATATGGCAAAACGGCTTCCTTCTTGATCAGCAAATAGCGCCATACGACCGGCATCACCTACATTGTGAGGACCAATTAGCAGTTGCCCGCCAGCCGCGGTGATATCGTTAATAGAGCTATCCACATCATCGACGGCAAAATAAACGGTCCAATGTGTAGGTATATTTTCGCCCATTGAGGCAGATATTTGATACAGTGCCGCCACATCTTCATTGTCTATCTGCAGCATGGTGTAATGTCCGTCAGGCATTGATAAGTCAAATGCCTGCCAACCAAATAAGGCTTGATAAAACCCTTTCGCTGCCGCCCAATCTGTCGATGCTAACTCAACCCAGCAAGGTTGCCCTTGAAAATATTGTGATACTTTCATTTTCAATCCTACAATTTATGGTATTGATTCAAAGTTAAGACCCAAAGTGCCATAAATGCAAAAAAGTCTTCCGAAGAAGACTTTTTGAATAACTGCTGAACGCGCTAGGTTGCGCTATTGGTATACAGGTAATATCCCTGCCATTGCCAGCAAATGACACATTGCAGTCACTGCGCCAAACAATACCACAATCACAATTAATCCAGTGCCACCTGGCACACGATAAGTTTGACTGTTAGGGAACATTTTACGCGTTTTATAAGCTAATAACCCTGGCACAATGACAGCCCAAATACTGGCTGCCAATGCGGCAAATCCTATCGCAATTAAAAAGCCATTTGGAAATAGTAGCCCTAAAAATGTCGGCGGAATAAAGGTAATAGAGGCTGTTTTTAAGCGCCCAGTTCTAGAATCATCAAAGCCAAATAAATCAGCTAGATAATCAAACAAACCAAGAGTAACACCTAAAAATGATGACGCGACTGCAAGGTTGGCAAACAGGGTTAATATGCGCGATAAATTATCGTTGGCAATGGCTTCAGACAGTGCGCCAACTAACACACCCATATTACCGCCTTGGGCAATAATGTCTGAGAACATGCTACGAGAGATATGCCCCATGGTGACGACTAACCAACAAGCATAAATCACTAACGCAATTGAGGTGCCTAATACTAACGCTTTCACAATAGTGTTGGCATCTTTGCCATAGTATTTAACTAAGCTAGGAACATTACCATGGTAACCAAAGCTGGCTAATCCGAATGGCAAAGCGGCTAACATATAAGGTAAATACTTTGCTTCGCCATCAGGTGAAAATAATCGACTTGGCTCAATTTCAATTAATAGATTAGTGGTGGCTAAAAAGAAGGTGATCACCATACCACCCAACATAATGGTAGTAATTCTATCAACCGCTTTAGTACTAATCAGTACAATGAAAGCCAATACGACGGCAAAAATTAATCCAGCGACACTTTGAGGCAAGCTAATACCAATAGCCTCAAGACTATGGTTAACAATAGAGCCACCGCCACTGATGTAAGCGTAGGTTAAAATATACAATACAAAGGCAATCGATAAGCCATTAATAATACGCCAAAATTGCCCTAAGGTATCGCGAGTTAAGGTATCAAAACTGGCTCCTGGCTCGAAGTGTAAATTCGCTTCAAGCAGTAACAGCCCTGACATTAACATACAAAACCAAATGCCGACCAACATCAACATTGAATAACTAAACCACATTCCCGCACCCACAACGGGCAATGAAAACATACCTGCGCCAACGGTGGTACCCGCAATAATCATTGCGCCACCTAATAGTGATTTATTTTTACGGCTTTTTGCCGCATTCATATGGTTTGCCATTAATTTAAATGCTCCGCGTTTACGCTATCTTGAATGGTTTGTTTAACTGAAGAGCGCAATAATCCATTCGCGTGGTCACGTATACGGGCAACATCATCAAGATGCTCTGTACTACATAAATAACCTAACTCTTTTAATTTGACACTGAGGGTGTTGTAGAGTTTTTTATCATAAAACTCTGGGGCGGTAACGCCATGTAATGCACCTAAACGTTGTGCTAACAAGTGGCTGTCTCGCTCTAAATCGGCTCGTTCACATTGCTGTTTTATCGCTAATAAATTGAAAATAATCGCATAGCGTTGCAGTGTTTCACTGGCGGTTTCAGCCAGCAATTCAAGCTGAGTAATCTGACGAGTCACAACTTCACACTGTTGACTATCGGTGATCAGATTCTCGTTAACCATTTGCTCAAGCACTTGGTCAACGTAATGGCTAATATCATCGATTCCCATGAATAGCTCCGCTTTAATGAGCGGATAGAAATCTTCAACAATGGCGATGATCTGTTCACGGCTGCAATTCTCGTAACGTACTAAACAGCTGGCAATCATCGCTGGAATAATCATTAAATGAATAATGTTATTGCGATAATAGCTTAGGGTAATTGCATGATTAGGGTCGATAGCAATAATGTCGCCTAATGGATCTTTTTCTAAGGTGAACTTATTCAGCGTCAAGCAATGTTCAACAATCGCTTTACCATCACCTTCAGCAACCGAGGTATAGTCTGAATAAGGCGCATTTTTGATGATCTTCAAATAGAAGTCTAACTGACGTTCCAATTGATGACGTTGTAACGCATTCTGCTCAGATGCCAATAGCACCAAGCTGGTTAACGTCACAGAGCTGGCGGCTGCAGCACCATTGATATTAGTCATGACTTGATTCGCCAATTGGTTCACTGCTGGGGTGATCCACGATGGCTTTTGCTCAAGATCTTTTGCCATTTCTTCACGCCAGCTTGGCGCTTGTTGGGTCAAAAAGCTCTGTAAATTAATCGGCTCACCAAAGTTCACATAACCTTGACCAAAATTACCCAGCTTACGAATCGCGCCAAAGACTTGCCAAACCGATTCTTTTTCTTTCTTCTTACCACTCAATTCTTTGTGATAAGTGGCCACTTCCATCACATGATCATACCCTAAATAAACGGGCACTAGAGTTACAGGGCGTTCAATACCACGTAATACGCTATTCACAGTCATCGCCAACATGCCCGTTTTGGGGGCTAGTAAGCGACCCGTTCTAGAACGTCCACCTTCAGTGAAGTATTCAACGGAATAACCTTTGGCAAATAGCTGGTCTAGGTATTCACGGAAAACCGCTGTGTAGAGTTTGTTACCATTAAAGCTTCGGCGAATGAAAAATGCCCCGCCACGACGGAACATTGGGCCTGCAGGCCAGAAATTTAAATTAATGCCCGCTGCAATATGCGGTGGCACCATGCCTTGATAATACAAAATGTAAGATAACAGCAGGTAATCCATATGGCTGCGATGGCAAGGTACATAAACAATTTCATGGCCATCGTGATGCAATTGACGCACTTGCTCAGCACCTTTGATGTTGATCCCACTGTATAACTTATTCCACAGCCATGTTAAAAATCTCTCCGCAATTCGAACTAAACTATCGGAATAATCAGCTGCAATTTCATCTAAATACTCTATTGCGATTTCACGGGCTTTTTCTTTAGAAACTTTTTTATTTGTCGCTTCTTCTTCAATCGCTTTAGTAATCGAGTCTGACTTTAATAATGAAGCAAACATCGCTTGACGATTAGGCAGTTGTGGCCCAGTCATCACTTTACGCTGACGACGGAAATGCACTCTAGCGACACGAGCAAGTTTGTGTGCGATAGCTTTGTCGCTGCCATGCTCATCAGTCATATAGCGCAAAGACATCGCATTTGAAAACTGCACAAAGTTATGTCGACCTAAAAACAAAATCATCAACCACTTACGCAGCCAAGTTGGGCTTTCACGCTCAAGTACAGCGGCTTTCATGGTGTCATCTTCTTTACCAGGTGTACGCCCCCAATAAAGACTAACAGGTACCAGCTGAATATCTAACTCAGGCTGTTGACGATGAAGCGTTAATAAATGGGTAAAACAATCTAGAAACTTATCACCATTTTCCCGCTTACCAATAATCGGTTTCCGGCCTTCTAGGCAAACCACTCTTGGCACAGTTAAACCGTCTAGTTTCAAAGGATCATATGGACTAGGAAGCCCCAAGTTTTCAGTCATCTCACTTAATGCAGCCGTGTCACTGATAGACTCGGTTTTCATGACATAAACAATGGGTTTTTCAGGATCGTAGTTCAAGTCTGCAAATGGATCATGTGGCACAACAATAGTATGTACCATACGTTTTTGAATCCAACGCAAAAGCCTAAGCATAATTGAATCTGGTTTTGACATAATAATCTTCGCAATAACGCCCTTTTAATATGGGCGCATAGAATACCAGAAACTGTACGCCTTTCACTAATTGCAATGAAAACCAACAGCCGCTTTTAAATATCGCATCAAAAAAACTACTTCACAGCACTGATAAAGTTAACATTTTTAGAACATTATAATATTTATGTTAAAAAACAATTGGTGAATACTTGCACAATAAAAAACACTGTATATAATGACAGTTACTGTATAGAAAGACAGGAAACAACATGAGACCCTTAACACCACGCCAAGCTGAAATTTTAGCGCTAATTAAAAACAATATCTCTGAAACAGGTATGCCTCCTACTCGAGCTGAAATTGCAACCCGCTTAGGTTTCAGAAGTGCAAATGCCGCTGAAGAGCACCTAAAAGCATTGGCTAAAAAAGGGTTTATTGAAATTATGCCTGGCACATCTAGAGGTATCCGTTTACCTCAAGAGGAAGAAGCTGAAGAAAGTGGCCTGCCTTTAATCGGTCAAGTCGCCGCAGGTGAGCCGATTTTAGCCCAAGAGCATGTTGAACAGTATTACCAAGTCGACCCTAGTATGTTTAAGCCTGCTGCTGATTTTTTACTGCGTGTGCGTGGTGACAGCATGAAAGATATTGGCATTTTAGAAGGTGATTTACTTGCGGTACACAAAATGCAGCAAGCACGCAACGGTCAAGTTGTGGTAGCGCGTGTGGAAGATGATGTCACTGTTAAGCGATTTGAGAAAAAAGGCAATGTGGTCTTTTTACATGCAGAAAACGAAGCCTACAACCCAATTAAAGTTGATTTAAGTTACCAAAGCCTAACGATTGAAGGGCTTGCAGTTGGTGTTATTCGTAATGGAGAATGGTTATGAACAAGCTAATGGGCAATGCTCCTCGTCACCCAGGATTATGGACAGATATACCAACGGAAGTCATGCCGTCGGCCAAATCCATTACAACACTAAAAACACAAACCCATGGCAAAACTGAGTTAGCGGCTTATGCAAGTGAGCTAGCAAGGCTTAGTCATCAAGGGCAATGGATAGTACTGATTAACCCAGCCAACATCAGTTACAAACAAATGTTAGCCAGTGCTGGCGTAAGAATGGACAGAGTATTACTTGTTCACACTAAAGACGAAATAGAAACTCTTTGGGCGATGGAAAAAGCCCTTACTAGCGGGACTTCTAGCGCAGTCATTTCATGGACAAGTCAGTTAGATACCCGAGACAGTAGAAGACTACAGTTGGTTGCCAAAAGTGCCAGAGCTTTAGGGGTCGTAATTGAGGATATTTCAAGTCATACAGACACTGAATTAGCCGATAACAGCTTCATCAAACCAAGTCACTCAACGATAAGTAGAATAAATTTTAATTCTTTTCACTAATTTTCAGGTGTCTTTTTATCATGCCCTGCCTAATGCGCAGGGCATTTTTGTATGTTTTTTCAGCAAGCTAGACATAAAAGTGATCTTGATCAATATTTAAACTGCAAGTAATGTTGTTACAAGGTCGAAACATTTTTCGACCAATGAAACGCTGAAGCTATGTTTTTATTAGCTAAAAAATGCGTCAAATATAAGTTGATTAGTTCAGTTGTAGGTACCAGTGTGGTGCAAGTTTAACATTTATTAGTAAGCCAATAACGCTTACAACCACCAACGTACTTTGAAGTCATCAAGCTTTTTTGGGAACCGAAGAGTTTGCATAGAGCAGAGACTTACTGTGTGACTCTTCTTTGTAATTGCTATCAGCAATGGACAGAGGAGAAGTCTTGTGAAGCAATGGTTGTATTGTTTTTTGGCAGCGCTAGTTGCCCCCTCTCTTGGGGCAAGTGAAATGCCCCTCAACATGACGAAAGGTGTAACGAATATTAGTGGGCAGGTTTATGACCTTCACATGATTATTCTTTATATCTGCTGCGCTATTGGTGTTTTGGTGTTTGGAATAATGATTTACTCCATTATTTATCACCGAAAATCCAAAGGAGCAGTGCCAGCAAATTTTCATGAAAGCACCAAAGTGGAAATCGCTTGGACCGTTATTCCGTTCTTAATTTTAATTGGCATGGCTATTCCAGCGACGAAAACTTTAATCGCCATGGAAGATCCTACCAATGCAGATTTAACGATTAAAGTCACCGGCTCTCAATGGAAATGGCATTACAGCTATTTCAATGAAGATGTCGAGTTTTATAGCATTTTATCTACCCCTCGTAGCCAAATAGACGGCGACGAAACTAAAACCGAAAATTACCTTTTAGAAGTCGATAAGCCTTTAGTGCTACCCATTAATCGTAAAGTACGATTTTTAATGACTTCTGATGATGTAATTCACTCTTGGTGGGTACCTGCGTTTGCGGTCAAAAAAGATGCTAACCCCGGATTTATTAATGAAGCATGGACAAAAATTGATAAACCTGGTGTTTATCGTGGACAGTGTGCCGAATTATGCGGCAAAGACCATGGCTTTATGCCAGTTGTCGTAAAAGCATTACCTGAGGCTGAATACGATGCATGGCTTCAAGAGCAAAAACAACTCGCTAAAAATGCACAAGCTGCTGCACAAGCAGCACTGTCAGAAACCTTATCTAAAGAAGAGCTAATGGCAGAAGGTGAACAAGTTTACCTATCAACTTGTGCTGCATGTCATCAACCGAATGGCGCAGGTTTACCTGGTGTTTTCCCTTCATTAATAGGCAGTCCGCTAATCAAGGGGTCTGTAGCCGGACATATTGATATTGTATTGCATGGTAAAGCAGGAACAGCAATGCAATCTTTTGCTAAGCAACTATCAGCCAAACAAATTGCCGCAGTCGTGACCTATGAAAGAAACGCCTGGGGTAATGACACTGGCGATATAGTACAAGCTGCTGATGTGAATAATGTCGCCACGGGTGATACCGCTGACATGAGCTCACCAACTGCAAAGCAGCCAACAGAGGCAAGCACTACGCCAACTGAGCCAGTTCAAGCTGACGTAGGTGATGATATGGCCGCAACGGTTATGCCGGTCGATTTAACGGAATTAACCCATGACGAATTAATGACCGAAGGCCTACAGGTATACACCACCAGCTGTTTAGCTTGCCACCAAGCTACTGGCGCTGGCTTACCTGGCGTGTTCCCCTCTCTTATTGGCAGTCCAATTATTACCGGCCCAGTTGATGCGCATATTGACATTGTGCGTAACGGCAAACCCGGCACAGCAATGCAAGCTTTTGCTAGTTCGTTATCTCCCCGACAAATGGCGGCGGTAATAACCTACGAGCGAAATGCATGGGGTAATAATTCAGGCGACACGGTGCAAGCCACCGATGTTAATAGCCACGGACAATAGGAGATGACTATGAGTACAACAACCCACGATACTGTTGCAGCCCATGATGATCATCACCATGGTGCACCTAAAGGCATAATGCGCTGGCTATTAACCACCAACCATAAAGATATTGGTTCAATGTATTTATGGTTCAGTTTCATTATGTTTTTAACTGGCGGCGCAATGGCGATGGTGATCCGTGCTGAATTATTTCAGCCTGGTTTACAGTTAGTCGAGCCAAACTTTTTTAATCAAATGACCACTGTTCATGGTCTTATCATGGTATTTGGCGCGGTGATGCCAGCCTTCACAGGTTTAGCAAACTGGTTAATACCTATGATGATTGGTGCGCCAGATATGGCATTACCTCGCATGAACAACTGGAGCTTTTGGATTTTACCCTTCGCCTTTGCGATGTTGATTGGTTCACTATTTATGGAAGGGGGCGGTCCCAACTTTGGTTGGACATTCTATGCTCCGCTGTCGACAACTTACAGCCCTGATACTACAGGACTATTTGTATTTTCGGTCCATATTATGGGTATCAGTTCAATCATGGGTGCCATTAACGTGATTGTGACCATTGTGAACATGCGCGCACCAGGTATGACTTGGATGAAGCTTCCGCTATTTGTATGGACATGGTTAATTACCGCGTTCTTATTAATTGCGGTAATGCCTGTACTGGCTGGCGCAGTAACCATGGTATTAACCGATAAATATTTTGGCACAAGCTTCTTTGATGCCGCTGGAGGGGGTGACCCCGTTATGTTCCAGCATATTTTCTGGTTCTTCGGTCATCCTGAAGTATACATTATGATTTTGCCTTCTTTTGGCATTATCTCTGCCATTATTCCGGCATTCAGTCGTAAAAGGCTGTTTGGTTACGCGTCAATGGTATACGCCACAGCCAGTATCGCCATCCTGTCGTTTTTAGTATGGGCTCACCATATGTTTACCACAGGTATGCCGGTATTTGCTGAGCTGTTCTTTATGTACTGTACCATGTTGATTGCTGTACCCACTGGGGTAAAAGTATTTAACTGGGTTGCTACCATGTGGCGAGGGTCAATGACCTTTGAAACACCAATGCTATTTGCCCTCGCCTTTATCATATTATTCACTATTGGTGGATTTTCTGGCCTGATGCTGGCCATTACACCAGCAGATTTCCAGTATCATGATACCTACTTCGTTGTGGCACATTTCCATTATGTTTTAGTCACAGGTGCCGTATTCTCCATTATGGCTGCAGCATACTATTGGCTTCCTAAGTGGACCGGCCATATGTACAGCGAAACCTTGGGAAGATGGCACTTCTGGTGTTCGGTTATTTCAGTCAACGTGTTGTTTTTCCCAATGCACTTTTTAGGCTTGGCTGGTATGCCAAGACGTATTCCTGATTATGCGATTCAATTTGCCGATATTAACCAAATTGTCTCAATTGGTGGATTTGCATTTGGCCTGTCTCAGCTGATTTTCTTAGCGGTGGTGATTAAATGTATTAGAGGTGGCGAAAAAGCAGCAGATAAACCTTGGGAAGGTGCTGAAGGCTTGGAGTGGACCATAGCCAGCCCTGCACCTTATCACTCATTTACCACGCCACCAGAGGTAAAGTGAGATGACAACTCAACCTAAATCAAACCGTAAATTACTTACCATGCTCATTTTGGGTGCGGTAGGTATGTTTGGATTTGGTTTTGCGTTGGTGCCTTTATATGACGTGCTATGCGACGCCTTGGGAATTAATGGTAAACCCCAAGGCACTGCTAGCACTTATGAGGCGGTCATTGTAGATGAAAGCAGGACCGTAACCGTTGAGTTTATTGCGCATGTGCAATCGGGTATGTCGTGGGAGTTTATTCCTACCGTAAACCGAATAGAAGTTCACCCGGGGCAATTAACCCATGCAAAGTTTTATGCCAAAAACTTATCCAGTAAAGATACCGTTGGGCAAGCTATTCCATCTGTTTCACCTGGACAAGGCGCAGCATACTTTAATAAAACGGAATGTTTTTGCTTTAATCAACAACCGCTTGCGGCATCTGCCAGTGCAGAACTTCCATTAATATTTTATGTCGATCCCGACTTACCGGAATCCATCAATACATTGACCCTCTCTTATACTCTTTATGATATTACCGCTAAGGTCGGTGGTGGCTTAAAGCAAGGAGCAGCAAAATGACCACAAAGCATGAAAACTATTATGTGCCAGCTCAAAGTGCCTGGCCCATTGTTGGCGCAATAGGACTATTTCTTATTGCCTTTGGCGCTGGCAATTATGTTCAACAATTATCAACCGAACAAAGTTCGGGTGGCTATATTCTCGTTGCCGGAATCGCCGTTATTATCTTTATGATTTTCGGCTGGTTTAAAAATGTCATCGACGAATCTATGTCAGGGTTATACTCGGCTCAGATGGATCGCTCTTTCCGTCAAGGTATGAGCTGGTTTATCTTCTCTGAAATTATGTTCTTTGGCGCATTTTTTGGTGCCTTGTTCTACGCCAGAATGGTTGCTGTACCTTGGCTAGGTGGTGCGTCAAATAACGCCATGACCCATGAATTATTATGGCCCACATTTGAAGCCATTTGGCCATTAATTAAAACCCCTGACGGCACTACAACAGAAGCGATGCCATGGACAGGGTTGCCGTTAATTAATACCTTGTTGCTGCTAACCTCATCAGTCACCCTGCATTTTGCTCACACTAGTTTAGAAAAAAATAACCGCAAACCCTTAGTGATATGGTTAGCCCTGACCATTGTTTTAGGGGTGGTATTTTTATTTTTACAAGTGGAAGAATACGCCCATGCTTACCAAGATATGGGGCTAACGCTTCAGTCTGGCATTTATGGCAATACGTTCTTTTTGTTAACTGGGTTTCACGGCATGCACGTGACATTAGGGACGGTATTTTTACTGGTGCTATTTTTCAGAATCATTAAGGGACACTTCACAGCTGACAAACATTTTGCCTTCCAAGCAGGTAGTTGGTATTGGCATTTTGTCGACGTGGTATGGCTATGCCTGTTTGTGTTTGTTTACGTGCTGTAAAGCACCTTACTTAATATGGCCTAGGGTTAGGTTGAATAATGCCTAGCCCCATGGCCAACAGTAAAAGCACAACCACTATGGCTGAAAACATCACTCGCCGCCCTAAAAATGGGCTCATAGACTGTTTGTTTTCACCCTTAACCATAATAAATAAGGCTCGGGCCAGATTAAACAATATGAATAGCAGCAGTAATACTAAAACTAACTTAACAAATAGAGGGGCTGTCACAAGCAATCCTTTAATGGGTTTAGGTTGGCTGTCTGGGTTATTTATATTGATTACTGTGAGCGTGTTTAGTGTTTTGGTCAAGTTAGGTTTTTGGCAATTAGACCGAGCAGAATTTAAAACTCAGTGGCAGCAAACAATCCATAACCGAGAAACTTTACCGGCAATGGATTATGACGAATTAGTAGATTTATTAATCCAAAGCCAATCCACCAGCACAGATATACCCACTCAGCTATTAACAGGTTACAAGGTGGCTGTGAATGTTAGTCCGGTTTCAAACCAAATTTACTTACTGGACAACCAAGTATACCAAGGGCAAGTGGGTTATTTAGCTTACCAAATATTCAAGCATAACGACGCCTCACCATATTTACTGGTTGAACTGGGTTTTATAGCGGCAAATAAAGATCGCCAAGTATTGCCTGTTGTTGATGCGCTGCCCAACAAAGAGTATCAGTTAACAGGCCGTATTTACCAAAAGCAAGCTAACCCGTTAAGTGAGCATCTTTATGCCGAACCCGGTAATCCGATGCGATTTCAAAACTTAGCCATTGACGAGTTAGCAAGCACAGAGAATTTATCGTTACTAAACGTGGTGTTACAACCGAATAATTTGCCAAACCTTCACTACCCACAACCTTGGCAGCCTATTCCGTTATCAGCACAAAAACATCAAGGGTACGCGTTGCAATGGTTCACCATGGCTGCGGTCTTTTTAGGGCTAATGGGTTGGCTAGCAATGAAGTATTGGCGCGCAAACTCATAATAATACATACATGATAAAAGAGGAGATGGAATGAACTCCCAACCGAAACGAAGTCAAAAAACCTTAATACTGCTATTAGTGGTATTTATTGTGCCAGTTGCGTTAGCTAAATTGGTGTTAAGTTTTGATTTATATCAGGGCGGCGCAACCAATAAAGGCGCACTGCTGGACTCAAATTTAAGTTATCAAAGCTTAAATATGGATAACCCTACCCCTCACTTATGGCAAATCGTGTACTTGTTACCAGAGCAATGTGATCAACAATGTGCCGACCGCCTGTACGTGCTCAACCAAAGTTATATTGCATTAGGGCGAGAACGAAAACGAGTTAAGCCCATCATTTTAGTGCAGCCCAACAGTGATAAAAATGCACTAAGCCAGCTGAATATTGAGTTTAGTACCGCTGAAGTGAATAACCAATTCGCTAGCCTATTACAGCAAGATCAAGTCATTATTGTCGATCCGCTTGGCAGCTTGATTATGCAATATGACCCAGTAGATGGCCGCGAAGCCAATATTGCGCAAGGTAAAGCCATTATTGCTGACTTACGTAAAATGCTGAAGTTGTCGAGGGTAGGTTGATGCAATTGTCCAATATATTAAAAATCACCCTGGTATTTACCTTAATGGTCATTTTAATGGGCGCTTATACCCGCTTGTCTGATGCGGGGTTAGGTTGCCCAGATTGGCCGGGCTGTTATGGTCATTTAACGGTTCCAAACGAAACCCATGAAATAGCCAAAGCCGAACAGTATTTTCCTGAGTTCACGGTTGAGCAAGATAAAGCATGGTTAGAAATGATCCATCGCTATATTGCCGGTACATTGGGATTAATGGTTTTAGGGATTTTAATCATTTGTCTTAGGCAAGAAGAAGCGCCTAAAAAGTTGCCGGTGTTTATTTCTGCCTTGATTATTTTCCAAGCTTTATTGGGCATGTGGACCGTTACCATGAAGTTGATGCCCATTGTAGTTATGTCGCACTTGCTTGGGGGCTTCACGTTATTTTGCTTGTTATTTCTGTTGTATCTACGAACCAAACCGTTACGCATTCCTGGCGGCGACATTTATGCACGTAAACTCGCCCCGTTGGCAGTATTAGGTTTAGTCGTTTTAGTGATTCAAATTATGTTGGGTGGCTGGACTTCATCAAATTACGCAGCACTGGCCTGTACTTCACTGCCCATTTGTGAAGGAAATTGGGTCGATAATCTACGCTTTGCGGATGCTTTTTCGCCTTTTCAGGGCGAGCATCCTAGTTTTGAATTTGGCGTTTTAGACTATCCAACCCGCATGACCATTCACGTCACCCATCGTATATGGGGCGTTATCACAGCCATCCTCTTGCTATGGCTAGCGATTAAATTACTCAAAGCACAGTCTTCAACAATGAGAAACAGCGGTTTATTACTCATCGCCTTGGTCATTATTCAAGTGGGTTTAGGTATCAGTAATGTCGTTATGCATTTACCACTGAGTATTGCTGTTTCACACAATGGCGGAGCAGCAATTTTACTGCTTTGTGTCGTTTTTATTAATTACGCTCTATGGCGTAAAGCGTAACAAGGGGAAGTAACATGACAAAACCTATCACCCTCATCGCTCCATCCACTGTTTTTTCATGGCAATGGCGTGCTTATTTTGAAATGACTAAGCCCAAAGTAGTCGCATTAATGTTATTAACCGTGCTGGTTGGTATGTGTTTAGCAGTTCCCGGTATCGTCCCGCTACAGCCGTTAATTTTTGGCATGATGGGTATTGGATTAATGGCTGGGGCTGCGGCGGCATTTAATCATTTAATTGATCGCCGTATTGATGGGCTAATGGCTCGCACCTATAACCGCCCATTGCCTAAAGGGAAAGTGTCTGGGACTAAGGCGGCCATTTTTGCCGTTTCTATTGGCACTATTGGCTTTGCCCTGCTTTATAGTTTAGTAAATCCACTTACCGCTTGGCTGACATTTGCCAGCTTAATCGGCTATGCAGTGGTGTATACCGCTTATTTAAAACGCGCTACCTCGCAAAATATTGTTATTGGTGGGCTAGCAGGCGCCATGCCACCGTTACTGGGTTGGACTGCGGTAACCAATGAACTGCATGGGCATGCGTTACTGTTAGTGATTATTATTTTTACCTGGACGCCACCGCATTTTTGGGCTTTAGCCATTCACCGTAAGAAAGAATATGCCAAGGTTGATATTCCAATGCTGCCTGTCACCCACGGCACTGAGTTTACCAAAACCTGTATTTTACTTTATACCGTTTTATTAGCGATTGCCTGCTTATTGCCGGTGTTAGTTGGCATGTGCGGTCCGCTATATTTAATTGGTTCAACCATACTGAGTTGTGGCTTTATTTACAAAGCATGGCAACTTAAATACCAAGACTATTCAGGTTTAGCCATGAAGGTGTTTAAGTTTTCTATTTATCATTTAATGGTGCTGTTTATTGTGTTACTGGTCGACCATTATCTTTGGGTAAGCTAACTCAGTAAGTTGCCAAATGTCAGCTTGAGATAAAGCCTGTTTTATCTCAAGCCTGCAACGACAATATTATCTATTTCTACGCTCGGGTATGTTTATGTGGAGTTTCAATGCGTAAAAGTCATGTTATTTTTGTATTTATATTAATCGGTTTGGGTGGCTTTGCTTATCAATGGTTCAGCAATAGCACAGATACTCGCGCCCCACAAAATGCCCCATTAACCAAACCCAATATAGAGCTAGCCACCAGCTTTATTTACGATAACCCAAGACCGTTGGCTCCGTTTGCCTTAGATGACCAATACGGTAATCGTTTTACTAATGCTAATTTGCAAAACCATTGGAGTTTATTTTTTATCGGGTTTACTTCTTGCCCTGATGTTTGCCCAACAACACTCAATAAGCTCGCTGCCGCCTACCCTGAGCTACAAAAAATTACTGATAATATTCAAATTATTTTTGTGTCAGCCGATCCTCAGCGAGACACCCAAACAAAACGCTTAGACTACATCAACTTTTTTAATCGTGACTTTAAAGCGATAACGGCGGATCACAGCCAGCTATTTCCGTTTAGTCGCGATTTAGGTTTTGCTTATGCCATGGTTGGAGAGGGAGATAATTATCAAGTTGATCACAGTGCATCTTATGTATTGGTATCTCCAAAAGGTGAAAAGTTTGCTGTTTTTAAAGCAAAACCCCAACCGGGACAACTACCTCAAATAATTAATGCTGAACTGATTGATGACTTCAAGAAAATCATCAATCATTCATAACGCTCCCTCAAATATCATTAACATACAAGGTTGAGGAGTGAGTTATTCTTTCACCCACGTACCATCATCTTTTTGTCGAACCCAGGCTTGGGAAAACCAATAATAGCCGCCCTGCTTAATACTCGGGGCGGTGCAATTGTAACGCGACCGTCCCGCGGGCAAGTCTTGTTCAGCTTGAACCACAAAAGTGTTTTTATCTAACCATCTAGGCGTTTGACTTCCTTGGCCTTGAATAAAACACATCACTTGCGCCGGATTAATATCATCAGTTTCAATGGTCACTTTTAGCTCAGGACGCCACTGTCCCTGAGGTAATAACGGGTCAGTAATATTCATATGAGTAATGGGCATATTTAAACTATTGAATTTGGTTTTAAGGCTCGCCATATCAGCATAATCATGAGCAACGGGAAACCTAGGTAGCCCGGTTAACATTGAGTACGGCCCAGCAGCCCCAGACTGCTGACCAAAGCCGACAAAACCTAACTCGGTTACCAAGCCAGCTAATTGCTGGTCAAACTCGCCATAGGGATAGGCCAGCATTTTTGCACTTTGGCCTGTTTTTTCAAGAATTTTGGCTTCGGTATTTAACAAATTTTGCTTAATACGCTCACGCCACTGGCCATCGGTTTCATCTGGCAAACGACGAATCAAATGTTCATGTGCCCAGCTATGATTAGCCATCAACGCACCTTGCTCCACCAGCTGGTTTATTTGTTGCCAACTCATCATGCCTTTAAAAGCTTGCTCAATGGGCTCAACTGAAATAAACACCGTATAAGGAAATTGATGTTGGGCTAATATCGGGGCAGCATTATTAATAATGCTGTCATAGCCATCATCAAAAGTTATCACTACTTGCTTAGGTTTTGATACTTGCTGATTTTTAATTTGCGCAACCGCCTGAGTTAACGGAATAACGCTAAAGTCGTTGTCGGCTAAATATTGCATTTGCTCCGCAAATTGACTGGGAGTGACCGAGGTACTTTTAGGTGTGTTATCAGATACATGATGGTATTGTAATATCACCACAGCATCTGCTTTGGCCGCAATAGCACTGAATAATATTGCGCATAAGGCAGTCATTAAGTTTTTTAGCATAATTATCTCTCAATATGGCTTGGCTACGTTTACTAACAAATGGCGATAAAAATCGCCAATTAATGGCATTAGCCATTCCAATGATTTTATCTAATATCACTATTCCGTTATTAGGATTAGTCGACACGGCTGTCATAGGCCATTTAGGTGAAGCCTATTATTTAGGTGGTGTTGCATTAGGCAGCACCATTATCACGCTTATTATTTGGTTGTTAGGCTTTTTACGTATGTCGACCACCGGCTTGGTTGCACAAGCCTATGGTGCTAATGACAGTCACAAGCAACAAAAATTATTGGTTCAAGGGGTTATTTTAGCGTGTTTACTGGGTTTTAGTGGGGTTATTTTTCAGCAACCACTCATCTCATTTGCCCTACAGCTCACAGAAGCCAGCGAACAAGTTCAGTTTTATTGTCGCCAATATGTAGATATTCGAATATGGTCATTACCTTTTGCGTTAACAAACCTCGTATTACTAGGTTGGCTGCTGGGTCGACAGGCCCCAAAAGCGGCAATGTGGCAGTTAATTATTGCCAACAGCGTAAATATTATTCTTGATATTGTATTCGTTATTGGCTTCGGGCTGAATGTTCAAGGCGCCGCTTTAGCATCAGTTATTGCCGATATATGTGCTTTTTCAGTGGCGATATTTATGGTGAGGCAGCACTTATTAGCTGAACATAACTTTAATTGGTCGCAACTATTACCCCACTGTCGCTTACAAGGGATGTCACAATTACTCAGCTTGAACCGTGACATCTTTATTCGCAGCCTATGCTTACAAGCCGCATTTAGTTTTATGACATTTCATGGTGCTGGCCTAGGCGATAACACCCTTGCCGCTAATGCGGTTTTGCTGAATTTACTCATGCTGATCTCTTATGCGCTTGACGGTATTGCTTATTATGCTGAAGCCGAAGTTGGCAGAGCCATCGGCAAACAAGACAATACTTTATTAACTCAATCTGTCAGCTTAGCTTTTGCATGGTCGGCCATTATTGCCCTTGTATTCAGCGGCCTTTTCTACCTATGCGGACAGCAAATAATTAACCTGTTGACCAATATTCCTGAAGTTCAACACACCGCTAGTCTATTTTTATTGTGGTTGGTTTTAATGCCCATAATGGCGTTTGGCTGCTATTTATTTGACGGGGTTTATATTGGCGCGGCACAAGGTCATATTATGCGTAACAGTATGATACTAGCCACTTTTGCAGTATATTTCCCTTTATGGTGGAGCTTACAATCTTTTGGTAACCATGCTTTATGGGCAGCATTATGTGGTTTTATGCTGTTTAGGAGTTTAAGTCTAGGCTGGCATTATCAATATAAATTGAGCCGTGCAGAAGGCTCAGCTAACAATATAAATAATTAAAAAAAATTAAAACGTAAATTTAGTGTTTTTCAATCTCAAGCAAGATTAACCTATCAAGGTAATAAATTAATAATTGATACAACATCCAAGGAAATAAAATGAAATGGACTTTACCGACACTGGCATTAGTTATTCTGGTGTCACTAAACACTATTGCCGCACCTCAAAAGTTACCCGTAGAAGCCTTTGCCAGTATAGCGGATGTTAGCAATGTCACGTTATCACCCGACGGTCAAAATATTGCCACTGTAGTAAAAATGGATCTAGAGAATCAACAGGGTTCCCTAGTCAGTATCTATAATGTCGCCAGCGGGGAATCGATTTACCCCGTACAAACAGACAACCAAAAATTTACCATTACCGGCCTCACTTGGGCCAGTAATGACTTACTGTTTATTTATGCCAAGTTTCCAGCCGTTCGCTACGGCACACCCACTACCGAGTCTCGCTTATTCAAGTATCGTTTATCCGACAAAAACCTTTCTAGCGTCTTAAAACCTAAGCTACTTAAACGTTTCAAGTGGGTACCACAAGTTCAATCTGACATTATTAATATGCTTGAGGGCGATGAGAACCATATCCTTATGCAATTTAGAGGGTTAGGTAATAACTCACAATTTGAAACCGTTATGAAAGTGAACCTTAGCAATGGACGCTCAAGTACGGTGCAATATGCCGAAAAAAATGTGATTGATTGGACCACAGATAAACAAAATAGAGTCCGTGTGGGGATATATCGAGACGACACTCACTATAAAATTGTCGAGCAACCTGATAACAATGAAGATTATCGTACCTTATGGGAGTTTGAAGCCTTTAGCGAAGACCAAGTTTGGCCGATGGGATTCGGAAAAGACCCTAACATTTTGTACGTTCAGGCCTACCACGAAGGCTATAAAGCCATTTTTAAGGTCGACTTAACCGATGCTAAATTAACCAAGCAGCTTGTGTTTAAGCGCGACAAAGTAGACGTCACGGGTGGGTTAATCTATTCAAAGGTTAAAAAAGATTATATTGGCATTAGTGACGGTACCGACGCTGAATATACCTTTTGGGATGACGAATATAATGGGCTTATTAATGGCTTGAACAAGGTGTTACCAGACACCCGCAATTACATAGTGCAATACAGTGAAAATGAACGCCGTTATATTGTGTTTTCCACCAGCTCAACCGACTCAGGCACATACTATTTAGGTGACAGAGACGAAAAATCACTGCAACCCATTGCTTACCGATACAAAGAATTACTCCCTGAACTAATGGCTAGAACTACCACCATTGAGTACAAAGCTCGCGATGGCTTAGCGATTGAGGGGTTTCTTACAACGCCCAATGACACGCCAAAAACCAAATTACCGACCATTATATTTCCCCATGGTGGACCAATTAGTTTTGACAACAACAGCTTCGACTATTGGACCCAATACTTTGCAAATCGCGGCTATGCGGTATTACGCATGAACTTTCGTGGTTCATACGGCTACGGATTTGATTTTATGAAAGCCGGCTTGAAAAACTGGGGCTTAGAAATGCAAACCGATGTGGAAGACGGTGCCAGATGGTTAATTAGCGAAGGCATAGCAGACCCTAAAAGAATATGCATTGCTGGCGCAAGTTACGGTGGATATGCGGCTTTAATGGCAGTAGCGACCACTAAAGATTTATTCCAATGTGCCATTAGCGTTGCTGGGGTTGCCGATGTGGAAGATTTAGTTAAATCACACCGGGGTTATACCAATTTTGAAATCGTCAAAAAGCAAATAGGCGATGATTATGACGCCTTATATGAGCGCTCGCCAGTGAGTAAAGCCAACAATATTAATGTGCCAGTATTGCTGATCCACGGCGAAAAAGATCGTGTAGTAGATATTGAACAAAGTGAAGATATGTATGACGCACTTAAAAAATATAATAAGCCAGTGGAGTTTGTCGAATTAGAAGATGGCGATCATTATTTAAGTGACAATGCTGATAGGTTAAAAACCTTTCATGCTATTGAGGCCTTTTTACAACAATACTTACCCACTACCAAGGCAATGTAAGCTCAATTGCCACAAACAGCACATTAGCTCGTCCACCCGGCCTATATCATCTGTTATGCTATAGGCCGTTTTTTTTAGCGTTTAATAAATCGTTATATTGATAAGAGCAGCAACATTATGACAGTAGAAAAATTAACTGAGTTAACCATTAATGATCTTGAAATCGGCACAGGCAAAGCCGTAGAAAAAGGCGCATTGATCACCTGTAAATATACTGGCAAATTAGCCGACGGCAGCGTGTTTGACAGCTCTGATGCTTTTCAGTTTGTGATTAGCGCTAAACGTGTCATTCAAGGGTGGTATCAAGGGATTATTGGTGACAACCCAATGAAAGTGGGCGGCAAACGCACATTAGCGGTACCCGCTGAATTAGGTTATGGCGAACGCCAAATTGGCGATAAGATTCCTCCTCATTCTGATTTGTATTTTGAAATTGAGTTATTAGAAGTGCTTACTCGCGACTAATACCGATTAAGATAGTGAACAGAAATACCGCTAACAAGTTGGCTAACTGCGGCCAACTTGTTAGCGTTTTAGTACCAGTGAATTTTATGCCTGTAAAATTAACCGATATGGATACCGCCTGTTGAATAATCCACCGCAACACTCCGCTTACCAACAGCCCAAGTTGTTTATTATTGGCTTGCCCCGAACCGGCACCACCAGTGTTAGCGTTGCACTACTGCAACAGGGGTTTCATGTTGCGCACCAAGCTTTTACTATGGCAGCTTTTGAAAAAGCCGATGTGGTGTCTGACGCACCTTGTTTTAGTGATTATCCGCACCTAGACAACTTGTTTCCACAGGCTAAATTTGTTTATTTAGACCGTCCAATGGATAAATGGCTACCATCAATGCAAATGCTATTGCAAAGAATGCTGCCGCACTTAGATAAAACCACTGGCCGCTTTCATCCGATCATGAAACGGAGTTTTCAGCATTGTTTTGATATTTGGCAGGCACAAGACGTATTTGACCCAAACCACTTAAGCCAGTGTTATATACGCCACCAGCAGCAAGTTTTTAGCTATTTTGCCGAACGTGATAACTTTTTAAGTCTTGATATTAGCCAACCAGATAGCCTTGAAAGGTTACTCAAATTTATCGGCATAACCACTGACGAACCGCAACAATTTCCATTACTGAATGTCGGCAGAAATGTCGCCAGTTGGGATGAATATAAGCACCCCAATAAAGTCAGTGCTAACTTATCAGGTGAGTATCGACGCCAGTTTTTTTCTTATACACTAACGCCATAAGCCTATGAAGCTTAAGAATAAACCATAAAAAAGCCCCGAAAAAATGATTCTCAGGGCTTTAGCATCAGTAAATATGATTGATATGAGTTAAGCTTTTTTAGCCTCAATAGCGGCCTTAACTTGCTTAACAGCTGTACCGCCTAATACATCCCGCTTACCTAAACACTCTTCAATGGTTAGGTTTGGATAAACGTCTTCGGCAATTATATCGGCAAACTGCTTTAGCTCAGTTACACTCAGGTCTTCAATCGGCTTTTGCTGATTAATAGCATACACCACTACTTCACCCACCACATGGTGTGCTTCACGGAACGGCATACCCTTGGCTACAAGGTAATCAGCCAGTTCAGTCGCATTGGCATACCCCTGTTGCGCGGCAGTTAGCGCTTGCTCACGATTCACTGAAAGGCCCGATAGCACTAATGCAGCCATATCTAAACAAATTGCCCAGCTGTCTACTACGTCAAACAAGCCTTCTTTGTCTTCCTGCATATCTTTATTGTAGGCCAGTGGTAAGGCTTTCATGGTGGTTAAAATACCCATTAAGCTGCCATAAACTCGGCCAGTTTTACCCCGAATTAGCTCTAATGCATCTGGGTTTTTCTTTTGCGGCATCAATGATGAACCTGATGTCACTTCATCTGCTAATGAAATAAAGTTAGCTTCACCTGAATTGAAGAAAATTAAATCTTCAGCCATGCGGCTTAAGTGCATCATGCTAATAGAAGCTGCACTACATAACTCAACAACATGGTCACGGTCAGATACGGTGTCTAAACTGTTTAAGGTTGGACGAGCAAAATTCAAAGCCGCGGCCAACGCATGACGATCAATCGGATACGCTGTACCGGCCAATGCACCAGACCCTAATGGGCAAGAGTCCGCACGGTTTAACGCATCTTGTAAACGGCTAATGTCGCGCTCAAACATTTCAACATAGGCCATGGCCCAGTGACCAAATGTTATCGGTTGAGCACGTTGTAAGTGAGTGTACCCAGGCATAACGGCATCTATTTCACGTTCAGCAACCGCAATTAATTCAGCATGTAAAGTACCCAATTTAGCCAGTAATGCAGCACCTTCTTTTTTGCACCATAACTTTAAGTCAGTGGCCACTTGGTCGTTACGTGAACGCCCTGTATGGAGCTTTTTACCTAAGTCGCCCACTTTGGCAATGAGCTTTTGCTCTACAAAACTGTGAATATCTTCAGCGCCCGTACCAATAATAGCTTGCGGGTCATCACCTACTTCAACCAATAATTCATTTAAGGCCGCTTTTAAGTCTGTGCATTCTTGAGCGGTAATAATATTAACGCTTGCAATGGCATCTGCCCACGCAATTGAGCCAACCACATCTTGCTCAAATAAGCGGTAATCAACTGGCAAAGAGTCATTGAATAATTTAAAAAGTGCACTGGTTTCGCCCTGAAATCTTCCGCCCCATAATGCCATGGTGGTGTTCCTCTTTAGTTTACAAAGTGAGTTTGCAAAATTTGTGTCATGTTGCCGTTGTGGCTAAAAATAAGGGCGCTGCATTGCGCCCTAAATTTGGATATGCTGCAGCGTCTTATGTTATTTAGTGCTTAATGCACGAATACGACTCGCTAGCGAGTACAAGCGAATAAAACCTTCAGCATGTTTTTGGTCGTACACATCGTCTTCACCAAAGGTTGCGAAGTCTTCTGAGTACAAGCTATTTGGCGAACGTTTCTTCACAGGCGTTGCTTGGCCTTTATAAAGCTTAATAACCACATCACCGTTCACTAATTCTGCTAGTGACTCAGAGGCAGCAATAAGTGAGTTACATAATGGTGTAAACCAACGTCCATCATAAACTAAATGCGCCATTTGGCCGGCAATTTGCTCACGCCATGTACGGCTAGTTTTATCTAGAACCAATTCTTCAATGGCACGTAAACCAGCAAACATTACTGTACCGCCTGGTGTTTCATAGCAACCACGAGACTTCATGCCAACTAAACGGTTTTCGGTAATATCAATACGGCCTACGCCATGTTTACCTGCAATGTCGTTTAACTTCATTAGTGCCGCATAAGGGGTTAATGCTTCATCATTAACATGGGTAATACGGCCATTTTTAATGGCTAATGACACATATTCTGGCTCATTTGGCGCATCTTCTGGTGCAACGGTTAATGTCCAAACACCTTTTGAAGGCTCATTCCAAGGGTCTTCTAGCTCACCACCTTCATGAGAAATATGCCAAGCGTTAGCGTCGCGACTATAAATCTTAGTAGCTGAAGCGGTAGTTTTAATATTACGCTCGGCTAAGTAATCTAGTAGGTCTTCACGGCTACGCATTTCCCATTCACGCCAAGGCGCTATCACTTTTAAATCTGGCGCTAATGCGGCAAAACAGCCTTCAAAACGGACTTGGTCATTACCTTTACCGGTACAGCCATGACACACGGCATCTGCACCCACTTTACGCGCCACTTCAACCTGTGCTTTAGCAATAATTGGGCGAGCCATTGAGGTCCCTAATAAATAGGTACCTTCATAAATTGCGCCTGTGGCAATAGTTGGGTAGATATAATCAGCAACAAACTCTTCTTTTAGATCAACGATATGACATTCTGATGCACCAGAGGCTAGTGCTTTCTCGTGTAAGCCTTCAAGCTCTTCTTCACCTTGACCAACGTCGGCACAAAAGGCCACAATTTCACAATTATCATAGGTTTCTTTTAACCAAGGGATAATCGCTGAGGTATCTAACCCACCTGAGTACGCTAATACGACTTTTTTAACGTCGGTTTTTTTCACTGCACTAGACATGTTTATTTTCCTAAATTCAATTTGATGTTGCTTTATTCTTTTTGGTGTTCGGCCTAAGCCAAACATTAACTTAATAGGGTTACCAGTACCGCATTTTGGGCATGCATTCGGTTTTCAGCTTGATCTAAAATCAATGAGCCTTCACCATCTACCACTTCTGCTGTTGCTTCAACTTCTCTGTATGCAGGTAAGCAATGCATAAAGTATTTTGCGCCTAATTTATCCATTAACGCTTGAGTGACTTGGTATGGTTTAAACTTGGCTTCAATTTCTGCTAATGAAGTATCATCGCCCATTGAAATCCAAGTATCAGTGTAAACGGCATCTTGCTCATTTATCGCATTTAAATCTGAAGTTAAAATTAATTGGCCACCATTTTGCTCGGCAATTTGCTGCACTTCAGTGACCACTTCATCTGCTGGAAAATGGCCTTCAGGACATACTACGGTCATTGTGGCGCCTAATATAGCCGCACCATACATCAGTGAATGTGCCACGTTATTACCGTCACCTAAATAAGCTAATTTCACTTTAGTGACATCATCAAACTTTTCTGACAAGGTTAAGAAGTCAGCTAAAGCCTGACAAGGATGATATAAATCAGACAATGCATTAATAACGGGTACTTTACCGTGTTCAGCAAGCTCTTCAATTGTGGTGTGTAGGTATGTACGCGCCACAATAGCATCTGCCCAGCAAGATAAATTACTGGCAAAATCAGATACCGGCTCACGCTTACCTAAGGCACCATTTTGTTGATCTAAATATAAACAGTGGCCACCTAATTTATTAATACCGATATCAAAGCTAACTCGAGTTCGCAGTGATGGCTTTTCAAATAACATCACTACGCTTTTTCCATCTAATGCATGACGGTAATCGGCAGGGTTATTTTTAATTTTTTTAGCTAATGCTAAAAGGTCCAATAACTGAGCTTGAGATAATTCTTTGATCGACAACAGGTGGTTCATAAATGACTCCATTAAGGCTGAATTTGAGTCCCAACGGACCCGCCTTGTGCTAATGTTTTTAACTGTTCAGTATCTTGCCAAGATGCCACTAAAACAGGCTTGCCCATCCATTGAGCAACTTCTAGTGCTGCTTCAACTTTGACTTTCATGCCTTTCTCAATCACACCTTGAGCGACTAATGTTTCAATTTCATGTTTATTTAAACTTTTAATGACTTGCTTGTTGGCATCCCACACACCCGAAACATCGGATAACAAGACTAAGGTGCCATTGACCAATTTAGCTAGCGCAGTGGCTGCTTGGTCAGCATTGACATTAAGCATGTCGCCCGCTGCTGAAATGGCAATAGAGCTACAAATAGGCAGCCAACCTTGGTCTAAAATAAACGATAAATAGCTGGCATCATTAGGAGTCACTTCTCCAACCAGCCCTAAACGAGGGTCTTTAATTGTGGCATTAACGGTATTTCCGTCGCCTAAGCTCATACCCACTGCAACCATACCCGCTTTGGTAGCTGCAGCTTGTAACATTTTGTTAGAAGTGCCTGCTAACGCTCCGACCACAATACCAATTTGGTCACTTGGGGTAACACGTAAACCATCCAGTTTACTCACTTGCTTATCGTTAGCGGCAAGTTGTTCGTCTACTAAACAACCACCACCATGCACTAAAACAATTTTTTGTCCTGTAGCGCCCATTTCTTTAATCGCGCTCATTAACTTCAGTGTCGCCGCTTCATTTTGCAGCAATGCGCCACCCACTTTTAATACCAAAACAGAATTTGCAGACATAATTGTTATCCTTGATATTTTTAAGTGTTAAACACCAAAGTGGATTTTAATGCACTGCAAGCCTTGGCTTGCAGCACCTTTCATTAAGTTATCAATTGCACTTGCAACCACTAAATACCCGGTGTTTGCATCATACTTCCACCCTAAATGACAATTAGGCGTAAGCACTACGTCATCAACTTTAGGGAACTGATTCTGCTTCACTGACACAATAGGCGAATCGTCATAAACGCTATAAGCCTTAGCAATGTCTGCTTCAGTGGTGCCTGGTTTAAGTTGCACCGTAATGGTTGCTAAAATTCCACGTTTAAAATTACCTAAATGAGGAGTAAAAATAACTTCCTGACCCAAGTGTGTCGTAATTTCAGGTTGGTGTCTGTGACCCAACACGCCATACGGTGTTAGGCTGACTTCGCAAAAGCTTGTGTGTAATTGAGCCTTTCTACCTGCGCCTGTGACACCACTTACCGCATTAATAACCGGAAAGGCGTCAGTCAAAAATGGCTTTAATGGCTTTAAAGCGGTTAATGATGCCGTTGGGTAACACCCTGGCACCGCAATCATTTTGGTTTGTTTAATTTGCTCACTGTTCCATTCAGCTAAACCATAAACGGCTTGAGCTAAAACGGCTTGTTCAGTATGTTCAAAGCCATACCATTTAGGGTATTGCTCAACATCTGCAAAACGATAAGCCCCACTCAAATCGAATACCGCCAAGCCTTTGTTATAGAACTCTGCTGCTAAGGTTAAACTTACTGAGTGCTCTGTCGCCAATACGACAGCATCAGCTTCAGCAACAATTTTAGCTTTCGCTTCATCAGACAATGGAGATAACGCATAAGGAATATGACTATAAACCGGATACAAATCAGCTAATTTACGGCCTTTATCAAGACTGTTTTCAGAAACATATAACCCTTGTACAGCTAAGTTTGCATCAGCATGTATAAGAGAGGTGATTTGTGCCCCTGTGTAACCACTGGCACCAATAATTGCGATATTTTTCATTATGTTGAGTCTTATTTAAAAAAGAAGGTATTATCATAGTTCATATAGACGAAATGCGCCCGATTTGAACTATCGTCGCAGGCAGTGAACCATGAAGGTTGAGCTATTGGTTAAAGCAGTAAAGTTACACATATATATTTTCATTTATCTCAGTTAGGCTGTAGTACCTTAGTCATCTGTTTGCTAGACTAACATAAGATATTATTTATGCAATATTACTGAATAAATATTTTTAATGTTTTTTATTACAGGACAACAAATGAGCACATTACCCGACCTGAAAGGTGCATTTAGGCAGTTAATTGCCACTCCTTCCATCAGCGCATTAGAAGCTGAACAAGATATGAGTAACCATGCAGTTATTGGATTGTTGCAAGATTGGTTTAGCGAGTTGGGATTTCGCTGTGAAACGCCTGAAGTTGCTGACTCACGCAATAAGCAAAATCTGATTGCACGGTTTGGTCAAGGTGAAGGGGGGTTATTGTTGGCCGGCCATACTGACACAGTGCCATTTGATGAAGGTCGTTGGAGCCAAAGTCCTTTTGAATTAACCGAAAAAGATAACCGCTGGTATGGTTTAGGCACCTGCGACATGAAAGGCTTTTTTGCCCTAGTACTCGAAGCCTTAAAAGAGATGCCATTACAAGATTTTAAGCGCCCGTTAACCATATTCGCTAGTGCCGATGAAGAAACCACCATGAGTGGCGCAAAAGCGTTTGCCGACGCTAAAACAATTGCGCCGGATTACGCCATTATTGGTGAACCCACCAGCCTAAAACCGGTTTATATGCATAAGGGGCACTTGGCTCAAGGCATTAGAGTGATTGGGCGCAGTGGGCACTCATCTGATCCCGCCCGTGGATTAAACGCTATTGAAGTAATGCACAAAGTCATTAGCCAATTAATGAAGTTAAAACAGCATTTAAGCGAAAATTATCGAGAAGACGCCTTCACAGTGCCTTATCCAACCATGAATTTTGGCCATATTCACGGCGGCGATGCCGCCAATAGAATTTGTGGTTGTTGCGACCTTCACCTTGATATTCGCCCATTACCGGGAATGGAGCTCGCTGAACTTGAACTACTGGTGCTTAACTACCTAGCTGATATTAGCAATGAGTACCCTGGCAGCATTAGTGTCAGCACGTTATACCCAGGTGCAGAGTCATTTGCTGGCAAAGCTGAAAATCCGTGGACCAAATTAGTGGCTGAATTATCAGGAAATGAACCTGAAGTGGTTAACTACTCTACAGAGGCACCTTATATCAATAAGCTAGGTTGCCAAACGCTAGTCTTGGGGCCTGGCAGCATTAATCAAGCACATCAACCTGACGAATTTATTGGTTTGGAATATCTCACTCCGACAGTCGAGTTGATCAAAAAACTGATTTATCACGCTTGTATTAAATAAAAGTCGTCACAAAACACAGTTTTTGTAAGTTTTTAACGAAATTTAATTACAAAATAGCGCGCAGATGTATTGACCGACTAGTTAACGCTGGTTATTGTGATAGCAAGTTCACAAGTTTATTAATTTTACTTTGGAGAGTATGTATGGCAGAGCAAGTGGCAGATATGTATGCCTCACTGAGAGCAAACGTGGGACATTTAGGCCAAATATTAGGTGACACCATGCAAAGCCACCTTGGCGATGCATTTCTTGAGAAAGTAGAACACATTCGTATTCTTGCCAAACAAGCTCGAAAAGGTGATGAGTCTTCTCGTGAACAAATGCTAGCACTATTAACCGCATTACCCGATGACGAATTAGTGCCTTTTGCTAAGGCTTTTAACCAATTTCTGAACTTAGCCAACATTGCTGAACAGTACCATACTATTAGCCGCAACTGCGACGAGCTAGTATGTGTACCCGATCCCGTGGAGCAATTATTAGGCCGCCTGCTAAATGCAAACCTTGCAGAAGATGACTTGCTTAACTGCTTACAACAATTAGAAATCGACTTAGTATTAACCGCTCATCCAACAGAAATTTCACGTCGTACTCTAATTCAAAAATACACTTCTGTGGTAGATAGTTTAACTGAGCTAGAAAATAGCCAACTGTCTGAACGCGAACGCAGTCAAAATACTTTAAGGCTACGTCAATTAATTGCCCAAATATGGCACACCAATGAAATACGCCGTGAAAGACCCACTCCGGTTGACGAAGCTCGTTGGGGCTTAAGCACTATTGAGTCTTCACTTTGGCAAGCCATTCCAGACTTTTTACGCCAACTTAACGATCAAGTAGAGCGACGCACAGGCAAGCAATTACCCATTAGCATTGCACCTGTTCGTTTCTCTAGCTGGATGGGCGGCGACCGTGACGGTAATCCATTTGTTACCCATAAGGTCACCCAAGAAGTCCTTGACCGTAATCGTCATGCTGCAGCAAGACTGTATTTAAAAGACATTACCGCGCTAGTGAATGAATTATCGATGGAGCAAGCTAATGCAGAGTTGCAGGCTTACACCAACAATAGTCATGAACCTTATCGCGATGTACTACGTCAGTTACGCTGTAAATTACGCAACACAATCGACTACCTAAACAATCGCTTAGAAGGCCGTCACCCAGACGTTGATACCTCTGAACTAATTTGGCAACAAGCTGATCTACAACAGCCATTAGAGTTACTTTATCAAAGCCTAACTGATTGTGGCATGAAGTTAATTGCAAATGGTTTACTGCTTGATATTCTGCGTCGACTAGCCAGCTTTGGTATTCATATGCTGCGCCTTGATATCCGTCAAGATTCAACAAGACACAGTGATGTTATTGCCGAATTAACACGCTACCTTGGTGTCGGTGATTACAACCACTGGGATGAAAGTGAAAAACAAGCTTTCTTACTGCGTGAATTAGCCAATAAACGCCCATTAATACCCAGTAACTGGCAACCCTCTGACGATGTTGCAGAAGTCATCAACACTTGTGCATTAATTGCTAAACAGCCAAAAGAAGCACTAGGCTCATATGTTATTTCAATGGCAGGTAAACCATCAGATGTGTTAACCGTATTATTGCTGTTAAAAGAGTCTGGTTGCTCACATCCAATGCGTGTCGTCCCCCTATTTGAAACATTGGAAGATTTAACCAATGCTGCAAGTTGTATAAAGTCATTGTTAGACATTGATTGGTATCGTGGCTACACCAAAGGTATGCAAGAAGTCATGATTGGTTACTCTGACTCAGCTAAAGATGCCGGTGTAATGGCAGCCGCTTGGGCACAATACAGCGCGCAAGAGCAATTAGTTGAAGTGTGTAAAAAAGCTGACGTTAAATTAATGTTGTTCCATGGTCGTGGCGGCTCAATCGGCCGAGGCGGTGGGCCAGCTCATAAAGCTATTCTGTCGCAACCTCCGGGTTCAGTTGACGGTAGAATTAGAGTCACAGAACAAGGCGAGATGATCCGCTTCAAATTTGGCCTACCCAAACTCGCCGTACAAAGTTTAGCGCTGTATACCTCTGCGGTTATGGAAGCTACTTTATTACCTCCGCCAGAGCCGAAAAAAGAATGGCGCGACTGTATGCAACGCATCGCTGAAGAGTCTGTTACACATTACCGCGGAATTGTTCGCGAAGAAAAAGACTTCGTGCCTTATTTCCGAGCAGCAACTCCAGAAGTAGAGTTAGGCAAGCTACCATTAGGCAGTCGTCCAGCTAAACGTAAAGTAGATGGTGGTATTGAAAGCTTACGTGCTATTCCGTGGATTTTTGCTTGGTCACAAAATCGTTTAATGTTGCCAGCTTGGCTAGGTGCAGGCGAAGCCTTAAAAGCAGCAATAGACCGGGACGAGCTAAACTTATTACGGGAAATGGAAGCACAATGGCCATTCTTTGAAACCCGAATTTCAATGCTTGAAATGGTTTACATGAAAGCAGAGCCAAATTTGGCGAAATATTATGAAACCTGTTTGGTGAAACCTGAACTACATCATCTAGGTGAGAAACTACGCCAAAGACTTCAACTAGGTGTAGATACCGTATTGTCATTAACAGAGTCTGACGAGTTAATGTCTCATACACCATGGAACCGCGAGTCAGTAAAACTTCGCAATCCATACATTGATCCACTAAACTTCTTACAAACAGAGCTATTAGCACGTACACGAAAAGAAGCCGAGCCTTCTAAAAATGTTGAACTTGGATTAATGCTCACCATTGCTGGAGTTGCAGCAGGCATGAGAAACACGGGTTAATGAATACACTTAAACTGATATGCACAAGTGCATTATTAATGCTGACTGGCTGCGCAAGCCAGTACAGCATTACTGAAAGTGAGATAGAAGACTATCTAAACAATGAGATGCACTTTGAAGTTAAACAAGGTAACCAGATTATTGGTATCAACCTTGTGCTTAATGATATGCAAGTCAGTTTAGGTGATAAACCTAATACCATGGGCTTAACCGCCACCACAAAAGTCTCTATTCGTAATCCGCTGATGCCTATTAGTGCCAAGCTGAATACCACTTTTGAAGCCGAGCCTTGGTACGACACTGAAACAAAAAGTGTTTACCTACGGAATCTAAACCTAGTTAATGTGACGGCAGAACCTGCCGATATTGAAAAAGCCCTCACGAGTGCCACACCACAAGTAATGGCATTTGTGCGTGGTTTCTTAGAAACTCAGCCGGTTTATACATTGGATATGAAAGATTCGAATCAAGCTCTAATGGCAAAAATGACCAAAGAGCTTGCTGTGCAAAAAGGTAAGTTGGTGGTGAAGTTTTAACAAACGTTATCTCGAAAATAAAAGCGCCTAATGGCGCTTTTATTATTTTAGGGGCTATTTAAGCTTTAAGACAATTACTTAGAAAAGCGACCAATTGAAGGGTAGTCAACAATAACCGCTTCATCTAATAAAGCCCGTCTGAGCATATCGTAAGCCACCGCCGCACTCATGCTTCTTACCAAGCTACGCGAACGACGAGGTAATTTAATCATTTGGCTATAAACCCCCTGCTTAGTCGATAACGCAATCGCCACAGTCCCAACAGGTTTTTCGTCAGTGCCACCATCAGGGCCTGCTATACCACTTGTGGCTAACGCAAAATCATTATCTAATAATGCACGAGCACCTTCAGCCATAGCCTCTACGGTTTGGATTGAGACAGCGCCATGGTCATCTAAAATCTGTGGACTCACCCCAAGCACCTTAACCTTAGATTCATTACTGTAAGTCACTAATCCATGCTGTAAATATGATGAACTACCGGGAAAGTCGATTAACTGGCTGGTGATCATTCCGCCTGTGCAAGATTCTGCAACAGCCAAACTAAAGCCTGACTGGTACAAACGATGATGAATTTCTTCGGCTAGAGTCGCTTTATTGTCGGCAACAACCGCATGACCAAGCACAGATTTAACTTCCTCAACGACCTTAGGTAATTGCTTAATTGCAGAATTACCACGGGCAAAGATCTTAATCTCAATATGTGGCATTGATGAGCGATAACCCAACTCAATACCTGTGGGTAAAGTCAAAGCTGATAACGTATCAGCAAGTGACGACTCACCGTGACCAATAGTTAATAACTTATAAAGCTGAGTATTCTCACCTTTGCCAAACTCAGCTTGAATAAAGGGCACAAACTGCTCTTTAAACATATGCTTTAATTCAAATGGGACACCTGGTGTGAAAAATAACCAAGCATTATTAAGCTTAACGCGAAAGCCACAAGCGGTACCAACAGGGTTATCAACCATCACAGCAGAGGCTGGCAGCAAAGCCTGCTTCAAATTACTTTTCGCCATGACTCGACCATTTTTGGTAAACCAAGACTCTAAATGATCACGCCAAACTGCATTTTCAACTAGCTCTTCACCTTTTGCCTTCGCCATAGCTAAAGCAGACATATCATCACTCGTTGGCCCTAAGCCACCATTAACAATAATGACATCAGCATACTGGCTACGATACTTAAAAACCTCGACTAAATCTTCAAGCCTATCACCCACCGTAGTACGATATTGCATTTCGATGCCCAAAGACATCAATTCATTAGCCACCCAAGCTGCATTAGTATCAATAATCTGGCCAGATAACACTTCTTCGCCAGTACAAATCATTTCAACTTTCATTGATCATCCTTCAAATTCGCTATTGCCCAATAAGTTAGGCAACCAATATGGCAATAGCAAGAAAATAGATCCAATTAAGTGAAAATGTTTATGTGGATTAATGCAGTAAGAACGACAGGTCCTCGATAACTGATCTCGAGGAAGACGGATCGGGGCATCAAGCCTCACCGTATGCTCACAGCAACACTCATGCCACGTCAAAACCTAACCCACGTCATTCCGGCAATGCCTTGAGCCGGAATCTTCATTAAGCAACAGCAGATCCTCGATAACAGATCTCAAGGATGACGAACACAAAGCATTAAACCCACAAATGCAAAAAAGCCCGCTGCTAATGCAACGGGCTTTTTTATCTTAATTAGCGCTTGGAAATGACCTACTCTCACATGGGGAGACCCCACACTACCATCGGCGATACTGTGTTTCACTTCTGAGTTCGGAATGGGATCAGGTGGTACCACAGCTCTATGGTTTCCAAACAAATTTTTGTTCTAGGACGACACACTAGATTATTCGTGGTGCTGATACCCAGAATCGAACTGGGGACCTCATCCTTACCAAGGATGCGCTCTACCGACTGAGCCATATCAGCAAAACTTGCTTACTTAAATTTGCGTCTAAAAGTACTTTCACTCACGATGTATTGGCCACACTATGATTGAAGTCTACTTCTGGACTTAATTTGGCGTCTGGAAATGACCTACTCTCACATGGGGAGACCCCACACTACCATCGGCGATACTGTGTTTCACTTCTGAGTTCGGAATGGGATCAGGTGGTACCACAGCTC
>NZ_JAKIKP010000008.1 GCF_023284065.1 Shewanella gaetbuli | reverse complement strand
ATTGCCGGAATGACGATGGTTTAACCACTGCTGGAATGACAAATGAGATATGCGTTGCTGAAATGAGGAGCAAGCGGCCCTGCACCATCACCCTTGAGAAAACCCAAACACAGTCACCCTTGAGAACCCCCAAACACCGTCACCCTTGAGAACCCCCAAACACCGTCACCCTCGAGATCTTTTATCGAGGGTCTGCTGTTAATTCTACAAACCAAAGCAGGTTCCGGCTCAAAAGCATTGCCGGAATGACGATGGTTTAAACACTGCTGGAATGACATGAGATATGCGTTGCTGAAATGAGGAGTGAGCGCCCCTGCGCCGTCACCCTTGAGAAACCCCAAACACAGTCACCCTTGAGAACCCCCAAACACGTCACCCTCGAGATCTTTTATCGAGGGTCTGTTTTAATTCTACAAACCAAAGCAGATTCCGGCTTAAAATCGTTGCCGGAATGACGGTGGTTTAAACACTGCTGGAATGACAAACAAGATATGCGTTGCTGAAATGAGGAGTGAGCGCTCCAAACACCGTCACCCTCGAGAAACCCCAAACACCGTAACCCTTGAGAACCCCCAAACACGTCACCCTCGAGATCTTTTATCGAGGGTCTGTTTTAATTCTACAAGCCAAAGCAGATTCCGGCTCAAAAGCATTGCCGGAATGACGGTGGTTTAACCACTGCTGGAATGACGAATGAATATGGAAATAATGGGGTCAGTGTTAATTTAAACGTTGGAAGCTTTACCTGTCAGGTTATGCACTACTTGATTAGCACTTCCGCGCCACTTTAACGCGGGGTCTGCTAGTGATTGCTCAAACTTGCCATCAATCAGCACATCAATATACTTAACCACTTGCTGTTGAGCGTCTGACAGTTCATCCAGTTTATAGCCAGTCCATAACCAAATATCTTTGCCAATGCATTCTGTTTTAACCCGCTTCACTAAACGTAATATGGCTTCAATATTTGCTGGATGAAGTGGATCACCACCGCTTAATGACAAACCTCGTCGCTTAATACGGGTGTCGTTTAGCTCTGCAATAATTAAATCTTCGAGGGTTTGCGTAAACAAATGCCCAGCATCAACACGCCACGTAGACTGGTTATAACACCCTTTGCAAGCGTGTTCACAGCCGCTAACGAACAAGGTGCAACGTGTGCCCTCGCCGTTAACAACATCGACACTGTGATAAGAGCTATAATGCATTATAGGTGCTTCACTCTGCGTTTAACTTCTTCTTGCTTACCGTAGTTAAACGGTCTGGCATCTGGGCTACCTAAATATCCACAAACTCGACGTGTTACCGACACACGACTTGGCTCGTGGTTGCCACATTTGGGGCACACAAAACCTTTACTGGTACAGTTAAACTCACCTAAATAGCCACAGTCGTAACATTCGTCAATAGGTGTGTTTGTTCCGTAATAAGGCACTCGGCTATAGCTGTAGTCCCAAACATCTTCTAATGCTTCAATGTTATGCTGCATGTTCGGATATTCACCGTAGCAAATAAAGCCGCCATTAGTAATTGAAGGATATGGCTGTTCAAAATCAATTTTATCGAACGGATTAACTTTCTTTTCTACATCTAAATGGAAGCTATTTGTGTAGTAACCTTTGTCGGTTACTCCTGCAATAACACCAAATTCTTGAGTGTCTAAATTACAAAAACGGCTACATAAATTTTCACTTGGCGTACTATATAAACTGAAGCCGTAACCTGTTTCTTTTTTCCACTCTTCAGTGTGTTGCTTTAAATATGCAACAACGTCGACCGCTTTTTGGCGTAATGTTTGATCATCAAACACATGCTTTTCAGTGCCATACAATGCATTAATGGTTTCGTGTAAACCAATATAACCTAATGAAATTGACGCACGGCCGTCTTTGAAAATTTGGCTAATATCATCATCAGCTTGTAAACGTACACCGCATGCGCCTTCCATATATAAAATGGGTGCAACACGTGCCTTAACCCCAACTAATCTGGCAATACGCGTATCTAACGCTTTGCGGGCTAAAGTTAGTTTTTGGTCAAGCAAGGCATAAAACTGCTTTTCATCACCCTTAGCTTCAATGGCTATGCGAGGCAAGTTTAAGCTAACAACACCTAAATTATTTCTTCCTTCATGAATTAACTCACCATCTTGCTCGTAAGTCCCTAAAAATGAACGACAGCCCATTGGGGTTTTAAACGAACCCGTTACGTTAACCACTTGGTCATAATTTAAAATATCTGGATACATGCGCATGCTGGCACACTCTAAAGCCTGACGCTTAATATCATAATTGCTATCTTCAGCTTTATGGTTGATGCCGTCTTTAATAGCAAATACCAGTTTAGGGAATACCGCTGTTTTGCGATTTTTACCTAAGCCTGCTTTACGCACTGTAAGAATAGACTGTTGAATTAAACGCGATTCCCAAGACGTGCCTAAGCCAAAGCCAAAGGTAACAAACGGCGTTTGGCCATTAGCAGTATGTAAGGTGTTAACTTCGTACTCTAATGATTGGAAAGCGTCATGACATTCTTTTTCAGTCTGAGCAGTAGCAAACGCTTTAGCATCAGCAATTTGCCACTTTTGGGCAACGGCTAAATGCTTTTGATAACTCTTTTGTACAAATTCAGCCAGAACTTCATCAATACGGTTAATCGTGGTACCACCATAAATATGGCTAGCCACTTGAGCAATAATTTGTGCTGTAACCGCTGTGGCTGTTGAAATAGATTTTGGGGTTTCAATTTCAGCGTTACCCATTTTAAAACCGTGAGTTAACATGCCTTTAAGGTCAATCAACATACAGTTAAACATTGGGAAAAACGGTGCATAATCTAAGTCATGGTAATGAATGTCGCCACGTTCATGGGCGTCTACCACATCTTTAGGTAATAAGTGAGTTTTGGCGTAATGTTTAGCCACAATCCCAGCAAGTAAATCACGCTGAGTAGGAATCACTTTGGCATCTTTATTGGCGTTTTCATTCAACAAGCTACTATCGCTTTGTTCAACAAGGCCTCTAATTTCACGGTTAAGTTTGCTTTTGGTTTCACGGCTCACATCACGATCGTGTCGATACTCAATGTAATGACGGGCAACTGATTTGAACGGCCCTTCCATTAAAATATTTTCAACAGCATCTTGAAGTTGGCTAATTTCAACTTCAGTTTGACCTTTAAACTGCTCTTCAACCACAACAGCTAACGTATGTGCGTAATCAACATCTAGCTGTCCTGCAGATTCCATCGCAGCAATAACCGCACCTTTAATTCGGCTACTGTCGAAGCCAGTTCGACAACCATCCCTTTTTATAACAACTAACATGAGTTACTCTCCAAGTATCACCAATACCTATATATCGGTACAACAAACAACCTAAACACTATATGTAGTGTATTAAGCGTGAAAACCATCAATCACGCTTTGATCTAGATCATTTTTTTAGACCCTAGAGAGCAGTAAAAATTATTTGTGTCGACAGCCCCAATGATCTCAACATTAGGACTTGACCCAGTATAAAAAGCTGGATATGGAAGATGAAAATAATCAGTCTGCCAGCTCCGCATTGATGAGGTGAGCAATATCTAAAACGGCTTGTTTACCCGCTGCAATAGCTTCTTCTGCGCGATGAAATTCCATGGTGCCGATATCAGCAACTTTAGGGTTAATACAAATATCAGGCGGGTCGCCCATCAGTCGCGCACGCTTATGTCGTTGCTCTAAAATATCCATTGATTGCGACATGACCGCTAAAATACCAGGGTTAGACTTACTTCCCACAGCAAATTTATCGGTTAAGCTGGTGATGTAATCTTTGCCTTTACCTAATAAGTCCATAAAGCCCGCATCTTGATGCTGTTCTTTTACATCATCAGCAGTGTATGGGTCATTACTATTCACTTGCTGAGGTAACACTTGTAGTTGTTTGCGTTTATAACCATTTAAGTCAACGGCAATCACAATATCGACATCTAGCGAACGACATAATGATACTGGAACAGGGTTAACAACTGCTCCATCAACTAACCAGCGGCCATTATGTTCAACCGGAGGTAAAAAGCCCGGCATTGAGCAAGATGCGCGTACAGCATTGCGTAACAAGCCTTCTTTAAACCAAATTTCTTGACCGGAATATAAATCGGTAGCTACCGCGGCAAAAGGTTTATTCAATTCTTCAATGTTAATAGAACCAATGCGAGACGACATCACATCAAACACTTTTTCACCACTAATTAAGCCGCCTTTACGCCAACTTATATCCATTAAACCAATCACATCCCAACTTGAAAAACCGGTTACCCAAGCTTTCAATTCAGCTAAATTATCATTGGCATAAGCAGCCCCTACTAACGCACCTACAGAGCACCCAGCAATTTTGTCGGGGTAAATACCTAACTCAGCTAACCCTTCAAGCACACCAATATGCGCCCAGCCTTTAGCTGCACCACTGCCTAACGCAAGTCCAATTGTTGGTTTTTTTACACCTGAAGAAACGGTTTCTGCCATGGGTACTCCTATTAAACCTGAACTATGGATAACAACTGTTATTGATGAACATCAATATTGATCAATAGCATAATCAAGCACTGTGCTGTTGGCTATAGTCAATTTAAACCGCTATAATATCGGGCTATCATTTTTTAGGGGATCCACCTTTGCAGTTTTCTGATTTTTCGCTTGATAAACGTTTACTCGATACGTTGAAACATATGGGCATAACTGACCCAACTGAAGTTCAACAACAGGCTTTACCTATCGCACTTGCAGGTAAAGACTTGATGGCTTCATCAAAAACCGGTTCGGGTAAAACATTGGCTTTTTTATTGCCAGCGATGCAAAGAGTGATCTCCACTAAAGCTTTGTCTAAAAAAGACCCTCGGGTATTAATTTTATTACCCACTCGAGAATTGGCTCAACAAGTCTATGCTCAACTTCGCTTATTAGTGGCAAACACTCAATATAAAGCGATGAGTGTATTAGGCGGTGAGAACTTTAATGACCAAGCAAAAGGCCTAGCTAGAGACCCACATTTTATTGTGGCTACACCTGGGCGTATTGCCGACCATTTAGCACAACGTCATTTATACCTAAACGGCTTAGAGTTACTGGTGTTAGATGAAGCAGACCGAATGCTCGACTTAGGTTTTGCACCGCAACTTAAAGCCATTAACGATGCTGCGGATCATAAACGTCGCCAAACATTAATGTTTTCAGCTACGTTAGACCATAAAAGCATTAATGATATTGCTGCTACGTTATTAAAAACCCCTAGCCATGTTGCCATTGGTGCCAGCTATTCGGAGCACAAAGACATTGAGCAAAAAATGTTTTTTGCTGATCATTTAGATCATAAGCAAGCAATACTAACTCATATTTTAAAGCAGCCTGAAAACAAGCAAACCATTGTATTTACAGCAACGCGTGCAGATACAGAAAGACTGGCAACTCTATTAGCCAAAGAAGGCTTTAGCACCGCGGCATTAAGCGGTGATTTAAAGCAGTCAGCCCGTAACCAAATTATGGACCAATTTAGTCGAGGCCAGCAGCAAGTATTAGTCACAACCGATGTGGCCTCTCGTGGTTTAGATTTAGTTAACGTGTCATTAGTGGTTAACTTTGACATGCCAAAATTTGCAGAAGAATACGTTCACCGTATTGGCCGTACAGGTCGTGCCGGCGCAAAAGGTGTTGCGGTGTCATTGGTTGGCCCTAAAGACTGGCAAAGCTTTTTACAAGTACAATTATTTTTAAGAAAAGAATTTCAGTTTAGCGCAATTGCAGAATTGCCCGCTAAGTTTTCAGGTTTAACCGCCAAAGCCACTAAAACGGGTGTTAAAGCTAAAAAACAAGCTAAACCCGCGGCTAAAGCAAAAACTAAAGCGAAAGCAAAACCTGCAGCCAAACGCGATAAACGCTTTATTACAGGGGTTGATATTGGCGATGCACCTATGCGTAGAAAAGCTAAACCCGCCCCTATTATCGAACAAAATAGCAATGATAGTGAAGACTAATCACTGCAATGCCATTGAAATACAGTAAGGATTAACATGAAAGTTTGTGGTGTAGAATTAAAGGGTGGCGAAGCCATCATCAGCTTACTTAGCTATGAAGGTGAAACCTTCAATGTACCAAGTTGTCGTCAAGTGTCATTCGCTGTTTCTCAATCAGAAACGACCGAAGCCATTCGTGAGTTCCATTTTGCTTTTCACAAGTTAATGGAAGACTATAAAGTAGACCAAATTGTGGTTATTCAACGTGAGCAAAAAGGCAAATTAGCCGGTAGTGCCACCAGCTTTAAATTAGAAGCGGCGATTCAAATAACTGAGCTACCGGTGGTGATTTTGTCACCTGTAACCATTAAAGAGCAGTTAAAACGTAACCCGCCAATGGTTGACTTTGACTCACTAGATTTAAAGCGTGTTCAAAGAAATGCCTTCGATGCGGCTTATGCTCACCATAATCGTCTTATTTTCAAAAAGGATTAATGCCTTTTATTCGCGCTATCAAACACGGTTAACCGTTTGATAGCGCGTTCATTATCTTATTATGCCAAAAAGATTATCAGCCCCACCTATCATGCCCACTAAGTCGGCAAGCCAAGCATTAAAACCTAAAACTGACTTAAGCCAGCTACTCACCAGCTCAGACATTCAAAAGCAACAAAGCCAACGTAGTCCACTAAGGTACTTAACTGGTTACCCTGCTGAACTTATTGATAAAATTGCGACTCTTGTTGATAACAAAAAACTTGGCGAGCATTTTTTACAACGATATCCCACAGTGCATGATATTAAAACTGATAAAGCACTGTACGAGTTAGCAATGAATTATAAACATAACTATATGCGTCAATCTGACCCATTATCGAAAGTTATTTTTGACGACAAAATTAATCTAAGCCACCACGCATTAGGGCTACATACTTATGCAAATCGTCGCCAAGGTCATAAAGTTAAAGCCAAAAACGAAATCCGCATTTCATCAAGATTAAAACATATTCCTTTAGCATTATTACAAATGGTAGTGGTTCATGAATTGGCGCATTTACGCGAAAAAGAGCATAACAAAGCCTTTTACCAGCTATGTACGTTTATGCTGGCCGATTATCATCAGTTGGAATTTGATATGAGAGTGTGGTTAGTGGCAGAAGAAGTGGGATTATCGCCTTATTAAAATGATTTTTATCAATTACTTATAACCTAGGCTGGCTTTGGCTAAGGTGCTTAAGTCATAAAGCAGATCCTCGATAAAAGATCTCGAGGATGACGGTGCTGGGGTAGCTCAGGGGACGGTTCCATTGTCATTCCGGTAAGGATGTAACCAACGTCATTTCAACAAGGCTATAATCATTGTCATTCCGATAAGGCGGTAACTAACGTCATTCCGGCAATGCCTTTGAGCCGGAATCTGTATTATTTATTTCATCTAAAAGCAGATCCTCGATGAAAGATCTCGAGGATGACGAGAGTTCTGGTCATTCCGTCAAGGCTGTAATCACCGTCATTCCGGTAAGGCGGTAACTAACGTCATTCCGGCAATGCCTTTGAGCCGGAATCTGTATTGTTTATTTCAGCTAAAAGCAGAACCTCGATAAAAGATCTCGAGGATGACGAGAGTTATGGTCATTCCGACAAGGCTGTAATCACCGTCATTCCGATAAGGCGGTAACTAACGTCATTCCGGCAATGCCTTTGAGCCGGAATCTGTATTATTTATTTCATCTAAAAGCAGATCCTCGATAAAAGATCTCGAGGATGACGAGAGTTATGGTCATTCTGTCAAGGCTGCAACTAACGTCATTCCGGCAACGCTTTTGAGCCGGAACCTGCTTTGGATTGCCTAAATAAACCTTTCGAGCATAGCTGTTATGGAAGGCAACTTATCCTAACTCCATCATCATTTTACGACTGCGAACAATCGATTGGAATTCCGATAACTTCTGTTTCGGTAAGGTTTTCGCTTCTGTAATATTGGCTTTCATTGGGTCAATTGGACGACCATTTACATGAAATTCGTAATGTAAATGCGGCCCTGTTGAAGCACCAGTATTACCCGATAAAGCAATTAATTGGCCGCGCTTAACTCGCTGGCCTTTTCGAACTTTGAACTTTGATAAGTGTAAGTAGCGTGTTTTTACTTTATTGTCGTGCTCAATAACCACGTACTTGCCCGCAAATGCATGGTTTGCGACTAAGGTAACAACACCGTCACCTGGGGCGACGACTGCCGTACCCACAGGTGTAGCAAAATCAGCACCATTATGTGGACGTACACGTCCGGTGATTGGATGTTTGCGTTTAGGGTTAAACCTTGAGCTTAAACGGTAGTTTTTCTTAAGCAGAATACGCTGAAAAGCAGGCGCTAAACTTTGGCCTTTTTCATCATAGTAGTTGCCATCACTAAACTGGAACGCACTGATGTTACGTCGCCCGGTGTGAATTTCAACCCCTTCAACATTGGTATTGCCCGTTGATACTCCTTCAATAAACTGATCGTTCATCAAAACTGAAAAGGTATCGCCAGCTCTGAGTTCTCGAGCAAAATTAAGTTTGTGTTGCTTGCATCGCTCAATGTGATGGTCTGTAATTGAATTAAAGTGTTCCAGAAAAGTCCACACTCATATTTATGTAACCAAGATAGCTTTTATTACTTGATATAACCGTTAATTCTCTGGTTAGTTGAATTTATAATGATCATGCCGTGACAGCCACTTGTAATAAAACCCTTTAAGGGTTGACAAACCATGCTTATAAAGTTAACCATATAGTGCAAATAAGGAAATTGGCTCTGTTGTAGAAAGGACTCTATCAGAAAAATATAAAGTTATATCCTTTGATTATTCCTTTGGTAAAACCCTCCTTCCTTTATTTTGGCTGTACAAAACCTAATCGACAAAATACAAAGGAATTATTTTGAAAACCTATATAAATTGATCTGCTTTAATTAAACAGGACACTTTAATAATGGAATATAATCCAATTATTGAGGTGTTAAATGACAAAACGAACAAATAGAAGTTACACGGCAGAATTTAAACAAGAAGCCGTAGCATTGGTAACCGAGCAAGGTTATAGCGTACCAAAGGCAGCAGCGTCTTTAGGTATCACAGATAAGTTACTTTATAACTGGAAACTAAATTTGAAGCAGAGCAAGATGGAGCCAGTTTAAATGCGGATGAACGAGCTGAGCTGTTAAGGCTACGAAAGGAAAACAAAGAGCTAAGGATGGAAAAAGAGATACTAAAAAAGGCCAGCGCCCTCCTGCTCAAGGAAACCAAGTAACGTTTAAAACGATTAAGCAGTTATCTTCGGTATTTCCCGTAGTTAAGCTCTGTAAAGTGATGAAAGTAAGTCGCAGTGCTTATTACGCTTGGCTCAAACGGCCAGCTAAAATAATCACAGTAAAGCAACTGAATTTATACCGACTGGCAAAGCGTTTCTTCGAGAGAAGTAGAAATAGCTTGGGCTATCGGGAACTTGGAAAGAAGTTACGCAGAGAGGGCTTTAACGTCAGTGATTATGGCGTGCAAAAGTTAATGGCAACACTTGGTTTAGTTGTTACTCAACGAGTAGCTTACAAGGTAACAACCAAACGTAAGCACAGTGATGCCGTTGCTGATAACCTGTTGAATCAGAACTTTAATCCTGTGGCTCCAAATCAGGTATGGGCTGGTGATGTGACGTACCTCAGAACTGGCGAAGGTTGGGTGTATCTAGCTATCGTTATGGATTTATACTCACGTCGTATTGTTGGCTGGCATATTGATAAACGGATGACTGCTGACTTGGAAAGTAAATCGATGATGAAAGCTTATAACTTACGCCAGCCACCAAAAGGCTTAGTATTTCACAGCGATAGAGGCTCACAATATACCAGTAAGCATTATCGAAAACTGTTAGCCAAATATGGGATTAGGGCGAGTATGGGGGACGTTGGTGCGTGTTGGGATAACGCTGTTGTAGAAAGATTCTTCGGCAGCTTAAAACATGATTGGTTGTTGAAAGTCCCACAACCAAATCGTGAGCATATGAGAAATGATGTGACGGCGTATATGCGCTATTACAACTTAGAACGACTTCATACAGCTAATGGTGATCTGTCGCCAGTAGACTATGAGCAAAGTTCCTTAAGAAAAGTGTCCTGATTTAGTTGCGCAGAACACATCTCGTCAAATTTGTCTAGAAAATGTTGAAGTTCGGTATACAACTTGTAAGGCACAAGCTAGTAGTGACTATTCGACATTCTTATCTACGACCTGTAGTGGGGAAGGCAGTGTTTCAATGAATGGTGGTACACCTGTCTTTAATGGGACTATTTCTATCGACCAATATAATCAATGTAAAGACATCGCTGAATCTAGAAGGAATAATCAAATAGATGTTTGTGCAGTTGGTAAGGCTACTCAGACAACATCTTGCCCTTAATGTATTTTTATAGGTAATTTATGAGATATTTTAATAAAAAGGTGATTTTAGGTGGGGGGGTACTCTGTTTGGTTTGCTACACCTATTTCAGTCAAAACCGATTGTCATATTCTGATGCAGAACATTCGGTAGATAGCAGTAAACCTTATTTAGGCGAAGGCATTAATGTCAAAAAAAGTTTGACGACGGATAAAATATCTACAAATTCGACCGAGGGTGAAAGTGAACAGATTTCGACACCCAAACCAGCGAATCTGCAAGTACAAGTAAAAGATGTGTCTCAACTAAAGAAATATTCTGATGATTGGTGCATTGCAGATATAGAATTAAATGAAGAAGACTTGAGATATGCTAATGATCAAGTGAATGATTGGAATGTTTTTCAAGGTAAAGCTAGAATTAAAAGCCCTAATTCATCTTATGCAGAGGAAGTAGGTTACCCCAATAATAACCTGATTATATCCTACGAAGAGCTACCGTTAGAAGAGTTGAGAGAATTGGCTGTTAACGGTGATAAGTGGGCGATGGTTGCTTATGTACAGAACCCTTTTGCGGATAATAAAACTAAAGACGAGATAGCCAAGGAACTTTTAATTATAGGGGCTTCTCATTATGCTCTAGAGCAGCTAGTTCTTAGTTCTATATCTTCTGCTAAGACTAGTTATCGCAAAGCAGGCGAAGTAAATCAAGAGACTCTTGATCACATTGTAGAGGCAGTGAAGTACGTTTACTGGGGGGCGCAGAACTATAACTTTGGAGGGGTTGGGCCTTTTATTTCTAATGTTTCGCGAGAGCCGCTAAAATCTAACCTACCTATGGAACTTTTATTACCTCTCATGGAAGATAAGATCAAAAGTAGCTATCAGGAGCTTGCTTCTTGGGTTGATATTGAGCGTCAGGAGCGTGGTATAAATATACCGGATGTATCAAAAGCTGTAAAAAATGAATACGCAAAGAACTTAGCGATAAGAAAACAACTGTCTAGCAATGAAATAAAACTTTTAAGTAAGTTAGATATTACTACTGATAATGTTTTTGGTAATAGTTATTGTGTAACTCAATACTTAGCTAACCTGAACAATCAATTAAACTGAGTAAATGTAACCAGTCACTAGGGTCTGTTGAGTTTTGAAGCTTGTTTTGCCGCCCTTTGTGGTAAATTTATACAAGATAGAGATTTTGACATGTATCTGGCCTACATAAAAAACCGATAACGTAGTAGAAATAAACCACAAAGGCTGCCCGAAGGCTTCGGCTAGAATCGTTTTATGCTGGCCGATTATCATTAGTTAGAGTTTGATATAAGAGTATGGTTTGTGGCAGAAGAAGTTGGATCGTCGCCATATTAAAGTGATTTTTATCAATTGTTTATGACCTAGACAGTTTTTTGGGCTAAGGTGCTTAAATCATAAAGCAGATCCTCGATAAAAGATCTCGAGGATGACGGTGCTGGGGGGCGGTTCCATTGTCATACCGGCAAAGCGGTAACTAACGCCATACCGGCAAGGCTGCAACTAACGTCATTCCGGTAATGATTTTGAGCCGGAACCTGCTTTGGATTGCGTTAAATAAACCTTTCGAGCATAGCTGTTAAGGAAGGCAACTTACCCTAACTCCATCATCATTTTACGGCTGCGAACAATCGATTGGAATTCCGATAACTTCTGTTTCGGTAAGGTTTTCGCTTCTGTAATATTGGCTTTCATTGGGTCAATTGGACGACCATTTACATGAAATTCATAATGTAAATGTGGCCCTGTTGAAGCACCAGTATTACCCGATAAAGCAATTAATTGTCCGCGTTTAACCCGCTGCCCTTTACGTACTTTGAATCTTGATAGGTGTAAGTAGCGAGTTTTTACCTTATTGTCGTGCTCAATAACCACGTACTTACCGGCAAATGCATGGTTTGCAACTAAGGTTACAACACCGTCACCTGGGGCGACGACTGGCGTACCCACTGGCGTGGCGAAATCGGCACCATTATGTGGACGTACACGACCGGTAATAGGATGTTTGCGTTTAGGGTTAAACCTTGAGCTTAAACGGTAGTTTTTATTCAGTGGAATACGCTGGAAAGCAGGCGCTAAACTTTGGCCTTTTTCATCATAGTAGTTGCCATCACTAAACTGGAACGCACTGATGTTACGTCGCCCGGTGTGAATTTCAACCCCTTCAACATTGGTATTGCCCGTTGATACTCCTTCAATAAACTGATCGTTCATCAAAACAGAAAAGGTATCTCCCGCTCTCAACTCTCGGGCAAAATTAAGTTTGGTTTTGAGTAAGTTTTCAACTTTGGCAATTTCAGCAGCACTCAAACCCGCCGCCTTAGCTGACAAGTAAAAAGAGCCATTAATTTCTCCACCGATAATACGATTTTGCCAAATACCTTCAATGTTGATGTCTTCAACCCCAAATGTCCCATCATCAAAGCGAGTAAACACTACTTGATGAGCAGGATTAAAATACAACTCCATTTTGGCTAAATTGCCGGCTTCATCATCCCAAAATTGAATAGTGTTACCGGGTAATAAAGTATCTAACGCTAAAACCTCTAAATCAGCCTCAAGCACTTTATACATGGTTTTCTGGTCAATACCTGCCATTTCAAACAGCTTACTTAAGGTATCGCCCTCTTGAATAACATGATTAAGAATAGGAGCGGGTTCTTCATAAATGTCAGCTTGTGGCACTGAATCATTTAGATCGGGTATCAATGTCTCTAAATCTAATGCTACTGGAATACGTTGTACTGAGAACTCTTGCGGAGTTGGCCAAAGTAAAGCGGCTCCGACGAGCAATGTGCTCGCCATTAATACTTTTTTATGAAAATTAGGCAGGTTACTCAACCGCGCCATTGGCTTTTGAAAGCCAGATAATTTACTTGTTAACAATCGTCGTTCCGCCTAGGTAAAATGTTATTTGCCTGTATTGTTTTTTCTCATTTTCAGCAAATTATCAAAAGAGTGCTAAAACGATGTAAAAAGACTTAATGTAGGGAAGTCGTTTAGCAACTCAATACGTATCAAATGATACAAATTTATACTATATATGCTTAATACGGGCTCATTTATACCAAATTATCGACGCTTTACAAATAAATTATGATCAGTTTTTCATTAAAGTTTGCGCTACACATCAATAGCAGTGCAGACTTGAGTAATTTCAACTTTTAAAATGTGTCAAATAATTGCAAATTGACTTTGCAACTTACTGATCCCTAGCCCATTCATCTTGTTGACTTTTATTTGTACTGCAATTCTTTCTTTCATGGCTTCAATATGACTAATCACCCCAATCATTTTGCCTGATGCATTAAGGTTATCTAGCGCATCTAAGGCAATATCTAATGTCTGACTGTCTAAGGTGCCAAAACCTTCATCTAAAAACAGCGAGTCAATACTGGTTTTATGGCTGACTAAATCAGAAAGTGCCAAAGCCAGCGCTAGACTCACTAAAAAGCTTTCACCACCGGATAAGGTTCGAGTATCGCGAATAGCGTCACCTTGCCAAGTATCTAACACCTGCAGCTCTAATGCTTCAGTATCCTTTCTTTCCAATAAATAACGTCCTTGTAAACGCTCTAATTGGCGATTAGCTAGAGTCACTAAATGATCTAAAGTTAACCCTTGGGCAAACTTTCTAAACTTATCACCTTTTTGCGAGCCAATTAAGCCATGTAAGTAGCTTAAGTCATCATGAGCTTGTTCCATTAGTTGTAATTGATTAACCAACTCTTGCTGACTAGTTCGCTTATGGCTATCTTCTGTAAGCTCGTGGTTTAACTGCCATAGTACTTGCTGCTTGGTAGTTAACTGTTGCTGGCACTCTTGTTGTAATTGCTGTGCTTGTGCAATAGATATATCCAGCGCTAAATACCTTTGCCCTTGGGCTTCAAACTCAGTAACGGCTTGTTGAGCTTGTGTCATTAATGTTTGCGCCTCAAAGCATTGCTGATGTAATTGCTGTTTTAAGTTTTGCAGCTCAGTTTTTAATTCAGCCGATAAAATAGCTTGCTCAAATTGCTGTTGTGACTCAAAAGGGCTGGCTGATAATAATGATTCAAAGGTTTGCTTAGTCTCATTAATTTCTGCATTCAACTGAGTAAGTTGCTGCTGGCTCGCCTCACTTTGCGCACTAATAGTCGCCAACTGGTGCTGTTGCGCAGTTAATGAGTCCGCATGCTGCTCTGTTTGCTGTTGTTGCTGCTCAAGCCGCTGTTGGCTGGTTTGTTTTTCAATGGCACAATCTTTGTCAGCAAATAGCGCCCTACGTTGCTCAATTAATTTCGTTAGCTCTTGTTGTAACTGTTGTTGCTGCGTATCAAGAGTGTGCAATTGAGCGGCAGCCGCTTGCAGTTGTTCAGTTAAGCTAGTGTTTTGCACTGTCAGCTGACTGATTTGTTGGCTAACCTGCTGTTGCAGCTCATTGGCTTGATACCAATCATCAATCTGAGTTTTTAACTGAGTTAACCAAATACTTAAATCACTGTGTAAGCTTTGTTCGTCAACCTCAGGAAGCTGCACATCAGTTTTTTTAATCGAATCAATTAATGCTTCACTGAGTTGCCGAATACCTTGTGTGAGTTGCTGTTGCTTTTCGGTATTTGCACTGATTGATGTATGTAAGCCTTGCAATTGTTGCTCAGCGAGTGATAACTCATGTTGTAATTGTTCAGCTAAGGTCACCGATTGCTGCTGTTGGGTGGTTAATTGTTGATGTGTTTGAGTTAGCTGACGATATTGAGTTAACTGACTAGATAACCGAGACTGAGTGTCAGCTTGCTGAGTCACATAATCAGCTAATTCATTAGACTCAATCACTAAGTTAAGCTGTATTTGTTGCGCTATTTGGGCAAACTCTTGGGTTAACTTAGCAATTTGCTCATCAACCACTTGGTGTTGCTGGCTGTTTACTTGCAACTGATTTTCTAATTTGTTTTGCGCTAATTTAGCCTGTTCACCCTGCTGTTTTAAGCTTTCAAGCTGATCTGAACTTTGCTGTAAACGCACTTCAGTGTCAGACATGTTGATCGACTGATATTGTTCCACCAATGGATGTTCTGTTGAGCCGCATAATGCACAAGGCTCTCCTTGAACCAATTTTGCACGCTCTTGTTCAAGATTAACAATTTGTTGTTCTTGTTTTAAAATAGTTTTCAAATCAACAACCTTTTGGTTTTGATTTTTCCAATCTAGTCGAATTTGCTGTAATGATTGATTTAACGGTGTCAGCTGTTGAGTTAATGCTTGTTGCTGCTGAGTTAATTGTTGTTTAGAGCCAAGGCTGTCTTGATAAGACTGCTGTAAAAACTGTAATCGGCTGCGCTGTACTTGTTGGTCAACTAACTGTTGGTATTGCTGTTGCAGCTCAGGTTCACTCACACCATTTAATTGACTGGTCAGTTGTTGTTGGCTTTGTTCAAGCTGCTGCGTTAACTCTGCGCTATTGTGCTGAGCTTGTTGCTGTTTATGCTGCAACGCCGCATGACCTTCTGATAAGCCTTGGGCTTGTTGATTTTGCTGAGCCAGCTCTTTGATTAACACATCAAGTTGTTGCTGATTATTGGCAATATTATCCACTTGCTGCAGCCATGCTGGTATCTGAGCATGAATCACTTTCCCCTGAGGAAACTGTGCAATTTGTTGATTATATTGCTCAAGCACCTGACTCGATTGAGTCAGTTCAGCGGTAAGCTGGGTTAACTTATGTTCCAGTTGCTGTTGTAATTCAAGCTGTTGTTGCTTTGACTGTGTTTTTTCAGTTAGCTTGAATTCCACTTGTGCCAGTTGATTATCTAAAGGTTGTACCTTTTGCTCAATAATATTCAGCAGTTGATTATGCTCATCTTTCAGTTGATTCAATTGCTGTTTATGTTGAGCCACAACCGTTTCAGCTTGCTGAACATTTTGCGCTAATGTCAGCTTGGTGGCCGCTTGATTTTGATGAGTTTCCTCTAGTGCCTGCTGCTGATGTAATAACTTATTTAGTGCAGTAAAAACTGGCTGAATTTTTTCAGCAGGTTCAGAAGAGTCAAGTTTGGCAAGTTGCGCTTGCTGCTGCTCTAGCGCTTGATTAGCCTGCTCATAAGCTTGTTGTTGCTGCTGAAGTTGCTGCTTTGATTGTGCCAGTTTGTCAGCCCACGATAAGTAATCTGTATACTGGGTAAGCTGTTGCTGTAACTGTTCGCTTTGCTGTTGCTCGTTGGCTATAACGCTTTGCTTTTGTTTAATTTCTTGCTCACCAAGCAACTCAATACTGCCCATACGTGCTTTATGCAACTCAAGTTGTTGTTTACTTTGGCTATACTGTAGGTGAACTTGCTCTGAAATAAGCCCGTAAATTTCAGTTCCTGTAAGTTCTTCTAACAGTTCGGCTCGGTCATTGGCGTCAGCATTTAAAAATGCGGCAAAATCGCCTTGAGACAACATCATCGACTTGGTAAAGCGGGCAAAGTCTAATCCAGTTATTGCCTCAGTAAGCTCAATTTTTTGTTTAACTTGGCTGGCAAGAATTTTGCCGCTATTAATTTCGGCTAGCTCGACTTGAGCATCTTGTAAGTTGCCATCAACTTGCCCTCTTGAGCGTCTTTGGCTCCAAAATGCACGATAAGCTTTGCCTTTTACTTCAAACTCTACTTCCGCTAAACATTCGCTGGTACCGCGGGTCATTAGCTCATTAGTTGATTTTGAAATGACTTTCAGTCTGGGTGTGCGGTGATATAACGCTAAACAAATAGCATCTAATAATGTGGTTTTGCCTGAGCCGGTTTGACCGGTAATGGCAAATAAACCATTATCTTTAAAGGGCGTCTGGGTAAAATCAATTTTCCATTCATCTTGTAATGAATTGATGTTTTTTAATCGAATACTGAGTATTTTCATTATTGTTTATCCTCAGTAGCCATTAATTGCTGATTAACCTTATCAACCACCTGAACAAATAACTGGTTTATACGTTGCTTTTTATGTTGTAAGTCTTCGCCACTAAAGTCTTCCTTTGCTAGCCTACGCTGAAATACTTCCTCAACCGATAACTCTGATAATGTTTCATTTTCCTGTTGTGTTGCTGACGGGTTATAAGTTTTTCTGCGGCGCTTAAGTTGCAAAATTTCAACCGGTAAACCTTGAGTCAATTCACTGATTTTATTCTGTAAATCAGAAAGATATTCTTGTTGCGCCACCTCAATACTTAACCAAGTTGTCTGCTGAGGTTCGTCACTAACATCAGCAAGGGCAAATTGCGCCAACTGAGATTCAATTTCAGCTAAGTTACCTTTAAGACTTGCCATAGCTTGAAACCTTGGCACAGGCAAAGCGTCAACTTGAACTAATTTTGCTTGATCAAATTCCACTAAATACACACTTTTTTGACCATTTAACTCATCAAAACTTAATGGAATTGGCGAGCCGCTATAACGAATATGCTCGGTTTTGGCTATTTTTTGCGGTCGGTGAATATGCCCTAAAGCAATGTAGTCAGCTTGGGGAAATAAATTGGCATTAAAGGCATCTAAGCTACCAATATAAATATCGCGTACAGATTCGCTAGTACTGGCTCCTACGGTGGTTAAATGGCCGGTGGCAATGATGGGTAAACGATGCTCATATTGCGCATTTTTTTGTTGTGCTAACGCAAAACATTGTTGGTATTTTTGAGCAATTTCATTGGCCAATTTATGCTGTTTGTCATGGCTAGACTCATCAGCTTGGCTAAGCACTAAGTCTCTAGGGCGCATATAAGGTAATGCACACACTATTGCGCTAGGTTGGTTATTGGTTTCAATCACTACAACATGCTCGGCTAATGCTTCAGCAACACCCGGAACAACGGTCACGTTCAAAAACTTTAATAATTGCTGTGACTCGCCTAATGTGGCTACAGAGTCATGATTACCGCCTAAGACAATCATCTGGCAAGATGTTTTTTGAATATCCACCATAAACTGATTGTATAAACTGCGGGCATAACTTGGCGGTGTGCCTGTATCAAAAATATCTCCCGCTACAATTAACGCATCAACGTGATAACGCTGGATTTGCTCGAGCAGCCATTGCATAAACGCTGCATGTTCTGCAGCGCGACTCTTACCCAAAAAGTGCTGACCTAAATGCCAGTCTGATGTATGAATAATGCGCATAATATCCAAGTTTTTATCATGTTTTATGGTAAATAAAATAGTGACTGCAATGTTACAGATACCGTGTTGTTACAAATAGTACGATGCTACATATACTGCGACCACAATAGGTTGATGCTCATTGCAAAAGACATCACCACTACCAAAGGTTTAATAATTTTAACCCCTTTTGTCATCACTAAACGTGAGCCTAATGTTGCACCAATGGCTTGACCGACTAACATGATCAGCCCCAGAACAATAGCCACTTGGCCGCCAATAATAAAAAATATCAATGACGCAATATTAGTAGCAAAGTTAAGTACCTTGGCATGTGCTGTGGCTTTAGCTAAACCAAAACCCGCCAGCGAAACAAACGCTAAGGCAAAAAAGCTACCTGTACCGGGACCAAAAAAACCATCATAAAAGCCCACACCTAAAGCGGCAGTAAATGCAAACACCGTTGGAGTAAGCACTTGTTGTTTATCATCTTCTGAAATCTTTTTTGAAAATAAGAAATAACAACCGATGGCCAGAATCAGAAAAGGTAACACCAGTTTAAGAATTTCAACATCAATCATCTGCACCAAAATGGTTCCAACTGCCGCGCCCGCAAAAGCGCAAGCGAGAGATAGTTTGATTGAAGATAAATTGACCATGCCTTTTCGAATGAAATACAAGCTGGCAAAAAAACTGCCGCCACAGGCTTGCAATTTATTAGTGCCTAATGCGGCTGCGGGGGGGAGTCCTGCCCACATTAATGCAGGAATAGTTAATAATCCTCCACCTCCTGCAATGGCATCAATAAAGCCAGCAAGTAACGCGACAGCAAAAAGTATAACGGCTATTTGTAAGGTTAATTCAAACATGAAGTATTGGGTTGCAGAGTAAAGAGAGCTATTAAACCCGCTTTAACTCAGAATTACAAAGTATCCGTAGTAGAAATTAATAAAGCCTCGGGCTATGTGTATAATCTGAGGCTTTTTTATACATCAACTGTCAATTTTTATTGCAGATGTATCAAATTTTGGTTTTAACGTTACAACCCTGCCCCAAAGACTTCTTGTTCATTTAAGCCCAGTTGTTCGACATAAGACTTACCGGGTGTGAGGGTAAATTCAAACTTTAAGATGCTCAAGCAAGCATCAAATAACGCATCACCTAACCAAGCGCGATCATATTGCATAAGCGCATTAACAATACCATCTGCCCCATAATCACCTTTAAAATTATCAGGCACTAGGGCATCAACAAAACTGGCCACTAAACCATATAAGTCTTTTTCAGCTTCACCTTCTACCGCCCATAAATTGGGGTCAGCATATTTAGACGCATAATGCGTTGTTGCAACATCAACGCCGACACCAAAGTTAACTAATGTGGCTTTACCTTGAGAACAAATAATATTTTGTGGGCAAATGGCACCATGATAAATATCTAAACTATGAATATATTGTAAAGCGGTTAACAGTTGCACAAACCAGCTAAAGGGTTGACCTTGTTCAATACTTTTAACTTCATTTAACTCTTCACCTTGTGCCCATGAACGGGCAATAAACAGATCATTAGATTGTGGTAATTGTCCAAAACCTAATACTTTCTCAATATGAGGGTGATAAATTTTAGCCAAGCTACGATAAGTGTTACTAATGGATGCCCATTGGGTATCAACATCTTTATAAATGCTGACCACACAGGAATAATTTCCTTGTATATGAGTTGCTTGCCAAATTTGGCTTCTTTCAGTGCCGCTGATAAAACGCACCAAACGGTAATGATGATCAACCACCGCACCACGCTCAATAGCAATATAATTTTGTGCTGTGTCGCATACGCCTAAATCAATCAATGCCGAAATATCACAGCGCACTGCATCTACATCAACGGTTTTTCCCTTAGCAGCATCACGATACCAATGGTAAATGCGCGGTTGTCTTGTTCGTTCAGCCAAGGTTAAAAACGCCGCCGCATATTGAGCAATATCTTCAGCGTTTGTTAGGTTGTCTTTAATATCAATAAATTCAACATCTGCATCATCCGAGATAAAGATGCAGTTACTTTCCCACCCGCCAATGGTAAACCCTCGACGATGGATTTGCTGAACCCCACCAATACTTCGACGTAAAATCTCTAATAATTGATAAGTGCTTTGCTGTTCAACCTCAAAAATATTCAGCGGAATGCCGCGCGGCATTCTAATGGGCAGCACTAATTGCTCGCCATCATCAATCAATGGCGCACAAAACGGTACGCAACTGCAACCAGATAACGACTGCATGCGTTTAAAGTCTTGGCGTAATTTAAGTTCATGGGTTTCGGCTTCATCTTGAGTCTCAAACTGGTTCATCACTAAAATTTTAAGTAACCAAGGAGCCGTCCAACCTCCGGGGTTGTACTCTGACTGCCAAACTTCTAGACCTTGCTGTAAAAACAGACATTTGAGTTTAATGAAATCTTGAATTTTATTATTACGCTGCTCAACAATCGCAACTTGCCCGATGGTATCTAACACCATTTCTTTTTGGGCATCGGTAACTTGATGTTTGTGCGGTGCCGTCAACCCCCACTCTTTGGTCAACGCGGCAATAATTTTACTTGGGGTATAAATACTGAGTTTGCCATGGTCTTTTTCAACCAGAATTTCTTCACCTTTACGGCCAGTCACAAATACCATACCTTGACACCAAGGTGCATAAACTCCAACGGGAATTTTATGCTTTAAACGCCCTGCCAGAACTCTTGCCACATAATTGGCTTTTGATAAGCTGTTGTCGACATCACGGCCATCCAGTGACCAAGCATGTAACCCGGCGTTTAATCGTCCAATATAGCCTTTCACATCAACCACATAAACGCCCCACTCACCAATAACAAGCGCATCTACCTCCATGGCTTGGCCTGAGTGCGTGGGTATTTCAACATTCGTGAGTAATAAATAATCTTCGGGAAGTTCGTCGGATAATAATGCAAATGCCCAACGCTCTGCATCATTAACTGGGGTGCCAAAACTGATATGCCTAGCCATTGTAATTCATCCATTTACTGCTTGTATGACATGCATCCTAAGTTTTTGACAACAAAAAAACCACCTATAAAGGTGGCTTTTAGTAACAATTCATTAGCAAGCGCCTGAAAATCCATCAATACTTGCTGTGATTATCTTGCTAGTGCTGACAATGTTCATCACATTGATGATCGTCATCGGCAAATTCGCCATCACCTTCTTGGTGCTGCATAACACCCCAACCATCAGAAATACCGTCAAACTCTTTTGCGAAATCATTTAATTGCGTTTCTTTGGCCACTAATGCTTCATACTCGGGCACCATCGTCAAACAGACGATGACTTCCCACTGACTGGTTTCTTCGTCAAAGTTAAGCTCTAATTCGCCGTTTGCTTGCTGTTGGCTTAGCTCTTCTAGTGCAGATTCAGCATCACGCTTATCTTCAAAAACTAAGAAAAAATCAACATCAAGCTCACGGGTTAAGTCAATACCTGATTCGGCCATCGCGGCCAACATTTGTCCATTATCGTCATCTGGAAATTGCATGGGGGTTCCTTAAATTGCAGCTACAATTTTAACGGTTTCACCGTTAAATGAAATGATATCACCAACAACACATTTTTTACGTTTACGGGTATCAACTTCACCGTTAACGGTTACTTGACCTTCAGTAATAACATGCTTTGCATCGCCACCACCATTGACCAGACCTTGTACCTTCAACACTTTGTACAGCTCGACGTATTCATCGCCTGCTAATAATGGAAAATCTACCATGAGGTTGTCACCTTGAACTTACACCTAAATCAAACCGCAATTATAACTGATGCAACGTTAGCAAGCATCAAGCATTTTAATGGGGTCAGAGTAAATATATTGATACCCCAACTCTTGAGTGATTTTTTGCCCATCCACCGTTTTGCTTGCCATGGGTGTTTGATTAAACTCAGGAGGCTGCAACCCTAAATGAATGCTGGCCTGAGTGTAAAACTCTGCCCTAGTAGGATGTTGTGGCGCACATAAATTATAAACCTTTGCTAGGTTAGCTGTTTTTATTAATTGGCTTACAGCGGCTACACAATCATCAAGATGCACTAAATTAACGATGGCATCGGCGCCACTGACATCGGTTTTGCCAGCAAAGAATCGCCCGGGGTGACGTTTAGGGCCAACTAATCCCGCAAAACGCACAATGCAGGCATTAGCCATACTCGAAAACAGCGCTTCGGCTTGCAATAAAATGTCACTCACCGGACTATGAACTTGGCTATCATTTTCGGTAACAACGTTATCATGACTGGGGTAAACGCCTACGGTACTAATAAAAAATAGCTTTTGATATTGTCTTGAGCCAATGGCAGACTTCAAGCGATTTAAATGGCTAAGATAATGGGTTTCACCACGGCGCAGACCGGGTGGAAGATTAATAATGATGATGTCTGAATCGAGTAATTCATCGATGGAGTCAGTCAGATGCTCATCGGCTAAATTTAATGGGTAAGCGATTATTCCTGAATCGACTAATGCCGTTAAGTTTTCTTTTTTACGTTTAGTCCCCTTGACGATATACCCTTGATCAACGAGATGTTTGGCAAGGGGAAAGCCAAACCACCCGCAGCCAATAATTGTGACTTTTTGCATTTGTTACCTTACTTAACCTGAACCGCGGATAACAACTTGCTTTCTAGAGGCTATTTTTACTGATAACTGCGTTAAATTTGTTTGCAATAGACTAGCTATTGACGCACAAATTTGCCTTGTTCTAAGCAAAAATATCTCTCTAGAAATATATTTTAAAGTATACTTTAAATAAATTAGTGTGTTAGCTAATCTCTTATCCACAGCTCAGGTTACTTAGAAAAATGATTGAAATAGAAATTTATCACATTATCCGCTTGTAATGTTTTTATTGCGCCATCGGTTAAGGTTTCTTTTTTAATGACTTCAACAATTTCAACATCCTCATCAATTAAAAAACGCAAGCGCGGCTTGCCACCACTGACATTACATGTCCAAACATGGGGTTTTTTAACCTTGCTAGTAGTCATCATTACTTTACCAATTTGCTCATCTGACAGCTTTACTAAAGTGCCTGGAGGATATATCCCTAACAGCTTGACCAACATTGAAACCAGTTTTTCATTATGATATTCACTGCGCTTGAATAACACTCCTAGCGCCAATTGTGGAGACTGGTACTGATGTAATAAGGCTTGGTAATGGTTTGCTAATGAGACTATTTGGGTTGCGATGGGTATTTTTATCTCTCTAAGACCATCTGGGTAACCAGAGCCATCATTAAATTCATGGTGATGTAAAATAATGTCCAATATGGGTTCAGGAAATAACCCACTTCGACTGACTAACTCGTAACCCAAACTGGGGTGAGTTTTCATAAAGTTAACTTCATGATCGGTTAAGTCTTTTTGTTTGCGCCTTATGGCGTCAGGCACTTTAAGTTTGCCAATATCATGTAAGATGCTGCCTAAAGCAATATCGCGTATTTCAGACTTGCTCATATTATTTAAGTGGGCAATCCCCATAGCCAAAACAGCAATAGACACTCCATGAGAAGTGATACTGACATCCTTTTCACCATGATCGACTAGCGACAAATACACATTATCTGTTTCAATTAAGTGCGCTAACAAATCTTCCACTAAGGTTGCCGATTCTCGATACATTCCTTCAGGGTCGCTGACCACATTAGCAAAAATATTACGGCTATCATTAATGGCTTTTATCGAGCGTTTTTGGCTCAACCTCATGGATTTTTTTGCCAAGGCTTTGAAATCCACTTCTTCGGCAGCCACCTCAAGCTTTTCAGGTTCAGACGTTTCTTCATCAATAATCGGTAATAAATCATGCCCTGAAACAACAAACACAAAATCGATATCTAACCCTTTGATGATTTCAATTTGAGATTGTTGTTCCAGTTTTATTTTATTAATGAAAAAAGGGTTCTTAGTCCACGGCAAAGGAAGCTTCACCGTGAGGCCAATAATAAGATTTGATAATGGAATTTGCAGTAATTCTTGTTTAGCCAAAAAAGGTGCCTTCACCGATATAAGTTTTAGAGTTCCCTTACCAACTATAGATTAAATAACGGATTTAAGGTGACTTTTTATTCAACTCACCATCAACTTCATGCCAGTCATTAAAATAGTGATATAGCCGCTTAGATTTTAATAAGTATAGACTAACCCAAAATAAAAATAGTGCGTCCAAACCATAAGCAAGTTTAAAGATAAAATCATCATGAATAAGCCGTTGAGTTAACATTGCTGCATCAATAATTAATAGTACCCACAGCAGCATTCTTCCACGCTTAAACCAAGGGATGAATTTAGCCCATTTTCGTTTGCGTTCAGCAATAATCAAACCATAAACAAACACTGCTCCAATACCCGCTACAAGCGCCATAATAAAATCTTGCTTGTAGGGGTAGAATAATCTGACCAGCCCTGCTCTATCATTGAATTGAGTCAAAGAAGCAACAAATACGCACCAGCCGCGGGCCAAAAACACCAATATCAAGTACAGCATAATGGGAGGTTTTATATGCCCTTTATCGTCAAGCCAGGTAATATTGCTAAAGTTCATATTATGAGTTCAACATTGCTAACAATGCTTGTTCATCAATGACTTTTACGCCTAACTCTTGCGCTTTGGTTAATTTAGAACCTGCGGCTTCACCCGCTACTAAGCAATCGGTATTTTTTGATACACTACCGGCAACTTTTGCCCCCAACGCTTGCAGCTGAGCCTTAGCATCGTTGCGATTGAGTTGAGTTAAGGTTCCTGTTAATACCCAAGTTTGCCCGCTTAAACTTAGGCTATTTTCATCAATTTGTTCAATTGCTGGCCAAGTGATACCACTTGCTAATAATTGGTCTACAACCTCAAGGTTATGAGGTTGTTCAAAGAAGTGTTTAATATGCTGTGCAACAATCACACCCACATCATCAACGGCAAGTAATTGCTCAATTGTGGCGGTTTTTATTAACGCTAAATCTTTAAAGTGTTGCGCTAAATTATTAGCAGTAGCCTCACCTACCTCACGAATACCAAGACTATAAAGAAAACGTGGCAAAGTGGTATTTTTAGCATCATTAATGGCAGCAACTAATTTTGTTGCCGACTTCATTGCCATGCGATCTAACATTGTCACCGCTGAGGCTGATAAGCTGAATAAATCTGCTGGGCTTTTGACCAGTTCTTTATCAATCAATTGCTCAACAACTTTGTCGCCCATACCATCAATGTTTAATGCTTTACGGGAAGCAAAGTGTTTAATGGCTTCCTTTCGTTGCGCTTCACAAAATAACCCACCAGTACACCTTGCAACGGCTTCGCCTTCTACTCGTTCAACATCACTTTGACAAACGGGACACTGTTCAGGAAACGTAATAGCTGAAGCATTATCAGGGCGCTTATCAGCCACAATAGCTACAATTTGAGGAATCACATCCCCTGCACGGCGAATAATAACCGTGTCCCCAACTTTGACACCCAGTCTGGCAATTTCATCAGCATTATGCAAAGTGGCATTTGATACGGTAACCCCGCCAACAAATACCGGCTGTAAACGTGCCACTGGCGTAATAGCCCCTGTTCTCCCGACCTGAAAATCAACAGATTCAAGTAAGGTCATTTCTTCTTGAGCGGGAAACTTATAAGCAATAGCCCAACGAGGCGCTTTCGCCACAAAACCTAAACTCGTTTGCTGAGCAATATCATTAACTTTAATTACCACCCCATCAATTTCATAATCAAGTTCAGGGCGACGGGTCATAATATCTTGGTAATAGGCATACACCTGAGGCAAATCAACACACACTTTAACTTCAGGGCTGACAGGTAACCCCCACACTTTTAGCTGCATTAACTGTCCATGATGACTCGCCTCTAGTGGCTGAGAATCACCTTGTACAACACCTAAAGCATAAGCGTAGAACCCTAACGCCCTTGATGCGGTAATTTTACTGTCAAGCTGGCGCAAGCTGCCTGCAGCAGCATTGCGAGGGTTAACGAATGTTTTATCATTTTTGGCAATTTGACGTTGGTTTAACGCTTCAAAAGCCGCTTTAGGCATAAACACTTCACCGCGAACTTCTACCAACTCCGGATAACCTTCACCACGTAACTTAATGGGGATAGATTTAATTGTGCGCACGTTTTCGGTAATATCCTCACCCACGGTACCATCACCACGGGTTGCTGCTCGCTCTAACAAGCCATTGCGGTATGTAATAGAAACAGCCAGTCCATCTAGCTTTGGCTCACACACATATTCTACCGCGCCGACTTTATCAGTAATACGTTTATTAAAAGCTTCAAAATCAGTCTCTTCAAAAGCATTATCTAGACTGAGCATGGGCTTTAAATGGGTAATTTGGTCAAATTTGGCCAAAGCCATGCCGCCAACACGCTGACTAGGTGACTCAGCAGATTTAAACTCAGGATATTGTGTTTCTAACTCAATTAGGCGTTGCATCAGCCTATCGTATTCGGCATCAGGAATAGTGGGCGCATCGTCAACATAGTAGCGAATATTGTGTTGATTTAACGTCATGGTTAAATCGGTAATTTCTTGCTTAATTGCTTGCATAATGTTGATCCGTTGTACAAAAAATATGAAGGCCGCATTTGCGGCCTTGTTATGCTAAATAAAGTGTTGGTTCAGGTTAAGCGGCTTCAATGCGGCGCTTGTAATCTTGTTTGGCGTTGTCATCCCACGGCCTGCGACTGCCATCTAACAACTCAGCACCTAAATCATCTGCCAATTGCAGTGCCGAGTTAAGCATAATAGTAAAGTTCATTTTAGGGTCGCCATAACAAGGTAATGTCATAAACAATACTACGCCTTCTGTGACAAACTGCTCCATGTTATCTGGGTCAAAAATACCCGGCTTAACCATGTTAGCTAATGAAAATAAAACATTGCCGGTTCCGGCGTTATCAATATGGCGATGAAATATATCCATGTCGCCAAATTTGAAATTAAGGCCTAATAAGGCTGGTAATAGCTCTGCGCCTTGAAGTAATTCGCCTTCTTTAGCAACTACATGCAGTACAAGTACATCGGTTGGGTCAGCTAAAGGCTCTTGCTTTTCAGTCGGTTGCTCGGCTTCAACCTTCATATCTTCAACCTGAGAGACTTGCTCTGCTGGGGCATCGAAGTTTAGTGGATCATTTGTTGGCTCATCGTCAGCAAACAGGCTTTGCTGTTGTGCAGTTTGAGTGGTTTCATTATGAGCGGGGCCTGCTGCTGAAAATGACGGTTGTTGCTCATCATCAGTGTTAAAGGTTGGTTCAACATCCGTTATTTTAGCCGCTTGAATGGCAGATTCATCAGTTGCAGCCTTAAGTACCGTTTCTTCATAAACGGTTGTTTGAGGAGCAGTGGCTTGCTGATTTTTACTGGCAACGGCATGAGCTGTTTTTAACGTCGGTTTAATCACCGGAGGATCAACTTCATCTGCTTTGCGAACACGCACAGGGCCGATACCATCATTATCAAAACCTTCAGCATCTCGATTGTCGGCTTGTTCTTTATAGAAATTAGCCATTGGGCTATCTTTCATAGACTTAGGTTGTTGTTTTCTAATTGACCAAAAACCGTGCACTAACACCGCAATAATTGCGATTGCACCTAAAACTAACAACACCAGTTGTAAATCATCCATCGTCTAATGTATTCCTATTTATACTGCGTCAGCTAATGCGACCGCGGCTTCAATATCCACTGCGACTATGCGCGAAACCCCAGGCTCATGCATAGTTACGCCAATGAGTTGATCTGCCATTTCCATGGTAATTTTATTGTGGCTAATATACACAAATTGCACACTTTGCGACATCTCTTGCAGTAATCGACAGAATCGCTCTACGTTAGCGTCGTCCAAAGGTGCATCTACTTCATCCAGCATACAAAATGGCGCTGGGTTTAATCTAAATATGGCAAATACTAATGATAAAGCGGTTAACGCTTTTTCTCCACCACTAAGTAAGTGAATGGTACTATTCTTTTTACCCGGTGGCTGAGCCATGATTGACACGCCTGTTTCAAGCAAGTTGTCATCCGTTAATGCAAGGTACGCTTTACCGCCTCCAAACACCTTGGGAAATAGCGCCATTAAATCTTTATTGACGGCGTCAAAGGTATTTTTAAACCGAGTTCGAGTTTCTTTATCAATTTTACGAATTGCATCTTCTAACGTACTTAAGCCTTGATTTAAATCGCTATCTTGACTATCTAAATAATCTTTTCTTTCACGTTGAGCATCATACTCTTCAATGGCGGCTAAGTTAATAGCGCCTAGTTCAACGATTTGTTGTCTAATATTATCAAGCTCGCGCGAACATTTTTTTACATCAAACTTTTCATCTAAACTTGCCAGCACAGTATCTAGTTGAATGTCTGCTTCATCAATTAACTGCTTTTGCGTCTCAGATTGTCCATTTAAACCTTCACGACGTAACTTTAACGTGCTTATCTTGTTAGTCAAGCCCTGCATCGTGACAAGTTGTTGTTTTTGCATAGATACTGAACTATCTATACGTTGTTGAAGCTCGGCTTGTTGTTGTCGGTTTGCGGTTAACTTTAGTTGAATACTTTGCTGTAAATCGAGATGCTCTGCTAGTTGGCCATTGAGTTTTTCAAGCTCAACTTGAGGCAGATCACCATTTGATTGCGACTGCAGCTGCTCGTTTTGATAACGTTCATTTAAGTCAGCCACTTTTTCGCGTTGTTGTTCAGCTTGTTGCTGGCTCACAGCAATTTGGGTATTGATGTGCTGCAAGCCTTGATTGAGCTGGTTCAGTTGTTTTTCTAACTGCTGCTTATTTGCTTTTAGCTCACGTAATTTTGATTGACTTTGCTCTAAGCTAATGGTTGTTTTTTGATAATGCTGCTGTGCCACTTTGGCTTTAACATCAATATCTTCAACTTGCATTGATAATGCTTCGGTGTTGACCTTGTCTTGCTGTAATTGCAACTCAGCTTGCTGTAATTCTTGCGATAATTGCGCTGAACTCGCTAATTGTTGTTGATGCTGCAAAGTCACACTTTCAATTTTCGCTTGGGCGCTAGTTTGTTGCAGTAGCCATTGTTGCAGCTGTTGTTGGCATACATTAAGTTGCTGATTCATGTCCGCCAGCTCAGTTAACGCATCGGTTTTATGTTGTAAACATTCACTAGCCTGCAGAGTCAGCTCTTCAACCCGTAGCATCAGTTGACCTTTTTCAGCATGTAAACTGATTGCAGATTGCTGATGCGATATTGATAAAGTGAACCCCTGCCCAACCAGGTAGCCGTCTTTTGTGGCCACCAGCATTGAATTTGGCATTGTTGCTAATAAGGTTTTAGCTTGTGGAAGATCGTCAACAAAACTTACATTTTCAAACCATGGAGCCAAATTAACAGGACTATTGAGTGCTTCATTTTGAAAAGCCTGATTTCGCTCAAATCCTTTATTTATTTGATTGGCATCATTGGCTTGGTAGTCGAATACATTTAAGTGACTAATGTTTTGCAGCACCACGTCAATCGCTTTTTCATATCCTGGAACAACCTCAATAACTTGCCATACTTTTGGTAATGCATCATCGCCCTGTTGGGCGACTAACCACTCATCAATTAACGCAAGTCTAGCACTGGAGGTCGATAATTCATGGGTGATTTTCTGGTATTGAGCTTGCGCTTGTTCTAAATGCTGTTGTTTTTGCTTTATTTCGGCTTGGTGTTGCGCTTTTAGTTGTTGCTGTTGGCTCACATTGTCAGCCAATGTAATTAAACTTAGCTCCAGCTTATTGAGCTCATTAGTTAAATCTTGCAGAGATATTTGCTCAAGTTTATGCTGCAACACAGGAATGCTATGTTGATGTTTTTCTAATAAATCCTGTTGATGCTGTAATCGTGATTGATATACCGCTAACTGAGTTTTCGCGTCGTTATAAGTGCTATTTTGTTGATTTTTTTGCTGCACTAGCGCATCGGTTAATTGCTCGACTTCATCAACTTGCTCGGTCACCATTTCAAGGTTAATGGCAATGGCTTCACTTTGTTGTTGCAGCTCAGATTGCTGAGTGAGTAACTGAGTTAATTCATTACTCACTTGCTCATATCTTGCGCTGGCTTGCTCAATAGCCTGCTTTAATTGCTCAAGGTTTTGTTGACGACGAGAGTCCTGTTGCTGCTGGTGCTTTAGCTGCTGTTCAAGTTTGGTGACTTGATTACCAGCTTGATAATATTGCTCAACCCATTTTTGTTCTTCATCAACTAATAAGTGACTTTGCTGTTGCAGTTCAATTATCAATGTTTCTGAAGTTTGCTGTTGTGCCGTTAATTGTTCTTCTTGCTGAAACAACTGTGATAACTGACTTTGTACTAGATCGTGTTGCACTAACAACTCTTTATAACGTCCCACCAACAACTGGCTGTGTAAGGCGCGCTCTTGAGATTTAAGCTGGCGATATTGTTTAGCCTCTTGCGCTTGCTGGGCTAAACGATCAATTTGAACGGCAAGCTCCTGACGAATATCGTTTAACCGTTCAAGGTTTTCACGGGTATGTTTAATACGATTCTCAGTTTCACGACGACGTTCTTTGTAACGCGAGATACCTGCGGCTTCTTCTATAAAAACTCTTAAATCTTGAGGTTTAGATTCGATTAAACGAGAAATAGTCCCTTGTTCAATAATGGCATAACTACGCGGGCCAAGACCGGTGCCCATAAATAAGTCGGTGATATCTTTGCGGCGACATTTTTGTGAATTGAGAAAGTAGCTCGACTCACTATCTCGATTAACTTGACGCTTGACTGAAATCTCTTGGTAACTAGCATATTGGCCAGTTAAACGCCCTTGACTATTGTCGAAGGTCAGCTCAACACTGGCAACTGATATGGGTTTTCTGGCTGCAGAACCGTTAAAAATAACATCGGTCATGGAGTCGCCACGTAAATGCTTGGCACTACTTTCACCTAATACCCAACGAACAGCGTCAATGACATTAGATTTACCACAGCCGTTAGGCCCGATAATAGCGGTCAGTGGTTGATCAAATGGGATTTTTGTAGGGTCTACAAACGACTTAAATCCAGCAAGTTTTATTTGTTTTAGTTGCATTGCTGCCGGTGGTATTAATGATAAATGAAAGTACTCGACGGCTACTTTAACAATAGAGGCGCATTTTGTAACGATTTTTTGCTTTTAGATACAGTTTACTGCTTGTTTTATCGCTTATCGAGCGGCAAACTCGGGGTATTGTATTAAAAAAGGACTTATTTCATGGCTGTTAATCTCCCTTCTATCCGTAAAAGTGGTGTGAATTACTTTCTAGAAGGCTTTCAATTGATCAAGCAACCCGGCTTGCGGGCATTCGTATTTATCCCCTTGTTAATTAACCTACTTTTGTTTGCTGGTGCAATGTATTTTGCCATTGGAAAATTAGACGAACTCTTTACTTGGATGAATGGTGAAATACCTGAATATTTAACTTGGTTAAACTTTTTTTTATGGCCTCTTGCCGTGTTAACCATGTTAGTGGTGATGTCATTCATATTTAGTTCAGTCATGAACTGGTTAGCCGCTCCCTTCAACGGATTATTAGCCGAAAAGGTTGAACAGCACCTCACAGGTAAAAACCTCAATACCGGTGGAACAGTTGACTTAATCAAAGATCTACCTCGCATAATGGGGCGTGAATGGCAAAAGCTTAAATATTACTTACCCCGTGCGCTGTTGTTTTTAATTTTATTTTGGGTTCCTGTTATTGGTCAAACAGCCGCGCCTATTTTATGGTTTTTATTTACCGCATGGATGATGGCAATTCAATATTGTGACTATCCATTTGATAATCATAAAGTCCCCTTTGATGACATGAAGTTCGCGTTGAAAAACACCAAAGGAACCAGTTTCAGTTTTGGTGCCTCAGTGACATTGTTTTCAATGATTCCTATTGTTAATTTTATTGTAATGCCAGTAGCCATTTGCGGCGCTACCGCAATGTGGGTGGATAAATATCGTGAAGCATATAAAAACCCAATAGTCAGTCAAGACTCATAAGCTGTACCTCATTATCTCAGCAGACACCCTTACTACATTAATATTTTGCAACAATTTAATCACCAAACGGCAACCGTTTGGTGATTTTTTTGCTTTATTTGGTTCGAAATCAAATTGTTATTTTGCGACAATAAGCTAACTCAATAAATAATAAAAAGAATGTGTAATGATAAAAAAAACAATAAGCCTATTTTTAGTCAGCTTATTAAGTTGTGCTAGTGTTTATGCAGGTGATAGCAATCAGTTTTATACCGAAATCCCTACCTTAAAAGGTGAAATGTCAATTGATGGTGATTTTAACGAGCCTCAGTGGCAACAAGCTGCTGTGGTTGAGTTGAAGTATGAAACCTCTCCCGCTGAAAACACACCAGCTCCGGTAACAACTACAGCGAAAATTTTTGCCTCTCAAACCAGTTTATACGTTGCATTCATAGCTAATGATCCAAACCCGAGTGAAATTAGAGCTAATATCCGTGACAGAGATAGCTCATGGGGCGATGATATGGTGGGAATTAAACTCGATACCTACAACAATACTCGCTTAGCCTACCAGTTTTTTATAAACCCTTACGGCGCACAAAACGATTCAATTGAAAATGAACTGACAGGCCAAGAAAGTGATGCTTGGGACGGCATTTGGTACAGTAAAGGTAAAATTACCGAGCAAGGCTTTCAAGTTGAAGTGCAACTACCCCTGCGGTTATTTAATTTTGACGATGCTAAGGCCATTCAACAATGGGGCATCGAACTCGTACGTTTTTATCCACGTAATGAAAACCATCGATTATCAACCCATAGAATTGATCGTAATGTCAGCTGCAAACTATGTCAGTTGGGCATAATGCAAGGTCTTGAAGGAGCCAAACAAGGCAAAGATATTCAAATTACCCCCTCTTTAGTGGCTAATCAAAATAATCATCGAACCATTAACCCTCAAGGGCCTTGGGAAGATGAAACGAATGTTGAAGTGGGTCTAGATTTACGTTGGGGAATCACGCCAACCACCTTATTAAATGCCACTATCAACCCTGACTTTTCACAGGTTGAAGCCGATGCTGGTCAACTTGATGTGAATAATACATTTGCGTTGTTTTACCCAGAAAAACGCGCTTTCTTTTTAGATAACAAAGATTATTTTGACAGCCAATTAAACTTAATACACACAAGAAACATCAGTTCGCCAGACTATGGCGTTAAACTGACCAGTAAGAATGACGACCATACCGTCGGCGTGTTAGCGACCAATGATATTCAAACCCAGTTTTTAATCCCAGGTAACTTAAGCTCTGACATTGCGACTATTGACCAAGAAAGTTATAACGTCGCGGCACGCTATCGCTACGATCCAAGCAGAGATTTCTCTATTGGCACAGTCGTGACGTTAAAACAGTCTGATGACTATCATAATTATGTTTACAGCAGCGACTTAAAATATCAACCTAGCGAACAAGACACCTTCACTGCACAGTATGCTTTTTCACAAACCCAATACCCTAAGGATCTATTTAATCAATTTTGTAATGGCGATGACTGTAATACCATCCCAACTGATTGCGATATCGCCAACTGCGATTATAACGAACGCGTACTTCGGACCAAACAAGAAGGAGAGTTTAATGGCGACATGTATAAACTCACCTATGAACACAACAGACGTAATTGGTATGCAAACACCCAGTATGAATCTGTAGGTGATGACTTTAGAGCTGACTTGGGCTTTATTGAAAAAGTTGATGCGGCTAAGTTTGTTGCAGGTGGTGGCTACCGCTGGTATCCAACGGATCACTTTTTTAGTCAGATAAGGTTTGGTGGCGACTGGGATATTACCCACACTCAACAAGGTGAAAAGCTTGAGCAAGAAGCGGAAGTTTTTTTAACATTAGACGGCGGTTATCAAAGCTATGTCTCTACCGGTGTCGTACAACGGACACGAGTTGGACGTAGACATAACCCCGCCAATATCGACATTGAAAATAATACCCAAAGCTTTGATGAAACAATGGGTTGGTTTTACACTAATTTCTTACCTATTCAACAGCTAAAATTAGAGTTAGACATCAATTATGGTGACAATATCGACTTCGCCAATGACAGATTAGGCACTCTGACAATGTTTAACCCCGAAGTTGAATGGAAAGTGACCGAGTCTATTGTGTTAGATGTTTCTCATCGCTATCAAACATTAGATGTTGATGGTGGCAGATTGTTTACCGCAAATTTAAGTGACATAAGACTAAATTGGCAAATTAGTCTTAACAGTTTTCTGCGCTTGAGTAGCGTTTATACCAATATTGAACGAGACCCTAGCTTATATTTGTACCAGAGCCCTAATGCTAAATTTCAAGATTTAGGTAACGAGGTACTTTACGGTTATAAACTTAATCCCCAAAGCGTATTTTACCTAGGCTACTCTGACGCCTTTAAAGCTAGTGATGAAATAGACTCGCTAACCCAAAAAGATAAAACCTATTTTATGAAGGTGAGCTACGCTTGGTTACTGTAAATAAAGTATTATTTGTCGGCAGAAAGTTGACTTAGTTTTATAAGTTATTGTCTAAATTCACAGCATTACAAAGACGTAATGCTGTGATGTAAAACCTCAAAAACGTCGGTAACGCTGTTTTGATACACATTAAACCTTCCCCCCTGGGGCGGTAAAAGGCTTCATGCATAATGATAGGTACTCAATCGAAAGATATGGTTTTAAGCTGATATAATTTGGTTGCGACCATTCTGTTTTGCTGCGTATAAATACTCATCAGCTCTTGCTAACAAGGCATCTATATCTTCACTATTAGCTGTTGCAACCCCACAGCTAAAGGTGACTTCTAAATCGCCGCTAGCTGTAGTGATAGGTGTTGACGCACATTGCGCTCTAAACTTATCCATTAAAGTGGTTGCTTTGCTGCTATCTAATCCTTTAAAAGCAATCACAAACTCTTCTCCACCAAACCTTGCTACGGTAAAGTGTTCGGCAAATGCGTGTTGTAACCGACGAGTAAACTCAACTAATACGTGGTCACCCACATCATGACCAAAATTATCATTAATCTTTTTAAAATAGTCGATGTCAATTAAAGCTAAAGTAAATTGGCTAGATTCATAAACGTCATTCTGGTGCAGTTTGAAGAAATAACGACGAGTATAAGCACGGGTTAAATAGTCTTTGTTTGCCTTTTCCCAAAGTCGACGGATCATATCTAGCGAGTCTAATGTATTGAGCACTCGGCAGTGAAATTCCTCATGAACAAAAGGCTTTTGTAAAAAGTCATTTGCACCATTTTTAATAAAACGCGCAGACAAGCTTTCATCGGTGTCATTAGATAAACCAATAATGGCAATATTTTCTCGGCTGAGTTTCTCTCTAACTCGTAAAATTAACTCAAACCCATCCACATTGGGCATATTGTAATCAGTAATCAATAGTTGAATATCAGGCTGTTCTGATAAAATATTCAGCGCCACTGCGCCATCTTCAGCTTCAATGACTTGAAATAAATGTTGCTCCAATAAAACCCGCACAAACTTTCGGCTTACCACTGAATCGTCTGCAACAAGAACCTTCACGCTTTGATTACGGTGCAAACGCGAAATCAACTTAACAACATACTGATAGCTGTATCGATTTTCTTTTAAAAGATAATCAGCAATCCCCAATTTAAGCAGTTTTTTACGTTGTTCCGCGTCTAAATTACTGGTTAATACAATACAGGTGGTTTGATATGTATTAAGAATTAATTTAACAATTTCCCCGTCTGGCGCATCAGGTAAATCTAATTCTGCCACCACAACAAAATAGCTATTTTTATCTAGCAATTTAATCGCAGTTGTCAGATCGGGGGCAATATCTACCTCACAGTCCAATTCTTGAACAATAAGATGTTTAAGTACCTTGGAAACCGTTTCATTATCTTCAATTATCAATATTCGCAAATGTATTTACCTAATTTTTTAGCACTTTTCTAATACGATACTGCCAATAGAATAACCAGCACCAAAGGAGCATAGCAAGCCTAACTCGCCCGTTTTGAAGTCATCATTAAATTTATTAAATGCAATGATTGACCCTGCAGACGCCGTATTAGCAAATTCATTCAGCACGACTGGTGCGGTTAACTCATCAACTCCATCACCTAACAACTTCTTCACCACAAACATATTCATATTAATATTAGCTTGGTGAAGCCAAAGTCGCTTGAATTCCTCTGGTTGAATTTGTTCATTTTCAAATTGTGTCTCTAGATGACGGTAAATCATTGGCAACAGTTCTTTGAAAACTTTACGCCCTTGTTGATGAAACAGCTTGTCAGGGGTCTGAGCATTAGCAGGGTCGCAACGGTTTACAAAACCAAAGTTACTGCGAATATTATTTGAGTAATCTGTCATACAACTAGTTGATAACACATTGAATGCATGTTCTGACTGAGCGAGTTCTTGCCTTTCAACAACAACAGCGGTAGCAACATCTCCAAAAATAAAATGGCTATCTCTATCTTTAAAGTTGCTTTGTGGTGAGGTTAATTCTGGGTTGACGACTAACACTCGGTTTGCGGTTCCACCTTTAATAGCATTGATGGCATTAACAATAGCAAACGTGGCAGATGAACAAGCAACCAACATGTCATATGCAACACCTTTAGTACCTAATGCTTGCTGAATTTCAATAGCAATCGCAGGGTAAGCGCGCTGGGTATAAGCACAAGCCACAATCACTAAATCAATATCTTCGGCGTTAACTTGAGCTTGAGCTAAAGCAGATTTTGCTGCCTCTACGCCCATACTGGCTTGCATAGAAAGCTCGTCAGAGGGTTGATCAGCAATTAATGGCATCATAATTTCAGGGTCTAAAATCCCCTCTTTCACCATCACATAACGGCTTTGAATGCCCGAAGCTTTTTCAATAAATTCGCTGGATGAATAGCTTAACGGCGCTAGTTGATTATCGGCAATCACTTGAGCATGTTGTTGATTATATAAGTCCACATAACTATTGTAACTCATCACTAATTCATCATTACTGACTGAATGAGGGGGAATAAATAGACCACTGCCTGAAATAACGACTTTTATCATATTATTGTTACCATTATTTTTGATGATGGATAATGTCCACATAAGGAAATCAAAACTAGCTTATTCTAGGCTCAAGTAGCGATTTTTCTTATAAGTAAATGTATGGTCAGACCATAAAAGGCCAAATCTGCGCTTATTGCTCAATAAGCCAACAAATTACTTTAGCCTTTAGTATAAAAGCAAAGGCCTTTATAACCAAAGGGAATAAGGAATAATAAATATATACTTCTAAATTCCTGATTCAGGTTTATGATTAGATAATGCAAAAATAGGAGCACACAATCCATGAGCAAAATTTTCGAAGATAATTCATATACTTTAGGCAATACACCCCTTGTTAGATTAAACCGTGTAAGCAACGGTAATGTGTTAGCTAAAGTAGAAGCCCGTAACCCAAGCTTTAGTGTTAAATGTCGTATTGGTGCCAATATGATTTGGGACGCCGAGAAAAAAGGTACCTTAACTAAAGACGTAGAGATTGTTGAACCGACTTCTGGCAACACAGGTATTGCGTTAGCATATGTAGCTGCAGCTCGTGGTTACAAATTAACCTTAACTATGCCTAATACAATGAGTTTAGAGCGCCGTAAGCTGCTTAAAGCTTTAGGTGCAAATTTAGTGCTAACTGAAGGCGCTAAAGGAATGAAAGGTGCGATTGATAAGGCAGAAGAAATTCGCCAATCAAACCCTGAAAAATACCTGGTACTAGGTCAGTTCAGTAACCCAGCCAACCCTGAAATCCATGAAAAAACAACTGGCCCTGAAGTATGGAACGATACAGAAGGTAAAGTAGACGTGTTTGTGGCAGGTGTTGGTACAGGTGGTACCATTACCGGTACAAGCCGTTACTTAAAAGCACAAAACAAAGATATTGTCTCTGTTGCTGTAGAGCCTGTTGATTCACCGGTTATTGCTCAAGCGAAAGCGGGCCAACCAATTCAACCTGGCCCACACAAAATTCAAGGTATTGGGGCCGGCTTTATTCCTGACAACCTAGACCTTTCATTAGTTGACCGCGTAGAAGCGGTTAGCAACGAAGACGCTATTGAAATGGCACGTCGTTTAATGAAAGAAGAAGGTATTTTAGTGGGTATTTCATCGGGTGCTGCAGTCGTTGCCGCCAACCGAATTGCTGCTTTACCAGAGTTTGCAGGCAAAACTATTGTAGTCGTACTGCCTTCTGCCGCTGAACGTTATTTATCTTCAGTATTGTTTGCGGGTGAATTTGGCGACAGCGAAAACATTCAGTAAATAAAATAATTTTGATAAAAGCCCAGCGCTAAATTGCTGGGCTTTTTTGTATCTAAAACCAGATCAAGTTCATTAACACACTAAGACGACTTTGATGACACCAGTAATTTTAGCCTCTTTAAAGTAAGCTACTATGGTACGTTCAGGCCAGTTTGGAGCTTAAATTAAGCCAAAAAAATACCTCGCATGGCTAGTGGCTAGCGAGGTATTTTTATTTGATATCAGTCTAGTCAGCTATTGTTTTAACAGTTACTCAGCTTCTGGCTTAACAGCAGGGTCTAACACTTCTTTTGAAGTGAAAGAAGAAAAGCTACCGTTTTCAACTAACCAGTAACCTAAACCAATAAATATTCCACCACCAACAATATTACCGAGTGTCACTGGAATTAAGTTATTAAAGATTGCATTGGTCACATTCACATCGGCAAATTGATCACGACTCATTTCTATCATGGTGAAGAAACTATCTGGGGCAAAGTTTTGTACCGCAATGCCAAATGGCAACATAAATAGGTTTGCAATACAGTGTTCAAAACCTGCAGCAACAAACATCGCTACAGGTAAAATAACAATAATACATTTAGTTAATAGGTCTTTAGTCGCAAACGTCATCCAGATACCTAAACAGACTAGAATGTTACACAGGATCCCCAATACAAATGCTTGTGTCCAGGTATGGTGAAGCTTGTGTTGTGCAATATTCAGTGCAGATAAGCCCCACTGGCCATCAGCAAGTTCAAATAAACGCCCCATCATGATTAACGCTACCATTATTAGTGCACCAACCATATTGCCTAAGTAAACTCTGGCCCAGCACTGTAATTGCTGCTTCATGGTAATACGCTTATTAACCCAACCAATAGTGGTTAACACGGTACTGGTAAATAATTCCCCTCCGGCGGCAATCACTAACATCAGCCCTAAGCTAAACGCCATTCCACCAATAAACCTTGTTAAACCCCACCCTGCATCACTACCGGTTGTGACAGAGATGTAAAAAACAAAGGCGATAGCAATAAAAGCACCTGAGAAAATGGCTAAGATAAAAGACTGCCATGGCGTTTTGTTCACTTTCGCAATGCCGTAGTCATTGGCAATAGCAAGCGAGTTAGGTGCTTTAGCTGGCGTCTGAACTGCTGATTCAGGCTGAGAGTCTGTCGATACAGGTTTCATTTATGAGATCTCAATTAAATTAAAAGTTAAAAGTTGCACAACAAAATAAGCTGATGAAACCACTTAGCAAAATGGGTAACAATATTGCCACATTTGCAAACCACTCACCAAGGTAATTTGGTAAGACCAATTTATCCGGTTATATAAAAGGGGAATAAACCGATAAATAACATGGTTGAAAAATCGTAATAACTCATCATAAGTGGTCTTAAATTGAACGGAATAGTAAAGTTTTGTGGCTAACAGTGCCACTAATCGTCATAAAACTGTTAGCTGAGTAACACTTTTGAATAAATACTCAGCAAAAGTAATACAATAGAATGGCAAAGCTAAATTACTATGTTATTATAATTGGGTAAATTGGTCTTACCAATAAAAAGTTTTCATTTTCTGATGTCCATGTCATATAAGTTTTGAGTTCAATTGACATCAGTAAATAAGCAAAGCTAGCCTATTTGTATTCATTCTATAATAAATAGTTAGCTACAAAAGTTTCATGAAGCCTGTTAATTCTGAAACCCACAACAAATTCAGAAAAACAGACTTTATACCGATTCATTTAGATAAAGGTAAAAAGACATGACTGATCAAACAACGGTTTTTGCAAACGCATGGAACGGATTTGTTGCTGGTGATTGGAAAACAGAAGTTAACGTTCGTGACTTCATTCAAAAGAACTACGCACCATATGAAGGCGACGAATCTTTCTTAGCGGACGCAACTGAAGCAACAACTCAGTTGTGGGATAAAGTGATGGAAGGCATCAAGCAAGAAAATGCCACTCACGCCCCTATCGATTTCGATACTAAACTAGTATCAACCATTACCTCTCATGACGCTGGCTACATCAACAAAGATTTAGAAACCATTGTTGGCCTTCAAACTGAAGCGCCTTTAAAGCGTGCCATGCTACCTAACGGTGGTATTCGTATGGTTGAAGGTTCATGTGCTGCTTATGACCGTGAATTAGACCCAGAAGTAAAACACGTTTATTCAGAGCTACGTAAAACTCATAACCAAGGTGTATTTGACGTTTATACGCCTGAAATTATGGCTTGTCGTAAATCTGGTGTGTTAACCGGTTTACCTGATGCTTATGGCCGTGGTCGTATTATTGGTGACTACCGTCGTATCGCGTTATACGGTATCGACTACTTAATGCAAGACAAACTTGCACAGTTCAAATCTTTACAAGCTGATATGGAAGCTGGTGAAGACTTAAACAACGTTATCCAGCTTCGTGAAGAAATCTCTGAGCAATATCGTGCCCTTGGACAAATGAAAACCATGGCAGCTAAATATGGCTGTGATATTTCAGCGCCAGCAACTAATGCTAAAGAAGCCATTCAGTGGACTTACTTTGGTTACCTTGCAGCTGTTAAAAGCCAAAACGGTGCAGCAATGTCTCTTGGTCGTACTTCGACTTTCTTAGACATCTTCATTGAGCGTGACATCCAAAGCGGTGTTATCACTGAACAACAAGCACAAGAAATGGTTGACCACTTCGTAATGAAATTACGTATGGTTCGTTTCTTACGTACTCCTGAATATGACGAGTTATTCTCTGGTGACCCAATTTGGGCAACTGAGTCTATTGCTGGTATGGGTGTTGACGGCCGTACGCTAGTAACTAAGTCTAGCTTCCGTTTCTTACACACGCTATACAATATGGGCCCAAGCCCTGAGCCAAACATCACTGTTTTATGGTCAACTAAGTTACCACAAGGCTTTAAAAACTACTGTGCAAAAGTGTCAATCGACACTAGCTCTATTCAGTATGAAAACGATGACCTAATGCGTCCTGACTTCCAATCAGACGATTACGCCATTGCATGTTGTGTTAGCCCAATGATTGTGGGTAAACACATGCAGTTCTTCGGTGCTCGTGCCAACCTTGCTAAAACCATGCTTTATGCAATCAATGGTGGTGTAGACGAAAAACTGAAAAAACAAATTGCACCTAAATCATCACCAATTACTGATGAAGTATTAGACTTTGATGATGTAATGGCACGTTTAGACACACAAATGGATTGGTTAGCCACTCAATATGTGACAGCACTAAACAGCATCCACTACATGCACGATAAGTACTCTTACGAGTCAGCGCTTATGGCACTACATGACCGTGACGTTCGTCGTACAATGGCATGTGGTATTGCGGGCTTATCAATTGCAGCTGACTCTTTATCTGCTATTAAATTTGCTAAAGTGAAGCCGGTACGTGATGAAGACGGTATTGCAGTCGATTTCGAAATTGATGGCGACTACCCTAAATTTGGTAACAACGATTCACGTGTAGATGACATCGCTTGTGACTTGGTTGAGCGTTTTATGGCTAAAATCCGCCATAAGAAAATGTATCGCAATGCGATTCCAACTCAATCAATCTTAACCATTACCTCTAACGTAGTTTATGGTAAGAAAACAGGTAACACACCTGACGGTCGTCAAGCTGGCGCACCATTTGCTCCAGGTGCAAACCCAATGCATGGCCGCGATGAAAACGGCGCTATCGCTTCGTTAACCTCTGTAGGTAAACTGCCATTTGAGCATGCTCAAGACGGTATCTCTTACACTTTCTCTATTGTGCCAAATGCACTAGGTAAAGAAGAAATGGCTCGCCGCAGCAACTTAGCTGCACTAATGGACGGATACTTCATGCACAATGATCACCAAGAAGGTGGTCAACACTTGAACGTAAACGTTATGAACCGCGAAATGTTAGAAGATGCGATTGTTAACCCTGACAAGTATCCTCAATTAACCATCCGCGTTTCTGGTTATGCTGTTCGCTTTAACGCGCTAACCACTGAGCAACAACAAGACGTTATTACCAGAACCTTCACGAAAGGCCTGTAAAGTCTGCTAAAATTAGCTGTACCGAATATTCGGTACAGCTTTTTTATTCACTTTATTCATCTATAAAGGGTTTTCAATGACATTAGGTCGCATTCACTCAATCGAATCATTTGGTACCGTAGATGGTCCAGGCATTCGTTACATCACCTTTATGCAAGGCTGCTTAATGCGCTGCCAATATTGCCATAACCGCGATACTTGGGATTTAGAGGGTGGCAAAGAAGTGACTGTTGACGAACTGTTGTCGCAAGTTAAAACCTATCGTCCTTTTCTTGAGTCTAGTGGTGGCGGTGTTACTGCCAGCGGTGGAGAAGCCATTCTTCAGGCAGAATTTGTTGCCGAGTGGTTTAAAGCCTGCAAAACCCTGGATATTCATACCTGTTTAGATACCAATGGATTTGTTAGAAAGTATACCCCTGTCATTGACGAACTACTTGATAACACTGACTTAGTACTACTTGATATCAAACAAATGGACGACCCAACCCATATCATTTTGACTAAAGTCAGTAACCAAAGAACCTTACAATTTGCCCAATACCTCGCCAAACGCAACCAAAAAACTTGGATTCGTTATGTGGTCGTAAATGGCTTTACAGATGATGTGGAATCGGCAATTAAATTAGCTGAGTTTATTCAGCCTATGAAAAATGTCGAGAAAGTAGAATTATTGCCATACCACCAACTTGGTGAACATAAATGGCAATCATTTGGAGAGGAGTCACCTTTGGCAGAGGTATCGCCCCCTTCAAAAGAAACCATGCTTGCAGTGCAACAAGTATTTACTGAGCGTGGAATTAAAGCGACATTTTAATGAAAAATTAGACCGCTAGAGCACTTATAGCTCATCCCAGTATTGTTGGTCTAAACGTTCAAATGCCACTTTAAGTAATTCAGCTAAGTCTAAGTAACAGGCTTTTGCGCCTAAACGGGGACAATTAACCCCCATTTGATTCAATTTTTGACTAAGCTGATTGCTCCAGTCAAATAACGTTAAAGGTAAAGGGTGTCGAGCTCGCCACCCAAGCCAAAGCAAGCCTTGCATAGGTAAGCTTAAAATAAACAAAGTAATTGCCAAGGTTTGCGGCAAATGCCCCCAACCTAAAATATAAATTTGGCTTAATGCAACCAGAAGTGCCACAACCGGCATAGCTAAAAAGGCTATTTGAGTTGCTTTAACCACACGGTATTCAGGAAAGTAAAAACCTAACTGGCGCACTAAAGGCCAAGTGGTCATATATTTTCTGCCGTCGCGCAGCAAAGTGACAAAATTGAATACCAAAGAAATTACCTAACAACATGGAACATAAAATAACTTTAGCATATTGCGCTAATTATGTCCCAGACAAACGCCCTTGCAGCATGGCATAGGCTAACAATTTATCGCCCTGAAACACTTAGCGTTCAGCGCACTAATTTTTAAAACATTATTTAAGCTTACAAGGTCTAATTATGTCAGATAATCTAGTATTAGTTTTAAACTGTGGTAGTTCTTCACTGAAGTTTGCCGTTATTGATGCGCAAAGTGGTGACGAGCATATTTCAGGCTTAGCAGAATGCTTTGGTCTTGAAGACTCACGTATCAAGTGGAAAACACAAGGCAATAAAAATGAAGCTAAATTAGGTGCATTTACCGCTCACCGTGAAGCAGTTGAGTACATTGTTGACACCATTCTTGCAAGCCAACCTGAATTGGCTGCACAGGTTAAAGCAATTGGTCACCGTATTGTACATGGTGGCGAGAAGTTCACTCGTTCTGTCATCATTACTCCTGAAGTTATTCAAGGCATTGAAGACTGTGCTTCATTAGCGCCATTACACAACCCTGCTCACCTTATCGGTATTCGTGCAGCAATGGCTTCTTTCCCAGCACTTCCTCAAGTGGCTGTTTTCGATACGGCATTCCACCAAACTATGCCTGAAAAAGCCTACGTTTATGCATTACCGTACAAACTATACCGCGAGCACGGCATCCGTCGTTATGGCATGCACGGTACTAGCCACCTTTTTGTTAGCCGTGAAGCTGCTAAAGTATTAAATAAAGACATCGCAGACACCAATGTTATTGTTGCTCACTTGGGTAATGGTGCATCTGTAACTGCCATTAAAGGCGGTAAAAGTGTTGATACTTCAATGGGCTTAACTCCACTTGAAGGTTTAGTTATGGGCACTCGTTGTGGTGACTTAGACCCTTCAATTATTTTCCACTTAGTGGATCAATTAGGTTATACCGTGACTGAAGTGAACAACCTACTAAACAAACAAAGTGGTTTATTAGGCATTTCAGAGCTAACTAATGACTGCCGTGGCATTGAAGACGGTTACCAAGATGGTCATAAAGGTGCCACGCTAGCATTAGAGATTTTCTGCTATCGTTTAGCCAAGTACATTGCTTCATACACAGTGCCATTAGGCCGTTTAGACGCCATTATTTTCACCGGCGGTATTGGTGAAAACTCAGATATCATTCGCGCTAAAGTATTAGGGTTATTAGAAATCTTTAACTTTAACGTTGACGATACTAAAAACAAAGCAGCACGTTTTGGACAAGACGGCATTATCACTGCTGACAATAGTCCTGTTGCTATGGTTATTCCAACCAATGAAGAATGGGTTATTGCTGAAGATTCAATCAAACTTATCTCAGCAAAATAATTTATTAAAAATATAGAGGTTATTATGTCTCGTAATATTATGCTCATCCCTATCGGAATTGGTGTTGGTTTAACATCAATCAGCTTAGGTATGACTCGCGCACTAGAGCGCAAAGGCGTTAAAGTACAATTCTTTAAGCCTATCGCACAAATTCGTTCAGGCGATAAAGGACCTGAGCGTTCGACTACTATTTTAAGTAAGTCACCTACGGTTAATCCGCTTGAACCATTTGATATGGATCATGCTGAAGCATTAATTCGTTCAGAACAAACTGACGTATTAATGGAGCAAATTATTGCTCGTGCCGCTGAGTGTGCTTCAAACACTGAAACCATCGTTATTGAGGGTTTAGTGCCAACGCGTAGCCACCCTTTTGCTGACGACATCAACTATGAAATAGCCAAAGCATTAGATGCAGACGTGGTATTTATTGCTACACCAGGTAACGACTCACCAAATGGCTTAATGAACCGTCTAGAGATTGCATACAACTCTTGGGGTGGCGTTAAAAATAAACGCGTTATTGGTGCCGTAATCAACAAAATTGGCGCACCTACGGATGATGAAGGCCGTGCGCGACCTGATCTATCAGAAGTATTCGACCTAGACAATATTCAAGTGGGTGACACGGCTGGCATGTTCCAGTTACCAGGTAAAAGCCCTGTGCGCATTTTAGGTAGCGTACCGTACAACTTAGACTTAATTTCACCTCGTGCATCTGATTTAGCCAAACATTTAAATGCTAAAATTATTAATGCTGGTGAAATGCACACTCGTCGTATGCGTCGAGTCACTTTTTGTGCTCGCTCAATTCCTAACATGGTTAACCATATTAAAACTAACTCATTATTAGTGACTTCTGGTGATCGTTCTGACGTAATAGTTTCAGCCTGTTTAGCCGCCATGAACGGTGTCAAAATTGGTGCATTATTATTAACGGGTGGATACGAGCCAGAGCCAGAAATAATGAAGCTATGTGAACAAGCATTTGAAACCGGCTTACCTGTATTCTTAATTGGTAGTAACACATGGCAAACTTCGTTGAATATTCAACGTTTTGACCATGAAGTACCCGTTGACGATGCAGTGCGTGTTGAAAAAGTACAAGAGTACGTTGCTAGCCACATTGATCAAAACTGGATTGAAAGCGTGACTCAAGATTCAACTCGTGAGCACCGTTTATCGCCACCGGCATTCCGTTACAAGTTAACTGAACTAGCCCGTGCTGCGCGTAAGAAAATTGTTTTACCTGAAGGGGAAGAGCCTCGTACCATTAAAGCAGCGGCTATTTGTGCTGAACGTGGTATTGCACGCTGTGTGCTGTTAGGTAATAAAGAAGAAATTTTACGTATTGCCACCCAGCAAGATGTAGTACTTGGCGAAGGCGTAGAAATTATTGACCCAACATTAGCACGTGATAAATATGTTGAGCCAATGCTAGATTTACGCCGCCACAAAGGCTTAACCGAAGTGGTAGCAAAAGAGCAATTAGAAGACAACATGGTACTCGGTACTATGATGTTAGCTGAAGATGAAGTAGACGGTATTGTATCTGGTGCAGTCAACACTACTGCAAATACTATTCGTCCGCCACTGCAGTTAATTAAAACCGCACCGGGTTCTAGCTTAGTATCTTCAATCTTCTTTATGTTGATGCCAGATCAAGTACTAGTTTACGGTGACTGTGCGATTAACCCAGATCCAAATCCAGAGCAACTAGCTGATATTGCAATTCAATCAGCTGAATCAGCCTCAGCCTTTGGAATTGAGCCTCGCGTTGCGATGATCAGTTATTCAACGGGCACTTCTGGTACCGGTTCTGATGTTGATAAGGTGCGTGAAGCTACTCGTATTGCTAAAGAAAAACGCCCTGACTTAGTGATTGACGGCCCACTACAGTATGACGCTGCGGTAATGCCAAACGTTGCTCAGTCTAAAGCACCAAACAGCCCAGTTGCAGGTAAAGCAACAGTGTTTGTATTCCCAGACCTTAATACGGGTAATACAACCTATAAAGCGGTTCAACGAAGTGCAGACTTAATCAGTATAGGTCCAATGCTTCAAGGTATGCGCAAGCCAGTTAATGACTTGTCACGTGGCGCATTGGTTGATGATATTGTTTACACAATCGCATTAACGGCAATTCAAGCTTCGCAAAACGATGCTAAAGCTAATTAAGTTATAGCGATAGATTATCGATTTAAAAGCACTGCATATCAGCAGTGCTTTTTTTTAGCCCAAAAACTTTCTTAAACAACGGCAAAAATGGATAGAAGGAAAGACCTCTCGATAAAGCGGTATTTTTTAACCAAGGGAAAATACCACTTAAAAACATAAGCTTAAGGCGCCACCACAGATTCATTAACATAGTTGTCCACAGATTCTGTGGATAACATTTTATCGACCATGAAGGTTGATAGAAAAAGTAATTAAAATCAAAGTCCAATTCACCATAGCAACTTTATCTCGGCTATTGCTACAATTAAATCAACATCATCAATAAATATTCATTTAACTGAGCGCATTTTAAACAACATTCAGTTTTTTATAGGTTTCTAGTTAAATTTGCTATAGGTTTTATGGTTTAATAACACTCTAGTAACAAAAGTGGTAGGCGGATTTTATACTCCCCCTTAAGCAAGCCCATAAACGGTCAGTACAATACAAACCAACTTAATCGCTTATTAGTTATCTGCTTAACATCAGAAAGGAAGCACTGAATTATGTTTCGAGTTTTATTCATTGTGAGTCTTTTATGCCTTATGGGGTGTGAAAAAATATCAGAAAAAGCCGCTGCGCCTGAAACTCCAGAAAGCGTAACCTTGAGCTTTTTTAAAGCCATTTATACCGACAGAGATGTCAGCAAAGCATTACCCTACGTTAGCCCTGAAATGCGTGAAGTTCTTGAACACTATCATATCGCCTCTTCCGTTCAACGGCATGTGCTTGGATTATCAATGACTGATGTCACCATGAGTATTGATGAGATTGATATCGACTTTTTCAGAAAGTTCACTGACGACGTCACCATTATTGTCAAAATGGAAGGCCTTAAAGGCGGCAGACCTTGGGTAGACGACAGAACCTTACGCCTTAAAAAACAAGGTAAAAAGTGGATAATTGTAGAAGTACTGCCTGAAAAAGGAAAAATTAACGGCTAGTTGTTTTTTATGATAATAAGCCAAAAGGAAAAAGGCACAACCCCTAAAGGTTGTGCCTATTTTTTTACGCTATGTTAGCTATCCGGCTAAATTGATGCTCCCTGCTCCATCCTTGCGATATACCATCCTGGTATGTTCCTAAATCCATTTTCTCAACCATCCTTTACTCACGTAAGTTGAGCTCAATCCCTTGTTCAGTTATCCATTACTGAAATTCAATTCCGTTGAATTGTCCCTATGCATCCTGCATCCAGTCCTTTATTCCTTGTGTTAATTTGCATTAACACCCATCCTTGTTTCGGCTATCCATTTGCCGAGCTTATGCCCTTTTCCTTAGGCGTGTCCTTCATTCATCCTTGAAAACTTATCATCACTGATAATCGAAGTGTTTAATCCATTTACCAGCCGAGTCTTCATCCTAAAAACTGACCTTAACACTTGATGGAATCATTTTACCTCACCAACAAAAAACAAAAATAGATTTAACGTACACCTACAAACCCCCTACACACACAAATAACCACATTACACAACTAAATCACTGAAAATAATAAACTTAAACAAAATATCAATAGGATTGTACTACATTGAAAACGATTATAGCCTACATTTTTGTAGGAAAAAGCTTACACGCCTAAGAGCAAATAAGGCGATCAAGATTGTTTTTTGAAAAACCTTGTTAACATTTGCCAGAACATAACCCAATCACCCATCAAACTATATAAGGGGTATTTAAAGGTTGCAGGTCGATTTTTTTCAAACACAAAATGCCCTATCCAAGCAAAACCATAGCCAATTACTGGAAGCCAAAACAGTTGCCACCATTGTTGATTAATTAAGGTATTCAGTAAAACAATGATAATTATTGTGCTGCCAAGGTAATGCAGTCGACGGCACACCGGATCTTGATGCTGAGATAAATAGAAAGGGTAAAATGATTTAAAACTGTTGAATTCTTTAGCCATTAACGTGCCCTCCTATTTGGCATAAAACAATATTTCGCCTTCAACTTGGCCAATTGACACATTGGCAATTGATTTAAAACCTTGTTGCGTAAGTACTTTATGATGCTGAGGATGATTAACAAATACGCCTAGCCCATCGAGTTGTGGTTGCTCGTCACACCAACTTAATACCGCCTGAATTAATTTAGCGCCGTTGCCTTTATTTTGTTCGGTTGGTGATAGCGCAATAAACTGCAAAATTCCGCATTTATCTGTTGGAAGGTGAGAAAGTAAGCAGGTTTCTTTTTCCATTAATCCTTGGGTTGATTTCCAGCCTGTACCTAAAACCATTTTTAATCGCCAATGCCAGTAACGTGACTGACCTACTGGAATTTGGTGAGTAATAACACAAGCCACTCCAATTAATCTTTCGCCGTCAAACCAGCCTATTAAGGGTTGCTCTTGTTGCCATAGAGTATTGAGCTCTTCACGAATAGCCGCACGTAATTTTTGTTCATACACACTGGCATCATCAGCGCCCAGCACTTCAACAAAATAAGGGTCATCATGATAAGCGTTATAAATTATCGAGGCGGCAACACGTAAATCTTCTGCAGTGAGATATACTGCTTTATATTGTTCCAAGGTTTGATTATCCATTGTTATTTTCCCTTGATGATTTTATATGCACACCTAACTTATCAAGTTAACAAGAATGAAACAAACTCTTGTCAGCATAAATTGATTTTGCATTCTTTTCTCGTGTTTGATACTACTTAAAAAAGCTTTGAAAGGAGAACGAAATGGATACAAGTAACAATAATTTACAGCAACTATTTCAACAGCTTGGATTAGAGCACGACGATGATTCAATCAATGAATTTATTGATACTCATCAATTAGCTGAAGATACTTTATTAATCGAGGCGTCATTTTGGAACAATGCCCAAAAAGCATTTATTCAAGAAGCCTTATCAGAAGATGCACAGTGGGCTGAAGTCGTTGACTTACTTAATGTTATGCTACGAAAAAAGCCTACTGATGGAATCAAATAGTTCCTTCAACAGGCTTTTGGTATTGCAAGATTAAAGGCTTATATTTGCTTATAAGCCGTATCGCCCCAACCAATCAATTTACCGTCTCTAAAGACTACTGGAGTACATTCATCTTTAGTGGTTTTACCGTCACCTTTGGCCCACTGAGTACGATAAAATAATACATTTACCGTTTCTGCTGCACTTTGTTCACTAGCTTGATTCACAAACGCCTCTGTAAAATCTGAAGTTCCCATAATAATCTGTACTTGATCTAGGCTCATTCCTAACGAAAGCTTGGTTAAATTAGTTCGATTTTTTTCTTGTTGTACTTCCCAATAATTATGTCCTTTAGATGATTCATGATCACCCACATTTAATACGCAACCTGTTAAACCTAAAGAAATAGACGCAATTAATGCAGCTGCAAGCAAATTTGATTTCATGTTATGTCCTTTTTGTTAGAATGTGCTCAATTATCTAAAACTGCGATATCATTTAATGCGCAATTTTATCTTGATTAAGCTAAAATCATGCCAACACTTACCTTATTGATTTTAAATAACATTTAATTCAATTATTTTGCTTTTAGCCAATTTCGCTATTAAATTTAAAGGTTTTCACCACATATGAGTCAAATAGAACAAGTTATTGCTGCGGCTAAATCGATTGCAATTAAAGGCCATACCCCAACCATTGCACTAATTAAAAGTCGTGTTGGTAAGTTGCCTATGCCCGCTATTGTCCAAGGCTTACAGCAATTTAAAGCAATACCGCAATCTGAATGGAAAAATATTGCAGATGTTAACCTAGATGCTGAAAACGCTGACAACACACCACAGCCGACTATTGAAGAACTATTGTCTAACCAAAAAACTATGCAACAACACATACAAGCATTAACTGATCGCGTGACTGAACTTGAAAAATTACTGACCCCAAAGGCCAAATAATGTTTGTTATTGAATTACGTTTTGAGCCATTTGCTGACACCACGATTTCGGCAGCTGAAAAAGCCATTAATGCTCATTTAGAAGCCCTTAGAGCCAATGGCCAGATTCTTGGTCGTGAATTTGCAGTAGCATTTAATGATGGTGAATTTAGAGTACGTTTGATGGTGCCTGAAAAAACCAGCCTTGCAAATCGTTATAATAGCGCTTGGGTCAAAGCAACCCTTCAAGGGTTAACAGACGCAAAGCTGCTGGCCCCTAGAGACAAATTTATTGGCCAAGATATTAATTCTGAAGTGAGTAATACTGACGACCCGAGCTGGCAAGTGTTATACACCAGCTATGTGCATATGTGCTCACCGCTTCGAAATGGCGACAATTTATTGCCTATCCCCTTATATCAAATACCCGCAACATTTAATGGTGATCATAAACGAGTGATAAAATGGCAAAGCGAGTGGCAAGCCTGTGATGAACTGCAAATGGCGGCGGCAACTAAAGCTGAATTTGCGGCATTAGAAGAAATAAGTAGCGTACACAGTGACATGTTTAGACGCGGCTGGGATTTACGGGGCCGGATTGAATATTTAACTAAAATCCCCACCTACTATTATTTATACCGAGTAGGTGGTGAAAGCTTACAAGCTGAAAAGTCACGAGTGTGCCCGAAATGTGGCAGCGCTGATTGGGCACTTGAAACGCCTCTACTCGACATGTTCCACTTTAGGTGTGAACCATGCCGAATTGTGTCTAACCTTTCATGGGATCATCAATAGGTCAGTTTATTTTTTGCGCCATAAATACTGCCACATTAATTTGATGCGTTGCCAGATCCCCGGATGCTGGTAATGCGTATCTTCAGTTATTTCAGGCTTAACTGGCGGAGTAATATGTGGCGATACCAGCTGTAAAAATTCAGCTAACGAATCGGCTAACTTTTGATGTTGAAGCTCGCCCGGTATTTCAATCCAAACACTGCCGGTTTCATTGTCAACGGTAAGCATTTGATCGCCATCACCCAGTACCCCAATAAACCAGGTAGCAGGTTGCTTGAGCTTTTTCTTCATCATCAAATGACCAATCATATTTTGTTGAAGATACTCATAGTCTTGCTTATTCCATGCTTGCAGTAACTCACCCTCACCCCACTGTGAAGTAAACATCAATGGTGCGCTAAAATACTGACCAAAAAACGGATTAATATCAGCATGTAAGCTAATTTCTAACGCATGTTCAACGTTAGTAAAATCAGCACAAGCCTTACGCTTAAAAGGCTTAAAATAAACCGCGTCAGGGCTGAATGCATTAAATTCCCCTTGAATACATGACGACTCTTCACCCATTGGATAATACCGAGGGAGTTCTGACAATGCTTCTTGGTAAGCGTGTAAATATCGACTAATAAAATTTTCAAGTGCGGATGAACAAGACACTAGTGCTTCTCGTAGTTTATAATAAAGCGATATTTTGACATGGAAACCGATTAGATGACACAAAATCACGATCCTTATAATGATGCTCCTGCACTTCAGGGCCTAACCTTAGGCCAATCAACTGAGTACCAAGCCGAATATGATGCATCATTGCTGCAAGGGGTCCCGCGCAAGTTAAACCGTGACGCCATTGCGTTAAGCGGTGATTTACCTTTTCATGGCACTGATATTTGGACTGCGTATGAACTGTCTTGGCTGAACAGTAAAGGTAAGCCAATGGTCGCTTTGGCTGAAGTTCATTTAGACATTAATAGCGTTAATTTAATTGAATCTAAATCGTTTAAACTTTATTTAAACAGCTTTAATCAGACCAAATTTGACAGTGTTGAAGATGTTCAAAACAGGTTAACTCAAGACCTCGCTAATTGTGCCCAAGGGGACGTTAGCGTGAGCATTATTGAACCAAAACATTTCACCTTTGAGCGTGTAGTAGAATTACCCGGCACTTGTATTGATGATTTAGATATTGAAGTCGATAACTATGACTTCAACCCAGATTATTTACAAGATAGCACCGAAGACAAAAATGTAGCAGAAACGCTGAATTCAAACTTATTGAAGTCTAACTGTTTAATTACTTCACAGCCCGATTGGGGCAGCGTAATGATACGTTATCAAGGCCCTAAAATTGACCGCGAAAAGTTATTACGCTATTTAATTTCGTTTAGACAACACAACGAGTTTCACGAGCAGTGTATTGAACGCATTTTTGTGGATTTAAAACGTTACTGCGGTTGCACTAAATTAACAGTGTACGCAAGATATACTCGCCGAGGTGGTTTAGATATAAACCCTTATCGCAGTGATTTTGAAAACCCACCAGAGTCGCACCGTTTAGCGAGACAATAACATTTCCCCCAACGGCATGTTGTCCATGCCGTTGGGATTAACATCGCAGGATTCCATCCTGCACCGGCCAAAAGGGTATCAACAGCAATACCCTCTTGGATCACCCTGCTGCCCCAAACGAAAAATGCTGAAAAGCGCATAATTTTCGATGGGGATTGATCCAGATTTTAACTTCGTTGGGTTCTGCCTTCTGTCATTGTCGAAAAGCTCTAACGCTTCCGATAGGCCATCCTTGGCCTAACGTAAGCTAGCTTAGCATCCATGCCAAGCTCACGAACTTTACTCGATGCCCTTAATACACATTGAATCTGAAAGTTTTACGTCTAATTAGATACAAATAAGGCAAATCGAAGAGGCGAAAATTTCAGGTGTAAGCGCGGCGGTGACTACTGACCGCCATGGATGGTGGGAATGTCAAAATTTGTCTGGAACAAATTTGACCATGACATGGCGAAGTTTGACGGTGTGAAACGCTTTGAGCGAGAGGCATGGATGCCGAACTGGCTGTTTAACATGGATGTTATTCGTCATGGCCGAGCTTTCAGGGACGAACTTGCAGCGTGTCACGGTCGTGTTTGCACGATAGCCTGCGGCAGGCAATTGATTAGATTGAAGCTATGGTCTTCTATACCTGAACAGAGATAAATAATTTATAAAATGGATTCCTGTAACGCATTTCTGTTCAGAAATGAGTTGGTTGAACGTCAAATTATTAGTTTTATTTAAGTTACACGGCTGCTGAACAGCCGAAATTGGCACATATGAGACTGCCAGCTTTGATCAAGCTCTATTAGTCAAACCTGACAGTTCAAGCTCAGACTTGTTCATATTAGCTTTCTACAGCTAATAACGGCTCATTCTCGCCTGTTAGCAAACTGCCTTATAATACACCTGAAATTAACTGTTCCAAGGTGGCGACTTTACAGTCTGGCACAATTTGCTTTGGCTTCGAATGCATTGACGAATCTTCACTTTCTAAGCCCCAGCATAGGCTAAAACGATATTCTGTATTAAGCCGACCAAATAAAAAATGCCAAGGCTGATGCTGCAAGGCTTCAGGTGCATGAAACTGCACATAATCATCGCACGCAACATAAGGCGCTAACACAGATTCATCTGCCACTTTCAATACCTTATTAGCCGCAAATGAAAAGCCAAAAGACGTTAAAGATTGGGCTAACCCTTTGCCGGTAGCCTTAATAAATGCTTCTTTTAATGCCCATAAATCAAAAAAACGTTGCCGCTGATCAGCTTCACCCAGTAATGCGAGTTGGCTTACTTCATCGGGAGTAAAGTAATGATTCATAATGGTATGAATGTTGGTATTGCGCCGACATCGCTCTATATCAATACCCAAACAGGCTTTATTTGCGTTATTGATATTCTGCAAATGGGTATCCACAATCGCGACCGATAACCAGTCACCACTATGGCTTAAATTAAACAATAATCCACTTTGTTCAAACAATGCTTGGCTGAGTTGAGGTTTACCTTTATCACCGTATTCAAATTGCCATTCTTGAGGTGCGATATCTGCGTGTGTCGATAATAATGCTCGCAATGCTAACCTGACTTGTAAGGCGTTGTATTTGGCGTTTTGCTGTGAATATCTAGCTACTTTGAGTTGCTCAGCCTCATTAAGCCAGCCTAAAGCCAGCCCAGCGTCAAAGTCTTGCGCAGTAAAATTTGCTTTAAAAGGTATAAAATAAATTGATGCCGTTATTTTCATTATTCACACACTGAGTAAAGTAGCGTTAAAGTTTATCATCAAAACACCCACCATAATTTGCATCATTTCAATGTTGGCATTATTGCTTCACTAAACTGGATATTAGCGCCCTCAGTGCCGCGGGTTTAATCATTTTGGCTAAGTAATGATAACCACGCTTCTCAACATCTTCGATTAACTGTTTATTGGTATTGGCCGTAATTAATACTCCAGGTAAGTGCATGCCATAACGTGAGCGAATGCCATCCATAGCATCAACCCCATTTTCATCATTATCTAAATGGTAATCGGCTAACACAATATCAGGGGCAACACCTTTCAAGCCCAGTTTTATACGAGCATCAGCCAAACTGGTTGCACAAATAACTTCGCATTGCCAGCGGGTTAACAGTGACTCTAACCCCGCTAAAATTGCCTCTTCGTTGTCAATACACAGTACTTTAATGCCTGCCAGCGGCTGAACAGGATTAGTATTCGACTTAGCTTCTGCTTTATGCGTGGTTTGTCCTAAAGGCACTGTGACGGAAAACATTGAGCCATCACCTAAACTCGATTTAACATCGATTTTATGATTCAAGACCTTGCTAATCCTATCTGCAATCGCTAACCCTAACCCCAAGCCACTTACATTACGGCTACTAGGATCATTCAAGCGTTTAAACTCTCTAAAAATCTCATTAATGTCGTCAGCTTTGATACCACAGCCAGTATCAAATACTTGAATTTCAATCGACTGACCTCGCCTTCTACATCCTAAAAGCACTTTGCCACCCCGTGCGTAGCGATACGCATTGGTTAAAAAGTTTTGTAATATTCGACGCAGTAAGGCTGGGTCAGAATTAACGGTTAACTTAGACTCAATTAATTTGAATTTAATCTGATTATCTTGAGCCATCGCTTCAAACTCTACCGCTAAGGCGTTTAACACTTCAGCAATGGCAAAGTCTCGGCGATTAACGTCTACTTTGCCCGAATCTAGTTTTGAAATATCCAATAAATCAGTTAATAACTCACCGGCCGTTTTTAAAGAGCTATTAACGTGAGTGATGGTGGTTTGTGCCTCTAAATCTAAATTGGGATACTGAGATAATGATGCAGTAAATAATCTAGCAGCGTTTAAGGGCTGCATTAAGTCATGACCCACTGCGGCTAAAAAACGCGTTTTAGAGGCATTTGCTAATTCTTCTTGCGCTTTAGCTTCAAGCAGCTCGCTATTTAGCATGGCCAGTTCATAGGTTCTTTCTTTAACGCGTTCTTCTAAGGTTTCGTTAGCTTCTTTTAACGCTTTTTCTTGTAATCGATACTGAGTAATGTCGGTAAATGTCATCACAAAACCACCATCTGGCATGGGGTTTCCTTGAATTTTAATTACCTTGCCATCTTTGCGTTCACGTTCTGAAATATGCGCTGTACCATTTCGCATGTGTTGCACACGGGTTTCCACTTGCTCATCAATATCCCCTTCACCACAAAAACCACGGGCGGCATTAAAGCGCACAACCTCACTAATAGGCATGCCATGCTTTAAAAAGCCGTCAGGATACTGATATAGCTCGGCATATTTATAATTCCACGCAACAAGGTTTAAGTCTTTATCCACCACGCTCATGCCTTCATAAGCATGTTCAATTGCACCGCGAAGCATATCTTGACTCAAAATGATTTTTGAAGAAGCTTCATCCACTAAACTGAACACTTCATCTAATGCTAAATCACGCCCTTGTAACACTGAGTCCATCACTAATTTAGCACTTGAGGCACCTAATACCCCAGCAAGCATATGTTCGGTATGAGAGATCAACTCATTTGGAGCAGCTTTGTGCCAGCTATCACTTTTTACGGCTTCAGCTGAAAATCGACTAAAGCTTTCATAAGCCCGAGTTGGGCTAACAAAGCGACTAGCAAGAATAAGTAAATCTTGTTGAGAAATAGGCCCTTGGCGCTTATTTTCATTTTGTTTTAATAGCCAAGGCTTAACAAAATTACTGGCTTGAATTCGTTCTGCAACACCGGCTCTGAACCATAACGACCCCAATACATAGCAGACAATATTTGCCATCAATGCAATCAGAGTGTCGCTCACATTAGGTTTTATAGACTCTAATATTCCTTGGTTAGCGCCAAAGTGCGATAAGGTACCTGCATCGCTGGCGCTAAAAAACAATATGTAACACCACAAACTAAAGCCAACGGCTAAGCCTAAAAACACCCCATTACGGTTGCCGTATTTCCAATATAAGCCGCCAATTAACGCTGGAGCTAACTGAGCAAAAGCGCCAAATGACAACATGCCTAAATGTGATAATGAATCGCTTTCAGCTAAATTCAAATAACTGACATAACCAAATCCCAAAATCATGACAATGGCAATACGTCTGGCATTTAATAACAATTGAGAAAATTGACTAAAGTTTTTTTGCTTAATTTGTCCCGTTCGTAACATTAATGGCACTAACCATTCATTACTGATCATCACACTAATGGTCACTACGGCCACAATCACCATTCCGGTTGCCGCCGACAAGGTGCCTAATAATGCAATAACAGCCAAAATAGGTTGGTCAAGCGCCAAAGGAAGATTAATCACATAGGTATCAGCGGCAACAGAGTCACCCAGTAACACTTTGCCAGCTAAGGCTAATGGTGCAACAAACAAGCCAAATAACACCAAATACACCGGAAATATCCAGCGAGCTTTTTTCAAAACCGACTCGCCACCGCACTCAACCACCATGACGTGAAATTGTCGTGGCATACATAAAAATGCCGCCATGCCTACTACTAACTCAGGTAATAATGCTTGTAGTCTAATTTCGCCAAACTCAATAAGGTTGCGCTCGCCTGCTTGTTGCCAAATATCGCCAAAACCATCAAAAAAACCAAAACTAATAACAATGCCCACCAGCAAAAAGGCGGTTAATTTAACCAAAGACTCAAAGGCAATGGCTACCATCATGCCTGGGTTGTGCTCTGTTGCATCAAGTTTTCGAGTACCAAATAAAATGGCAAACACGGCTAAAATAAGGGTAATTAATAATGGTACGCCTTGCGGATTTAAAGGGGAATCATGGGGTTGGAATAAATTTAGCGAAAACACCATCGCCTTAAGCTGTAAAGCGATGTACGGCATGATACCAAATAGTGCAATCAAGGTTACTAACGCGGCAAGTAATTGTGACTTACCATAACGCGCGGCGATAAAGTCAGCCACCGAAGTGATATTTTGTGCCTTAGACACCACGACCATTTTGCGCAGTAAGCCAAAACCAAAGGTAAAAATGATAATAGGCCCAACAAAAATGGGCAGAAATGACCATAAATCAGAAGCCGATTGCCCCACTGTGCCTAAAAAGCTCCACGACGAGCAATAAACCGCAAGGCTAAGACCATAAATCCATATTTGCGCTTTTTGACTAATTTTACCAAACCAACGTTCAGCCCCCCACGCCAAAATAAACAGTAGTGACACATAACAAACGGCAATAATTGCCACAAAAAGAGTTAAATTCATAACGCGCGTTATCACCTTAAATCAGTGGATGAGACATCCGATCTCATTATTATTATTGTTTACATTAAACTCAGTGTAGCAAGGTTTACCTTGTGATTTATTTTTACTGAAGTGACATTAATTTCAATCAATCCCATAAATAGGTTGAGATAAACCCTGTCGGCATTATGCTGGAACATTCAATAACATCAACATCGAAATAACAACAAGACTTAATACTAATAATAAACAGTGTCTCATAATTGCAACAGATTCAATATTAAGGACTTTATTAAACTAGACCAAGGTCTAATGGAGTTTGATAGCTATTGCAGATGATACTTTCACCAAGCCAATAATTGAAAGGGAAGCCCAAATGAGCTCGCAGTCTCTTTATAAAGTACCTAGTGACATAGCCCAAAACGCACTAGTGAATAATGACCAGTATAAAAAAATGTACCAAGAATCTGTGGTTAATCCAGAAGGTTTTTGGAGAGAACACGGAAAACGAATCGACTGGATCAAACCTTATACCAAGGTAAAGCAAACTTCTTTTGATGATCACAATTTATCTATCAATTGGTTCTACGATGGCACATTGAATGCATCTGCAAACTGTTTAGACCGCCACCTCGAAAAAAATGGCGATAGAGTCGCTATTATTTGGGAAGGTGACGATGCAAGCGAGCAACGTAAAATCACCTACGCCGAATTACATGCAGACGTATGTAAATTTGCTAATGCACTGCGTAGTCAAGGTGTCGCTAAAGGTGACGTTGTGACTATTTATATGCCAATGGTGCCAGAGGCCGCTGTAGCCATGTTAGCTTGTGCGCGCATTGGCGCAATACACTCAGTCGTATTTGGTGGTTTTTCACCAGACTCAATTGCATCACGTGTTATTGACGGAAAATCAAAAGTCATCATCACTGCCGATGAAGGTATCCGTGGTGGACGTAAAATTCCGCTAAAGCGCAGTGTAGATGAAGCTATATCAAGCCCAGATGTTACCTGTGTTGAAAAAGTTATTGTGCTTAACCGTACTGGTGGCGATATTGACTGGGTTGAAGGACGCGATGTGTGGTGGGACTCATTAATGGATGTCGCCTCAGAGCATTGCCAATATGAAGAAATGGGCGCTGAAGACCCGCTATTCTTACTTTATACCTCAGGTTCAACAGGTAACCCAAAAGGTGTTTTACACACCACTGGTGGTTACATGGTTTACGCGTCAATGACTCATGAGTATGTATTCGACTATAAAGAAGGCGAAGTATACTGGTGTACTGCTGATGTAGGTTGGATTACCGGCCATTCATATATGGTGTATGGCCCCCTAGCAAATGGCGCAACAGTATTAATTCATGAAGGGGTACCTAACTCACCGTCTCCGGCTCGTTTAGGTGAAATGATTGACCGCCATAAAGTGAATATTCTATACACTGCACCAACATTAATCCGTGCATTAATGGCTGAAGGCAAAGAACAATTTAGTGATTATAAAGGTGACTCGTTGCGTATTATGGGGTCTGTGGGTGAACCAATTAACCCTGAAGCATGGCGTTGGTATCATGAGGTAATTGGCCATGAACACTGCCCAATTGTCGATACATGGTGGCAAACAGAAACCGGTGGCATTTTGATCAGCCCACTCCCTGGAGCTACTGACGCTAAACCAGGCTCTGCAACTCGTCCATTCTTTGGTGTACAGCCTGCCCTAGTTGATAATATGGGTAATATTATTGACGGAGCGACCGAAGGTAATTTGGTCATTCTAGATTCATGGCCAGGTCAAATGCGCACCGTATATGGTGATCACGACCGCTTTGCACTAACCTACTTTAAAACATTCCGTGGCATGTACTTTACCGGCGACGGCGCAAGACGTGATGAAGATGGTTACTACTGGATTACCGGCCGCGTGGATGATGTTATTAACGTATCTGGCCACCGTTTAGGTACTGCTGAAGTTGAGTCTGCACTGGTTGCGCACGAGCTAGTAGCTGAAGCCGCAGTGGTTGGTTACCCGCATGACATTAAAGGCCAAGGCATTTATGCCTATGTAACGTTAAGCCGTGGAATTGAACCTACAGAAGAGTTGCGTCAAGAGCTGCGCCAATGGGTTCGAAAAGAAATTGGCGCTTTAGCAACACCGGATCTCATTCAATGGGCAAGCGGCTTACCTAAAACGCGCTCTGGCAAAATTATGCGTCGATTCTTACGTAAAATTGCCGCTAATGAAGTGACTAACTTAGGTGATTCTTCAACATTGGCCGATCCAGCGGTTATTGACACCTTAATTGAGTCTCGCCTCAATAAAACTGAGTAATATTAACCATAAGTGTTCGCTAAGGCTTGAATTAACCACTGGCCTTAGCTCCTTTTAAATAGTGTGTTTTAACATTATTTCTATCCCTTAAAAACCTCACCGGTTTTTCTTCTCGCCTCCTTGTTTTATTTTGATGAATAAAATCAAGGAGGCAATTTTTGTGACAACCAGCAACAGATCCTCAATAACAGATCTCGAGGATGACGAAAATTGAAAACCTCGAGGATGACAGGCCTATCGTCATTCCTGCAATGCTTTTGGGCTGGAATCTACCCTAATGAAAACCAATACCAGATCCTCGATAACAGATCTCGAGGATGACAGGACTACCGTCATTTCAGCAATGCTCTTGAGCTGGAATCTACTCTAATGAAAACCAATAGCAGATCCTCGATTACAGATCTCGAGGATGACGAAATTGGAAGCTTGAGGATGACAGGACTTTCGTCATTCCAGCAATGCTTTTGGGCTGGAATCTACTCTAATGAAAACCAATAGCAGATCCTCGATAACAAATCTCGAGGATGACGAGGCTGGGATAGCGTGACACTAGCTTAAATATTTTTGCAAAAAGTAACGCTTAATCATTGTTTCTATTTAAATTATCGCTCGATTTAGTTGATGATATACCTGCGGTTAAATTAAAGCGCATGGCTTCTTCAAATGACCAATCCACATCAATTAAGTCTTCACGTTTTACCAAAGTGGTAACGCCTGCTACTTGATAACTTAGCTGGAATAACACCGGAACCCATTCACCTTCGGGTAAGGCATCGATTAATGGTTTTGGAGTGTTGTCACTCATAATAAAACCTACAGCATAGCCACCATTGGCTTGTTTCACTAATACCGTTTTTTGCGACTTAGGTTTGCCGTCGGTGTTCATTAAACTGGCAATATCTCGAATACTGCCATAAACAGACTTAAATAGAGGAAACTTCATCAATTGACGTTCTAGCCATGAATATAGCCAAACAATTGGGCTAACGGAAAATAACAGTCCTACAATAAAAACAATAATACTGACAAGAATAAATCCCGCGCCAAGAAACAAATAACTCACTCCCAAGCTATTAAGCAGCACTTGACCTAAGCCATCTAGCGAAATAAACAACGACCAAAACAACCAAATCGATAGCGCCATAGGCAAAAGATTCATCAGCCCACGAGTCAGTGTTTTTTTCATATTTATATCTCCAAAAGTGGCCAATTAATTAACGCAACTAAAAACGCCTTAAGCGATAACTTAAGGCGTTATAGTTCAAAACACAATAATTTACTAAAAAACAACAGTATACAAGCCTAATTTATAGGTTTTATTGTGCTATTAATCTTGTAAATCTTTTTCCATATCTTCGTACGAGGTATGACGTACATCTTTTCCTTTAACGTAGAATATGACATATTCGCAGATGTTTTTACAACGGTCACCTACTCGCTCAACAGCGCGAGCAGCCCAAAGTACATCTAGTACACCTGGAATTGAACGAGGATCTTCCATCATGTAAGTCATTAATTGACGAATAATGCCTTCATACTCTTTATCCAGCTTGGCATCTTCTTTATGTAATTCAAATGCTTGTTCTGCATCCATTCTTGCTAGCGCATCTAATGTTGAATGTAAGGTTCTGGTCGCATGACGACCCATACTCTCAATACTGACCAATAACGGCTCTTGGTTTTTGGTCCGTTTCTCAACTGCGGCTTTGGCAATACGCACACAAGCATCACCAATTCGCTCAAGGTCTGTAATGGTTTTTGAAATGGCAATGATTAACCGTAAATCGCTGGCTGCTGGTTGGCGCTTGGCAATGATTCGGGTACATTCTTCATCAATAGCCACTTCCATGCCATTCACTTTATGATCACCCTGAATCACTTTTTGCGCTAGTTCTGCATCTAAACCTGCTAATGCATCTAAAGCCTGTTCTAATTGGCGTTCAACTAAACCACCCATAGCGAGCACACGGTTGCGAATATCGTCTAACTCAGCATTGAACTGACCTGAGATATGTTTATTTAAATTCATTTTTTCCATGATAAAACCTTAAACTGTTATGAGCTTTGCGCAAATACTGTGTTATTAACCCACCTAAATTTAGGCAGGTATATTTAGCCGTATCGTCCGGTAATATAATCTTCGGTTTTACGCTTTTTAGGCGTCGTGAAAATAGTATTTGTGTCGGCATACTCTACTAACTCACCCATGTACATAAAGGCTGTTTGATCAGACACACGAGCCGCTTGTTGCATGTTATGAGTCACAATTACTACGGTAAATTGCTCTTTTAACTCAGTGATCAACTCTTCAATAGTTAAGGTTGAAATAGGGTCAAGTGCCGATGTAGGTTCATCCAATAACAATACTTCCGGCTCAATAGCAATAGCACGAGCAATCACTAAACGTTGCTGCTGACCACCAGATAAACCAAAAGCATTATCATGCAAGCGATCTTTAACTTCGTCCCAAATAGCCGCGCCACGTAATGAACGCTCAGCAGCGTCATCAAGTTCGCGACGGTTGTTGATCCCTTGAAGTCTTAAGCCATAAACCACATTTTCATAAATAGATTTTGGGAAAGGGTTCGGACGCTGAAACACCATTCCCACGTTACGGCGTAATGCCGCCACGTCGACTTTTTTGTCATAAATATTTTGACCGTGGAGTAAAATTTCACCGTCAATTTTACAGCTATCAACTAGGTCATTCATGCGGTTGATACAACGTAATAATGTTGATTTACCACAACCACTCGGACCAATAAATGCGGTTACTTTCTTTTTAGGTATCTTCATCGATACATCGTACAGTGCTTGCTTGTCACCATAGCGAAGGTCAAGGTTGCGAATTTCTAACGCGGTATCCTGTTGAGCCAAATTGGCTAAGTCTAGTGTGTCTGTTTGCATATTTGAGCTATCAATCGAAATCATTTTATATTTTCCTCAGGATATCGCTAATTAGTGTTCTAGCGAACGGAATTTTTCACGTAAATGGTTGCGGACGCTAATTGCAGTTAAGTTAAGCGCAACAATTACAGAGACTAATAAGAATGAAGTGGCATACACTAAAGGTCGAGCCGCTTCTACGTTAGGGCTTTGAAAGCCAACGTCATAAATATGGAAACCTAAATGCATGAACTTACGTTCTAAATGAACAAATGGGAAGTTCATGTCTATAGGTAAAGTCGGGGCAAGCTTTACTACACCAACTAACATCAGCGGTGCAACCTCACCTGCTGCACGGGCAACAGCTAAAATCAATCCGGTCATAATTGCCGGACTCGCCATTGGTATAACAATTCGCCACAAGGTTTCAGCTTTAGTTGCACCCAGTGCTAAACTGCCTTGACGCACTGCACTAGGAATTCGGCTTAAGCCTTCTTCTGTAGATACAATCACTACTGGCAAGGTTAATATAGCTAAGGTTAATGCCGACCAAATTACCCCTGGTGAACCAAACGTAGGCGCAGGTAATGCTTCAGGGTAAAATAATTGGTCTAGCGAGCCACCTAACATATAAACAAAGAAGCCTAAACCAAATACCCCGTACACAATAGATGGCACACCCGCTAAGTTAATAACGGCAATGCGGATCATTTTAGTAATTGGGCCTTTTTTAGCATATTCATGTAAGTAAATAGCCGCTATCACACCAAAAGGTGTCACAATAACCGCCATTAACATCACCATAAATACCGTACCAAAAATGGCAGGAAACACCCCACCCTCAGTATTTGCTTCACGAGGGTCATGACTAATAAAGCGACCTATACCTACAAACCAATGGCCCACTTTATCTATAAATGACATATGGTTGGTGTAAGTTACATCAAGAATTGAATCAAGCTTTAAGGTCACCTCTTCACCACGCATATCGCGAATAACAACAGAGTCTCTGGCTGCTTCATCACGCAGGGCAAATAAATCTTTTTCTAATACTAGGTAATCATCATTTAATTGCTGCAATTGGGCAGCAATTTGCTGTTTACGCTCAGGGGTTAACTCTCCATCAAGTTCATATTTACGCTCTTTTAAACGTAAACGTTCCATCTGGTAGTTGATTGAACCAATATCACTTTTTTGCAGAGATAACGCTTGCTCTGAAATCGTCACCGCACGTTCAATATGTTCAACTAGTGATGACTCAATGGCGTCGCCAGTTAATTCAAGACGTTGCCCCTCTTCAATAACAGCCACTGGGTACCCATAAAAGTTACCATTTTTAGTTCGTTCAAATTTAGCCACATCAAGCGGAATGCTGCGGCTAATAATATCAGTTGCTAAAATCCAACGGAAATCTAATCCAACAAATTCGCGGTTACCTGTTTTAACCAAATAACGCGTTACAAACTCACCAGGATGTTGATTAAATTGATGACCTGCAGAAATTAATCGTTCTGTTGGTACTTCTTCTCGATCATAAATTTCGCCAATTAAGGTGCTTTTATTGCCTTGTTGATCTTCAAGTTGCCATTGGTAAACCTCAGCAGGCCAAAAGTAACTTAGTCCACGCCATGCAATTAATAGTAATAATCCAAGCACCGCGATCAAACTAATACTCACTGCGCCACCGGTCATCCAAATCCATGGTGAGCCTGATTTAAACCACTTACCCATTGCACAAACCTCTTAATTTAAGCGCTGAAAATGTATTTAATAACGTCATCATCATTTCCTTATAATGAGCTGTAACGGTCGCGTAAACGCTGACGTACAACTTCTGCAATGGTGTTAAATACAAAGGTAAAGACAAACAATACAAAGGCAGCTAAGAACAGCACACGATAATGTGATGAACCAATGGCCGACTCTGGCATTTCAACCGCAATATTGGCCGCAAGAGTACGCATACCTTCAAACACACTCCACTCCATAATGGCGGTATTACCTGTTGCCATTAATACAATCATGGTTTCACCTACTGCTCGGCCTAAACCCATCATAATGGCAGAGAATATCCCCGGGCTTGCCGTTAATAGCACCACGCGCGTTAAGGTTTGCCAGTTAGTAGCACCTAAAGCCAAGCTACCGTTTGATAAGTGACGAGGCACAGAGAAAATGGCATCTTCTGCAATAGAGAAGATAGTTGGAATAACCGCAAAGCCCATAGCAATACCGACGACTAAGGCATTACGTTGGTCAAAGGTAATACCTAAATCATTGGTGATAAATTGACGCGTATTACCATCAAAAAACATCACTTCAATCATTGGACTAATATGGAAAGAGAACCAACCGACAAATAAAATCACCGGAATAAGCATCAACTCTTGGTACACTTCAGGTAGGCGTAATTTCCACTTTTGGGGTAATTTGCTCCAGCTAAATGCACTTACCAGAATTGAAATGGGCAGTAGAATCAATAACGTAAGAATACCCGGTAAGTGATCTTCAATTAATGGCGCTAACCATAAACCGGCCAAGAAGCCCAAAATAACGGTTGGTAACGCTTCCATAATTTCAATGGTAGGCTTAACCACATTGCGTACTTTTGACGACATAAAATAAGCCGTATAAATAGCACCCGCAATTGCTAGCGGTACGGCAAATAACATGGCGTAAAAAGCGGCTTTCATGGTACCAAAAGCCAAAGGCATTAAGCTTAACTTTGCTTCAAAGTCATCTGAGCCTGACGTTGACTGCCATACATATTTAGGCTCTGGATATCCTTCGTACCAGACCTTTTGCCACATAGCACTCCATGACACTTCTGGATGACTGTTTTCAACGGCAAATAAATGGAGTTGCTTGTCAGCTTCAATTACCAGCGCATTTGAGCGAGGGCTGAACGACAATAGGCCAGGATTAGATAAATCAAATTTTTCTTCAAACAGGTTTCTTTGGCTAGTGGTATATAACAGAGTTAACTCGCCTTCTGGGCTAAGTACCGCAAAGGTTTTACGATAAAACTCGGTAGCCATAGCATTGATTGGTGCTAAATCATCAAATTGACGAATTAATTGATATAAACGACCATTGTCACTATTCACCTGAAAATACTGGCTGACTACACCGGTGTCATAACTCACCATAATAGAGCTTGCACCGGCTAAAAGGTCAACCTGTTTAATATTGGCTGTACCCTGTTTAACATCAACCACCTGCAAAAGAGTAATGTCTTCAACGTCACGAATATCATAAATATAAAGTTTATTGGCCGCAGGAATAATTAACTGACGTTGGTCAGGTGTTGTTAGCGGCAGTAAAGATTGACTAGGTGCTTCTTCAATAATTGAATCATAAGAAAACCATTCCACTTCTTCGGTCATCATATTTTCTTCGCCTTCTTGGCGATTAATATGCCAAAGGCCAGTGCCGTCCTGATAAACAAAAGTCATCTTATTATCAGAGTAATCAAACGACAACTTATAGATAGCGGCACCGTCACTGATTTGCAGCGGTGTTGGGGTTAAGTTGGTTACCTTTGGCGTAATAACCCGTTGGTTATTTGGATAAGTTACCCCAAAATCAATTCCCATCACAATCACTTGCCCTGTGCTTAAGCCCAAAGCAAAACGCTGCTCGCTGGCAATAGACTTCGCACTACTGGTAACTGAAGCACCTGCAGGAAGTAGCATATTTATAGATTGGATATGTTGATTAGTGACCGAAGAGTAAAAATCTACAGTGCCATTTTCAGCGACTCGAAAAAGTACTTCATTTTGCTCATCACTGCCCACCATCAATGTTGGGAAGTCGGTGTTTACTAAAGCCACTTTTGTCGCAGGCGTAATATCCGCGCCATCAAAAATAGGTTTAATGACATAAAGCAAATAAAAGAAAATAAGTAACAGCGCAACAAACACCATTGTTCCGCCTATGGTTACGCCAATTTGTGCTGCTTTATCCTTAAATGCTCTGCGTGTTGCATAATTATCTATTAATAGACTTTTTGCAGCAGAACCAGGCTGACTGACCTGACTTTCCATTAAGAACCTCTATATTTAATCATTCACTAGCAATAGTGCTTTGATTGTGTAAATTACTGTGTTAACAATAAATAATTATGACAACCACAAAATTAATTCATCAACACAATGATAAGTGGCTGGAATTATATTACGTAAACATGACAGTTGTGTTACAGCCAAAACTTTCGTTGTATGTAGGAGAAAATAAACTATGATGCGCTATTTGATAACACTGCAAGCACCTGATAGAAAAGGATTAGTTGAACAAATCGCCAATGCAATTAGTCGCCAAGAAGGTAATTGGCTAGATTCTGAAATGCGTCATATAGAAGGGATATTTGCCGCTATATTACAAATTGAGCTTCCCAGCGATAAATGGGAGCAATTACTAGAGTCGTTAGAGTGCATAGATGGCTTGTCATTAACTTATTCTCAAGCATCTCAGGTACAACCTCCTATAAAACACGTTAGTTATCAATTAGTGGCCTATGACAGACTAGGGTTAGTGCTGCAAATTTCAAACACCCTTAGTGCTTCAGGGATTAATATTGAACAATTCAGCAGTAAATATGAAACCGCAAGCCATACTGGGGTCGCCTTATTTAGAGCCAATATGCAATTGGGTTTAACAGACCCAGAACAAGAAGAACAAATTACTGAACAGCTTTATAAGCTGGGTGATGACGTGGTGTTAGATAAAACCCATTAATCAGCTCCGGTTAATACAATTCTACAATAAAAAATGCCTATCAATTACTGATAGGCATTTTTCTTCTAAAACTACATTCAATCTTAAAAACGATAACCAAAGTTCAGCGTGAAAGCTTCACGTGTTTCACCTTTATTATACAGAGCAGTGATATTGTAGTGCTTGCCGATTTGCTTATTAATGCCCACTAGATAAGCCCACTGGTTTAACTCTACGCCCACATCATAAGTAAAATCACGATTTAATTCTTCAATAAAGCCTAAATTACCTTCCATATTAGCTTTTAAGCCTTGATACTCGGCACCCACAAATACTTGGGCACGGTAATCCAATAATTGGTACCCCACCATTGGCTGAACCGTCACAATACCTTCGCCCCAATCTTGACCATCAAGTTTAGTTACGGCGTATGTTCCCGTTAATGATGCAAAAAACTCACGATAACCAATAGATAAGGTGGTGCCAAATCCAGCCAAGGTATAATCCAACTGTAATGGCACACCGAATGCGGCTGGGTCACAAATAGGTAAACCCACTTCATCAATTAACTTACACGCAATATCAGCTTTGAATTCTGAACCAAGCTTTTCTTCCAATACGTCTCGAATTACACCTGTGTACTCAGTATTTACGGTAGCATCAACTTTAATTTTTCCTCCAAGCACATACACATTCCAAAACGGCAAAATGTTCAAGTCTGCACGTATAGCCATACTTTCAGCGGTAACGATACCGTATGATTTTTCAGGGTCAAAAAAGTCATCTAACTTAAGCCCCATAATATCAAAGTAAGTAAAACCAACATCCATATCTTGTTTTCTATATGACACAGAGACACCGTAAGGTAACGGCACATCAATGCCTTGTCGTCTAACTAAGTCGGCCATTAATGGAAAATATCGGTCTAACTCAACTTTTTCTTCGCGCATGCGAGGGTCTGATACTTTGGTTAACAGATCTCGGTCTGAAATAACCACTGAGTCATCTTTATCGTAGTAAGCAATGGTTTTAATTTTTGTCTCGTATTGAACGGGCTTGCCTTTGCGACTGCCTGAAGCCACAATATGTTTATCTTTAATAAATACTTGGCCGGTGTCAGGTTTTACAACAAAGCTAATATCTTGCTTGTAAGAATCAACAGTATAACCTTCATAATCAAAGGGTTTGTTGTTAGTAATAGACATACTTTGAACATTACCATCAACAACCAGTAGCGACACTCTCATAAAGCGAAAATAAGCAATATCTTGCGGCAGTTGGTATTTAGAGTAATTAAACTCCACGATAACATCACCATTGTCTTTTTCTGTAGCTGTAATCGATGACTTGTCGTACCCCTGAGAATAACTTCTTAATAAATATTCAGTTTTAGTGGCAGATTCAATCTCTTCAATAACATTGGTATCTTCATCTAAATTTCTTGGGTCATATTTGATTCGCAGATCAATATTACCTTTAATGTCAGTAGTTTTAACCATAAACACTTCATTTTTATGGACTTCGCCATCTTCAACAACAGTGCGAACCATATGTTCAACTAAGTTTTCTCCCTGAGTTAATGAGCTAATACCCAGTTTAGGTATATCTTCTGAGATACCGTATTTTTCAAAAATATTTTCCACTTGATCACGAAGTTGAAGCTCATTAGGTGCATCAATATCTGAGGATGCAGCAGAAAAAGACAACAATAAAGCGATAGCACTCGGTGCTAAAATAGAAGGCTTTAAATGGGGTGACTTGCGCATTATTTTCAATAATTCCCTGTAACTATTATTCATACTTTTCGCCTTAAATGCGGTTAAAACTATGTAATGAAGTCTTGATCATGCTTAAAGTTAATTACAATACCTAGCTAATTCTACAACAAAAAAACACAATTGATACAATAAAAGCCCGTAATCACTGATTTTCAGCGATTGTTTCATAATTTTTCAATTAACAATAATATAGTAAAAATTTCATTAATTATTAGAATTAACCACGAAACAAAGATAGGCGAACGCAATAAAAACATGAAAATCAACAGCCTAACAAGATAGTTACGTTAGGTTAATTGCTTTTGGAAATCTGGCTTCATTAATGTGAGTTTTATTTCCCCCCCATACATCAAATGTAACAACTGTGTACTATTCTTAAGTAACTATTCTAATAAAAGTTGTATCTGATCATATTGATAAAACAATCTTAGCCCCCTCATATCTAATTAGGGGATACGAATTTCTAGCACAAAGTAAACACGTTACTTTATTAGTATGTCCCTTAAGGAGAATGTTTAATGAAAAAAGGACTACATACCACTATAGGTTTAGCAACCATATTACTATTCGCAGCTTGTAGTGATGACGACAAAACAACCGCTCCGCCTGAAACGCCAGATCCTAACGAGCCACAACCCGTTGAAATAGTCATTGGCGATGTCACCATTGAAGCCATAACTGAAAAAATTGAAATAACTAATACCGATAGTGAAACAAATTTAGTCAGTATTGATGCCATTAAAGGCGTCACTTATGCTAATGCAATGCGTTTTGAACATAGCGAATTATTATCTTTATCTGAAACTAGTGATGCTAAAGGGACTATTGACGCAACTGACTTTGGTGATAGCTGTCCTCAGCAGAGTACTCAGTTACCTTCTTCTGAAGATTGCTTGAATCTTAATATTTGGCGCCCTAGCGGTATAAGTTCTGATACTAAATTACCGGTTTATGTTTATATCCATGGTGGTTCATTTGAAAATGGATCAGGTAGTTTACCCAATCTAAGCCCTGACGTTGTTGTCGCTCAAAGTGTAATAGACACTCAAAATGGCGATAGGACATCACCTTTTATGGCAATTACTTTTAACTATCGCCTTGGTCTTTTAGGAAGCTTTTGGATTGAAGATAATGGGGATACTAAAGGGGGTAATTTCGGGATTGGCGATCAAAAACGCGCTTTACAATGGGTGAGTCAAAATATTAGTGAACTGGGTGGAGACCCTAGCAATGTTACTGTATATGGTCAGGGGAGTGGTGCTATATCAATTAATGTTATGCATCAAGAACATGAAACTGAACTTGATCCAGACTCCGTAGATAATGCAGCACCTCAATATTTCCAGCGCTCAATAATGCAAAGCTTACCGTTGGGGTTGCCTTTCAGAAGTTACAGTTTAGCTAAAGACTCTAATGAAACCATTATTGCTTTGGCTAATGAATTATTTGGTGATGAGAGCTCACCCGTTGCTGATTTAAAATCCCTTTCTGTTCCTCAAATACTTGAACTACAAAGCAAAGCAAAATCTCAATTAACGGGTCGATTATTTGGTCTACCCGATGGTGTGATTGAAAATATTGTTAAAGACGTTATTGACGGGACATCCCTAGCTGTAATTGCAGTTAAATATGCCTCAGATATTGCCGCCATTGAACCAAGAGCAAAAATGCTTGCTTTTGCTCCTTATGTAGAAGCTCATCGAGAGTGTATAAGAACAGGAATATTAGGCTGTCGTGAATATGCTGACTACGACGGTTATCATGTTATGGCTCAAACCGCCGACACGACGCTTCAAGTGCCCTCTGTAATTGGTTTCAATAGTGATGAATCAAATCCCTATACTGCAGTATTTAAAATTCCATTTCTTATTAATTTAGAAATACTGGGCTTTAATATTATCGACTTGATTTTAGGTTTATTAAGTGACGCGTCATTACCAGAAAATATTGCCGACTTTGTCCCTTATGAAGACGATGAAGATTCTAATGTTAATATTCCTGTGTACTCAATTTTATCTACTATTTGGTATTTAGATAACACTAGCGCGCTATCAATTGCAGATTTCAAGCCTGCAGAAGATGACACAACAATTAGTGGAGCTGTTGAAAACATGTCTAAGTTTAACAACTTAAACAATAATTTGTTATTCAAATGTGCCGCACGCGATTATGTACAGCAAGCTGTAGTAACAACACCCGATCTAAAAACCAGTTTGTATCATTTTGATTATATTTCTGGTTTTAATTCAAACTCATTTGACGACCCATTATTAGGGGCATTAGGTAGTTTGAGTTGTTTCTATGGCAAACCTTGTAACGGTGCAGAATTACCGTTTATTTTAAATAAAGCTATTGATGAAGACGGAACCGCATTATTTACCACAACACGAGATAAAAAGTTAATGCAATCACTTTCTAGATTATGGTTTAGCGATGCATTATTTGATGATAATCCATATACATCAGCTAATGATAATGTGCTTTATATTGGTGTAGAAAGTGAAGATATTGATGTACTAATTGTAGAGCCTCAAAACAATTGGGACAACATTATCAATACCAGTATTGATCCAACTGTATCTTCTGGAATATGTGAATTACTGTAACACCCAACCTAATATTAAACACTATCAATGGCAGTCTGAAAAACTGCCATTTTTTATGCTGTTTTTCCGAAAATCAAACATCATAAGCCCTAATCCTATAGGATAAATAATGCTAAACTATGGCGATAAATCATCTTATGGAATCATCATGTTAGGTACATTATCAAAATTAAAAACTAGCTTGAACTCACAGAATCAGGTTGAGTATCAATTACCAGTAGGCGATCAACTAGTGCCATTAAATCCACTTATAGGTCAATCTTTCACCCTAACCCATACTGGTAATATATTTTGTTGTAGCTGCGGTAAAAAAACTAAAAAAAGCTATTCTCAAGGTCACTGTTATCTGTGTATGCAAAAACTGGCCAGTTGCGACATGTGTATCATGAAGCCTGAAACCTGCCATTTTGATCAAGGCACTTGTCGTGAGCCAGAGTGGGCTCAGTCACATTGTTTTGTCCCACACTATGTATATTTATCTAATACTTCGGGTATCAAAGTTGGTATTACTCGTCACAACCAAATCCCTACACGCTGGATTGACCAAGGTGCAACCCAAGGTTTACCCATATTTAAAGTATCTACCCGTAAACTTTCAGGCTTAATCGAAATTGAGCTGGCTAAATTGGTGAATGATAAAACCCATTGGCAAGCCATGTTAAAGGGCCACAATCAAGATGTTGATTTAATTGAACAGGCTAATATGCTGATCCCTCAAATCGAACAAAAGCTGCAAGCTTTGGCTGATGAATATGGTGATATTGCAATCGAGCGTCTTGACGAAAACATTCAAGCCATTACCTACCCGATTGAGATGTTCCCCACAAAAGTTAAATCACATAATTTTGATAAGGTGGCGGAAGTATCTGGTGTGCTGCAAGGTATTAAAGGTCAATACCTTATTTTTGATACTGGGGTCATCAATATTCGTAAGTTTGGATCTTATGAAGTTGAAGTGAAGTTGTAAGTTCATTTGCAGCGCTAGGTTTGTATGATGGAAATAACCTAGCGCTTTGCAAGTTTACTGTTAATGCACATCCGGAATGTTACTGAGCATCATGTTGGCTAGCTCATCAAATTTTACTTCACGATTAACAACCGTTTTATGAGGGTCAGTAAAACCCTGCGCCAATACTCGCCAAAATGGCTGGTTAATTCTGGGATTAAAAAACGCAATTAATACAGAACCTTTTTCATATTCATCTGAAACATCTTGGGTGGATAACCCGGGCACTAAACCGGCTTTAGCCAGTATTTCCATATCACTCATTTCAGACTCCAGTGCCATGCCAAAGCCAACTGTCATTTGCGGGTTTTGATTATTGGCCACCAATACATATCCTTTTGAGGCCATTAACTTATCAACTGATTGACGTAAATGGCGCTTTAATTCTTCTTCATCCATTTTATTGGCGGTGTGTATGCTAAACATGGTTTCATGCCACGCATAAGTTTGGGTTGCTAAAGAAACATCACCGCTGGTTACCATTGTCATACGATGTTCGGCAACCGAATGATGGTCTGTAGCACAACCGCTAAGCATCATAATGCTGGCAGCCATAAAAAAACACAGTATCGATTTAAGCATTTATGAATATCCCATTTGAATTAGCATTGGCGTTGTTATTGCCCACTATTGATGCAACATGACTAAAGTGTTTTGATATCAAAAATCTCACTCACCTGCATAAATTACGCTGTTAAGCTCACAATAACAACATAGACAAACTGTTAACCCTGTACTATTAGAATTAAAAAACGTTAATAAGCCATTCTTTAATTTATGCCTTGATTTAATATTAGATTGTCATCAGATAAATGGTTACTATACTCGCCTCAAAATGACCAATATATTAGGCACGTTGCTACACCATGGAATTGATATTTGCTATCGCCTTATTTGCTTTCTCATCTGGAATAACACCTGGCCCTAACAATATTATGTTAATGACCTCTGGGGTTAATTTTGGTATCAAACGCAGTTTACCGCATTTACTGGGGATCACCTTAGGGTTTCCAGCAATGATATTAGCGGTTGGTTTAGGGCTTGCCGCGGTGTTTCAAAGCTACCCTATTTTACATACTGTCCTTAAATATATTGGAATTACTTACTTGTTATATCTTTCTTGGCTGATTGCCAATAGCAGTAGCAAAATGGAAGGTAAAAATGTCAGCAAACCCTTTAGCTTTATTCAAGCGGCTGCATTTCAATGGGTTAACCCTAAAGGTTGGATTATGGCAGTGGGTGCAACCGCAACCTTTACTACGGTAAATCAAGCGCTTGCTCCGCAAATTATCACTATTGCCAGCGTGTTTTTATGTGTTGCCTTTCCTTGTGCTATTGTTTGGCTGGGCTTTGGAGTTGGCTTAAAAAAACTCCTTAAAAACCAGCGTCAACAACGCATATTCAATGTGTCTATGGCATTATTATTAGTCGCATCTATCATTCCCATGGTACTGCCAAGTCATTAACCTTACCCGAGGCACAATTATGTCTGATCAACATCCCTGCATTGAAGAATCTGAAAACTGGGTTAAACAGGTCATAATGAAATATAACATTTGCCCGTTTGCTCGGCGCGAAGTAGAACGTAATAGCATTCGCTATACCCACACCGAAACAACTAAATTCAAACAAGTATTAAAAGCGTTTGTTGCTGAATGCCAGTACCTTGATGATAATCAACACGTTGAAACGACTTTGTTTATCTTACCTAGAGGTTTTGAAGACTTTTATACTTACCTAGACTTTGTCGATGCTGCTAACGACAAATTAGTAGAATTAGACTACGAAGGGGTTTATCAATTAGCCAGCTTTCACCCTGATTACTGCTTTGAAGGTGAAGACCAAGATAGTGCGGCAAACTATACCAACCGCTCGCCCTATCCGACCATTCATATTATTAGAGAAGCCAGTATGGAAGCAGCTTTAGCGCATTACGATGAGCCAGAAACAATTCCCGAGCGCAATATTGCCTTTGCAGAAAGAAAAGGCTGTGCTTTTTTTACCGCCTTACTAAAACAATGTCAAAGTCCTTCTAATAAGAGTCCTTCTGATAAAAGTACTTCTGATAAAAGTACTTCATAATAAATTTTCTATGAATAAAAGGCCTGCAAATAAATCGGAATATTAGCTGTGCCAGTGATTGATATGAGCCTGTTAAAAAGCTTCATTTACATTAAAGTAAAACCCAGTATCACCGTCGCCAAAGGCTAAGTCTAACCTTAGATTAACTTTTGGCTTTACTTCAAACCGATAGCCAACACCGGTATTGGGTAAAAGGTTTGATGTAAGCAATTCACTAAATTGATCTGATATCACCCCTGCACCGGCCCAAAAAACCATACCATGACGCCAAGGTAAATTCAGTCGATATTCCACTTGTGCTAATAGCATTTGCTTATCTCGGTACCGCCCTGTGGTATAACCTCGTAATAATTCGCCGCCACCCACTTTCGATAATTGATCCCACGGCACATCACCATGGGTAAATCGTCCTCTTATTTGCCAAGCTAATACATCGTCAGAGTGTACAGAGTAATAAGTGCTATATAGCGCATCAAATACCTCAAAATCAGTTTTACCGCCTAAGTCTTCACGATAAACACCCACGTCTAACTGGGCTATTTTACCTTGTTGAGGATTTAATACATTGTCGCGCGAGTCATAGCTGACATGGAAATTGAAGCCCGCACTTGTTGAAGACTCAAACAAGTCATCTACAGGTATAAGAGATTCTAAAATATCAATATCTTCAGCTTCGCTGTATCTAAAATCAAATCCACCACCCACGAACACATGTTCAGATACGCGAGCTAAATACATAGGATTAACTTCAATCGAGCGGCTATTTAGTTTCACCTTATTATCATCATTATGATTATTGTCATATCCAACGCCATAATAAACATCAGGTACGTTATACACGCCAGCATCAATGTATAATCTTTGAGTATCTTGTTTTATAAATGTTTTATTATGAATCCCGACACCTAAAGCGCCATTAACAGAAGCTAAGCCATTAATCACTAGAGATGATAACTGACTAACATCATCTTCAGGATCAATTTGATACAGACCAATAGCAGAAACTCCAACTCCTAAATTCATTTCAGGGTTATAAAAAGGGCCAGGTAAAATACTAAAGTCGATAAGTTTGTCGGCATCAAACTCACCGTCTGCGCCTAATTTATTTAAAAAGTTTTCAAACCAGCTATTTTCAGCCGCTAATTCAGGGGCATCTTCGGTGACGGCCGCAAGTAACTCATCCTGTGCGAAAACATGACTAGTGGTGAAGCTGAGCAAAATGATAAATACGCTTTTAAGAAGGTTTTTTCGCAAAATGGACAGACTAGGCAAAGGTAAAGTCATCTTATTATCATCCTAATAATTTTAAGGCTCATTTAATTTGAGCGCTGTGAGCTTGAAACTTATTCTTTCACCGATAAGTTAGCCAAAGGTAATTGAGGATATTGTTGCAAATGAGCTTCAAGCTCAATCACATCCTGTTGTTGATCATATTCAGCAATTTCTACAAATTGAGTATGATCAAAACCTTGTTGCCACAAACCTGTTGGAATATGCTCAAAAGAAGCTTTAAATTTATCATCAACATGCAAATATAACTTCGCCACATCATCTAACACTACTCCGTGCACCTCTTGAGCAATTGACAGCCTGTGAGGCGCAACAGGGTTCTGATAAACCTCTGCTAATAATGGCCAACTAGGACTTCTTTTAGCCAGCGTTTGCGGCACTAAAAAAGGTTGCTGAATATGACCAAGTTGATAATGGCGTTTGAGCAGCATAAATTTATTTGGCAACGGGTTATTTGAGTCCCACCATAAACCATCTACACCATCAAATAATGCATTAGTTTGATCAACCGACAAAGGTTGAAGCCATGCCAAAGTGGCTGCCAACCATGAAGTCATATGATAATTAAATTGTTGACGAGACATGACTAAGTTATCGGTAATTAGCGCCTGTGCAATTTTTGCACCCAACATATTTGAATAGAGGTCTTCTATTGAATAGGCAGATACAGCTTCGCTCCACAAGGCAAAACTACGATAGCCATGCCATTGCGCTATTTCATGGGCTTCAGCCATGGCAAAACCCATTCTAGCAGCAATAGCTGCAGCCACTTCCCAACGTTGCTCAGGGGTTAAACCAGAAACGTCAAACGCTTCTATTTCAATGCTTCTATCCCCGATTTCATAAGGTAATTTTATCGAAGTTTGTTTACCTAAATTAGGATATACCTGATAAAAAATAGCCACAGTATTATCAGCAGTATCTCTAATATGAGCTAAATCAATAAAGCCACCTTTTAATGTATAAAGCACACCATTGTTTTCAGTACTTTTTCCTTCATCAGGTGATATCTTTTGATAACTAAAACCACCTGCATCAAAGGCATGAGCACCTATTGATTCCAAATCGACGGTGTTTGCATGACGATAAAAAGGAATCGGCATCTCACCTACTTGCACACGCTGTGCATTACCAAAAGCACAACAAGGCCTTACACTTTCTGGCAAACCTAAGGCCGCTTGTTGTGGCAATAAAATATCACGTAGTAATGCTGGGTCAGGCGTGTCATCCAAAGCGGTTTTAACTGCGGCTTCGGAGGGGATTGCTCTAACTTGCCAATCGTTAGAGCTACAAGCGGTTAAAGTCACAAAGATGACTCCCGCGCCAAATAAACTTTTCCTTGTTAATATATTTTTCATTAAAAAAACTCTTTTATCGATTGGCTAATTTGCTCAGGAAAATCATTACTTAAGCCATGTGCACCACCAGGAATAACTTTAATTTCAGCATTTAAATATTGCGAAAATTCAACACCTTTTGCTAAAGGAAAGACAATGTCTTTATCTCCCCAAATAAGTAAAGATGGGGGTAAGTTAGGCTTAATGTCTTGTGGATGTAAACTGTCGCGGTAGGCAGGCAACGTGGTAATTAACGATGCTTTTTGTTGCTGAAAACTGGCAAAGTAGGTTTGGTAAACTTGCTCATCAATAAAACCGGGATACCATGGGTAATCAACAAATGTATGCTCAAGTAACAACCTTACTCCTTCTTTGTCTCTGGGGACAAATACGGATTCAGGTTTAGTTTTACCAAAACGTTGGGTCATTTGATGCATATCTTCGTCGGTAAATACTAAGCCTGGGCTGGCTAACATAATGGCTTTATTTACTTTGGGCTCTTGAATCATCAAGTCAAAAGTGACAAAACCACCAAATGAAATACCGACAAGGTTTACAGTGGATAAATTAAGATGATTTATCAACGCGCTAATAGCTGTAGACTGACTGCTAATGTTGGCTGGCATGCCACTATAAGATTCACCAAACCATAATAAATCTGGCACAATTACATAATAGTCGTCACTAATGTTCTGCATTATTTCATACCAGCTTGTTAAACCAGTACCACCAAATCCATGCAGTAATATCACACAGGGTTTGCTTTTATCGCCACCTTGCCAATAATGCAGACTACCACCTTGTGCTAAGGTTAAATCATGCAATTCAAAACCATTACTAATCAGCTGTTTTTGTTGATGGTTATCAACCATGCCCACAACTGAGCAACCACTGTTTAACAACAGCATCGCCAATAAGAAGATCCTAACTAACATTAAAATCTATATCCTAACCCAGCCATAAAGCTGGTACGGGTGCCTATGCCGCCTTCAAGCAACAAATCAAACCCTTTGCCCAAGTTAACTTGCCCGCCAATTAACCCATTCCATTTTTTAGCTAAATGTTGCTCAACAGAAAACTTAGCCCCATCAATGGGGACACCAATATTGACTAAGTAACCACCAAAATTTTGCTCTACATTTTGGTACATTGCCCCAATCCATATCTGAGTGTCATGGCCAGAAATTTTAGTTCGATATCCTATTCTTGGCGAAACAACAATGGAGCTTATTTCACCTTCAATAATATCAAGGTTGGTATTAGTGTAATTGGCATCTAATAAGGCGAACCAATTACCAAAACCTCCAGCAATGGTGCCACCACCGCCATAAGTTGTTCCTTTAAAGTTCAATTCAAAATCAAAAGGGTCAGATGTTACCGGAGGAAGAGGTGCTGGCAGTATGTCGGCCTCTATTTGAACGGTGGCAATGCTACTACCTCTAGTTTGTCCAATCACAGCATAAAAGTTTAAAAAAGGTAATAACCACATGTCAGCTCTAAGCGTCAGTGTTTCAGACTCTTGTATGGCTTCGCTGCCCTTTATTGATACTTTATCATCAACAAAGTCACCTAAACCAGAAAAACCAACACTATCAACAACTAAAGGTTGATTCATAGACATGTAATTTACACTAACGCCAAACGGTTTCGGTAATTCATAGCCTCTATCTATGGCCTCTTGAGCCCAAATAGGAAACGTACCTTGATACTGCGGGGTTATTTCAATTTGCTCATTAGCAACAGTCGAAAAACTTAAATTACAACCTATTAATAAAAACCAGAAAGTTAACACTTTTAGCATTGAGGTGGGATGTCCTATTTAAAGGTGTTTCGAAAACGATAACAAAAAATTATTTTGTAAGTATAACAATTAATTTTAGTTGAAAACTGTCTATATGATGAATGAAAACGACAAATTAGCTAGAAAATAATAGTTAACCAGCTTAAATGAACAGGAGTAGTGGCAATAAAAGACGAAAATGGCAAACAAGTTCATACTAGTAATTTATGCAGTAATAAAAGTATTTCTATAAAACAATAAAAAGAAAGCACCGCAATGCGGTGCTTTCTAACATAAATATGAGTGACACTTTTATCAGTTATTTCACATCACATGTTACCAATAATTCTTCTCGCATATACGTACAATAGGAGCGTAATATACAAGCAAACAACATAAACTTTCTGAAACTAGGGATAAAGTATGCTAAAAACTGTTGATGAACTATAGCTACCAGCAGGAGGCGTGCCGGTTCCATAATTAATTAACCTTGGTATAAAAAACTTATTTTTACTAATAGCGCCGTAGTTCTGCGCTGCCGTCAAGTAAAATATCTCTTGGCCAAATCGTACAGGCCACAATTGGCGATATTCATCCTCATACATCAATTCAATCCCTAAACCGTTTATAATGTTACCAGATGAATCTACCGTATTGAGGTAGGTACCTCTACCGCCTTCTGACCCATAATCGAAACGCATTTTGACAGCCTCTCCTTGGTATGGACAACTTAATCGAATATCTACAGAGGTTGAATTGAAAGGTCCTCTCGCTCCATTTCCAGATAACGTTGTATTGGATACCTGATCCATAGGGACATTAATATTTCGAGTATCTACCGTACAAGCTTGATCACGGTAAATTCTGGTGCCACCGTTAATACCAAAAATGAATGGCGGAGCTAGATAATTTGATTCATTATAAAATTGAAAAACCCCTAACTGGCCAGCATCAACTCGGGGCAAAATCGCGTCACCCCGAATTTTATTGTATTTCAATAATTTAATTCTTATATCAAATTGAAAAGTACGATCTCCAGTATACCCGCCATAGCTGTTCCATAAACCTTGCCAAGGGAAATCATACCAATTTCCTATAGGCCCAGTTCCAGTAACTCCACGTGCTTGAGCTAAAAAACCAATTCCATCAAGAGTCGTTGGATATATATCAGAACCATTATATTTACCAATCGGCACCCGAGACAGAAATATTTCTCTCGCATTAAAAGCTTCGCCATTATACTGACAGTCATAAACTGTCTGTTGGCCTACTTCTATCCAGTTTGTTAATTCTATAATATTACCCGTATTATCAGTTACCTTAATTTCACTAGGTAACTGAACATGAGTGTTATTATATGTTGCGGTACAAGTTGCCAGCGCCGCAGTACTTTCTAACGGCCAAATCCCAATTAACAACACGACAACTAAAGTCAATATTTTTACTAACTGAAACATTTTCACAACCTCATGATGATAAGTTAACTAAATCACTGTTATCAGCGATATTGTAAAGCCCAATTAAAGGACCCAATACTACTGTTCTAATTTCGTAAGTTCGCTTACTCACATTGATAATCTTTTCTATTCAGTTTAGTTACATCATCTATCACATAATCAAGCTGACAAACGAGCTCATTACCATTAAAGACTTCCAAAGTTCCCTGAGGTTTCACGCCTAAAAGATATATATTTCCGCCAGTACCAAATTGACTAGACAACAGTTTGCCATTGACACGAACAGAACTCCCAAGCGGAATAGGTTGACCATTTTTGGTTATATGGAAAATAGCTTCATAGCCTTTACTGACGTCAAAGCTCACAAATACACCAGCGCCTTTTACTGGCACAACATTTTGAGAAGTCGAATCAGCTTGGACCCCTTGAGACTCTGACACATCAATCGAGATGTTATTCTTTTTATAGGGTTGTACAAAGTGAGCAATAGCTAACCCTGAACCATTAGTTGAAGATTGTGAGTTAACAGCAACACCTTCTACATCAGGTACCTGAATAATGGCGAAAGTATCAGTTATGGGTTTTGATAAAATTAAACCTTCACTAAAACCAACAATTGAACCTTGCGCGCCATATGATAACGTCTCGTTTGTAGGAGATTTACTATAACCGGCTGTCAACAAGCCATAATCAGTGTTATAGCCTAAACTAGCTCGATAACGATTTTCCTTAGCAGCATTTCGACTGACAGAAGCATTATAATTTAATGATGCGTCCTTGAAAGTGCCACTAACTCCTGCAGATGCAGTGTCAAAATCACTATTGCGTACACCCGCTTCAGCTCGCACATTATGATAACTACGATTTTTATAGTCATCACTACTACTGAAAGGTACGTTCACACTTAAGGTGATAAAATCATCTTTTTCATTGTTTAAATAAGTACGCTTACCGCCGGTAAGATACAGATTAACGTTATCCCATATTGTGCTAGAAAGCATTGCCTGATAAGTATTTTGTTTCTCTCCACTCCAATAACTTGTTTCAGAGGCTGATAAAGTGAGTGAAGAGCGATCAAACAATGGTTGATAAATATCAATATTACCTCGGTTTTTAATATTTAATCGTTTAGCTTCTACTGTTGTACGATTCAAATTATCTGCATTAACTGAGTTATCTATATGTTCATTAAAAGTCAAAAAATCATTCGACTCATGTAATAAACTTCGTACGTTAATACGTGTACCGATTGAAGGAAACTGCTTGGTATAAGAGAATTGTGTCGAATAACCACCGTAGCTACCTAGTTCTTTATAATACTCAATATAAGTTGAACCAAACGCCCCTAAGTTCAAACCTGCACCGACATCGGCAACCCAATAGCCTTTTGCTGCGAGAGAACCAATATCAATGGTTAACGCATTATTTAAACCGTATTTAAAACTGCCACTAAAAAAACCACCTTCTTGATGATTAACGCCTTTAGCTTGCCCGAATGTCATTTGGTAATCAGACTGCCCTTTTCGTAACATGGCAAAAGAAGAACTAAAATTTGATGATGCCGTTTTCACTTGGCCATCTTCTTCAGTAATAATCATCACTAAATCTGAGGAGCTGCCTGTAGGATAAATATCAGTTATTTCAAACGCACCTGGAGCAACCGTTGTTTTATATATCAGCATATCATTCTGATACACTTCAACAGTAGCATTAGTATCAGCCACGCCAGTGAGGTTGGGAGCGTAACCGCGTAAACTTTGAGGCCTAAACTCGGCATCACTGAAAAGCGTTACACCATTATATAGAAAAGATGATGTGGCATAACTGGTAGACATCCGCCCAACACGGAAATTGCTTTGTATGGCAGGAATGGGACGGTTAGCATACAAAAGGTTATTAATATAAGTTAAATCTTCACCTTCTGATTTGGTAGCAACACCCACAGATCTGATCTGCCACTTATTAATGTTCACACCACCCGTTAAGGAAACCCCTAAAAAGTCTGATGAATTGTCATCAAAACTGCCATTAGCAAAATAGGTCAGATAAGCTAAATTTTCACCATAATCAAGTGAATTCTTATCGTAATAGCCATGGGGACGATACACTTGATTAATGTTAGGAATACTAACATTAACGATCATGTTATTGACGTTTATTCCAATGTCTGAATCAGCGATATATGACTGAATATCTAACACTGTTTCAGATGCAACATCTGAAATAAATTTCTTATTAATATCAACATCTAAATCAAATAAAGCCACAAGCTCAGAAGAGATTATGACTTTACTTTTGCCTTTCGCATTTACAATTTCAATTGGAAAGTTTTCTTCAACAGTTTTTCCATTTACAACGACACTAAAAGGATAAACACCATCTGGAATAACAAACCCTAATGAAATAGACTCACCGAACCCATAAGCACTGGAGTTAAGCAACTCTTTAGTATAGAAAAACTCATCATCATCGTCGTCATCATCGTCATCGTCCGCAAACGAATAAGTTGAAACTAGTAATGCTTGTGTACAAACTAAAAAGAGTACTAATGAAAAATATTTACCTTCTTTAAACACAAGGAACCCCCTCCATTTAATTACAACTAATGGATATGAAAGTAATAATATGATAGTAAATTAACGACTAAATAATTAAATGTGGTAGTTAAAGTTGTTACTCACCACCATTAAAATTAATGGTGGTGAAAGTAAACACAACACACAAGGGCGTTAAATTAGTTAATTAACCGGCATTACTATTGTTTTAACTGAACCATAATCATTAATTACCTCAATAGATACTTCTTGATTATAATTATCAGCTGGAACAGATATCGACTCACCAGGTAAAATGATTGATTTATCATGGTAATCAATATTGTTATAAATGATTTTACGAAAGTTCAAGCTCACTAAGTTATTATTAGTTAATAGTAACGACTGGTTTTCACCCTGATACTTCACGTCAATACCATCTAAACTTAACTCAGACTTTTGCTCAACACCTTCTGGTCGTAAAAATAATTTTATTTGCTGTCTGGTAGAAATTAATAGCGCGTTTTTATCACTATCTTTTTTACGTTTAGGAATGTTTTTAACACTTAAGTAATACACATTCTCTCGACCCGACAAACTGTGTTTATCACCAATATATTGCACTTTAATTTGCGCTGATGAATTAGCTTTCACAACAAAGACCTCAGGAACAATAATAAATTCTTCCCAAATTACAGAGTCCCCTTTGAGATCTTCAATCCAACTTTGTACCAGAAAATCCTTGTCGCTGGTGTTGCTCAAGCTCAAAACACTGTTATCCTTTTTATTTAAATCCACAACCATCCGCGTTGAAGACAAAGAGAAACCGCCTTCTTCTTTGGCGTGAATCGCTAATGACACTATACTTGTTGCTAAGCACAATAAAAAAATAAAGTATTTCAAACTCGAGCTCCTTATATCACTAAATCAAATATATTCTAGAAACAAACTAGTAAGATTATGATTTATTGATAAATTACTGAGAAATCAGCAGTTGAATCGGCAGTACCAGCAGTTACAGGTACAGCTGTTGCTTCATATTCAGCAATGAAGTTAAGTGTTACATCTGTAGCACCATTTAAAGGTGTATATTCAGAGTCACTACCAATAACAACATCACTACCTGATGCAGCATTAGTAATACGAACACCAACACCAGTGGCTGTACCTGTAGTCGCTAATAATGCAGGAGTCGCGGCATCAGGGTTACCAACAAAACGTGCACCAGCAGCTGTCACAGAAGCAGGACAAGCAGATAGTTCAATGCTGAATGTTTTACCACCCACACGATCACCTACAGCCGCAAGTGCAGCACTACCAACAGTACCTAAGTCTACTGTTAATGCAGTAGAAGTAGCTGACACAGTACAAGTTTGGTCAGTGATAATACCGTTAAAAGTTACAGTACCATCAGCTGCAGATGCTGAAGCTGAAAATAATGATGAAAGTAAAACTGCTGCAGTAGAAACAGTTGCGAAAGTTTTGTTATTTAAAGCTTGCTTAATCATATGTATATCTCCCAAAGGATAATCTTTAGTAACTTCAATAATTTTTGCGTTGATTATGGCCGTATTTTTGTGCTTCCGGTTAACAGAAGTCATAAAAATAAAACTCACTATCAGATATCAGCTACTTATTAATAAATTAAAAACTTAAAATTTAAAACTACACTTTATTAACAACTAATTACTTAAAGCTGTTAGAGCCCTGGTTTTCAACCAAGTTGCCAAATCAATACGTAATTATAAGTTAGTTGTATAGTTATTTATGTTGCATAACGACTCTTTCAATATTTTTAAAGTAATCGTTTTGCGAGTCAAATAATGAACATCAGCCAGTGATTAATGAAGTGATAAAATATAATTTTTATTAAAGACCATTTAATTATTGTTATTAGCCTTAATTAACTTTTAATAACCCCTGTAAGTATTTGATTTTAATAACCATAAGTGCGCCCCGGAATTTTAAAACACAAAAGCAGCTTTCAAAATAACTTTCTAAAAAATTTGAAATAACATTGAAAAATACATGAAAAAGAATCAAATGTTCGAAAATTAAGTATTTTTTAACTGGCCAACATATCTATTTCTCTCTTTTAAAGAGCATTATAATGCTCAAAGCAGTCAATTTATAAGTTCTTTTTTGGTTGTCTGTCACTTATAGCGTCCCTACCGGTTAAAAATTTACAAGTAAAGTGAATGAAAACTGGATCTTTACTCACTTTACGTCCGTTTAAATATACCAAGTCTTTTTCAGGACAGCGTTATTGAAGATAAATCGATATAAAAGCTTAATTATTACTATGGTTAACTAGACTAAAGTGCTAATTAGTTATCAAGTGCAAAGAGAATAACTTTAACTTCATTAAAGCAAAACACTTTTAACTAATATCACTCTTTGACTGCACAAATTGAATACACGAGCGGCAAAGGCTTATTATGATAAAGCAGCTGGAATCTATTGGGGTTTGTCTTATTCCTCTTTAACCCCTTAAAACAATTATAGGGACTAAAATCATATTCATTCACTGATGTAATAATTAGACCAGCTTTAATTAATGCGTTAATGGCATCACTCAAGGTGTGTGGCCATGTCACTACCGTTTGCAAATCACCTGAGCAGTTTTCGGTATAAGTTCCTTCTTTTTCAATATCAGGCTGTATTGAATGAAAGTAGCTATAGCCTTGTATCACATCTGCAAAGGGATGAAATTCAGCAATATAGAACTGCCCTCCTGATACTAAGCTATTCGCAATCGTGTTAGCCCATGCAGATAAATCTGGTAACCAACACAACACGCCAAATGAAGTGAATACCACATCAAATTGAGATTGGACTGTTTGTCCAAACGCCAAAATATCCTGACAAACGAAATCAGCTTCAATCGCTAACTCTTTAGATAGCTCATTAGCTTTTTCTATTGCAGCATCTGACAAATCGACCCCAGTTACTATTGCCCCCATTCTCGCCAAAGACAATGTATCTAACCCAAAGTGACACTGTAAATGTAATAAGCGTTTGTTTTGTAATGGAGGAAGTTCCCCAAGTTCAATTTCAGTTAACGATGATTGACCAGAAACAAACCCAGCAACATCATAAAACTTAGAGTGAATATGAATTTGAGTTCGTTGATTCCAAGCGGCTTTATTGAGCTCTAAATAATCCATTGGGGTTCCATTTTAATATCACTTTGCATAAAAAAGCCGAGCTATGCTCGGCCAAGTTGTTAGTATAATTTAGTTCGAAAGGGTAAATTTACTTACAATACTAGACATTTTATGAGCGTCAGTTAGAAGTTTTTCATTCAATGCTGAAATTTGCTGCGCGACACTTTGAGTATTTTGATAAATCTCACTAATTTGCAGAGCATTGCGGTTAACCTCTTCAGCAACTGCAGATTGTTCATGGGTTGAAGTGGCAATTTGCTCATTCATGCTGTCAATCACGCTAACATGACTCACAATGTTATCTAGCTCTTCACCTGCATGAACAGCCTCTTCAACACTTTGCTGTGCTTGTAACTGTCCTCTTTCCATTGCTTTTACGGCACTGGCTGCACCCGCTTTCAGCTTATCTGTCATTAGTTTAATATCTTCTGTCGATTGTTGAGAACGTTGCGCAAGTGTTCTCACTTCATCAGCAACTACAGCAAAACCTCTCCCTTGCTCACCAGCTCTTGCTGCTTCAATCGCCGCATTTAATGCTAATAAATTGGTTTGCTCAGCAATAGAACTAATGACATCTAATAACGCGACAATATCACGAACATCTTTGTCTAAGGTATTAATCGACACAGCAGCTGCGCCAATCTCACTTGCCAATGACTTAATTGCAATACTCGTTTTACTCACATCACTATTGCCTGTTTTAGCTTCTGCATTAGCTTGAGCAGAAGCTTCAGATGCTTGAATAGCATTAGCAGCAATTTGCGTCACTGTTGCACTCATTTGTGTCATAGCGGAAGCTACTTGCTCTGCTTCTGCGCTACCTCTATCAACATCTGACTGCATTGATTGGGTAAAGCCATCCATTGACTCTACTGCTTGAACAAGTGTTGAAATATTACCTCTAACTTGAGAAACAATCGTTTCAAATTCATCCATCATAGTATTAAACGATTTAGCCAACTGCCCAAGCTCATCTGACGTCTGTAATTCAATCCGCGTCGTTAAGTCAAAATTTGATCCTGCATGAGTGATTGACCGTTCCACATTTCTTAAACTGGTGTTTAAGTATTTTAAAATCGACCATGTAATGTAAGCGACTAATGCTAAAGCCAGTAACAATATCCCTAAAGCCGTATATTTATGAGTGGTCGCTTGAGTTAGCTTATCTTGCACATTCTTTTTCAAGCTTGTCGACAATTGCTGCTCAAGATTGGTTAAAACCCCAATTCTATCAGTGGACATTTTAAACCATTGCTCAGGGTTTTGGGCCGCAATAGCGCCAACATCTTGCGCAAAAGCAATCGAACGTAATTGTTCGACCTTAGCAAAAGCATCTGAACGCTGAGCCTGCTCGTAAAGACTCACTTCCTCAGATTGCGCTAATGCTAAAAAGCGCTCTGTATAGCTATTTTGCTCGGCAACTAACGTGACAAACTTTTTATACGCTCCAGCTTTAAAGCCTTGTTGACCAAAAGTAGAACTTAACACAGCCCTTTCAATACCCGCTCTTTCTTTCGCTTGTAAGAATGCTCCGAAAGAAGCTAATGCTAAAGCCACTTCACTATTAGATGTTTCACTAGCGGCATCATCAACCATAGAAAGTAATAAAGTATTGATTTGGGTGTAGTATTTAACTTCATCAGCAACAGTTATCGCTAAATTATCAACTGAAGATCGTATGTTTTCCAATTGCCTGAAACTTTGGTTCACTTGATTTAAGGTAGAGGCGAAAGCTTGCGGTAATTGGTTATCTTCAACAACCTTTTGAAATACCTTGAGCTTAATGTCAGTTTGAAGGCGTTGTTGTGGTAAAGCAGATTTAAATGCTTGGCCTTGGGAACCTATAAATCCCGCACTCATACCACGCTCTTTTTGTAACTCATGTACAAACGCGCCATTGGTAATAGCCAAGTCCGTTAGCGATATAATAAGTGAAAGCTGCTGTTGAATCTGATATTTATTATGAACAAACATTCCACCATATACTATTGAAGTTAATAGAGGGGGAATCGCTAACAATGCCAACTTTTTTGAAATTTTTAAGTTACCAATCCATTGCCAAATCATATCATTCCTTAATTTATCGCTTTTGCCTGGGAGCGGGAAAGGCCTGTTATTGTTGCCTTAATCGCAATTTACGTTGTTTAATATATTAGTCGGCAAATGTGGCAATTTCCTGAGGAAAAAATCATTTTTTCTTCATTTATACTATCTAACGGTCAACACTATTCAAAATTGTGAACTGTCTGACAAAATGAGCTAATTAAATGAGGCCATTCGTCTAAGTCGGCCATATTATTCGCAACATGTAATTTGGCTTGAGGTAATGCCTTCGCCAGTGTTTTTGCCACACTTAGCGGATGTGCCTCATCATCATCCCAAGCTAATATCAAACATGGAACATTAATACTGTTTAGTTTTTCCCTATCTGGTAAATCATTTTCAGACGCTGCTAGAAAGAGTTGCTCTAAGGTTTGACGCTTCATATTTTTTAAGCCATCTAACATCCCCAGTACACTGTGCATGTGAGCCTGTAACAGCCAACTAGGGAGCATTCGGTCAATGTGTTTAGCATTTATTTTCGCCAATCCTTTACCGCCCAACAGCTTTGCGGCTTTTGCAACTTTGCGATAATAATCTTGTTTAGATGCACGTAATTGCCACGCTACAGGAGGGTTCATAATCACTAACCCTTTTATTGATTCGGGGTAAGCTAAAGCAGCATACAAACTACTGGCAGCCCCCATAGACTGACCGCCTAAGACCACTTTATCTTCGTTAAAACAATGCTGCTGTAAATGATGAAGTTCTTCAGCCAAGTTTGGCCATAAATAATCCAACTTACTAGGCGATGCGGTGGTAAGTCCGTGCCCTTTAGCGTCAAAACGTAGTAGTGACATGGATTTAGGAAAGCGATGCCAGGCAAAAATGCCTAACGCATCTTCGCTTTGCATACAGGCTAATAAGCCATGAGACCAAATCATTGCAGGGCCATTACCTGTCTGCGAATAATTTATATTATTAATATCAAATGGCTGCGACATCCTTCACCCCTTTTCAAACTGGGTTATCCTTTAACAATTTCAACTAAACGCTGCACAAAAAGGGCGACTGCTTGCTCGTCATCAAAACTAAATGCTAATCCATAATGTGACTCTGACAAGCCTTTATATTGGCGTTTGGGAAATCGGGTCATTTGTGCATTATGGTGATAATCATATTTAGCATGCACACCATTAATAGTAGCTAATTCGCTGGAAAAAACCTCAAATGCAGGCCTAATTATTAATAGCGGTGCTTTGGTTTCATTGTGTAAATAAATCGGCTCTTTCAACTCAGGCAACATGTACTCGCGAACATTGTTAATATTAAAATTACTGCGGCAATGAAGTTGATTTAATGCTTTGGTGAATTGCTCATTGGTTATGCTCATATTTTTCTCTTTATAATCAGATGTGATTTGAGTTTACAGCCCTAAAACTAAAAAGCCCCGAACTTTCGTTCAGGGCTTTGTTGTTCAATCTTCTTGGTTTAAGAAAGCTTGGTTGAAGACTACTTGGTTGAATAGATTACCCTTCAATACCTTTACTTGCCAAGAACTCGTCGTAAGTGCCTTTAAAGTCATTAACACCGTTAGCGGTAATTTCAATAATACGTGTCGCCAACGAAGAGACAAACGCACGATCATGAGAAACAAACATTAGCGTACCTTCATAAAGTTCTAATGCATTGTTTAGTGACTCAATAGATTCCATATCCATGTGGTTAGTTGGTTCATCAAGTAGCAAAATGTTTGGCTTTTGCATAATTAATTTACCAAAGTACATACGGCCTTTTTCACCACCAGACAGAACTTTAACAGACTTTTTAATATCGTCTGAACCAAATAGCATCCGGCCTAAAATACCACGAACGGCTTGGTCGTCATCATTTTCTTTACGCCATTGGCTCATCCACTCAAATAATGTCATGTCATTAGCAAAGTCAGCTTCATGATCCTGTGCGTAATAACCAATATTAGAGTTTTCAGACCACTGAATTGTACCTTCATCCTGAGGGATATCATGTACTAAGGTACGTAACAGCGTGGTTTTACCAATACCGTTTTCACCTAAAATAGCAATGCGTTCACCGACTTCAACCATTAAATCTAACTTGCTAAATAATGGGTGGTCATAGCCTTTGGCTAAGTTTTCAACCACTAAAGCATTACGGAACAATTTCTTTTCTTGTTCAAAGCGGATAAATGGATTCACGCGACTTGACGCTTTAATTTCATCAAGCTTAATTTTATCAATTTGCTTAGCACGTGATGTTGCTTGCTTCGCTTTAGAGGCGTTGGCAGAGAAACGCGCTACGAAGGTTTGAAGTTCAGCAATTTGAGCTTTCTTCTTCGCATTATCAGACTGTAAACGTTCACGAGCTTGCTGAGCAGCCATCATATACTCGTCATAGTTACCCGGATAAACGCGAAGTTCACCGTAGTCTAAGTCGGCCATGTGAGTACAAACTGAGTTTAAGAAGTATCTATCATGCGAAATGATAATCATGGTGCTATTACGTTGGTTCAACATATCTTGTAACCAACGAATGGTGTCGATGTCCAAGTTGTTGGTTGGTTCGTCAAGTAATAGTAAATCTGGATCAGAAAACAATGCTTGCGCCAACAAGACACGTAATTTAAAACCTGGGGCAATTTCGCTCATTAAGCCAAAGTGCTGCTCTGTACCAATGCCAACACCCAGCAATAAATCACCAGCTCGAGATTCTGCGGTATAACCGTCCATCTCGGCAAATTCCATTTCTAATTCAGCAACTTTAATGCCGTCTTCTTCACTCATTTCAGGTAAAGAATAAATTCTATCGCGCTCTTTCTTTACTTCCCATAATTCACGGTGCCCCATAATAACGGTGTCAACCACTGAGAACTCTTCATAAGCAAATTGATCCTGATTCAATTTACCCATGCGCTCGTTGACATCTAAAGAAACGTTACCGCTTGATGGCTCAAGATCACCGGCAAGAATTTTCATAAAGGTTGATTTACCACAACCATTTGCGCCAATTAAACCGTAGCGATTTCCGCCACCAAATTTAACAGAGATGTTTTCAAACAGCGGCTTAGCGCCAAACTGCATTGTAATGTTAGCTGTTGTAATCAAAATGAAATTCCAAATCGGGTTGTGTACAGTTGTCGTAATCTAAAAGACTAGCTTTGCATAGTTATGACAGCATATTGACTATCACAACAAAAAGGACAAAAACTAAGCAAAAATCAAGCGCGATAGTTTAGTTTTTTTCGGCCTAGTTAGCAACTAAACCCGTTAATAAACTCGTTTCAAGCGGCTAAACTCAGTACAACGGCACAAAAATGTGCCGTAGGCTGATTATATCGAGCTTATGATAACTGCTTAATGATGTAATCTAATCCACCCGTTATTGCAGCAACTTGTGCATCATTACATTCTTGGGTGGTGACCAGAGGCGAATCAGGATAAACCTCTGTGGTCGTATTAAATTGATTATTGGTCATGCCTGCACACAAGCCCAATTTTTTTGTTGGGTAATTAATCACACCAAACTGTGCAATATCAACACCGATTAATTGACCATCGTCATCTGGTGCAATATGGGTAACCTTTGCTACTGAATCAATAATCGCTTTTTGAAATTCAGGAGTCGGATTGTCACTGTCGCCAACCAAGTAAAAACCATCAGGAATAACACCTTTTTCATAGTCTTTACCATCACGGGCACTTAAAGCTGGTCTAAATTCTAACTCGTCTGTATCTGTGGTTTCGTGCAAGTCGATATGAACAAATATGTCACCTAATGTTGCTACAAATGCCATTGCAGCAGCAGACTCGTTAGCTGGGCTGTTGGCATAAAAAGAACGGTTAGGATCTACTGCATAAGGGTTCCAACGATTAATTGTTTCGTATCCCCAAGGGCTTATACAAGGTAATACGGCAATATTAAACTGCTCACTATAAGTTTTGGCTTTGGTTGCTAAAAATTGAATAGCGCCATGAACACCGCTGGTTTCATATCCATGCACCCCACCAGTAATTAATACGGTTTTCTTTTCTGGATGCCAATTTTTAGTTTTAAAGGCAAATAGTGGATACTTTTCAACATCATAATCTAAAGCACCATATTGAATTTGTTCAAACTCTGCTGCTAATGGCAATAATTTACTCACCACTTCATCTTGGTAACTGCGTTTAATGGTTACCTGGGCTAACCATGCTTGTTTTTCTTGATCGCCCCAAGGTTTACCAGGAGTGCCTATTGGAAAATGTGTCATTATTTTTAACCTTTTAACGCTAGTTTTTAATAAGTTGTTGTTTATTAATTGTTTTGAAAATATTTGCTTATATTAGGCTATTTAGGTTTAAACAGTATCACTATAGCAATACCTGCCAGTATGATGCTGCCACTCATCAATAAATGAAGGGTTATTTGTTCTTGCATAAATATCAGTCCGCCCACTGCTGCTAACAAGGGAACAGACAACTGCACACTTGCCGCTTGCGTGGCCTGTAAGCCAGTCAATGCTGCATACCATATGGCATAACCTAAGCCTGAAGCAAAAATACCTGACATTGCCGCTAGCCAAATACCTTGTTGGCTAATGCGCAGCTCAATAAATTCTGCCTGTTGATAAATTAACGGGTATAGGTACAAAATAACCATTACCACCAGCATCCCCACTACTGCACGACCAAAGTGAATAAAATTAGTCGTCAACACACTGCTTGAATTTAATGGCTGCGCAGCACGGTGTTTGCCTAATACCGAATACATGCCCCATGCAACTCCGCTTAGTGACATAAGTATAAAACCAGAAAATGTCGGCTCAGTTAAACTTGGCCAAATAAGATAAGCTAAGCCCATAAATGCCAAAAAAATACCACTCATTTCAATCAAGGTAGGCTTATGCCCTTGCAAGATTGCACACATAATCATGGTGACTTGCACCGCGCCAAATAGTATTAATGCGCCTGTCCCTGTATCAAGAAACAGATAACCCACTGAAAAAAACCACGCATACATTAATAACATCAATGCGGATAAATATTGATACACACGACTAACAAAAGATGGCTTAACTGAAGACGATTGATTGTGTGGTTCTGCTAACTGAGTGGCTAAAGTTGGTTGAGGGCGATAAAAAATCCAATGCAAAATGCCTAAAGTTATTGCGCCGGTAAGTAACCTAATAAAGGTAAAACTGTTAGCGTCAATGGCACTATTAAGCCCGCCGGATAATGCCATTCGACATAAAACAGAGTTAGCCGCAAAAGCAACTAACGCTATACTGGTTAACAGTAAGGTTTTATAAGGCTGTATAACCGACACAAAAGCTTGGTTGTTCACGATGTTACTTCTGAGCTTTCTTGAAACTAAATTTTTGTATAAACCAGTTGATGGTGGCAATTTGTTGTTTTTGTGACAGGCCAAAATAAATACATATCCAAGGTGATATTAAAAAGAACCAAGGTAATGCTGCGGTAGAGCGACCGCTAAAGAACAAATACAAAAAACCACCATACATGACCAAAACGCCCATGATACCCACCGCTAACATGAGTTTTTTGACCCACAGTTCAAGTTTTGAAGTATTCAAAATTTGTCCTTTATAATAATTATGTTGAACTTTTGGTTAATTTTTTTAACAAAAAACCGAGCAGAGCTCGGCTTTTTTATACATGATAACATTGTTATTTTAATAAACGAATAACCGTTTATAAACGAATACCGCCATCAATTTCAAAAACACGACCATTTACATAATCATTTTCAATAATAAAGCGAACCGTTGATGCAATCTCTTGAGCTTCACCTAAACGTCCTACTGGTACCATTTTTTCAAGGCGTTCTAATGCTTCAGGTTTCATAGCAGCAGTCATTTCTGTTGCTATAACTCCCGGAGCAACTGCTGCTGCGCGAATATTATAGCGCGCTAACTCTTTAGCCCAACCGACAGCCATTGCCGCCACACCAGCTTTAGAGGCAGAGTAGTTTGATTGCCCCATATTGCCCGCTTTAGCCAAGCTAGAAATATTAATAATCACCCCTGGCTGATTTGTTTCAATCATAACTGCTGCGGCTTCACGACCACATAAAAATGTACCCGTTAAGTTAACGTTAATCACCGACTGAAATTGCTCGTATGACATACGATCAGTGACCTTACCTTCTTTAGCTTTAACCATTAAGCCATCACGCAAAATACCTGCGTTATTAACTAATACATTAATATGACCAAAGTCTTCACGTATGAAATTAAAGCCCGCTACCACATCTTCTTCATCGGTAATATCTAAGGCATAGCCTTGAACTTCTGTTGATGCGCCTAAGTCAGCACAAGCTTGCTCTAGTTTTGTTTGGTCAACGTCAATTAATGCTAATTTTGCACCTTGGGCAGCAAAATCATGAGCCATTGCCAAACCTAAACCACCTGCACCACCAGTGATAACAACTACTTTGTCTTTTAATTCCATGAATGGATCCTTACTTTTTGTTTTGATTGGCAAACTGTTCAAAGATACTCGAAAAATCAAGTTTGCCATGGCCTTGTCTGGCATGATTTACATATAAACTTCTGGCTAACGCGCCCATTGGCGTACTTGAGTTTGACGCCATTGCCGTTTGTTGAGATAAGCCCAAATCTTTCACCATCAGGTCGACCATAAAGCCACCTTGATATTGATTAGACGACGGAACATTTTCCATCACATCAGGACATGGATTGTATTTCTCTAGTGTCCAATTACCACCGCTACTGACCTTCATGATATCAGACAACACTTTGGGATCTAAACCATTATCAATGCCTAATTGCAGTGACTCACTGGTGCCCACCATTAATACCGACAACAGCATGTTATTACATATTTTAGCTATTTGACCCGCACCAACGTCACCCGCATGGAAGATATTCGCCCCCATCACCTTTAATACGGTTTGTGCTTGTGAGTAAGCATCTTGAGAGCCTCCACAAATAAAGGTTAATGTGCCTGCTGCCGCGCCTGCTGTACCACCTGAAACAGGCGCATCCATAAAGCTAATTCCTTTAACGGCTGCTTGTTGGCCTACCAACTGTGCAGTTGCAGCGTCAATGGTTGAGCAATCAATAAGCAAGGTATTTTGGCTAACAACATCTAATAAACCCGTGCCTTGTTCAGAGCCTAAATATAAGCTTTGTACATGTTTTCCCGCTGGCAACATGCTGATGACAACATCGGCTGAGGCCGCAGCGCCACAAGCGGTTTTTGCACTTAATGCGCCTTGTGCTGTTAAAGTTTGTACCGCAGCTGGGTTTAAATCAAATACCGTGACAGTCATGCCCGCTTTAATTAAATTTGCGGCCATTGGGCCACCCATATTTCCTAATCCAATAAAGGCTACTGTTGTCATAATCAATTCCTTTTATAAATGATTTAATGGATGCTCTTCAGGTAACCAAGGTGATGTTAATAGCTTCACAACGGCTTCTTCAGTCACCTCTTCGGCAGTGGCAAAGCGCCATTGAGGAGTGCGGTCTTTATCAATCAGTAATGCCCTAACTCCTTCACAAAAATCACCATGAGAACAACAGTTAACACTAATACCAAGTTCCCATTTAAAACAATCAGCTAAGCTCATCTCTTGATCTAGCTGCGATTGAGCAAACACTAAAAACCAACTTAAAGGGCTTCCTGACATAGCCGTTTTTTGTGCACGCTGTAACCAAGGTAGTTCAGTGGATAAACTGGAGAGTTGATGATGGACATCTTCAATTTCCCCTGCCATTAATAAATCAATTTGTGGCTGGAATTGTTCCAATGGACTCTCTGGCAGCTTGGCAGATGTATTGTCTTGTAAGCGAATCAGTAGCTGAGTTAATGATTGATGATTGTGGTTTTTATCATCATTCCATTGCACATCAGCCAGAGCGTCAAATAAAGGCTCTTTTTCATCACTTGCCAAAAAGTGATTACCAATAGCGGTATACAATGCATCTGCAGCATTCATATTGTAAGCCGTTAAGCCCAAAAATAACCCCGTTTTACCCGGCATACGGTTTAAAAAGTAACTGCCACCAACATCAGGGTATAAGCCAATGCTGATTTCTGGCATTGCTATTCGGCTTCGTTCAGTAACAACGCGGTGGCTACCTGCTGCCATCAGTCCTAAGCCGCCGCCCATCACAATACCGTCACCCCATACCAGCACGGGTTTGCCATATTGATGTAACAAGTAATCGAGTTGATATTCTAGTGTAAAGAAGTCACATGCCGCTTGCGTCATTTGATTTGGCATAGCAACAGAGGCATGATAAATCGCTCTAACATCGCCACCAGCACAAAATGCTTTTTCGCCTGCGCCATCTAGCACTACGCAGGCAATACTATCGTCCTGCTGCCAAGCTAATAATTGCTCAGTCATGGCTTTCACCATGTCTAAATTAAGCGCGTTTAACGCCTTCTCAATATTTAAGGTGACCACGCCTATAGATTTACCAGACAAGGTGCCTAAGGTTTGAAAAATTACATCTTGAGTCATTAGCCATTCTTCCAATTTGGTGAACGTTTTTCTAAGAAGGCGTTAACCCCCTCAGCCTGATCTTCTGTATCAAATAATCCAATAAATAACTCACGCTCTAAAGGCAGCGCATGATTGCGAGGCTGTTGTCGCCCCGCCTGAATTAAGGTTTTACACACACTCACACTACTGGGCGATTGCTTAGCCACATTCGCAGCTAACTCGCGGGCTTTTACTAAACTTTGCCCCTGTGCAACCACCTCTTCTACTAAACCAATTTTTTCAGCCTGTTCAGCTTTTAGGCGTTCACCACACAAAATCATCCGTTTTGCCCAACCTTCGCCAACCAAAGCGGTTAGGTTTTGCGTACCACCAGCACAAGGTAATAAGCCAACTGTTGCTTCTGGTAACGCCATTTGCGCTTGTTGTTCAGCAATACGAATATCACACGCTAGCGCCACTTCTAATCCCCCACCCATGGCATAACCATTGATGGCCGCAATAGACACGCCTCTAAATTGGCTTAGGGTTTCAAAAGCATCACCAAAGGCTTTCGCCATTGTGGCAGCATTGGCTTTATCACCATCGGCAAACAGTTTTAAGTCTGCCCCAGCAGAGAAAAACTTCTCTCCTTGTCCGGTAATAATTAGCGCATAAATATCTTTATTATCATTAAGGGTTAACACGGTTTGTTTTAATAAATTCAAACTGTGCGCTGTCCAAATATTTGCCGGCGGATTATTCAGGGTTAAAATTGCCGTGTGTTGCTCAATACTGACTAAAATAGCGTCATTTGTCATGAGAGGTCCTTTTAAAATTTAGCAGTAATTCTCGAATCGGATCATCGAATCGGATCATCGAATCGGATGCGCGTTGTCATCTAATAGTCGACGGGCAATAATTAACCGCATAATTTCGTTGGTGCCTTCAAGAATTTGATGAACACGCACATCTCTGAAATGACGCTCTAATGGATATTCACGGATATAACCGTAACCGCCATGAATTTGCAGTGCCGCATCACAAACTTGAAAACCAATATCAGTAGCAAAACGTTTTGCCATAGCACAGTACGCGGTGGCCTCTGGGTCTTGGGTATCTAATTTAAATGCCGCTAAGCGTACCATTTGTCTTGCCGCTACAAGTTCAGTGGCCATATCCGCTAATTTAAATTGTAAGGCTTGGAATGCCGCTAACGGTTTACCAAACTGTTTCCGCTCATTCATGTATTGAGTAGCACGGTCTAACGCTGATTGCGCTGTGCCAATTGAACAGGTAGCAATATTGATTCTGCCGCCATCTAGGCCTTTCATGGCAAAGGTAAAACCTTGGCCTTCTTCACCTAATAAATTTTCAACTGGAACACGAACATTTTCAAAACTAATTAATCGAGTCGGCTGCGCATTCCAGCCCATTTTGTCTTCAGCTTTACCATAGGTTACGCCGTCGGCATCTGCTGGAATAGCAATGGCTGAAATGCCTTTCGCGCCAGCTTCACCTGTACGGCACATTACCACTAACAGCTCGGTTTCACCCGCGCCTGAAATAAACATTTTTGAACCATTAATCACGTAATGGTCACCATCGCGAACCGCTTTAGTTTGCAACGAAGCAGCGTCACTACCTGCTCCCGGTTCAGTTAAACAATACGAAGCTAACTGGCTACCGGTGGTTAAACTTTCAGACCATTGCTGACGTAGCGTCTCAGTTCCCCATGTCGTCACCATCCAAGTGGCCATATTATGAATCGTCAACATGGCTGTTGTGGCGGTACAACCATATGAAAGCTCTTCAAAAATAATTGAGGCATCAAGGCGTGACAAGCCCATGCCACCTTCTGATTCGGGAGAATATAATGAACAAAAACCTAACTCACCCGCTCTTTGAATGACATCTTTTGGAAAATGATGCTCTTCATCCCATTTGGCAGCAAACGGTGCAAGTTCATCGTTGGCAAATTGTTTGGCTAAATCGGCAAACTGACGTTGATCTTCATTTAAATTAAAGTCCATGGTAACTCCTAATTTTTATTATGCTGTGACTCTTGGGGTCACTTTTTGAGGCAAGCGGAGTACGCTTACTGTAGGTCTTGTTATTTAGGTTTATTGCTATAAATTGAGTATTTCAGCAACATTGAACGGGACACAATAACCAATATTGTGGGTAAACGTGTCCCGAACAAACACTATTTGAGGTTAATACTCATGTTAGGTCCTGAAACGGCATCGGTATCAAACCAGCGAGAGGTAATAGTTTTGGTTTCGGTATAAAAACGTACCGCCTGCTTACCATAAGCATGTTGATCACCATAAAAACTGCCTTTCCAACCCGTGAATGAGAAGAAAGGTAATGGCACAGGGATAGGTACGTTAATCCCCACTTGACCCACTTCAATTTCATGTTGGTATTTACGTGCTGCGCCGCCAGAAGCGGTAAAGATTGAGGTGCCGTTGCCGTAAGGGCTGTTATTCACCAGTTCAATAGCATCATCTAAGTTTTCAGCTTCCATACAACACAGAACAGGGCCAAAGATCTCTTCTTTATAAATACTCATGTCTGTGGTGACTTTAGTAAACATAGTTGGGCCAACCCAGTTGCCTGATTCGTAACCTTCAACGGTAAAGTCACTGCCGTCTAACAAGCATTCAGCTCCTTCTTGCTTACCTTGTTCAATGAGCGACAACACTCTGGCTTTAGCTGCTGGGCTAATAACTGGGCCATAGGCAGCATTTTCGTCATTCCATAAGCCTGGACGCACTTTTGCTAACGCCTCTTTTAATTCAGGAATCCACTCTTTTGCTTTACCCACAAATACCGCAACAGAAATAGCCATGCATCGTTGACCTGCTGCACCGACAGAGGCACCAACAAGGTTATTAATAACTTGCTGCTTATTAGCATCAGGCATAATGACACAGTGGTTTTTAGCCCCAGCAAAAGCTTGTACACGTTTAAGATTATCAGTACCGGTTTTATAGATATATTGACCAACACCTACGGAACCCACAAAAGAAATCGCTTTAATGGCTGGGTCTTGTAACAAGATATCAACGGCGGTTTTATCCCCATGAATAAGTTGTAATACCCCTTTAGGGGCGCCGGCTTGTTCAAATAATTCCACCAAACGCTGTGGTGTCATTGGATCTTGTTCTGAGGGTTTTAAAATGAAAGTGTTACCACATGCAATAGCCAGTGGGAACATCCATAATGGGATCATCGCGGGGAAGTTAAACGGGGTAATACCCGCACATACACCTAAAGGTTGAGTGTAACTGTAGGTATCAATGTTACGAGCAACATTTTCAACCGTTTCACCCATTAATAAAGATGCCACATTACAAGCGTGTTCTGCTACTTCAATACCACGCCACACATCGCCTTTGGCATCTTCAAAGGTTTTACCGGTTTCTTGTGCCAGTATGGTGGCAATTTCATCGTGATGTTCTTTTAGTAAATGCTGATAACGCAGCATTACCCGAGCACGCTCAGAAACAGGCACTTCTTTCCAAGTTTTAAAAGCTTCCTTTGCACTGTGAATAGCTTGTTCAACTTCGCCAGGCGTCGCGGCATTAATTTTGGCAATCACGCTATTGTTAATCGGGTTAGTCACATCAATATTATGTGTCCCTTGGCCCACGGTAAACTCGCCATTAATGTAGTGCTTAACTTGAGTGGTCATCTTTTTCGTCCTTTAAAGGGTTTTGTTCGGGTTAACCGCGCGCTTTAATTGTTGTTTTGAGTCGTTTTTTGTACTCATTGCGCTGTATATGTATAAACCCATGTCTTGTTGAATTTAACTTACAATTGAGCCATTAAACTTCAATTGCCATAGCAGTCGCTTCGCCACCACCAATACATAATGAAGCAACACCCCGCTTTAAGCCGCGCGCTTTAAGTGCATGAATTAACGTCACTAATAAACGTGCGCCTGAACAACCAATTGGATGGCCTAGGGCACATGCGCCGCCGTTAACATTCACTTTGGCGTTATCTAGCCCCAGCTCAGAAACCGCTAACATCGTGACCATGGCGAAAGCTTCGTTAATTTCAAATAAATCAACGTCATCCTTGCTCCAATTGACTTGGCCAAATAACTTATTCATTGCTCCAACAGGCGCAGTAGTGAATAAAGCAGGCTCTTGTGCATGAGTTGTGTGGCCTTTAATAGTGGCTAACACGGGTAAACCTAAGTTGGCGGCTTTTTCGCGTGTCATCAGCATTAATACTGCGGCACCATCTGAAATTGAACTTGAGTTTGCAGCAGTAATAGTGCCGTCTTTAGCAAATGCAGGACGCAAGCTAGGGATTTTATCTGGACGCGCATTACCGGGTTGTTCATCGGTATCAACAATCTTGTCGCCTCGACGATCACTTACCGTAACGACGGCGATTTCGGCATTAAATGCCCCAGAATTAATAGCCTTGTTAGATTTTTCTAGAGAACTTAGGGCAAAGTTATCCATTTGCTCGCGGGTTAGGCCATATTCATCAGCGGTTTTTTGGGCAAATGTTCCCATTGCGCCGCCGGTGTAGGCATCTTCAAGGCCATCTAAAAACATATGGTCAAGGACTTTGCCATGGCCCATGCGCATGCCGCCACGCGCTTTGTCTAATAAGTACGGTGCTTGGCTCATGCTTTCCATACCACCCGCAACCACAACGTCTGCACTGCCTGCTTTAATTAAATCATGAGCAAGCATGACGGTTTTCATACCTGAACCACACACTTTATTGACCGTAGTTGCGCCAACATTTAACGGTAATCCCGCACCTAATGCTGCTTGACGAGCAGGTGCTTGGCCTAACCCCGCAGGCAATACGCATCCCATTAATACTTCATCAATAGTGGCAGCTGAAATGTTGGACTCGGTTAGCATAGCTTTAATCGCTGTGGCAGCTAACACTGGAGATGGAACAGTTGATAATGAGCCTTGGAAGCCTCCCATAGGGGTGCGTTTAGCACTAACAATGACAATATCTTGTGCCTGATGGCCTGTTTCAACTTGCGATGAACTCATAACGACTCCGAAATAAATTTGATTTAACGGTCAATACATTTCTACACTTTGACGTTTACGCGAACGTAAAGCAAGAGCTAGTCAAGCTAAGTGACACAAGTTTTTTGTGATAATTGTCAGTGAAGATTTACACTTGCAATAAAATCGGCTTTAGAAGTAGCAAGGAGTCGAACTAAAAAAGTAGAAGAACAGTTAGGAGTGTATCTAAGCTATGGAGTGTTAATAGATGATATAAAAAGGCTCAAGTCACTACGCCACTGGCATAAAATCATGATGTCAGTGGCGACTTTAATGACCTAAATGGATTAGATTACTTTCGGCTTTCCCATGGCGTCATTTGACTCATATCAGACAAGTCGTAAGGCGTTAACTGATAAACATAATAATTTAACCAGTTACTCACTAACAGGCTGCCGTGGCCATGCCAACGAGCGATAGGATCTTTGGTGGGGTCATTATCACGATAATAATTAACCGGAATATTAGGCTCAAGACCCTGGCCTAAGTCTCGTTGATACTCATCATGCAATGTTGGCTTTTGATATTCAGGATGCCCCATTACAAATAAGTTTCGATTATCTTTACTTAACACAATATAAGCACCGGCTTCATCTGAGTGTGCTAGTACATCGACCGCTGGATGTTGATGTAAATCTTCGATATTAATTTCAGCAAATCGAGAATGTGGCGCAAAAAATTCATCGTCGAAACCACGTAATAACGGATGAGGCTCACTCACTCGGCTATGATTAAATACCCCTGAGCGCTTTTGTGGCAGCAAACCTCTTTCAATACCATATAAATGAAATAAACCTGCATGAGCCGCCCAGCATAAAAACAATACCGAGGTTACATGCTGCTGTGACCAATCAATAATTTCTTTGATATGCTCCCAGTACACCACATCTTCAAAATCTAGCTGCCCTAATGGGGCGCCAGTAATAATTAACCCATCATAATTATTATGGCGAACGTCTTCAAAGTCTCGATAAAACGTGTTCATGTGGTCAACGGATGTATGTTTCGACTCTTTATCATGAATCCGCAGTAAGTCGACATCCACTTGTAAAGGCGTATTGCCTAATAGCCGAAGCAGCTGTGTTTCGGTTTCAATTTTGTTCGGCATCAAATTTAAAATCAGCACTCGCATGGGGCGAATATCTTGATTCGCAGCGCGAGTTTCAGACATAACAAAAATATTTTCAGACTCTAAAATACCCGCTGCAGGTAAATTATCAGGAATTCGAACAGGCATACTTCTCACCTTTTCTTAAAAAACAATAAAAACGACTTAGTTGACAGCATCAACGACCACAGTAATGGGCTTAGATTGACTAATATCAACTGGATATGATTGGGTATTAATAAATTTGAGACTGTTATCTACCGAAATTTTTGCCCTGATTGAATAGCGATGGCCGTCAACAAAATCAGACTTTGGTAAAACAAATTCAAAAGGAGTAACCGAAGACACAGGACTGAGTTCATACTCCGCTAACACCACAGCCTTTACATCTTGTAATGACACATCTTGCAATTGGATATTGATCACAGAATTAGCAGGTAACGCAATTCGCTGTTTATAAATAACTTCACCAGAAACTGACACGGTTTCAACGCTCGACTGACAAGCCGATAAGCCGATAACCATTGTTGCTACAGATAAAATTTGCTTCATCACCTTCAATTACCCCATCACACAAAGTAGCTTACCATCATACATAAAGACATCTAGAAGTCTATACATCTGAAGTTGAAAAGTTTTCGTACTTGTTATCTCTAATAGTTGTTTCTATCATGAGTGACAATTTAAGACCAACTAATATGAACACCACCCATGACAACCATTGCCACAGCTATGATTATTGGCGCAAGCTCTCAGTTGAGTAAAGAAATTGCCCGCCAACTTGCAGCTCAAAACGTAAAATTACTGTTATTTGTACCCGAACCTGCAGCCATGGATGAGTTTGCTAAAAGTTTACCAACATCAACCCAAATATTACCGTTATCCATTTTTGACTCTCAAGCACTTATTAACCAAATTAGTGAAGCATGGAATAAAGAAGAAGGCGCTCATTTGGTCATCGTTAATACCGGTATGAATGGTTACGACGCCAGCTTACCGTGGAAGCTAGAGCAAGGAATTATTGATGTAAATGTCACAGGGTTTGCCGCCATTTGTAATTGCGTATTCAAATTGATGGTCGAGCAAGGATATGGCCAACTTGCAGCAATAAACTCTATTGCAGGCCAACGTGGTGGCCCCAGCATGGCTTACCATGCATCAAAAGCCTTTGCGGCAAACTACTTTGAAGGCCTGAGCATGCACGCTCAAAGATTAAAATTGCCTATCACCATTAGTGATATTCAGTTAGGTTTACTCGATAAAGCCGCCTTACAACAAAGTCGTTTCCTTTTACCGCCGTTAGATAAGGTTGCTAAACAAATATTAACTGCACTGAAAAAAGGTAAACGCCGAGTATATGTCACTAAACGTTGGCGTTTAGTTGCCTGGATAAACCGCATGCTGCCAGAATATATTTATAACACTCGCCACTGGAAAGCGAAAAAGAAAAAGCACTAACGTCGCCCCATGGCAAGTTTTACATAAAAAAATAGGAGCCCTAGGCTCCTATTTTTTCAGATATTCGCAATTAGAACTTATACCCTACACTGACCATGTAAACCCATGGATTAATGTCTGTTTCAATCGTGACAGCTACTGAATCACTCCCACCATTTGGGGCATAATTAAACGACGCATCAGTTGAAATGTCAGCATACCAAACTGATGCATTCACTAACCAGTTACTGTTGATCTGATAATCTAGACCCACTTGTGCAGCAAGCCCCCACGAGTTAGACAAACTTAAATCAGATAATCGATTGTCGACGTCATTTGTAATTTCGTTATCAAAAAAGTTGGTAAAATTAACCCCTACGCCAATATATGGACGAAGTTTTGATTGAGCATTACCAAAATAATACTGAGCTACTAAGGTAGGTGGTAAATGCTTAGTTTCAGCAATCTTTAGGTCACCTGCAACAGAAATATCATGAGAAAATGGAGTAGCAGCTAGTAATTCAACTGCCCAGTTGTCAGTAATCATGTAACCAAAATTTAAACCAACTTGAGTGTTATCATCAACAGAGAATTGTCCTAAATCCCCTAAATCAGGAGTCACTACATTTTGACTTGACTCGTTTGGCGCAACCATTACCGCACCAAATCTAAATAAGAAATCACCGGCTTCATGTGCAATCGCAGTAGAAGACACACCAGCAGAAAGTAAACTTGCAGCAACCAATCCTAACGTTAATTTTTTGTTCATCATCTCACTCCATCAAGGCAACATATGGACGTTATTCGTTACATCCTTAACATTTGCCGCCACTCTGCCAGAGTTTTACCGCATTAACCTTGATTTAGATCAACAACTTCTCATACGCCTAAATAGGTAGTGTTTTATCAAGCACCAAGTTGATCTAGATCACACTTAGCCGTTGAAACATTATTTAATGATTGATAACAATACAATTTAAGCTCAATAAATATACTGCCACTAATAATTGAATTAGTGACCTTGTAATAAAAACTCTTCTGCTTTTTCTATACTGCGAGATTTGCCAACCAGCATAAGAATATCATTGCGTTGTAATACCCAGTTGTCTGGAGCTGGCTCAGTTTCCAAACCTTTACGTCTTATGGCTCTTAGCTCCACATCTAAATCACGCCAAGGTATGTCCACAACTTTGCGCCCCACGCTACTGGCATTGGCACTTAGCGATACCGCATGTAATGAGTCTAAAGTGAAATCGGTTTCGCTTCCTGAAAAGAAGCCGTGTAAATATTGATAATGATTTCGGCGTTCTGACTCTAGTCGTTTTATGATACGCGGTAATGGCACGCCACATTTATAAAGTACTTGCGACACTAGCATCAAGCTGCCCTCTAATGATTCAGGAATAACTTGTGTCGCGCCAGCCTCTTTGAATTCACTTAGATTAGAATCGTCACGGGTGCGGATTAAAATTTTGGCATTGGGGGCCAGTTTTCGACTCACAGCAAGGGCTTCCTCCGCCTGCCGCTCTTCAGCAAAAGTCACCACAACCATACTGGCTTGGCGAATCCCTACTCGCTTGAGAATCCCCATCTTACATGCATCACCAAAATAAACCGGCTCACCTGCACCACGAGACTCCGCCACCCTAGTGGGGTCTAAATCTAAAACAATATAATTAATCGCTTCGGTTTTAAGGAAACGTGCAATAGTCTGCCCTACTCGGCCATAACCTAAAATCACCACAAAGTCTTCGTTATCAGAATCATTAGGAAGTGGAATAGCTTGAGATAACATCTCTCCAGAAGGTTGGTAACCTTTGAACTTTTTAGCAATATCAACACTATGTCGAATTAACCAAGGGGCGAATGACATAGAAATCACCGCAACCGATACTAAAATGGTGCTCACTTCAGTATCTAGTAATTGATAATTCACAGCTAAAGCCAGTAATACAAAGCTAAACTCCCCCACTTGAGCGAGGCTAATTGCAGTGCTTAGTGCAACATTGCTATGCTCACCCACTAATTTCAGAATCGTGTAAATAACAGCGGCTTTTATTGTGATAGCAACGATTAATACCACTAAAATTTGCCACCAATAATGAAATACCAGCTCAAAATCTAATAGCATGCCAATAGAAATGAAGAACAGCCCCATTAACAAATCTCTAAAGGGACGAATGTCGGCTTCTAACTGCCGACGATACTGGCTTTCTCCCAATAACATGCCTGCAATAAAAGCCCCTAAAGCCATAGATAAACCTAGCCACTGGGTAAAAGCGCCAGTGACCAAAGCAACAACCAGAGTCGATAATACAAACAACTCATTAGAACGAGAACGAGCAACCTCGTCAAAAATCCGTGGTAATACCCACTTACCAAATGACATCAAGCCAATGAACGCCAATATTCCAGTGAATAAACCATACAGAATGTTATTAATACTCATTTGGTTACCATCACTTGCTAGCAAAGGCAGTAAAATGAGCATAGGGATGACGGCTAAATCTTGAAATAATAAAACACTAACAGACAACTCACCATGACGTCGACGAAGCCAACTGAGCTCATTAAGTAGTTTTAAAACAATGGCAGTAGAAGATAATGCGATAGCACAGCCAATCACCACAGAAGCAATCAAATTTTGACCAAATAGATAAGCAATTGCACCGGTAATTAACGCGGTCATCAAAACTTGTACACTGCCGACGCCAAATACGGTTCTTCGCATTGCCCAAAGACGTGGAACAGAAAACTCTAGCCCTAGGGTAAACATTAATAACACTACACCCAATTCAGCGACATAGTGCACCTGATGTTGAGAAAACCAATGTAATCCACTTGGACCACTGATTACCCCAGTAAGCAAATACGCTAAAATTGCGGGCAAGCCTAATCGCCCTAAAAAAGCAATCGCGATAATAGCTATAACCAACATAAACAAAATATGTAAAAACATATTATGTTCCATAGACTGCTCCCTCCTGTCAAAAATCCGCCAGCATTAATCCATTAAAGAGTTAACAGAATAGCACAAAAACAAACAAATCCTTAAAAATCATACCTATTTGTATCATGGCGTAAAAAGTGCATAACAGTACGTGTTAGACAACCAGAAACATATCAACCCTTAACTCCTTGGAGTGTATTATGGACTATGCTATTGCTACTGAACTACACCATGAAGAATATTGGTTTAGGGCTGAATCCCCGATACAAGCAGCATCTGAGCTTGACCTAGTGCAAGTTATGCAGCAATTTCACGCTAGTTTAGATCCAAGAACCGTCTTTGCCTGTTACGGCAAAATTATCGGCCAATATTTGCCGATTAAATCTTTACGCCTTTATATTGATGACCAAAAATTCACTTTAGGCCGCAACAATGGGATTGAACTGGTAAGAGAGATAAATACTGAACAGAATAGCTATAAGGTACATTATTTTTTAACCCTGCCACTGACTCCAACTCAAACTACACAATTAGCTCAACTTGAATCGATTGTGTTACCCGCATTTTATAATGCAATGAAATATCAAAAAATGGCCAACCAAGCTATGTTTGATGAACTCACCGGCTTAGGTAACCGCTATTACTTTAAAAAGTGTATCAACAAAAGTTTAGCGCGTGCTAAGAGACAGCAAGGCAAGGTGTCATTAATCGTATTAGATTTAGATAAATTTAAACAACTCAATGATACCTTTGGTCATATTATTGGTGACGAAGTACTTTGTGCATTTTCGAATCTTATTAATGACTCTATTCGCGATACTGATCAAGCATTTAGAATCGGTGGCGACGAATTTGTCATCGTGACAGAAGGTGATGCTGATGCCGCTAGTCTGGTTTGTAATAGAATCATTAATCAACTTCCGCTTCAGCCAGAGTTAACCGTCTATAACGTTAAGTGTAGCTTAGGCGTGGCAGAGTCGAGTGAAAATGACCTGTTAAAATCACTTTATAGCCGGGCAGATCATGCGATGTATTGTGCTAAAGCGGCTGGCAGAAACTGTTTTAAAGTAGCTGAAAATAGCTAATACTCAGTAAAGTGAACCAATAAAATTAGCACTAAAATACATTACCAAATAGATAAACCAGGCAAGTTATCCTGCTGCATAAACCGTTTATCCACCCATAATCCTATCGCAGCGACCAAGGTATCACCATAGTAAAGCAAAGGGACTTGTTTACGACGCCAAGGGGCAATACCAACCTCCTGCCATAATTTTTTCAATTCTCTAGGTTTGTGACGAGCATTCAAATGAAACTGCGGATAACACTTCACTTTTCCTGGTTGATCAAAACGTAAACTCACCGACTGGTTCGCCTGCGGAAACACTAGCCGATGCCCTGAATGAGTTTTGTTGATCGTAAAGTGGCGCTGATAAGCCGTTAATTCAAGGACATGTGACGAATGGCTAAACCAATCAATCACGGCTTGATTCAAATCATTTTCATGAGATTCATCTTGAGATAATGTCGCTGCAGGTAACCCATATAAGTGCTGATTAAAGCGTTTGATCACTGTCCCTGAATATTCAATATGAACATTGGCATCATCTTGAGCGGTTAACGCTTGGGTTAATACTTGTGCTAATTGAACTTGTGATGGCATAACCAGCCCTAATGAATCAATATAACTTCTTAACAGTTCTGTTTGCCAAGCAGTGGTATATTTCGACAACAACGCAATTGATAAACCCACCCCATTAGCCTGCATACTGAGAGGGTCTTGAGGACGGTCAATTAATAACGGCAGTTTATGCTGCACTTCTTCGTCAATCATTTGTTGTTGCTGTGCAATTAGATTTGCACTGCGATTAGCCGTCTGGGTAATACTAGGCCAACGATCTTTTAATAATGGAATGACGTTCAAGCGTAAAAAGTTACGATCAAAACGGTCATCTTGATTACTATCATCTTCAATGTGTTGCAGCGAATTGGCTGCTGCAAATTGCTCTATTTGTTGCCTGTCGATGGATAAAAGAGGCCTTAACTTAAAATATTGCTGTTCAGGTTTACCCGATAACTGCACTTCACCCATTGAGGCGAGCCCTTTGGGCCCTTGGCCACGTTTTAGCGCCAGTAACAAGGTTTCAAGTTGATCATCCTGATGATGGGCAGTTAATAAAATATCATGTTGATTAAGGTGGCTTTCAATGGCCTGATAACGTGCTTGGCGGGCAACGGCCTCCAAACTTTGACGTGATTGTTGAACTAATGTGACGTATTCAATTTGAAGCGGTAATTGATAACTATCAGCGCGATTTTGACAATGCTTTACCCAATCATCTGCATACTGACTCAAGCCATGATGAACATGAACAAGCAAATATTCAAACTGCGGGTGCAGCTTGGCAAACTCACTTAGCCCATAAGCTAATACTTCAGAATCGACACCACCGCTATAAGCTAATACGATCTTGCGCTTATTGGTTGAAGAATAAGGCTCTGAATCCGTTTTGTGAGCCCTTTCAATAAGCTGTGCTATTTTATCGACAAGGTAAGCAATATCCATCCGCGGTTAACCCCGTTAATTGAACACTATTTTGACGTTTTCAGAGCCCAATTGTGACTCAATTGCTAGCATCAATTCATCAGATGGGTTAACGCGCCATTCATCACCTAACACAAGTCTGCCAGTGGCGTTTTCTTGTAAGTAATTAATCACAACAGGTACAGCACCATTTTTCCAAGGAGTAATAATCTCTTCAAACTGGGCTAACCACTGCTCAGACAACTTATTGGCATAAACGGTCAACTCTACAGCCTTAGCAAAGTGACTTCTGGCTTCTCCAATTTCAATAATATTACGACCATTCATACGGTTACCGCCTGAAAAGTCATCAAAACTGACATCACCTTCACAAATTAGAATTTTGTCTTTTTCTAATAAGTGACCAAACTTTTCAAAAGGTTCGGTAAATAACATGACCTCTAAGCGAGCACTTTTATCATCTAAGGTCACTAAGCCCATTTTAGAACCTCGCTTGGTGATCATAACCCTTGTGGCCACGACTAAGCCCGCTGCCTTGACGGTTTTGCCCCGTTCAGTGGGGTGAATATCTTTTAATCTGCCAGAGGTATATTGTTTTAATTCAGCCAAGTACTGATTAATTGGGTGCCCTGTTAAATACAACCCTAATGTTTCACGCTCGCCTTCTAGCCATACTTTGTCTGGCCAAGGAGTACATTCTACAAACTGTTGTTTGTTATCGTCTGGTTCAGCATTCAGTAAACCAAACATATCATGCTGACCAATCTCTTGAGCTTTAGCATGCTGTGCTGCAGCGCGAATCGCTTCAGGTAATGTGGCCATCATTGAAGCTCTATGCGGGCCTAAATTATCTAACGCGCCAGCGCAAATAAGCTTTTCAATGACACGCTTGTTTAGTTTCTTTAAATCAACTCTGGCGCAAAAATCAAATAAATCCTTAAAAGGGCCATCTTCTCTAGCTTGTAAAATTGACTCAACGGGGCCTTCACCTACCCCTTTAATCGCCCCAATGCCGTAAACGATATTTAAGTCATCATCGACGGTGAATTTAAATAATCCTTTATTCACATCAGGGGGAATAAGTGGCAAGCCCATTCGTTCACACTCATCAACCAAGGTGACAATTTTATCAGTGTTATCCATATCGGCCGACATTACTGCCGCCATAAATTGTGCTGGATAATGAGTTTTAAGCCATAAGGTTTGATAAGAAACCAGTGCATATGCCGCCGAGTGAGATTTGTTAAATCCATAGCCAGCAAACTTTTCCACCAAGTCGAAGATTTTCATCGACAGTTCACCATCAATTCCGTTATTGATAGCACCCTCTTTAAAAATACTCCGTTGTTTTGCCATTTCTTCAGGTTTTTTCTTACCCATTGCACGACGCAACATGTCTGCGCCACCTAGGGTATAGCCCGATAAAACCTGAGCAATCTGCATCACCTGTTCTTGATATAAAATAATGCCGTAGGTTGGTGACAGTAGCTCTTTTAATGATTCATGCTGATATTGTGAATCAGGGTAAGACACCTCTTCACGACCATGCTTACGCTCAATAAAGTTATCTACCATGCCTGATTGCAAAGGCCCCGGACGGAACAAGGCAACCAATGCAATCATATCTTCGAAACAGTCAGGTTGCAGACGCTTAATCAAGTCTTTCATACCACGGGATTCCAACTGGAATACTGCTGTGGTTTCATAGCGTTGAAGCAATCTAAATGACGCTGGGTCATCTAGAGGAATCGCTTCAATACGAACAGGCGCTTTACCTTCCTTTTCTAGGCGTGGATTGATCATCTGCAACGCCCAGTCGATAATGGTTAAGGTTCTAAGCCCCAAGAAATCGAATTTTACCAACCCTGCGGTTTCTACGTCATTTTTATCGAATTGAGTAACCGGGTTTAGGCCTTCTGCGTCACAGTATAATGGTGAGAAGTCAGTAATACGGGTAGGCGCAATAACCACCCCGCCCGCATGCTTACCCGCGTTACGCGTAACGCCCTCAAGACGACGGCACATGTCAATGAGCTCACGTACATCTTCATCTGCATCATATGACTCTTGTAGCGCGGGCTCGACTTCAAAAGCCTTCGCCAATGTCATGCCAGGTTCTGCCGGTATAAGCTTCGAAATTCTATCGACAAAACCATAAGGATGGCCAAGTACACGACCTACATCACGTACTACCGCTTTAGCCGCCATCGTACCGAAGGTAATAATTTGCGATACCGCTTCGCGGCCATATAACTCCGCGACATGGTCAATAACCTCATCTCGCCTATCCATACAAAAGTCGACGTCAAAGTCGGGCATTGAGACACGTTCAGGGTTAAGGAATCGCTCAAATAGTAAGTCGAACTCTAGTGGGTCTAAGTCAGTAATTTTAAGGGCATATGCCACCAAAGAGCCTGCACCCGAGCCACGTCCTGGGCCAACAGGAATACCGTTGTCTTTACCCCACTGAATAAATTCCATTACAATCAAGAAGTAACCAGGGAATCCCATTTGGTTAATTACTTGCAGCTCAATATCAAGACGCTCATCATATTCAACGCGCTTTTCGGCTCGAACGTCTGGATCAGGAAATAAAAATTCTAACCTTTCTTGCAAGCCTTTTTGCGACACATCAACTAAAAAGTCTTCAATAGATAAGTCACCCGTAGGGAAGTTAGGTAAGAAGTATTCATGCAGTCGAATGGTCACGTTACAACGTTTAGCGATTTCTACCGTATTGGCAATTGCAGCAGGAATATCTTTAAACAGCTCACACATTTCTTCTTCACTACGAAGATATTGTTTATCACTGTACGTTTTAGGACGGCGGGGATCGGCTAAGGTATAACCATCATGAATGGCGACACGAATCTCATGAGCTTCAAAATCATCTGGGTTTAAAAACACGACTTGATTAGTCGCTACAACAGGTAAACCAGTATTTGAGGCTAATTCTACCGCCATATGTAAATAGCGTTCTTCATCGGGCCTATCTGTTCTAATTAACTCTAAAAAGTAACGGTCTGGAAAATGAGTTTGATAAAAACTCACTAGCTCATCCACTTGACCTTGATTCCCTTTTAATAACGCTTTACCAATGTCCCCTTCTTTAGCGCCAGAAAGAATCAAGATACCTTTGTTATATTTAACTAACCATTGTTGATCAATAACCACGCGACCATTTACTTGGCCACGTAAATAAGCCTCACTGATCAGCTGAGTTAAATTTTGGTAGCCATCATTATCCATGGCAATAATGGTCAGCGCACATAACTCTTGATCAAAACTTGGCACTTGCATCCAAAAGTCAGCACCAACAATGGGCTTAATGCCCGCACCATGCGCGCCACCATAAAACTTTACTAAGCCACAAAAATTGTTTTGATCTGTAAGTGCAATCGCTCCCATGCCCTGCGCTTCTGCGGCAGCTAAAATGGGTTTCACTTTCGCGACGCCATCACACATTGAAAAATCACTGTGAACGCGTAAATGCACAAAACGAGGATCGGACATAATATTCTTATTCTTTGAAGGTAAAAAATGATGAGAATTTCAAACTGAACAACAGACTAACAAACATTCATTTTGCTGCCAATGAATTCAGGTTAAAGGCAATAAAAACTTCAGAAATAGTCAGCTTAATTGGCGAATGACTTAGCGTTTAGCAATACACTCAGCAACGGGTTTGAAACTTTTTCTATGTTGCTCTAATACGCCGAACTGAGCCAGTGCCTCGAAATGCGCTTTGGTCGGGTAGCCTTTATGTTTAGCAAAACCATATTGAGGATACTGTGCATCTAGCTGTTCCATTTCTTTATCGCGTACCACTTTGGCGATAATTGAAGCGGCACTAATACAAGGCACTAAACCATCGCCTTTAATCACTGCATGAGCTTGTATACCAAAATCAGGCACTCGATTACCATCTACCAATACCGATTCTGGAGTAATAGTCAAACCTGCAACAGCTCGCTGCATTGCTAACATGGTGGCATGTAGAATATTAAGTTGATCAATTTCAGCTGGTGTCGCACGCCCTACACTCACAGCAAGTGCGTTCTCTAATATTTGTTGATAAAGCACATTACGGCGTTTTTCAGTCAACTTTTTAGAGTCGTTTAAGCCTTCAATAGGCTTAGCTGGGTCAAGTATTACAGCAGCCGTTACCACATCACCTACTAACGGCCCACGCCCCACTTCATCAACGCCAGCCACTAAACCAATGGAAACTTGCTGAACTTGTTCAGGGGTAATGTTTTTTATCACCACAGGTAAATTGGCATTAAACATGTAAACTCACTATTGACTATGATGGCGGCTAAAAGTGCCACGGGGTTACTTACTTGGTAATCAACTCAACTACGGCATCAGCGGCACGCTCACTGGCATCACAACGAATTTGATTATGTATTTGAGTGAATTGATTTAATAAAGGTGCAAAGTCTACATCCAGTTGTTTTATCACTTCGTTGGCAATCAATTGTGGCTGACAGTCTTCTTGGATCAATTCTGGCACTATAGTGTCATTGGCCAATAAATTAGGTAATGAATAATTACTAACCAACATCATCCGCTTTGCAATGGCATAAGTGATTGGACTAACTCGATAAGCCACCACCATAGGGCGTTTAATTAACATTGCCTCTAATGTTGCCGTGCCTGATGCCAGTAAAATACAATCAGCTGCCGCCATAACTTCACGTGATTGCCCTTCAACTAATTCTACGTCTAAATCTGGCGCATGTTCTGCTAAGGCTGTGAGGAACTGAGCTTTCCTTGCTTCATTCACCAATGGAGTGACAATTTTAATATCTGGGTAATGATTTTTGACCAATTGCGCGGCTTTAACAAATGGTTCAGCCAATTGTTTAAGCTCACCACCACGAGAGCCTGGCAATACAGCCAAGTATTCGGCATTCAAATCTAAGTTAAGCTGTTTTCTAGCATTCAGCTTGTCACTAACAAGCGGAATATCATCCGCTAAAGTATGACCAACAAAAGTACAAGGAACTTGATGCTTATCATAAAAAGCTTTCTCAAACGGCAATAAAGACAACACCATATTAGTGGCTTTGGCTATTTTGAAAATTCGTTTTGGGCGCCATGCCCACACAGATGGACTAACGTAATGAACCGTTTTAATGCCCTTATTTTTCAGTTTAAGCTCTAGGCCAATATTAAAATCAGGCGCATCGATTCCAATAAAACAATCAGGGTTAATATCGACAATTTTCTCAATCAAACTCGAACGCACTTTGAGCAATCGAGGCAAGCGAGATAACACTTCCACTAGCCCCATTACCGCTAACTCTTCATACGAAAACCAAGATTGAAATCCTAATTCATCCATGCGAGGACCACCAATGCCGACAAATTGTGCATCAGGGTAGCGTTGCTTTAATGATTTAATTAAACCTGCACCAAGAATATCGCCGGAGATTTCTCCGGCGACCATGGCAAAAATACGAGGGGAATGATCACTCATGAGATTGCTTATCGAATAATGCCACGAGAAGAACCGGTAATAAAATCAACCATTGATTGAACATGCGGTTCATTTTCAGCATCAGTTTTAATTTCTGCTAATGCTTCTTCAATGGTTAAATTCTTACGATAAAGTGCTTTATAAGTGCGGCGAATAGCATGCTGGGTTTCTTTGCTGAAGCCTCTACGCTTAAGTCCTTCAACATTAAGACCTCTTGGTATCGCGGGAGTCCCTGCAGCCATAACAAATGGTGGAACATCTTGGAATACCGTTGAAGATCCTGCTGTAAAGGCATGTGATCCAATTTTTACAAACTGATGTACGCCTGTCATACCACCTAAAATAACATGATCATCAACATGAACATGGCCAGCAATCGATGCATTATTAGCCATAATAACGTGATTTCCTACCACGCAATCGTGGGCGATATGCACATAAGCCATAAATAAGTTATTCGAACCAATACGCGTTTCGCTATTGTCTTGAACCGTACCACGATGAATCGTCACTGACTCACGAACAATATTATTATCACCCATAATTAGACGTGTGGGTTCACCGGCATATTTTTTGTCTTGGCATTCTTCGCCAACAGATGCAAATTGGAAAATGCGATTACCTTTACCAATAACTGTTGGACCTTTAACTACCACATGTGAGCTTATCCAAGTATCATCGCCAATCTCAACATCAGCACCGATATAAGTCCAAGGCCCAATGGTGACATTGTTGCCAATTTTTGCATCAGGGTGAACGTACGCTAATTTATCAATCACTTTTGAATCTCTCTTCTGGCACACATTATTTCAGCAGAGCACACGACTTCACCATCAACTCGAGCTTCACCTTCAAACACGCCTATACCACGACGTTCTTTGATCATTTTGACGTGAAAATGAATCTGGTCACCGGGTTCAACAACACGTTTAAAACGTGCTTTATCAATACCCGCAAAATAATACAATACATCTGGAGAAGGCTCTGTACTCATGGTTTTAAACGCAAGTAAACCCGTTGCTTGGGCCATTGCTTCTAAAATAAGTACTCCAGGCATTACCGGTTGTACTGGAAAGTGGCCTTGAAAAAAAGGTTCATTGATAGTCACATTTTTGATGGCATGCAATTGCTCACCAACGGTGTAATCTAATACGCGGTCTATCAATAGAAATGGATATCTATGAGGAAGATATTTCAGAATTTCTTTAATATCCATTGTGTTCAATTCGTTCGACACTCTTGTTTCCTTAATAAGGTTCAATGAGATTCAGTTTATAAACTATTAATCTTGTTTTTGCGCATTCTCAAGCTGTTTAACTCGAGAAAATAAATCATCTAACTGACGGAATCTGACGGTATTACGTCGCCAAAGTTTGTTTTCCGTTGCAACAGTTGCTGATGAGTAGACGCCTTTTTCACGGATGACACTCGTCACATTGGTGCCACCGCTAATGTGTACACCATCAGCCACTTTGATATGGCCCGCGACGGCTGAATTACCACCAATAATGCAATATTTGCCTATTTCGGTACTACCAGCAATAGTCGTACTTCCCGCGATAGCCGTGTTCATTCCTATAATGGCATTATGAGCCACTTGAACTTGGTTATCGATTATCACACCATCATGTATTTCTGTATGTGATAAAGCACCACGGTCAATGCTAGTACAAGCACCAATTTCAACATTATTACCAATTCGGACACCGCCTGTTTGCGGGATTTTTATCCAAGTACCGCGCTCATTAGCATATCCAAAGCCATCAGACCCAATCACACTAGCAGAGTGCACAATGCAATTCATCCCAATATGAACATCATGGTATACGGTAACATTAGCCCATAAACGAGTATTTTGGCCAATTATTGACGATTCACCGACAACCGTTCCGGCGCCAATCTGAACGTTATCACTTAATATAACGTTCGCAGCAATCACTGCATTGGCTCCAATAGAAACATTATCACCTAACTGGGCGGTAGGGTCGATAAATGCACTTGGATGAATCCCTTGCGCTGCTGCCGGGGTAGTATCTAGCTGTTGCGCAATGCGCGCAAAACCGACATAAGGGTCAGCTAAAATAATTGCCGTACCCTTATAGTCTTGAGCATTTTGTTCAGTCATTAATACCGCGGTTGCTTGAGTTTGTTCGAGCTGTGCACGGTATTTACTGTTGGCTAGAAAAGAAAGTTGGCCTTCTATGGCATCTTCAAGTGTTGCAACACTGGAGATAACTTGCGAGTCATCTCCCTGTACAACAGCATTTAATAACAGGCCTACTTCTTTTAAAGTCATTTGCTGCATAAATTTTGCCTTACTTTACTGGCTTAGTTAGCTTTGCTAAGTGCTTCAACAACTTTTGCACTGATATCAGCTTGTGGTTTTACATAAATAACTGCACCACTTTGTAATACCATGTCATAGCCTTCTTTCTCAGCAATGGCATTAATTGCTTTTTGAACTTGGACTAAAAGTTTGTTTTGCTCTTCACCTTGACGACGACGCATGTCTTCATCAAGCGCTTTGCCTTTAAGTTGGAAATCAGACTTTAATGATTCCATTTTGCGAACAAGTTCTGTTTTTTGTGCGTCGCTCATTAACGCACCATCACGTTGTTGCTTCTCAACTAAACCACGCATTTCATCTTGCATCTTTTGTACTTCAGCAACACGGTCACCAAACTCAGCTTTTAATGCTTGTGAAGTTTGCTCACGTTGAGGAAGTTGCTCAAATACTCCGCCCATATCAACAACGGCAATTTTTTCAGCCTGTGCCATCATAGGTGCGGCCAAAAATGCTAATGTCACTAATGTGCGATTGACGATCTTTTTCAAAGTAAACTCCTTAAATATAGTTAATTTTTCAGCAAAGCTGCTGATGTTATTTGTTTTAGAATGTTTTACCAATGTTGAACGAGAAAATCTCAGTTTCATCATCTTCGTATTCTTTAATAGGCCAAGCTAAGCTAAATACCATTGGACCCATTGGCGATAACCACTGCACACTCATACCCCATGAAGCACGGATGCGAGCTGCGTCACTGTAGTCTTCAAGCTTTTCAAATTCTTCAGCGGGTAAGGTACGATATGAGTCATAGTCAAACTCAGTGTCCCATACATTACCTGCATCCACGAAGAAACTGGTACGAACAGAGTTAGTGTAAGCTTCATCTAAGAATGGGGTTGGGACAATTAACTCAAGGCTCGCCGTTGCAATGGCGTTACCACCGATTGAGCGACCTTGGCTAATTTGAATCTCGTTTGGCTCACCCGGTAAGCTACAGCCGTCACCAGAAGGATCTGGCGCACAGTTCTCACTACCTCGAATAAGATAGAATGAACGAGGGCCTACTGAGTTAGATTTAAAGCCACGTAATGAGCTACTTCCCCCTGAATAATAGTTCTCCCAAAACGGTAGAATCTGATCATTCTGATTAAACTTGCCATAACCGTTTGCATAACCAATACGTGCGCGAGTTAATAATACAAAGCTATGTTTGCGGTTTATTGGGAAATAGAAATTAGTATCAAAATCTGTTTTAAAGTACTGTAAATCAGAACCCGGAACGGTCATTTTACCGCTCAAACGTTGTGACGAACCATTAGTTGGGAATGTTCCACGGTTAAGCGTACTTCTATACCAACCGGCATTTAATTCAAAGTTGTTAAAACTTAAATCGGCATCAGGATCATCACTCGCGCGATAAACATTATAGAAACGCAATGCTTGCTCATAAGCCGAAATTTCAGAAATCGTATTATGACGGAAACCAATACCGCCGTTTAAACGGTTGTATTCGTTAATCGGGAAACCTGAGTTAAGTGCCACACCATAAGATTTGTTTTTATATCGTTCAAGGTTCGCTTCATTAGCGTCAAACTCATTCCAATAAAGACTGCCGCCTAAGCTCACACCGTCTTTGGTGAAATAAGGGTCGGTATAAGAGATATTAGCACTCTTAGAGTATTTATTGGTGTTGATATTAATCCCTGCTTGGTTACCAGAACCTAAGAAGTTACTTTGCTCAACACCAAACTGTAAGCTAACTCCCGACTCAGTACCATAACCGACACCCGCATTAAATGAACCAGATGGCTGCTCTTTTACGCTAACAGCAACATCAACTAAGTCATCACTTCCAGGAACTTGAATAGTTTCGGTATCAACGGTTTCAAAGTAACCTAAACGGTTTAAACGCGCTTTTGACTGTTCAATTTGAGCAGAATTAAGCCATGCACCTTCCATTTGGCGTAATTCACGACGCATAACTTCATCTTTAGTGACCGTATTACCTGAAAAGTTAATACTGCGAACATAAACGCGTTTGCCTGGATTGATATTAACATTCAAAACCACTTCTTTCGTTTCGTCATTAATTTCAGGGTAGGTTTTCACTTCTGGATAAGCGTAACCAAAACGGCCTAAATATTTGCTATACATTTCTTCTGTATAGGTAACATCTGCACCGTTATACATGTTGCCGGCTTTGATCGGCAAAATGGCATTCATTAATTCTTCGCGGCCCATCAGGTCGCCGGTTAAATTAACTTCTTTGACCTTATACTTTTCACCTTCATCAACGTTAATGGTGATGTATAAACCTTTACGGTCTGGCGTCATCGCAACTTGAGTAGAAGTTACATCAAAACGAATATAGCCTTGATTGTGGTAAAAGGTTTTGATGGTTTCTAAATCGGCTTGTAATTTTTGCTTTTGATAACGACGTTCACCAAATAAGTCCCACCATGCCACAAAGTCTTTCAACTCTAGCATGCTGATTAATTCAGAATCGGTGAAAACAGTATTACCTACCACGTTAATTTGGCGAATTTCAGCCGCCAAACCTTCAGTAAAGTTAAATTTTAACTCCACACGGTTACGAGGTAAGTTAATAACCTGCGCTTCCACTTTAGCGCCATATTTACCCACACCGTAATAAAAATCTTGTAGGCCTTTTTCAATACCCGACAACATAGTGCGGTCTAAAGATTCACCAATTTTTACACCTGAACCGTCCAAACTCTCTTGTAACTGTTCATCTTTGATGTCTTTGTTTCCTTCAAAGGTCACCGCACTAATTGTGGGGCGCTCTTTTACGGCAACATAAAGTATGCCATCTTCATGGCTAATACTGATGTTTTCAAAGTTGGTTGAAGCGTATAAGCTTTTTATCGCTTGTTGTATCTTTACTTGATCAACTGTATCGCCGACTTTCACCGGTAAATTTAGCAGTGCAGCTCCTAATGCTACACGTTGTAGACCTTCAACTTGAATGTCTGTGACTTCAAAAGGTTGGAATGTATTTGCCCAACCATTCCCCGCAAAAGACGCGCCGACGAATAACATCGAGGCAAAAAGTTTATTCAATCTCATAGAGCACTTCTAATTATTTGTCTGTCCTTGCTCAGAGTCGGGCAAAATCGTTAAAGAGTGCAATACTCATTAACATTAGCAGCAGAGCTGCGCCAAACCTGAATCCGATTTCCTGTACCTTTTCAGGTACAGGCTTCCCAGTAATCACTTCAACGAAGTAATACAGTAAATGTCCACCATCTAACACTGGTAAAGGCATTAAGTTGATAATACCTAAGTTAACACTGATTAATGCTAGAAACCCAAGAAAATGAACCAATCCATATGTTGCACTTGTTCCAGCACCTTGCGCAATTGAAATGGGACCACTTAAGTTTTTTACCGACACATCACCAGTAAATAGTTTGCCGATCATTTTAAAACTGACAACCACCAGTTGCCATGTTTTATCCACTGCCGCCGTGACCGAATCAATCATGCCATATTCTAAGTCAAAGCGCATATTCTCAGGCCACTGAGGTGCCGTAGGACTAATACCAACAATGCCAACCTCTTCACCTTTACCATTAACGATTGCCTGAGGGGTCACGTCTAAGGTTAACCTTTCTCCTTGACGTTCAACGGTCATGGATATTTGCTTATTGGCAGATGTTTGTACCACATCAACAAAACCATTCCAATCTTTGTACGGTTGTTGATTGATATTTAATATTTTATCGCCGACCTTAAGCCCTGCTAATTCAGCGGCGCTATTGGCCGTAATTGCCGCAATAACAGGATCGATAGCGGGTCTAAAAATCCCCAGCCCTAATGCAGTAATTGGCGACTCTTTTTCAGGGTCAAATCTCCAATTACGGGTATCTAATTTGTATGTTTTGCTAGCGTGCTCTGGGTCAGCTAGGGTATTTAATGGCATAACACTAATATCAAATTTGTCACTGCCAATTTGCCCAACTAGAGCTAAATTAACCTCTTCCCAGTTGCGTACCTTTTGCCCTGCTACTGCCGTCACTTGATGTGGCTCATCTAATTGAATGACTTGTGCAGGTGAGCCGACCGTTGTGGTATCAATGACAGGCTTAATAGAAGGAACACCAATCAGATACATCGCATATAACGCGATAATCGCTAAAATAAAGTTTGCGATAGGCCCTGCTGAAACAATGGCAATACGCTGCCACACATTTTTACGGTTAAATGCTTGGTGTTTTAAATGTTCAGGTACATCCTCTACTCGCTCATCAAGCATTTTGACGTAGCCACCTAACGGAATCATAGCTATGACATATTCTGTGCCATCTTTGCCCGTTTTACGCCAAATAGCTTTACCAAATCCAATAGAGAATTTTTCTACTTTTACGCCACACTTTCTCGCTACCCAAAAATGGCCATATTCATGACCGGCAATCAAAATACCTAGCGCGACGATAAATGAAGCTAAATTCCAAAAAAAATCGAACATTATACTCCTGACTACAATAATGCTTTTACGTTAAGGGTCGCTTGCTGTCTCGAAAGACCATCAAGATAAAGAATATCTTCAATCGTGTTGACCGCTGAAGGGCTAACAGTGGTTAAACACCTTTCATTTATGGTAGCAATGTCGGTAAATTTAATTTGGCCACTTAAAAAAGCATCCACAGCAATTTCGTTAGCGGCATTGAGCACCGTTGTTGCTGTTTGACCTTGCTGACACGCTTCAATCGCTAACTTCAAACAAGGAAATCGATTAAAGTCTGGCTCAATGAAGCTTAATTGTCCGACTGTGAAAAAATCTAAAGGTTCAACACCAGCAGAAATTCTCTGTGGATAGCTCATACAATGAGCAATAGGTGTGCGCATGTCAGGATTTCCCATCTGCGCAACCACAGAACCATCTTTGTATTGCACCATTGAATGAATAACACTTTGAGGGTGAATCACCACTTTTAATTGATCGACATGGGTATTAAATAACCATTTGGCTTCAATATATTCTAAGCCTTTATTCATCATTGTCGCTGAATCTACAGAAATTTTACGACCCATAGACCAATTGGGGTGGTTACATGCTTGCTCTGGAGTCATTAATGCTAAAGCCGACAACTCAGTATTTAAAAACGGTCCACCTGAACCGGTTAATAAAATATGACTGACACCATCGTCTTCAAGATTACAGTAACCTAAATTGGTTTGAATCGACTCAGGCATACATTGAAAAATAGCATTATGTTCACTATCAACCGGTAAAATTGTCGCCCCCGACTCTTTCGCCGTCTGCATAAACAACTCACCTGACATCACAAGCGCTTCTTTATTTGCTAATAGAATGCGTTTACCCGCTTTAACTGCTGCAAAGGTTGGTACAAGCCCAGCAGCGCCTACAATAGCTGCCATAACGGTATCAACATCTTCATGGGTAACCAAAGCAATTAAATCTTGCTCAGAGCTCGTGACTTGCGTTTTACACGATGAAGGTAACTTATCTTGTAACTGTTTTGCTGCTAATTCATCGACCATATGGGCAAACTTGGGTTGATGAGCAACACATAGTTTGAGCATTTTATCGACACTAGAATGAGCAACCAATGCATAAACTGAATACTGCTCAGCATTTTGCTCTATCACGCTTAAGGTACTTGCACCTATGGAACCTGTGGCTCCAAGAATAACCATATTTTGCATAAGGGCTACATCCACATTGCAATGTAGATCAGCGTAAATACCGGAAATGCGGCAGTTAAGCTGTCAATTCTATCGAGTATTCCACCGTGCCCTGGCAAAATTTTCCCTGAGTCTTTAATTTCAGCCACACGTTTAAACATACTTTCAGATAAGTCACCAAAGGCTGACGCTAGTGCGGTAATCAAGGTCACTACAATCAGTAAACCAAGCTCTTGTTCTGGTGAAACATACATCACCCCTGCCACAATCAGCATGGTGGTAAGTAAACCACCTGCTAGACCTTCTAAGGTTTTAGCAGGACTCACACTTGGCATTAATTTATGTTTGCCTAAACTTCGTCCAGCAAAATAAGCTCCGGTATCGGCAGCCCACACAACTAACATAACAATAAAAACTAAAGCGCCACCAAAATAAGGATCGACAGAACTACTTAACGATTTAAGCGCAATAAGTGACACAAAACATGGAATTAACGTCAACTGACCAAACATGGATTTCAACATAGGGCTGGTGTTCCACACTTTGGCACTTTTAGGAAAACTCATCACTAAAAGCGTACTAATAAGCCACCACATCACTCCAATACTAATAATGGCCAAAAACATTGGGTGGATTTGACCTTTAAACCAGAGTTCATCAGCGGGAAACATCACATTGATGATAATTAACAGTGAGGTGACGGTTAAGGTAAATGACCATTGAGTGACATTACACTCTTTATCAATTAATCGGCCCCACTCTTTTGCAGCTATGGCAAAAATAGGCACTAAACCCCAAGCAAAATAAACGGTTGGAGCCCAAAATATCCCAGCCAATACAAGGGGGATTAAACACAGTGCTGTTATTATTCGTTGTTTTAGCAAAAAAATAATCCTCTTAAGAATTAGAGCGCTTGAATTTCTTCAATTTGACTACCGGTCAAACCAAATCGGCGCTGTCGGCTGGCAAAAATTGCCAGTGAGTGATGAAAAGCTTTCTCATCAAAATCAGGCCACAGAGTTTCAGTAAAGACTAACTCAGCATAGGCAGCCTGCCATAAAATAAAATTACTGATGCGATAATCACCGCCAGTACGGATCATTAAATCAACTTCACTTTGATTTTGCATGCACAAATGTTGATTAATTGCTGCTTCCGTTAACTGACTGCTGTTGATTTCGCCACTTTCGACTTTTTCGGCCAATTTTTGAACAGCCTGAGCGATATCCCAACGTCCACCATAATTAGCGGCCACATTTAACACTAGACCAGTATTATGTTGAGTCTGCTCTTGAGCCTTAATAATTTGACTCTGTAATCGAGAAGAGAATCGGCTAATATCACCGATAATATTGAGTTTGACTTGATTTTTATCGAGGCGTTTTATTTCTCGTTGCAGCACATTGAAAAAAAGCTCCATCAATAAGGTGACTTCTTTATCCGGTCTGCGCCAGTTTTCACTTGAAAAAGCAAACAAGGTCAAAGACTCAATACCTAATTGACTGGCAACACTGACAATACGTCTCACGGCTTTTACACCCGCTTTGTGTCCAATTACTCTAGGCATACCTTTATTTTGAGCCCAGCGTCCGTTGCCGTCCATTATGATGGCCACATGTTTAGGCAAAGACTGCCTAACAACTTCAGACAGTTGTCCTGGTAAAGTCTCCGATGTCGATAATTCTGTGACACCTGGTTCAAAATCAATAGTAGAAGACATCTACAACAACCCTATAAAAAACAAACGCCGTGTAGTATACCCTTACACGGCGTAATAACTCTAGCGCATGTTGTTCTTTCGCCGTTAAAATCACCTACAAAAGCCAACACCCACTTAGCATTAATACAAGTTTACACTTCCATTAATTCTTTTTCTTTGGCAGCTAACAACTGATCAACATTCTTGATAGCTGCGTCGGTGTGTTTCTGAACCGTGTCTTCACTACGACGTACATCATCTGCAGTACACTCTTTGGCTTTTTCAAGCTTCTTAACTTCACTGATCGCGTCACGACGAACGTTACGAATAGCAATACGGCCATTTTCAGCTTCGTTGCGAACAACTTTGATGAAGTCTTTACGACGTTCTTCTGTTAACGCTGGTAAAGGAATACGCATTGACGTACCCGCAGTCATTGGGTTTAAGCCTAAGTCTGAAGACATAATGGCCTTTTCTACCGCTTGTACCAATGTTTGGTCAAATACCGTTACATTTAAGGTACGTGAATCTTCAACACCAATGTTTGCAACTTGCTTAAGCGGTGTCATTGCACCGTAATAAGAAACTTGAATAGAATCTAATAGACTTGGGTGAGCACGACCTGTACGCACTTTAGCCATTTGATTTTTGGTAGCATCAACACATTTTCCCATGCGCTCTTGCGCATCTAATAAAATTGTTTCAATCACAATAATTTCCTTTTTAACAAATATTCATTTAGCGTGAGCTGATAATAAAGAATGACACAGGCACTAGATCAGCTCAAACAAGGAGTACACTTTTATGCGACTATTTTTTCTGGCTGTTAATAATAGTGCCTTCGCTTTCGCCCATGATAACACGACGTAAAGCGCCAGGCTTATTCATGTTGAATACTAAGATAGGCATATCATGATCACGTGCCATGGTGAAGGCTGCAAGATCCATGACTTTCAACTCAGACTCTAATACTTCAGAGAATGTTAATGTGTCATATTTCACTGCTTCTGGATTTTTCATTGGGTCAGCAGAGTAAACACCATCAACTTTTGTGCCTTTAAGCACAACTTCGGCTTCAATTTCAATGCCACGTAAACAAGCAGCAGAATCAGTAGTACAGAAGGGATTACCCGTACCGGCAGCAAAAATTACCACTCTGCCAGATTTCAATAAACTAATTGCTTCAGCCCAGTTGTAGTCATCACAAACACCCTTTAACGGGATAGCTGACATTAGGCGAGCATTAACATAAGCACGGTGTAAAGCATCACGCATGGCTAAGCCATTCATGACCGTGGCTAACATACCCATGTGATCACCCACTACACGGTTCATGCCAGCTTGTGCTAGACCTTCACCACGAAATAGATTACCACCACCAATAACAACACCAACTTGAATGCCTAGCTCAACAAGTTCTTTCACTTCTTGGGCCATACGATCAAGTACTTTAGGGTCAATGCCGAAGCCTTCTTCACCCATTAATGCTTCACCGCTTAACTTAAGCAGAATACGTCTAAATGCTGGTTTTGGATTGGTGCTCATAATTTTTATCCTAATTATAACAAGACCGCAGCGATTGCTGCGGTCTTAGGGTATTTAGAGAAAAGCGATTACGCTTTTTTAGTAGCAGCGATTTGTGCAGCTACTTCAGCAGCAAAATCTTCTTCTTTCTTCTCGATACCTTCACCCACTTCTAAACGAATGAAGTTAGAAACAGTGGCGCCTTTCTCTTTAAGAATATCACCAACAGTTTTCTTAGGTTCCATGATGAATGGTTGACCAGTAAGAGAGATCTCACCAGTAAACTTCTTCATACGACCGATAACCATTTTCTCAGCGATTTCTTGAGGCTTACCTTCGTTCATTGCGATTTCAACTTGAAGCGCTTGCTCTCTTTCAACAACATCAGCAGGAACATCTTCAGGCTTAACGAATTCAGGCTTAGAAGCAGCAACGTGCATAGCAATGTGCTTTAAGGTTTCTTCATCAGCTTCACCAGTAACAACAACACCAATACGGTCGCCGTGACGGTAAGAAGCTAAGTTTTCACCATCGATGTACTCAACGCGACGAACGTTGATGTTTTCACCGATTTTAGCAACTAAAGCAACACGAGTTTCTTCAAATTGTGCTTTTAATGCTTCGATAGTTGTTTTAGCAGCAGTAGCAGCGTCTAATACTTCGTTAGCAAATGCTAAGAAGTTAGCATCTTTAGCTACGAAGTCAGTTTGACAGTTAACTTCTACTAATGCAGCGTAACCTTCACCATTCTTGATAAGGATAGTACCTTCTGCAGCGATATTACCCGCTTTTTTAGCAGCTTTTGCAGCACCGCTTTTACGCATGTTATCAATTGCTAGCTCGATGTCACCGTTAGTTTCAGTCAATGCTTTCTTACAGTCCATCATGCCAGCGCCAGTGCGGTCACGAAGTTCTTTAACTTGGGCAGCAGTAATTGCCATTGTTAAATCCTCTATTTAAATTCGTCTAATTTTGCGTTTATAAAACAGGGGCCAAAAGGCCCCTGTTCACCAATTATTTTATTGGCAAATAAGGGAGATGCTAAGGCATCACACCTTATTAAACAGTTTCTACGAAACCGTCTTGCTCAGCTTGAACAGCTAAATCTTGACCACGGCCAGAGTTGGCAGCAGCAGCAACAGATGAAGTGTACAAACGGATAGCACGCATTGCATCATCGTTACCAGGAACGATATAGTTAACACCGTCTGGAGCAGAGTTGGTATCAACAACAGCAACAACTGGAATACCTAGGTTGTTTGCTTCTTTAATAGCAATATGCTCATGGTCAGCACCGATAACGAATAATACGTCTGGTAAACCGCCCATGTTTTTAATTCCGCCTAAAGACTTTTCTAACTTGTCTAATTCGCGTGAACGCATTAAAGCTTCTTTCTTAGTAAGCTTGTCGAAAGTACCGTCAACAGACTGACTTTCTAGCTCTTTAAGACGCTTGATTGACTGACGAACAGTTTTCCAGTTAGTTAACATGCCACCTAACCAACGGTGATCAACGTAGTACTGGTCACAAGAAATTGCAGCTTCTTTGATAGCTTCGCCAGCAGCGCGCTTAGTACCTACGAATAAGATTTTACCTTTCTTAGAAGCAACGTTGCTAATGAAAGCTAAAGCTTCGTTGAACATTGGTACAGTGTGCTCAAGGTTGATGATGTGTACACCATTACGAGCACCGAAGATGAAAGGCTTCATCTTAGGATTCCAGTAACGAGTTTGGTGACCGAAGTGAACACCAGCTTGAAGCATGTCGCGCATTGAAACAGTAGTCATTATTTATACCTTAATTGAGTAAAGGGGTTAGACCTCCACGCATCCCATGTTTTCGACCCTTTCACCATATTGGCTACAGAGCACCCCGAAAAATGTGTCGATACGTGTGTGATTTAGTATTTAAGTTAATTGCCATGTATAATAGCCGCAAATTTTGACACTTGATGTAAACTCAGGATAATTCAGCCACTAAAAGCGCTATTTCATACTGAAGATTTACCGTGTCGCAAAACACGAACTTATACATAACGGCGCGCTTTATACCATAAATAGCTATCAAACACAAATTTTTGCTTGTAATTGCCACGCTATTTCGCGCCCTTTTTGAACGCCTAAACAAGAGAAGTTACATGAGTATTGTTATTAAAAATGCCGATGAAATTGAAAAAATGCGTGCTGCAGGTAAATTAGCTGCGCAAGTCTTAGAAATGATTGCTCCTCATGTGGTCGCAGGTAAAACCACTGATGAGTTAAACAATATTTGTGCTCAGTACACTGAAGAACAAGGCGCTATTTCTGCTCCACTTAATTACCATGGTTTCCCTAAGTCAATCTGTACTTCGGTTAACAATGTTATTTGCCACGGCATCCCATCGGACTACGTATTAAAAGATGGTGACATTTTAAATATTGATATCACCGTTATTAAAGATGGTTATCACGGTGATACCTCAAAAATGTTTTTAATTGGTGATGTTAGCCCAAAAGACAAACGTCTATGTCGTATAGCCCAAGAAAGTTTGTATCTTGCCATTAAAAAAGTCCGTCCTGGTGCAAAATTAGGCGAAATTGGCACAAGTATCGAAAAATTCATCAAAGCAAGTAAATCAGGGCTTGATAAGTATTCAATCGTGCAGGATTATTGTGGCCATGGTATTGGCGCGGGTTTCCATGAAGAACCGCAAATTGTACACTACAAAAACAATGATAAAACAGTCATTAAACCTGGAATGTGTTTTACTATTGAGCCGATGATTAACGCAGGTCGTCATACCACAGTGTTAGACAAAAATGACAACTGGACGGTAACGACATCAGATGGTAAAAACTCTGCTCAGTGGGAACATACCCTACTCGTCACTGAAACCGGTGTTGAAATTTTGACATTACGTGAAGAAGAAGACTTTCCAAGAGTCATTAATTTTTAAATAAACAGCCTTATAAGGACATCGATGAATACCGCGCTGGCAGCAAAAACGACTTTACTTGAACTTAACCAGCGCTTAGTTGAGCAATATGAAGCGAAACATCCCATCGCTGATATTGTTAAGCAACGCAGTGCATTTATCGATGATCTGCTTCAACAAGCCTGGAAAAGATTCCAACTTTGTGAACACCCTATGGCACTGGTTGCCGTAGGGGGATATGGTCGCGGCGAATTACTGCCCTTTTCTGATATTGACCTGCTTATACTGACTCAGCAAAACGAGGTTTGCGATACCACAAAGGCTCGATTAAGTGATTTAATCACCTATTTATGGGATTCAGGACTAGAAATAGGCCATAGTGTTCGCACGGTTTCTGAAACGCTTATACAAGGCCAAGCAGATATCACCATTGCCACTAATCTAATTGAAGCACGCTTCTTGTGTGGCCAAAATGCGCTATTTGACGATTTATATCAACAAATTCGCCAAGAAGATTTTTGGCCTTCAGCTGAATTTTATAACGCTAAAAAAGATGAGCAAACTCAACGACACTCAAAAGCCAGTGCATTTGACTTAGAACCCAACATAAAAACCTGCCCGGGTGGTTTGCGTGATATACAAACTATCGCATGGGTTGCTATGCGTCATTTCAACGCCGCTAATTTAACCGAATTAGTTGAACATGAATTTTTAGAGCCATCAGAACTTGAAGAGTTGATCGAGTGCCAAAATTATCTTTGGGAAATTCGTTTTGCACTTCACACCATCGCGAATCGAAATGAAAACCGCTTACTATTTGACTTACAAAGACAAGTTGCCAGTCTGTTAGGTTATGAAGACGCTACCCAACTCGCTGTTGAGCAAATGATGAAACGCTATTATCGCACCGTGAGGCGAGTAATGGAGTTGAATCAAATGCTATTACAACTATTTAAACGGGCAACACTTGGCCATATTAAAGCCTTAGCGATACAACCAATCAATGAGCATTATCAACGCCGTGGTCATTATATTGAAGTATTAGACGACAATTTATTTTCTTCGCAACCAGAAGAAATATTACGACTGTTTTTACACGCAATAAAAAATTCAAATATTCAGAATATTTATGCACCCACTCTCAGGTTGCTGCGTAAAGCACGTCGGAGTTTAAAAGGCCCGTTACAAGACAACCCAGCTTGTAGAAAAGTCTTTTTAGAAATACTAAAACATCCTAGAGGCATTGTGGCTTTTTCGATGATGCACAAACACGGCATTCTATCGTCTTACCTGCCCGCTTGGCGGAAAATTGAAGGCCAAATGCAGTTTGACCTTTTCCATGCTTATACCGTTGATGAACACACCCATAGGTTATTGTTAAATATCGAGCGCTTTTCTCAAGCAGAACAGAAAGATGAATTCCCATTAGGTGCAGTATTAATAAACCAATTACCTAAAAAAGGCTTATTAGTATTGGGAGCCATTTTCCATGACATTGCTAAAGGTCGCGGCGGTGACCACAGTAAATTAGGGGCAACCGATGCTATCGAATTTTGTAAATTGCACGGCTTAAATGACCATGACGGCAGATTGGTGGCTTGGTTAGTAGAAAACCATTTAGTCATGTCTGTCACCGCTCAACGCCGCGATATTTCGGATCCTGAAGTGGTCGCCACCTTTGCCGATAAAGTTCATGACACAGTACATTTAAGCTATTTATACTGTTTAACCGTGGCTGATATATGTGCCACTAATGAGAAAACCTGGAATAACTGGAAAGGCTCATTACTACGCGACCTGTACTTTTCAACTCAAAGAGTGCTGGCTAGAGGCAAGGAAAAGCCCGTTGATGAGCAAGCCCGCGTTGAAGAAATACAAGCAAAAGCGCAAAAAGAATTAATTCGTCGCGGCATTAAGCCCAAAGATATGCAGGCATTATGGGCGCGCTTCAAACCTGAGTATTTTTTACGCCATCAACCCAATCAAGTGGCTTGGCATAGCGAAGCGATTATCAAACATAACAGCAATGAGCCACTAGTATTAATATCAAAACACACCACTCGTGGCGGCACCGAGTTATTTATTTATAGCCAAGATAGACCAAAATTGTTTGCAACTGTTATGACGGTGTTAGACAACAAGAATATCAATGTACATGATGCTAATATCATGACCTCTATTGATAATTATGCACTAGACACTTTCGTAATTTTAGAACAAGATGGCGAACCAATCGTACAATTATCTCGAATTCAGAGTGTACGAAAGGCCATAGAAAAAGCATTAGCGACAGAAAACCCTAAGTTGCCTAAATTTAGAAAACTTGCCCGAATTATGAAGCCATTTAATGTGCCGACTCAGGTAAGCTTTTTGCCAAGTATTAGGCAAGGGACAAGTATGATGGAGTTAATCGCACTGGACACGCCTGGCCTTTTGGCTAAAGTAGGCGATATTTTCTATCGGTGCGAAATAACCCTGCTAGCAGCAAAAATCACCACTATTGGTGAACGTGCGGAAGATTTTTTTATATTACAAACGCACGATGGTTTAGCGCTAAATGAAGCTCAAAAGCAGCATTTAGCCAATGCATTAAATATTGCATTAACACAATCAAGTTAAATTTTTATCTATTACATTGGGAGAGTTCCATGGAGGCATTACGCCAACGAATCGAGGCGGCATTTGAAGCACGTCAAACAATCACCCCTAGCACAGTAGAGCCAAGTATTCGTGCTGACGTAGAAACAGTGATTAGCATGCTTGATAAAGGTCAAGCACGTGTAGCTGAAAAAATCGATGGCGAGTGGCATGTTCACCAATGGCTGAAAAAGGCCGTACTGTTGTCATTCCGTATTTTCGATAATGGCGTAATCGACGGTGGTGATACTAAGTACTTTGACAAAGTGCCACAAAAGTTTGCGGATTACGATGAAGCACGCTTTAAAGAAGAAGCCATTCGTGTGGTACCACCAGCAACGGTTCGTAAAGGCTCTTTTATTGGTAAAAATACCGTATTAATGCCTTCTTACGTTAACTTAGGTGCCTATGTTGACGAAGGCTCAATGGTTGACACATGGGCGACTGTTGGCTCTTGTGCTCAAATTGGTAAAAATGTTCATTTATCAGGTGGTGTTGGTATTGGTGGCGTACTTGAGCCATTACAAGCTGGCCCAACCATTATTGAAGATAACTGTTTTATTGGCGCCCGCAGTGAAATTGTTGAAGGTGTTGTTGTTGAAGAAGGCAGCGTCATTTCAATGGGCGTTTATATTGGTCAAAGTACCCGTATTTTTGATCGTGAAACCGGTGAAGTTCATTACGGCCGTGTTCCAGCCGGCTCTGTCGTCGTTTCAGGTAATTTGCCATCTAAATGCGGAACTTACAGCCTTTATGCTGCAATTATTGTCAAAAAAGTAGACGCTAAAACCCGTGGAAAAGTGGGTATCAACGAGTTATTACGCATCGTAGATTAATCTACAGCTAAACACCTCTGATGCAGCGTTTGTGAATGAAAAAGGCTCAATTGAGCCTTTTTATTTAACTGTCTCTTAATGGTTAGCTATGCATCGAACGCTCGTCATCTAGCTCATTCATGAGTGCATTAGCTAATATTTTCCATGTCAACACACCCACAATATGATTATCAATATTCTCCACTAACAAGTAATCGGTTTTTAACTTCTCCATCATCTTTTTAGCATCTTTTAGAATGGTGTTTTCCATGATGAGCCTGAGGTTATGATCCATAATTTGATGCGCTCGTTTATTTAACAAACTCCTATCAGCAGCTCGTTCAGCTGCAGTATCAAGAAATGGGTTGCGCCAAAATGCCAATGTTTTTCTCCATGCTTTAAAAAAACGTTTGTTTCTGATGCATTGTTCATCATCCCCTGAAATTACACTATGTAATTGAATATTAGTTTATCTATAGAATTTTAATTAATATTGAGACAAATATTTTTTGAAATGAGCAAAAAGCCAGTCAAAAGACTGGCTTGTGGTATGACTTTAAAAAGGGCAGGTATTAAAATACGACGGTTTTATTTCCATAAACCACAACTTGTTCGTTGAGCACAAGTTGTAACGCTTTACTTAAGACACTTTTTTCAACATCACGTCCTTGATGTGCCAGATCCTCAGCACTATAACTATGATCAACTGAAATCACATCTTGTTTAATAATCGGGCCCTCATCTAAACAGTTATTTACAAAATGCGCAGTTGCCCCAATAATTTTAACCCCTCTGTCCCAAGCTTGCTTGTAGGGAGACGCGCCAATAAATGCCGGTAAAAATGAATGATGAATATTGATTATTCGGTTTGGAAATTGTGCGACAAATTCAGGAGTAAGTACCCGCATGTATTTTGCTAAAACGACATAATCAGCATCATAGGGTTTTATCACCTCTAGCATGGCTTTTTCATGATCTTCACGATTAAGCCCTTCATGACTGACAAAATGAAATGGAATATCAAACTTTTCGACCAAAGAGCGCAGAATATCGTAATTACCCACCACTGCGGCAATTTCAACATCTAAGCCACCGTAATAAGACTTCATTAACAAATCTCCTAAACAGTGGGCTTCTTTGGTCACCATAACAACGACACGTTTTGTGCCAGCATCGACCAGTTTTAAATGATTTTGTTCAGGTAACACTTCAGCCATCGCTTTTAAAAACTCAGCTTCATTAATGTCTCCCTCGAGAACCGTTCGCATAAAAAAGCGACCCTGTGCGTGATCAACAAACTCTTTATTGTTGACAATATTCAGTTGATGAGCAAAACAAACGCCGGTAATTTTAGCAATTAAACCTTGTGCATCAGCACAATCAATGATTAATATTTTTCGCGTAACATCCGTACTTACAGATATACCACTCATGCTTTTATATGACATAGACATCATTTTCCTACTTTATGTTTTTAATGAGTCTGCCATTAATTATCTTTAAATGGGTGGTTTTCAGTCAAAAAGGTAACAAATTTCAACCAATATGGTTACGACTTTATAGAATTATAAATTTTGGGCCGCAAAAATTGCATAATCAGCTTAATTGGCGTGAATCTAGGTATTTTTGCAGCAGTTTACGCAAGGTTTCAGCTTTGGTTCCATAGACCACTTGAACCCCTTTACCTACAATAACAACCCCTTTTGCCCCTAGGTCTTGTAAGCGATTCTTATCAATAATCGCCGCATCTTTTACACTCACCCTTAATCGGGTTAAGCAGGCTGACAGTTCTACAATATTATCCTGCCCACCTAAACCGGCAATCATACCTCTAAGACTCTCTTTCTGCTTTGGAAACGTGTTTGTTGATAATAGTCGACCAGGGGTTTTGAGATTAAAACTGATAATGGTAATTCGAAAAAGCACATAGTAAATTACGCTAGTAATAGGACCTAATAGCAAAAACCAAGCAGTATTTTTTGATTGGGAAAACAACAAGCTAAAATCTAATAAACCATGGGAAAACACGATGCTGTGGTGTATATCAAGTAATATACAGACACTGTACGCAATACCTGACAACAGTGCATGAACCAAAAACAACAAAGGTGCAACAAACATAAATGCAAACTCAATGGGTTCTGTCACACCTGTTAACCAGCTCGCCGCCCCAGCAGATAACATAATACCAGCCACACGGTTTTGCTCTTTAAAATCTGCACTACGCCATATGGCGATGGCCGCTGCAGGTAGCCCCCACATTTTAATTAAATACCCTCCCGCAAGATTGCCAGCTAATCCATCTCCAGCCAAATAACGGGCCACTTCACCTCGAATCAATTGGCCATCATCCCAAAAATGGCCAAACTCTAAATAAAAAGGCGCATTCCAAATATGGTGTAAACCTAGTGGAATAAGCAGCCGCTCTACAAATCCATAAACGCCAAATGCAATGGCAGGATCTTGATATACCGCCCAGCTTGATAACTGCTCGATGTGTTGAGCTAAAGGAGGCCAAATGAAGGCTAAGATGCCAGCAAGCATCATGCTTAAAGGCAACAGAATTAATGGTGCACTTCGTCGCCCTTCAAAAAACGATAATAAAGCGGGTAGCTTTACTTTTTCACTAAGTGAAACCGCAATACAGGTTAACGCACCAACAGCCATTCCGCCGGCAATACCCGTGTCGATGGTATCAATTCCCCATATCGGTCGAGAGGGGAGTAAGTAAAGTGTACTGATAGCCCCCATTGTGGAAATAAACACGCCATAACCTAATACCGCTGAAAAAGCGGCCAGACCTTGATCACGACAAAACCCAATCGCAATTGCCACAGCAAAGAGCAGCGGCATCATAGTAAAAATTAAATGACCAACAGAAGAAAAAGTGACATTTAGTGCTTCAGGCATAAATGGCAAAGCACTGTGACTAACCCCCAGCATAACCCCCGCTGCAGGCAAAATAGCGATTGGAATCAATAACGACTGGCTTAAACGTTGTGCAAATTTAAACCAGTGTTCACCAATCACATTTTTAGACAACAAAATGATTGCAGAAGCTCGTTTTGAAATATTATTAGTCCTTGTTAATTGCGTCTAGCCAAGTCGGTATCCATGTCACAACTTCAACTTCAGGCTCCATTGTTTCACTGGCATCAATTTCTAATAAAGGTGTTAATGCTTTGGCACCAAGCTCAGAAAGCAACTCATCAAACTGCTTACCCGCAGCACAAAATGTTTCGTAACTGGAGTCACCTAAGGCCACAATACTGTATTGTAATTTAGGTAAATAAGGCGCCTGTGACTTGAGTTTGGCAAACCAAGGAAAAATATCGTCAGGCAAATCCCCCTGCCCAGTGGTTGAACACACAATAATAAGATATTCACTCTCGCTAGGTACATAATCCTGCAACTCAGCGGTTTGCTTTAAACTAATGTGATGTCCTTTTTCCTGTAATTTTTTTGCTAAGGTTTCAGCGGTAAATTGTGCGCCACCATAAACAGTTCCAAATACAATGCTGACTTCTGCCACTACATAGTCCTTTAAATAATTAATATGAAAACGATTTAACTCAACATACTGTAAAAATTGACTTTATTGCAAGTCTTAAAGTAATGGTTTAATTAGCCCCATAACCTTAAATCAAATAACCTTCATCTTGTGCTAATTTATCCCAACCTAGCTTATCAAAAACATCTAACCACTCTGGCTCTAATTCCGTTTCAATATGCATAGGCTCTTGCGTCACTGGATGGGTAAACTGCAAGCTTTTTGCTATTAACCATAGTCTATTTACTTGAAAGTGTTCTCGAGCAAATTTATTTTGCTTACCATCACCATGGGTAGTATCACCAATAATGGGATGACGTAAGTGAGCCATATGGCGACGCAGTTGATGCTTGCGACCGGTTTTAGGGGTCAACTTTATTAAACAAAATCGGCTAGTTGGATAACGTCCAGAACTATAAGGGATTTCGCTGTTCAATAATGGGGCATACTGAGTCACCGCATCTTGATATACCGCTTTATCTGCGGTGGCAAACTTATCAGCCACATCATCTAACTCCACTTTTAATGCATAATCTAGTTCGGCAGATTCATGCATATTGCCCCTCACTAATGCTAAATATTGCTTTGTTACTGTGTGTTGCTCAAACTGTTCACACAACAGTCGAGCACATTCACTATTTTTTGCAAATAACAACACTCCAGAAGTGGGACGATCAAGACGGTGAACAGGAAAGACATGGCTACCCACTAAATCTCGGGTTAATTGCATCGCAAAAAAACGTTCTTTTCTCGCTAAATAGCTGCGATGAACTAATAACCCAGCGGGTTTATGAATTGCCACTAAATGTTCATCTTCAAATAATACTTCTAACTTGGGTGGCTGCTCTTGTTGCGCTAATTCATCTTCAACAAGCGATGGCTTAGTCTGGGGTGTGTCAATGTCAGTCATATGAATACAAACACTTATTGTTTTGAGGTTGAAAGGAGATGATCAAATTCATCAAGCAACATGATTAGTGGCTTTTTGTCAGGCATAGACTGCCAAACATGATGCCCCATTGGTGCAATAGCCATATTTGTGGGCAGCGGTTGTTTGTGCTCAATTAACTGGGTCATTTTAGGAATAAATATAAACTGCAACCAGTGTTCAAAAGGCATGCTATCGCAAGCAAAAGGGGCATTGCTAGCCATAGCTTTTGGGCTCGGCGGCGTATCTGACCATAGGTCAGCAGCTTGCAATTGTTGCTGTAGTTTTATCAACAGTGATTGGCTTTGTAGATGTGGCATAAAAAACGAATCCGATACCTATTATTTAGGTTGAATATGATAACATTAGCCACAATTAAACTCTAAATAACCTCAACTCTGGATAGTAAATATCGCCTATTCATCTCTTAACTCAGTTAAGGTTAAATAATGCCATGTTTTTGTAAAGCGAGTTCCAATGACAGAAATCACCACCTTAAGTCAATTTCTAGCCACGGCTAACACCCAGTTTCAAGTTTACGATCTGGGAAGAAAAGTTCAAAACATCGATATGATGGCATTTCATCAAATTGAGTCACTTGTTAGTCCTTATCCTTATCCCATTCAAGGTCATGCTCAATTTGCCATTGTATTTTGGCAACAAAGTGAACAGCCATACATTTGGTTTATTAAGCTGCCTTTAGATGAGCAAGGGTTGCTTTCACCCGCGCCTAGACAACAGTTTATTAAAATGATTTTGGAAGCGTTAGGGCGCGACCCCACACAAACGCTCACGGAAGAACAACAGCAGCAACTTGCTAACCACCCTTTTAGCTTTAAACCTAATCAACATAAACTTGCCATGTTTAACGCCTTGGTGAGAAAACAGTTAGGTCAACAAGCCTCAAGCCAATATGAATTTGCAGCGCAATATTTCTCGGGGCAAACGCCATCAGAAAACTGGCAACATCTTGGTTTACAAGGGCTAGCTGACTTATGTGTGCGAATGAAGCAGTTTGATCACCTTACGCAAATTGCTGAAACTCTGCCTAAAGCACCGATTGAAGTACAAGCAGCAACCTGTGAATGTTTAGAACACCTTGTTATTGAACAACCATTGGTTGATACCTTATATCAGTTATTTAGTCAGTCAGCCGCTGAGTTTAAAGGTATCTATTTGAAGGCATTATCTTCCCACCCTAGCGTTTGCCAACAGGCGATTGCCGAGTTACATCATCACAATCAACTTGATGACAATATGTTGATCACCATTGCAGCAAGAAACTGGACGGCATTAAAAGATGATGAAACTCGCAAATTCTATTTAGAAGCTTTAGCAAAACAGCCTCAACACTTCTTTAACCAAGTTTTTGCTGATATTGTGGCTATTCCAATCCTTCGAAATGCGTTACTAACAGACTTACGTAACCCAAACAGAAGTGAACAACTTTCTCACGCCATTGGCGGTTTATTTAAGGCAGCAAGCCTATGATGTCTGATTTTTTAATAATGGCAGCGCTAGTCGTTGTCGCGGCCTTTTTTTGGCAACTACGTACTATGGCAGAATTAAGTCGCGTTATGGCTGAACAAGCTTGTCGTAAACAAAATGTGCAATTGCTTGCCGTTGCAATGGAGTCTGCAAGTCCGAGTCTAGGTGGCCATACTGGATTATGCTGGAAAGCTAAATTTATGTTTGAGTTTAGCACTGATGGGATAAATCAATATCGAGCACATATTTTTATGCAGGGTAAAACCGTCAAAAAAATTGATTGGCCGATATTTCCAGAACCAGAGTGGATGGATGCACCCAAGTCACAAGGTAAGTTTGGTGGCTGCGGTAGCCGAAGTAGTTGTAGTTCTGGTAAATGCCGTTAATAACTCAGCTATTGACATCAAGATTTCGATGAGAAACGTTACCCCAAAAGAAAGGCCGCGACATTAAGTCACGGCCTTCTGTTCTCTTGTTAAGCTTTCCCGCTATAATATGCTCCCTGCACCATCCATGCGTATCATTGGCTCCAGCCCTTTCCATGCGCTATCCTTGATAATCCTTGTACCTATTTCAGTACTATCCTTCTTGCTCAGTTATCCTTTGACTAAGCATGCTCATCCTAAGCGTGTCCTTATATCGTCCGTGAAATCCTTTTATTCATACCATCCCAGTATGACTTAATCCTTTGAGCATTAATCCTAAATACTCATCTCGCCTTTTCCATAAAACGAGTTAAAACCTTGTTGCGTCCTGCAATCTTCCGTTAAAAATTAGTCCTTTAAAGCTGATCCTTCAAAGTGTTTGCGAGTTTCCTACTCTTAATCCATTTTCCGTTCACTTTGCTGCAATCCTTAGCGCCTAGTAATATTAATATATTTTCATAAAAGAAAAAGGCCGAAACATTACCTTAACAACAGGACTACTCAGTCACAACAACAAGAAACATCATAAACATCTGATACTAATGAGATTTGGTCTTGGCTTCAATTTTAAATCAGCTTATCGCAGTGTGTTTATCTTACAGCCTGTGTGAGATATATCTTACAAATGAAATGGCAAGCTAAAACATAAATTAAACATTTAACTTACAAAATGATGGTGTATTAGAGTTTTAAAACATAAACATATTTATTTTATGTATAAAAAACAATCAACACCATTCAAAAAAAAGACCTGTCAGCTCTCATTCTTTCAAAGAAGTGTTTTGAATAAATTCACCCATAAAAAAAGCAGCCTAGGCTGCTATTTTTATATGGGTTTGCATTGTCTATTGGAGCATTCAATCTAATCCTATAGATTGATATTTAGCGTTCGTTTTACTCTTCTTCAGAAGGTAAAGACTCTAACACGTCATCTTTTACTTGGTAGTAAGCATTTTCGTATTCATGAACTTCCATAATAACTCCAATCATTTCTAGGTCGTGTAGGGATAGGCATGTTTATTTTTAGACTTCGAGGTCACTAACATTTACCTATAAACAGAGAAAAAGTACCAATCACTTTCTTCTTGCGAGCGATTATAACAACCAAAAGAACCGATTTACTAGCCCAAAACAGCAAAAATTACAGAAAACTTTCAAAAAAGTAAGCTTAATATGACTACAAGTAGCTTTTTCGCTAAAATCCATGAAAGACTTTCACTTTTTAGATCAAAAATACAACGCCTATTAAGCCCATGTCTGGTTTATTCTGCTGACAAGATTTGAATAAATAAAAACCCCAACAGTAATACTGCTGGGGTTAATGGCAATGTAAAACTCGCTTATTTGTAAATTCGTAGCATCACACTTGATTGATATGATTAAGTACCCGCTTTTCAGAGATAGGGTAAGCCGTACCTAATACCTGTGCAAAACAAGAAACCCGATACTCTTCAATCATCCACCTAGCTTCAATTAGCGCCTCTGGAACCGGTTGTAGCTTAGGTATTTTGGCCAACTGTGCGGTTAATAGATCCTGCAATTTAGAAATGCTTTGCATATGAATCCTGTCACGATTAGGGTCGACTGGTAACTTATCTAAACGGTTTTCTATTGCTAACAAATACCTTGCAACATCAGTTAGCTTATCCCAACCACAATCTTGTACAAAACCTTTATAAACGAGTTTATCGAGTTGGCTTTGAATATCGCTCATGGCAAAAGCAATGTCTAAACTAATTTTGCCCTTAAGCCTTTTCTTGATTCTTTGATAAATCGTCAGAATTTTTTCAACCTTGAGCGAAATCTGTTCTGCAGCCGGGTTTAGCTCTTGTCTAACCCAATCTTTAGCTTGCTCAAATTGGTCTTCACTACGAATATCTAATTGTTTTTCATCCAATAACTGCTGTACAGATGCTTGAATAATATCATCAATCAGTAATTGAACCTGACCAAATGGATTAAAATACATTGCCAGTTTTGCTTTGTTAGGTAACGACTGTTGTAGATGCTTCACCGGAGATGGAATGTTAAGTAATAACAAACGCCTTATCCCTAAACGATGCTGTTTTGCTGCTTCATGCTCATCATCAAACAGCTTTATTTCAACATCCGATTTGTTATCAATCAGTGCCGGAAAAGCTTTAACTTCATAGTTGCCTTTACGTTGTTGATACTGTTTAGGTAAATCACCAAATGACCATTGAGTAATTTGAGCTTGTTCAATCCCTTTATCTGCTACTTTTCGTATTGCTTTGGCGACCACACCTTGAAGTTGCTCTTTAAGTGGCTCAATTTGTCTGCCCTCTGCAACTAAACGCCCTTTGTCATCTTCGACTTTAAAGTTAATTAATAGATGTGCGGCTAGCTGAGTAAAGTCAAAATCATCCGGAGTAACTTTAGTGCCGCTCATTCTTAATAATTGTTTACAAAGGCTGTCGACTAATGGCATGTCAAACGGTGTCATTGCTTGCACACACGCTCTAGCATAGTCTGGTGCTGGCACAAAATTACGTCGCAAGGTTTTAGGTAGCGACTTAATTAACGCGACCACTTTTTCTTCTCTTAATCCTGGTACCAGCCAGTCAAAATCTTGATCATCAATTTGATTTAACAACGCCACCGGAATATGGACTGAGACACCATCATCGATGTTTGCTGGCTCGAAGTTATAGCTTACTGTTAATGCTAAGTTGCCTTTATGCCATACCTCGGGAAAATCTAGCGCTGAAATATGTTCCGCGCTGCGCTGCATCAGCAGTTGTTCATTAAAATTAAGTAGTTCAGGTTGTTCAACTCGAGCTTTTTTCCACCACTTGAATAATAGTGGAGCATTGTAAATACCTTGGGGAATTCGCGGCTCGTAAAAGTCGACTAGCACATCATCATCTACCAGAATGTCCCGACGTCGTGATTTATGTTCTAACTCTTCAATGTCTTGTTTTAACTTCTGATTATTAACAAAAAAAGCTTCTTTAGTTTGTAACTGTCCTTCTGCTAGCGCACTGCGTATAAATATTTCTCGGGCTTCAACTGGGTTAATTGGCCCATATTGAACTCGACGACGATTTACCACTGTTAAGCCATAAAGCACTTGGTTTTCAAAGGCAACCACACTGCCAGCTTTCGCTTCAAAATGGGGCTCAACTTGGTTCTTTTTTATTAAATGCGCGGCAAGTGGCTCTAGCCACTCCGGTTGAATTTTTGCGCAGCAACGGGCAAACAGGCGGGACGTTTCAGTTAACTCTGCGGCCATAATCCATTTAGGCCCTTTTTTGGCTAATGGCGAGCCGGGAAAAACAAAAAACTTACGATTACGTGCCCCTAAATATTCATTATTGGCATCTTTAAAACCAATATGGCTCAGTAAACCGGACAATATAGCTTGATGTAAATTGTCATAACCTGCAGGGGTATCGTTCAAGCGCCATTTTAAGTCATGTACCGCCTGTTTTAGCTGAGTGTATAAATCTTGCCATTCTCGAACACGTAAATAAGCTAAGTATTCGTCACGACACTGCTTTCTAAACTGGCTAGCCGAAAGCTCATGTTTTTGGTCTTTTAAGTGGTCCCACAGTTTAATCCAACTGCTAAAGTCAGAGTCTTTATCTGCAAAGCGACGATGACATTCATCCGCAGCCTGCTTTTTATCTATAGGGCGTTCTCTAGGATCTTGTATCGATAATCCCGCGGTAATGACTAGCGCTTCATGTAAACACTGCTGCTTATTTGCCTCAATGACCATGCGAGCTAATCTTGGATCCAATGGAATTTTAGATAAATTACGCCCAAGTGGGGTCAATACCAACTGTCCTTTACGTTTCTCAACCGCTTGTAACTCTTCTAATAGCAAGAAACCATCACGAATGTGTTTCTGCTCTGGCGGTTGAATAAAGGGGAAACCTGCGATGTCGCCTAAGCCCACAGCTAGCATTTGCAAAATAACCGAGGCTAAATTGGTTCGTAAAATTTCAGGGTCGGTAAACTCGGGACGTTGAATAAAGTCAGTTTCATCAAATAAACGAATGCAGATACCCGGCCCCACACGACCACATCGCCCTTGACGTTGGTTGGCACTGGCTTGTGAAATAGGCTCGATAGGTAAACGCTGTACTTTAGTACGATAACTATAACGGCTGATTCTTGCTGTACCGGGGTCAATCACATAACGAATACCCGGCACCGTCAATGAAGTTTCAGCAACGTTGGTGGCAAGTACTATTCGACGACCAATATGGCTTTTAAATACCTTTGATTGTTCACCGTACGACAAGCGAGCATATAACGGCAAAATTTCGGTATCGCGATAATTTTGCTTACGCAGCATATCTGCAGTATCTCGAATTTCTCTTTCACCATTCATGAAAATCAGAATGTCACCTGGGCCTTCAGCCATTAACTCATCAACTGCCGCAAAAATGCCGTCGGTGACATCTCTGTCCGCATCATCTTGCTGAACTAAAGGTCGATATCGTGTTTCTACAGGATAGGTTCGTCCTGAAACTTCAATCACAGGAGCATTATCAAAATGCTGAGAAAAACGTTCTACATCAATGGTCGCAGAAGTGATAATCACTTTTAATTCTGGGCGTTTTTTCAATACTTGTTTTAAGTAACCCAAAATAAAATCAATGTTTAAACTACGTTCATGCGCTTCATCAATAATAATAGTGTCGTACTGATTTAAGTATTTATCTGAGGTCAATTCGGCCAGCAAAATACCGTCAGTCATTAATTTAACGTAACTATTTTCGTTAATGGCATCAGCAAATCTAACTTTAAAACCGACCACATCGCCTAATGGACTGTTAATTTCATCCGCTATTCGAGTAGCAACACTTCTGGCAGCTAAACGACGAGGCTGAGTGTGGCCGATTAATCCGCGGCACCCTAAACCTAAATCTAAGCAAATTTTGGGTAATTGCGTTGTTTTACCAGAGCCGGTTTCACCAGCAACAATAACGACTTGGTTATTGGCAATCGCTGAAGCAATTTCATCGCGTTTTTGTGAAACAGGAAGATCATCTGGATATTGAATGGTGGGACGATTAGCCAGGCGCTGCTGAACTTTTGCAACAGATTGAATCGCTAAATCTTCTAGCTCTTTTATGATCTGTTCTTTTGCTTTGGCATCGATTGGCTTGGCATTTTTTCCATTAGCGGGTTTATTTAAACGAAACAATCGTCGACGAATGTAGGCCGCGTCTGTTTGTACACAACGCTGTAAAAATGCTTTCGATAATGGCTTTATATCCGCGTTCAAAATGTTTCCTTGGCTAGCATCGCAATTCAAAAACTCGATCCTAGCAAGGAAGCACACATATTGGTATGTTTAAGCGCGTTACTTTGCTGGCTTTTTAGGCATCCACTGTTATTGTTATCTTTCAGATTAAAGCTTCAATGGTGTCATTTAATTTATGCGGGTGACAAATAACATTGTTGCATATAAGTGTTCATGGCTTTTAACACATCTTGGCGTGTTATGGCGCCAATGACTTTACCGTGTTCAACCACTGGGTAAATTTTAGGTTTTGCTCCCGTCATTTGCTCAGCTAAATGCAGCATACTCTCATCAGGGCGAACACTCAGTACTTCAGTCTTCATACAGTCTTTCACTTTACTGGTTAAGTCACAGTGATAACTACTTTTAAGCATAACAGCTAGACAATCTTGTTGAGATAAAAAACCCACAAGCTCGCCCTGCTCACCCACTACGGGCGCACCTGGGCGTTGACTTTCTAACAGCTTTTCCACGGCAACGGCTAATGACATATTGGCATTTAACAACACCGGGCGGCGATCCATATAATCGATAATTTTTATTGAATCCATACTATTCCCCTTAATAAACAATGCTACACAAATTATTGTGAGACTTGGTCAGCACCAATCATCTTAATTAAGTAATAGCTTTACCGCCTACACACAAGCTACATACTTGTTATTGGTCATTCTATTAGTGCATCTCATTATAAGTTTAGTCAATAAAAATACATATTTGAAAATAAACTGATTAATTTACTATCAAACAACGTGGGTAAAAATTGAGTCAAGCGGACTCCAGCCCAAAAGCATTGCTGGAATGACGTGATGGCGCAGTCCATAAGCACATTCATCCTCGAAACGAAACCCCAACGTCATCTTCGAAACGAAACCCCAACGTCATCTTCGAAACAAAACCAAAACGTCATCCTCGAGATCTTTTATCGAGGATCTGCTTTTGGCTTGCTTTGCCTAGGCAATAACAATAATCGCTAAATCGATAGTTAAAAAATTAACCCCAAAAAAAGTGCTTATGACGTCAACCATAAGCACTAAAATAAGGATTATTTATCACGCCAAATCATCACACTTTCTTTTTCATCACCCACTTTTGTAGCGCGGTACATCCCTTTAGTATTAAATGGAGTGGCAATATTACCTTTGGCATCAATGGCTACAACACCACCTGTGCCACCAGCAGACACTAATCGTTGATTAATCACTTCATCCGCAGCTTGTATAATTGATTTTTGCTGGTATTTCACTCTTGCACATATGTCAGCGGCCACATTATAACGAATAAAGAATTCGCCATGTCCTGTTGCTGATACGGCACAAGTCCCATTCTCAGCATAATTACCAGCACCAATAACCGGTGAATCACCAATACGACCAAAGCGTTTTGCGGTCATTCCACCGGTAGAAGTCCCTGCGGCTAAATTGCCATTTTTATCTAGCGCCACCGCGCCAACAGTGCCAAATTTATAATTATCATCCAACTTCATCACAGAGGCTTGGTAGTCTTTGACGCTTGATTCAGCTTGAGTAATTTTTTTACGGGCATCAATTAACTGGTTATAGCGATGCGTGGTATCAAAATGTTGGTTGGGAACAAAAGGAATCCCCTGTGTAATGGCAAACTCTTCTGCACCTTGGCCATAAAGCATGACATGAGGTGATTTGTTCATCACCGCTATGGCTAAATCAATTGGGTTTTTAATATGTGTAACACCGGCTACTGCTCCAGCCCGCATATCTTTGCCATCCATAATTGAGGCATCTAACTCGTGCTTACCGTCAAAGGTATACACAGCCCCAACACCGGCATTAAATAAAGGGCTATTTTCCAATACATTAATAGCCATTTGCACCGCGGTTAAACTATCGCCTCCTTTAGCTAATACAGCATGACCCGCGTTAATCGCTTCAGTTAATTTATCGCGATAAGCTTGTTGCTGTACCTCACTCAAGTCCGCTTCATTAATTGTCCCCGCCCCACCATGAATAGCAATTGAATAAGGTTGAGCATAAGCAGAGCTTGCCCCCGCCAGCAGTGCAACACTGAGACAGAGTTTGATGCTAAATCGGCTTAATAGATTATTTTTCATTATTATTACGTCCTTTGGATTAAATTCAGCCTTGGTTTACCTTGCGACTTTAGCGCTTTCTAGCGACAATATACACAAAACTAAGATTAATAGATAAGTACCTTAATTTTGTTCAAAAATAACCACACAATTGCCTTTTTTATATTACTGACACTCGCTGTTTTTTGCAGCAAAGGAGTGCAGGCGGCTGATGATTGGTTATCTATCTCTATTTCTGGCGTCACCCCAGCCTTAGAACAAAATATTCGAGCTCACCTAGGTGCATTACCCGCAAACGAAATACAACGCCGGGCATTTTTATTTGGTGTTGAAGAAAGTACCTATGAAGCATTAAAAAGTATGGGCTTTTATCAAGCCACTGTTGATACTAATGTACTTGAATCTGAGTCAAAGCCTTGGCAACTCAATATCAGCGTAAAACCGGGCGACCCTGTTACATTACAATGGGTAGATATCAACTTCGATGGAGAGATGCTGGAAGATGCCGCATTTAGAAATTGGCTGGACAGTTTAACCATTAAACCCGGTGACGTGCTCCATCATGGCGTTTATGAAAGCATAAAATCTCAATTATTGACCTTAGCCTTAGCAAGAGGCTACTTTGATGGCCAGTTTTCTCGCTCAGAAATTGTCATTAATCGCGACAAAAATACCGCTCAAATTAATTTACACTTCCAATCTGGGCAACGATACCGTCTCGGTGATGTTAATTTTGAAGGTCATACGTTAAATGAAAATATCGTCCAAGCGTTAGTTCCATTTGAAAAGCAAACCCCTTATTCAACGTCGCAATTAGGTCGATTAAACCGCAACCTGATTGATACTGGCTACTTTAGTAATATTAAGGTGCTTCCTCAAACAGACGAGTTAACAGAATCGATGGTACCGGTTAAAGTTGAGCTGTCATCCAAGCCTAGTCACTCTTTAGAGGTGGGTGCCGGTATTGATATGGGCAATAGTAGCGAAAATGCCATTGACCCAAGAATTAGAGTCACTTGGCGAACACCACAAATTAACCGCTTTGGTCACAAACAAGAAACCACTGCAGAGTGGGCCCCTGACCGCCCGAAATTGTTAACCACTTATACGATTCCAATGAGTCACCCTCTTGATGATCAACTGAAACTTCGGGTTGGTTTATTAAGGGATAAATACGGTGTGACCCAAGATTATAATGCTGAAGATAAGAAGTTTGAAAACACCGGGCAATTAGAATCTGAAAAATACCTCATTGGGTTGCTAAGACAAAAACGCACCCAAAACAATTGGTTATTTGGTTACTCTTTAGAAGTAATGAAAGAAAACTATAATCAGTTAGATGTTGACTACTCGCCTGATTTCTTATTATTTGGCGTGGGTTTATCTAAAACGATTCGAGGTGATAACACCCTTGATCCAAAGTCTGGTTTTAGACAAACCTATACGGTCGAATATGCCGACCCTTATTTAGGTTCAACCATTCGATTGGCAAGGTTGCAGGCTAAGTTAAAGTGGATTGATACCTTCTTTGATAAGCACCGTTTTGTCACACGCTTAGACTTAGGCGCGAATATTGCCAAAAACGAAAATATTCCGTACATCGCCCCATCATTGCGCTATTTTGCCGGTGGCGATCAATCGATAAGAGGTTACCGTTATCAAGAGCTCGGCCCCTATATTGATTATGAAAACAGTGAAGGCGGAGTTTCTCGTCAAGTGATTGGTGGCCGTTATCTATTAGTCGGTAGTATTGAATATCAATATTACCTAACGCCTTCTTGGCGCCTAGGGACTTTTGTTGATGCTGGTAATGCATTCGACACAGACCAATTTGAACCATTAGTGTCTGTGGGCGGCGGCGTACACTGGATTTCACCGATTGGGCCAATAAAATTAGATGTCGGTTTTGGTTTAAAAGAAACCGAAACCGTTAACCGTTCATTCCGTTTCCATTTAACTATGGGGACAGATTTATAATGCCGACTCACACGCCCGATACTAAAGCCACTGAGCCACAAATAACAGACACGCCTAACAAGGATACGCAAGATACCGCGCAAGCTAAACCTAAACCTAAGCCGCCCTCGCTTATTCGTGGACTATTAACCCAGTTATGGCGTACCTTCAAATTCTACACGCGGCTAGTGATATACATCCCACTTATTCTATTGGTATTGATTGCGCTAGCATTAGGTACTCCCATTGGCACCAAAGTGGCGGTAACGATTGCCAGTCAACTATTACCCAACGTTGAATTAGACTATCAATCAGGGACATTGAATAATGACCTTGCGCTGACTTATGCATTTTGGCAAATGGACGGGATTAAAGTTGAATTAAATGATTTACAACTCCGTTGGACACCACGGTGCTTTATTAACAAGCAATTGTGCGTTGAAACCCTACATGCCTCTAAAGTTGCAGTTGATATTCAAACCAGTCAGTTTGCCTCTAATTCAGACAAAGAGCCTAATACAATTGATGCATCAGATTCTGCTGAAATAACTAATGATGCAGCAACGACAGATGAATATCTAAGACTGCCTTTCGACATCAGTTTACATGATGCAAACCTATCAAAAGTTACTGTCACGGTTAATGACATGGCCTATAACGCCGAAAATTTGAAAGCAAGCGCAATATGGAATGAAAGCGGATTAGAGGTTGAACATATTAGCAGCCTTGGTTTAGAAGTGATTATTCCATTAGCCGATAAACCTGATGACGCTTCCAAAGATAATCTACAAGCTGAACAATGGGCGATGGCCGAGCTGCCTGCTGTGAGAATGCCCTTTAAACTATTTATTAAAGAATTAGTTTCGCAAGACAGCCTATTACAATTAGGTAATAGACAAGACAAATTTAGCCATATTGCTATTTCAGGTAGTTATATTGACTATCACATCAGCCTTAGCCAATTATTAGTCAATCACACCTATGGTGAAGTCGACCTTATTGGCGATATTCAATTAATCGATCATTACCCGATGAACATCAAAGCGCATGCAGACATTGATCATATTAGCGAATTAGCCGGCTTTACACAGCAAATCCTTAAATTAGAAATTAATGACGACTTTAGTAAATTAGCGGTTAATGCCAACCTAAGTGGTAAATCAATACTTAACCTGCAAGGAATTATTGACCTCACCAAAGCCACAATGCCATTTGAAGCCGAAGTTAAAGAGAGCCTATTACAATGGCCATTGACTAAACCGCTATATCTTGCCGAAATCAAACAACTGAAAGCCAAAGGCAATATTGATGATCTACAAGCCACTGTCGCTGGTCACTTTACCAGCCCATACCACCCCAAATTAGCGCTTGCGTCATCGTTAGGTTACACCGATAAGGCGTTATCTTTTTATCAGTTATCGTTAATTTCTCAAGCAGGTAATATCCAGCTTTCTGGTGATGTGAGTTTTAACAATACAATCTCTTGGCTAGCACAGGTGAATGTTGAAGATATTCGATTACAAAATATTGACTGGCTCAACGAGTACACACCACTTAAAAGTAAAATCAATGGCAATTTTTCAACCTCTGGAGTAGCGACAGGAAAAACCTGGCAAGCTGGTATTAGTGACGCTCAACTGAAAGGCAGAATGAACGGATATCCATTAACGGTTTCTGGCCAAGTGCATATTAATCAAGACTTAGCGGTAAATGCACAAAACTTAAATGCAGAAGCTTTAGGTGCCAGTTTATTTATCAATGGCAGAGCGGATGAAATATGGGACATTGATGCTAAATTAGATGTGCCTGACTTAAGCCAGTGGGTGACCGGCGCACGAGGAAGTATTCATGCTAAAGTCGATGTGACCGGCAATAGTAAAAACCCCATTGTTGATATAGATGCCTCAATAGAACAAGCCAGTTACAGTGGGGGCAAGTTAGACATAACAACCTTAAAAGCTCACTATTTACCGTTAAACCAACATCAATACACCGCTGAATTAAATAGTGAAAATATGTATTTTAAAGGCTATAAGCTTGATAGCCTAAAATTAACCAGTCAGGGTAACGAAAGTAGCCAAAAAACCGCATTCAAAACGGCTGGAGACATCAGTATTTCAACAGACTTAAATAGCCAAACAGATACCAACAAACAAACTGTTTTTGCACAATTCAGCACTTTTAATATTGATAATGTTTTAGGCCATTGGCAATTAGATGACCCTATTGATATCACTTGGGACCAATTAAACAACAAAGGCAGTATTGATGCTTTTTGTTTAACTCACCCACAAAACAAATTATGCCTCACTAATACGGTATCTTTGGGTAATAAAGGCCAAGCAGACATTAATTTTAGTGGCAACCCTGGCCAGTTATTAGCCCCCATTTTATCTAAAAATATTCAATGGGATGGTGAAGCAGCATTAACGTCGCAAATTAGGTGGCAGCCAAAAAGCAAACCCACTGCAACGCTTAATTTCACATTATTACCGGGGAATATAAAGTTAGTTAGAAACGTTAATAACATCGTCGATATTGATTACCAACAACTTATTTTGGCCTCAACCCTAGACGAAAAACAATTTAAAACACGTATCAGCGCAGACTCTACTGGGATAGCTAGTTTAGACACTCAAATAAACATCAATGTCACACCTGATAGAGCTATCGAGGGGTTCCTCAATATTAACTCACTTAATCTAGAGCCTTTTGGTGAGTTTTTCCCGCGCCTCGAAACGCTTCAAGGTAATTTGTCGAGCAAAATAGACTTGGCAGGAAGCTTAATGACTCCCGAGCTCACAGGCCAACTTAAACTGGCCCAAGGGGCATTTGCATTATCATCAAACCCCACCTTAATTGAGCAAACCGATCTCACATTACAATTATACGGCCAGCAAGCAACCATAGACGGAAAATGGTATATGGGCGAAGGCTTAGCCACAACTAATGGCAAACTATATTGGCCTGACGGAAAAATTTCAGGTGATATTAATGTAAAAGGTGAAAAATTGGCTGTCATTCAGCCACCGTTAGCTATTTTAGATGTATCACCGGATCTGAATATTCAATTTGATATGCAACAAATCGCTTTGAAAGGTGCCGTTTCTGTACCTTCAGGACAAATCAAAATTATGCAACTTTCTGAAGGGGGCGTTGCTTTGTCGGATGACGTGGTATTTAACGACTCCATTTCAGAACTAGAGGTCAAAACCAACCCTTATGCCATTGTCGCAGATATAAATATTGATGTAGGTGATAACTTAACGGTAGATGGAATGGGGCTAACGGGTAAGTTATTAGGAAGCTTAAGATTACAACAACAAGCATTTAAACCCCCATTGTTATTTGGTGACATTAAGGTCATGAATGGCAACTACAAATTTATGGGGCAAACCCTAAAAATTAATGCTGGTGAAGTGCAGTTTGTCGGGCCAGTTGAGGTCCCTAACCTCAACATTGAAGCAACAAAAGAGATTAAAGAAGAAGATATTATTGCGGGTGTAAGGGTAACAGGCACACCTGCAAGCCCTGTAGTCAGTGTATTTTCGAATCCCTCAAAAGAACAAGCTGAGGTACTATCTTATATTCTGACAGGCAAAGGATTTAATAACACCAGTAACGAACAAAATAACTCATTGATGATGGGAGCCGCACTTAGCTTAGGCGCACAAGTTGATGGAGGCGCAATCAATAATATAGGTTCTACAGCACGCGGAGTGATTGAAAAATTTGGCTTCTCAAATGTGCAATTGAATGCAAACGATGATGGGCGTGTCGCTATTAGTGGGTTTATTGGTGAAGATCTGATGATTAAATACGGTATTGGAGTATTTAACCCTGGTTATGAAATGACAGTCAGATATTACTTATTCTCACAACTTTATTTAGAATCTGTTTCTGGCACCATTAGTCAATCACTAGATATCTATTACAGTTATGACTTTGATTAATTTACCTATCTGATAATCCATCAAAATTCAGTCACAAAAAAAGCGCCAAATTGGCGCTTTTTGTCAAATTAGCAATTAAGCAAATTTGAAGTCAACATGTTCGATAAGAGGCTTATACGCGTGACGCTGCATAGCTTGTGGGATCACTTTGATTTCTTTACCGTCTAAAACGATAGTGATACCATCATAAAAATCTTTGTTTTCTTGAATGTTGATGATCGCTTTGTGTAAGAACTTGATAGAAATAGGCTCTTTACCTGGACCATAGATTACAGCTGGAACCATATCTGCATGACGTAGGCGGCGGCTCGAACCTTTCCCGATTTCAGTGCGGATTTCGGCGTGGATAGTATAAGACATGTTAATACTCACTTAATAAATAATATAATAGGTGTCATTGCTTTCGACCAACAATGACGCAATTAAAGCGCGCGGATATTACCATACTAACTAGCCCACCAACAAGCTAATTATGCTATTAACTCATTTTACAGCGGCTTGAGAGCTTAAAATAGCCACGCATTTTGAATGAAAAGTTTATCCCCAGCGTCTTACTGGCCCACAATCAATATGCACAAAACCCGATGAAGGGTAATAACCAACACCACCTAACTGTAATGAAATAGCTGCATCACGAAGCTCTTTTAAATTAACACTTGGAATAGCGATATCCATTGCCATCCCTTTCATGTGATAACTCTTCTTGGCAACACCGTTGCTTTTAGCCGCTAGCATTTGATTCGTCTTAGGCGAGCGATATCCCGAAATAACATGAATTTCATCTTTATTATTCAGCACGTTTTGCAACTGGAATAAGTATTCGTATAAACGCTTGTCCATAGGTGCGGCAATATTTTGGCGATGATCTCGCAATACTTGGCTAAAAGTATTCAACGTTTCTTTTTGGTATTGACCATCAATCCAAAAGTGTCCTTCACCTCTTTCACCAGTATGAAGATTATAGAAACTTAAATCTTTAAACCCTTTAGTCGATCGACTCGCTTGAGCGGTTTTAGGCAACATTGCAGCCAAGGCCGTTCCACTCAGACCTAACAAAACCTGCCGACGGGCAGGACATACTTCAGACATTTGCGCACCAATTAATACATACCATTAAAATGCAATACCATCTGGGCAACATCACTGTTTAGCGCTCTGGGTATTGTCGTTTTTTTACTCAATTGGAGTGAAAAATAAACTGAAGTGATGATAAATGCAAGTATTCAATGATGAGAAAAATCAGGGAATATCAAGATTTGATGAAAGACTACTGTTAGCTCAATTAGTTAATACAAACGTAAATATTTATTCAAAATTCTGCTGAGTTGCAAAATTACAACAGTCTAGCAACAGAGAACAAAAAAATTATACAAACATGATGGGTTATTTGGCGCTAAGAAAGGTTTCATTTACCTCTAAACTGAGTGCAGAATTAGAATCAAAGTTAGTTTCAGAAGAATGACCAACCTCAATAGATTGTGGCTTATAGGCGCTATTTTTCTGGTAAATATCTCCTCTAAATTGAGCCAAATGATGCGAATCAACCCATGCAGTCCAATACACAAAATGTACAGGTAATGTATCGTGAAAAGCAAACCATTGAGTGGAGTGATAATCAGACTGCAATCTTTTCCATGTTCGTTTATCAATAATCAAGTTATCTGCAAACCAACGGGCTAAATCTTGTACTTTTTCAACTCTAATACAGCCAGAAGACAATGCCCTTTCAGATTCTGCAAACAGGGCTTTATTAGGGGTATCATGTAAATAAATGTTGGAATCATTCTTAAAGTGAAATTTATAGCGCCCTAAGGCGTTAATGTTACCTGGCTTTTGTACCAAACGATACGGAAACGGCTTACCAGCAAGAGACTGCCATTCTTCAGCAGACTTAGACACCGCACTGCCACTGTAATCAAATACATCAAATTGACCATCAGTAAGATAATGACCATTTTCACGTATCTTAGGCAGAATATCTGCACGCATTAAGTTTTTAGGCACCGTCCAAGTTGGGTTAATCACCACGTTGGAAATTTCCCCTGTCATTATTGGAGTTTGGCGATACGCCCTACCCACAATAACCCGAGAATGAAGCACTGGTTGATAATCATCTACCAAGAACATTTCATAAGATGGAATATTGACCAATAAATATCGTTCAGGCAATGAGGCTAAATAAATCGTTTTCTTGATAAAATTCTTAGCTAACATTCGTGCTCGTTGTTTGGGGGTTAAATTCAACCAATACACCGTTTTGGGGCCTATCACCGCATCAGCAGTTAATCCGTGACGCTGTTGAAACCGTTTAACCGCAAAGGCTAAATCATTACCATAAGTGTATTCGTTTTCATCAAACTCAACTAAATCTCCTAACAACCATAATCGCTGACTAATCTGTTTGATTGCTCGATGCCCATCCCCCAACCTAAGTAAGCCATTTAACGCTATTTTGTTCCATTGTGTTTGCTTATCTAGCCACATAAGGCGACGAATGTGATTCGTCACATATAAGAAATCATCGGCAGAGGGCTCTAAGGAAAAAAACTGCCCTGATGAGCCTTGAGGTTGAATATTTTCATTAATGTCATTGCCTATATAAGGAAGATTGACACCATGACCATGCCAAAACTGAATAATAGCCTCTGTTGCTTGCTGATTATATTGAGAATTCTTATCCGTTTGATATTGCTTACGACTTAATAACTCATCAAAAAAATGCTCATTGGTCCCCAAAGCTAAAAGCTGTATATGCTCATCTATAGCTTGCTGATTAAAAGACGAGTTAATTTGAATAGGAACATTATTTAATGAGGAGGACTGTGAAACAGAACTCAAAGCACGAGAATTAAGGCTAAAAGATGATTCAGATTCATCGAAATCTTGCCCATTTACACGATTCTGAAATATAAATACCAAACAAACACAAGCCACAAAGCTAATACCTAGCCTGATAAAACCTAAGCTAATAACGTCGCGCCTGAAATTGTTGGTATTAAATCTAACCACAAAACCACCTGTGTAATGACATTAAACCTTAAATAATCAACTGACAATAAGTCTAGAGCTAACATGGGGACTTGTAACCGAGCTAACGATGACTCAAAAAAGACTCAAAAAACGATCGGTATTGACTCTACAGATCATAAAGTATGGCAAAAAATCATCACGCTTGTATGACAGTTTTTTATCCTGTTTTAATGTCAGTCTTTAGTTTTAACGGAGAAACCTTTGTTCAGTTTGATAATGAATTGTTATCTATTGCCGAAAAAGCAAGCTATCAGAAACACTTAAACAAGAGTTAACTGGGCGTAGCAATCAATAGTTGTTATAAAACCCGCAAATTGAATTTAGATTGGTTTTTTGATGAATAAGAAACAACTTGTCTCTAAAATGTCACAAGATTTAGGTATACCACAAACGCAATGTAAGCTTCAGCTAGAACAGATTATTGCCACGATTCACCAAGCGTTATGTGAAGGTGAGAAAGTTTATATCCCTCAGTTTGGCACCTTCGAACTGCGTTTTCATTTACCTAAAAATGGCCGTAACCCTCAAACAGGTGAAGTAATTGAAATTGATGGTTTTAACCAACCTAGCTTTAAAGTATCAAATCACTTAAAAATGCAGTTGAATCCATAAAAATTTGTAATTAGTTTATTGCCTATAAAATCCATCCAGAATGGCCCAACACTTGTATTACCAAGTGTTTCAACCCTGTCATTCTGGAGGCCAACACCTCGTCATTAAGTCAATGGTCAACCAAGCCCAATACGGCAACGCCTTATAACGTTATTCCGATTACAAACAATAACGTCTTTCAGGTAACGCTTTTAAGCCAAAACCTAATTTAAATGTTCCCCTCAAAATACTAAATTTCAGGTAATAAAAAAGCCCCAACTTAACGTTGAGGCTTGTTTATCCATCATCCGACTTTAAAAAGTGCGAACTTAATAATGGTACCCGAGGCCCTGCTCTTCAATTAAAAGCTGAACTGGCACGCTTATTCAGCGAGGGATTTTGATTTCAAAAAATAACCTTGAAGCAATAAAAAAGCCCCAACTTAACGTTGAGGCTTGTTTATCCATCATCTTAATCATTGAAGATTAAAGACTTAATAATGGTACCCGAGGCCAGACTTGAACTGGCACGCTTATTCAGCGAGGGATTTTAAATCCCTTGTGTCTACCGATTCCACCACTCGGGCAAAACTGTGACGAATTGAATTTCAACTCGTAGAATCTGTTTGCAACTTAACAAGTTACCTTGCGCCGTTGAACTTGGTGCATACTTTACTGATTTTTTAAAACCACGCAACCGTTAATTTCGTTCAACCGACTCAAATGATTTAAAAACCATCAATGCGGAGTTTTTTCATCCATTTACTGTAAATATATTAAACAGATACACATTCTTTTTTAATTCGAGTCTACAGACTTTTTGCTTTGTTCAGTGCCCACAACTGAAGACCAACCAATAAACAATAATAAATTTCGTAACCAATTGACTCGCTTTTAAAGTCCAACTCACCACAACAGTATATTTTAAATAGCAAAATAAAAAGCTTTACCGAAGTAAAGCTTCCAACAAATATTGCTATAGCAATTAACTAAGATACTTCTAAGTTATTTGGCTTTTACAGGTGTAAGCCCTTTACTGCGTTCTTCAACGGCATCATCCAAATCAAAACCAGATTGCTTCCAACTTTTTGCATCTTCAACACTAAATTTCTCTTTTGACCAATCTTTTGCTGATTCAACATCAAATTTAGCGGTCATCCACTCCTTAGACTCTTCAGCATTAAAACCGCCTTTGCGCCATACTTGGGCAGATTTTGCGTCAAAGCCATTTTCTTTCCATTGTGAAATTTCTTCTTCAGACATCCCCTTCCATGATGGTGCTGATGCACAAGCAAATAACATAAAACTGACCAAAATGCCGATTATCGTCTTCATATTGACAAGCTCCTTAAGTTATGACAAAGCAAACCTTATTAATGGATAAAATTGTGTTAAACCGAAGTGGCACAATGCATTAAACGTAGACCTAAAAATCCATTAATTCAAGAAATGAAAAAGGCCGCATAAGCGGCCTTTAATAAACAATTACAACGATTAACTGCGTTGTCTTGGGGTTTTGGTTTTCCCACCACTAACTTTAGTTTTACGTACAGCACGTCTAATTTTAGCGCTTTTCACTTTTGCTCGAGCAACACTGTGTTTGTCGTGACCAAGCAAAGAGCGTGTTTCTGGCTCAAGTCCTGCTAACTGACGTAAGTAGTTTACTTGATCAAGCGGTAATTCTAACCAACCACCACGAGGTAATGATTTAGGTAACTCAACCATGCCATAACGAATACGGATCAAACGGCTCACTTGAACCTCTTGAGACTCCCATAAACGTCTAACTTCACGGTTACGGCCTTCACGTAAGGTGACATGCCACCATTGGTTAATACCTTCACCACCGGCAGGTTTGATGCTATCAAATTTTGCAGGGCCATCTTCTAAAGTGACACCATTGCGTAAGCGGTGCACAGCAGCTTCTGGTACTTCACCAAAAGTACGCACCGCGTATTCACGGTCAACTTCATTTGAAGGGTGCATTAAGCGATTGGCTAATTCACCGTCAGAGGTAAATAGTAACAAGCCTGAAGTGTTAATATCTAAACGGCCTACAGCAACCCAACGAGAGTCACGCATATTAGGTAATCGTTGGAATACCGTTGGGCGACCTTCAGGATCTTTACGAGAACAAATCTCGCCTTCGGGTTTGTGGTAAGCCAGTACACGACAAATCACTTCATCGGCGGCTTTTAATGAAATAGCTCGACCATCAATTCGAACTTTAACGTCTGCTTCAACGCGATCGCCAAGATTAGCGATTTCGCCATCAATACTAACTCGACCTGCAGCAATCCATGCCTCCATCTCACGACGGGAGCCATGGCCTGCACGGGCCAAGACTTTCTGCAATTTTTCACTCATTAGTATTACTCTTTAGTTTGTTGTGGCGATGTTTGCTCTGACTCTTCAGGCCCTTGCTGGGCTTTTTCAAACATCGCTTGTAATGACTCAACATCATTTAGCTCAGGTAAATCAGCTAATTTGTTTAAGCCAAAATAAGATAAAAACTCAGTAGTGGTCGCGTAAAGTGCGGGTCTTCCAGGCACTTCTTTATGTCCCACGGCTTTTATCCAATGTCTATCAGCTAAGGTTTTTATAATGTGGCTGCTGATTGCCACACCTCTTATTTGTTCAATATCGCCACGGGTCACCGGTTGACGATAGGCAATCACGGCTAAGGTTTCCATGGTTGCTCGAGAATACTTAGGCGATTTTTCTTGCCACAATGGCTGTAAAAAAGGGCTGAGTACTTCTTGGGTTTGAAAGCGATATCCACCAGCCACTTTGACTAGTTGAACCCCGCGATCTTGGTATTCTTGCTGTAACTCTTCAACAGCCGCTTTAATCTTCACCCTCGAAACACTAAAGTCTGCCAAGACAGTTTCTTTTAATGCTTTTATCGTCATAGGTTTAGCTAGCACAAACAAACTGGCTTCGATTAATTGTTTTAATTGAGTCGGGTTTATTTGCATCAGCTTATAACTTATTCAAACTCTTAGTTTAGACATACTCTTAATTTAGATAGAGTAGCGACTATTTTGCTTTAACATAAATGGTTTCAAATGGCTTATTTTGAATCACATCAACCAGTAATTCTTTAATCAGTTCCATGAGAGCTAAAAAACTCACCACTACTCCAGCGCGACCTTCTTGATAATCAAATAATTGCTCAAAGTGCAAATACTCGTTACCTGACAGTTTAGCCAATATTTGGCTCATTCGCTCTCTTGTTGAAAGCTGTTCACGCTTAACATGGTGATCTTCATTTGCGTCAATTCGCTTCAGTACCTCTCCAAATGCTCTTGCTAGTTCAAGCAATGTCACATCAGGAGGAACAACAACAGGTTTGATACTTGGTGCTCTCGCAGCACTGACTTGAAACACATCCCGCTCTAAACGGGGTAATTCATCTAAATCTTGAGCCGCTTGTTTTATTACTTCATAGGCTTTTAATTGCCTGATCAGCACGACTCTAGGATCTTCTTCTTCGCCTTCATCTACCGCCATTTTAGGCAGAAGTAAACGCGATTTAATTTCTGCTAGCGTTGCCGCCATCACTAAATAATCTGCGGCTAATTCAATTCGGGCTTCAGTCAACACTTCGATATAAGTTAAATATTGAGTGGTAATCTGCTGAATGGGTAAATCAACTACATCCAATTTTTGCTTACGAATTAAATACAACAGTAAATCTAATGGCCCTTCAAATGACTCTAAAAAAACTTCTAGGGCTTCGGGCGGAATAAATAAATCATTGGGCATTGCATCAAGCTTTTGCCCACGAACAATGGCTAATGGAAGGCTTTGTTGTTGACCCTGCATAAAGCTCCGTTTGAATTTATTTATCACTGCCGATAGTTCCAATAACTGATTGGACTATACGTTAATTGGCCAAACCACTAAGGTTAGCGCCAAGCAAGCGCGCGATTATACTGATTAATGTGTAAGGATTAAACAATTATCTGCTGATAATGCCAGCTAGATTATATTATCAACGCCATATTATTCAAAAGCCGCGGTATCACCTGCACCATGGCGCAAAATATTAATATCACCTTCAGACATATCAATGACTGTCGTTTGCTTTTCAGGCAAGTAACCACCATGCACAATTGCGTCCACTTGATGCTCTAAAATATCGCGTATATGTTCTGGGTCAGACTCTGCAAACTCTTCATTTGGCATCACTAAACTAGTCGACATTAGCGGTTCATTTAACGCTTCAAGCAAAGCCAAAGTAATCACATTGTCTGGAACACGTATACCTATAGTGCGCTTTTTTTCACATTGTAAGCGACGCGGCACTTCTTTACTGGCCTTAAAAATAAAAGTGTAAGGCCCTGGAGTACAACTTTTTAATAAACGGTACGCTTGATTATCTACCTTGGCGAAATTAGCCAGCTCAGATAAATCTCGACACATTAACGAAAAGTTTTGGTCGTTATCAATTTGTCGAATTCGGGCCATTTTGGTCATGGCATTTTTATTACCAATCATACAACCCAATGCATAACCTGAGTCGGTAGGGTAAACTATTACTCCGCCCTGCTTTAATACCTCGACAGCTTGATTAATCAATCGTGCTTGAGGGTTTTCTTCATGTATATAATAAAACTGACTCATCTTCGTTCCACCCATAATTCTGACTGCCAAACCCAAGTAACACCTTGGGGTTGATATAAATTTTTACCTAATTCAATCCAATTACTAATAAAATGAAAATCACTTCCTAAAGAACCGAGTAATTGATGTTGATGACACAACGCAATCAGGTTGTTTCTGTCATCAATAGTTTGTTGTCCTAACACCACTTCCATCGCATCGCCACCGGCTTGGGCAAAATCTCTTACTAATTTTTTTAGCCATTTAGCTGATAATTTATAACCACTAGGGTGAGCTAATACTGCAAGGCCACCCGCTTGATGAATAATATTAATCGCATTGGCCATATCGCCCCAGTTATTAGGAACATAGCCCGTTTTGCCACGGGCTAAATAATGTTTGAAAACACTGGGCATATCATTAGCATAACCATTGTCTGCCAACCACCGGGCATAGTGGCCTCGGCTTAAAGCTGCGCCATTGGCAATTTCCTTCGCCCCTTCATAGGCACCTTCAATACCCGCTTTAGCCAGTCTATTACCTATCTCTATAGCTCGCTCTTCGCGCAGCTGCCGCTGTGATGATAAAAATGCAATTAACTCGGGATGATTAATATCTAGATTCAACCCCACAATATGAATGTCAAAGTTATTCCAACGAGTGGATATTTCAGTGCCATCTATCAGCTTAAGTGGTTGCGACTGCTGCGAGTTGTATAAATGAGCTTCGGCTAAACCTTCAGTGGTGTCGTGATCGGTTATCGACAACATTTGCACGCCTTTATCTAACGCGCGCGCCACTAAATCTGTGGGTGACAATACTCCATCAGATGCTGTTGTGTGGCTATGTAAATCAGCCAATATTGATTCTGTATTCATCATATTATTGTACTTGATACTTGTCACAAAAGCTTTGTGATTATTGAAAAAACCACTAAATAACCAATAATTAGCGCCAACAGAAAGCCATTTATATCGAACAAAATCGCTTATTGAGCTGAGAGTAAAAAATAGATTTTACCCTAAATAGCCTTAGTGATTTAACTAATAGCGCGCATAACCGCTGACTTTTAAGTAACGCTATACCAACAAGGTCGCAACAGGGGTCAATAAATTCATCAACCGCTGAGAATTTTTATAAAAGTGAGCAATATTCAATTGACTTTCAAAGCAAGCTGGGTTTTCCTATAGGCATTAACTAACAACTTGAAATGAACAAGCATGAACAACCTAATCGCTTCTCAAAACATTACTTGGTGGTGGCACTTCCCAAATTAACGGGTTGTGTGAAGCGTTGCGCTCATTTTAAGAGACAAGATTTTACAAAAAAGCCCGCAGATATGTGGGCTTTTTTGTTATTAGCTATTTGCAATTGGCAAGTTAATAACATCAGAACAAACAATTAATAAATATGGCTCAAAGCAGTCAAACCCTATTAAAGAAAGCGAAGACATCAAATGGCACTAAATAACATTGCACAAGTTCGGACTCAAAAGCAGTCGCTCACGTATCATGCAGATCCATTAAGCTTATATGAGCACGTAACCCAAAATGCGCCGCATACTATGTTGCTTGAGTCCGCTGAAATAGACAGCAAAGACCATTTAAAAAGCATCATATTAACTCATGCGGCATTGATGATTCGGTGTGACGGTTATCAACTCACCTTTTCAGCCATCAGTGCCAATGGCCAAAGCTTACTTTCTCCTATTAGTCATTTTTTTGAGCATCAATTTGCTAGTGCCAACACATTAGATAATCAACAACTCATCGTCACTTTAACCAAACCCACCAGTTTGCAAGATGAAGATGCCAGGCTTAAATCGCTTTCCCCTTTAGATGGCCTTCGAGCTTTAGTTAAACACATCAAAACTGACCAACAGCCTCAGTTTGAAGACCTGTTTTTAGGCGGTGTATTAGCTTACGATTTAATCGACACTGTAGAGCCTCTACCCGCTGTACCGAACGCGGCAAATGAGTGCCCAGATTATCTATTCTACTTAGCAGAAACTCTGGTGTTAATTGATCACAAACAGCAACAAGCCGATGTGATCAGCCAACAATTTAATCAAGATTCACACATCACCACGCAACTAGACGCACAGCTCAAAAAAGTGACCCTGCAATGTGAAACTGTTGATAATGCAAAGCCTTTAGTTGCGATAAATGCCACTGAAACCGTTAACATCAGTGATGAAGACTTTAAGCAAACCGTGGTCGACTTAAAAGAGCACATTGTCGCCGGTGATATATTTCAGGTAGTACCATCGCGTAGCTTTAGCCTACCTTGCCCAAATACATTAGGGGCTTACCGCGCATTACGTAAAACCAACCCTAGCCCATATATGTTTTACTTTAGAGGCAGCGACTTTACTTTATTTGGCGCATCACCAGAATCAGCACTGAAATACGAAGCGGCTAATAATCAAGTTGAGGTTTACCCTATTGCGGGTACGAGAAAACGCGGTAAAACAGCCGATGGGCAAATTGATTTTGATTTAGATAGCCGAATTGAGCTTGAGCTTCGACTGGATAAAAAAGAATTATCAGAACACTTAATGTTAGTAGACCTAGCCCGAAACGATATTGCCCGTATTAGTCAAAGTGGCAGCCGTAAAGTGGCCGAATTATTAAAGGTCGACAGATACTCACATGTTATGCATTTAGTTAGCCGAGTCACGGGCCAGTTACGTCAAGATTTAGATGCTCTACACGCCTATCAAGCCTGTATGAACATGGGCACGCTCGTCGGCGCACCCAAAGTAAGAGCATCACAATTAGTACGTGAAGCCGAGCAAGCCAGACGAGGCAGTTATGGCGGCGCAGTGGGATATTTAAATGGTTTAGGGGATATGGATACCTGTATTGTTATTCGTTCCGCCTTTGTTAAAAATGATGTGGCACACATTCAAGCCGGAGCCGGTGTAGTGTTTGACTCAGACCCTCAAGCTGAGGCCGATGAAACCCGTCAAAAAGCCCAAGCCGTTATCTCAGCTATAAAATTAGGAGGCGGACTATGAGCACCTCACCCAAAACCGCAGCGAATACCCAAACCATGAAACTGTATTTATTAGATAACTTTGACTCGTTCACCTACAACCTAGTTGATCAATTTAGAAGTCTTGGGTTTGAAGTATTGATTTATCGTAACGATGTCAGTGCCGATTATTTAGCCGACAAACTATTGAATGAGCTTGGTCGCGCAGCATTAGTTTTATCTCCCGGCCCAGGTGCACCACATGAAGCCGGTTGTATGATGGATTTAATTGCCAAAGTTGCCGGAAAAGTCCCTATGCTAGGCATTTGTTTAGGCCACCAAGCCATGGTTGAATACTATGGCGGGAAAGTAGAGCGTGCACCGTTCGTGGTACATGGCAAAGCAAGCCCGACAATCCATAGTGGTGACGGAGTATTTGCTAACTTACCCTCACCGCTACCCGTCGCCAGATACCACAGCCTAGTGGCAACAAAAGTTCCAGACTGTCTTGATGTCATTGCAACCACTGAGAATATGCCGATGGCGGTGTTACATGAACAAGATAAAGCGGTGGGTTTTCAATTCCACCCTGAGTCAATATTAACGACCACTGGAAGCCAGTTATTAACCCAAACACTTAGCTATCTTTGTCATAACCCAACCTTGTCTGGAGGCCAATAGTGTCCGTGAATCAATCTCAACAATTATTAGATAGCCTCTACCAAGGTAACGCATTAACCCGCGAACAAAGTGCACAGTTATTTGCGCAAGTTGTCGCCGGAGAAATGGATCCAATAGCCTTAGCGGGTATGTTGGTGGCATTAAAAGTACGTGGTGAAACCATAGAAGAAATTACCGGAGCTGCAGATGCGTTACGCCACGCCGCTAAATCATTCCCACGCAGTGAGCAATCATTAAAAACCGGCGTGGTCGATATTGTCGGCACAGGCGGAGATGGGTTTAACACCATTAATATTTCCACTACAGCCGCATTTGTTGCCGCAGCGTCTGGGGCGAAAGTGGCCAAACATGGGAATCGAGGTGTATCCAGTAAATCAGGTTCGTCTGATTTATTAAGCCATTGTGGAATAGGCTTGACCATGAGCCCAGAAGACGCCAGTCAATGCATAGATACTTTAGGCTTATGCTTTTTGTTCGCGCCTCATTACCATGCAGGAGTACGTCATGCGGTTCCTGTTCGACAAGCATTAAAAACGCGCACCATATTTAATATCCTTGGCCCGCTAATCAACCCCGCCAAGCCAGAATTTATGTTACTTGGTGTCTACACACCTGAGTTACTTGAACCCATTGTCAATGTGCTTAATGCCTTAGGCGTGAAAAGAGCCATGGTAGTTCACGGCAGCGGTTTAGATGAAGTCGCACTTCACGGTGAAACCCAAGTAGCTGAATTAAATAATGGTAATATCCAATTTTATACCTTATCCCCAGAAGACTTTGGCTGTGAGCGTACCGATATCAGTCTGCTTTCTGGCGGAGAACCAAGCGACAATGCCTTAGTCACTAAAGCCATTTTACAAGGCCAAGGTGAACCCGCTCATCGAGATGCCGTTGCCATCAATGCTGGCTGTGCTTTATATATCAGTGGAATAGTCGATTCTGTTAAGGCAGGCACTCAATTAGCGTTAACAACTTTAGCTAGCGGCAAAGCGATAGCAATACTCGATCAATTAGCCAAAGCAAGTGAACCATCAGTTTAAGGGCAAAATGTAATGAATCAGCAACAACCCACAAAAGAGTCCAACGTATTAACCCGCATTGTTGATACAAAAGTGGCACATATTGCCGCACTTAAAACACGTTTTCCAGAAACGACATTAGCCCCAAAAATATCAGATAGAAGCTTGTTTGACGCACTTAAACAACCTAATGCGCAATATATTTTTGAATGCAAAAAAGCCAGCCCATCTAAAGGATTAATTCGTCCAGTTTTTGATGTAGAAGCCATAGCAGACATTTATACTCGTTACGCAGCAGGTATTTCAGTATTAACTGACGAAGAGTTTTTTCAAGGCGATATGGATTACATCCCTAAAGTTCGCGCTCGCGTTAGCCAGCCTATTCTTTGTAAAGATTTTTTTGTTGACCCATATCAAGTCAAACTCGCAGCCCACCAAGGCGCAGATGCGGTATTATTGATGTTGTCGGTTTTAGATGACACTCAATACCAACTACTCGCTGAAGAAGCCGCTAAGTACCAATTAGACACCTTAACCGAGGTCAGCAATGAAGCTGAGCTTCACCGTGCAATTGCGTTAAATGCGCCCATTATTGGTATTAATAATCGTAACTTAAGAGACTTATCAACCGATCTGGCAACGACAGAAGAGCTTGCTCCGCATATTCCATCAGACAGAGTGGTGATCAGCGAGTCAGGCATTTACACCAATGACCAAGTTAAACGTCTTAATCCTTTGGTCGACGGTTATTTAGTGGGCAGCTCTATTATGGCGCAAGAGGATATCGACCTTGCTTGCAGACAACTTATTTATGGCCCAAATAAAGTATGCGGCTTAACTCGCATTGATGACATAAAAGCGGTAGCTGAATGTGGCGGCGTATATGGAGGACTGATTTTCCACCCATCATCACCTCGAGCTGTTAGTCTTGAACAAGCCAATGAACTCGTTTCACAAATGCATCAGCAAGGTATTGGTTTAAAACTAGTCGGCGTGTTTGTTAACGCCAACGTCAATGACATTATGACGGCAGTAAGTCAATTACAACTGGCAGCAGTACAATTGCACGGCAATGAAACTGAGCTTGAAATAGCTGAGTTATCTGAAAAAATATCGGCCACCAAAGCCACATGTGAAATATGGAAAGCCGTTGCTGTTAACACCCAAGACAACAGCATTGCCCCTCAACCTAAGGGCGTACATCGTTACCTATACGACAGCAAAACTGCCGCTCAGTTTGGTGGAACCGGCAATAGCTTTGATTGGCAATTGGCCGTAACAGATAAAGAAAGTGCCATGCTTGCCGGTGGATTAAATGCCGACAATGCTCTGCAGGCCAATCAACAAGGCTACTTTGGATTAGATTTCAATTCAGGTGTCGAATCAGCGGCGGGGATAAAAGATCATCAATTGCTAAAACGAGTTTTTAGCACTTTAAGACAAAACTAATGACATAACATTTTAGCCACTCAACATTGTTAACCCATAACAACTGAGTCAATAAAACCAATATTAAAGCCACTTTGCCAATGCAAAATGGTTTACCAACAGGACAATATTATGGACAAGCTAGAGCTTAACCCTTACTTCGGAGAATATGGTGGAATGTATGTTCCGCAAATTCTTGTACCTGCCTTAAAGCAGTTAGAAAAAGCCTTTGTTGACGCGCAGCAAGACCCAGAGTTTCAAGCAGAGTTTACTGATTTATTGAAAAACTATGCTGGTCGCCCTACCGCCCTTACCCTAACTCGTAATTTAAGTCCTAACCCACTGGTCAAAATTTACCTAAAACGTGAAGACTTATTACACGGTGGTGCGCACAAAACTAACCAAGTATTAGGCCAAGCATTGCTAGCCAAACGCATGGGGAAAAAAGAAATTATTGCAGAAACCGGCGCAGGGCAACATGGTGTTGCCACCGCCCTAGCCTGTGCCTTATTAGATTTAAAGTGCAAAGTGTACATGGGTGCCAAAGACGTTGAGCGCCAATCGCCAAACGTATTTAGAATGCGATTAATGGGCGCAGAAGTGATTCCGGTCACCTCTGGCTCATCAACCTTAAAAGATGCCTGTAACGAAGCCATGCGCGACTGGTCTGCCAGCTATGACAAAGCGCACTATTTACTGGGTACGGCCGCGGGGCCACATCCTTTCCCAACCATTGTGCGTGAATTTCAACGTATGATTGGTGAAGAAACCAAAAAGCAAATTCTTGAAAAAGAAGGCCGCCTACCAGATGCCGTTATTGCCTGTGTTGGCGGCGGCTCAAACGCCATTGGTATGTTTGCCGACTTTATTGATGAAGAATCAGTTGAGTTAATTGGCGTCGAGCCAGCGGGTAAAGGTATCGACACCCCTATGCATGGCGCTCCACTAAAACATGGTAAAACCGGTATTTTCTTTGGGATGAAAGCGCCATTAATGCAAGATACCCACGGCCAAATTGAAGAGTCATATTCGGTTTCAGCTGGGTTAGACTTTCCATCAGTTGGACCACAACATGCGCACCTTAACGCCATTGGCCGCGCGCGTTATGAATCAGCAACCGATGACGAAGCATTAGAAACTTTCCAATTGCTAGCCAGAACAGAAGGCATTATTCCGGCACTAGAATCAGCACATGCCATCGCCTATGCGGTGCGTCTTGCTAAAGAGGCGACTAAAGAAACCCTATTAGTGGTCAACTTATCAGGACGGGGCGATAAAGACATTTTCACAGTATCTGACATTTTAACGGCCAAACAACAGGAGAGCGGCAATGAGTAATCGATATCAGGCAGCGTTTGCCGCCCTAAAGCAAAAACAACAAGGTGCTTTTGTACCATTTGTAACCTTAGGTGACCCTAGTGTTGAAGTGTCATTTGAAATTATTAAAACTTTAGTTGATAACGGAGCCGATGCATTAGAGCTAGGATTTCCGTTTTCAGATCCATTAGCTGATGGCCCAGTGATTCAAGGGGCAAACTTACGTTCATTAGACGCAGGCACGACCCCTGAAGATTGCTTTGAACTCATTGCTAAAATTCGTGCTTTATACCCAGAGTTACCCATAGGTTTACTGCTATACGCCAACTTGGTTTTTGCTAATGGCATTGATGAATTTTATGCCAAAGCTCAAGCCGTTGGGGTCGACTCGGTATTAATTGCTGACGTGCCTGTTGAAGAAGCTGCGCCATTTATTGAAGCCGCTAAAAAGCATCAAGTTGCACCTATATTTATTGCGCCACCCAATGGTGACAGCCAAACCCTTAAGCAAGTTAGTGAATCTAGCCAAGGGTATACTTACTTATTGTCGCGTGCAGGCGTAACAGGCACAGAATCAAAAGCGGGTACTCCAGTGGAAGAAATTTTAGCAAAATTAGCTGAATTTAACGCCCCGCCTCCGCTACTCGGTTTTGGTATCGCCGAACCCGCTCAAGTTAGCGCAGCATTAAAAGCGGGCGCAGCAGGCGCAATTTCTGGATCGGCAGTGGTTAAAATTATTGAAAAAAACCAGCATGACCAAACAGCATTACTCGCTGAATTAGCTGAGTTTACCCGTAACATGAAAGCGGCGACCGCATTGTAACCCTATCAGTTAAAAGTTGTAGATTGTAAACTCAATGTTTTGAAATTAGAAAGGAGCCAATCATGCTCCTTTTTTTTTGCCTGCTATACTCGGTATAAGTCTCTTAGATACATAGGAAGTTGATGCTACGACGCTTGTTTTTACACAGCTTACTTATTTACTTGTTGCTCTATTCTGGCACCCAGTATGTATTGGCTAATAGCTCAAACAATTCCCCTACTTTGTATGAGGTTAAATATAATATTTCCACACAGTTTGTTGACCCTAAACAAGCTTATTATATTTCCCTACTTGAATTAGCATTACAAAAAACCACCGCAGATTTTGGTCCCTATAAAATGACCCCTGTTGAATTAGAAATGCCACAAGGTCGAACGGTCAAACTGGTACAAGCGAATCAACACATAGATATAGTTTGGACCATGACTTCAATAGAAAGGGAGAGTCAACTACAAGCGGTTTATATACCATTACTAAAAGGCTTAATGGGATATCGAATTGGGATTATTCGAAAAGAGGGGCAAGCCCAATTTGATCAAATTAATACCCTAGCAGAATTTAAACGGGTGTTAATTGGCCAAGGTTCTGACTGGCCTGACACCACCATACTGCAACAAAATGGCTTTAGTGTTATTTCAGGCTCTGCAAGTAAACTTTTAGCCATGCTAGTAAAACAGCGATTTGATTATTTTCCCCGCGCCATACATGAACCATGGGATGAATTAGCCAGAAGAGATGATTTAGCATTAGAGTCACGTTTATTATTACGATACGCAGCACCAATCTACTTTTTTGTTAATAAAGACAACGTCAAACTTGCTGCCAGAATAGAAAAAGGTTTACGCATTGCCATCAGTGATGGCAGCTTTGACCAACTGTTTTATAACCATCCCATTACTGAAGGAATTATTGAAAAAGCCCAATTAGATAAACGTATTGAGTTTGAAATTGCTAACCCGTTACTCTCCCCCAAAAGTGCAGAATTATTAAATGAAAAGCACTTATGGCTCACGGCTATTGAATAACCGCTAAAGGCCAAACAAAAACCTTGCTCATATGAAGTTAATTTAACTCGAATTGAATAGAATTGGGTTCTCCAAAACCTTGCTAACATGCTACACTCAGCCATTATTTTATTCAGTGCAGACGGACATTGCAGCCAACAATTAAGTTAACTAATAATGAAACAATTGCTTGATTTTTTACCCCTAGTTATATTTTTTGCCGTTTATAAATTTGTTGATATTTACACTGCAACCGGCGCGCTTATTGCCGCGACCGCACTGCAACTTATTCTGACTTACCTCATTTACAAACAAATTGAAAAAATGCACTTAATCACCTTTGCTGTGGTGACCGTATTTGGTGCGTTAACGCTTTTCTTCCATGACGACGCTTTCATAAAATGGAAAGTCACCATCGTTTATGGCCTGTTTGCCATAGCGCTTGCAGCCAGCCAAATAATGGGGAAACCTATTCTAAAAGCAATGCTTGGTAAAGAAATGCAGGTAAAAGACCGTATTTGGCAACAAGTCACTTGGTATTGGGTCAGTTTCTTTGTGCTATGCGGAATTGCCAATATCTATGTTGCCTTTAGTCTTCCGCTTGAAACTTGGGTTAATTTCAAAGTGTTTGGTTTAACCGCCTTAACCTTAATTAATACCGTTCTCACCGTGGTTTATTTATTTAAACATATGGAAAATACACCCGACGAAAGTCAATAAAAGTGTCCCTTTTTTACAACATACTAGCAATGGAGCCAGTAATATGTGGTATATGATCTCTTCTCAAGATGTTGAAAACAGTTTAGAAAAACGTTTATCTGTTCGTGCAGAACACTTAGCAAGATTACAAGCTTTAGCCGATGAAGGCCGTTTGTTGACCGCAGGCCCACATCCTGCCATCGACAATGAAAATCCAGGCGAAGCAGGCTTTACCGGATCACTAGTTGTCGCTGATTTTGAATCACTAGAAGCTGCGCAAGCATGGGCAGATGTTGACCCATACATAGGTGCCGGTGTGTATAAAAACGTCATCGTTAAGCCATTTAAAAAGGTATTTTAATGAAGATTGTTTCATTTAACATCAACGGACTGAGAGCACGGTTACACCAGCTTCAAGCACTGATTGACAGTCATCAGCCCGATATTATTGGCTTACAAGAAACAAAAGTACACGATGAAGCCTTTCCATTGGCCGACGTCGAAGCCATGGGTTACAAGGTTCATTATCATGGTGGTAAAGCGCACTATGGTGTTGCAATGTTGTCTAAAGCTGAGCCGTTGAAAGTCATTAAAGGGTTTGACACTGACGCAGATGATGCCCAACGCCGACTGATTATAGGCCAATTTTCCCAAGAAAATGGTCGAGTACTTACCGTAATGAATGGTTACTTCCCACAAGGTGAAAGTATTCATCACGAAACCAAGTTTCCGGCAAAGCGAAAGTTTTACCAAGATCTAATGACCCACCTCAATACTTATCATTCTCCGGATGAAGATATAGCGGTGATCGGTGATATTAATATTTCACCTATTGATTTAGACATTGGTATTGGCGAAGTAAATGCAAAACGTTGGCTAAAAACCGGTAAATGTAGTTTTCAACCCGAAGAACGTGAATGGCTTCAAACCTTAAAAGATTGGGGGTTTGTTGACAGTTTCAGGCAGTTGCACCCAACTCGTACTGACCGCTACTCATGGTTTGATTACCGCAGCAAAGGCTTCAACGACAACCGAGGATTACGCATCGACGTCATTTTAGCCACGCGCTCTTTACTCGAACGAGCCGTAGAGTCTGACGTGGACTATGATTTACGTGGTATAGAAAAGCCTTCTGATCACGCGCCAATTTGGACGACGTTTAAATAACTTAAACGCCTTAGCTACATTGGGATGAGTACCTTCAGAACAGTGGTATTCATCCCCTTAATTAACTTCATTTTTTATGAATAGAAATCCAAAGCAGACCCTCGATAAAAGATCTCGAGGGTGACGTATAGGACTTTTATCAACATCAGAGACGAGACTTAACGTACATCATTCTTATGATGCTCAACGAACATCATTCCGACGTACATCATTCCGACGATGCTCAACGAACATCATTCCGACGAACATCATTCCGACGATACTCAACGAACGTCATTCCGGTGATGCTTTTGGGCCGGAATCTGCTTTTTCAACTAAAATATTGAGCGGCTTTCTATGCTGACAAAACTAAAGCAGACCCTCGATAAAAGATCTCGAGGGCGACGTATAGGACTTTTATCAACATCAGCGACGATACTCAACGTACATCATTCTTATGATACTCAACGAACGTCATTCTGACGATGCTCAACAAACATCATTCCGACGATACTCAACGAACGTCATTCCGGTGATGTTTTTGGGCCGGAATCTGCTTCCTCAACTCAAATATTGAGCGGCATTTTGTACTGACGGTTGTGGTAAAAAAGGGACATAACCCAAAAACTTACCTGGCATTAATGCTTTTAAACTAGATAAATTTGCCTCAACTTCACTCATGTTGGCATCAACCTGATTAGCAACCCAACCACCAATAGTAAGCCCATCAGCTTGGACGGCTTCAACTGTTAGTAACGCATGGTTTAAACAACCTAATTTCATACCAACAACAATAATAACTTGAAGTTCTTGTTGAGGCTGAAGCTTATTTAACTGCTTATTTAATAACTGAACAGTATCTGATAAATACTCGCCATTGCCCAATGGTAAGCGCCAACCTCCAGCACCTTCTATTAAAGCAAAATCCGCTCGTTGTAATAGGTCAATATCTAATAATGCCAGTGTTTGCTGGGCGCTTAACTGCATGCCTACTTGCTGTGCGGCAATATGTGGCGCAATAGCAGGTTTAAAGGTTATCGGGTTAATTTTTTCGTAATTCAAGCCCATATTAGATTGTGCCATTAAGGCTAAAGCATCACTATTTCGCAATCCTTCATGGGTCTCGTCACAACCTGAAGCGATAGGTTTAAAGCCGCATTTTTTGCCTGCTGCCTTAAACAGTAAACTAGCCGAAACCAAGGTTTTTCCACTATCGGTATCAGTACCTGTGACAAAATAGATCATTTAAATGGCTCCTTTATGTAGCTTTCTTCGCATGAATAAATACCACTTGATAACTGAGTGGTATACCTTGGTGAGTGGATAATTGCTTGGCTAATTCAAGGCGTTTAGCCCACTGTGATTTAGTTAAAACACCTTGAACACCTGCATCATTTCCACCAGCCGTAGCGCCAACGCCTTTAATGGAATACAACAGGCTACGTAAATCGTCAAAGTAAACCGTTACAGTTTGCTCGGCAGAGCTGATTAGTTGCCAATGAGAAGTATCATTGTCATTATTTTGGCTAGAAATAAACGGGCTTAACAATGCCGTCTGATGATTAAAGTGATTAATTCTAAAGCCTAACTGTTTTAGCTGTGGCAAACTGCCTGCGCTAACAATGGCTAAATGACATTCCCCTTTATCCACCAAAACTCGATGAATTTCAGCAATAGCTTGCGGATAATCTTGGCACCATTGCAAGGCTAAATTTGAATAAACATGATCAACACTGTTGGCATTAATGCCCATATTTTGTGCGTCGCTACACAGGGTTTGATAGTGCGGAAAATGTTGGGCAACTTGCTCTAACATACCTGGGGCAATATCAACTGCGGTCACCTTTGTGAGTGGTTTAAATGCACTAAAGTCTGTTCCAGGACCGCAGCCTATATCTAACAAATGACCTGACAACCTTGATTGACTCATTAAGATATCAGCGGTCAACCGTTGTACTACATCATGTTGTTTATAATGAGATGCCGCTTGTGAAAAGGTATTGGCGACTGATTTTGCTAACATTTATACTTTCTCACCACTGCAATCAATCATCAGCTTTTTTAATGCCGATACTAATTGGTGAATTTGTTGAGGTTGATGTGATGCACTAAGCGTGATTCTTAGCCTTTCAGAGCCTTTAGGTACCGTAGGAGAACGAATTGCACCTACTTTGAACCCTAGTTTAGCCAACATATTAGCAAGTGAAAGCGTTTGCTCATTGCCGCCCACTATCACAGGTTGAATAGCTGATAATGACGCGATTAATGGCAATTGTGATTGTTGAGCTAACTCTTTAAACAAGTGAATATTGTCATGTAAGCGAGTGATACGTTCAGGCTGTTGCTGTACTAGCTTAATGGCGCTGTGAGCTACGTAGGCATTTGCCGGTGATAATGCGGTGCTGTAAATATAATGTCGGGCATTCGCCACTAAGTAATTAATCACAGATTGTTTGGCTAAAACAGCAGCCCCCTGACACCCCAGTGCTTTACCAAAAGTAACCACTTGCACATCTGCCACTCGGGAAGTCGCCTCAAAGTCTCTTGAAGTTGCAAAACCGTGGGCATCATCAACAATCATTAACGCATTATGTTGTTTACAAAGCAGGCTTAATTCTGCCAATGGCGCTTTGTCTCCGTCCATGCTAAATACACTTTCGGTAACTAAAACACTATTGGGGTGTTTAGCTAATAATCTTTCAGCACTGGATAAATCATTGTGCAAAAAACGCACTAGCTTGGCACCGCTATGCTGAATGCCGTCAATAATGGAAGCGTGTACTAACTTATCGGCAATTACCGTGTCGGCCTGAGTAAACAAGGTGCTCATTAATGCGCTATTGGCACTATAACCCGAGCAAAAAAGCATGGCCGCTTGGTGCCCTGTTAAACGACAAAGTTGTTGTTCAAGATCAACATGCGCAGCAGAGTAACCACTGACTAAAGGAGACGCTTTACTGCCAACACCATAGGTTGTAGCACCGTCGAATAATGCTTGAGTTAATTCAATCGAGTTAGCAAGGCCAAGATAATCATTATGGCTAAAATCAATTAATGACGAATTTTCAGCGCGATGACAAACATCACGCTGACGCAGTAAGCCTTGGCTTTGCTGCATCTGAAGCGCGTGATTGATTTTCTGATATAACGGGTGCGTCATAAAATACCGTTTTATAACGCAGCAGCGTCGTAAAACTGTTTAGAGGCTTTATCTTTTTGTGCATTTGCCTTAGCAAGTACGTTCGAATCCTGTTCAATATTGGCTGCTGGACCTTGCTCAGGGTGTAACCCTAAGCGCTTAAACAAGGTCATATCATCATTTTCTTCTGGGTTAGGTGTGGTCAGTAATTTACAGCCATAAAAAATTGAATTCGCACCAGCAAAAAAGCACATAGATTGTAGTTCATCGGTCATGTTTTCACGCCCAGCTGATAATCTAACCCGAGATTTAGGCATAATAATTCGCGCTACTGCAATGGTTTTAACAAACTCTAATGGGTCTAAATCATCTAACTTTTCAAACGGAGTACCCGCCACTTTTACTAGCATATTAATGGGGACTGAATCTGGATGTTGTTCAAGATTAGCCAGTTGTTGTAACAACCCCGCACGATCAGTGGCTTTTTCACCCATACCAACAATACCACCCGAACACACTTTCATGCCTGAAGCACGCACATTGCTAAGGGTATCAATACGGTTTTGATAAGTACGAGTGGTAATTACATCACCGTAGTATTCCGGTGACGTATCTAAATTATGGTTGTAATAATCTAGCCCTGCTTCAGCTAATTCATCTGACTGCTGTTTTGACAACATGCCTAATGTCATACAGGTTTCCATGCCTAACGCTTTCACGTCTTTTACCATCTGAGTTAAGTATGGCATATCACGGTCGCGTGGGTTACGCCATGCCGCTCCCATACAAAAACGAGAAGCTCCAGCAGCTTTGGCGCTTTTGGCCTCGGTTAACACTTTCTCTATTTCAAGTAGGCGCTCTTTTTCAAGGCCGGTATCATAACGGGCACTTTGCGGGCAGTATTTACAATCTTCAGGACATGCGCCAGTTTTAATCGACAATAAACGACTAATTTGCACTTCGTTAGGGTCAAAGGTTTCGCGATGAATACTGTGGGCTTTGAACAATAAATCATTCATTGGCAACGCAAATAACGCTTCAATTTCAGACTTTTGCCAATCATGGCGAATTTCGGCTAACGACATGGAACATTCCTTTATTTTGATTTTATGTTGGCTAGGATACCCTTAGCCCGTAAACTGTCAACGCAGGTATCACCACCAACTTTACTAATGGTTATTTTATGAGCAAAGCAACTTCTTCACAATCTGTCAACTCAAGCAGCCATTCTCAGGCCGATAATCAAATAGACTTTGCCTTCGACAAGCAACATATTTGGCATCCTTACACGTCAATGACTAATGCATTGCCAACCTATGGTGTTCAATCTGCTACGGGCTGCGAACTGACCTTAGCTGACGGCAAAAAAGTGATAGACGGTACCAGCTCGTGGTGGGCTTGTGTTCATGGCTACGGCCATACAGATATTATTAGTGCCATGCAGCAGCAGTTACAGTGTTTAAGCCATGTGATGTTTGGTGGTATAACCCATAAGCCCGCTATTGATGTCAGCAAACTATTAGTGGAAATGACCTGCCCTAACCTAACCAAAGTATTTTTAGCCGATTCAGGCTCTATTGCGGTTGAGGTGGCATTAAAAATGGCGCTGCAATATTGGCAAGGGCAAAACCAACCTAACAAACAAAAAATTATGACCGTGAAGCGCGGCTATCATGGTGATACTTTCGCAGCAATGAGCGTATGTGACCCAGATGGCGGTATGCATACCATGTTTGGCGATAACGTCACCAAACAAAAGTTTATTGCCGCGCCGCAAACCCCCTTTGGATTCAGTGCCAAACAAAACTCATCCCAGCAGGCTACAAACTCGAATAACTTAAGCCTGTTACCACAAGATGAACAGACGCTAAAACAAGCTTTTGAACAACACCACCAGCACATTGCTGCGGTGATTATTGAACCCATATTACAAGGCGCTGGCGGGATGCGTTTTTATTCGCCGGCGTATTTACGTTTATTACGTCAACTGTGTGACCAATATGATGTGTTATTGATTTTAGATGAAATTGCCACCGGCTTTGGCCGTACCGGAAAACTATTTGCTTATGAACACGCCAACATTGAGCCCGACTTATTATGCTTAGGCAAAGCACTTACCGGCGGCTACATTAGCCTAGCAGCTACCTTATGTAGCGACAAAGTGGCTCAAGGAATAAGTGACTCCCCTGCAGGCGTATTTATGCATGGCCCGACTTTTATGGGAAACCCACTAGCCTGTGCCGCAGCTACTGCCAGTTTAACCCTGATTAAGCAAAACAAATGGCCTGAGCAAATTAAGCAAATGGAAGCTCAAATGGTTAATGAATTAGCCCAAGCTATTGAGTTTGATGAAGTCGTTGATGTGCGAGTATTAGGGGGTATTGGGGTAATAGAAATGAAACACACCGTCAATACCAGTGCGTTACAGCAACGTTTTATTGAACAAGGGGTATGGGTGCGTCCATTTAGTAATTTAATTTACATCATGCCGCCCTACACCATCAGTAGCGAGCAATTAAGCCAACTCACCAGTGCCATGAAAAAAGTTGCAGCGAGTATCACTACACCGCAAATGACACCAGACGCTGCCTTTATTAGCCATGGATAAAGCAAATACTTTAAAGGATAAATGTTGCTTAGGTTTAAATATGCGCTAGTCTGAACAAGGTGTTGATGCTCAGTAAAACCCAGCTGTGTATCCCCTTAACTTACGTGTTACGTCATTTCAATGGCACTTTAAAAACGTCATTCCGCTTGCTGCTTAAAAACGTCACTCCGTTGGCACCTTAAAAACGTCATTCTGACAACCCTCCCCCTCGTCATTCCGGTAACGCCCCCCTCGTCATTCCGGCAACGTTTTTGAGCCGGAATCACCTTACGATTATTATCAGGGAAAAAGCCAAAAATCAGATCCTCGATAAAAGATCTCGAGGATGACGACGTGTTTCTCGAAACGCCTATCAAGTTCATTCTAGCAGCGCACATAACCTCATTTAGCATCGAGCATGCATAAAGCGGCAGCGCACACTCTCGTCATTCCGGCAACGCTTTTGAGCCGGAATCTGCCTTACGGTTATTATCAAGGAAAAAGCCAAAAATCAGATCCTCGATAGAAGATCTCGAGGATGACGACGTGTTTCTCGAAACGCCTATCAAGTTCATTCTAGCAGCGCACATAACCTCATTTAACATCGAGCATGCACAAAGCGGCAGCGCACACTCTCGTCACTCCACTAACTTCATAGAAACGTCATTCCACTTGCTGCTTAAAAACATCATTCTGACAACCTTCCCCCCCTCGTCATTCCGGCAACGTTTTTGAGCCGGAATCTACCTTACGGTTATTATCAGGGAAAAAGTCAAAAAATCAGATCCTCGATAGAAGATCCCGAGGATGACGACGTGTTTCTCGAAACGCCTATCAAGTTCATTCTAGCAACGCTCCCTCGTCATTCCGCTTGCTGCTTAAAAACATCATTCTGACAACCTTCCCCCCCTCGTCATTCCGGCAACGTTTTTGAGCCGGAATCTACCTTACGGTTATTATCAGGGAAAAAGTCAAAAAAATTAGATCCTCGATAGAAGATCTCGAGGATGACGGCGTACACTAATTGGATCAGAGTTAATTTTGTAGAAAAGTGAGTAAGCATATGGTTTAGTCTGGCTTTTCTTCCTTAAATCACCTGCTAGATTATTAAATTCGAGTATACAAAACATTATACCGAATCATCCGAATTTACATTATTTGTAACATTAATTCAAATACTTAGTAAAGCCACCAAGGTTATACCGCTAGAGCAGTGTTTTGCGTGATAAAAGCATTTTCAACACGTCACGCCCCCCTACACGCCATCTTGAAAGGTATACTCCAATACTCAGGATTTAACTTTCCACGGTGGGTTCAAGCGGTTTTCACCAGCCCAATAAAGCTTTATTTTATTACCGGAAGGATCTTTAATAATGGCTTCTTTCCAAAGATAGCGTTGTTCTGTGGGGTACTGCTCAAACTGAATACCTTTCAAAGAAAGATGCTGACAAAGCTCATCAAGATTTTCATTCTCAAAATATATAACCGCATTATTTGAAAAATCATCATTTTCTAATGATAACGAAAATGTTGAATCCCCCTTAGGGCACGCAAATCTAGCATAATGTGGTGTATCCACAATTTGAGTAAAACCAAGAGTTAAATAAAATGCTACGGCATCCTCCATGTTTTTAACGGGTAAAGTAACCTGATTAAGCTCCATTTAAGCTCCTCGTGTTTAAGATATTTTTAGTATGACGCTAGAAAAAACACCCCAAGGTATCTTTAGGCTGGTCGTTATTTGGCAACGATGTCACCGAACAAATTAAATTGGCAGTTGATAACTCATCATACAATGATTAAAACCCATTAACATGTCCCTGTTTATACAACACTAAACCATCCCACATCACGATACATTTATTAAACTATTTACTGCTTTTAGTAACTTTTAGCTATTTTTAGTCTCGGGTGATTGTATCGAGGTGAAACCTCAGGTAATCTGCGTAATCTTAATTAAATAGAATGGTTTCTGCGTTAGTCATCATAGTTTATGGCTTATGAGTCCCAACAGATTATTCGGATATGTTGTCTAGATGGCGAAAACAAACACATCGTTGAACAAAGCGCGACAGCAAGGGTTGCAACAAACTGCCGCCCACCGAAACGCAACAACCACTCCTGAAATGCGCCAGTTCATTCAAGAATCTGAGCTTAGCGTTAGCCAGTTAGCTAAAATTCTCAATATCAGCGAAGCCACAGTACGTAAATGGCGCAAGCGCGACAGCGTTAACAACTGCCCTAATACACCTCATAAACTCAATACCACCTTATCGCCAATGGAAGAATATGTGGTATTAGGTTTACGTTACCAGTTGAAAATGCCATTAGATCGCTTATTAAAGGTCACTCAAGAATTCATCAATCCTAATGTATCTCGTTCAGGGCTGGCCCGTTGTTTGAAGCGATATGGGGTATCAAAACTTGATCAGTTTGACAGCCCAAACGTACCCGAAAAGTTTTTTAATCAATTGCCTGTCACTCAAGGCTCTGAAATTCAAACCTATACTGTAAACCCACAAACCTTGGCCGACACACTGGCATTACCAAGCCCAGACCCAGATAACGTTGTGCAGGTGGTTTCGTTAACCTTACCGCCACAGCTAACTGATGATCAGCCATATTCGGTATTACTTGGGGTCGATTTTGCCACCGACTGGGTTTACCTCGACATATATCAAGACAGCCACACCCAAGCCAGTAGTCGCTACATGGCTTTTGTTCTAAAAAATGGTCCTTTCCATTTACGTAAATTACTCGTTCGAAATTACCACAGTTTTCTTGCTCGTTTTCCTGGAGCAAGTTTAGCCGTCACACCACCTAATGCAGGTCAACGGACGGCAACTGAATCCCTACATAAGATGACACCATCAACGTCATCAAACGGAGACTCACAATGAGCCAATCCAAGAAAAACACCGACAAACGCTTGAATAAGCGTTTAAAAGATATGCCTGTTGCTATTGTCGGCATGGCCAGCATCTTTGCAAATTCGCGCTACCTAAATAAATTTTGGGATCTTATTAGCGAAAAAATTGATGCCATTACCGAAGTGCCAGAAACCCATTGGAAAGTCGAAGACTATTACGATGCCGACAAAACCGCGGCAGATAAAAGCTACTGTAAACGCGGTGGTTTTTTACCTGAGGTTGACTTTAACCCAATGGAGTTTGGCTTACCGCCCAACATTTTAGAGTTAACCGATTCTTCACAGCTATTATCACTGATTGTGGCAAAAGAAGTATTGGCCGATGCAGGTGTTGACGCCGACTATGATACCGACCGTATTGGTATCACTTTAGGTGTGGGTGGTGGTCAAAAACTTAACCATAGCTTAAGCGGCCGCTTACAATACCCTGTATTGAAAAAAGTATTCAAAAGTAGCGGTTTAAGTGATGAAGACACTGAAATGCTGATCAAAAAATTCCAAGATCAGTATATTCATTGGGAAGAAAATTCATTCCCCGGCTCTTTAGGCAACGTCATTGCTGGACGTATTGCCAACCGTTTTGACTTAGGTGGCATGAACTGTGTGGTTGACGCGGCTTGCGCTGGCTCGCTAGCGGCATTAAGAATGGCTTTAACCGAGCTTACTGAATGTCGTAGTGACATGATGATCACTGGCGGTGTATGTACCGACAACTCACCGTCAATGTACATGAGTTTCTCCAAAACGCCTGCGTTTACCACCAACGAAACCATTCAACCTTTCGATATCGACTCAAAAGGCATGATGATTGGTGAAGGTATTGGCATGGTAGCCTTAAAACGTTTAGAAGATGCTGAACGTGACGGTGACCGTATTTATGCGGTTATTAAAGGTGTGGGCGCTTCATCTGACGGTAAATTTAAAAGTATTTATGCACCACGCCCTGAAGGTCAAGCTAAAGCATTAAAACGTGCTTATGATGATGCTGGTTTCCCACCGCATACTGTAGGCTTAATTGAAGCTCACGGAACAGGCACTGCCGCGGGCGATGTAGCTGAATTTAACGGCTTAAAATCTGTTTTTGCTGAGGGTGATGACACCAAACAACACATTGCTTTAGGCTCAGTTAAATCGCAAATTGGTCACACTAAATCTACCGCGGGTACTGCTGGGGTGATTAAAGCAGCCTTAGCGTTACACCATAAAATGTTACCGCCAACCATTAATGTTTCTAAGCCGAGCCCGAAACTTAACATTCAAGACTCGCCATTTTATTTAAATACTCAAACCAGACCTTGGTTGCCTCGTACAGATAATACCCCGCGCCGCGCAGGTATTAGCTCGTTTGGTTTTGGTGGTACTAACTTCCACTTAGTTTTAGAAGAATATAATCAAGAACATGCCCGTGATGCTAAATATCGCCAACGTGCAGTATCACAAAGCTTGTTATTCAGTGCTGCAGATAAGTCTGCGCTAACGAATACACTGACACAACTGCTTGCCCAAGTTAACGATATTGATACTACCGTCCCTAATGTGGACGAAGTTGAATTAGCCAAGTTAGCGCAACAGTTTGCTGTTACTAAAGTTGACCATAACCATGCTCGTCTCGCCATGGTGGTGAGCTCATTAACTGAATTAACCACTCAGTTAACTCAGGCATTATCGCAATTAAACAGCAATAGTAATGACGCATGGCAATTACCATCAGGTACTAGCTATCGTTCACAAGCCTTATTTGCTAAAAATCCCCAAGCTAAAGTGGCGGCATTGTTTGCTGGCCAAGGTTCACAATATCTGAACATGGGTATCGATTTAGCCACTCACTATCCTGAAATGCGTCAGCAAGTGATGATGGCCGATCAAGTATTCGCCAAAAATAAAGCTACACCATTGTCAAAAGTGCTCTACCCTATTCCGGCATTTGAGGCAGAAGATATTGCAGCGCAGCAAGCCGCACTAACCAATACGGCCAATGCACAAAGTGCTATTGGTGCATTAAGTATGGGACAGTATGAATTACTGACTCAAGCTGGCTTTAAAGCCGATATGGTTGCAGGCCACAGTTTTGGTGAGTTATCAGCACTTCGCGCAGCAGGGGTTATTAGCCCGCAAGACTACTACCAATTGGCTTTTGCCCGTGGTCAAGCCATGGCGGCAACCCCGAAAGACCAAGACGCTGGTAGTATGTATGCGGTAATTTTACCGGCCGGCACAGATAGCGTTGAAAAACTAGAACAGTGCATTAGTGCATTTGAAGGCGTTAAAGTGGCCAACTATAACTCGCCTACTCAGTTAGTTATTGCAGGCCCAACTGACACCACTGCTCAAGCTGCTAAAGCCATTGCCGAGCTGGGTGGATTTAAAGCGATTGCTTTACCGGTATCAGGTGCATTCCACACCCCGTTAGTGGCCCATGCACAAGTGCCGTTTGCCAAGGCGATTAATAAAGCCAAATTTAGTAAACCTAAAGTACCGCTATTTGCTAACGGTACTGGCGAATTACACCCTAATGATGCTAAAGCGATTCAAAGCGCATTTTGTGATCATATGCTGCAATCTGTCAGATTCAGTGATCAACTATTAGCTATGTATCAAACTGGAGCACGTGTTTTTGTTGAGTTTGGCCCTAAAAACATTCTGCAAAAATTAGTCGAAGCCACATTAGCGGCACAAGATGAGCCTGTTACTGTGGTCAGTTTAAATCCAAACCCTAAAGGCAATACTGACCTTCAATTACGTCAAGCAGCAGCGCAACTTGCCGTGCTTGGTGTGTCTATTGAGCAGGTCGATCCTTATCAGTCGCCTATTGCGCCGATAGCTAAATCATCGCCAATGAATGTCAAACTAACGGCAACAAACTTTATTAGCCCAAGCACCAAAGCAAAAATGGCTAAATCGCTTGAAACAGGCCAAGTCAAACCGCAACAGCTTAAAGTTGAAGTGCCGGTAGAAAAAATAGTTGAGAAAATTGTGGAAAAAGAAGTGATCAAAACAGAATACGTTGAAGTGCCTCAAAACAACGGTGCAGCTTCAACAAACGTAAACTCTAATAGCGCAAGCGGGTTAACCCAAGCACCTAATGCAATGGCTAATACGATGGCTAATGTTAGTACTAATACTAACACTGCAACAGGCGCTATCGCCCCTGCCACCAATGACAGTGTTCAAGCGTTTTTTGCTGCTCAGCAACAAACTGCCGCTTTGCATCAACAATTCTTAGCTATTCCTCAGCAATACGGTGACACCTTTGCCAACTTAATGAGTGCACAAACTCAAATGGCAGCATCAGGTGTGGCAATTCCAGCAAGCTTGCAAGAGTCAATGGCACAATTCCACCAGCATCAAGCGCAAACATTACAAAGCCATACACTATTTTTAGAGCAACAAGCGCTGGCCAATCAGCAAGCATTAGCCATGTTAACGGGTCAAGCACAAGTTACTACGACACAGCCTAGTGCTACAGCATATCAGCCACAAGCTATGCCAACCGCAACGGCTCCAGTCGCTCAACCTACTATTCAACCTGTTGCTCAACCAGCTGCAGCACCGGTTCAACCAAGTGTTACACCATCAGTGCAAGCGGCTAAACCCGTTGCGCCAGTCGCACCAGTTGTTGAAGCGAAAGTGGTTGAAGCAAAAGCTGCTCCTGCTGAAGAAGTAGCAACAGGCTTAAATGCCGACCAAGTATTAAATACTATGCTGAGTGTTGTGGCAGACAAAACCGGCTACCCAACCGAAATGCTTGAACTTAGTATGGATATGGAAGCCGATTTAGGTATCGACTCTATCAAGCGTGTTGAAATTTTAGGCACAGTACAAGATGAGTTACCAGACTTACCAGAGCTTAGCCCAGAAGATTTAGCCGAGTGTCGCACTCTAGGCGAAATTGTTGACTACATGAACAGCAAATTACCTGCGGGCGGCGCTCAAGCGGTTGCTGCTTCAACGGCTCAAGCAACTAATACAACTCAAGCCAGCGCATCAGGCTTAAACGCTGAGCAAGTATTAAATACCATGCTAAGCGTTGTGGCAGACAAAACCGGCTACCCAACCGAAATGCTAGAACTGAGCATGGATATGGAAGCCGATTTAGGTATCGACTCTATCAAGCGTGTTGAAATTTTAGGCACGGTACAAGATGAGTTACCAGAGCTACCAGAGCTTAGCCCAGAAGATTTAGCCGAGTGTCGCACTCTAGGCGAAATTGTTGACTACATGAACAGCAAGCTACCTGCGGGCGGTGCTCAAGCGGTTGCAGCTTCAACGGCTCAAGCAGCTCACACAACTCAAGCCAGCACATCTAGCTTAAACGCTGAGCAAGTATTAAACACCATGATGAGCGTTGTTGCCGACAAAACGGGTTACCCAAGTGAAATGCTAGAGCTCAGCATGGATATGGAAGCCGATTTAGGTATCGACTCTATCAAGCGTGTTGAAATTTTAGGGACCGTACAAGATGAGTTACCAGACTTACCTGAGCTAAACCCTGAAGATTTAGCCGAGTGCCGCACTCTAGGTGAAATTGTTGACTACATGAACAGCAAATTAGCTGTTGTACCTGCTGCAACTCAAGCAGTAACTTCTGCAACGCCAACCACTCAAGCCAGTGCTTCAGGTTTAAACGCTGAAACAGTACAAAGCACCATGATGAGCGTTGTTGCTGACAAAACCGGCTACCCAAGTGAAATGCTAGAACTGAGCATGGATATGGAAGCCGATTTAGGTATCGACTCTATCAAGCGTGTTGAAATTTTAGGGACCGTACAAGATGAGTTACCAGACTTACCTGAGCTAAACCCTGAAGATTTA
>NZ_JAKIKP010000007.1 GCF_023284065.1 Shewanella gaetbuli | reverse complement strand
ATTCCGGTAATGCTTGTGGGCCGGAATCTGTTGTTTATGCTATTGGATTCACTTAATTATTGCAGTAAAGCAGACCCTCGATAAAAGACCTCGAGGGTGACGGAGTTTGGGTTACTCGAGGGTGACGGTTTTGAGAGTTCGAGCGTGGCGGAATTAGGAAAACTCAAGAGTGACGGTGCAGGGGGGGGGAGGATAACGAATGCATAGCCTAGTTAATGGTGACTAACCCGTCATTCCGACAATGTTTGATATCCCTGTCATTAGAGCAATCCGTCATTCCGGTAATGCTTGTGGGCCGGAATCTGTTGTTTATGCTATTGGATTCACTTAATTATTGCAGTAAAGCAGACCCTCGATAAAAGACCTCGAGGGTGACGGAGTTTGGGGCCTGTAGGTTGGCGGAGTTGGGGCCTCGAAGCTGACGATATAAGGTCGTTCGAGAATGTTAGTGGCATCTCGAAGCTGGCGGCGCTTAAAGTCAATATCGAGTGCTGTACTATTCTGCCAAGTAGTATAGACCTTGGTTGATTAAAGTAACCATTAGCGAGGCTATTTCGTTATTGCCACAAAGTTGCTGAGCTTGTTCATTCTCAAGCCAATTTTCATTTGCCAAAGTCAGTAATTCTTCTTCAGTCGCAGTAGCTAACGGATAAACTTCGCCGTTGATAAATAAACGACTATTTAAATCACCCTCTAAGCGCAATACTTTAAGGCCACCAATACGTGCGATGCTTGCACCTTGACTAACTAAGTCAACCAATTCATCAGTATCTAATGCCTCTTCACCTTCACAAATATCTAATTCAAAGCGGTTTTGACTGAGTAACTGACCCAACATGGTTTGGTACTTATCAGGTTGATTAGCAAGCTCGGCAAGTAAATGCATAATGCCTTGCTGTTGCGACTGGCTCACCATGCCTGGCTCTGCAGATTCAGAATCCGACTCAAAGCGTTTATGGCCGCTGTTAGTATCAATTAATGAGTCTGCTAATTGGGTAAGTAGCTCTTGCTGGCTAGGTGCTCTAAAGCCAACCGAATAACTTAATGCGAGTGTGAGTGTTTCGCCACAATGTGGGTAGCCGGGTGGAATATATAGCAGGTCACCTTTTTCAAGTATCACATCAATAATCGGTTCGAAGTCTTCTACTAATGGTGAGGTTTTGTCGCCACCTCTGACTTTGTGATCGCCTTTGTCACCCACACGCCAACGGCGTTCACCTTCACCTTGAATAATAAATACATCGTAATTGTCGATATGCGGGCCAACACCACCTTGTGGAGTGGCAAATGACACCATTAAGTCGTCAAAACGCCAGTCAGGTAAAAACCTAAATGCTTCTACTAATGGCTGTGAATCCGGATACCAATGATTAACGGCTTGAACTAATAATTGCCAATGGCTTTCACCATAAGTGTCATAATCTTCAAATGGCCCTTGAATAACTTCCCAGCCGTTGTCCTTTGTAACAACAATACGAGCTGAAATTTCTTCTTCACAGGCTAAACCCGCTAATTCATCCGCTGCGATTGGATCTTCAAAGTTGGCAAAAGCTTGCTTAATTACAATAGGCTTTTTTTGCCATTGTTGTTTGATAAACGCTTGCGTGTCGAATGTGAGTTGATACATGTTTAGACCTGTATTATAGCTATCGAAATAAAAAGCGGCCTCCTGAAAACAGGTTGCCGCTAAATCGTTACCTAAAGCAAATTATAGCTCTAGGATAATTGTTGTGTGAATTAGTTTAATTCGTCAACAAAGGCTTCAGCACGACCAATATAGTTAGCTGGAGTCATTTTTTTCAACTCAACTTTAACGGCTTCTGGTAGCTCAAGGCCATCAATAAATACCGCTAATTGTTGTGCATCAATACGCTTACCACGAGTCAGTTCTTTTAACTTCTCATAAGGTTTTTCAATACCATAACGACGCATAACGGTTTGAACTGGCTCTGCTAGTACTTCCCAGTTAACGTCTAATTCGGCACGTAAATGCTCTTCATTAACTTGTAACTTGCTGATCCCTTTTAAGGTTGCTTGATAAGCAATTAATGAGTGAGCCATACCAACACCTAAGTTACGTAAAACAGTAGAGTCAGTTAAGTCACGTTGCCAGCGAGAAACAGGAAGTTTAGCGGCTAAATGCTGCATTAATGCGTTAGCAATGCCTAAGTTACCTTCTGAGTTTTCAAAGTCGATTGGGTTAACTTTGTGTGGCATGGTCGAAGAACCAATTTCACCAGCAATAGTACGTTGTTTGAAGTGACCTAAGGCAATGTAACCCCAGATATCACGGTCAAAGTCGATTAAGATGGTATTGAAACGGGCAATGGCATCAAATAGCTCAGCAATGTAATCATGTGGCTCAATTTGAGTGGTATATGCATTCCAGTTGATACCTAGGCTGGTAACAAAGCGCTGTGAAAGGGCATGCCAATCAACTTCTGGGTAGGCAGAAAGGTGAGCATTGTAGTTACCCACAGCACCATTGATTTTACCCATAATTTCAACAGCTTCAATTTGCTTTAATTGACGCTCTAAACGCACGACAACGTTAGCCATTTCTTTACCTAAGGTAGAAGGAGAGGCTGGTTGACCGTGGGTACGTGACATTAATGGTACTGATTTGTTGTCATGGGCAAGCTTTTTAATACCGTCAACAATTTGCTGACAATAAGGCACAAGTACTTGCTCACGGGCTTCTTTTAACATTAACGCATGAGAAAGGTTGTTAATGTCTTCTGAAGTACAAGCAAAATGAACAAACTCATCAATCGCAACTAGCTCGGCATTGTCAGCAATTTTTTCTTTAATAAAGTACTCAACCGCTTTTACGTCGTGGTTAGTGGTGCTTTCAATGGTTTTAACGCGTAATGCATCTTGCTCACTGAAGTTGTCTTTGATGCTATCCAGTAACGTTAATGCCGACTCGCTGAACGGTGGCACCTCTTCAATTTCTGGGCAGCTAGATAAAAGTTTTAACCAGTTAATCTCAACTTGTACGCGGTACTTAGTAAGACCGAACTCGCTGAAAATCCCTCTTAATGAAGCGGTTTTACTACCATAACGACCGTCTACCGGAGAGATAGCAGTTAGTGCGGAAAGATCCATTTGAAGCTCCTTGATGAACTTTTGTTGTAGGGTGAATCGATTAATTATTTTTTTGACTGTTAACAGCCACGTCATATATCGCTTTACGTGCAAACACTAAATGGCGTCGTTTACCACCGAGTTGACGCCACAGTACCGCACTGCGCATTGCTGCTAAAAGCAAGGCGCGAATTTTGTTCTGCACATTGGTTTGCTTTAAGAATGCGGGATTACCTGAAATTTGTAATTTAGGCCCCAAAGCACTGATAACATCGCTGTAAATACTGGCAAAATTGGCGATGACTTGTTCGTCAGTAATAGCAAAGTGATGTAGTTGACGGTGCACTTGATTGATACGCTCGGCCAGCATGCCCATGCCATCGGATGAACGAGCAAGTTTGCGTTCTAGCGCTAAAATACCGACTAAATAACGGGTAGTTTCAACGTCTTTATTGCTGCCATCGCCAAGCTGATTTTGAATCAGCTGGTAGCCCTTATTTAATAAGTCTTTATTGGGGTAAACATCGGCTGTGTTATCTGGATTGGTCACCAGAATTGTCTGAAGACTTGCCGCGAGGGCTTGCTCGTCACTTTCGCCATGACGAGCGATATATTGCACCTGACCAATGGCTTGTAATATGCCAGCAAATGCCATGGTGCGTTCATGTAAGATACTGTCAGTCACGGTGTGGCTTACCTATCTTCTAATTAAATTGTCAATGATACCGCCGCCTAAGCAAACGTCACCATCATAAAATACTGCTGACTGCCCTGGTGTTACGGCAGCCACTTCTTGGTCAAATATCACTTCAATGGTGTCATTATCAACATGCTTTATTTGACAGCTTACATCGCGTTGGCGATAACGGGTTTTAACACTGATATGGCTTTTATCAGCAGGGCCTTTTCTATCAACCCAATGTAATTGATTTACTATCATGCCGACAGACATTAATCTTGGGTGATTACCACCTTGGGCGACAACTAATACATTTCGGTCTAAGTCTTTATCGACAACGTACCACGGGTCTTCGCTGCTATTTTTTAATCCACCAATTCCTAGACCTTTACGTTGGCCAAGAGTGTGATACATCAAACCTTGATGTGTACCAATAATTTCGCCATCGGCGGTTTCAATGTCACCCGGTTGAGCGGGTAAATAAGTTGATAAAAAGTCAGTAAACTTACGCTCGCCAATAAAGCAAATGCCGGTACTGTCTTTTTTATCATGGGTTATAAGGCCCATTTCTTTAGCAATGTCGCGTACTTGATATTTTTCAAGCTCACCAACAGGGAACAAACTACGAGCCACTTGTTCATGGCTTAAAGTGTATAAAAAGTAGCTTTGATCTTTATTGTTATCTACACCGCGAAGCATTTCAGTTGTGCCGTCGGCATTGTCACGACGTCTAACGTAATGGCCCATTGCAATATAGTCAGCATCTAAAATTTCATCAGCAAATTCTAAAAATGCTTTAAATTTAATTTCTTTATTACACATGATATCAGGGTTTGGAGTACGGCCAGCCTTGTATTCAGCTAAAAAGTACTCGAACACATTATCCCAATATTCAGCAGCAAAATTTACCGTATGAAGCTTAATGCCTAGCTTGTCACAAACCGCTTGAGCATCTTTTAAGTCTTCACTGGCTGCACAGTATTCGTCTGTGTCATCTTCTTCCCAGTTTTTCATAAACAGACCTTCAACTTCATAACCCTGTTGCATTAACAGATATGCTGAAACTGAAGAATCTACACCGCCAGACATGCCAACGATGACTTTTTTACCATTAGTGGGTGAAATTGATGTCATAGAACCTATAAACCGTATACGTAACGTTGAAAGCCGTTAGCTTTCAAAATGAAAAATAATGTGCAATTTCTGCGGCGCGTATTCTATCACGCATTGGCCGTATGAGCTATCTTGGGGTAGGGATTGTGTGTTTCAAGGATAAACCGATTAAAAGCACTGAGTATTAATTAAACTTAACGGGGTGTGTTGGCCTTGTTGTTGGATAAAATCATCAATAGATTGAAGTACTAACGGGCTACGTAGTTGGTTGATTCTTTGAGCCACTTCATCACGACTAAACCAGTGGGTTCTGGTAATGGCGGCATCATTTGGCACCGCATTAACTTGTACTGGAAGTTCTGCGCAAAAGGTAAATCTGACAAAGGCTAAGTCTTCTTTGGCCTGAAATTGATAAATACCCACTAAGCCGCTGGGTATAATAACAAGACCAGTTTCTTCCAGTAATTCTCGCTGGCAAGCTTGTAGTAGGGTTTCGCGCGCTTCTAAATGCCCCGCGGGTTGATTAAACACCACTTTATTGTCAATTAACTCTTCAACTAATAAAAATTTACCACAGGAATGAATTACCGCGGCAACCGTGGTATTGGGTTTATAACGCTCTGTCATCATTAGCCCTCATTACATTTTAACAATTTTAAAGTCGCCATTGGGTAGGTCATCTAAGCACCATTGGCCTATTTTATAACGAATTAATCTTAAGGTCGGAAAACCTACATGGGCCGTCATGCGTCTTACTTGGCGGTTTTTACCTTCACAAATCTCAATTTCTAACCAGCTGGTGGGAATGGACTTTCGCTCTCTGACTGGCGGATTTCTAGGCCATACTGCTGGCTCGTCCATTAATCTAACTTTTGCTGGTAGAGTTTTTCCATCTTTGAGCACGACGCCATTTTGTAAAGCTGCAATGGCTTCATTAGTCGGAATCCCTTCTACTTGTACCCAATAGGTTTTATAGGTTTTTTTAGTCGGTTGAGTAATTTGAGCCTGTAATTGTCCGTCATTTGTTAATAGTAATAACCCTTCGCTGTCTCTATCTAAACGGCCAGCAGCATATACATCGGGTACCGATATAAAGTCTTTTAAGGTTTTGCGGCCTGCCTCATCAGTAAATTGGCACAATACATCAAAAGGCTTATTAAAAAGCACAATGACTGGGTTAGAGGTTTTTGGCTTTGTTGATTTAGTTTTAGGATGATGGTTTTTTTTCCCTTTTGAATTTGGCCAACTTTTAGCATTGCTGCTGAATTTTTGTTTAGCGGTTTTTTGGGTTGAGTTTTTTGATAAGCCTGAAGAAAACGCCATAAAAATCTAAATACCTTGTTCAAGACGAAAAAAGAAACCTAAAAAGTCGGCAATATTGAGCATAAAAAGCACAAAAAACCATCAGTAAAGATAATTATTGTAAGTTTACTGCGTATTGGCCTTAAGTGGAATTTGAATATTCTTCAGAATGCTCTATGATGTTGGCCTGAAAAATGTGATCTGCACCTAATTTTTTTTAAAAATTGGTAGGTGGCTTTAAGTCTAACTTATTGATTTTGCATTGCTGCATTGAATAGCAATGATAGATGTTCTTATAAAAATAATAAATGGGATAGGGGAGTTCACAAAAATTACTGTTAGCTATTGAGCATTAATGGTTAAAAGTAATTTCATCACAGCATAAAGATAATCATCTTGCTTGATGCAAAAACCGTGAATACTTCAACATATCCGCAGCATAATATTCTTAAAAATTATTAATTTACAATAATGTAGGAAAAACCATGAAAGATAACTCTCCAACGATTATTTATACTGAAACTGATGAAGCGCCGGCACTGGCAACGCTTTCATTATTACCGCTTATCCGTACCTTTACCGATGCCGCTGGCGTAAAAGTTGAAACTCGTGACATCTCTTTATCGGGTCGCGTTATAGCAAACTTTCCTGAAAATTTAACGGCAGAGCAAAAAATTGGTGATGCGCTATCTGAGCTTGGAGAGTTAGCAAAACTTCCAGAAGCTAACATTATCAAACTGCCAAACATCAGTGCGTCAATTCCTCAACTTAAAGCTTGTATCGCTGAGCTTCAAGCTAAAGGTTATGACATTCCTAACTATCCTGACGAGCCAAAAAATGACGCTGAAAAAGAAGCGAAATCTCGTTATGACAAAATTAAAGGTAGTGCGGTAAATCCAGTTTTACGTGAAGGTAACTCTGACCGTCGCGCTCCAACTTCTGTTAAAAATTACGCTAAGAAAAACCCACATTCAATGGGTAAATGGGCTGCTGACTCTAAGTCTCACGTCGCACATATGTCAGAAGGTGATTTTTACGGTAGTGAGCAATCTATAACATTATCTGCAGCAGATACCGTTAGCATCGTACTTGCAAAAGCTGATGGCACTGAGCAAGTATTAAAATCAGGTTTAGCTTTATTACAAGATGAAGTGATTGATGCTGCTGTCATGAGCAATAAAGCCTTAGTTGATTTTTATACTCGTGAAATTGAAGCGGCTAAATCAGAAGATGTTTTATTATCACTTCACTTAAAAGCAACCATGATGAAAGTTTCTGACCCGATTCTATTTGGTCATGCTGTTAAAGTGTTCTTTAAAGCGGTATTTGATAAGCACAGTGCTTTATTTGATGAGTTAGGTGTTGATGTGAACAATGGTTTTGGTGATGTATATGCCAAAATTAAATCACTTCCTGATGCACAACGTGCTGAAGTTGAAGCTGATATTGCAGCGGTATACGCTGAGCGTCCAGCATTAGCTATGGTTGATTCAGACAAAGGTATCACTAACTTACACGTACCAAGTGACATCATTATTGATGCGTCTATGCCTGCAGCTATTCGTTCATCTGGCCAAATGTGGGGCCCGGATGGTCAATTAAAAGATACTAAAGCAATGATTCCAGATCGTTGTTACGCGGGTGTTTATCAAGAAACTATCGCATTCTGTAAAGCCAATGGCGCATTTGACCCAACGACGATGGGTAGCGTACCAAACGTAGGCTTAATGGCGCAAAAAGCGGAAGAGTACGGTAGCCACGATAAAACCTTTGAAATTCAAGCTGCTGGTACAGTTAAAGTGATCAACCAAGCCGGTGACGTATTAATGAGCCACGCTGTTGAAGCGGGCGACATTTACCGTATGTGTCAGGTTAAAGATGCGCCAATCCGTGATTGGGTTAAATTAGCGGTTAAACGTTCACGTTTAAGTAATACTCCAGCAATTTTCTGGTTAGACAGCAACCGCGCACACGATGCTGAGTTAATCAAAAAAGTAAACCTATACCTTAAAGATCATGTTACAGATGGTTTAGACATTCAAATCATGTCTCCAGTTGACGCAACTCGTCACACGTTAGCGCGCATCATCAAAGGTGAAGATACTATTTCAGTAACTGGTAACGTATTACGTGACTACCTAACTGACTTATTCCCAATTCTAGAACTAGGCACCAGTGCTAAAATGCTGTCAATTGTGCCTTTAATGAATGGCGGTGGACTATTTGAAACGGGTGCAGGTGGTTCAGCACCTAAGCACGTTCAACAAGTTGAAAAAGAAAACCACTTACGTTGGGATTCATTAGGTGAGTTCTTAGCACTAGCAGCATCATTAGAGCACCTAAGCCAAACTACTGGTAACGCTGATGCGCAAGTACTTGCTGATGCATTAGACGTAGCAATTGGTCAGTTCCTTGACAGCAACAAGTCTCCTTCACGTCGTGTAGGTGAGTTAGATAACCGTGGTTCTCACTTCTACTTAGCGCTTTATTGGGCTCAAGCATTAGTGGCTCAAACAGCTAGCCCTGCATTAGCAGATAAGTTTGCTAAGTTAGCGGCTGATTTAGCGTCTAACGAAGAAGTTATTGTTGCGGAGTTAAGCCAAGCTCAAGGCCCAGCAGTTGATTTAGGCGGTTACTACCGTTTAGATGCCGCTAAAGCTGAAAAAGCTATGCGTCCAAGTAACACACTAAATAGCGTTGTAGCGGGTTAATCTTAACCTAAGTGACAATGTACTAATAAAAACGCGCCATTATGGCGCGTTTTTTATTGATATATAAAATTCATATAATCGATAAAAGTTAGCAAGTTAGTCGTAATAGTTAAGGCTAAACTAAAATACTTTACTGAAAATAAAAAGACAGGGATTAAAATCCCTGTCTTTTTGTTTTATGATTTCAGCAACTAATTAGTTGGTGAAATGGCTGAAGCATGCATACCCTTAGGGCCTTGTTCTACTTCAAAAGAAACCGGTTGACCCGCTTTAAGCGTTCGGTAACCTTCCATTTCTATAGTTGAATAATGCGCAAATACATCTTCGCCACCCTGATCTGGGCAAATAAACCCGAATCCTTTGGCGTTGTTGAACCATTTAACAGTTCCGCTTGCCATACTTCCACTTCCTTCTGTTGTCTACTTACCAGTATGATAGTAAAACTTATTATCCAGCGGTCTCAAATTGCCGCCTAGTAGACAGAATGAAATTTGTACAGAAAGATGTCAAGTAAAAATTTAACAAAAAGACAACATTGATAATATTATTTATTATCATGTGGTCTAGATTGAAATGAGAGGCTAGTATTAAAGCATGGCTAAAACAGGCAGTATTGAAAAAATTGAAGAAAAGCTTGAATCAGATATTCAACGTCCCAACTTATATAAGGTGGTTCTGAATAACGATGATTACACGCCTATGGACTTTGTTGTAGAAGTGCTACAACGTTTTTTTGATAAGAATGAGCAACAAGCTGTCGATATCATGCTGGCTATTCACCACAAAGGAAAAGGAATATGTGGCGTTTATCCATTTGGGATTGCAGAGACAAAAGTGTTACAAGTAAATCAATTTGCAAGAGAAAACCAACATCCGCTACTGTGTAGCTTAGAGAAAGAATAATCTTACTCTGCAGTCTTGTAGTTAATTTGAGGGGGTGCCTATGCTGAACAAAGATCTTGAGGTCACTTTGAACCTAGCGTTTCAGCAAGCTAGAGATTCGCGTCATGAATATATGACGGTAGAACATTTATTATTAGCGCTATTAGATAACCCAGCGGCTTATGAAGCACTTGTTGCTTGTGGGGCTGACGTCAATAAACTTCGTGAAGAAGTGTATAATTTCATTCAACAAACCACACCCATCATTGCTGAAAGCACTGAAGAAAAAGAGACTCAACCCACACTAGGTTTTCAACGTGTATTACAACGCGCCGTTTTCCATGTGCAATCTTCTGGACGAAATGAAGTTACCGGAGCCAATGTGCTGGTGGCGATTTTTAGTGAGCAAGAATCACAAGCTGTTTTCTTATTACGTAAGTGTGATATTACCCGTTTAGATGTGGTGAATTATATTTCCCACGGTTTTTCAAAAGACGAAGACAAAGCTGAAGACTCAAGCCCAAGCGATAATCTTGACGAAACTGCTGAGGCTAGTGAAGAAAAAAGCATGTTGGCGCAGTTTGCCGCTAACTTAAACCAATTATCTATTGATGGCATTATTGACCCACTAATTGGCCGAGATGCAGAAGTTGAGCGTGCGGTACAAACTTTATGTCGTCGCCGTAAAAATAACCCGTTATTAGTAGGTGAAGCAGGGGTAGGTAAAACCGCTATTGCAGAAGGGTTAGCGTACCGTATTGTTAATAATCAAGTGCCAGAAGTGATGGCTGATGCCACGGTTTACTCGCTCGATTTAGGTTCATTATTAGCCGGTACAAAGTACCGAGGCGATTTTGAAAAACGATTCAAAAGCCTGCTAAAAGAACTTAGCGCCGACGAACATGCCATTTTGTTTATTGATGAAATTCACACCATCATTGGAGCCGGTGCTGCGTCAGGCGGGGTGATGGATGCGTCAAACTTACTTAAGCCTTTATTATCAAGTGGTAAGTTGCGTTGCATGGGCTCAACCACGTTCCAAGAATATCAAAGTATTTTTGAGAAAGACCGTGCCCTAGCGCGTCGCTTCCAAAAGATTGATATCAATGAGCCGTCTGTGGCAGAAACCACAAAGATTTTGATGGGACTTAAATCAAAATACGAAGAACACCACGGAGTTCGATATACTCAAGCGGCTATTAGTAGTGCGGCTATTTTATCAGCCAAACATATTAATGACCGTCATCTACCCGATAAAGCCATTGATGTAATTGATGAAGCCGGGGCGCGCATGGTGATGATGCCGCAAAGCAAGCGCAAAAAGACCGTAGGGCAAGGTGAAATTGAAGCCATTATTGCTAAATTAGCCCGAATTCCTGAGAAGTCAGTATCGTCTTCTGATAAAGACTTACTCAAGAACCTTGAACGTAACCTTAAAATGGTGGTGTTTGGACAAGACAAAGCGATTGAGAGCTTGTCATCTGCCATTCGCTTATCTCGCAGTGGTTTAGGTAGCGATAAAAAGCCAGTCGGTAGTTTCCTGTTTGCTGGCCCAACCGGTGTGGGTAAAACTGAGGTCACTAATCAGTTAGCGGTAGCGCTTAACCTTAAATTGATTCGATTTGATATGTCTGAGTACATGGAGCGCCACGCGGTTTCGCGCTTAATTGGTGCGCCTCCAGGGTATGTCGGTTATGACCAAGGTGGACAGTTAACCGACGCCGTGATTAAAAATCCACATTGCGTGGTATTACTGGATGAAATTGAAAAAGCCCATCCTGAAGTTTATAACCTGTTATTACAAGTTATGGATCACGGTACCTTAACCGATAACAATGGTCGTAAAGCAGACTTCAGACACGTAACCTTAGTGATGACAACCAATGCGGGTGTGCAAGAAACCATTCGTAAATCCATTGGTTTCCAACAGCAAGATCATTCACAAGACGCTATGGCCGAAATTAACAAGGTGTTTTCACCTGAGTTTAGAAACCGCCTAGATTCAATCGTTTGGTTTAATCATTTAGATATGACCGTTATCGCCAAAGTGGTTGATAAGTTCTTAGTTGAGCTGCAAGCACAACTTGACGATAAAGGAGTGACGTTAGATGTGTCTGATGAGGCCCGTACCTTGCTAGCTGAAAAAGGCTACGACAAAAATATGGGGGCTAGACCGATGGGACGTGTAGTGACTGATTTAATTAAACGTCCATTAGCAGACGAAATTCTATTTGGTGAATTAGTATCAGGTGGGGTTGCTCATATTGATGTGAAAAATGGCGAAATTAATATTAATTGCCAAGCACCAGAAAAAGTCTCATAAGACAGCTCATCACTGAGCCTGTAACGTACTAAATAGCACTAAAGCGGCGATCCCCTTTGGTGCTTTTTTATTTTCAGCCCCTAAACCACCTACTTCAGTAGGTGGTTATCATCAATAAGGCTTTGCCTGAATATCTACTCATGTTAATTTGAAGTCTGACTTTCCAAATTCCGTTTGGATTAACATCGCAGGATTCCATCCTGCACCGGCCAAAAGGGTATCAACAGCAATACCCTCTATACTCTTTATTAAAGAAATTGGCCCTGCCGCCCCAGACGATAAATGCTGAAAAGCGCATAATTTTCGATGGGGATTGATCCAGCTTTTAACTTCGTTGGTATCTGCCTTCGGTCATTGTCGGCTAATACAAAATCTCTCCAACGCTTCCGATAGGTATCTGAAGTAAATGGATTTACAAATGTCACGGTGGCAGGGATGCCAAGGAGTGACCCTGGCCTAACGTAAGCTAACTTGGCATCCATGCCAAGCTCACGAACTTTTCTCGATGCCCTCACGACATTCCGTTCATCCTGAACATCCCAGCGGCAGGCAATTGATTAGATTGAAGCTATGAACTTTCGTCAAACTTGACTGTTCAAGCTAAGATTTATTCACGTTACAGTAGACAACGCCCCCTTTTAGGGGGCTAAATTAAAGCTACCTTCTTCAGAAGGTGGATTCTTTACTGGCTTTTTATTGACCTTATTGAGACTGCTTAAACTGGCTATTACCGAATAGTAGACATAAAAAAACCGACTTTAACGTCGGTTTTTTTCATACGTAAACTAATTCAACAAACTTAATTAACGTGCGCGGAAGACAATACGTCCTTTGGTTAAATCATAAGGAGTCAACTGAACCGTGACTTTGTCACCAGTTAAAATACGGATGTAGTTTTTGCGCATTTTGCCAGAAATGTGGGCTATCACCACATGTCCATTTTCAAGCTCTACGCGGAACATTGTGTTTGGCAAGGTCTCAAGGATAGTGCCCTGCATTTCAATGTTGTCTTCTTTCGCCATTAATAAATTATCCCATTAGCCTTCAAATATGAAAATCGGGCGTATCATGCCGTAAAATCTGTTGTCTGTAAAGACTGTTATCAAAACTTAGGGCGAAAGAGGGTGAACTTGTTCACCATTTTGCCAACCATTTTGCATTAAAATTTGATATGGACGATATTGACGCTTGTAAGACATCTTGCGGTTTTCGTCAATTTGATAGCCTAAATACAAAAAATGCTTCCCTAAAGACTTGGCTAATTGGCACTGAATCAGAATCATTAACGACCCAAGTGAGTTTTTTTCATAATCTGGGTCAAAGTAACTGTAAATTGCTGAAAGGCTGTAGTGCAGGTTGTCAGTCACCGCGACGGCAATTAATTTATCTTGGTCATAAAGCTCAATAAACGTGGGCGGTAGCCAGTCACATAACAAAAAGTCATCGAACTGAGATTGCGAAGGCGGATACATTGGCCCGTCTTGATGCCGTGCGGCAATATAACGCTCATAAAGCTCATAGTGAGCAGCAGTGGTTTGATTAACCACTTTCCAATGAAAGTTCTGATTATTCTTTAAGGTGCGTTTCTGCCTTTTAGACAAGGTAAATGATTTCACTGGAATGCGAATAGACAAGCATTTGTCACAGCTTGGGCATTTGGGTTTATAAATGGCGTTACCGTTGCGCCTGAATCCCATCGCTAATAACTGCTCAAAAAGCTGGCTGTCTAATTCAGACTCTTGAATTACCAGCAATTGCTCTTTTTGGCCAGCAATATAGCTACAGTCAAAAGGCTTACTTATTCCCACTGATACTGACTTAGAATTCAAGTTTTACCTCTTGTTTTTGCCATATCGATGCCGGAATTTGCTTCACTCGCGACTGCTTTAAATGGCATAAAAAATCTTGCCGCTTCAGGATAGTCGCCCCAAGGCTCGTTAGATGATCGTTAGGTACTTGGGCATCAATTAATTCAAAATGATGTTTAGCCAAATGCTGATTTAATACTGCAAAAGCGGCTTTAGACGCATTAGTTTGTCGGTGAAACATGGACTCTCCACAAAAAGTACTTCCCACAGGAATACCATACAAGCCGCCCACTAACTCATCACCGTCCCATACCTCTATGGAATGTGCATATCCCGCTTGATGTAGCTCAAAGTAGGCCGTTTTAATGTCTGAGCTAATCCAAGTACCTTGCTGATATGATCTGGGTTGAGCACAGGCTGTGATGACATCAGCAAACGCATGATTAATCGTAAATCGCCAATGAGTCTTTTTAAGTGCTTTAATTAAACTTTTACTGCCAAAATGAAGCTTTGGGATGAATACCGCTCTTGGATCTGGCGACCACCATAAAATAGGATCGTCAGGGTTGAACCAAGGAAAAATGCCATTGTAATAAGCTTCTAACAAACGCTTGGTTGATAAATCTCCTCCAACTGCCAATAAGCCGTTGGGCTCAACCAGTGCTAGCTCTGGCGACGGGAAGTGAGTTAGTTCATTTAAATAAGACAGTGAATTCACAATTGATTATAGTAAGCATATTGGCCTTACCTATAACTTAGCGGAAAAAGTCTATGTTGAACATTAAACAAAACAAATTTTACCTATTTTTGTTATCGGGTCTGGTGTTATTCATGGTGAGTACTCCCAGCTACGCCACCTATAACAGAAACGAAGCCGTACCGGTTGAAAAGGTAATCTATGGCAATATCGAATCGGTAAAAAATGTCACTGAAAAGCAATTGGTTGAAGATAGAAACCAAGGCTGGCGAACGTTTGGCGGTGCGTTAGTGGGTGGGGTTATTGGTCATCAGTTTGGGGGCGGTTCAGGCCAAGACGTAGCTACCGTGCTGGGTGCGTTATTAGGCGGTGGAATAGGACACCAATATGGTAATAATCAATATTACTTAGAATATAAACTCGTTGAGCTAATGATAAATCTTGATGACGGCACTAAAGTAATGGTAATTCAAGACTTAGATCCCGGGATGATTTTTAATGCCGGTGATGAGGTACGTGTAGTGTATTTACAAGGTTATGTGCGGGTTGATTTAGCCATGTGATTTGTATTGTTGTAGCAAGCTTGCTAAAAAAGCCCGCTAATCAATAACTGATTAGCGGGCTTTTTTAATGCCTTTCAGCAATGAACTTAGCAGAGTTAATTTATACTTTTAAACCTACCAGTAAGTGGTCAAGTTGTTCCGCTGTGGCATGTAACTCGTCACAGCCCGATACAGATTCATTAGCAGACTGCTCAACATTGTGAGACTGGTTTCTAATTTCCATCAAGTTTGTTGCGATCTCATTGGCTACAGCTGACTGCTCATCTGCCGAAGTGGCTATCAATACGCTCATTTCAAGCACCTTATGGCTATGATGTGCGATGTTTGATAAGTCTTCACCAGTTTGAAGTACATGTTTCTTACCTTCAGCAGCTTGCTCTACAGTGCGAGACATCACTTGAGTGAGGTTTTGTGTACCAGATTGCAGTGCTTCAATCATGGCTTTAATTTCAACCGTTGCCGCTTGAGTACGTCCTGCTAATGTTCTTACTTCGTCGGCGACTACTGCAAAACCTCGACCTTGCTCACCGGCACGAGCCGCTTCAATAGCAGCGTTTAAGGCGAGTAAGTTAGTTTGTTCAGAAATGGCATTAATGGTCGTGACCACAGCATCAATTTTTGTGGCATTTTCGTTTAACGCAGACACAGCATTAGATGCTTGACCAATTTCATCCGATAACACATCAATCGCATGAACCGTGGTTTCAATGTCTTTTGAGCCTGCCGACACTTGATTGTTTGCTTCTTCGGTTTCAGCAGATGATTGTTCAGCATTGCGGGCAACTTCTTTCACGGCAGCGGTCATTTCTTCCATAGCTGTTGCTAAAGAATCTAAATGTTGGCGTTGATTAACGGCTAAAGACTGACCATCTTGCGCCGTTGATCTAAAACCAGATACGACCGTTCTAATTTGTTCCGTTGCTTGGGTAATTTGTTTAACTAGGTTGTGTTGACGCTCCACAAGTGCGTCGATACTAATAGCTAAAATACTGAACTCGTCTTTCACTTCAAAGAAGTTTAATCGACCTGTTAAGTCGCCATTGGCGGCTCGTTTTAATGCCATTACAGTGGTATATAATGCGCCACCAACAAAAGTTGAAATGTAGTAAGCAAAAATAAATAACACAATCAACAGCATCGACATCACACCATAGGCTGCAGTAATACTGTTGGTTTCTTTAATTAAATCATCATAGGGCAGGTCAGATACAATAACTTTATCATGATTATTAATACCGCTAATAATTTGAAAGCGGCTACCAGCCTCAATAAACCCACCACCAGTTTGAGCCAATTTTCTTTGGGCTGAATTTAGTGAGTTAACCTCGGTAATTCGGCTGTTGTTGGATAATTGTTGGCTAAGTTGACCGGCTTTATCTTCACCTAATAAGTCATAGGTATTTCCCATATACTGATTGGTATGATTCAGCAGAGTTAAATGATTATCAACATTTGACGCCACAATATCTTGATGATGTTGATGGTTAATAAACAAGGTCAGCCCGATTATCATCAACATGGGCACGACTGCTAAAATAGTGAACTTGGTTTTTAACGTCATATGGATGAGATATTGGTCAATCCATCTAAATTTTACTTCTCTCATTATTGCCTCTGTTTAATATGTGGGCTTGTTGAAAAACAGTTTAGGTAAAATAAATATAATCGTTTATCGACAATTAGCGAGTGAACTTTAACGATTAGTGTCAAAATGTAATTTAACTGTTCGCATTTTGAGCTTAAAGTGTAGATGGGTAACAAACTGCCTAAAAACCTATGGTTTTATAGCTGCTATTAGTCAGCAAAACTTATCTATTAATAGTGAGTCGGGTTAAAACAAACCTAGAACACCTGTATCACTAATAAAAATCCACAAAAAGCGTCTAAAGCCTATTAAAAACCTAGTAATTAGCTGGCTGCTAACGTAAAATTTAAATCTTTTATTTTAACCAATGACCTTAACCAGTGAGATTTACTCATATGTGGTTAAGTCGTCATGCTGTCAATTAAGACAGTATAATTAGCATTAAAAATGCCCAGATGCAGTGGATGAATAAATGCAGCAGTTAACAGAGATCGTAGAACAAGCCTTAGCGTTAGTAGAGCAGGCCAGTGATCTAAAGGCATTGGATGATATCCGTGTCGATTACCTTGGTAAGAAAGGTAAAATCACTGACATGATGAAGATGATGGGTAAATTAAGTGCAGAAGAGAAACCTGCCTTTGGACAAGCCGTCAATCAAGCTAAACAAACCGTACAACAGAAATTATCTGAGCGTATTGATGGTTTAAAAGCCTCTGAACTTGCCGCCAAACTAGCGGCAGAAAAAATTGATGTAACCTTACCTGGTCGCACTATCGACAATGGTGGATTACACCCGGTAACGCGTACCATTGAAAGAATTGAAACTTTTTTCGGTGAGTTAGGCTTTACCGTGAAAAACGGCCCAGAAATCGAAGATGATTTTCATAACTTTGATGCATTAAATATTTCTGAACATCATCCAGCTCGTGCTGACCACGATACCTTCTATTTCAACCCGAAGGTAATGCTACGTACTCAAACTTCTGGTGTGCAAATTCGTACAATGGAGCATGAACAGCCTCCATTACGTATTATCTCTCCAGGTCGTGTATATCGTAACGATTATGACCAAACTCACACACCAATGTTCCACCAAGTTGAAGGTTTAATGGTTGCTGAAAACGTCAATTTTGCAGAGCTTAAAGGCATTTTGCATGACTTTTTACGCAACTTTTTTGAAGAAGACTTACAAGTGCGTTTCCGTCCGTCATATTTCCCATTTACTGAACCGTCAGCCGAAGTTGATGTGATGGGTAAAAATGGTAAATGGCTAGAAGTATTAGGTTGTGGCATGGTTCACCCTAATGTACTTCGTAGTGTTGGAATTGACCCAGAAAAATACTCTGGTTTTGCTTTTGGTATGGGTGTTGAACGTTTAACCATGTTGCGTTATGGCGTTAACGATTTACGTGCCTTCTTTGAAAACGACTTACGTTTTCTAAAGCAATTTAAATAACGGAGCAAATGTAACATGAAATTCAGTGAATCTTGGCTTCGTGAATGGGTAAACCCATCAGTAAGTCGTGAAGAATTATCTCACCAAATTACTATGGCTGGTTTAGAGGTTGACGGTGTCGACCCTGTTGCGGCTGATTTCAGCGGTGTAATCATCGGTGAAGTAGTTGAGTGTGGTCAGCACCCAGATGCAGACAAATTACGTGTCACCAAAATTAATGTGGGTGAAGAAGAGCTAATCGACATCGTTTGTGGTGCACCTAACTGCCGTTTAGGGCTGAAAGTTGCTGTGGCAATGGTTGGTGCAGTGCTACCTGGTGACTTCAAAATCAAGAAGGCCAAACTACGTGGTCAGCCATCATTTGGCATGTTGTGTTCATACAGCGAACTAGGTATTGATATCGAAAGTGATGGCATTATCGAGTTACCAACTGACGCACCAGTAGGCACCAATGTTCGTGAATATCTTGATCTTGAAGATGCCGTAATTGACGTAGACTTAACCGCAAACCGTGCCGATTGTTTAGGCATGGCGGGCTTAGCACGTGAAGTTGGCGTACTAAACCGTGAAGCCGTTACTGAGCCAAGCTGGCAAGCAGTTGCCCCTACCATTGATGCGCCAATCAGCATCAACGTAGTTGATAAAGCAAGCTGCCCACGTTACCTAGGTCGTGTGGTTAAAAACATTAATGTAAAAGCGGCCACTCCGTTATGGATGCAAGAAAAATTGCGTCGTAGCGGTATTCGCTCAATTGACCCCATTGTTGATATTACTAATTATGTATTGATTGAATTTGGTCAACCAATGCATGCGTTTGATTTAAACACGCTAAATGGTGGTATTACCGTTCGCTTAGCAGACGGTAAAGAAAAGCTAACTTTATTAGATGGTAATGAAGTGACCGTGCCAGATGACACCTTAGTCATTGCAGATGACCAAAAAGCCGTGGCATTAGCCGGTGTATTTGGTGGTGAAGCTACTGGTGTTACTGAAAACACTCAAGATATTCTACTAGAGTGCGCATTTTTTGCCCCGCTAGCGATCATGGGTAAGTCTCGTCGTTTAGGGCTTCACACAGACTCATCACATCGTTTTGAGCGTGGTGTTGACCCAGAGTTACAGCATAAAGTTATCGACCGTGCTACACGACTAGTATTAGATATTTGTGGTGGTGAAGCAGGACAAGTAGTTGAAGCTGTTGCTCAAGAGTTTTTACCTAAGCCAGCTAAAATTACCCTACGTCGTAGCAAGTTAGATAAAACACTTGGCCATCCAATTCCTGATGCTGACGTAGTTGAAATTCTAGAACGCCTAGGTTTTACCGTAGAAGTGAATGCTGATTCTTGGGCCGTAACAACGGCCACCTATCGTTTTGATATGGCGATTGAAGAAGATTTAATCGAAGAAGTTGCGCGAATTTACGGTTATAACAATATTCCTAATATTGCTCCGCAAGCAGCGTTAAGTATGTCTGATCATAAAGAATCAAATATTCCGCTCAAGCGCGTTCGTGACACCTTAGTCGCCAGAGGTTTCCAAGAAGCGATTACTTACAGCTTTGTTGATCCAAAATTACAAGCACTGGTTCATCCAGAGCAAGCGTCAATGATTCTTCCTAATCCAATTTCTGTTGAAATGTCGTCAATGAGACTATCAATGTTTACTGGATTACTTGCCGCCGTGGGACATAACCAAAGTCGTCAGCAAAATCGTGTGCGTTTATTTGAAACCGGTTTACGTTTTATTCCAGACGAAAATGCCGATGCCGGTGTACGCCAGCAACCCATGATTGGTGCGGTTATTTCGGGTTTACAGAACGATGAACACTGGTCAATGGAGTCGAAAACGGTTGACTTCTTTGATTTAAAAGGTGATTTAGAAGCAATTATCGGCTTGACAGTTGCCGCTTCAGAATTTAGTTTTAAAGAAGCAACACATCCTGCGCTTCATCCAGGACAATGTGCTGAAATATTGAGAAATAATCGAGTCATTGGCCATATTGGGGCAGTACATCCTAGTTTGGAGAAGCCTTTTGGTCTCAATGGTAAAACAATTGTTTTTGAGTTAGAACTGGACGCATTATTACATGCCAGTTTGCCGCTAGCCCAAGCAGTATCTAAGTTTCCAGCTAATCGACGTGATATCGCTGTTGTTGTAGATGAACAGGTTTCTGCAACAGATGTTATAAGTTTGATAAAAAAAGTTGGCGAAAATCAGTTGGTTGGCTTAAACTTGTTCGATGTATACCAGGGTAAAGGTGTAGAAGCAGGCAAAAAGAGCCTCGCAATCGCACTTACGTTACAAGACACTACTCGTACACTTGAAGAAAAAGACATTACCGCAACGATTGATGCAGTAGTATCTGCTCTTAAGACCGAGTTCAACGCATCGTTGAGGGATTAAAGTATGGCACTTACCAAAGCCGAAATGGCAGAACATCTATTTGAAACACTAGGTTTAAATAAGCGTGTAGCAAAAGAGATGGTTGAGTCTTTTTTTGAAGAAATTCGCGAAGCACTCGAAAATGGTGAGCAGGTCAAGTTATCTGGTTTCGGCAACTTTGACCTTAGGGATAAGAATCAAAGACCTGGAAGGAATCCAAAAACAGGTGAAGATATTCCAATTTCTGCTCGCCGTGTAGTAACTTTTCGTCCTGGACAGAAGTTAAAAGCACGAGTAGAAGCCGCTAACGCTGGTAAGAAGTAATATCGCTTGTTGAAATAAGCTTATCTGTTTATTCAAGGTTTTTAAAAGAGCTACTCTTAATAGAGTGGCTCTTTTTATATTTGCTGAATAAAAATCAAGTGTTATTATTCTGCCGCAATTTTTTTATGAGGTTTATCTTTTGGCACGTAAACAAAAACATTATGACCCCAGCTTTTATATTGGCTTATTACATCCGCGGTTATGGGGTACATGGATAGCCATCTTCATCTTATTTATATTTGGTTTAATGCCGTCGTTTATACGTGATCCAATAACACGAGTATTGGCGAAATTAGTGTTAATTATTGCTAAAAAGCCAATATCAGTGGCAAAAATCAATATTCAACAATGTTTTCCGGCATTAACACCCAATGAAGTTGATGCGCTAATTAGTGAAAATGTAGAGTCATTTATATTAGTGTTATTTTCACAAGCTGAACTATTGTTTCGCTCAAATGCGCATATCAAACGTCGAGTACAGCTAGAAGGCCTAGAACATATTCAACAAGCTAGAGCAGACAAACACCCCATTATTTTTATCATGCCTCATGTATGGCCAATTGAATACGCGGGGATTCGCGTTAACCTCGAACTGCCGATGGTCACCATGGTTAAAGCCCACAGAAACGAGCTGTTCAACTGGTTTAGTAACCGAATAAGAAGTAGCCAAGGTGGTCGAGTTTACATGCGAGAAGCGGGAATACGGGCGTTGATCAGTGAATTGAAACAAGATAATAGTTTCTTCTACTTACCCGACGAAGATCTTGGCCCAGAACAAAGTGTATTTGCACCGTTTTTTGCCACAACCAAAGCCACACTACCAGTGGTAGGGCGCTTAGCCAAAGTCGGTAATGCTAAGGTTTTGCCAGTTAAAATTGGTTATGATAAACAGGCTAGGGTATTCAAAACAACGATATTACCGCCATTAGCCGCTGACAATATGGTAAGTAAAGAAGACGAATCCTTAGTATTAAATCAAATTGTTGAACAAGTCATAAAAGCTTATCCTGAGCAATATATGTGGTTTTTAAAAATATTAAAAACCCGCCCAGAAGGTGAGCCGCCAATATACTAATCACACAAGTACCGGCACGCTTAAATAATAACAAAGTAGGAGCGCTATTATGGATTTTAATGAGTTATTAGAAGCATTATCGTTCGTGGTTTATACCTATGATGATAGGCCGATAACGCTATTACAGATTATTCAGGTACCGCTGTACATATTTCTAGCGTGGTTTGTCGTTAATCGTATTGGCAAGTTAATTGTCAATGCATTGCGAAAACGTAATGTGAGTGCCGACGCGGTTCATTTGTTTTCAAGAGTGTATTTAGTGCTGACTATAGCGGTGTTAGTCATTACCAGCATGGATATTTTAAATATACCACTCACCGCATTTGCATTTGTCTCAGGAGCCATCGCCATTGGTGTGGGTTTTGGTGCGCAAAACATCATTAATAACTTCATCTCCGGCTGGATATTAATGTGGGAGCGCCCAATACGCATAGGTGACTTTTTAGAAGTAGGCGATGCCAGAGGCGTCGTTGAATGCATCAACACGCGCTCGACCTTAATACGACGAAACGACGGTGTGCATATGTTAGTCCCTAACAGTCAATTACTAGAAAACACCGTCACCAACTGGACCTTAATAGATAAAAATGCACGCACATTTGTACGAGTTGGCGTTGCGTATGGCTCTGATGTGGTATTGGTTCAGAAACTGTTATTCCAAGTAATTGAAGAACGTGACGACATACTCGCAAGCCCTAAGCCTTTAGTCATGTTTGAAGATTTTGGCGACAATGCGTTAATTTTCGACATGATTTTTTGGATTAACGCCGTATCAGAAACCGACCTCCGACGTCGTCGTAGTGAAATGCGCTTTAGAATTTATGAGCTGTTTAACCAACATGATATTTGCATCGCTTACCCTCAACGGGATATTCACTTAGATGGCAATTTAACGATCAATCGCAGTGAATAGCTTGTTCATACATCAACAAGCAGAACCTCGATAAGAGATCTCGAGGATGACGTGATTAAACGTCATTCCGGCAATGCCCAAGTACCCGTCATTCCGGCAATGCTTTTGGGCCGGAATCTAGTTTTATCTGTTTAAATTAGGTTTGGTCAAAAAGCAGATCCTCGATAAGAGCTCTCGAGGATGACGTGATTAAATGTTATTCCGGTAATGCTTTTGGGCCGGAATCTAGTTTTTAAATACTCATTATCCTATATACTCATATCCCCATCTCACATGGAATCACTAGCTATGGAACAGCAGTCATATGTGTATATCTTATCCAACAAGCCTAAAGGTACGCTCTATATTGGCGTTACGTCATCTCTAATTAAAAGGGTTTATCAGCATAAAACAAAGATGTCGGATGGTTTTACTTCAAAATATAATATTAAAAACCTAGTCTATTTCGAAATGTATGATGATATTTATGATGCCATTACTCGAGAGAAACTGTTGAAAGGGTGGCGAAGAGATTGGAAGATAAAATTGATTGAGAAAAATAATCCAAACTGGCTGGATTTATATACCAGCCTAATTTGAAAAAAGCAGATCCTCGATGAGAGATCTCGAGGATGACGGTGCTGGGTATCTCGAGGATGACGGTGTTGACCGTCATTCAGCTAACGCCCAAGTACCCGTCATTCGTCTTACGCCCCATACCCCGTCATTCCGGCAATGCTTTTGGGCCGGAATCTAGTTTTTAATGTTTAGATTTGGCTTAGGTCAAAAAGCAGATCCTCGATAAGAGATCTCGAGGATGACGGTGCTAGGTATCTCAAGGATGACGGTGCTGGGTATCTCAAGGATGACGGGGTTGACCGTCATTCAGCTAACGCCCAAGTACCCGTCATTCGTCTTACGCCCCATACCCCGTCATTCCGGCAATGCTTTTGGGCCGGAATCTAGTTTTATCTGTTTAAATTAGGTTTGGTCAACAAGCAGATCCTCGATAAGAGATTTCGAGGATGACGGTGTTGACCGTCATTCAGCTAACGCCCAAGTACCCGTCATTCCGGTAACGCTTTTGGGCCGGAATCTAGTTTTTAATGTTTAGAATTAGCTTAGGTCAAAAAGCAGATCCTCGATAAGAGATCTCGAGGATGACGTGATTAAATGTCATTCTGGGCCGGAATCTAGTTTTTAATGTTTAGATTTGGCTTAGGTCAACAAGCAGATCCTCGATAACAGATCTCGAGGATGACGTGATTAAACGTCATTCCGGTTACGCTTTTGAGCCGGAATCTGCTTTTGATTTTAATATCTACTTTTTCGCTTTGCTGTGTCTATCTAACAGATTTTTATTTACTTCTGCCATTGATAAGCCTTGGTCTTCTAGCAATACAATCAAGTGGTACATTAAGTCAGAGGCTTCATTGATTAGCTCTTCTTTGTCATTTGTTGCGGCGGCTAATGCTGTTTCTAAGCCTTCTTCACCTACTTTTTGTGCAATGCGTTTGGTTCCACGTTCAAACAATGATGCAGTGTAACTTGAGTCTGCACTTTGGCCTTTGCGTGAAATAATCACATTGGTTAAGTTATCAATAAATGAGTGTGCGTTACCGTCTGGCCAGCAGCTTTCGGTGCCGGTGTGGCATGTTGGGCCATTTGGTATCACTTGAACCAGTAAGCTGTCGTTATCGCAGTCTTTATCAATAGCGATTAACTCAAGGGTGTTGCCTGAGCTTTCACCTTTAGTCCATAAACGCTGTTTTGAACGGCTATAAAAGGTTACCATTTTAGTGGCTAATGTTTTATCTAATGCTGCTTGATTCATGTATCCCAGCATCAGCACTTTGCCTGTTAAGTGGTTTTGCACTACTGCGGGAATTAACCCATCTTGTTTTTGCCAATCAATGCTGGCGGTATCAATCATATTCTGTGTCATAAATAACTCTTATTGGCTAATTAGTTAGCGTCGAATGGCAATGTTTTGCGTATGAAGATATTGCTTTAATTCGCCAATATCAATAATGCCCTTGTGGAATACACTTGCGGCTAATGCGGCATCCACTTTAGCTTGTTCGAATACGGTTTTAAAATGCTCCATGGTGCCTGCGCCGCCTGAAGCAATTAATGGCACATCACAAATACTGCGAACCATGCTGAGCTGTTCTATGTCATAACCACCACGAACGCCGTCTTGATTCATTACGTTTAGTACAATCTCACCACAACCGCGCTTTTGCACTTCTTCAACCCAATCTTGAGTAAACCATTGGGTGTCTTTAGTGGCGGCTTCGTCACCAGTGAATTGCTTAACTTTATAGCTGTTTGATTCAGAGTCATAAAATGAATCAATTCCAATTACTACACATTGGCGACCAAACTCATCTTGTAAACGAGTAATTAAACTTGGGTCGGTCAGTGCAGGGGAGTTAATTGATATTTTGTCGGCACCAAAAGCAAGCTTTTCACGTGCTTGTTCAATGGTTTTAATTCCACCGGCAACGCAAAAGGGAATATCAATTTGCTCAGCTACTCGGCTTACCCATGACTTATCAATCACTCGATCGTGGGCGCTGGCGGTAATATCATAAAACACCAGCTCGTCTGCCCCTTCTTGGGCATATCGTGCCGCTAGAGGAACAATGTCACCTACAATTTCATGGTCTCTAAACTGAACCCCTTTAACGACTTTACCTTCACGAACGTCAAGACAAGGGACTATGCGTTTGGCCAGCATGTAATTGCCTCCTCAACAGTGAAGTTATTAATTAATAGGGCTTTACCAATAATGATACCGCCAGCTTTACTGTCTCTAACCGCGGCAACATCGTCTAATGTGGCAATACCACCAGAGGCTTGCCAATTGATATTTGGGTATTGGGTGGCTAGTTCGGTGTATAACTCAGTGTTAGCGCCTTGTAATGTGCCGTCACGGCTAATATCTGTTACCAACGCATGTTGCAAGCCTACCGTTTCAAACTCGGCAACCAGTGACTCTAAAGACTTACCACCGCCTGTTTGCCAGCCCGATACAGCCACAATTTTCTCGCCTGCGGAGTTAATGTTCACATCTAAGGCTAAACAAATGGCGTCACTACCGTATTTCACAAACCAGCTTTTAACCAGTTCAGGTTCTTTAACCGCCAACGAGCCAATAACGACGCGTTTGACTCCTAAGTCGAGTAACTCTTTTACTTGTTGCTCGCTGCGAATACCACCGCCCACTTGAATATCAGTTTCTAGGCCTGCCACTAGTTCGCCAATTAATTTAATTTGACGTTTCTCTGGGTCTTTTGCGCCGGTTAAGTCAACAATATGAAGCAGTTTAGCACCTTGTGCTTGATAAGATTGAAGCTGAGCCAACGGGCTTAAATCAAAGGTGGTTTGTTGTTGATAATCGCCTTGATATAAACGAACAACTTGGCCATCAATTAAATCAATTGCTGGAATAATCATTGGGCTTTCCCCATATTTAAAAAGTTTTGTAATATTTTTGCACCAACGCTGGCACTTTTTTCTGGGTGAAATTGCACCCCAAAAAAGTTGCCTTTACCAATAGCCGCACTAAAGGTTTCGCCGTATTCACAACTGGCTAAGGTGTAATCGCTTAAGGGGGCGCGGTAGCTATGAACAAAGTACACATAACTGCCGTTTTCTATTCCAGTAAATAGCGGGTGGTCGGTAACAGTTATTTGATTCCAACCCATATGGGGCAAGGGTAGGCCTTTGTTGTCTAGGTCGCCAATTTCAGTAGGCACTAAATTTAAACATTCAATTGCCTGGTTACTGCGGCCGCCATATTCATTTGAAAGTGAAGCAAGCATTTGCATGCCTAAACACACGCCCATAACTGGCTGGGTTAAGCTGGTAATAAGGTTCACAAGGTCTTTTTCTACCAAGCCAGCCATTGCTGCTCCAGCGGTTCCTACCCCCGGTAAAACAACTCTAGCGGCGCTTCTTATTACGTCAAAGTCTGCGGTGATAACCACATTGGCATTTAAACGCTCGAATGCAAATTTTACCGAGTTTAAATTAGCACAGCCGGTATCAATAATAACCGTTAGGTCACTTGAGCTAGGTGATACTGAGTTTGAATCATTACTCACAATATTTCCTCAAAATAGCTTTAATATCAGCAATTAAAATAGGTTGTTACAGCACACCTTTGCTTGAAGGTAAAATATCGCCTTCAACTTTTACCGCTTGGCGTAGGGTTCTGCCTAATACTTTAAATAAGGCCTCTACTTTGTGGTGGTCGTTGTCGCCTTCTGAACTCACATGTAAGGTACAACGAAGTCCATCGGCAAATGATCTAAAGAAATGCGGTACCATTTCGGTGGCCATTTCTCCTACCATTTCACGCTCAAAATTAGCGTCAAATTTGATAAATGGGCGACCAGAAATATCCATTAAACATTGACCATTGGCTTCATCCATTGGCAGGCTAAAACCAAAGCGAGCAATGCCGCGTTTGTCACCTAATGCTTGGCGAATAGCATCACCAATGGCCAGTGCCGTATCTTCTACGCTGTGGTGATCATCAATTTCTAAATCACCATCAACATGTACATCCATTTTAAAGTTGCCGTGGGTTTGAATTTGGTCAAGCATGTGGTCAAAAAAGCCGATGCCGGTGTTAATGTCACCTTTCGCTTGGTTGTCTAAATCAATGGTAACTTTAATGTCGGTTTCTTTGGTTGTGCGTACCACAGTGGCTTGGCGACCTTTACTTAAAATGGCTTCACAAATATCGTCCCAATTTAAGCTGTCACGTTGGTATTGAAAGCTTTTAATGCCCATAGCATTGGCTAGTTCAACATCGGTAATGCGGTCGCCAATAACGGCTGATTCAGTAAAGTCGACTCTACCTTCAGTTAAATAGCTTTTTACCAAACCTAATTTAGGTTTACGGCAGCTACAGTTTTCATCGTCAAAGTGCGGACAAATTACCACATCGTCAAATTTTACCCCTTGGCTTTCGAAGATTTGCATCATCATATTATGCGGGGCGTCAAAATCATCTTTAGGGAATGAAGGAGTGCCTAAACCGTCTTGGTTACTTACCATTACCAGTTTAAAACCTGCTTTTTGCAGCTTTAATAATGCCGGAATCACCTGAGGTTCAAACACTAATTTGGCTAAGCTGTCGAGTTGCTTGTCTATAGCGGGTTCTTCAACAAGTGTGCCGTCGCGGTCAATAAATAGAATTTTTTGTTTCATGCTGCCAACCTTCAATTTAATAATTTTTTTATGCTGATTTTACTGTCAGTAATACATCAATAATTTTGTTTGTTTGTTGCTCAGAAGCAAAGCTAAAGCGAATGGCATCCGCTAACCTTGGGTCTTTATAGGCTCTAGCAACAATGCCGTTATCTGCTAATAATTGGCCAACTTCGGCTACATTTGTAAACTTTCCTGCGCCATTAAAGTTGGCTAATACAAAGTTACCATTTGGCATTTGTACATCTGCGCCCACTTCTTTTAACGCGCTAACCAAACGTTTACCTTGCTGGTTTAGTTCAGCCACTTGGTTTTTCATGGTGGTTAAGCCGTTTTCACTCAGTGCATTAACGGCTAGTTCAGATACCGGTAACGGCACAGGGTAAGGTGCAATAACTAGCATAACTAAGTCAATAATGGCTTGATTGGCTAACATAAAGCCACAACGTGCACCAGCAAGGGCAAAAGCTTTTGATAAAGTACGTAACACCACAAGGTTAGGGTAGGTGTCGATTAAGTCTGCCACTGAGTATTCAGGGCAAAACTCAATATAGGCTTCATCTACTACAACAATGGCTTGTGGCGCACTTTGAATTGCCGTTTCAATATCTTGCTTACTGATCACCGTGCCAGTGGGATTATTGGGGTTACAAATAAACACTAACTTGGCGTTATTAATTTTGTTTGGCCATTGGGCTGGTAATTGGTACTTGTCGGTTAGGTCAAGTTTTTCAACGGCCACATTAAAGGTGGCTGCGCTAATAGCATACATACCGTAAGTGGGCCCAAAAGTAGCAATGCTATCTTTACCTGGTACACAAAAAGTGCGAATTAATAATTCAATCGCTTCATCTGCGCCGCGGCTGGCAACCACTTGGTTTGATTTAACCCCAGCGTATTCAGCGTATGCATTAATTAACTCTGGTGGTTGGCATTCAGGGTAGCGGTTTAGTTTGTCGATATCGCTATTATTAAACGGCGATTCATTGGCATTAATCCAAATATCACCACGTCCACCAATGCGTCTTGCACTTTGATAAGGGGTTAAGTCGAGTAATTCCGGTCTTGCAAGGTTTCTAGGGTTAAATGTTGTCATCATATTCACCGCAATTATTTAAGACTGTTTAAACGAATAGCTACTGCATTTTTATGTGCATCCAGTAGTTCGTTTTCCGCTAAGGTCATTACCGTTTCCCCCAAGTTTTGCAGCCCTTGTGGGGTTAATTCTTGAACCGTATAACGACGGCTAAAATCAGCGAGTGACAAACTAGACACCGCGCGACTGTATCCATAGGTAGGTAACACATGGTTTGTGCCACTGGCATAGTCGCCAACAGATTCGGGAGTATAAGCGCCAACAAATACAGAGCCTGCAGCGCGAATTGAGCCTAATAAGTCGCGTGGTGTTTGAGTTTGCACAATTAAGTGTTCAGGGCCATATTGATTCGACACTAACACCGCTTCATTTAAGTCATTAACCACAATACTGCGGCTACAAGTGAGCGCCTGTTTAGCAATGTCTTGTCGTGGTAACTTTGCCAGTTGACTCACTAACGCGCTATTAACCGCTTGTGCTTGTGCTTCAGAGTTAGTCACCAGCATCACTTGTGAGTCAACGCCATGTTCAGCTTGCGATAATAAATCTGCAGCAATAAATTCAGGATTTGCGTATTCATCTGCAATTACCAGCACTTCAGATGGGCCTGCTGGCATGTCGATGGTGACACTAATGCGATTATCTTGCGATACAAGACGTTTAGCTTCAGTGACATAACGATTACCGGGACCAAAAATTTTATCCACTTTAGTGACTGACTCAGTACCAAAGGCGAGGGCAGCAATAGCTTGTGCACCGCCAACCTGATAAATCTCGGTAATACCACATTCTTTAGCGGCATAAATAATCGCGTCGTTAATTGGCGGTGGGCTAACCAGTACCCGTTGCTGGCAACCGGCTATTTTAGCCGGTAGTGCAAGCATCATCACCGTTGAAATTAACGGGGCAGTGCCACCCGGAATATACAGGCCGACTTTTTCAATGGCTTCGCTTCGCAACTCACATCGCACACCCGGCATTGTTTCAATATCAATTGGGTTAAACACCTGTGCTTTATGAAAGGTCTCAATATTGGCTACGGCAACCGCAATGCTTTGTTTAACAGAATCAGCAACACGCTCACAGGCGGCTGTAATTTCCTGTTGGGTTAATGCAAGTGAATCAACGGTAGCACCGTCAAATTGTTGATTGAACTGTTTAAGTGCTGCATCTCCATTTGCAACCACTTGTTCAATAATACTATTCACTTGTTGCTCAACACTGTTGTCGCCAATTAACGGTGAGCGAGTTAGCGCTTGGCTTTTATCTGAATCAGACAAGGTATTCCAATTTAGAATTTCCATTGGCGATGATGTTTGCGAGTTAGCCATCAACATTTACCCCATCATTTTTTCAATTGGCATCACAAGAATTGAAGATGCACCTAATGCCGTGAGTTCTTCCATAGTGTCCCAGAATAAGTCTTCAGTACTTACTGCGTGAATTGCAACGCGGTTAGTATCGTCATTTAATGGCAATACAGTTGGGTTTTCAGCACCGGGTAGTAAAGCAACAATTTGCTCTAATGTTTCAGTTGGCGCGTGTAATAAGATGTACTTGCTTTCGCGAGCACGAATTACGCCGTTAACACGAGATAAAATCTTGTCGATTAGTGCTTGTTTTGACGGGGTTTGTGTTTGGGTTGATTGAATAATGCAAGCCATTGAGCGGTAAATAACTTCAGTTTCATATAGGCCATTGGCTTCAAGAGTTGCGCCTGTTGAAACAAGGTCACAAATACCGTCTGCTAAACCTGCACGTGGGGCAACTTCAACAGAACCTTTTAGCATACAGTCGCGGTAGTTAATGCCTTTTTCTTGCATAAAGCGACGTAAAATATTGGGGTATGAAGTAGCAATGCGAAGGCCTTCAAGCGACTGAGCATCGTTATAACTAAACTCATTTGGCACCGCTAATGATAAACGGCAAGCCCCAAAATCAAGCTCACGTAGCTTGGTACATTCAGCAGGTTTGTTAACCAGTTGACGTTCTAATTGTTCTTCTTCAAGAACGTTCTCACCAATAATGCCTAGGTCAACAACGCCGTCCATAACAAGACCTGGAATATCGTCGTCACGAACACGCAGAAGATCAATCGGCATGTTGTCAGCGTGAGCAATAAGACGTTGCTCATTGACGTTAAATTTTACCCCACAGCTTTTTAATAACTTTTGTGAATCTTTAGATAAGCGGCCAGACTTTTGAATGGCTATACGTAAACGGTTTGACTCAATCATTGCTATAGTATCCTTTATAAATTCAAATCTTAAAATTTTTTAAAAACAGTAAATTAAAAACAAAAAACCCCTGAAATTCCTTCCAGGGGTTTGTGATAGTTTCACCGCCGGAAGGGACATTAACCCTCGGCAGTAAGCATCCGAAGGCTACCGCATATGATGGTGATGATGAATTGTAGTCACTTGGATGTTCATAAAATATTCTCTTTACTTGCTAGTATTTGGCTTTGTTAAACGCTAGCTAAATGGCTTGATGACGTTGTTGTCATTTCCTGTGCTTTAAAACTTAACCGCTATTGCGGTTGTTTGCAATAGCGAATAAACCAATTTTGTAATTTTTTTACCATTTAATTGCTATAACATATTCAAAACGGTGAAAAAGGCGTGATTACAAGCTGATAACCTTGTATGTAAATAACCAAATTTGCCAACCAGACGATTGATAAGGGCTTAAATAATAGGGGCTGAATTAATAGAGCAGGTTGATAAGTGATTCAAATAAAATGCCCGTATTAAATGAATAATACGGGCATTAAAAATAAGGTGACCAATTATGTTGATCTTAAGCGCTTACGGCTTATCACAGCAGTTTATGGGTTAGTTACCAGAAATGGTACCACCGCCACCGCCAGAACCGCCGCCAAAGCCTGCTCCACCAGGAGTTGGTGCAGCACCAAAAGTACCACCAGCAGCAGTTTGAGTTTCTGCTAATACAGACGTTACCGTTGCAGGGTCAACACCATTAGCAATGGCGATAGCTAATATATCGTCTGGGTCCATACCTGAACTTGCAGCAGACTGTAACACCTGTGTTATAACGGCTTCATCTTGATTAGCAGCAAGTAAAGCAAAGCCTAAAATGTCAGCACTGTCTGCTGGGTTTGCTGTCATTTGAGCTAACATAAAATCAGCAACAGATGAGCCATTGGCCGAAGCTGTGACTAAACCATTATTAAAGTCATCCTGACTGATTTCAGCAAAAACAGCAGAAGAAGTTAATGCTGTTATCGCTAATGCGACCGCAGTTAATTTACGCATCATTTTCACCTATTTCCTTTGGTAAGTTAAAATATGTTAGCTCTAGCTGACTGGCAACTTTAGCTGTACTTGAAATAATTGTATTAAAATTACGCACGTTATACAAACCGTTTCCTTGCATGCCATCAATATTCATGAGCGCACATTTTTGTGCAATTTGGCTTGTTTCAATTTGTGGGGCAATAAGTTTAATACCAATGCCGTGGCAAATTTGAGTGACGGTTTGCACGAAGAATTGGGTATCTGCCTGCGCTAAATCTCGAATGTAACTTCCGTCTATCTTAATAAAGTCAATATCAAAATTACGAATATAACAAAATGAGCTTAAACTCGAACCAAAACGCTCAATAGCCACGTTGATATTGTTCGCTTTGGCAGTTGCAATGAAAGCTTGAGTTGACTCAAGAGAGCTAATAGCAGCATTTTCATTAAACTCAAACAATATAGGCGGCAATGTTTTCTCTTGCTGTTGGTACAGTTTGAAAAGCCACTCGGTAAAGTCGGTATTGTGAAGCACTTTGTCACTGATGTTGATTGCTACACGGGTATTTGCAACATGTTGTAATTTATAGAAAATAAAGCATACCACAGCTTGCTCTAATTCAACTAATACACCTAGGCGCTCAGCCATGGCAAACACTTCAACAGTGGGTAAAACTTCATCTTCATATTTAAATCTTACAAAAGATTCAACATACAAGATTTCATTTTGTTCGTTAACAATCGGCTGTAGCATTAAATCAAAGGCTTTATCTAACGGAATACATTTAATTTGAAAGTCATTAACGTCGGTTTTAAGCACTTCATTTCTAAAGTACTCAGTAAACTGGCGTAAAATTCCCATCCACTCTTCCCGTGAACGTTTCTGCGTGTCACTGGTATTAATAATGCCGTGTTTAGGTGATGCATTAAAATTGTTCAGGGTTAATTGTGTGTCTAAACGTTTAGCCACTTCACCAAAACCATCGGTAGGTTTAACTTTAGCAATGGAATGTTGGGCAAAGCCATTCGGGAATCGGTTAGTTTTAGCCTGAATAAAAGATTCACTAATATGTTCAGATATCGTTTTAATCGATTCGTCAGTGCTTGACGATAAAATGGCAAACTCAGAGCCTGAAATACGATAAAGTTCAACGCCGCTATAAGGTGCAAGAATCTTATTAATTAAGTGCGCCCCTTCTAAAATATATTCGTCACCGCTGGTATAGCCCTCATTGTCATTAATTTCTTGTAATGAGGTCATCGAAATTAACCCAAGATAAATCGGGTTGATATTGACATCAAATTCAGCCTTTAAAGAATCAAATTTTTGTAGCAAAGCACGACGGTTAGGTAACTCGGTTAACGGATCTAAATACACCTCTTTTGACAATTTTTCAGCAGTTTGCGTTTGTTCGTTAAAAGCACGCTGAATATTGCTTACCATATTATTAATGGCGTTAACTACGGTCCTTAATTCAGTGGTAAAAGGGGTAATGTTATTTAAGGTAAACTTCTTTTGAATTACATCAGCTGCTTGTTGTTCAATACTTTTCAGCGGGGTTAACACAGATTTCAGGATGAAATAAGCACAAACCAACGCAAACAACAGTTGTAACAACGTCGACTTCAAAGTGCTTAAACTGTGTTCATATAACGTTTGATAAGAGGTACCAGCATGAGATTGAACCACTAACTGGCCAGCTATTCGCCAACCATCGCTTATTTCACTGGTCATTTTTGGCGGCGTTAATGGAAACAGGGTAATAAACCACTGAGGAATTGCTAAAAGTCCATCTGGGTTAGTGCGCTGAAATACTAATTTATTATCGATATCAAAAAATTGAATACTTTTGTAATAACCAGAGTCGAATACTGCGTTGGTCATCGTTTTTGCAATGACTAAGCCTTCTTCATCCATATAGGGAGAAATAGACAAACCTAAACTATGGGCTGCGCCCTCTGCATGGGTGGCAAGCTGTTCACTTAAGTAGCCCCGCATATGAGAAATGTTGTTATATAAAGATGCACCAAAAGTAAAAACTGATAAAACTGCTATCAATAAATACAGTTGCACCTTTAATGACATTCCTTTCTTTGTTGTCATAGATAAATCTCCTTATTGACCTTGCTCTATGCGGGTCATTAAATTTGTCCAATCTTTAGTGCCAGAGCTATTAGGTTTGGTGTTACCCAATCCTCTGGCTTTAGCTAGCCACAAACCTTGACCATTAAATGAATAAATCGGCTTTAAATCTTTTCGTTGGCTAGCGGGTTTAATCTTTGTTTGATAATTATCCAACACTAATGGAATATCTCTTGGGGTTTCAAAATAAATTAACACCATGTGAGGTTCATCAATGGTTAATGCGCGCACATACATTAATCGCATTTTTGACTCATCCACACCCATGGCCTTTAGCGTGAAATACTTAAAAATAGCATAGTCTTCACAGTCACCAGCACCAGAGCCTAAAGACTCAATAGGCGTTGCCCAGTAATCAGATTTGTCCCAATGCTGAGTATCTGTCTGATACTTTATATGCCTGTTGGCAAACTGATTAGCCAAGTTAAGTTTAGAGTAATCATCCAAACCCTCTGCATCTTCAATCAAGCTTTGCCAATCTTTAAAATCGTCTATCTTGTTTTGACCATATTGCTGTGCAATGCGATTAAAAAAATCTGCCGTGAAAAACTCTGCATTCAAGCTAGCAACACATGCAGCCGAAAAGAGACTCATATATATGAGTAACTTAAAAAGAGATGAACGCAATAAGTTGCAATGACACGTAAAAGCCAGAGTCAGAAATCCTTGTCTACAAATAGCACAACGCTAATACCGTATTGTTGATCAATATAAATATAGGCTGCCAAGGGTTCACCTTAGCAGTCGGGCAGGGCTGTAAATAAATCAAAATTCCCTAAGCCATACTAAAAACTCTTTTCATTTTCAGCATAATCATAACGCATAAATAACGTAACAACCAATCAACAATTGGTTGTCATTCACGCCAATATCAACTCCATAGAATAAAGATATCCAAAAGGCAGCAAATGTTGACTTAAATGCTAAACACATTGGCATCAATATTGATGTTGCAAATATGTTGATCGTGGTTATTGAAAGCGCAAAAGATTTAGTGCGTAGCCAAGTGGCTGTTTAGTATGTGTTTATTTGTATTGGCGATAAAGTGTGACAATCAGATACTGAACGTGGTTGTATCATTTTGTGACTACTGGTGGTGCAAATGCTCAACTTTGGTGCAACTCGACGTAAAACGGTACTTAAAGCCGTGAAACTCAGTTTTTCAAATTTAAAACAGTTGTTGTAGAGATTAATTAAGTGTGAGAGTCAAAAAAATGGCGCTAAATTGCTGTTTTTGGTTTGAATTACAGAATAATTGTCTGAAATACGTTAAAAGCCAATAAAAAGTGTTAATAAATTACAGTTTGTCATATAATCGCAACACATTTTGTAGAGCATATGTTGCCAAGTGGTTTGGTTTTTTAGGTGATAAAAAAGGAAATGCTGCTTAACGTCAAAATAGTGTCGCTGAAAGACGCGGCTACTGGCACGTTGAGTAATAGGGAAGTTTGAAAAGTGTCTGCTGTTAGTTGTTCTTTTCTTATGTCTATTCCCCCATCTTTTCCTAAAAAATTAAACATTAAAATCAGCATTTTATGCGTAGTAATCGCATTTTGATAGCATTCTGAAAGCTAAGATTCAGTGCGGTAGCTATGCCTAAATGTTGATTTAGAGAGTTTTATTATAAATTTAACTTATGTAAGGTTTTTGCATATGTCGAGTACAAACATTAAAGATAACTCGATTGAAACCCTTAGAGGTCTTGCTTGTATACTTTTGATATCATTTCACCTTGTTGGACAACCAGGTTTGACTGGTCTGAAGTTAGATACCGAGAATTTCTTAGTAACATTGAATGCATTCTTTGAAAATATAAGGATGCCTTTGTTTACTTTTCTAAGCGGATATGTCTTTTGTTATAGGGGAATGGTAAGAGGTAGTGAGCTGAAGATTTTAATTGGCAAGTCTAAAAGACTCTTATTACCTTTAATATCAGTTGGTATTCCTTTTTTAGTGATACAGAATAATTTAAGTGTATCTAATCTTTCAACTTATGACTCCGGCATACTATATTACATATCTATACTTTGGACTAACAAAGCTCACTTTTGGTTTTTACATGCAATTTTTCTGGTGTTCTTGATTTTAGTTATATTATCTTATTTTGATTTCAATGTTATAAAGTACAGATATATATTGTTTATGATCTCAGTTTTAATTAGTTTAATAACTCCGCAAGATATTAAGTTTCTCTCGATATCAGGCTTTTCATATATATTACCATTTTTTATGTTTGGGGTTATATTGTATGAGAAAAAAATAAGCAGTAATATTGCTAGGTATGTTTTAATAATCGGGGCAATATTTACTTTAATTATTTATAATAGTTTTGGTTATTATTATCAAGAGTATGATAAATTATCAGATCTAGTCATTAGTTTAATTTGCCTGTTTTCGTTGTATACATTTTGCATGAAGTTCAGATTGCTGGCATATATTGGGGGTTATTCATTTACGATCTATTTATATCATGTTTTTTTTATTGTGTTGAGTCGAATTTTATTACGGCAGGTCGGTATTTATAATGAATATGTACATTTGGTATTTGGAATTGCTGTTACAATTTGTCTATCAAAGTTTTTGCACGATATGTTGTCGAAAAATGGCTATTTGTCTGTTTTCTTTTTAGGGCAGCAAAAAAAGTAAATTAATATTGTATTGTATATTGTATATTGAGTATGTGTATGAAAGTTTTTGGATTGAAGTTTACAGAAAAGTCATTAGACGAAATAGTTGTTGACGTTTGTAATGAGAGCTTAAGACATGATGATTTCAAATTATTAGTGACTGCAAATGTAGATCATCTAGTCACATTAAATCGAAATATCATATTTAAAAATGCATGTAAGCGTAGTTGGATTATTACAGCAGATGGTTTTCCTGTTGTTAAGTTTCTGAAATTTGTTGGTCATGATGTAAAAGGTAGAATTACGGGAGCAGATTTATTCCCAAAAATAATGGAAAAGCTTTCTAATAAAACGCATAGTCCTTTTTTTGTCGTATCTACGGTTGAAACACAAGCTTATTTGGTTAACTGGCTAACTTCTAGAGGTTTTGACAACTCTGAAAGAAGGGTAATTGTTCCTCCAATTGGTTTTGAAAAAGATGAACAGTATACATCTATGATGATAAAACAGATTCATCTAGTTAACGCTACTCATTTGTTCATGGGGGTGGGGGCTCCAAAATCTGAAATTTGGATGGATAGAAATAACAAATCTCTAGAAGGAGTAAAAGGATTTGGGTTCGGAGCAGGAATAGATTTTTTTGCTGGTACAGTAAAAAGGGCCCCTAAATGGATGCAGGAAGTCGGTTTAGAATGGTTCTATAGACTTATCAGTGAACCAAAGCGACTCGCAAAGAGATATTTAGTAAGTTCTTGGATGTTTTTGTATTTAGCCACTAAAGAATATTTAAATTTAAAGCGATGAATTACTTAAAAAGCAATAAGCCTAAGCTAATAGTAGATTGTACACATCTGGGACGCAACACGACTGGAATAGAAAGGATTACAGAGGAACTTTTTGACGATAAATCATTGGGAACAAATTCAATTCAACATATAACTGCAAAAAATACTTGGTTACTAATTTTTAAACAATGGTTTTATATCACGTTAAAATCTTATTTTAACCCTAAGACCGTTATATTAACACCTGGGTTTCCGCCATCAATTTTATTATCATTACTGCGTGGTGATAAGGTTATTCCATATATACATGATATGTTTTTGCTTTCAAGGACAGATGAGATAAATATTAGGGCTAAATTGTATATGAGACCTTCATTGTCTTTTGCTGTCAAAAGACTAGATTGCTTTTTAGTTAATTCAAATAAAACTGCTGTTGAGTTAAAGAAATATTGTAAAGTTAATGCGAAAGTAGTTCTTTATCGACCATTCGTTAAAAATGTTTTTAATCTAGAGTTTAATAAATATCGATATGAAACGTTGAAACTGAAAGAGTTGAAAATTTTGATGTTAGGTACTGTGGAACCTAGGAAAAACTATTCAGGTGCATTGAAAATTTTTAAGAGCTTACAAGATAAACTAGGAAGTAAAATTGAGTTACATATTGTAGGTCGTTTGGGCTGGGGAGATGATGCTGAAGAATTAATTTCCACACCAGGGGTTATATGCCATGGGTATTTATCATCTAGCGAGGTGAAGACATTAGTTGAATCAAGTACATTCTATATGTCTACATCACACGATGAGGGCCTTGGACTTCCCTTGCTCGAGCTACAATATAGTGGGATAGCCATCGTTGCATCAAATATTCCAGTGTTTAACGAAGTGCTATGTGAGTCGGGCTTGTTTATAAACGCTGACACCCCCCATGAGGCAGCGCAAAGTATTATTGACTATTTTAGCGATGCTAATATTAAAGCTGCTGAGAAGTCATACAATAATCTTAAAAGGTGGAATGATAACGCACTTAAAGATAGAGGTAGTGTAATTAAATTGTTAGAGAGTAAAAGAGCTTAATATGAAAAGAGTGTTAATAAACCATCTACTTGAACCTGCTAATAAAATAAGTGGGATTTCAAACTACCTTTTTTATTTGCTCGATTCATTACTGAAAAATAAACAATATCAATTTGTATTGTTAACTTGCTGGGATGAGTGTGAACTCCCCTCCATGTTACAAGGAAGAGGGTTAGAAGTTGTTACTAAGCCTTACATTGAGTCTATGCCAAAAAATCTGATTAATCAGATTTTTATACTGCCAAGGATTTTAAAAGAAAAAAAGATAGACTTAGAATTTAACCCAGATCCAGTAGGTTGTATATTCGGAAAAGTTCCATTAATAAATGTTACACATGATCTTTATTTTGATGTTGCACCGCAAAACTATAAATTACATCACAGGTTATGGTGGAAAATATTTTTTCCATTAACGTTAAAACGTGCAATATACAACATTTGTGTTTCAAAAAATACTGCAAGAGACTTAATTTACTATTACCCAGATGTCTCAGAAAAAGTGCGAGTTGTTCATGAGTCTGCATGCTTAAATGGACCAAAAGTTGAGCTAAAGCGAAAAGACTATGGAATATTTGTTGCAAATGTTTCACCTAATAAAGGTGTTGAAGTCTTAGTAAAGGCTATGTCTATTCTTAAAAGTATGAAAATTGATGTTGATATATATCATGTTGGTCGTGATTCTAATGGATATTTTGAATTATATGCTAAGAAACTGAATACAACTACGATACCTATAAAGCTGGGATACTTAAGTAACGAAGATTTGATCAAGAGATATTGTGAAGCAAAATTTCTAGCTTTCCCATCCTCTTATGAGGGTTTTGGCCTACCCATTCTGGAAGCTCAAAAATATGGTTTACCTGTGATTGCCTCAAATATACCTGTGCTAAGAGAGGTCGCTGGTAATGGAGCTATTTTTTTTGAAAGAGATGATGCCGATAAATTGGTAGATAGTATTATTGAAATAATAAAAAATACTGAAAAGTTTAACTCATTGTCTTTAGCCGCAATTAACAACTCTTGTCAATTTAGTTGGGCTAAAGCTGCAGATAAAACAATAGAACTATTTAACTTGGCATTAGATATGGAATGTAATAATGCATAGAATAATCTCAATACACCCATTTGACCCTAGGGGGTTCAAGGTCGGTGGTATCGAAACACATGTTAGAAATACAATTAAGTTTTTTCCAAAAAATGTTGATCTAGTTGTAGTTGGTGTGGATGAAACTAATCAACTTCCCTTGGGAGTACCTATCATACTCACAAACGATTTTGGGCGTAGTTATACATTCATTCCTGTACTAAATACAACGGTAATAGATATTAATACTGCTGCAAAAAATGTATTTAAATCACTAACGTTTAATTTTTTCTTTTCATTATTTAAATATCAGAATGTTATCAAAGAAAAGTATAAAGAATTGAAGTCTTCTGTTGAGATTCAGCGGTATGAGTTTTCTTGGTTTTGTTATGTTAACAGATTTTCAACATTATTAATCACACATGGTGATGCTGATCCAAATAAAAAACTTGATTCATTGTTAGGTAAAGTATGGTTTTTGCATAAATTAAATGAATCATTCGCGGTCAAGAAAGCAAATAGAGTTATTTCAGTTAGTTCAGAGCAAACAAAGCGATTAAAAAATGATTTTCCATCAAAAGCAGATGTAATTGAGTATATGACAGTGAGTGTAGATGACAACTTGTTTATACCGACACCTTATAAGTTAGAGGATGATACGTTAAGGATAGCATTTGCAGGACGGCTCGATGAATTTAAGAGACCGCAAATGATGTTTAAAATACTTAAAACTTTAAAAAATCAATTAAATAGCAAAATAGAGTTTCATTATATTGGAGTCTCGAATCCTAAAGTCTTTAAGGAGTATGCTGATGTGCAGGACATTGTTGTCTGTCACGGTTTTAAACGTTCTTCTGAAATTGCTGAAATGTGGAAAGGGTTTCATATGGGTATTGTCACCTCTGTTTTCGAAGGATGGCCTGTTTATGTGATGGAAGCAATTTGCGCTGGTAGGCCTGTTGTCTCATTGAGGCTTGAACAAATGCAAGAAACTTTCGAAAAGGGTGTGTGTGGTGAAATGTTAAGCGTTAATGATGATTCAAATAATACTGTTTCCATGGTTTGTCATTCTGTAATTAATATTTGGGACAAAATTAAAAAGAGAGCCATGTGTCCAAGTGATGTAAATGAATCTATAAGCGGTTTTAAGTCAAGTAATCAAATCAATAAATTATTTGATTTACACTGTTTAAATGTTGAAAGGTAGATTGTCCAATATTTATTTAATCGCGGAAAAAATTTAGAGCTTTGTGAATTTTTATTATAGTTGTAGAGCATCCATTCTGGATATCGGGGTTCCGACCAGGTAATTTAATTTCACACTTTTATGTTACATTAATTTTTGGCGGTACTTTTTATTTTGTATTTATAGGTGGTTTTTTGTTTTAACAGCTAAATAGCAATATATTTCATTCATCCAGTTTTGATATTTATCATAAAAAGATTGCATCAAGGTATGTTATCTGGGTTTGTGTATTTGCAATTTATATCTTTGATAATATTGGTTTTGTGCATCTTTATATCACTTTTGTTTAAATTGTTGCTTAAAGAAAAGAGTAGAATGGTTATTGGTTATTAATTGAAAGCGGATCTATTTTACGGTTGAGTTGTTCTATTATTTTTTTGAAAATTTCGTGACAGAATAAGGGGGTTTTTATCAATGTCTACACAGGATTTATGTCTTCCAGTTGTCAGTATTATAATTAATAATTATAATTATGAAAAATATCTAAGTGAAGCTATTGACAGCGCTTTGAATCAAACATATAAACATGTTGAGATAATAATTGTTGATGATGGTTCTACTGACAAATCTAAAGAAATAATCCAGCACTACTCTTTGAAAAAGACTTTTTTCAAATCTAATGGTGGGCAAGTATCTGCATTGAATTTAGGTTTTAAACATTGCGAAGGCGATATAGTTATCTTTCTCGATTCTGATGATTTTTTATCAAGTGATGCTTGTGAAATATTAGCTAATAATTATGAGGACAGTATTAACGCTTACCAATACTATTTAAAAGTCGTAGATGAAGATAGCTTGATCCATGGAGGTCGGTTGCCAGAGCGATTTATAAATAATATTCCTTTTCAGGATTTTGTTTTGAATTTTGGTTATGTTCCTACAGCGCCTATGAGTGGTGTGGCATACTCAAGACGTTTTTTAGCTACACAGTTTCCATTTGATGAAACTGTTTGGAACAATGCGGTTGATGGTTATTTAATTTATGTCGCTGCAGTATATGATGAAATCAAAATCATTAACAATGAGCTTGGTTTTTATAGAGTTCATAGTAAAAGTGAAAGTGAACATTATTTTGTCAGTTTAAAAAAGTCAAGACAAATGTTGAAAGCCCAGGAAATGTATGCCGATGGTATTCAAAGTGCCGAAAGAGAATTATTTCATGAGAACAAATCTATTAAGAATTTTCTATTGGGTCCGTATCATTGGAGGAATAGATTAGATTCATTTGTTTTAGATAATGTTAATCACGACTTCCCTCAAGATACTAAGAACTTTATAACTAAAAATATTATTGCTAATTTCTATAGGGCGCCAGAAGTTAGTTTTCTTAAAAAAATTAAAAATCTAATGTTTTACATCTTTATTTTAATCTTTCCAGTTAAAGTTTCTGCTAAATTAATTGGATGTTTTAATAAATATCCTGATTTATAAGAAGGTGTTTCTTGTTACTTAAACGTACGTTGTTATATATGCCGTCGCAGATATTGAGTCCTTTGTCTCAATTTCTTTCAATTATTATATGGACATACTATTGTAGTTCTAGTTCGATTGGCACAATTACTCTGATAACAACATTGCAAGAGTTAATTCGTACAATATTACTATCTTGGTGGACGCATTATTCATTACGGTTTATGACAGATAAAAGTATTGAGGTGGATAACTTTAAAGATACTTCCTTGTATGTGATTTATATTTCAGTGATCATCCAAGTTATGCTTTCAATGATTGTAATTCTTATGGTTTTTGATTCATATGATTTCTGGTTGTTGGTTATATCAGTATCTTTCATAGTATTCAGGAACATTAATCAACATCTTGTTACTGTTGCTTCTGTTGAGAATGATACCTTTACATATAACTTCCTCTCCCTTGTGGGTCCAGTTCTCGGCTTGATAATAGGTTTTGTATTATTGTATATTTTTGATGATAATGCCATTTACCCCCTTGTTGGCTTTGGTTTTGCTGAGTTAATTGGACTTTCGTATATTACTTATTTAAAAAGGAGAAATATTAGGAAGCTAAGAATTAACTTTGCAATAATAAAAGACGGTTTCAAATATGGGTTACCTTTGGTTCTAGCTGGTTTGCTTTCTTGGTTAGGGTTAAATTCTTCAAGGTATATTTTGGAAGGTATTATGGGGCTAAGTGCTGTAGGTTTTTTCGCTGTTGGTTTTGGACTTGGGCAACGAGCTGCAAGTATGGCCTCAATGATTGTTACATCAGCTGCTTTACCTTTAGCTATAAGGGTTACAAATGAAAGTGGTCTCAACGCTGGTGTTAGGCAACTTTCAGATAATTTTTGTTTATTATTTTGCGTTCTTTTACCATCATTAGTAGGGATGTTTTTAGTTCAAGAAGACTTAGTCATGTTATTTATTTCCGAAGATTTTGTTCAAGATACTTTAGTGGTACTACCTTGGTCAATATTAAGTGGAGGCTTATTTGCAATAATATATAACTATCTTAATCATTATTTTATTTTGGCAAAAAAAACCTATTTTTTAATTTATATTGATGGAGCACTTGCTTTGTTGGTTATTCTTTTCTCCTTTGTATTGATAAACATGTATGGAGTTGTTGGAGCTGCAATGTCCATGAGTTTAGCTTCTTTAGTATTAATAATCGCTCTAATGTTTTATTTGATTTTAAATACAGGTTTTGTGGTTCCGTGGTTTTTTATGTTAAAAACATTAGCTTCTGTGGTGTTGATGGGCGGATTTATTTCTCAATATGGCGTTACTAACTTTTCTATTCTTGTAAATCTTTTTCTCAATATTGTTTCTGGTGCTTTTGTTTATGTTTTTTCAATGTTATTATTAAATAGAAGTGCTTTTTTGTTAGCTATAAAGTCTAGGGGTTATTAAGTTTAAATATGCCTAGAATAACTTTTTTCTTATTTTTCACCGCAACACTTTCATTTTTTGTTTTATCCTCGGATGTGTTGTCTTTGTTTGGTTATAACTTTCTTTTGGAAGGAGGTTATTCGCTTTATAAACTTCACCCTTCTTTTTATATTTTATTTTTTTCTGTACTATCTTTATTTCTCTATAGAGGTGGCCCTCTGTTATTATCCACCTTGTTAATTCGTTATAATTTTCATTTTTTATTTTTGTTGTTGTTTCTTTGCTTTTTTTATCAGGTTTTTCTTTTAAAACAGCCAATGGCAACTACTCTAATAACTTGGTTTACGCCTCTTTTAATTTTGATGATGTTTTTCAGTCTTACATCTGAGCAGCAGGTTTATATTAATAAAATATTGCTGAACCTAATTACTTTTAATGCTTTTATTGGCTTGTTTGAATACGTAATAGGTTCAGGAATAGTTCCTAAGAATTATTATGACTTAGAACAGGGAGCTTTTGTTGATGTTTCAGAATGGGGGTTTGAGCGATCTTCTTCACTTTATGGCCATCCATTAATTGCATCATTTGTGTCTGCTGTTGTAGTTGTAGGCTTATTTTCAAAAAATCTCCATTTCAAATTATCCATATCAGAGAAGGTTTGTTTATCCTTGTCCCTTTTATCCTTGCCTGCATTTGGTGGTAGATTTTCGATTTTAATTTCTATTTTTGTGTTGTTAGTTTTATTTTTTATTTGGTTTTACTATTTTATTTCTGGGGCTGAGGTTTTTAGGGTTAAAATAATTTTAGGAATGGTTTTTATTGCAATGTTTCCTTTTCTAATATTGTTTTTATTCAATCTTGGTCTTTTCGATTTATTGATTCTACGAGTTACTGATGATAATGGAAGTGCCGAAAGTAGATTGACTGCTTTGTATATTTTATTTGATACACCTTTGAAAGAGCTTTTATTCGGTGATTTAAACTCTGACTTATACTTTAGGCAGTTATTATATGGCACAAAATATGGGGTTGAATTATCTTGGGTTGCTTCGATTTTGCAGTCTGGATTATTAGTTACTTTGATTTTTATCTTTGTTTTATATTGTGTTGTAAAAGTGTTGTATATTTACATTGGGCCTCATACTTTTTTTAGTTCCTTTGCTTTCTTGTTAATTTCTTTTTCTGGAACAGGTTTGTCTTCTAAAACTTTAATGCTATCTCAATTTGTTTTAATTTCAATTTTTATCTTAAATGTAAAGAATGAAAGTTTTGTCAGAGCTTAATTACACTTTATCGAGGTTTTAAAAATGATTTTACCAATAATAATGGCTGGTGGCTCAGGCTCACGTTTATGGCCTTTATCTCGCCAGCAATTTCCTAAACAGTTTTTAACTTTATTTGGCGAAAATTCAATGTTGCAAACAACAGCTAATAGATTAGCTGGGCTTCAACATAAACCGCCGGTAGTTATTTGTAATGAGGAACACCGTTTTTCTGTTGCTGAGCAGTTTCGATTAAACAATATTGACAATAGCGGCATTATTTTAGAACCGGTAGGGCGCAACACTGCTCCTGCTATTGCGCTAGCTGCAATGTTGGCTATTCGCAATGGTGAAGACCCATTAATGTTAGTGCTAGCTGCAGACCATGTTATTAAAGACGAGCCTGCTTTTTGTCATGCAGTAAACCAAGCAATTCCATTGGCACAGCAAAACCAGTTAGTGACTTTTGGTATTGTTCCAACACAACCGGAAACCGGTTACGGCTATATACAACGCGGTGCATCGCTTGCTGATAATTTAGGGTTTGAAGTAAATCAATTTGTTGAAAAGCCTGATTTAGCTACCGCAGAAAATTATCTTGCAACGGGTAATTACTACTGGAATAGCGGCATGTTTCTGTTTAAAGCCAGTGCTTATTTAAAAGAGTTGAAACAATACCGTCCACTTATTTATACCGCTTGTGAAGCATCATTAGCTGATACTACTCACGATTTAGATTTTATTAGAATTAATCAAACCGTGTTTGAAACGTGCCCGGATGAATCAATTGACTATGCCGTTATGGAAAATACCCAACATGCGGTTGTGGTTCCTATGGACTGTGGCTGGAGTGATGTTGGTAGCTGGTCAGCATTATGGGAAATTCAAGATAAAGACGCAGATGGTAACGTATTTAATGGCGATGTCATTGGTATTAATACGCAAAATTCCTATGTAAAAGCGTCTGAAAAATTGGTCGCCACTATCGGTTTAGATGACGTTGTTGTCGTTGAAACCAAAGATGCCATTTTAGTGGCCAAACAGTCAGAGGTTCAACAAGTTAAGAATGTGGTTGAGCAATTAAAAAGCCAGCAAAGAAGCGAATGGCAGCATCATCGAGAAGTATACCGCCCTTGGGGTAAGTATGATTCTATTGATAATGGTGGCCGTTTTCAGGTTAAGCGTATTACGGTTAAACCTGGTGCTAAATTGTCTGTTCAAATGCATCATCACCGCGCCGAACATTGGATTGTGGTATCAGGTACCGCAAAAGTCACCAATGGTGATAAAGACATTTTATTAACTGAGAATCAATCCACTTATATACCTGTGGGTGTTGTTCATGCACTTGAAAACCCTGGTATCGTTCCACTTGAATTAATTGAAGTGCAGTCAGGCTCATACTTGGGCGAAGACGATATTGTCCGTTTTGAAGACCGTTATGGGCGCGTTGATTTGGAGTCTGCATCATGTTAAATACCCATGATGTTATAGCCAACAGCGGTATCACCTTTGGAACCAGTGGTGCCAGAGGCTTAGTAACTGATTTCACCCAAGATGTATGCGCTGCATTTACGGTTTCTTTCATCGAAACCATGCGTTTAAGCTTTGAATTCACCACTATTGCTATTGCCATTGATAATCGCCCAAGTAGTGAAGCAATGGCAAAGGCGTGTGCCACAGCCGCTGAGCAAATGGGTACGCAAGTGGTTTATTATGGGGTAATACCTACCCCAGCATTAGCTTTTCAGGCGATGGAACTTAACATTCCTTCTATTATGGTTACTGGAAGCCACATTCCATTTGATCGAAATGGGCTTAAATTTTATCGCCCCGATGGTGAAATTACTAAGCAAGATGAACAGTCAATTATTAATGGTCAGTTCAGTTTTTCTTCATTAACGCATCTGGCAGCATTACCAACAGACTCATCTGCTGAAGAGGCTTATATTGCCCGTTATGTTAGCTTATTTGATACTAGCTGGCTTAAGGGTAAGCGGATTGGTATTTACCAGCATTCTAGTGCTGGGCGTGATATTTACCCGACTATTTTTGAGCAATTAGGTGCAGACGTTATTTTAATTGGCCGCAGTGATACCTTTGTGCCTATTGATACTGAAGCCGTGTCTGACGAAGATTGCCAAAGGGCGATTGACTGGACTCACAAGTACCAATTAGATGCCTTGTTCTCTACAGATGGTGATGGTGATCGACCAATGCTAGCTGATGAAAAAGGCCACTGGCTTTGTGGAGATATTTTAGGGCTACTAGCTGCTAAAGCATTAAACATAAGTGCGTTGTCAGTGCCTGTCAGTTGTAATTCAGCCATTGAGTTATCTAATTATTTCGATTTTGTGTTTAGAACCAAAATTGGATCGCCTTATGTTATTGAAGGCTTTTCAACGTTAAATGATGTGTATTCTTCATTTGCAGGGTTTGAGGCTAACGGCGGATTTTTACTGGGCAGTGATATTGAGGTCAATGGTAAAAAATTAGCTGCGTTGCCTACACGTGATGCGGTATTACCGGTATTAATGGTGTTGTTTAATGCCAGAAACTCTTCAGTAGTTGATTTACTCCAAGCTTTACCCAGCAGGCATACCCACAGTAATCGACTAACTGAGTTTGCTAATGATAAAAGCCGAAAAATTATCAGCTTTGGTAATAGCCAACCTAAAAAGTTATTACAAAAGCTTAAGTTAGAAGCTGACAGTTTAGTCAATATTAATACTGTTGATGGTTTACGTTGTACATTAGCAAATAACACCATAATACATTTAAGGCCTTCTGGTAATGCACCAGAGTTTAGGTGTTATATCGAGAGTGATTCAAAGCAAAAAGCCATTGAGTTAAATGAATTTGTATTAACCCAATTATCGTCATTAGATATGATGGAGTTGAACAATGCATAAACCATCCAACTTTAATTACAATCAAAGTAATTTTATCCAACGATTATTAGATTCAGCTTTAGTAATTTTATCATTTTTTATTATGTTGAATGTCTATAACGTTCCTTTTAACCGTGACTATTTTTTATTGTTAGTAACTTATTTATTTTTATTTAGTTATTTAAGTGAGTCGGTAGGGGTTTACCGTTCTTGGCGGTTGGGTAAGTTTTCACATATGTGCCGTTTGGTGTTGTTTTCGCTGGCAAGTGCATTTTTAATCATGATTCTTATTATGTTTTTAATGAAATATGCTGAAACGTACTCACGAGTGGTATTAATTGGCTGGTTTTCTTTATCTACAGTGTCATTAATTACCTCAAGATTAATTATCAGAGAAACAAAACGCATCAGACGGGCTAAAGGCTATGGTATGCAAAATGTTGCTATTGTTGGCCTAACTCAGTCTGGTATTCATTTATATCGTGAGATTGAAAAACATCAAGAGCTCGGTTTTAATTTTGTTGGTTTTTATGATGATCGTGAGCCTAAAAGATTAGGCGGTTCAGAAACTAGCTTAATTAAAGGTAGTGTTAACGATGCTGTTGGTATTGCTCAGTTTGGGAAAATTCAAAAACTGTATGTTTGTTTGCCTATGGTGGCAGAAAAACGTATTGCCGACATTATTGAACAGCTGGGTAATACCACGGTTGATGTATTAATTACCCCTGACTTTTTACTTAAAAACTTAATGCAAGCACGCATTGGTAGTGTAGGGGAGGTTGATACTATTAGTGTGTTTGAGTCTCCAGTAAACGGTATGAAGCGTTTTTATAAACGCAGCTTTGATATTGTGTTTAGCTTTTTAGCCATTGTGGGTTTGTCACCTTTATTACTGGTAATAGCAGCTGCCATTAAACTGAATTCTCCTGGCCCAGTTATTTTTAAACAAGACAGATACGGCCTTGATGGCCGAAAAATAAAGGTGTGGAAGTTTAGGTCAATGACCGTAACCGAAAACGGCGGCAAAGTGACCCAAGCTAGAAAAAATGATAGCAGAATTACTAATGTGGGTGGTTTTTTACGTCGCACTTCTCTTGATGAGTTACCGCAGTTTTTTAATGTGCTAATGGGCGATATGTCTGTTGTTGGCCCAAGGCCTCATGCAGTTTCGCATAATGAGGAATACCGCAGCTTAATCACTTATTACATGTTACGCCACAAAGTGTTACCGGGCATTACTGGCTGGGCACAAATTAATGGCTGGCGCGGCGAAACTGAAACATTAGATAAAATGGAAAAACGCATCGAATTTGATTTGGCTTACATACGTAATTGGTCAATCTGGTGGGATGTTAAAATTGTCATTATGACGGTATTTAAAGGGTTTGTTGGTAAAAATGTCTATTAATATGGAACTACAGGGATAGAGTTAATTATGAAATTATCTACTAAGTTAAATTATGTCACCGCATCGGTACTGATGGCATTAAGTTATCAAGTAAGTGCAGCAGATGAAAAAGCGGGTGTCATTAAAACCGAATCAGGTTTTGATTTAACCCCTGGCGTTAATGCCAGTTTAAAGTATGACGACAACATTGCCAGCACCAATACTGACCAACAAGAAAGTTGGATTTTAGCGGTAACCCCAGCCATTCAAGCACAAATGTTAGATGGCAATAATACCTATACCATTGAAGCGGGTCTTGAATACGGTAACTATTTTGACAGTACTGACGATAACTATTTAGATGGATTACTACGTGGTGCTGCAGAGGTTGAGTTTAATCAATCAAACCGTTTAAATGTTGATGCTGCGTACATTTATGGCCATGAAGATAGAGGTACCGGTATATTTGAAGGTATTGGTGGATTACAAGACGAGCCAAACCAATTTGATATGTACCATGCCGGTGGTTATTACGAATATGGCGCCCGCACAACACCAGCCAGAGTACGTGTAAATGCCAAGTATTTATCTAAAGAATACACAAACTTTGAAGACGTAACTCAATATCGTAATTATGACGATGCCATTTTTGGTGCCACGTTTTATTACGATACCCGCGCCTCAACCAGCCTTTTATTAGACTACCAAAACACGACTACCGCTTATGATGTTGAAGACCCATTTGGTGACCGTGATAGTAATACCCAAGACCTGCGATTAGGTGTGGAGTGGGAGGCTACTGCTACTACCGAAGGCTCGGTTAAAGTGGGTTATCAGAAAAAGTCATTTGATAATGCTGACCGTGAAGATTTTTCGGGTATTGCGTGGGATGCCAAAATTACCTGGACACCTTTAACTTACAGTCAGTTTGATTTTTCAACTGGTAGCAGCAGTAAAGACCCTAATGCTTTTGGTGATTATGTTCGTGCAACCACTTATGGTTTTAAATGGGACCATGACTGGAGTGAGTTAATTGGGACGACTTTAGCTTATAACCGTAGCGTTGATGATTATACGGGGATAGAACGTGAAGATATCAGCAACATGTATACCGCATCGGTTAATTTTTCAATTTTACGTTGGGTGACTTTAAAAGCGGGGGTCGATATTTCTGATAACTCATCTACCGAGCAACGTTATGAATACGACCGTAATGTATATTTTTTAACTGCTGAAATGACACTGTAGTTCGGGTAAATAATGATCAAGTATTTTTCATATTGTTGTAGTTTTATTGTTTTACTGTGTTGCTTTACTGCAAAAGCAGATGAAGCCGTGGTAATAAATGACAGTTACCGCCTGGGTGCGGGTGACACAATTATTATTCAAGTTTATGGTGAGGAAGAACTCACTTTAGAAACCCAAGTAACCAATAGTGGCACCATTAATTATCCGTTTTTAGGTTCGTTGACCTTAAACGGCCTAACCATTAAGCAAGTTGAAAAACTGATTTATGACGGACTTAAAGGTGACTACTTTGTCGAGCCTAGCGTATATGTGGGTATGGTAGAGTATCGTCCGTTTTATATTCATGGTGAGGTTAAAAAGCCTGGGGGCTACCCGTATCAGCCGGGGATGACGGTTAATCAGGCCATTGCCTTAGCGGGTGGTTTAACGGAAAGAGCCTCACAAGAAAAAATACTTATTTCTCGTGAAGGCACTAAAATCACCACCGAACAAGGCACCATTAACAGCAAAATTAGTGCTGGCGACACCATTACGATTGAGCAGAGATTCTTCTAAATGATTGCAAATAATAATATTAATAATGATAAAGCGGTTCAGTTAGAGCAATTAATTGATTTCAAGAAGCTTGTTCAGCCGGTGCTTAAATTCAAATGGCGAATTTTAACCTTTGCTTTATTAGTCACGGCCTTAGTGGTATTTGTTGTGTTAAGCATGACGCCAATCTACAGCGCCAACTCCACTTTGTTAATCGAGTCAGAACAAGCTAAAGCTATTGGTATTGATGAAGTTTATGGTATTAACTCTGGCCAGCAAGAATACTATTTAACTCAGTTTGAAATTATTAAGTCACGCTCAATTGCTGAGCGAGTGTTTAATGAATTAGATTTAATTAATCACCCTGCATTTAATCAGCCTCCTAGCTTACTAAGCCAAATAAAGTCTTCTTTAAACTTTATCCCTACTGAAATGGTTGACTCGCCTAATGATAATAGTGCCATTATTAAACAGAACCTGATTGATGGTTTTGCTAAAGGCATTAATGTATCTCCGGTTAGAAAAACCCAGTTGGTTAATATTAGCTATGAAAGCTCTGACCCTGAATTAGCCGCATTGGTGTCAAATGCCATTGGTGATACTTACATTTTAAGCCAATTAGAAGCCAAATTAGGTATTAACCAAAAAGCCAATGTGTGGTTAGGTGGTCGTTTAGAAGAGTTACGCTTAAAGTTGGATGAGTCAGAAGACAGGCTTGAACAGTTTAAAGTAAACAATGGCTTGGTAGATGTTGAAGGGGTTACCGCTTTAGATGCAAAAGAGTTAGAGCGATTAACTGACGAAATTGCATTAGCTCGTTCACGTAAAGCACAGGCCGATAGTTTTATTGAGGTGGTGCAAAAGTACGGCACATCTGATGTAAGCCGATTAGAAAGCTTGCCAGAAGTAACGGCGCATCCTTCAATTCAAAACGTAAAACGTGAAGTGATTTTAGTTGAGCGTAAAGTGTCTGAGCTTCAACAAATTTATGGCCCTAAACACCCTAAAATGATTGCCGCTAATGCTGAATTGCAATCGGTACAGAAAAACTTATCTTCACAAATAGCTAAACTGATTCAAGGTATTGAAGAAGAAGCACAAACCGCAGCACGTAAACTGGCCAATTTGCAGCAACAATTTAATCAGTCTAAAGGGTCTTTCCAAAACTTAAGCACCATTGATACTGATTACCGCCGCTTACTGCGTGAGGTTGATACCAATCAGCAATTATTTGAAAGCTTTTTAGCCCGCCAAAAAGAAACAGAAGTAACGGGGGATTTTGACTCTCCTGTAGCGCGTTTTACTGACCGCGCCGTTGTGCCGTTAAAACCCGTTAAACCTAAAAAGAAAGTGATTGTTATATTGGCCTTTATTGCTAGCTTAGGCTTGGGCGTGGTTGTGGTATTAATTTTAGATGCCCTTAACGACACGGTTAAAACTTCAGATGATGTTGAAAAACAATTATCGCAACGTGCATTAGGCTTTATTCCTAAAGCGCATAAAAAAGCTACTTTTGACGATATTAACTTTGCCTTTTTTGACAAAGACAACCCCATACATGCCGAGTCTGTAAGAACCATTAGAACCTCTATTTCACTTATGGCAATGGGAGAGCAACTGCAAACTATTGAGGTAACGTCTTCAATTCCTAATGAAGGTAAAACTACCACTTCGATGAACTTAGCATTTGCCTATGCCGCCATGGAAAAAGTGTTAATTATTGATGGCGACTTGCGTAAATCAAGCTTAGGTATGCGTTTTGGACTACCTAATTATCAACCCGGTTTAGCAAACGTACTTGCCGGTACAGACGCATTAGAAAACTGTATTGTGAGTGAGGTTAAAAACAACGTAGATGTGATGCCTGCGGGGGCGATTCCGTTGAATCCACAAGAGTTATTATCTTCTGGTAAATTTGCAGAGTTATTGACCGAACTTAAAAAGACCTATAGTAAAATTATTATAGATACCCCGCCAGTACATGCGGTAAGTGATGCATTAGTGATTTCTGCGCATTGTGATGCTTGTGTTGTGGTAGTAAAAACCGCCCATAGCCGTAACGAGGCTGTAAGGCTTACCTTAGCTAAATTGAATCAGGCTCGTGGTAAAGTGTTAGGGGTGATTTTAAATCAGTTTTGTGCCAAAGATGCTAGATATAACGATGATCAATATAGTTATTATCAAGCTTACGGAAGCGATTACACGATTAAAGATGTCACAACAATTAACCCTAATGCAGTTGACCATAAAAAGAGTGCCTAATAACACCTATGATTGATTTGCATTGTCATATTTTGCCTAATATTGACGATGGGGCTAAATCGATAGATGAAGCCCTAACGTTAATTGAATTAGCGCAACAACAAGGGGTAACCAGAATGGTGGCTACCCCGCATATTCACCTAGGTATTTTTGATAACGATTTAGCTAAAATAACTGCGGCTTATCAATTATTACAGGCTAATTTACCTGCAGATAATAAAGTAGATATTCGGGCTGCTGCTGAAGTGCGCATTTGCCCTGAAATTATGATGTTAGCTGAACAAGGTAAACTGCCTTTTATTGGCCAATACGATAATAAAAATGTGTTGTTACTAGAGTTACCTAGCAGTCACATTTTGCCCGGTACCGATAAATTGATTAACTGGCTTAAACAGCAAGACATTATTTGTATGATTGCTCATCCTGAGCGTAATAGGGAATTACAAGCTCATCCAGATAGGATTAACCCTTTTGTAAAACAAGGCTGTTTGTTTCAATTAACCGCCGCATCGTTACTGGGTGACATGGGTGAAAAACCTTTGGCGTTAAGTCAGCAATGGATATCGCAGCAGTTGTATTCAATTATTGCTTCTGACTGCCATTCTATTAAGCGCAGACCGCCAAAATTACAGCAGGCGTTTGATATAACTGAGCAACGAGTTAATAGCGAGTATGCTGAAAAGCTGTTGTATTCAACGCCTAAAAGGATTTCAGATGCGCTTTTTGAAGCAGCTATATGATTAGATTGAATATCTGAGTTATTCAACATTAGTTTTTAACATTCATCCACATGGAATTGTGACATTGTCCCACCATAAATCGACAACTTCTACAGTACGTCAAACCTCAGCTAATAAGCTTAAACCCAGTAAGCTTAAACTTAGCAAGCTCACCTTTAGACGCTTTGTTTATGCAGGCTTTATTGTGTGCTTGCTTTGTTTACTGCCTTTTTTATTTCAAAAAGGTATCGCTAGTGCTTACCATTTCAAATCTAATTATTATCTTGACCAATGGCAGTCTGGTAAAGCTATCGATGAATTACAATATTCCAATGCTTTATTAGCCAGCGACTATGCCGCGAGTATTGACGGTAATAACCCCCATTATTTGTTAACCCAAGCCAAAGTGATGGAGTGGGGCATTCATGCGGGTTTTGCCGTGGCCAATAACGATAAGTTTAATCAGCTATATCAACAAGCAATTGCATTACGCACAGTATGGCCCAATGCCTACAGTGACTATGCCTACAACTTGGCCTTTATTCAGCAAGACTTAGCTAAAGCATGGCCGTATTTACAATTAGCGGCCAAGTACGGGCCTTATTCTCCAGACGTGATTCGGCAAACGCTGGCAATAGGTTTGGCTAATTGGCAACAGTTAGATGGTCATCAGAAACAGTATATTTTAAAAACTTCTGTTTTGGCCGCCCAGACTGATTGGAAAATGCGATCTGCTTTTAAAGATTTAGTAACGACATATCAACTTGAAAAAACCGTGTGTTTATATATTAAATTTCAAAAACAACCCATTTCAGAAAGTTCAGTCGGTTGGTTAAATCAATATTTGTGTAAGGGTTTTCCGGTAACCGTATCGAGTAATACTCAACCTGTATCTGATGAAAATGCATCAGTAAGTGAGCCGTCGTAATGGGTCATAATGTTGTACGCTCACAAAGGCTAAATCATATTGTGGTGGTGTTGCTGTGTAGTATTTTAATTTGGGCACCCATTCCTTTGGGAAGTAACCGAATTTGGGCGTTGTCATTATTAGAGCTAATGATTTTTAGCCTAGGCATTTTGCATTTGGTGAATTGTTATCGCTATAACAGTTTGTTGGTAACTTACCGTTGGCAAAAACAAATAGTGTTGCCATATTTGCTGTTAATCGGTTATTTGTGTTTGCAAATGCTTGAGTGGGTGCCAGCCATTGCAACGGTAGACAGTTACCAAACTAGCCAGCAAATATTAAAGTCAGTGGCCTATTTAGTGTTTGCGGTGTTGATAAGTGAATACTGTCAATCTGAGCGTCATTTACGTTGGTTGCTGGTGGCGATAATTATTTCAGGTTGCTTACAGGCATCATACGGTACAATTTTAAATTTGTTAGCGTTAGAGGCTTCGCCAATATTTGGTTACGCCGACGGTGACCGAGCCCGTGGGTCTTTTGTATATCAAAATCACTTTGCTAACTATTTAGGCTTATGTTTATGTATCGCCTTTGGTTGGTTAGTGTCTGAGCTTAAAACTCATAAGTCTGAGTTCGATATTTCTAAGCTTTTAGTGTCAGCATTATCAACCTTATTTAGCCGAAAATTGATATTAAGATTATCGATCATCATTATGGTGATTGGACTTATTTTAAGTCGTTCAAGAATGGGTAATGCAGGCTTTTTTACCGCATTAGGAGTGATGTCAATATTGGCGTTAGTGATTTATCGCCGCCCGCCAACCTACTTAAAACCATTAGTTATCAGCATTTTTATTCTTGATTTAATTATTGTTGGCTCAATATTTGGTGTTGAAAAGGTAAAACAACGGATTGCAGATACCAGCTTTGCCGCTGAAACCCGTGACCAAGTGGTGATTGATAGTATTCCCATCATCAAAGAACACTTATTAACCGGTACTGGCGGTGGCAGCTTTTACGCCATATTCCAAAATTACCAACCTCAGTTTTACTCAGGGTTTTATGACCATGCTCATAATGAATATATACAATTTTTAGTAGAGTATGGCGTCATTATTACCGTGCTGCTGGGGTTTTGGCTGATATATGCGCTGTGGTTAGCTTGCAGAACAATGTACCTACGGAATAATAAGTTTTACAAAGGCATAGCGTATGGTTGTGCGATGGCTATTTTGTTTATGCTTATTCATATTTCGGTCGACTTTAATCTACAAGCACCCGCCAATACCTTATTATTCATTACCATATTAACTTTGTGTTGGCAGGTTCGCTATTTACCCACAACAAAGATAACGAATTAATAGATTATTAAACTTTAAAAATAAGGACTTTTTATGAAAGTAGTGATACCAGTAGCCGGCCTTGGAACGCGAATGTTGCCAGCAACAAAAGCTATACCCAAAGAAATGTTGCCTTTAGTGGATAAACCGTTAATTCAGTACATTGTTGATGAATGTGTGAGTGCGGGGATTACTGAAATTGTATTAGTGACTCATGCCAGTAAAAATGCCATTGAAAACCATTTTGATAAATCATACGAGCTTGAATCAACGCTAGAAAAACGGGTTAAGAGACAGTTGTTGCATGAAGTTCAGTCAATTTGCCCTAAAAATGTCACCATTATGCATGTGCGTCAAGGTGAAGCAAAAGGCTTAGGCCACGCGGTATTGTGTGCTAAACCTTGTATTGGTGAAAACCCATTTGCTGTGGTATTGCCAGATGTTATTTTAGATAGCTATTCGGCAGATCAACGCACTGAAAACTTAGCTTCAATGATTGCCCGCTTTAAAGAAATCGATGCAAGCCAAATTATGGTTGCTCCTGTTCCTGAGGATCAAGTGCATAAATATGGTATTGCAGACTGTAACGGGGAAGATATTATTCCTGGACAATCTGCACAAATAGCTAAAATGGTCGAAAAGCCCAAAAAAGAACAAGCACCTTCTAACTTAGCGGTGGTTGGACGTTATGTGTTATCTGAAAAAATTTGGGAACTGCTTGAACGTACACCACCAGGGGCTGGTGATGAAATTCAGCTAACTGATGCAATTGATATGTTAATTGCTTCTGATACGGTTGAAGCATTCAATATGACGGGCAAATCACACGACTGTGGCGATAAACTTGGTTACATGAAAGCCTTTGTAGAATATGGCTTGCATGACCCTAAGCTTGGTGATGTATTCAAAAAAGAACTGATTGCGTTGATAGAACAAAACTAGGCTATTGTGGCTTAGTTAGGTTATGACTTAGTTAGATTACGACTAAGTTAGTAGAATATCGCCATAGTGATAAATTTAATTTTTAATAATTTATCACCAAGTTGCGCATCAAATCGCCATTTGAGCGCAACTTGATAACTTTTACTTGCATGCATTAGTTATCACACTTAATATAGCGTCCGCTCTGTAAGGAAATACTGTTTTTACAGAATGTACACCCGTAGCTCAGCTGGTTAGAGCACTACCTTGACATGGTAGGGGTCGGTGGTTCGAGTCCACTCGGGTGTACCAATTTTATTTCCTCAAGCACTTCAAATATACACCCGTAGCTCAGCTGGTTAGAGCACTACCTTGACATGGTAGGGGTCGGTGGTTCGAGTCCACTCGGGTGTACCATTTCTTATTATTATTCAATAGCTTGCAGGTGTGCGCTTCAGTATAGCCAAACCTGTTTCTGTGCCATAAAGATAAAATCTGGTGCCAAATCATATTATATTCTAAAAATTCTATTTTCTTAAAATAAAATTTCATCATCCGCATATTAATTCTTTCAAAGTCTAACTTTACCTCAAAAGCTTGAAATTCTGGTTTTGTGCCCATTTTGTGCCAAACATGTTGGCACGAACAATTTTTTTGTCATAAATCTATGACCACCACCCTAAAAGATTCTCATTAGTATTTTGCCTTTAGATGTAGCTAAATTTCTTATAAATTGGTACCAATCATGATGTAAAGTAAATTTAGACACATTCGCTAATTGTTAATTTAGCAGCGGTTCAGCTTTGAATAGTGAGTTATTGTAACCCTCCCTTAAAATCAGAATGTTTTAAATAGAGTTTTCCATTTACACTAAACCAAATGGAGAATCACATGAAAAAGACACGTTTTACTGAAAGCCAAATTATCAACATCCTCAAAGAAGGCGAGTCTGGCGCAATGTCGGTGCCAGAGTTATGCCGCAAACATAATGTGGGTCAAAGTACCTATTACAAATGGAAATCTAAATATGGTGGTATGCAAGCCTCTGATTTATCTCGCATGCGGGAATTAGAAGCCGAGAACGCTAAACTTAAAAAGATGTTCGCTGACGTCAGCCTACAAAACATGGCACTCAAAGATATTGTTGAAAAAAAGCTATAAAGCCAGCAGAGCGAAAAGGGTTAGCCCATTATGCCATTAATGAATTTGGCCTAGGTGTTGTGTTGGCTTGTGATGCGTTAAGTATCAGTCGTTGCACATTTTATTATCAACTCAAACGTATCGATGATAATGACATCATTGAAGCAGTATCTGACATTGCTGAAAAACATAAGGCTTATGGATTTCGCAGGATATTTAAACGGCTACGACTCCTCGGGCATAAATGGAACCATAAATGTGTGTACCGTATTTATTGTGGTTTGAAGCTTAACTTACGTCGAAAAGGCAAAAAACGCTTACCTTCTCGTGAGCCAGATCCGCTGGCTGTTCCAGCCAAAGTTAATGAGTGCTGGTCGATGGATTTCATGAGCGATAACTTATTTTCAGGAAAATCGTTTAGAACGTTTAATGTCATTGATGGTTATCATCGTGAAGCTTTAGCTATAGAAGTGGACTCAAGCTTACCTGCGCAACGGGTTATACGTGTACTTGATAGAATAGCTGCCTATCGCGGTTATCCAAAGCGTTTAAGGCAAGATAATGGGCCAGAGTTTATTTCACATGCACTTGAGATTTGGGCTGAGCAACATGGCATTAAGTTAGATTTTATTAAGCCTGGGAAACCTACACAAAATGCGTATATAGAACGATTCAACCGCACTTATCGAAATGAAGTATTAGACTGTTACTTGTTCAATAGCTTGACTGAGGTAAGAGAAGTCACAGATAGTTGGATTGAAGAATATAATTATGATCGGCCACATGAATCACTGAATGATTTACCGCCCAAATTGTATGAGCGGTTAAATGAGGAAAACTCTCTCAAAATATGATCGATATAAGGGATGGTTACACTTAATTTGTATAATTGTCAAAAATAGGTTGTCGAATATCGCCTTGCTAGGATGTAGCTAATTCGCGACTGAACACAAGCCAAGATACGTAAACACTGAAGCTAACCAAACCAAAAATTCCAAATGTTTACTGTCACTGTTAAGCAATTTGCTATTATTAATTTGCACGCTGGTATTCTAACCAAGATTTAAGGAGAAGTGCTCTTTGTTTAATAATTGGGCTTATAGCTTCACTAGCATCACCTGCTCTCATAGCAATATACATAGTGCCAATTTTATCTTCGTATCGTCCATTCAACAATAGTCTATTAAATGCTATCGAATTGTCCCTTGTTTTTAGCCAAGAGATTTGGCTATTCTTCAAGGTCGACTTACCATCATCACTTAAATTTCTATAAAGTAGCTGATAATAAAAGTTAAGCTCTCTATCCCATATTTCATAATTAATAAAGCACCTAACTGCAAGAGAGCCACCATAACTGTGATCTAAACAGTTTTGGACATAATCGCCTATATACTCTTCAAATTCTCCAACAGAAGAAAAGTCCTTAAGTGTCAAAAATTCATCAATTGATTTTTCCTCAAATGATTGTGCATACGTTGTAAATGGCACTACTAAAAGTAGAGCAAGTAACAGAATTACTCTCATGTATGATTTCCCCAATCAATATAACGCTTTGCTTTATAGATGGCATTTTTCCATCTTTGGATTCCGTCTATGTTGCTGTCATTAATTTTGAAACTCAATAGATATCAGAATCTTGTGTGAGTATACATACATTTTAGAGGTCGAACCACGGAAAAATTCGTATAAGAGTTAGTGTCTGGGAAAATACACCTACCTATTTATCTTTGCTTGATATTCCACGGTAGTAAAGGCTCAACGTCACTTGGGTTCTCCGCCAAGCCTTGCAGGCAATTAGCGATATACGTATGTACGACTAGGTCGTTGGCCTTCGCTGTTTCTATGAGACTAAAAAGGATTGCGCTGGCACGTGCACCACGCGGGGTATTTGAAAATAGCCATGCCTTGCGACCTATCACAAAGGGTGTAGTGGTACGGTTAATTTGGCCACCTAGTTAGAGGTGATATCTTCACCTCATAAGTTAACAGGAACTAAAATAATACAATTACCTGTTCTTAAAGCTAGGCAGTGGTTGCTTTATCGATATAAATATAATCCATGAAACGAGTGAAATTATTGTTAGGAAAAATTTATATAAAACTTGTAAGAGAAGGAATAATATCCATTGTTCTCATGAATTGTTTGAGCGACAATAGGCGCATGTCCCCTTAGAAAGTAAGCTACTCTTATAGCTTCATAATTTATATTTTTATGGTTTTTAATACATTCTTCATCTTTCTGAACGTCTTCTAGAGCATCACGTATTTCATGGATAGAGAAATACGTCAAACAACGAGACATAAAAGGTTCTGCGGAGTTCATGATTTCTTCTTTTGTTCCGGAAGCAACAAACTTTGTTAAGCCCTCGCCAGTCGCAAAGTATTCTGCATAGCCTATGTATTTATCTGTCATTTATAAATTCTCCAAAACATTAGTTAAAGACTGTTCAATCTGTATATTAGCTTGCCATTTTTTTTAGTGAAAAAGTAATGCGTTGGTAGTTCTTCGAATTGCTTTTTTACAAAGTTCGATTCTGCTGAGGTACGGTCAGCCTGCTTAAGAACATACTCCATTGCGTATCGAGTTTTATGGCCATATGGTTTTGCCGCAAGTAATTCACTTAATAGTGCAAAAACCTTACTATTTTGAGTGCCTAGTTCCCCTAAAGGTTTTGCAAGAATAGCAAAGTTAAAACTTTCATGGGGGCCAGCAACATAGGAATCAGTTTTACTGTGTAAGGCGGGATAGATTTTACCTATATCATGAAATAGCCCAGCAATTAAGCCTGTCTGACATTCTATTTCGGAATGTTTTAAGTGCTTTGCGTTATGATAAGTCATTTCAGCGACCTCAATACTGTGTTCAAACAAGCCATTTATATTAGCATGATGATGAGCATAGCTGGCTTGAGATTGCATAAATGCATTTAGAATTCTTGCGTTACTTAGAATAAAATCAGTAAATGGCTGAAGTTCTGAGTAAGTGATAAAACTGATGAGTTTTAAAAACCGACCAACTAAGTTTTCATTTTTTGGATCAATCATGTTAACTAGCTGAAAATATACATTTTCAGAGCATTGGGTATAAATTGGTTTAATAGAGCAAATTACGATATTTCCCTGACTATCGTGACCGAATACTATTTGAGCCAATCCACAGCTTGTTTGACTAGTTCTTGCTATTTCGGCTGAAGTGATAGCATGCATCGTTTTATAATTAGAGATAAACTGACAGTTAGCCGTTGGTAAAGAGCCACTTATTTTAATGTCTTTAATCCACACAAAAATTGCCTTATTCATCACACAACTCCTCAATAGCGATAAAGTCTGTTTGTTTAATCAGTAGGTCAAAGGCGCTACCATCTTGTCGTGTAGCATTCGGCACATAGCGGCTGTAGACTTCAAAAAGCATCTTTGTGGTGCTGTGACCCATTTGCTTTGCTATCCATTCAGGGTTTTCGCCAGCGGCCAACCACAAGGTGGCACAGGTATGTCGAGTTTGATAAGGCCTTCTTCTTTTCAAGTTCACCTCATTGAGAGCCGGATACCATATGCGTTTGGTTACATTCCGGTGTTCTAGAGGATTACCATTCGCATTACAAAAAACATAAGCATTATTGCCTGTTATAGAGTATTGGCGCTTTAACGCATCCACAACGGGTTGAGACAGTTGAATACAGCGATAAGATGCCGATGTCTTGGGTGTTTCCACATTGCCGTCAACCAGTGTTTCTTGAATGAGTATTTCCTTTCGTTCAAAATTGACAAATTGCCATTTCAAACCATCAATCTCTGCTGTTCTCATGGCAGTAAAAAATCGCACAATATAATAATCACGGAAATCAGCACGAACGTTAGCAAGGAAACGTTGGACTTCAATTAGGCTAAAGGGCTCAATCGGAGTCTTATCAATTTTCAATGGTTTAATATTGATGAACGGTGTAGGAAACTCATAACGCATTGCCGATTCATTCAAAATACCTCGTAGAGGTGTCATCACATGGTTGATCCAGTCATTACTGAGTTTATCTTTTACGTTAGAGCGTTTGGGGCTAGCAATTGCCGCCCTAAATTTGATTATTTGAGCGCGAGTAATCTCATCAAGCCTAACTTGACCAAACACAGGTAATAAATAGTTCTCAACAATCATTACTACATTCTTGTAATGACTTTTCTTCCATTGGATTTTATTTTCAGCAAGCCACTCGTCTGCAAACTCTCCAAATTTTGGAATGTTAGATAAAATGTGCGTGGTCAAAGGGGCTGTATTTTCTGATATGTATTGCTCGACTTTTAAATCATAATCCCAAAAAGCAGCACACTTCGAACTTGAGGGGAAATAGTTCTTAAAAACAAACCTGTTTAAGCGTATTTCAGCTTCTATAGTAGTTAAAATGCTATTTAGCTTGGCTCGATTTTGGCGGTTATCAATTAAAAGTGTTTGTTCACGACATCGAATGCCTTGATAAGTGAAATCAAAAAATAATTTTCCACTGCGAGCTCTAATGCTAGCCATGACAAATACCTCCTCTCGCCATTGGAACAAGCACTTGAACAGACTTAGATTTTTTAAATAGTTCCCTTTCTATTTCCTCCCAAATATAAAAAATCTTACGACCACCAAAAGGTTTAATGTAATGAACCCCCTCAATGAAAACATTATCTTTCAATGTATGGTTGATATATGGTGCACTAAACTTTATTCTTTGAGAAAGTTCTTTAGCATTGAGTAACGTTTGTTTCATAGCACGCTCCAAATGTTCCTAGTGTAGTAAATATGTTCCGCATAGGAACATTAGAGCATTTGTTTATCGTTCCTGCAAGGAACATTTTGGTTTTTTTACATCATTTAAGGGTGAATAAAATTGATTAGGTTTAAAATCAAAGAGTTAATAGCAGAAAAAGAATTTAAAGAGAGAAGGAAGATTACCCTTCAAGAGGTTGCTGACTCCGCTGGCGTAAATAGAACCGCATTATCTAAGATGATGAATCCAAGTTATGAGTATTCAACAACGACAAAAGCGATTGATTCTTTATGCCAGTACTTTGGTTGTAAAGTTGAGGATGTCATTGAGTATATTGAGGAATAAATCTTCATAGTAAAATTAATTATTTAATGTAAGATTATTTACAATTCTTTTTTATGAGTACCCATGGATGCATACTCTTCTAACTTGGCTAGGTACTAAAGACCTAGATAACATGCTTAACGATGAACATGCCGCAATCAGTTCAATTGCGACTAAATCACAGCAAGCTTTTGATAAAATCGTAATACTATCCAACAAAGACGAAGAAAAATGGGGGCATTTTGAACGCTTTCTCAAAAAAAGAATGACCATTTCAAACCGTCCGGCAAATGATATTCAGGTTTACAAAGCACACATTAATAGTCCAATTGACTACCAATCTATTGCCAAAGTCGCCGAGAGATGGATATCCAAGCTAAGTGATGAGGCTGAAACACTATCAATAAATCTGACTTCAGGCACGCCAGCAATGACAACGCTTTCAGTTCTCATTGGCAAAAGTAAATCTAACGTTAACTTCTTACAAGCATCCCCTTCAAATGAGATTATTGAAGTCAATATTCCTATCGACTTTGCTCAAGCCTATGTGCAATCGGCGGCTAAGGGCATAGCATCAAAAGTCACTTCCGAACCCCGAATGTGCTCAGCGTTTAATGAGCTCACGGCTTACTCAGACATAATGAAATCGGTGGTTTATAAAGCCCAAAAAATTTCTGGTTCTGAACTACCAGCTTTAATTCTTGGTGAGACAGGAACCGGTAAAGAATTAATGGCCAAAGCCATACATCAAGGAAGTTTACGGGCACAAAAGCCTATTAGAGTTATCAATTGCGGTGCACTAGCAGAAAATATTGTCGACTCAACATTGTTTGGACATAAAAAAGGCGCTTTTACGGGCGCAGAAAAAGATCATCCAGGTTTATTTGAACAAGCAGATGGCGGCACATTATTTTTAGATGAAGTAGGGGAGTTGTCGCTAAATGTACAAGTGAAACTACTAAGAGCACTACAACAAGGGGAAATTACCCGTTTAGGTGACACTAAAAACATTATCGTTAATGTACGTATTATTGCAGCAACCCATCAAGATCTGCCATTACTAGTTGCCCAAGGGAAATTCAGAGAAGACTTATTTTATCGCTTAGCTGTCGGTATTATTAAAATGCCAGCGTTGCGCGATCGTTTAGCCGATATGCCATACATTGTTAATCAATTGGTTGAGCAAATAAATCACCTAAATTCAAAGCACCCCAATTTTGTAAGTAAAAATATTTCCGAAAAGGGAATTAATGTTATTTGTAGTCAGCCATGGCCAGGCAATATTAGGGAGTTATGGAGCACCTTAAACCGGGCTTTCTTGTGGGCTGAATCTTCCGTTGTGTCAGAACAAGATATTTTGAATGCCATCATAAAAAAACAAAATTTAAACCGTGATTGTGATATATCTATGTCATATCATGACAAAGTTGATATAGTGCAACTTACTGATGATATGCAGAAAAAGTATGTTAAAGCAGCGTTAAAAGCTAGCGGTAATGTAAAAAAACACGCAACAAAAATGTTAGGTTTAAAAGACCATCAAACACTAACAAATTGGATAAAACGTTTGGGCATTGATTCAGAGAAATAATTAAATGGATTTTAATCGTTAAATTGGCACAGGCATTGCCATGTAAGAAATATAAGGAATTTACTCGGAATGAAGCAATCAATGAATTTTGAACATATTCAAACAAAGTGGCCACAGCTCCATCAATTAGCTGCATTTGCTGAAGAATATGCGATAACCGACCCTCAAAGTTCATTGGTAAAGCTGCGTTGCTTTGCTGAACAAGTCGTTGGCTTTTTATATAAAGAACTGCAATTACCTGTTTTTCCCAATTCCAATATTTATGACAAACTCACCTCCGACGATTTCACCAGCGTAGTCCCTAGTTTAATTACCGACAAACTGCATGCTATTCGCAAAAGTGGTAACCAAGCCGCACATGAGGGCCGGGTTGACCAACAACAAGCCATTTGGATTTTAAAAGAGAGCTACTATGTCGCTTGTTATCTGTTTATGGCATATGGCAATGGTAAGCAAGCCGACTGCCCTGAATTTAAGCTGCCGTCGCAAAAGCAGCCTGTCGATCAAAGTGATGCTGAATTTGCCAAGAAGAATAAGCAACTTGCGTTACAGCTAAGCCAACATGAAGCTCGACTTAAAAAAGCCCTTGAAGAATTAGTCGCCGCTGAGCAAGCACAAAAGCAAGCCCAGCTAGAAGCAAAAAAGCTTAAGCAAACCATCAATCAAGCAAAAGTAACCCAAGTGCAGGGTCGTAATAAACAAATCACGTCAAGCTTTAACTTTAACGAAGCCGAAACCCGTGCTCGCATTATTGATTTAGATTTACGTGCCGCTGGCTGGAAAGTATCCCTTGATGAATCAAGCACCGAAGAGGTTGGTAAAGAAGTTCAAGTATCCGATCAACCAACCGCAACAGGCTTTGGCTTTGTAGATTACGTGCTATGGGATGACGATGGTAAACCATTAGCGGTAATCGAAGCCAAGCGCACGCGAGAATCCGTCGAAAAAGGCCGCCAGCAAGCCAAACTCTATGCCGATGCCTTACACAAGCAGTATCAGCAACGTCCGGTGATATTTTATTCTAACGGCTACGATATTCGCATTTTAGATGATGCCCAAGGCTACAACAGTCGTAAGCTTTACGGCTATTACTCAAAAGACTCGCTGCAATACCTCATCAAACAGCGGACCCTTAAAAAAGATTTAAACCAAACACCGATTGATATCAGCGTCGCAGGACGGTTATATCAAATGGAAACCATTACCCGAGTATGTGAGCGCTTTGCTGACAAACATCGCAAAGCATTGATTGTTCAAGCTACGGGCACAGGTAAAACACGGGTATCAATTGCACTGGCTAAACGGTTGCTCGATGCTGGCTGGGCAAAACGCGTGCTATTTTTATGTGACCGTAAAGAACTCCGTAAACAAGCGGGTAATGCCTTCAATGAATTTACCAATGAGCCAATTTACATCGTCGGTAAAACCAAAAAAGAACTCGCCACTAACTCACGGGTGTTCATTGCCACTTATCCCGGCATGATGAGCATTTACCAAAAATATGACGTCGGCTACTTTGACCTTATTGTCGCCGATGAATCGCACCGTTCTATTTACAATATTTACGGTGATATTTTTAAATACTTCGACGCATTAGAGGTTGGGTTAACCGCAACGCCGGTTGAAATGGTCTCTCGTTCAACATGCCAATTATTTGGTTGTGACTTCAAGTTACCTACCGCTAATTACCCATTAGAAACAGCAATTGAACAAGGTAACTTAGTCCCCTATAAAATTGTTAGTTTTACCACTAAGTTTTTACGCGAAGGTATTACCAAAGATAACCTGACCGATGAACAAATCGCACAACTTGAAGACCAAGGGATTGACCCAAATGAGTTAAATTTTGACGCGAAACAAGTCGATGAAGCGGTAAAAAACAAAGGCACCAACCGTTTAATTTTGCGTAATTTAATGGAAAAAGGCTTGCGTGATAGTGATGGTCAATTACCGGGCAAAACCATCGTATTTGCCCGTAATATTGCCCATGCCGAACTCATGGCGCAGCTATTTTCTGAAATGTATCCCCAGTTAGGCAGTAATTTTTGCCGCGTTATTCACTCTAAATATGAGCGCGCAGAAGAGTTAATCGACGACTTTAAATCAACCGAGATCAACAGTGTTCGCATTGCAATATCTGTCGATATGCTAGACACAGGCATCGACGTACCAGAATGCGTTAACTTGGTATTTGCTAAACCCATCAAGTCAAAAGTAAAGTTTTGGCAGATGATTGGACGTGGCACACGCCTATGCGAAGACCTTTACGGCAAAGGCAAACACAAAACGCATTTTTTAATATTTGACCACTGGGAAAACTTTGAATACTTCGACATGGACCCCAGTGAAGAGGATGTAAAGCAAGCAAAGTCGCTCACTCAAAAACTGTTTGAAAGCCGTTTACAACTTGCAGATATCGCATTAAAAAAGGCTAACATGGACACCTTTGATGCGGTGATAAAACTTATTCATCAAGACATAAACACCCTAGATATGAACACCATTGCGGTGCGAGACAGCTGGCAAGTGGTTGAGTCTTGTAAAGATGAAAAAACCTTGAATCAATTTGCTCCGCAAACCAAAGCCAATTTATTTGAGCACATCGCACCGCTTATGCAGTGGCGTAACATTATGGGACAATCTGAAGCTTATAAGTTTGATAATGAAATCGCTATCATTCAAACCCTACTGTTTACCGACCCGAATCAAATTGATGCAGCAAAACAAAATGTAATGACAAAAATTGAGTCATTACAAATGCATTTAAACGAAGTGCGCGCCAAAGCAAAACACATTGCCGATATTCAAACAGATCAATACTGGGCATCGTTAACCTTTGAGTCACTCGAACAAAGTCGTTTAGCTCTTCGAAGTATTATTCACTTGCGCGACAAGACAGCTCAGCCTTTGTCGCCAGAATATGTTATCGACATAACAGACGGTGAAATACAAGAAACCGAGCGACCCACAAAAATTGTGTCTATCGATTATCAAATATTTCGTCAAGAGGTTGAAAAAACATTAACCCCTTTATTTGCAACCGACCAAGTTTTGCAAAAAATACGCAAAGGCGAGCCAGTGACAGCGGATGATTTAGCCAAGCTAAACTCGCTTGTGCATACTCAAAATCCAAGCGTAGACTTAAATACCCTAAAAGAATTCTTCCCTGAGTCAACCGCCACATTAGACAAAATTTTACGCACCATTGTGGGTATGGATAAACAAGATATTGAGGCTAAGTTTACGGCGTTTGTTCAACAAACCCATACCCATATGAATGCCAAGCAACAGCGCTTTATTGGCATGTTGCAAAATCATTTAATCCGCTATGGGTCGATACAAATTTCACAGCTTTACGATGCGCCATTCACACAAGTACATGATATGGGGTTAGATGGTGTATTTAGCGAACAACAAGCCGATGTGATTCAAACCTTTATTACTCAGTTTGATGTATGTTTAGGACATAGGGAAAATACTATTGAGAAACAGATAGCTGATCACTCGAACAAGAGCACTTATTTTACAGGAGTTTTATAATTATGCTGAAATCAATAAATCCTTCTCAATGGTTGAGTGAATTTTTGAAAGATAGAGGATTACTTAAGCCATCAGGTAAACCTTTATATGAATATCAGGCCACGGAATCTGACTACCAAACTTTACGAACTATAGTTATTCAATACAAAGACAATTCACTTTATGGATACAATAGCCTTTGCTGGTCTGCATCATTTTGTTTATTTTGTTCATTGTGGTACCAGCGACAATATGAAAACAGTGATGGTTGGAGCTGGCATGGGATTTGGCATGAATTGGGTCAAGAATTAACACCATCTCAAATTGAACGGTCAATTATAAAGGGTATTGAATCATATTGGTTACGACCAATTAAAACTTATACTGAACGACGTAATTTTTTGGGCACACTTTTTTCTGAGGGAGGGCTACCCTTTAAATTACTCAGTAATAATGATAATAAATTCGGTGTTGCACTTCAGCGTATTTTAAAAAATGTCACAATGGCAAAGCTGCTTGGTGAGTCAACAGAAAAATTAGTAACTTTAAATGTTCAAATATTGCCACAAGCATTCAAAGAACCTGAATCAATTCAATTAATCACATTGATGGCAGAGAAATTAATGAGACTTGTAGAATTGTTTGGATTAGAAAATAAAACCGATCCTGCAAGTTATTTAGATAGTGTTGCACCTAAATGGCGTGATGATTTCCCCATCCCATTAGATACTGCTATTGGAACAAACATAGTTAATTCATGGTTACAACAAGCTAGCCGTGAAGGTAATAAGCGTCGGCAATTAAATAAGAAGCTTATTGTTGAGCATTATCTTAATGAAAGTGATCTTTCTATTAAGTCTAAACTGTTATTACCGAATGAGTTTGTCTTAAATATTCCACTGCATACATTAAAATCAAGCCGAATAGAATTGTTTTTAGCTGAATCTTCTCTAGATATTTACCATCTAGGTGTCTCTTATATTAATGCTACAGGAGAACAAGCGTTAGTTAAAATCAGAAATCGTGCTGTTAAGGTATTGCGTACATCCCCTGAAAAGCAATTGTCAGTTGTAGCAAGACAAGGTGGAAGAGAGATAACTCGATGGAATTTAGATAATACGTGCGTGTTTCTAAATGAAATCCCAGTAGGCTTCGTTAAAAAAGATGGTGAATTAAAATATGCTGGCCAAGCAACTTTTAGCCACAAAGATGAGTTGTATTTAATAGTCCCACAATCTTGTAACTATAGTCTCATTAATGGCGAAATTACAAACTGGTCTCACAGTATACATAGTGAAAAACCAAACTTTCTTCTGTTAAAAGGCGAAATGGTTATCACGGTAGAAGATGATAAGTATCGGATCAAATCAGTAAGTCCCGTGTCGACAGATATTCAAATTAATCTATTTGGTGAAATGCTGTCGTATGACACAGAACCAAGTGCGACATATTTAGGTGTACCTAAGTACCGTTATGTTAACAGTGAATTAGCTGAAGAAATGGAGTTATCTGAATATATTGGTGGTAAGTCGAAGTCTGAGATTATGCTACATGAACGTTATGGCAAGCAAACTTTTTCTTTGAAAAATAAAAACGGTGAAACATTATTTAGAAAAAAAATTGGACTATTGCCACCAGGTGTAAAAATATCTACAAAATCGGGAGTTGAATTAGGCTGTGGAGAAATCTATATTCAAACAAATGATAAAATGATCTATAGCCTTGAAACACCGGGAGTTTCATTTGTTAAAAAGGATACTAATGATGGTGTTTGTTTGTTATTGAATTGTGATGGTATTCCGCCTGCAGATTTAATTTTAAAAATTACACCTAACTTAATGGCCACCCCTATATCTATTAAGTTGCCTTACCCAAGGCAGGGAGCATTTGTATTTGACCGAGGTGGCAAAGAACTGCAAAAATATTTATCAATAGATGATTTATTAGGTAGTCGTTTACATTTATTTGCATCAGCAGAATGTGCTGCAAATTTTGAAATAGAGATTGTTTTAGACAATCAAGGACGTTGTCCTCCACTTTTTAGACATAAGTTTCATGTAGAAGATAAACCTGTAATAGTTAGTTTATATAGCTTTAAAGATGAAATTAACGAATTATTGTCATTAGTACCTGATTTAGACACTCAAGTGACTATAAATATATCTAGTTTAACTGGGAACTTACAATATAGAGTTAATCGTTACAGTAGCCGCATACATGAAACTGAGGATAAGCGTTATATTAAAGTATCCTCACAACAACTAAGTGATGTTGAAGGTGCTAAGTTGTTGTTAATGCAAATGAGTAACCCTGAGAGAACTCCTACTGAGCTAAAACCTTTTGTTAGCGAAGGAGTGCCTACAGGTCATTATTTATTTCCTCAAGTTGCTAAAAGCGAAGGCCCATGGTTAATTGTTCCAAGTACTGAGAGTCGTATAAATTTTAGAGCCAAACTACTCATAGGACATGAAGATAGTCACATTGTTAACATGATTGAACATGATGAATTAAATGATAATGTTAATTCTCTTAATCGGGCTGTTCAAGCATACCACCCTAGATTTAATCCACAGATAATTTCAGGTGTCATTGAGCGAATGACTGAAAATCTACAACATAGTGGTTGGGAATACCTGCTAAAACTCTATAACAATTTTCCAAACTTACCCTTAACAACATTTCAAGTGTGGCGTGAAATTGTTGCAAAACCTAAAGCATTATTACTATGTTTCTATCGTTTTGAAGCGAACCCTCAATTTATGGCGCGTATAGAATCTGAGTTTCCCGTCTTATGGCAAGTTACACCACCAAATATGTTTGTCGAAACATATCAACAAGTGCTTGATTGGTTGGAATATAAAGGTGTCGATAAACAATATATAGAAATGATCGCTAAACCTTGGTATGAAGCTATTTTGCAGCATATACCGGGTTTTAATGATGAATTAATAAATTATTTTATGACAAAGAAGGTTGATCCAAAACTTAAGCTACCAAAATCTATAATGGACCAAGCTGCAGATCATTGGTTACAAGATTTATTACGCGATCATAGTGAGGATGAGCTATGGCCAGACACTGATGGTTACGAGTTAAAAAGATGGTATGAAAAAAACTCACTAGAGCAAATTGACATTGATAGCTTACATAGTTTTCAAAATTCAGTTATTTATTTACCAATTTTTTTAGCTGCTGTATCTAGTGGAAAAGCCAGACTTAATGATGTTTATGATGACTCAGCGAATGCTATTTTTAAGTTGAAAAAAGTGCGGGATTTCGATCCCAACTGGTTTGCTACTATGTATGCATATCATGTCATTAAATTTTCTGATTTGGGTTAGGGGAAGGACATTGGAATATTTTTCGCAATTAACGAGACAAGCAGCTGAGCGCGCACAAGAAGCGTCATTAAGTGTTTTTGGTATTAGTAACCCATCTTTAAGAAATCATTTAAAAACCTTATTAAATCAACCTAGCGGGAAAGGTGAGTCATTATTGTCTTCACCTTTATTTGAGCACACTTTTGGATGGGAACCCGCAAAAAAAAGAGTTTCAGAATTAGAAGGCTCACTACTTTCCAATGAAGTTATAGAAGCACTAGATCATAAAAATAATGGCCGTTATCGCTTCAATGCTGAGTATTTTCCATTTACTCATCAGTTAAAAAGTTGGCAAATGCTTTTGAGTGATAAACCTCAATCTATAGTTGTAACTAGCGGCACTGGCTCTGGTAAAACAGAATGTTTTATGGTACCCGTGATTGAAGATCTACATCGAGAGATAAAACAAAAAAATGAGCCACTCGTTGGTGTTAGAGCGCTTTTTTTATACCCTTTAAATGCCCTGATTAACTCGCAAAAAGAACGTCTTGACTCTTGGACCAAGCATTTTGGTAACAATATGCGTTTTTGTTTGTATAACGGTAATACAGAGAACTTCAAGGCTAAAGTCTCATCTGCCCAAAACTTGGTACCAAATCAAGTGCTATCTCGTGAGTTAATGAGAGAAAAACCTGCGCCGATTTTAGTCACAAACGGCACAATGCTTGAGTATATGATGGTTCGTCAAGTCGATTCCCCAATCATTGAACAATCAAAACGACAAAAGTCACTCCGTTGGATTGTTCTTGATGAAGCTCATACTTATGTAGGGTCGCAAGCTGCAGAATTAGCATTACAATTACGCAGGGTGCTTATTGCTTTCGGTGTTGAAGCCAAAGATGTTAGATTTGTGGCAACATCGGCTACTATTGCCGGTAAAGATACTGCAAATCAACTTAAAAAATATTTAGCTGAGCTTGCAGGTGTTAGTCAAGAGCAGATTACGGTTATAGGTGGACAAAGAGTCATTCCGAAGTTACCAAAGGTGAATGAAAAACAGACCACTTTACAAGATTTAATGGATATACCAGCGGAAATCCCAGTAAAGAAAGAAGATTTTAATCCGGACGTATCACTAGCTAGATTTAATGCCTTAGTCAGTTCCAAAGTAGCTAACTCAATACGCACTGTGTTTGTTAACTCAACTGTCCCCCAAACATTAGAAGATATAAATCAAAAAGTGACTAACCTATTAGGTGCTAAGCCTTTTGATGAACAAACCTTATTATTATGGATAGATTTGTTAACTGCTACAAAACCTGCGCCAAATAAAGAAGCCTTTTTAAAAGTTCGTGCGCATTATTTTCAAAGAATGCTTAGTGGCTTATTTACTTGTATTGATCCTAATTGCTCAAAAAAAGCGACATCAGAACTCAAAACTAATTGGCCGTTTGGTTATGTTTATACTAAACACAAAAATAATTGTGATTGTGATAGCAAAGCACCAGTATTAGAAATTGCATTTTGTAATGAATGCAATGAGCCACATTTATTAGGTGCAGACAAAAATGGTAATTTATGTCAATGGCAACAAGATGCAGGTGATGAGTTTTCACTAACAATTGAAAATAACAATGATGAAGACGAAACTAATATAGCTAAACAAAGCACAACGACTATTTCAAAGATTATATTGTCTAGTAAACAAGATAAATTAGATAAAGATAATAATAGATGTTTTACATCAATTAATATAGAGCTGCAGACTGGTGAGCTAGCAAGTCTCAGCCAAAAATCTGTTTCTTATTTTTATAATGAAACAACACAAGCAATATGTTCGAATTGCAGCCATAAAGGCTTTAATGGCAGCTTGCCATATCGGCGTAGTATTCTCGGTGCACCATTTTATGTAGCTAACGTTGTACCAACAATTTTAGAGTATTGCCCTGATCATGAAATGAAGCCAGGTGATAGAGAAGGTGCTCAATCTTTACCTGGGCGAGGTAGGAAATTAATCACCTTTACTGATAGCAGGCAAGGTACCGCCAGAATGGCTGTTCGGATGCAACAAGAAGCTGAACGATCAAAGTTACGCGGATTGGTCATAGACATCTTGAAAAAAGCCCAATTAGAAGCACCTATTCAAGAAAAGCCAAATGCAGATGCCAAACCCGAAGATCTTTTTGCATTGGCGAAACAAATGGCCTTGATGGGACTTAATGAAAAAGCAAATGAACTCAATGAATTTGCTGAATCATTATTGGCAGGTACGGCAAGTAAACTAAACCTGATTACGTTGTCTTGGTCTGAAATGATTGACAGTTTAATTTCTCATGGCAGCTTAAGCAAAGCAATGCTTCAATATAATAAATATGCCAATCCAGAAGTGTTTGATGGTTCAGCTGGTCCACGAAAACTTGCAGAACTTTTACTTGTTCGTGAATTTGCCCGTCGTCCTAAACGTCAAAACAGCCTAGAAACCCAGGGCATGGTTAAAATAGGCTATCTCGGCCTTGATAAAATATGCCGTTTACCTACAAGCTGGCTAGGAACGATTGAAGAGTGGCGTGATTATTTAAAAGTATGTCTTGATTTTTATATTCGTGAAAATAGCTATATAAATCTCAATGAAGATTGGAAGAGTTGGATTGGAAGTAATTTTGCTACCAAAACACTAAGGAACCCTCTATCAAATGAAGATGATGAAAATAGGGTTAAAAAGTGGCCACAGATTAAAGGTAATCAATTAAACAGACTCGCTAAGTTGCTAGTGTTGGCTTTTAATCTAGATGCCGAAAAAAATACAGATAAAGATATTATTAATAATATATTACGTGACGCATGGGATGCACTAACTGAAGGGCTTCAACCAATATTAAGCTATGAAGGCAATCAGTTCTTTTTAGACCGTAATAAAATGACCTTTTCGTTTGTTGAAAAAGCTTACATTTGTCCAATTACCAACAAACTTATAGACACTACTTTCAGAGCGATTACTCCATATCTGCCTAGGGATTTAAATCAAGGCAACTTTATGTGCGAAGAAGTAAAGTTTCCTGCTGCTTGGAGTTTTTCTGCGAAACAAGATGATTATCAAGTTGGCTTGAATAAAATAAGAAGGCTAGTAGCAGATAATGAAGATGTTCAATTATTACGTTCTCGAAACCTGTGGACTGACATTAATGATAGGACCGTTGAAGGTGGATTTTATTACCGCACAGCAGAGCATTCAGCACAGCAGTCATCTGAGCGTTTAAAGAGTTACGAAAAATTATTTGAACAAGGCAAAGTGAATGTGCTCAATTGTTCGACAACCATGGAAATGGGGGTAGACATCGCGGGTATTTCGGCGGTGGTCATGAACAATGTACCACCACATCCAGCAAACTATTTGCAAAGAGCGGGTCGTGCTGGTCGAAGTAAAGAGTCAAGAGCGTTGGCTTTTACGTTGTGTAAATCGAACCCACATGATACTCAAGTATTTAATAATCCAACTTGGCCATTTACAGCATTAATATCGGCTCCCATTGTTTCACTAAACTCCGCACGATTAACACAACGTCATGTTAATGCTTTTTTATTGGGAACTTTTTTAACTCACGAGGTGGGGCAAACTGAAAAAGAGAAGACGTCACTTAATTTAAGTTGGTTTTACGAAGGTGAAAATTTGAGTATTTGCGATCTGTTTAAAGCCAATATTTCAGGTCATATTCATCTGTTTGAAAAAGATATTTCAAGACTAGTCAAAGGAACGGTTCTTGAGGGAAGATCAATCCAATCATTAGTTGATGAAACGGTTAACAGTATTGAAGAGCTTCAAACTACTTGGCTAAAAGATCTACGTCGTGTTGAAAAAGAGCTCAGTACCACTCAAAAAGATAGCCCTTATGCATTTAGGTTAGGCATGGAGTTACAACGGCATAGACGTGAGTATTTATTACGTGAGTTGGCAGCCAAAGCGTTTTTACCTGGTTATGGATTCCCAACGGATATTGTCAATTTAGACAATTACAATATTGAAGACTTCATGCGAGACCAAAAAGGACGTAATAAAAAGAGTGAAGAACGAGAAGATAATATTTCACGTCTACGTGGTTTACCATCAAGAAACCTAGCAATTGCGATACGTGAATATGCCCCTGGGGCAGAAATGGTAATCGATGGGCGCGTATTTAAATCTGCTGGCGTATCGCTTAATTGGCAAAACATTGCTGTTGCGGATGCTAAAGATGCACAAAAGTTTGATTTAGCCTGGCGTTGTGTCAATTGTGGGCAAACCGGTTATACAACAGAAATTCAAACGTCTGAAAGTAATCTATGTTGTACGCATTGTGAACATTCAATAAAGATTGAAGATAAGTTAAAAGTGTTGCAGCCCACCGGTTTTGTAACAGACTTTTATGCATCTCCCACAAACAATATATCTACACAACATTATATTCCTGTTCAGCCAGCTTGGGTCAGTGTTAAGAGTCCAACTCACCCTCTACCGAATCCTAAACTAGGTTTTATGCGTTACGGTGCTGATGGTACTGTCTTTAACTACAGCGCAGGTGAACATGGTAAGGGTTATGCTATATGCTTAAGTTGTGGTCGGGCAGAGTCACTAACAGCATTGGGTGAATTTCCGGCAACCTTAACACCAGAAAAACCCCATAAACCAATACGTGGATCTAAAAAAGATAAAACCGATGGGCGTCATCACGATTGTGAAGGTTCCGCACATATTCACAAAGATATTTATCTTGGTTGCCGAACAAAAACTGATGTACTCGAAATAGTACTTTGCCATCCTAAAACAGGTGAATATCTAAACGATACTGGGCCAAATACAGAAAATAGAATAATTGCATTAACCCTTGCAGTTGCAACACGAAACGCTTTAGCAGCAAGTTTAGGCATATTGAATAATGAAATGGGTTACTCAATAAAACCCACATTAATTAATACTCAGCCAGTCTTAGCAATACAAGTGTATGACACAATAAGTGGGGGGGCAGGCTTTGCGTCAAGCGGGGCGGCGATGATTGCATCGGTTCTTTCAAGGGCGTATGACACGCTTCATTGTAAAGATGAATGTGACAGCCTTTGTGCATCTTGTCTACTTGATGCCGATACTCGTCACGATGTTAATAATCTCAATCGCTTATTGGCTTTGGAGTGGCTAACAAAAGATTTTAGTTTAAGTTTAGCTATACCACTGCCAATGCAACTACTTAATCAATCTCAACATGCAAGTCAGAGTGCATTTGAAGAAATACATTTAGCCCTTAATAACCAAGCTAAAACTATTTCTTTATTTTTATCAGATGACCTAAATGAATGGGACTTAGCTGCGAGTACATTTAGACGAAAGCTAAAACAGTATGATAATTTCAATGATGACTTATCAATAAATATCGTAATACCAACCGATGTACATTTAGCATCATTCGATCAAGGTGTAATTGACGACTTACTCCAACTCCATGCCAAAGGATTTAAGCTTTTTCAAGGTAATCCAAAGGTATCAGCAATAAATGGCGATAGTGGTCAAATTCTTGTGCAAGTTCAAAATAGAGTAGGGGTATTCACCGTTGCCAGCAATGATACTACGATAGCAAATCCAGATCAAAATTGGTTACAGCTTAATGATGACTCATACTTAATTAAGTCAAATCAACACCCTCCGGTGTATATTGAGCAAATTGATACGACCGTTTGGCAAAAAAATTCAGAGGTAACTCAAATAGCAGTTGAGTTAACAAAAGAATGTAATGGCTTATTAACTGACTTTGGTTATCACTTCTGGCAGGCACTAAAAGATAAAAATGAAGTCTTTAAACAGGCATTAGAATCACAGAATATTGAATCTATTCAATACAGTGATCGCTACCTTCAAAATCCTTGGTCAATGGTGATGTTAGGGGAATTACTTAAACCATTCGCTACCGTGTCACCAAGAGTAGACATCTTTACCTTATATAACAGAAAAGATAAAACAGGCTCACAAGTTGAGCATGATTGGGACGACCAACAAGAAATGCGTGATTTGTTTGAGCATTGGTTTAAATTAGGGTTAAAAATGCCTATTAATTTAGATATTACAACGTATAGAGGTAATATACCGCATCGCCGAGAACTGACTTTATCTTTTACATCAGGTTTACGCTTCTCAATACGCTTTGATCAAGGCTTAGGTTATTGGAAACATGATCTGAATTATCATAATGCAAAATTTCAGTTTTTTGATGTACAAGATCAATTAATCCAATTAACCAAAATTTATGAGACGGTAAATGTCAAAAATAGCTTTGACTGGTCCACCGATATTTATATCAAGCAGCAGTAATAATTAACGCACTGCTTAATAATTTCGCAAACAAGTTACTGTTGGCAATAAAACACTTATTGCCAACAGTAAAACTAATTAGCATAAGTGTTTTCGTATTCAGTGCGCTAACATCCAGATAAAAAAGAGAATCACATGATCACAGGTCCACTAAAAAGCAAAATCGATAAACTTTGGGAAGAATTCTGGACGGGCGGCATTACCAACCCGTTAACCGTTATTGAGCAAATTACCTTTTTAATGTATGCCCGCATGCTGGATATGAACGAGCAAGCCGATGAAAAACGCAGCGCCCGTACCAACAAGCCATTTAGCCGTCGCTTTAACGACAATCAGCAGCATCTACGTTGGCAAAATATACGTCACTTAGGCGCTGAAGAGTTATTTAAAGTGGTTCGCAATGAACTGTTTCCGTTTTTCGCCGCTAGTTCATCCGCAGACAACGAAGGCTCGCTGTTCAGCGAGTTTATGAAAGACGCACAATTGATGATCCAAAAGCAAAGCTTGTTGGTTAAAGCGGTGGAAATGGTGAATGACTTGCCGCTAGACAACTCCGACACCAAAGGCGATTTATACGAGTACCTACTCAGTAAACTGACCACCGCAGGCATTAACGGTCAGTTTAGAACCCCGCGCCATATTATTCGCGCCATGGTTGAAATGATGGACCCAAGCCTACAAAGCCGCATCTGCGATCCATCAACCGGCACAGGCGGCTTTTTATCTATCTCTTACGAATACCTACTAGAAAAATACAGTTCCAAAGAGGGCATAGAGCGTGAGCCATTGTTTGACGCTGAAGGTAAACCTTTACTCGACATACACGGCAAGCAACTTGAAAACGTGCTTTATTCAGGCGATTTAATTGACGCCGAAGCCCGTAAGCATATCGACAGCGATATGTTCCACGGTTTTGACTTTGACGCCACCATGTTACGTGTTGCCGCCATGAACCTGGTGATGCACGGCATTAAACAGCCAGACATTCATTACCAAGATACCTTAAGTCAGCGCTTTAGTGAAAACTTCCCCAACGAGGCCAAAGAAGGCATGGAAATTATTCTTGCTAACCCGCCATTTAAAGGCAGTTTAGATGAAGAAGACGTCTGCCCAGAGCTACTGCGTAAGGTGAAAACCAAAAAAACTGAGCTGCTGTTTGTTGCCCTTATCGAGCGCATGTTAAAAGTGGGTGGCCGCTCAGCCACCATCGTGCCAGACGGGGTATTATTCGGTTCATCTAAAGCACACCAGCAGTTGCGTAAATTACTGGTAGATAACAACCAGCTTGAAGCCGTTATCTCACTGCCAAGTGGCGTATTTAAACCTTACGCGGGCGTATCCACCGCCATCCTGATTTTTACCAAAGGCGGCAGCACCGACCACGTATGGTTTTACGATGTCCAAGCCGATGGCTTCTCGCTAGACGATAAACGCACCCCAATAAAAGACAACGACTTACCCAGCCTAGTGCGCGAGTTTAAAGCCCGCGATAAAGCCATTGCCACCAGTGCTAAAAACGACAAAACCCAAAAGGCGTTCTGGGTAAGTAAAGAAGAGATCACCTCAAATAAATACGATTTATCCATTAACCGTTACAAAGAAGTTGTGTACCAAGAAGAAAGCTACGAAGCCCCAAAAGAAATATTAGGCAAGTTAGTGTCATTGGAAAATGAAATATTGGCTGACCTTAAAGAGTTGGAGGCGATGCTGTGATTAAATTGGGATGCGATGAATCGTTACCAAATAATTGGCGTTGGGTAGAAGCTAATGACGTAATGGATGTTAGAGATGGTACTCATGATTCTCCTAAGGCAGTAGACGAAGGTATCCCTCTTGTAACTTCAAAAAATCTTGTTGGAGGAAAAGTTGACTTCTCAACCTGTAACTTGATTTCAATGGAAGATCATGAAGCTATTTCTAAGCGTTCATCAGTTGATGATGGTGATATCCTTTATGCAATGATTGGTACTATAGGTAATCCAGTTATAGTTGAAAAATCGCGAGAGTTTTCAATTAAAAACGTAGCACTCTTTAAGTTTACTAAGGGTACAGAAGTCTATAATCGTTATATTTATCATTTTTTAAATAGCAATTTGGCTATTCGTCAATTTCAAAGTAATTCTAGAGGGGGAACACAGAAGTTTGTTTCATTAGGAAACATTCGCAGCCTACAAATCCCACTCCCACCACTGGACGAGCAAAAACGCATTGCCGCGATATTAGATAAAGCCGACGCCATCCGCCGCAAACGCCAACAAGCCATCCAACTCGCCGACGACTTCCTCCGCAGCGTCTTCCTCGACATGTTCGGCGATCCAGTCACCAACCCTAAGAGTTTTCCAAGAGGTACTATTCGTGATTTTGTTGAAACTGTAAATTACGGGTCATCAGGTAAAGCGTCAGAAACTGAAGGCGAATACCCAATGTTACGTATGGGAAATATCACATACGAAGGTGGTTGGGATTTTACAAATCTAAAATATATTGACCTGAGTGCAAATGATAAACCTAAGTATTTGACACAAAAAGGTGACTTACTCTTTAACCGTACAAACAGTAAAGAGTTAGTGGGTAAAACCGCTGTTTTTGAAGAAGACGAGCCAATGGCGATAGCAGGCTACTTGATACGAGTTCGGCCTAATGAACACGGCAATAATTACTATATTTCGGGCTATTTGAATTCATACCATGGTAAGCAGACGCTTTTAAATATGTGTAAAAGCATTGTCGGAATGGCGAATATTAATGCTCAAGAGTTGCAGGATATAAAAATTCTTTTGCCATCAATTGAGCTTCAAAATGAATATGAAAAAATTGTGAGAGCAACTAAATCAAAGCTAAAAAGCTTTGATAAGAGTGCTGAGTGGTTAGATGATAATTTCAACTCGTTAAGCCAAAAAGCTTTCGCTGGTGAACTTTAGCTCTCTACGCAAGGTAAATAAAAACAAGGATGTTTTATGTCACTATTACTCAAGGCTATTGAAGAACGCCAACTATATAGGGATTAACCCCGATGACGACAATAACATCAGTGAATAGCTCGACTATGCGTTAAATACGGCGTTAGCCGCTGATGCAAAAAGCCCCTACCCAGAAAGACTGCTCAACTGAGTTTGCTTATCACAAAGCTCGTCTGCTGAGCTTGCGAATTATAGGGTTTAACTTAAAACAAGAGTAACAAGGACGTTGATATGTCAGAAGAAATTGAACAAGAAGAAATAAAACTAAAGCGCATCACCATCAAAACCGAAACAGGCAGTAAGTGGTTTGATGATCCTGAAAAGTTGTTGTCCTGGGTTCAACAGCAACGTCAGTTATATGGTTTTCACGGTAATGTGAGTCAGCGTTATCAAATGCAGCAGTTATTTAGCAGATTTGACCAAAGTTGGAATGACTTACAACAACAAATTACCAATGGTCTGCGCCGATTTAAAAACGACCCTGATAACTACAACAATCGAGTTGAGCAGTTTAGTAACAGCTTTTCCTCCTATCTCACTAATAAGCAACTTTTTACTGAGGAAGCACCATTTGCACCATTCGTACAATGCCAAGCTGACAAAAGTGCTGAATTGGGTCTCGCCGTATTAGCTGTTGCTTTTGATGCTAATGTGTCACCTGTTGATCGCAAAATGTATCAAGGCTTACAGCAAGCAGATGACTATTTTGCAGGTAGTGATGATCGTATTAAAGAGGAAGCGGACTCATTGCAGCAATTAAAAGACCGCTGGGATGAAGAGCAAACCAATCAGCGTGACAGTTGGGTTAATGAATATCAATTAAAAATTGATGAAGCGACAATTCAGAACTCGAAAGTTGATGGTTTAATTACTGAATGGCAAAACCAAACGGAAACGCAAACAGGGGACTTAAATTCACATAAAGAGCAGTTTAAGAAGAAGTTTGATGAAGAGTTAGTATACGCCAAAACTGATTTAGAAAACCTCACAAAAACATACGATGACAAGTTAGCACTACATGCAGCAGTTCGTTATTGGGGCATTCAACAAGATAGCCATAACGACAAAGCTAAGTTTTATGCAAAGGTATTAGGTGCAACGACTGTCGTGGTTCTGCTGACCATTATTTTATTTGCAATATTTGGCTTAGATAAGCCTTTCAAGGAAGTAGCTGTTAGCCGTTTAGTAACCGCAGCAGCGATAACGACGTTTGGCATTTGGATTATTAAGATAGTGGGTAATATATTTATGTCTCACCTGCACTTAGCAACTGATGCTCAAGAGCGCAGAACCATGATCCATACTTACCTAGCTTTAACCCGTAAGGGCCAAGGACCCAAAGAGGAAGACCGACAGCTTATTCTGCAAACCTTATTCAGGCCAAGCACCACCGATATGATTAAAAATGACCAAGGACCAACACAGCTAGTCGATATGATTAATCGCCTATCATCGAAAAGTTAAGGAAATGATAATGTCTGCATATTTATTAAGTTGGAATCCAAAAAATTTCTCAACAGGTGGCGAAGGCTCAGACCAAGGAACTTTAGACTACCAGAAAGGTGAAGTTGTTCGCTGGTCTTGCCACAGTAAACAAGTGGTAGAAGGGGATATTGTATATCTAATAAAATTAGGTAAAGGTTCAAGAGGCATTATTTCAAAGGGTGTCGTTACAAAAGCGAGTTATTTAGATAAGTGTTGGAAAGACTCAACCAAGGCACGTACTTATATTGATTTTCGAGTTGAGGATATTAGACACTCTTGTAATGAAGGGTTGGTCCCTCAAATTTTACTGCAAAATGCGTTTCCTGAACAGCAATGGAGCCCGCAAAGTTCTGGTATATCAATAAAACCTGAATATGTAGAAGGGGTTAATGACCTCTGGAAGCTGGGGAGGAGTAAGCATAGTTTGGCAATATTATTTGATTGGTTAAGTGTTAATTCTTTTAAAGAAGAAGGTTGGTATCAAGATTACAAAGCAGCATGTAACTTAAAAAAAAGTGTTACATCAGCAAGCTCTGTTACTGATGAAATAATACATAAAATTTGGCTTAAAAAAGCGAATGGTATTGCAAGCGTTGGTAATGGCTTTATGTATCAGAGAGAGATTGATGACAATAAAGTATTTCTTGAGAAACTGACATTAGATATTTTAACTAGCCCGACAAAAACGACATTTGATAAAGCATTTGCTGATTGGAAGAAGCAAGAAGGTTTTTCAAGAACGCTTTATTCAGTATTGCACCGTGTTTTTGCTTTAGCTGATCCAGAGCATATGACTAGTGTTGTTGGTAAGGAATATTTAAATGAGATATTTAAAGGGTTAAATTCAAAATTTGAGTTGTCAATGCTTCACTCTCAGCATTGGTTTGAAGATAACCATACATTAGTAAATGCTGTTACCCCTTTTATAGAACCCAATACCGACATATACAAGCGCAATATTTTGATATGGCAGTTATATCAAGTTTTCACCCAAAAAATTGAAGCACAGTCTTATGCGGAAGTAAGTGACGTCAAAGAAAAAGAAGCTGGCGGTTATCAAGTTATGGACAATCTGAACATTAGCAAGAATCAATCTCCTCTTAATCAAATTTTATATGGCCCTCCTGGAACCGGAAAAACCTATCACTCAATTCAGGCGGCGGTTAAAGCGGCAGAACCTGAGGCTTACAATAAGCTCGGTATAAATGAGCGGAAAGGCACTACAGAGTTGCAGCGAGAAGAGTTAACTAAGCTCTATAAGGAACTTTATGACACAGGGCGTATAAGGTTTGTTACTTTCCATCAAAGTTATGGCTATGAGGAATTCGTTGAGGGTTTAAGCGCTAAAACTGAAGGTGATCAACTTAGTTACTTTGAAAAAGATGGTGTGTTTAAGTCGTTATGTTTAGATGCAAAAGAGCACCAAATTGCGAAAACAAAGACGGTTGCAAGTACTTTTGAAGATAAATGGCAGGCGTTTTCTGAAGAGTTAGCCGAAGCTGATGACGGAATTAAAATAGATACTTTAAGTAAAAAAACATACTTTACCGTTACAGATATAACGAATAACACTATTCGATTTGATAAAAGTAAAGGAGCGTCAGTTCATTCGTTGAGTGTTAAGACACTGCGAGCTGTTCATAACGGTGAAAAAGAAATTAAAGGTGGATTTCAACCATATTATGGTGCTGTGATTGAGTACCTTAATAAATTCAAAACACAAAATGATGCTTCTAAAAAAGAGCGTAAAAACTATGTATTAATCATCGATGAAATAAATAGAGGCAATATATCAAAAATTTTTGGTGAGCTAATTACATTGGTTGAGCCATCAAAACGTTTGGGTGGTGAAGAGGTTATAGAAGTGTCATTGCCATACTCTGGTGATAGGTTCTCAGTACCGGATAACCTTTACATAATCGGCACCATGAATACCGCTGATAGGTCTTTAGCACTTATGGATACCGCGCTTCGCCGCCGTTTTGACTTTGTTGAGATGATGCCTGATTACAATGTATTACGTGACGAAGGTGGCGAGCCATTTAGAGTTGAAAGTAATGGTTTTGAAGTCGATTTAGCCTTGTTATTACAAGCACTAAACAAACGAATATCAGCGCTTTATGACAGAGAGCACCAATTAGGGCATGCGTTCTTAATGCCAGTGGTTAAGGCAATAGTTGCTGATGATAACGATAAGGCGCTTAATGAATTAAAGAACTGCTTTCAGAATAAGATCATACCTTTACTAGCTGAATACTTTTTTGACGATTGGCAAAAAATTCGCTTAGTGCTTGGAGACAATCAAAAGCCAGAAGCTTATCAACTTATCAATCAGTCAGATGTAGATTATGAGATGCTCTTTGGTGATACAGAGGATGTTGGTGATATCGCCGATGACGTTCAAGACTATAAATTAATTAAAGTTGACTCTGAACTTTGGATTGATGCTTTGACCTATATAGGTATGTATAACGCTAGTGATTTAACTTTCTCAAACCAGGATGAAGGTTAACTCACTCATCATGATTAAGGGATTAAAACGACGACAAACAACAAGCATCACCGTATTTGAGTATGGGCTGTTGAGTGCAAATACTAAGGCGGTAGAAAAAGATAATGTTGAAGCAATAACAGAAGATGCTTTTGCATATCTTAAAAAGTGTTGTTTATGTGATGAGTCGGAATCACGTTTTTTAAAGCTGAAAATTGCGCATGGCATGGAAATTCTGCAAGTTCAGAATTACGCTGGTGTGGTTTTTTGTCCTGATGGAACACAAATAGAAATACTCCCTAAAATTGCAAAAGCAAATAATCAGGAAAATGCAGCCACAGAAGCTCAAAAGTCCTTGTTAATGATGCTCAAGTCATTAAAGCAGTTTCGCCACATAGAAACTGAAGTTGCGAGCATTAAGAAGCAAAAAATGCCATTGATGGAAATATTTATCGCACAGTTTTTAAATGCGGTGAATGTTCTCGTTAAGAAGGGCGTAAAAAGTGACTATGTTAGCGAGCAAACTAATAGTGCTTATCTAAAAGGCAAGCTACTTCATAGCCAGCAACTTAAGCACAATTTTATTAATCGGCACAAGTTTTATGTTGAATATGAAGCTTATTTGATGGATAGAGCAGAAAATCGACTTATTCATTCTGCACTTAAATCTGTCGCCTCGTATACCAATATGAATAAGAGTAAGAAGCTATCTCAGGAGCTGCTGTTTGCTTTTGACGAAGTGCCTTTTAGTACAAACTACAAGAACGACTTTTCTAGTGTGAAACTCCAAAGAGGAATGCAGCATTATGATGTGCCGTTAAGTTGGGCAAGGCTTATATTGGAAGGTTACTCGCCCCAGTCAATGTTAGGTGATAACAATGCTTATTCGTTGTTGTTTCCAATGGAAGCCGTGTTTGAAAACTTTGTCGCTAAATACCTCAAGCAACGAGTTACGAACCCTCAAAAGCTATCTTCTCAAGTAAAAAGTAAATCATTGGTAACTTATGGTGATAGGAACTATTTCCGCCTCAAGCCTGATCTCTATCTTAAAGATTTTATAGGTATTGACACGGTATTGGACACCAAATGGAAGTTAATCGATCAACATAAAAAAGCAGGTAAATATAAATTTGGTTTGTCGCAAAATGATTTTTATCAAATGCTGGCTTATGGCTACAAGTACCTTAAAGGTGAAGGCAGCTTAGTATTGATCTACCCGAAAACGGATAGTTTTGACCAGCCTTTAATGAATGATTTTTATTACGACGAAGAACGAAAGTTAAAGTTAAAAGTAGTGCCATTTGATTTGAGCCATAAGAGTAAGGAAAGAGTTAAATTAGAGTTGTTAGGGATTTCAAATGGGTAGAGAAATATCTTTGTTGTTTGGTGCGTCAAACTCCCTGGCAAAGTGGCTAAATGCAGACCTGCCGAGATTACCTACACTTGAAGGTAAACAAGCTGGCGTCAACGTATTGAAGTCAGACAGCACAACTATGTGCTGGCAAATTCACATTATTGATAACCAATACAAGTCCTATGAAAAGACCATCATTGTTTGTGAAGCCAATAGTCGCTTCATTTTCTTCATCCCAGTTACTACACGCTTAACTCTTAATGAGTTAACTAATTTACTCACTATGGAGTGGCAGGCAATGTTGGCGGAAACATTAGAAAGCTATCAACTCATTCCTAGAAGTGAAATAGCCCGATTATTGAGCCAGCTATCTGATGGAACATTTAACGTAGAGTGGGTCAAAAACACTGATTTAAGTATAAATGGGCATATTAGTGATGCCGGGCTTTGGGTTGAACACATTTTAAGGGAGCAAGGTGCCTCTGAGTTATCGGCTCAGCAAGCGACTGAATTAGCAATTTACCTAAACACTTCGGTAAAACGGATAACAAATAAAGAAACTAAGCGTAAAGAGAAAGTGATCCCTGTGGAAATTCTATTGGCGTATTGCCAGAGACAGGTTTTAGGTGATGGCGCTATAACAAATTGTAACCGCCCTTAAAATCAGAATGTTTAGAATAAGATTTTCCGTTTAAACTTAACTTTTAATTAAATTACCTATAGGTAATAAAAATTACTATTCGATGTGTTTGTATTTGTTTGATGTTTTATTTTGTGTTTAAAATCAATTCTTTAAATATTGGCCCCTTTGTTGCTTTGATATAGATGTACAGATTGAATTACTCATTTAGTCAATCATTTTATGTCAATCCAATTTTGGGGCCAGTAAACATGAATATATTAAAAACAAAAAAAGTTAACTACAGAGCCATACATACAAAGAATGCATGGCGAAAAGCTTCTCATCAATCTTTAGAGAATGCCTTGGGTAATAAAAGAGGCGCCAAGGCTTTATTTTCGGGTAAAGCAGCAATTGATTACAGCAAACACGGCGATCCGCTTTATGTCATTATTTGGGAAGAGGGGGCTCAACTAGGTTTTGTAGTTAGACCTGATCCCACGGATAAAAAAGCAATTATTAAGGTAGAGATACCTATTCAAAAAATTTTTCAATTTGAAGGGGCTGGTACAGTAAGCCTTAAAGAACTTGAGCGCTTTTTCATTAACTGAAATTCGGCTTAGGTGTACTTAAATCATCAGATTTAAGCACAACCTCAATCAAACTTTAAGCAGTAGCAGCCTCTTAGTATTGCCTACAACATTTTTAAATTGTGGTTGGCAATTTTATGCTAAGAAACACTTGCTGCTTTTGATTCAAATTTATTTTTCATCACTTTGAAGCAAAGGGTAAAGATATGTGCAAGCAAGCAACTTTTAGTAAGTATCAAAAGAGTGTTATCAAGTTTTTAAATGAACTACTTGGCACTCAAATACCATTCACCTATGAAAAAACTCAAAATAATCATCTAAAAGTGTTAATAGAAGGGCTTGATAAGCCTTTATATACCAGCTCGACGCCATCTGACACTAAGTCATTAGATAATTTTATGAGCCATGTCAAAAGAGAATTAAAAGCAATCGAAGTGTTAACGTCGAATTTAGCGAATACGTCAATGAAGGCAACACCACAAAACCCTTCGATTAAATCGATGTTTCAACCTAATTTTGAAAAATTAATTCAAACTTGCATTAAATCTTTAAGAACCAGGGTGGATTCTATTAAGCAGCAAGAGCAAGACAAAGTGCTTGAGACGAATGATATTGACTTTATTAAGGATGAGCGCCTAAAAATTGTTAAAGCGTCAATATCTCATACTTTGCAGAATCAAAGGCAAGCTAATTATATTAAACCTAAGGCGATGAAAGAGATTGAATCAAGCATTCTGAGGCATTTGAATTTCATGCTGCCTACTATGGCATTTTATTCAGATTTGCTGGTCGAGAACACCACTATAGAGCAAGCTGAATCAGATATTAGCATCATCTCCAAGTCGATTAATAAGCCAGTGAGGGAATTGAGTAAAGGCCAGCAAGCTTTGCCCGAAATTAAACAAGAGAAAGTAATACCAACGGCTAAAGCTCAAATCGCTCAGGATGGCCAAAGTAAAAAGTTAACTGGTTTAACACAACTTTTGCAACTCTCTACCCATAATCGTGTAAATGCGTTTCGGACGATGACAAGCGATCAGGCGAATGAGCTAATTAGTAATATTGAACAAGCTATGACATTGAACCGAGAGCAGGATATTGAGGCTGTTGTAGCAATGATCCGCCAAAAATCGATTCCTCTAGAGGCTATTATTACTCGCCTAGAAGTGGCTTAGAAAAGGTATGGGTATTCAAATGAATCAACAACTTGTTATACCAACACGAACGCTTGGTTTTGAATATGATTTAGAGTTACATAATTGGAACAGTAACTTAAATGCTTATAGGGTGTTTAATAATAAATCGAAAGAGTTGATAGAAGGCGGAATTGGATTAGGGTTTAACATTATTAGCCAGTTTTATGCGGATACGGACTGGGAAAATAGCATTCCTGAGGAGTACTTGAAGAAAACGGCACCGTTTGTTGAGCATCAATATCAGATGCTATGGCTTGTTGCTAATTCTGAGCCAGCAAAACAGCTACTTATGTCTAGGCCGTTATTATTGGTTTTAATATGCGAACATTTTGCGATTGATAATCGTATGGCTTTGACGTTAAGCAATCTCGGTCAGCGAGATATTCTAAAAAATCTTGGGTATGACGGTTCAAAAGCGGCTTTAAAGTTTATTGATAAGCTAGCACTTGATTTTGAACGCAATATAGAGCTTGAACACGTTAAAAAACAGTTGGATGCACGTTTTTGTCGTCATAAGGTATTCAAGCATTACTCAAGGGTTAACTTTGCTGCTTTGAGCTTAGATGGCAAATTCCCGTTTTTAACAGGAAGTCGTTTGGGGCAATACGCGAATAATTGTCAAATCAGACGTGTCTCTTTAGTTCGCTATTTATCTGACACATTGATGTTAGGTATTGAATTAGGCGTAAATGATCCAACGGCTAGAGTAAGGGAATTGGCCTCTCTTGAAGAGTTACAAGAATTACATCACTTATGGATTGAGCAGCGAAATAATATCAGGGCTGAACGACGTGAAAAAGTAAGGCCAGATAATGCTGATTTACCTTATCCAGAACTTATACCTGGAAATGAGTATATTGTTCCGATTAAAAATTACGATGAATTGATTAATGAAGGTAAATCACAAAAACATTGTATTGCGGTTTATCACCATAGAATTGTGGGTGGTCATTATTGCGCTTTTACCATGATAAAGCCTGAGCGGATCACCATCGGCGTAAGTGTTTATAAGAAAGACAAACATAAACATGTGATTCAGTTGGATCAAATAGCAGGAAAGTGTAATGCGCTCCCAACAAACGAAACCCGCGAACTTGTTTATAAGTGGTTAGAGGCTGCAAAGAAGGATGGGAACAAGTGTGAGGGTGGTGTTTGAATTGTTTGCTTCAGTGTTAATGAGAGCACATTGGTTAAATTTTTAGGGCATTTAAGATGAAAGAACAATTTAATATCACGGGAATGTTTTATGAACATTCAGGGTATAAATGTAGAAAATATTTGGACATACGGTGCAAGTCATCGAATAGTAACATACCAGATTTAATGGTAATAATGATGAATCCTGGTGCATCTAAACCTATTAATGGTGTAGATAATAGTTGTGAGGTAACACTTACTATTCCAGATAGAACCCAAGATCAAATTATGGAAGTAATGCGCAATACCTCTCGTGTCTTTGCGCGTATATTAAATCTATCTGATTTGCGAACTCCAAAATCTAAAGTGCTATATGATTTTATTTGTTCAGAAAAATCAAAATGCTTTCCGCATTCTATATTTGATCCACAAAGAAATAATGAACTAAATGAATTGTTTATAAAAGATGTACCTGTTATTTTTGCTTGGGGAATTGATCCTGCGCTAAATCATCTTGCTGAAATGGCAATTAAAACGCTTAAAATAAAATCTCCCATTGGCAAGCTAAAAACCGATAGTGTTTTAGCTTACTATCACCCTTTACCTCGAGGTGATAAACAACAAATTCAGTGGGTAAATGATATTACACATATGCTAAATATGGTGTCAGCAAAAAAAACGTTTAGATTTTTCTATGCAAAAAAAACTTATAATACATGGCCGAAATTATTCGTGCTTTCTGATGATGGTGTTTTATATTCAGAGTATTTAAATCATAACAAGCTTACCATTTATAAAGAAAGTGTAAGTTGTTCTGGATTCGATGATAATCAGTTTAAATGGGAGGGGTATCAACCAATTGTTGAAATAAATAGAGGTGAAGCACTTTGTACTCGTTTAACCAATCAAGTTAATTGGGTCGAGCAGTATATGCAAACGTACGAACAAGGGGCAGGAGTATTTATATAAATATCAATAAAGTCAAAGTGGTTAAATATTATCTTGAGTTGAGCGTTAGAGCATAGAAAAGATTAGCTTGACTTGACTATGCTCTCAGAAGAAACTTAGGCTAAAGCTACTATATTTTATAAATGTTTCTAAAATAGTTTCGAGATGACCATTTTCCTGGTTCATCAATTGGATCCCAAGAAGTAATAACAACTTGCTTACCAATTAAAGATTGCGCCTTACGAGTAACATCGCCATTTTTATCAAAGTATTTAGTGACCATATACCATTTTTGATTGTCACCTAGAGTCAACACCGTACAAGAAGAGTTATTATGAATAATTGATAGTTCAACACTTACTAGCGTATTTGGAGCACTAGTACTTACTTGTTCATTAGTGCGGCGAGCTTGTTCTTTTTCCTTATCTAGCTGGTTTTTAAGCACTATATTTTCCTCTTTTAATATCATGTTTTCAATTTTAATATGTTCAAGTTCTTCACAGACTTTAGCTACAGTTTCAGAGGATTCACGTTTGATTTTATCAATCTCTGAACTCGATTTATTGGTTGATAGAGCATTAACGAGATCGGCATGTGTGCAGAGTTCACCTTGAATGTATTTTTGATGAAAACCTAAAAGATCAATGACCGTTAATGCACCGGATTTTCTCAGTGATTTCATTACTTCTGAAAGATAATATTCCGTTTCTTGATCATTTCGCCAGGCTGTTACGATTTTTGAATTAGAATTGGTTTTGACTATCACAAAAGAGGCTTTTTCAAGTATTCCTGACTCTGGGTTTATCATCGAGCCCTTAAACCGCCATCTGTTGGGATATTTTTCTGATGGTTCTGCTTCTGTTTCTTGGCTAATTTCTATCATTTGGTCTCTATCGAAACTAAAACCGAAACGTAGAGGGAATGAATCTAGATTGCAATGTTCTTGATGTTTTACTAATACTTTGATTTTTGTTGGTAACATATTATCTGGCTTCATATTTTTAGGATTAATTGATAATTGAATAAAATACTTATGAATTAATTTATAGAAAGTCGATCTTTTTGTCAGCTTTATCTATAAAACTTTTGAATATAAAATTATTCTGTTATATTTATGCTAGATTTGCCTGCTGTTTGTTTTGATTCTGTTAATTTTTTTGGTCAAGATTTAAAAAATTATTACAAGATAAATGAGTCAATTTTTTACATATTTGACTCTTAATTTTTGTGTTAATTATCTATATTTGCTCTTCACTTTTTTTCTTGAAAAGTGATATATGTAACCAGTTAAAGCTAATGACTTGGTTACCGTTACTGTTTGGTATCTAGCCATTTTACTTTAACAATTAAACTCAACCTTATATTTAACTAGGTGGCTTAATGCTTGTTCTGGTTAATTGTTATTAAAATTAAAGTGGTTTATTGAGTATCATCAACACTGAGGCAGATAAGGTTGGTGGAATGTTGGATAAATGTTTAAGTTAAAAGTAAGAAGCACAAAATTCTTGAGTTAGTTCCCTTAATTTTAGAACATTACAACTTAGATGTGGACAGGTATAAAAGTCATTAGTCACTTCTTAAACCAAGTAATTTTAAACCTCTGGTTATTCGTGTTGTACACCTACCGATAACTTAATAATACTTTAATTAAATTAATGTCTTCCTTTTTGGAAAATTCCTTAAAATTCAATGAACATGCTTGCTTGAACAACACATGTTAAATCTTAAAATGATTTTGTTTGTATTAATTGGGAGGGGATATAGTTATGACGGTTCTAAAAAATGAAATAATTTCACGGATCATTGCTGTGAATCATGCATGGAAATTATCTAAAGAGCAGTTTGGCAATAACTTTCCTGCTACAAATTCTTTTCGAGATACTAAATCCTCTTTGCAAGCGACTTTACTTAGAGAGTTTTCGAATGATGCATATTTAATGGTCGCTACAGATAGTCATGATCATGAAGAGCAGGTTTATAGCGTTCGCCTAAAACATCCTGTAACCATTAATGGAGTATTGCGAAGCGATGCAGAGCATTTACCTGCAAGAATTGCTCATGACATTTTTACAATAGAAGAAATTGAAAGTTTCTTGAAACAATAGGTTGTCCATGTTTAATAATTTTACTTCTGGAGATCTGGTAACAGATCTTATCATTTCGATCACAGTACTTATTTTTTGTTTCTTTACCATTAGAGAAATCCTTTCGAGTAATAGAGCAAAGTCGCAGCTACAAGATCTTCTAAAAGTGAAGAGTAATAGCGATAATAATTATTTAAGTATGGACTCCCTAAATAGTGCTCAAAGGTTGTGGGTTACCAACCATCTTATATATTCACCAAAAGCTGATTTCCTTGAGATAGAATCTAAAGGGGCACTTTGGTTATCAAAAACACCTATTTCTCAAATGATACCAGCATATGATCCAAATCGTTACAAATTGGTACCAGCTCTATTAACTAGTATCGGTATAACTGGTACATTTTTGGGTATTACTCTAGGTTTAAGCCAGTTTGGAATGTCTGGCGATTCAAAAGCATTACTTGCATCAGCTGCTGAACTTTTAGAAGGCATGAAAACTGCGTTTTATACATCGTTAGCAGGGTTAAGTACTTCTGCAATTTTTATGGGGCTTATTAAATTCTCTTCTAGTTCAGTTGCAAAGGCTCAGAAAACATTCATTTATGCTATTTCAAAGGAATACTATGAAGCCAGTGCTATTTATTATTTAAAAAACATGTCAAATGAAGGACAAGAGCAGGTTATTGAAGCGCAATTACGCTCATCTAAAGTAATGGAGACGATGGGCGAGAAGATGGAGCAGACATCTTCGGCTTTAAATAAATTAGGTGAGTCATTTAATGGTGATGTGATTGCAGAAAGAGTTGCATCAGCCTTGTCTTCGTCAATTGAAGTCACAATGGTACCAACGTTAGAGGCAATAAAGGTTGAGCTTGCTACCTTGCGTGACATCAAGGAACAATCACAGAAAGAATTAGTACAACTATTAATTGGAGAGATGAAGTCAGAACTTATTGAGCCAGTTACTGAGGAGCTTAGTAAAACTAGTGCAGCAGTAAGCGAGAGTAACACTGTTACTGCTACCTTGAATGCCAATGTTGAGCGCGTGATTACAACGACGTCAGAAACAGTTAATACAATTGATGGATTCCAAAAAGAAACTATGGCTCAGTTGCAATCGTTTGCAAAGTCTTTACAAACAATTTTATCGAGCTTTAAAGAAGACACTCAAGGAGCAATGAGTCAAATAGCTACAGAGGTTAATAATATGCTCCAAGGTGCCTCACAAGGCATGGACCAGCAGCGAGTGGCATTTGAACAAAGCTCACAAGATGCAGCATCGGCATTTGAAGGTATGAAAGAGTCATTAGAGCTTGCATTAGATCAACGCCAAGTTTCTGAAAGGGCGCTATTTGAAGATGTTACTACACGGATTAATGCTTTGCTTAACGAGACATCAAACTCTTTCGAAGCACAGTCAACAGTTATTGCCAAAACAGGTGATGTCGCAACCGCATTAATTAACAAGGCTCAGGAAGACTTTGAAACTTCGGTTGAGTTACGTCGTGACGAGGAGTCGTACTTATTTGGTGAGATTGAAAAACGAATTAGTATTCTATTACACGATGTTTCTAATTCATTCCAGGCTCAATCGACTGTTATTGCTAATACTGGGGATGCCGCAACAGCGTTGATGAATAGGGCTCACAAAGATTTTGAAACCTCAGTAAAATTACGCCGTGATGAGGAGTCGCACTTATTTGGCGAAATGGAGACTCGAATTGCTAATTTAGTAGCAAGTTCACAGATGATCTTTAAAGAACAGGCCGATGTTATTAAGTTAGTCGGTATTGAAGCCAGTGGCGTCATGGAGTCAGCCAAAACTGAGCTTCAACAAGGTTTAGGTGATATAGACAACAAAGTTAAATCAATGTCAGAGACGGTACAAAGTGAACTTGAAGCCTTCCGAGTGCAGTACCAAGAGAATCTTACAAACTACTTTGAACAGCAAAATAGCCTGTTAGAAAATAGCTTAAGCAAGCAGCGTAATGGCTTGAATGAAGTTGTCGATAATTTCCGTCAAGTGTTCGAAAGTGAGTACAAAGCTCGCCATAATTTGCTTCAAGAACTAACTGCCCAGTACCAAAATTTAGAGGCATCTGCACAAACAGTAGAGCGTGTAGCTAAAGCAATAGGTTTAAATGAAGTATCTAAAATGGCAGAACTTCAAGATGCGGCTCATACAATGGGTCGTGAAATTGCTTTGTTGAAAAAAGAGTACTCTAAAGCCGCTGCAACATTTACAAATGTGACTGAGAATTTACCGAAAGCAATGGATGATTATTTTACTCGGGCTAATGAAAGCTTTGAAACCTTCTTCAAAGATTTTGATCAGTCTGCCTCAACTATTCACAATAAGCTATCGCAAGCGGCAAGCTATCTGATTACTTCGCAAGTTCAGCTTCGTGAGTTTGAAGCAGAACATGAGTTGATTTCCTAATGCGTGGGTTTAGTACTGAACTGAAAACTGTTGATGCCGATGAATCAGGGGTTTGGCTTTCGATTGGCGATTTAATGTCCGTACTACTAATGATTTTTGCATTATTGCTAATTAGTGCTTTAGTCCAAATATCAGAAGTATATGAAGATAGTCAAAATACTCGAGTAGTCATTATTAAAGGGATTAACGACGCGCTAAATGCAGTGGGTATAGAGGTGCAAGCTGATTCAGATACCGGTGACATCTCTATCACTGACTCGATATTATTTGATCTAGATGATTATAAATTGAAAGAATCTGGTCAGAAATTTTTGAGTACATTTATACCCATTTATTCAGACGTTATTTTTCAAAGTGATGCAACGGCACAAGAAGTAAGCCGTATTGTTATTGAAGGCCACTCCAGTTCGGAAGGTGCATTTAATCGCAACATGGAGTTAAGTGTATTACGTGCCAACAGTGTTATCACTTTTATTAATTCGATGGAGTTCGAGAATAAAGCGCGCTTCTTTGACAAAGTGGTCATATCTGGCCGAGGGCCGATAGAGGCAGACCCGATTAATGTAAATGCATCAGATCGTAAAGTAAAGTTTCGATTCCAATTTAAAGATGATGAGTTTTTAGGGCACTTTTCAGAGGTAGAGAAAGTTGAAAAGTAATATGTTTTCTTTTTCTTTACCAGAGTTGCCAAGCATTAATGGCATAGATAAAGACTTAGCTGAAGATTTTTTATCTATAGGAGGTGGCGAGATAATTTTGCCAAGCTTTCCTCCTAAAACTCTAAAAGAGATAGTCAAACTAGTTGATGAGGGGCTGTATGCAAATATCTCAATTTGTGAATGGTTAGACGTCATTGAAAACCCTCTTCAATGGCAAAACTTATGTGAAGACGACGTGTTTGATGCATGTCGAGCGGTGTGGACTGCAATATGTAGCAATAAAATTTTAGGTAATATTGCATTTTTTAAGGTTGCTTTAGCATTAGATGGAAAGCCGAGTAGCATCGTTTATCAGTTACTTGAAACCATGGAAATAGCTAGAACAACTAAAGGACTCGATTCAATAGTCTCACAGAAAATTGATTGGTTGTTAGCACTTTACAAAAGTGATTTTAAAGTAATGATCCTCGATTGTTATAGCAAAAAAATGACTCCCAAGCAGCGAGTTAAGTCTTTACGCTTACCATTGGCTAATACGTATATACAAAAAGTTGCAAGTTTGATTATTAGCGTATTACAAGAAAATTTACACACTAAAAGCGATGTTCTTTGGATTACTAGCTGCTTCTATTCGTTGGATACGACCAAGGATAGGATAAAGTATTGTGATGAATTTGTCAGAAAACTTCAAATTGATACTTATGGTGAAGTTAGTACAACTATAATTGAAGAACATTGTTTGCCAATGAAAAAAGATACCTATTGGTATGAGTTAAGTGTTGAAGCTAGAGCGCTACTTAAACGTAAGTTTAACCTATCAAATTTTTTTGAATTAAAGTTAATTACTAGAATGCTATGCAGTCAAAATGCAGCACAGCAGCTTGCGTTAGAAGAGTTTGAACAACGCCAAATTAAAAGTCGTGCTTCATTTTGGTCAAATTACTCAGAGCGTTTTAATCGTATTCGCGTGTTACTTCCACAAACTAGTTATGAATACATTGAAGAGCAAATGAGGGCGATCCCTGCCAACGTTGAAGTACTAAAGGCGTGTTCAAATTTCCAAACTGAGATTTTAATATTTGAGCTTGAAAAGGTCATCATTGTTGAGTTCTTAAGAGGTCAATTTAGTGAAACTCGCATCTTCAAAAACATAGAATGGAATGCTAAAGCTCTGTTTAATAACGGTGCTCTTTCTATTAAAGATATTCTAGATTTTGTGCAAGCGGATATTCATGACCACCTAACATCTTGGCAGCACTTTTGTGAAAAGCTGTTACGAGAAAAGTACACCATTTTGCCAAATAAGCGGACTGAGTTTTTTGTCGGACTTCCAAAGACTGCAGCCAGATATTCCTATGAAACCGGTATCGTCAAGCCTAGTTCAACTTTTTTAAAAGACCGTGCGGAAAAGATGGAGATGTGGTTACGCAACTTTTGGAAGTTGGAATTAATGAATCCGAAGTATGGTGATTCAAAAGAGCTCTCTGATGCTGGAGCTACTTTATATTCCAGAGCAATCGTGGCTAAAGAGTTGGATTCTGAAAAAGCACATATGCAATTATTAGAACAGGCGGCCAGCGAGAATAATAACCAAGCTAAATGGCAGTTAGGTTTAATGCTTATGCAAGGTACTGCTCCTCAAAGGACTAAGGGCGAAGATCTTATTATGAATATAGCTGAAGCTGGTCACAAAGAAGCGGCTGTATTCGCTAAGGCTGCTAACTTATCTAGATTTGCGAAGAAGAAGTTAGAATTTCAAAAAGTGATTACTTCACTCAACACCGTTCGAAAAATTTGGATTGGTTACTCGAGTTATTATGGTTGGGTAATATTAGACCGTAACTTGATTCAAAATCAATCGGGAAGAAAGAACTCGTTACTTTTCCAGACATATCCAGGTGAAAAAATATTTTCAGTTGAACGTGCGAATTGGAATGAGCCACAATTTATTTACGCTGATAAGTATGTTGGTGTCGCATCAGATAAAGATTTAGCACAACTAGCTAAGCTACTTGAAAGATATTGATGCACCGTGGCAATTGCAAAAAACTATTAATTGGTTAGTCTTCATGAAAATTAATAGCTAGATTTAGAAACAAACATTAAGTTCCCTGCGAACATAATTTATCGTCCAGAATTCAAACTAAGTGGTACTACCATGAAAAATACTTTTCTATTAATCGCCTTGATTGTATTAATAGGCCAAACTTCTATTGCTTATGCAGGCTCCCAACTACCAGTATGCCAAGCAATTACTCAAGAGTTAAATAAGGTTTATTCAAGTGCACAGGCTGACAGTTATTCTTTAAGAATGGCGAGCAAGGCAAACCTTAAAGATGATAGCCAACTGATAGTACAGGCACCATTTGTGAGAGATGATTTTGTTTGGACAAGGTGGTCACTTGACTCTGCCGAGACTTCTCCTAAATCTTTGAATTTCTCATCAAGCGACAAATCCAAGAATGAAGATTTACGACTGCAAATCAATGGATTTGAATGGTGGCGAGGCCTTATATATAAATATCTGGTAGATAATGATAAAGCACTCCAAGGCAGTTTTCATAATGCAGGGCCATTTGGGTGGTTACATAGCTCATTTTGGAATGTCTTCCATTTTGAAGATCAAGCTTATGTAATGGCAACTTCTGGGCTATATAGGCCAATTTCCGTGTATTTACTTGACAATAGTCAGAGTAAAGAAGTCTGCCAAGTAGAACCACCGATATCAGTTGATGTAAAAAATGCAGGCCTTGACTTAGCGTATCGTCATGGTCTGAGATACTTTATGACAGATATCAAAGGCCATTTCGGGAGCGCAGGAAGTCCTTATTATTCTAAGAATCATGATTTAATGTTGGATATCATTTACCGCCCTACTGTCCATACGGAGGAATTTGAAAGTTCTAAAGAAGTCGATAGTTTTCTGTATCTTGCTCAAAGTGACGCTTGGTCAGTCAGAGAATTGGGGGCCGCCAAAAACATCGCATCCATAAACCGATCATACTTAGAAGGCTATTTTCGTGATGTTTCTCGTCAGCTAGATGCTAATAATCTTGCTTCACTGGTTTTGGATAAAGTTTACTCTGATTATGACCGAAAACAGCTTGATGAAATTGGGCGGAGTCAGTTAAAGCAACTCGCAAATGCACTTTCAAACGATGATTCTGATTCAATAGTAAAAAGTTGCCAAGCGATCATTCGTAGTAAATCTTTTGATTATTATCATGATAACAAAAGGAGTATGGCCGACTGCCTATCGATAGTATTGGATAAACCAACAGTACTTGATGATTTAATAACAGAATGTTCTGGCTCAACTCCCAACTGCTCTTTATCTGAGGTCAATGCATTCGGTAAAAACCTTCTAATGTACGCTGCTCATATGAATAATTCGAAGGCCGTATCAACCTTGCTAAAAATTCCTGAGCTAATCAACGCAAGAACCATTAACACTGCTCGCTTCGACTTTCCACTTGCTGAGAATATGGTGACTTATGGTCGAACGGCTCTGATGTATGCTGCAGAGAATTCAAGCCAAAGAACAATACAACTAATACTTGATGCGGGTGTAGATCCTAATGTGAAAGATAGTATGGGGAATAACTATTTTAGCTACATGGATAAGAATTGGCGATTCAACTCAAGCAAGGCTCGAGCTTATCTTTCTCAATCAGGGCCTAGTTTCAATTGCGAGCTAGCAACAAGTACAAGAGAGAAAGCCATTTGCTCAGATGAAATGTTATCGGAATACGACAGAGAGCTTAGCTATCTATATTCTGAATCATACGACCAGTCCCCCAACTCACAGGCTCTAAAGACTGATCAAATACGATGGCTTAGGAACATCGACCAATTATGCTCTGTAAAGCCTAATATTGTTGAATGTATATCTAGAGAGTATCGAGAACGCATTCGAGCTTTTGAGTTTATTGTGTTGTAAGCATACGGTAGCTTAGCTCAACTTAGATTAGTGTACTTGATGCTTAATTAATATGAGGAAATGCTATTTGCAGACCGAGATAAACTGAATCAATTGATTTTTCATTAAAAATTTTTATTGATTGATCCTTCACCTTATATACCTAGGTAAAAAGGATTTTACTTTGTGAAACTTTTAAAAGAAACCATTGGCTATAGAATAAGCATTCTATAGCCAATGGAACTAAATTTGATTTCAACAGTTAGCTCAATATTACTTCAAGCCTCTGATTTAACTCGTATGCGAGAATTAGAAGCCGAGAACACCAAACTTAAAAATATGTTTGCTGACGTCAGTTTACAGAATATGGTACCCAAAGATATTGTTGAGTAAAAGATATAAAGCCAGCAGAGCGAAAGGTCTTAGCTCACTATGCCATTAATAAATTTGGCTTAGGTGTTGTGTTGGCTTGAGATACGCGTGTTTGACCCGATTGTCGTCTATCTTGGTTATTCAAAGCGGTTAAGACAGATCATGGGCCTGAGTTTATTTCACATGTACTTGAGGTTTGGGCTGAGCAAAATGACATCAAGTTATACATCATTATGCCTAGGATACCTTCACAACATGTGTATATTGAACCATTTAGCCGTACGTATCGAAATGAAGTATTAGATTGTTATTTGTCCAGTGGCTTGACTGAGGTTAGGGAAATCGCTGATAGTTGAATTGAAGAATATAATTATGATCGGCTACATGAATCGCTGAATGATTTACTGCTAATATTTTACAAGTGATTAAATGAGGAAAACTCTCTTAAAATGTGATCGATATAGTGATGGTTAAAGTTACATAATCACAAAGCTTTAATAAAGTTACAGAATCCTGTTTTGAGCTCAAATTTTAGAGGTGTTGTAAAAAGTGGTTTGCAAAATAAAGAAGAGTCATATGATTGCAGTTATAGTTGTGCAGTCATTAACCCTTATATTCTTGATAGTCAATATCCTTCATCTATCCGAAAGAACCACAGAGGCAGAGAAAAAGGCAAAGGAACTTGAATGGGCTTTACACTACAGAGAATGGGAGTCCAGCCATTAGGTGTATTAGTGTGATTACCAAGGGAGACTGTCGGTCTAATTACCGAGCGACTTTGTCGTAAATTGTATTAGTCTCGACTTGATCTGACATTCAACTTGAAAAAGTGAGAGCTAGTACACCTGTTCTTACTTTTTTAGAGGCTCCTTCAAAAGGTATTTTAATAGCAGATAAGGTAGGTTTGATTGAAAGATGTAAGACTTGGTGGAATTGACCATAGATTTATTTTCCTTGGTAGCTCAAAATGAGCAAAAAATGTAAAAAACTAAACAGGCTTTTATGTCGTTGAACCCGCTTATATCGATTGTTGACCAATGCGATTTCTAAAAAGCCATTACCGTCATGTTTACCTAAAAAGCGTCCTTCACTCTCACTTGCAACTACAAAATTATTTTCATTAAATCCGTAATCTTTGATGGTTTTTTTCCATCGATATTCAATAGCCTTTGATTGCTCTTTATCTTTAGTTAAATCTGCTCGATGAAACCTGAATTTTAAATGTCTATCTTTTAAGCCCATTAGCTGACAAAAACGAATAAATATTCTTGATACTGTTGAGTCGGGACACCTTAAAGCAAAATCCTTTCCAGGTACGGCGTAATTCAATATTTCCATGCTCAACCTGACATTAGATAAGGTAAACGGTTCAACTCCAATACTCTTGTCGAATTTGTTGCAAAGATACATAAAGACTTTACTGGATTTAGCGACGAAAACATCAACTTTGGCTGCATCGTCGGCGTGAGGTAATCTTGGAAAGGCTGGTATTAATGGAAGTCGCTTACTCACGCGCGGGTAGTGCTGATGAACTTGCTTAGCATTATTAAGCAGTTGCTGTAATTCTTCTAGGGGAACATTGTAATATTGAGAAGACTCGATAACCGAACTGACTTTTAAAGCGTTCAGTGCTCTAGCCCAAGTCATACTGCTTATCTCACAATTGGGTTTTATTTCTCTGACATAATTTGAAAATGTAGGAACCGACAAGGATGACGTTAATGGTGCTGGTTGAATCGCTAATTTCGCTTCAGTATCTCTAGTATAATAATTTAACCTTTCTGCCAAACTTAAGCCCTGTTCAGGTTCTAGCCAAGATACGCGTCCGACACATTCAGAGGTAAAATACTTAGTTAAATTAAAGTAAGGCTTTAACTCTAGGTAATACAAAATATCTTTAAGGTGTAAATAGCTATTTAAAGTTGATTGGACATCTTTATGCCCCATTAGATGAGCCAAAATGAACATCTTTTTACGGCTATTCATATTGTAGCGTAATCGAGTTTGTAACCGTTGTAGGTAATCATCATCAAACATTTGATGGTCTAGCATCGTTAATTGTGTACGCCCTTGCTTAATGATTCTTGGATTTAAGCGGCACCAAGACCAATTAGCAAAGCTATGACGAAGATGATGAATTCGTAAAGTGTAGTCTTTTGTAAAGTGGCGGATTAAATCTGATATTAACTCATAAGCTTGATTGACTCGATTTGCATCATCAAACAATAGCGCCTTTTTGTTTGTTCCTGAGTGTTGCTGTATTTGATATCTCACCCGCAACTTTTCTATGGCTGTTTTTGGCCAAAGAGCATCTAATGGTAACTCACGACGAGCAGAAGTCGTTTTAAGCGAGCGATGTTGATTTGGTCTAACCGAAAGTTGCACATAGTCAAATTCATCTATGGTTGGTGCCTTGACTGCAAATGAAAAGTCAGCCCAGGTTAATTTTGAAGCTTCATTCCTGCGTAAGCCGCTGTAAAAGCAAAAACATAACAAAAAATAAGCATATTGATAGACTACATCATCTTGAACATGTTCTGTAAGATAGCCCAATACTTCATCAATATGACTTGGAGAAATTAAATTCGCGTCAACTTTACTAGAACTTCCAACAACATCGATATCGGATAGGCAGAGATCTCGAACTAAGTTTGTTTCAACTAAAAACTGTGCAAAATAATAAATATATTTTTTTCGTTGAGCTGAGGTAAAGGTTTCAGCGGATTCATTCAGTTTATTCGCCCAATCTTCACCCGATAATAACCCTAAATCACAAGTACTAAATACGGCAAGAAACGGTTTACTCAAGCTTCTAACGTAGTCCACTGTAGTAGCCAACTTTAAACGGCGCTTATAAGTACCTCCATCTTTTAACAGCGAGAATAACCAAGAGCATAACAACCAAAGATAAGGATTAGCTGTCAATTCAGATGATTGAAGCATATCACTCACAAAAGCTAAACATGTTACTCGTGGCTCATTGCGTTCTTTGAGCAGATTGAGTTTAAAAAATATGTCATCGAGTTGTTTTAAGGTGATATCAATAGCAATAAAGCAATGGTTGTTATTGACCATATGTCGCCATTGGTTAAATTTGTTTGTGCCTCGCTCACTTACCCCTAACAAATGAGGCTCTGAATGTAAGCATGCTTTATTTGTTAGTATCCGCATAAGAGGATGTTCTGGTAGTGCTTGGCTCACACTGGGTAAAAAATACATCTGATACTGTACTGGCCCTAAATGCAGGATGTTGTGAATTTTTCTAAGAGTCCGTAATTTTAGAATTGATAAATCTGACCAATCAAATTCAGATGTGGTGTTTAAGTACTTTACGATACATGCTTGGATCTTTGATGAACTCTGATTGACGTTAACCCATTGCTGTAATGCCATTACCGCAACATCACTCAATATATATCTTTTTGGAGCTGTTATTGTCTGTTGTTTTTGCCAATAACAAATTCCCCCGACATAAAACACATCCTTGGGATGCTCAAGAATCGACAGAAGTTCCTGAGTCTTGCTCACATTAACTGTCAGATAGACTAACAGTGCAGCTCGTCCTAGCTTTTCGTTTTTAGATAGCGCTCTATTTGGGCTAATTAATTCTTTATCGAGTAGCGTGTAAAGCATATCAACAATTGGTAGTTTGACGAGTTCAACCGGCGATAAAATAGGTTTATCACGTTTAAGAGTGACAATAGACGGTATGTTAGGAGAATCTATGCCATGATGTTTTTTGGCATAGTTGAGTATCGACTGCAAAATCAACAACTGTGTTTGCTTACTCAAAACAGCTGGTTTTAGTTGCGCAATTAACGCCTCTAACTCATCAGGTAAAATTTTTGTTTCCGACAGAATGAATCGTTTTTTTAAATGCCCAAGTAAGTTTTTATAAGATTGATAAAAATCCGCTTCAATTTTACTTTGAGCATCATCAACTTTACTTTCAGAATCGTCTTCAACTGCATGTTCATTTTGTTCAACGAAAGCATCAAACACTTCTCGATACAAAGGGTGTAATTTTCCAGTTTCAATGAGTCTTTTTATGAAATGACGGACTTTAATGTTTTCCATCCCACCTCCTCAAATAATTCATCAAGTACAGGGACCATTTCATTTATAGCTTCAACATGACTTAACGCTGAATAATGGCCTAATGGCACTTCTCCGGCTTGCCAATGACCCATTTGGAAATTGATTAACTCAGGACAAATGTTTTTCTTTAGTAAGTGGGATTTCAACCAATGGCGTCCAGCATTAGCTGGCAGTTGTATTTCATTTTTACAATAGTTCACAAGTTCTGAAGGAGATAAATTCGTGGCTACAACACTATTGCGTTGCCTATTTAAAAAAAAGAAAGGACCTTGTTCTTTACGTGAATTACGGATGACTTTGTACCATTGTGTTGCCTGAGAATGATTAAAGCTCAGTATGTTTTGCTCAACATCTACGATATTGTCAATCGTGCTACATAACTTTGGTAATAACACGCGCAACAGTGAGCGTAAACACCCTAAGTGACGTTTATATTCTTTAAGTTGTGAGGCTAAAACATTGGGAACGGCGACGATACGAGAATGACTAAAATCAGAATCGTCTTTATCACTTATCCCCATTAAATTTAATGAAGGTAAAAATAAGGCGAATGTCGGTAACGGATTCCAAGCCGCTCTATAACCCGTTCCAAATAGCAACATCCACGCCGTATAAGCTGTGAATGCATTATGATAATCAACTATATCTATTAATCTATGTTGAAAACTGGGCATAGATGCCGAGATTCGCCTTGTTAATGAGTTAATCAATGTTGATATGGCATCATTTGTCGGCGTGAACGATGACCCTATGAATGAATCAGCTTGATCAAAATGTCGAAGCTCAAATAATGAAATCGGTAGGACGTTGCCGGTGTAGCTTTCAATATCTTGTTCAACATTTCGCCAGAGTTTCTCGAGTTGTACGCTTCGAAAATGATCACTTACATTCGCGTAACTTCTCGCAACTCGAGTCATGTACATATGCACAGCATAGCTATAGTCGATAAAAATAGGATCGATAACTTCTGTTGAATTAAGATAATAACTTACAAAGTTAACCAAGCGTCGAACACTCACGCGGCCTGAAGCATGGCGATCAGATAGCTTTTTTAGTTTATGAACTACTGATTGTGTGATTACCTTTGGATCTTTTTCCTTAAGGATTGGTCCAGTTAACTGATCCCCTCTATTTGCAACTATTAGTTTTTGTAAAAACTCTGGGCATGATGTAAAAACCTCTTCTTTGTTCTCTCTTAGTCCTTCGTTATTTAGCTTAGCTTTTGCTGAATGGCTAACATAGAAGAACCACCACCCTTGACCAAGTTCATCAATATACAAGCCTTGCTGTTTGCTAGATAAATCGGTGAACACCACTAAGCTTTGTAATTCTTCTACAGATTTACTCAATAACAACATTAGCCAAATTACTATCACCATTTCGCTGTTTTCAGCTTGATGACTCATAAGAATTAACTTTCTAGCAAGGAAGTTAAGCTCTTCAGGCATTAATAACTGTGTATTTTGTATGCCCATATTATGAGAGCGACGAACACTTGCGGTGATGTCAATTGCTGTTCGCTTTTGTACATGCTTATTGAATGGAATTGCAGTGTCTAGTAGTTCGGTTTTGTCACGTTTAGTATCAACATCGCGGTTATTGATCACAAATGTCTGAGCAGCATGTTGGTCATCTTCATTTAAACCTTCACTGTTAGGTATTAATGGTTCATCGGGAATTAATGCGAAAATGTCATTGTGAGCACCAACAATCGGAATGGCTATTGGATCAGCATAACGTTTGGGTAATCTGTCAATTGATGCTCTTCGGCGACGGATATGCTTTGGTGGCCTCCAATCATTGGAAAAAAAATGGCACAGTGTTCGAAGATAATTTTTATGCGGTAGATATGGCCATGTTTCTTTACTATTAAGATATTGATCTAGTTGGTGAGCAATAGCCGTAGGTGAATCGCCTGTTATATTGGGAATTGTCTCGCGTACATAATTCAGTTCAGAAGCATTGGTTCTCATGAAAAGCCTGAAATTTGAGCAGGCATCTTCTTCTCTGGTTGACGATTCCCTTGCTAAGTCTTTATCTCTGAGGGTATCTAACACTGAATAATAGTGCTTGATGAATGCAGCGAATAATTCGCATGATTTTATTGTCAGGTTGTACTCATAAGATTTAAGTAATACAACATAGAAAGGATATTCACTACACCATCCTTTTTGATACTTAGTCCGATGGTATTCATTGCTGATATAACGGTCATCAACGTCAAAACTATAGTTGTGTAAGGCATCAAAAATATAGATTGGCAAATGCAACTCTTTCATTATGGTGTGTGCTGAATGAAAGGATATATTTCGAATACGGACTATCATTTGAATAAGTTGTTTAAGTCCTCCGAGAGATTCTGGGGCAAATATACGATCAACAAATTCATCAAGATCTTCACACACTTCGTCTTTGCCAATTTGCGGCATTTTTAGTTCGCAATATCGACAAATATGCTCTACTAGATATTGCTTGAGACTTGTCATTTTAATCTGACCGTTTTAGTGCTGACATGTAACCACTCGCATAATTGTTTTTTGGTTTTTATCATGGGAAACAGCGATTGCCATTGTGGGGAGTTAAATATTGATGGGTGTTCATCAGTGACAAACCATGTAGATAGAGATTGAGTGATTGAATCTCCAGTGACATTAACAAACTGTTTTAATAAAGGCCTAACAATATCATTGAGCATTAATAAATGGAGTATGTCTTTATTAGGGCGCCGAGGTAATACAATACATGGTACTAGAGCTTTGGCATCACCAGCATATATTTTACATAGCTTTTGATAAGTCAATAATCCAGAAATTAAACGATAATAACCAGCCTCAGTTTTACTTGCTAACAAGGGGGCTTGATATGAGTCGAGCAATATTGATGCGGGTGATTCGACGTCATCATCCGAGCTTGGTTTTAAGGTACTGAGAAGATTAAATGACTCACAAAAGCTTTTCAGTGATCGCTCAAGTTGAAGTTGATTAAATGCAATCATTTCTAATTTCACGTCGACTAACAACTTTTCTAGACCCTTATTGAAATGTTCAGCATGTGCATTCATCATGCCCCCTAAACGACGAAATAGTGGTCAATTTGGAAATTTCTATATTGTGCCTAATTTGTGCCTAAATCAAGCGCAATAATTGCGTTTTTTCTCTTAAATTAATGAAAATGAGATGCTGATTTCGATGTTAAAACTAGATAAATAGAGGGGAATGGCTGTGAAATGAAGTTTTGAGGGTGTTTTGTTAGCTCGCTTTTAAACGTCTTGACATGGTAGGGGTCGGTGGTTCGAGTCCACTCGGGTGTACCAATTTTATTTCCTCAAGCATTTCAAATATACACCCGTAGCTCAGCTGGTTAGAGCACTACCTTGACATGGTAGGGGTCGGTGGTTCGAGTCCACTCGGGTGTACCATTTCTTGTTTATCCCTCGTTTTATCTTATCTTTTTACCTTTTTTTTATTTTCCTGTTAGTTTCCTTTTCGGTTATTTTTTCATTGTTGACGGTTATTTTCGTCATAAAAAAGCTAGATTCTGGCCCAAAAGCATTGCCAGAATGACGAGTGGGACGCATTGCCAGAATAGCGTGGTACTTGCGCAGTCTGGATTGCGTGTTTGTTGCGTTGCTCAATAACGATTAGCTTCATCATCCTCGATGAATCCAAACTTCCGTCATCCTCGAGGTCTGTTATCGAGGATCTGCTTGTGTTTTTCCCTATAAGAAAAGCTAGATTCTGGCTCAAAAGCATTACCAGAATGGTTGTTAGTTTCGTCATCCTCGAGATCTTTTATCGAGGATCTGCTTTTTGTATTTTCCATAAGAAAAGCTAGATTCTGGCCCAAAAGCATCGCCAGAATGACGGGGCAATCTGTAACAAAAAGAGACTTAATCCTATGAAAAATCAGTGTAATATTGCATACTTGCTTATCAAAAAATATCACCTAAAAGCCTGTATGAACGCGATAAATATTGAACAACCTTTTACCCTTAACAATGGCCACCTTATTAAAAATCGTCTTTTTAAGTCTGCTATGAGTGAGCAGCTTGGCGATAAGCTACATAATCCTACTACTGGTTTAGTGACTCTTTATCAAAGATGGGCTGAAGGCGGTATTGGTTTATCGATTACTGGTAATGTAATGGTTGACCGGACTGCGCTTGGTGAGCCTAAAAATGTAGTGTTAGATGAGCAAAGTGATTTAGCATTATTTCGTCAGTGGGCTAGTGCTGGCAAACAGAATGATTCTCAAATTTGGATGCAGCTTAATCATCCGGGTAAACAAATTCCTAAATTTTTGTGCTCTGAGCCTGTAGCTCCTTCTGCTATTTCATTAGGCCGAGGCTTAGAAAAAAGCTTTAATACTCCGCGTGAACTTACTGAAAACGAAATTTATCAAATAATTAATAAATTCGCGACCAGCGCTAAGCTTGCAAAACAAGCGGGTTTTACTGGGGTACAAATTCATGGTGCTCATGGTTATTTGGTCAGCCAGTTTTTATCTACTAGGCACAACCAACGTGATGATCAATGGGGCGGGAGTTTAGCAAATCGTCTGAGGTTTGTCGTAGAAGTCTATCGTGCAATCCGCAACGAAGTTGGTGCTGATTTTCCTGTTGGCATTAAGCTTAATAGTGCCGATTTTATGAAAGGAGGCTTTACCGAAGAGGAGTCTATGCAGGTTGTTCAAACTCTCAGTGAACACGGTATTGATTTAATTGAAATCTCTGGGGGAACGTACGAAAGTCCATCAATGATGGGATCTAAAAGTACCGCAGAACCTGTAAAGGAAAGCACTGTAAAACGTGAGGCTTACTTTCTTGATTACATGGTAAAAGTGAGAAAACTGGTGAGTACTCCTCTGGTCGTTACGGGCGGTTTTCGTAGTGCGCCTGCAATGAATGAAGCGTTAAGTAGTGGGGCGACAGATTTTGTTGGTATTGCACGTACTATGGCGGTTGATCCCGATTTTCCAAATAAGTTAATTGAAAACCCTGATTATGGAATGCCACTTACCGTGCCTACAACTGGGAAGCCTTTATTAGACAAAATAGGCATGGTTGGGCTGGTATGGTATGAACATCAAATGTGGCGTATTGCAGCGGGTAAAGAAACAGACCCTAAATTAAGCGCATTGGGTGTGGTATTTAAAAGTGTCTTGGGTGCGGGTATTTATGCGTTTAAAAAACGCAGGGCATAGACGATAAGGTATTTAACAGAACTTCGTTTTAGCGAAGTTCTGTTAATGGCAATATACTAAGTGCTAGAGGCAATAAACTATGGTTACTTTATAAGCTTGATTGCCAATAATTGGTGATGGGCTGTTATATAAAGCATTGAGTAGTCTGCATTAAAGGCGACATTGGCTGCAATACTAGGTAAGTTGATATTGGCCAGTAATTCCCCTGACGGATTAAATAAAAATATGCCTTTTGGCCCTGTAGCAAAAATAATCCCGCTTGGGTGTATTTTTAGGCCGTCTGGTAAACCGTGTGAGTTTTCATTAATAGCGGCTAATTCATAAAACACATTCTTATTAATAACCTGCAAGTTTTCATCAAGTTGGTATTGATACCATGCCGGTTTGTTAGGGTCTGAAGCGGCAACATATAATGTACGTTGATCGGCTGAAAGGGCTATGCCATTAGGGTAAACAATACTGTCGTCAATTAAAGTCAGGTTATTGTTTTTGTCGAGTTGATAAACGCCTTGAAAACTCAACTCTTTTGCGGGGTCATTTAGTTTGCCTGCTAAACCATAAGGTGGGTCGGTAAACAATAAGCTGCCGTTGCTGGCTAGCACTCCGTCATTAGGGCTATTTAATCGCTTTCCTTGGTAGCGATTCACTAGCACTTCATATTCACTTCGCGGCAGGGGTAATTCACTGAGCATCTTTGCAATTTGTCGACTGCGAGACTGCATTAAAATTAGCTTATTGTCTGGGCTAATCACTAATCCATTTGAAAACCCACTACGAGTTAAATATTCAGTTAACCCATGTTGGTGATGATACAGGTAGACTTTATTTTGTGGAATATCAGAAAAGAGTAACCCGTTATTTTTAACTGACCATACAGGGCCTTCAACCCATTCAAATCCACTGGCTAATACGTTAATTGGTTGGTTGGTATCTAACATGGTTAGTGCTTCAGGTGAGTATATTTGATAAACATCAGCCTTTGATTCAGCATTCTTTCTTTTAGGTGTTGTCTTTTGTTCGAGCTTGCTAATTTGGGCTGCGTTGGATGAAATGGTGCTTGTATGTGCACTACAAGCCGTTAAAAATAAGCAGCTTATTAGAATAAATATCCCTTTAAACATTAAAACTCTCCTATTTTATCTTTTGTTAATACCCTATCGTCATCTGTTATTGTGTTGCGGTGTTTATACCGATACTCATTATTTCGCGGATAGCAATAATTGCATTAAGTTAATTGTTAACAATGTTGTTGGTCTGTGATAACTTATCACAATAAGATCACTTTTGAATAGTGAATTGAATTTGCCGGTGCTGGAGCGTATTGGTTAATTATATATAGCAGGGGATAAGGACAAGAGCCTCATGTTTGCTGCTTAATTAACCCCTTGTTTTACAAGATTTATGTTTAATTGATAATTTTAAGAAGGTAATCATGCAGCAAGATAATAATCTATTTGACCCAACAGAGCATCCTCATCGACGTTATAACCCTATGACGGATGAATGGGTGCTTGTATCTCCTCATCGAGCTAAAAGACCTTGGCAAGGTCAAGTTGAAAAAGTAGATGAACAAGATAAAAATGCTTATGAGTCAGACTGTTATTTATGTGCAGGTAATGTGCGAATTAATGGCGAGGTTAACCCTAAATATACTAAAACATTCGTATTTGAAAATGACTTTGCGGCATTGAAAAAAGATACCGTTGAGTTCGAACAAAATGATCCGTTATTTAAACTAAAAACCGAGCAAGGTGTGAGCCGAGTAATTTGTTTTTCGCCTGATCACAGTAAAACATTGCCCCAATTATCAATTGCAGAACTCACTGATGTTGTTCAAGCATGGCAACAGCAAACTGATGATTTATCGAAGCATTATCAATGGGTGCAAGTATTCGAAAACAAAGGTGCGGTGATGGGCTGTTCAAACCCTCATCCCCATGGTCAGGTTTGGGCTCAAAATCAATTACCCACATTAGCGCAAAAGAAACATAATGCGTTTAATCGTTATTATTCAGAAAATACCAGTAATTTACTTGCGGATTATGTTGAACGTGAATTAGCAGAACAAACTCGTGTTGTTGTTAGCAATGATGACTGGGCCATAGTGGTGCCTTATTGGGCGGCGTGGCCATTTGAAACATTGTTATTACCGCGTTTTTCTATTCAAACAATGACTCAATTAACAGCGCAGCAGCAAGTTAGCCTTGCTGATATTGTTAAACAAATTACCACTCGTTATGACAATTTATTCAATTGCTCTTTTCCTTACTCAATGGGCTGGCATGGTGCACCATTTGATGGGGCAGAGCATCCTGAATGGACCTTGCACGGTAGCTTTTTACCGCCTTTATTGCGTTCTGCCACGGTACGTAAGTTTATGGTGGGATATGAAATGATGGCTGAGTCGCAACGCGATCTCACCGCAGAACAGGCTGCTGAACGTTTAAGAAGCGTATCTGCGGTTCATTATAAATCTAACTAGTTTATATACGGTAGCTTACTATGAATAATGAGTTGATAAATAAAGTAAAAGATACCTTTTATAATGCATTTGGTTATCAGGCAAGCCATGTTTTTCAGGCTCCAGGACGAGTGAATTTAATTGGTGAACATACTGACTATAACGATGGCTTTGTGTTACCAAGTGCGATTAATTTTGCCACAGTTGTAGCCGCTAGCCCCCGTGAAGATAATCGTGTTCGAGTCATTTCTGTTGATTATGACAATGCTGAAGATGAGTTTTTAATTGACGACAATATTAGTCAATCCACCCAAACATGGGCCAATTATATTCGGGGTGTGGTAAAACACTTACGTTTAAGAGGCTTAACATTTAATGGTGCAGATATTGTGGTGAGCGGCAATGTGCCACAAGGCGCTGGGTTAAGTTCTTCTGCGGCATTAGAGGTGGTTATTGGCTTAACGTTTACGTCGTTATTCGATTTACCGCTGACACCACAAGATATTGCCTTAAATGCTCAGCAAGCTGAAAACCAGTTTGTAGGGTGTAATTGCGGCATTATGGATCAGTTGATTTCTGCTCAGGCGGAAAAAGACCATGCCTTGTTAATTGATTGTCGATCATTAGAAACTGCGCCTGTAATGATTCCTGATAATTGGCGAATTTTAATTATTAACTCTAATAAAAAGCGTGGCTTAGTTGACAGTGAGTACAATACTCGACGCCAGCAATGTGAAGAAGCTGCCGCCTTTTTTGGGGTAAAAGCGTTACGTGATGTCAGTTTTAGTGAGTTTGAACAGCGTAAACCTGGGCTTGACCCTATTACCGCCAAACGTGCTCGGCATATTATTACCGAAAATCAACGCACTCTAGATGCAGCCGAAGCGCTTCGTCAAAATAATATGCCCGCTTTACAACGTTTAATGGCCGAGTCGCATGCGTCAATGCGTGATGACTTTGAAATTACCGCACCTGAAGTAGATGCGCTGGTGGACATTATGAAAACGGCAGTAGGGGACTTAGGTGGCGTTAGAATGACAGGTGGTGGCTTTGGTGGCTGCGTTGTTTCAATATTGCCAGAAAACATGATTGAACAAGTGGTTGAGGCGGTTAATGCGCAATACACTCAACGCAGTAATTTAACGGCATCAATTTTCATTTGTACTGCTGAGCAAGGCGCACAACAGCTTTAGTTGAACTGTATGCTTAGAGCTTAGTGCGCAGTTTTTAAGTTATGAATAAATCGCCCGATAACCGTAAAGTTATCGGGCGATTTTTTTACTAGTTTTCCAAAGGGTTAGCCGATTATTTTCCCATTTTAATCCACTGGCCCGCGGCAATATTATGTTGTTGTAATTGGCTGTTATCTCGCCATGTCACTGTGATTGTTTTGACCTGATTGGCTTTAGCCAAACCAAAGTGAGCGATGTTCATCAAACTTTGCGAATGTGCTGCGCTTACAGAGCCCACAGTAAAGACTTGTTTGTCGATTTTATCTTTGGGTTGAGTGGTGGGTTGTTGATGATATTCCACCTCTACTTTTGCCCCTATTGGGTCAATACCGGTTGTGCTGTAACCTACATTCACCTTAATAAAATTGTTTTTAGCACTGTCGGCTTGTGCATTACCGCCTAGGTTATTAAACACATGCCATTGGCCGTTATCATCGTCACCACTAATAATGTCGACAAAACCGTCTTGATCAATATCAAATGCCGTACCCATATCGCCATGCGCTTGGGTTCCTAATGCCGTAGCTCCGTGGCCTTCAACGAGAGTAAATTGGCCTTGATGATTAAGCAGTAATATATCTTCGACTCGTTTATTCAGTTCACCAAATCGATACACAAAAAAGTCGGAGTAGCTATTATTGTCAAAGTCAGCACTGATCACGCCCCAATTATTATCCTTAGATTGGGCTGGAAGCCTAGACGATGCGTCTACAAAGTGGCCGTTATCATTAACCAGTAATATGTCGTCAACCCCTAACGCTTGAGGCTGCCAATCAGGTTGAATAGCGGTCACGCCTGTTATGGACGCTCTGATGTCCCATGCTAGATTCTCGTTTAGCTTCCAATCTAGCCGCCATTGATGCTGGCCTTTATTTGCCCCTTGTTCAATTTGACCCACATAATAAATGTACCAGCCTGACTCAGATATTGTCGGTTTGCCTTTGGCTAATTCTGGGGTCAAGGTAATGGATTTTTTAGGTGGGTCGATACGAGCATGATGTTGGCCGATAAACACGGGTAACTTAATAAGCTTTGGCCCACGAGGGAAATGATAAAAGTCTGCTAATGTAATAGGGCCTTGGCTGGTAAAACTAATGCCGTCTTGGCTTTTATTGCCTTCATCACGAATATCTAGGCGGTTGGTTGTTTTATCAAAAGAAAGCGCATTATTTGCTATTTGATAGTAAGACTTGCCTCGGGCTAAATATAAGTCTGTATCGCCGTCGTTGTCTATGTCAGTTTGGGCTACCGCAGTAACAAAGCCAATATCTTGCAAGTGAGCCGGTAAATAGTGTTTTGTGGCATTTTCATATTGGCCGTTGGCTTTTCCTAACCATATTTGAAGGGGGGAATAAGCATTAAAGGTAATTAAATCTGGATATTGATCATCATTTAATTGGCTTACTAAAATTTTCTCGGCATCTATGTCTTCAAATAAAGGGCTCGAATGATAGCTAAATTGGCCATTGCCCTGATTCATAAATAGTAAATTACGCGGTACATCTTCTGTAATCATTTTTTCGGCGTTTATTTGAATCAAGTCTAAATCACCGTCGTTATCAACATCTAACCATCGGGCAGAGCGTCCTCTTGCGCCCATATTTGCTAGCCCACTTTGTTGGGTTACATCAATAAATTTACCTTGCTGCTGTTTGAATAAGCGTGGCGGTTGAGGTTTAGTCCCATTGCCGCCACCTAAGGTAATAATAATGTCTACTTGTCCGTCTTGGTCATAATCAGCGGCAGAAATTCCATGAACATCAGCTTGACCAAGCAAGTGTGGTCCTGTGGTAAAAGTCCCTTTATTCGTCCCATAAAATAATTGGGTCGGCCATTGGTCATGATTGGTTAGCAATAAGTCATATTGACCATCTCTATTTAAGTCAACTGTTGCTGGTCCGCCATATTTCCAAGCAGGAAAAGAACTTAGCTTACTTTGTGCAGTAACTTCTTTAAACAAAGGTATGACAGGCTGTGCTGCCAAAACATGCTGAATACTTATCGCTACAATAGCAGGAACGGTAAAAAGGCTAAGGGCAATAATGGGTTTATTAATCCGTTTGTTAATCATAAGTAACCTCACTGTTATTTTGTTAACAATAAACAAAGGTCAGTGGTTAGTAAACCGTTACTCAAAAATATCTAGAAAAATATTCCCCATCAAAAACCAGTTTGATGTTTGAAACTACTGTTAACAATCGTCTGTTAAATTTTAACTTATGCTTTACATTGAAAAAATGTAAGTGTAGATTGTTAACAATAAACCGTAAATCATATTTGGTGGCGAGTCTACTTATGACTAATGAAATGACAAAAATTGAAGCGATAAATGTTGAGTACTATCAAGTGCCGTTAGCTGAAGTACTTTCAGACGCTAAGCATGGTGACCATACCCATTTTGAATTAATTCTAATGCGTATTCGAACCGCTGATGGTTTCGAAGGTGTAGGGTATACCTATACAGGCGGCAAAGGTGGGAGGGCAATATTTTCATTGCTGAATGATGAAATGAAGCCACTATTGATAGGGCAAGATAGTACTGAAATATACCGTATTTGGGATCAACTACAATGGCACTTTCATTATGTTGGCCGCGGTGGATTGCTCAGTTTTGCTATTTCAGCCGTTGATATCGCATTATGGGACATAAAGTGTAAGCGAATTAACCAACCTTTGTGGAAAGTTGCTGGCGGTGTTAGCCAACGTGTGAACTGTTATGCTGGAGGTATTGATCTGAATTTTTCAGAGCAAAAGTTACTCGACAATATTCAAGGTTACATCGACCGAGGTTTCCAAGCCGTTAAAATTAAGGTGGGTAAAACTGACTATAAAGAAGATGTACGTCGTGTTGAAGCCGTTAGAAACCTGATTGGCCCAGATGTGACCTTTATGGTGGATGCGAATTATTCATTAACTCATGAACAAGCTATTCGATTTTCACGCGCTATAGAGCATTGCGATATTAAATGGTTTGAAGAGCCTACTATTCCAGACGATTATCTTGGTTACGCCAAAATTTCTGACGCGACAAATATTCCGTTAGCTATGGGCGAAAATTTACATACTATTCATGAGTTTACTTACGCAATTGCTCAATCAAAATTAGGCTTTTTACAGCCAGATGCTTCTAATATTGGCGGCATCACTGGTTGGTTACAGGTGGCTCAATTGGCTTATGCCAATAACTTACCAGTATGTAGCCATGGTATGCATGAATTACATGTTTCGTTATTAGCCTCTCAGCCAAACGCTGGCTATTTAGAAGTTCACTCATTCCCTATTGATCAATACACAACCCGTCCTCTTCAAATTGAAAACGGTAAAGCTTGTGTGCCAGATCTGATTGGCACTGGCGTTGAATTTGACCAAACCCTACTAAATCCCTATTTAATTCTTCAGTCATAAGGTACATACATATGCAAGCGGCACAGTATATTGGTAATAAACAATTTAGCATTATTGAAACTTCACCTATTCCACCTAAAGACGATGAAGTAAGAATTAATGTCGGCTTTGTGGGCATTTGTGGCACAGATATGCATATTTACCATGGTGTGATGGATGCACGTGTTAATCCTCCACATACCATTGGACATGAAATTTCAGGCACCGTTGCTGAAGTCGGTAAAAATGTCAGTGGTTTTTCAGTAGGCGAACGTGTGGTTGTTCGTCCACTTGATTACTGCGGTGATTGCCCTGCGTGTCATGCTGGCCATTCTCATGTGTGCCATAACCTTAAGTTTATGGGTATTGATACTCCAGGTGCATTCCAAAATTCATGGACAGTAAAAGCACGTACCTTACATAAATTACCTGCCAATGTTGATTTACAACAAGGTGCGTTAATTGAGCCTTTAGCGGTGGCTTGTCATGACATCAGCCGCGCACGTGTTACTGCAGGCGAGCATGTTGTTGTGTTAGGCGGTGGCCCAATTGGTCAGCTTGTTGCATTAGTTGCTAAGTCATTAGGTGCACATGTGTTAATTTCTGAGCCTAACGAAAACCGCCGTCAGTTTGCGGCTCAATATGGCATTGACACTATCAATCCAATTACAGATGACATTGCCGAGTTTGTGAAGCAATGGTCTGATCAAAAAGGCGCCGATGCGGTATTTGAGGTTTCAGGTGTGCAACCCGCTGTTGATGCCATGGTACAAGTGGCTGCTGTTCGTGGGCGTATTTGTATGGTGGCTATTCACTCTCAAAAGCCTCAAGTCGATTTGTTCCAATTTTTCTGGAAAGAGTTAGAGCTACTTGGAGCACGTGTTTACGAACATGCTGATTTTGAAATGGCGGTAGATTTAGTGGCATCGGGTAAAGTGGACTTAAAACCTTTTATTACTTCAATCAGTAAGTTATCTGATATTGGCGATGCATTTGCTAGTATGGACAATAATCCTATAGGCATGAAAGCCTTAGTTTCATGTGAACAACAATAATTATCGCGCTGTAATTTAGGAATAGTTATGCAAAACAAATTTGATTTAACAGGTAAAGTTGCACTGGTTACGGGTTGTAGCCGTGGGATTGGTAAAGCAATGGCAGAAGCATTAGCTGAAGCCGGTGCCGATATTATTGGTGTTTCGGCCAGTTTAGCGGCAAGTGGCTCTGAGGTTGAGCAAGCGGTTACTGCATTCGGCCGTAAATTTTCTGCTTATCAGTGTGACTTTTCTGACCGTAACAGTGTTTATGCTTTTATTGAGCAAGTAAATGCACAACATGACGTTATTGATATTCTAGTGAACAATGCCGGCTCAATTTTACGTGAGCCAGCAGCAGAGCACCGTGATGAATATTGGGACAAAATTATCGACATTAATTTAAACTCGCAATTTATTATCAGCCGCGAGTTTGGTAAAAAAATGATTGAGCGTGGCTCAGGTAAAGTCATATTTACCGCGTCATTACTTACATTCCAAGGGGGTATTACCGTACCCGGTTACGCAGCCAGTAAAGGCGCTATTGGCCAGTTAACTAAGGCACTAGCTAATGAATGGGCAGGTAAAGGGGTTAATGTTAATGCCATTGCACCAGGCTATATTGCTACAGACAACACCGAAGCATTGCGCAATGACCCAGCACGTGCTGCATCAATTTTAGAGCGTATTCCACAAGGCCGTTGGGGCACTCCCGATGACTTTAAAGGACCAACAGTATTTTTAGCATCAGCGGCATCAGACTACATGAATGGTAGTGTGTTACTGGTTGATGGCGGATGGATGGGGAGATAGCCATGCAAGTCAGAAACAACGTTAACTTCCTCAATGGCGAGTATGTACCGTCAAAAGCAGAGGGTGTCATTAAAGTATTTTCGCCTAGTACCGGAAGCTTGGTGGGTGAAATCCCTGAAGGCTGTGTTGCTGATGCACAAGATGCGTTAGAAGTGGCACAAAGTGCTCAAAAAGCGTGGGCAAAACTAACGCCTAGAGCGCGAGCAACAATTTTACGTAAATTTGCCGCGGGTATTCGCGACAATTTAGATGGTTTAGCCGAATTGTTAGTTAAAGAACAAGGCAAGCTGTTAGAAGTGGCAAAGATGGAAGTGAATGTTACCGCCACATTTGTAGAATATGCTTGTGATAATGCATTAACGCTGCAAGGTGATATTCTGCCATCTGATAATGAAAACGAAAAAATTTACATCCATAAAGTGCCAAAAGGTGTAGTTGTTGCCATTACGGCATGGAACTTTCCATTAGCATTAGCAGGCCGAAAAATTGGCCCTGCGTTGGTAACAGGCAACAGTATTGTTATTAAGCCGACACAAGAAACACCATTAGCCACATTAGAACTTGGGCGTATAGCTAACGAGGCCGGTATTCCTGCTGGTGTGCTGAATATTGTAAATGGTACAGGCTCAGTGGTTGGCCAGCACTTATGTGAAAGTGAAATTACTCAGTTAATCACCATGACGGGTAGCACACGTGCAGGGCAAATTATTTATCAAGCCGCAGGTAAGCATTTAACGCCTGTGATGTTAGAGCTTGGTGGTAAAGCGCCGTTTATTGTGATGGAAGATGCAGACCTTGATAAAGCTGTTGATGATGCCATTACAGCGCGTTTTGCAAACTGTGGTCAGGTATGTACTTGTGCCGAGCGTTTATATGTTCATGAAAACATTTACAGTGCCTTTATGGACAAGTTTTTACCGAAAGTTAAAGCCCTTAAAGTGGGTGATCCAATGGACCCAGCAACAGACATGGGCCCTAAAGTAAACGCCAATGAAATCAAAAATATTGATACATTAGTTCAAGAAAGTCTTGCACAAGGAGCAACTTTAGCTACCGGCGGTAAAGTGGCTAATGTCGCAGGTTTTGAAGGCGGACATTGGTACGAACCAACGGTGATCACCGATGTTAAGCAAGACAATATTCTGGTGCATGAAGAAACATTTGGGCCAGTTTTACCTATCATCAAAATTAGTTCAATTGATGAAGCGATTGCTTACACCAACGACAGTGAATATGGCTTGTCGGCATATTTATACACCAAAAACTTAGCTTATATTCACCAGTCAATTGCTGAAATGGAAGTGGGTGAAGTGTACGTTAACCGAGGCTTAGGTGAACAGCATCAAGGTTTCCATAACGGTTGGAAAATGAGTGGTATGGGCGGTGAAGACGGTAAGTATGGCCTCGAGCAATACGTTGAAAAGAAAACCGTTTATATGAACGAAGCCGAATAGAAATATAATTGGTATTAAGCCTTGAGGACTCTCCTCAAGGCTTCAATTTTGAAGTTAATTAATTCTCTTGTCTTCCTTATTAACAACAGTTTGCAGTGGCAAGCCAGTGCGGTGAGTTGTTGCAGCTGTAATTTAGTATTCATAAAGCCAGTTAAGAATGACTAAACCATTACTTATTTGTTAATCATTATCAGCGTAGTCGTTTTTGCTGACCATATTGCAGGAGGCGATATGCCTGTACAAATTTCAAATAACGCTTCAAATAAAGTACGTATCTTTTGCGGTTCACTGTTACTAGGGGGCGTATCGACATTATTGGGATGCAATACTCATAGCTCTACAGAAACCGAATCGGACAAGGTTTCTGGAAATGTAAAGACTGTTGTTTCTCAGGCGAATAACGTCAATTTTGAGCGCATGTTGTTTGACTTCGAAAATACTGAACAGCTACAAAACATCATTGCTAAAAATGCGCAATTTTCCCAAGTGAAAAACGACAGCAATAACGTGCTTGAAGTTAACTTTCAATCTGAAGTTAACTATAAAGCAAATATTACGTTAAAGGCGACATCACCATGGGATGTCAGCGGTCATCAAAATGTTGCCATTGCGGTAGACATTACCAACCATGCAGATGCATCAACGCCACTCTATGTAAAAGCGTTTGACCAAAACGACCATCAATCACGCAGCACGGTTATTCCGGCGTCTTCCTCTCAAACCTATTACATCGTGTTAAGTGGTGATGAGTTAGACCAAAATACCGGTATTCGTTCAAACCCAAAATATTGGCTCACAGACTACCAACAAATTGAATGGCGGGGCGGTAAAAAAGACTTAGATTTACACCATATAACTGCTGTTGAATTTCAGGTTGGCGGCTCGTTAGTTGATAAACATCTTTCGTTTGATAATGTGCGTTTAATTACGCCTAAAGCGGTAATCAGTGATTATTTAGTGGGCTTGGTGGATCAATTTGGTCAAAACGCTAAACAAGCATTCAACGGTAAAGTGAACTCGGTTGAACAATTACAGCAACGGAGCGCACAAGAGATAGCCCAACTTAAAAAAGCGCCACGATTGGCTGATAGAAGTCAATTTAACGGCTGGGTTGATGGCCCCAAATTGGAGGCAACTGGCTACTTTAGAGTTGATAAGTATCAAGATAAATGGACGTTAGTTGACCCAGAAGGCTATTTGTTCTTTTCAAATGGTATTGCCAATATTCGCATGGCAAATACCTCAACCATCACTGGTTATGATTTTGACCCTGCGTTAATCAATATTAAGTTAGCCACTGATTTAACGCCTGAAGACTCATTAGGGTTAAACCAAGTTGATCATCAAGCTTTACCCAGTCGCAAACTCGAGTCAGCGCTTCGCAGTGATATGTTTAGTTGGTTACCCAGTTATGATGAACCATTGGGGCAGAACTTTGGTTACCGTCGTAGTGTTCATACTGGACCGGTTCCTTCAGGGGAAACTTTTAGTTTTTATCGGGCAAACTTACAGCGTAAATTTGCCGAAAATGACCCTAAAAAATTATTTGAAAAATGGAAAGATATTACCATTAACCGGATGCATAGTTGGGGCTTTACCTCATTTGGTAACTGGGTAGACCCTGGGTATTACCAAATGAATCGTTTACCTTATTTTGCTAATGGTTGGATTATTGGTGACTTCAAAACCGTTAGCAGTGGCAATGATTATTGGAGCCCGTTACCCGATCCTTTCGACCCCGTTTTTGCCGCACGTGCTAAAGCGACCATCGCCCAAATTGCCGCTGAAGTAAATAATAACCCTTGGTGTGTTGGGGTGTTTATTGATAATGAGAAAAGCTGGGGGACAATGAACTCACTTAAAGGACAATATGGAATTGTTATCAACACCTTAACTCGCTCAGCGGACGAAAGTCCTGCTAAAGCAGCATTTGTTGCAGCTTTGCGAGATAAGTATTCCACCATAGAGTCACTTAACCGCGCATGGCAACAGCAGTTATCTTGGGATGAAATAGCTCAAGGTATTGACTTACCAGAAGTAAATACAGCCATCGAAGCCGATTTATCAATGCTGTTGTCGTTATATGCAGAAGCATATTTTAAAACGGTGAGTACGACTTTAAAGCAATACATGCCAAATCATTTATACATGGGTGCACGATTTGCCAGTTGGGGCATGACCCCTGAAGTACGCGCTGCAGCAGCAAAATATGCCGATGTGATGAGCTACAACTATTACAACGAAGGCATAGATAAAGGCTTTTGGCGCTTTTTAGATGAGGTTGACCGCCCCAGCATTATTGGTGAATTTCACAATGGCGCAGTTGACTCAGGTTTATTACACCCAGGGCTTGTACCCGCTCAATCACAAGCAGATAGGGGAGTGATGTATCAAGACTACATGCGAAGTGTCATTGATAACAAATACTTTGTCGGCGCACATTGGTTCCAATATATCGATTCACCATTAACCGGTAGAGCTTATGATGGTGAAAACTATAACGTTGGGTTTGTGTCTGTTACAGACCAGCCATACACTGAATTAGTAGAAGCCGCCAAAGTGGTTAATCGTGAACTTTACCAACGACGTTTTGGTGAACAATAACCCATCTGTAATACCCAACACGTCACCCTCGAGATCTTTAATCGAGGGTCTGTTTTTTTTTGTGTATTTAGCTAAGCAGATTCCGGCCCAAAAGCACTGCCGGAATGACGGTGTAGTGTGCGTTGTCGGAATGCCGTTATCTTCAGTATTAGCCGAATGACGACAGCCCAATCCGTCACCCTCGAGATCTTTAATCGAGGGTCTGGTTTGTTTGTGTATTTAGCAAAGCAGATTCCGGCTCAAAAGCGCTGCCGGAATGACGTTAGTTACAGCGTCACCAGAATGACGATAACCCAACACGTCACCCTCGAGATCTTTTGTCGAGGGTCTGGTTTTGAATGACTTTGTATGAATCCCTACCTGCTCATCATTGTTAACAATTAACTTAAATCAAAAAACCATTGACATACCGGTTAAAAAGTAGCTAAATTGTTAACAATCCGTTCACGTTTTAACCGTTAATACTCAGTATCAACGAACTCTTGAACGGATTGGGGGGAACAGAACTCATTACAAGAAGGTTTTTTCATGATGAAAAATAAAACGTTCAAATTTAATACTATCTATTGTGCAATGTTAGTTGCGGCGAGTGTTGGGGTACAAGCAGAGGAAGCTCCCGCTACTGAAGAAGTAGAAGTTATTCAGGTTAAGGGTATTCGTAGTGCATTAACTAAATCTGCAGAAACTAAACGCTATTCTAATGGTGTTGTTGATGCTATTACCGCAGAAGATATAGGCAAGTTACCCGATACTAACTTAGCCGAGTCGCTGCAGCGTATTGCTGGTGTGTCAATTGACCGTGCCAACAACGAGGGTAATAAGGTTACCGTTCGTGGTTTTGGTCCAGAATTTAATATGGTGACACTAAATGGTCGCCAAATGCCAAATTCATCAGCGTTACAATCAGCTGGGGTTTCACGTAGTTTTAACTTCCGCGAAATTGCTGCTGAAAGTGTTTCAGGTGTAAATGTTTATAAAACAGGTAATGCTGAAATTACATCTGGTGGTATTGGCGCAACAATTGATATTAATACTGCTCGCCCATTCGATTATGACGGCTTTACCGCTTTTATTACCGGTAAAGGCATTTACGATACCAGTGTTGAAAAAGGCGATTCGGTGACACCTGAAATTTCAGGCATGATAAGCCAAACCTTTGCGGATGATAAAGTAGGCTTTTTATTATCGCTATCGCACGCTGAACGTGATAGTCATGCTGATGTTGTGGGTACTGATGGTTGGGTAAGAAACCGTAGTCGTGATAATGTTGATTTAAGTGGCATTGATACCAGTCGTAACCCTGAACAAGCTATTTGGACACCTTGGACAGCTAAAACTGAACATTTTGATACTGAGCGTACTCGTCAAAATGCCCAAGCGGTTCTACAATTTCAGCCCATTAACAGTGTAGTCGCCACGTTAGATTACACCTTGTCGCGTTTAGAAGAGACCAGCTACACAAACCGCTCTGCTTTTTGGTTTGATAATCCAAGCGGAACCGCTAATGCCAACGGCACATTATGGAACCCTCGCGATCAAGATGATGAGTTAAACTTTTGGGCTTGGGAATACTATCAGCAGAAAGAAAATGACTCGATTGGCTTTAATATCGAGTGGCAAGCCACGGATACATTAAGTTTTGAAGTGGATATTCATGATTCAACCTCTAAATCAAACCCAGATGGTCAAACTGCTGAAACTCTAGCTAACTTGAAAAATCCTTCAGGGTCAGTGGCATTAATTGGTGCTGATTTTGTTGGTGATATTCCATCTATTATTGTTGATGATTCAAATGTTCCAGGTGGCGCTTACAACAAAGATAATATTGTTTCTGACTTATACCAAAAACGTGGCTACTCGATGGATAACAACATCAAGCAATACCGTGTTGCCGGTACATGGGAGAATTTATCTATTGATTCGTCGTTAACTAGAATCAACTTTGGTGTGATGAATACCGATTACAGTGTTGATACACGCTTAAGTGAAGTATTCTCGTTTGTTGACGTGCCATTAACTGATTTAGATTTAGGCTTTATTCCACTAGGAAATACTGCTGATCAGTTCCCTGGAGCCAACCAGTTATTCCCATATATTTCGCAATATGACGTTAATCAATTTATTGATATTGTTAAAAGCGAAGGAAAATTTGCTGAGCCAAATATTAAAACCAATGGGGTGAATGAAGAAACGTTTGCCGCTTACGTGTCATTTGACTTTGATACTGAATTCCATGACATGCCGGTGAAAATGAACGTGGGTGTACGTTACGAAGATACTGACGTAACGGCATATTCTGTTCAAAACGGCATTATTGCTATGAACTATCGTCATGCTCAAGAGCTTCGTCCAGTTTATAACGACACGGCAACCTCAGAAGAGTTAACGGGTTCATACACGCGTATTTTGCCTAACTTTGATTTTAATATTTCAGTCACCGATGAATTAATGGCACGTTTCTCTTATGGTCGTACATTATCGCGTGCGGGTATTAGTGCAATGTTCCCTGCAACTAACGTGAATGCGCGTCCAGGTGGACCATTTAACGCTTCACAGGGTAATCCAAACTTATTACCTATTACCTCTGACAACTTTGATTTATCGTTTGAATGGTATTCAGATGATGGCAGTTTTGCGTCTGTTGGTTACTTTAAAAAGTTTGTTGAAAACTTTATTGGTGCCGGTACTGAAAACCGTACCATTAACGATGTAAATGGACAGCCATTAACTGACCCAAGTGTAAACCCTCGTCCAGGTTGTCCTGATAGTTCTGATACTCCAAACCCTGCGTGTTTAGGCCAAGCGTCTGACCCTGAAATTACTTGGGAAGTCGCAACCCCTGACAACTTACAAAACCGTGAAGTTGATGGTTGGGAGTTTAATGCTCAATACATGTTTGCCGACAGTGGTTTTGGTGTGGTTGCCAACTACACTATTGTGGATAGCGATGAGTCATTTGACCCATATAACTTCGACCAAACTATTGCACTTACCGGTTTGAGTGATTCAGGTAACTTAGTGGCATTTTATGAAAACTACGGTTTTCAAGCACGATTGGCCTATAACTGGCGTGATGAGTTCTTGCTAGCGCTTGGCAATGAGCCCACCTTCACAGAAGCTTACGGTCAGTTAGATATGAGCTTAAGTTACGATATCAACGACACGGTAACTGTGTCGCTTGATGGTATTAACTTAACTGATGAAACTGTGCGTCGTTTTGGCCGCTTTGAAGAGCAGTTATTGTCTGCTGAACAATACGGTCCTCGCTTCACATTTGGCGTGAGTGCCAAGTTCTAATGATGAAGTATCAAGCGGGTTGTTTTATTCGCTGAACAAGCCAATGGCTGCTGCATTTTTGTAGCAGCCTTTTTTGCTTGTGGGGATTCACTAAATTATTACAAGAATTGGAGTTAATTATGTCGAAAACGATTAATAATAACAGTCTCGACAACCAACCAATCGACACGCAGTTACACACTAATCCAACCAAACCTATTGAAAATATAGTGATTGTTGGCGGCGGCACCGCAGGATGGATAACCGCAGGTACCCTAGCTGCCAAACTAAAAAAGCAGCATGATAAAAACTTCTCGGTAACCCTAATTGAGTCAGCCAATGTTGCCCCCATTGGCGTGGGCGAAGGGACTTGGCCGACTATGCGTCGAACCCTCAAAAACATGGGAATACGTGAAACAGATTTTATTCGCCAATGTCATGTGTCATTTAAGCAAGGCGCAAAATTTTGCCAATGGGTAACGGGTAAAAAAGATGATTTTTATTATCACCCATTAATGCTGCCTGAAAGTGCAGGGCAAGATGATGTCAGTGCCTATTGGCAAGCCATTCAATTTCCATATATGGCGCATTCTAGTCATTCTAATAACGCAGCAGATCAACAATCATTTTCAATGCTGTTAAGCCCTCAGCAAGCCATATGTGAAGCAGGCTTAGCGCCAAAGTTAATTACCACAGCAGAGTACGATGCCATTGCTAATTACGCTTATCATTTAGACGCAGGATGTTTTTCAGAATTTTTAAAACAACACTGTATAAATCAATTAAACGTTAACCATGTTGTCGACGACGTTATTGGTATTAGTAATGATGACAGTGGGGACATTAGCTGCCTCACCACTAAGCAACATAGCGACATTTACGGTGACTTATTTATCGACTGCAGCGGGTTTAAGTCTTTATTACTGGGCGAGCATTACCAAGTACCCTTTAAAAGTTGCCAAGATATTTTGTTTGTCGATAGCGCTATAGCAGTCCAAGTACCCTATGAGGACGAGAATAGCCCTATCGCATCACACACTATTTCAACCGCACAAACCGCAGGCTGGATATGGGATATTGGCCTATCAAGCCGCCGTGGAGTTGGGCATGTTTACGCTAGCAAGTATATTTCTGAACAAGCTGCCACTGAGCAACTAAAACAATACCTTTCACCAACAGTGGCGGATGTGGAGCAATTAACGTTTCGCAAAATTGACATTAACCCAGGGCATAGAGAAAAGTTTTGGCATAAAAACTGTGTCGCAGTGGGGTTGTCAGCAGGGTTTTTAGAGCCGCTAGAGGCTTCAGCTTTATTGTTGGTAGAAATATCAGCCAATATGATTGCCCAACAACTACCCGCTAATCGCGCTTGCATGGATATTGTTGCCGAGCGCTTTAATCAAACCTTCTTATATCGCTGGGATCGCATTATCGATTTTTTAAAGCTGCACTACATGTTAACCCAACGCAACGACAGCCCATTTTGGGTAGATAATCGCGACCCTAAAACCATACCGCAAAGCCTGCAAACCTTGCTTGAGTTATGGCGATATCAACTGCCTAGTGATAATGACTTTACCCATGCCACAGAAGTGTTTCCAGCAGCCAGTTATCAATATGTGCTTTATGGTATGGGTTTTAAAACACAGGCACCACATTGGGGAATATCCACGCAGGCAAAGGATGCTGCGACAGCGGTGTTTGACAAAGTCGCGCAAGATACCGCGCAATTGCAGCACAACTTGGTATCAAATAGAGCACTTATTAATTTAATAAAACAATACGGTTTACAACGAGTATAAAAAGGAGCAACCGTGAATAACGTCATTATTGATAGCAATACTCATAAAAATATTAAAGTTTGTACCGGGCATGGCAAAAAGTTTGGAGAAAATATTCATTTTGTTCCTGTGATTGCAGATGAGCTGCGTAGCCTAATGCTTGAGTTTCCTTGTTGTTTATTAAAAAACAACCACACGGGGCAGTTCGGTTTACATGCTTTATTGGGTTTTGAACCCGGAGAGAATTTATTTTTAACTGACCATGGCTGGAAGAGTCAGTACATACCGCTACATATCCGCAGACAACCTTTTATGGTTGGCCGAATAGGTGAGGCTACAGATACCCCTAGTGCGGAAAATACCGTACTCACCATTGATATGGACAGTTTGCGAGTTAAACAGGCCGCAGACGATGAAAATGCCCAAGCATTATTTGATGATAAAAAACAGCCTACAAGTTACTTAACCTCAATGAGTAAAATGGTGTTTGAGCTGTCTCAGGGCATTCAACGTACAGAGCACTTTATTCAAGTGTTAGCTGATAATGACTTAATAGAAGCAATACAACTTAATGTGACCTTGAATAAAATTAGCGCCGAAGGTGAAAGCCACTCTGAAGACGCTAAGGTAGAAACAGAAACGAAAAACTTTGATGGTTTGTATGTAATTAACGAGAAAAAGCTCGCCAGTTTAAGCGGCGACTTGTTAGCCCAGTTTCATCAGAACGGCTACTTACAAGCGTGTCATTTAATGATGGCGTCAATGGGACAAATTCAAAAGCTGATTCAATTAAGAAACTCTCAGGCTTAAAGCTTTACAAGCAGACCCTCGATAAAAGCTCTCGAGGGTGACGTGTTTACCGTCATTCCGGTAATGCTTTTGGGCCGGAATCTAGCTTTTTGTGCAATTAAAAGCAGACCCTCGATAAAAGATCTCGAGGGTGACGGGTGGGGAGTTCTCAAGGGTGACGACTTGGAATATCTCGAGGGTGACGGGGTTTACCGTCAGTCTGGTTTGGGTTGTAGCCATTCCGACGATGCCTACTAACCGTCATTCCGGTAATGCTTGTGGGCCGGAATCTAGCTTTTTGTGCAATTACAAGCAGACCCTCGATAAAAGCTCTCGAGGGTGACGAGTGGGAATATCTTGAGGCTGGCGACTAGGAATATTTCGAGGCTGGCGACTAGAAATATTTCGAGGCTGACGGCTAGAAATATCTCAAGGTTGACGGAATAGCTATGTTGCTTTTAGCTAATACTATTTAATATTCGCTTTAATGGCCTTAACTGCACTGCTAATGTCGCCATCGCGTAATGCTTGCAAAATGCCTTTGTGTTCATCAACACATTCTGAGCTGGTTGTAATGCGCTTGTAGTTAAGGCGCATACGCATAACGTATGGGTACCAAATGTTAACTAAATCTTCTCCACCGGCTTTATGAATCAAGTAGTTGTGGAATGAAATATCAGTTTTAGTCACTTCAGTGAAATCTTCACGGTCAAAGGCACTTTGTAAGTCATTCAAAATAGACTCAAGTTGAGCAAAGTCTTCTGCTGTTAATGGATTATTTTTCAAACTTTCAATGGCGTAAACTTCAATGTTACGGCGTAAGTTAATCATTAACTTTTGTAATTTTGGCTCTAAAACACTATTTACAGAGGCGCCGCAGTTGTTTTTTGAAATCAACAAGCCTTCTTTAGAAAGTTGCAAAATCACATCACGAATGGGTCCACGTGATAAGCCAAAGCGTTTAGCTAACTCTTGTTCGTTTAATTTAGTATTGGGTGCTAAATCCCCAGAAATAATATCTGAGCGAAGTTGGTCTGCTATTTGATCTTTTACCGAAAGGATTTTTGTTGGTTTTGAAGTCGCCATAAGAGTCCCAATGTGTTCATAATATGTATACATTCTAGAGATTTAGATTTAATAATACAATTGTCAAATGTAATATTGTTAAAAATATACAGTGTTTAATTTGTTAAGTAGCTGAATAATAGTGCTAAATTTTTTAGTTCGCGTTTATTTTTATAAAAAAACACCCTAAACACGTTAAATTGTTAACAATATTCAATAAGGTGGAGTCCTTACTGATTTCTGTCACAAATATGTGTTTAGGGCTAATCTGGAGACCTAACCAGATATCAATCAACCAATATGTGGTTGGATAAAATTTGAGACTTACTCTGGGGATAAGTAAGCCTCAATCAAAAAAACTTACTGTTTTCCAAAACGTTGTTGGTACATCTCACTGTGTAACTGTTTAGCCGCTTCAACCATATATGGGTAAGGTGTATCGGTAACGGTGACAAAGCCAACGTTGTAATTCTCGCCGTCATAGGCTCGGCCTGTAATAGGTGAGTCGATATATTGGAACCAATGCGCACCAATGAAGTAAGGGTTATCAATGACTGATTTCATATAGTCTTGATACATTTTTGCGCGATCTTTTTGGTTTGCTGCGTGAATTAACCCTGGGTGATAAAGACCAGAGTCTTTCGCGCCTATGTGGAACTCACCTACAATACTTGGCATATCGATTTCATCTAAAAATGACCAGAACTTAGGGTTTAAGCCTTCTTTATAAGAGTTAAAGCTAATGACATCGACATACTTTGCTGATGCTTTAACTACTTCAATTGGCATACCCCAGTCAGGGAATCGAGAACCTAAATACATATGGTTAGGCATGTGCTCAGCTAAGGCATCATTTACTGTGCTGAAGTATTTTTCTGCATAAGCACCTAATAAATCGGCGTAATCTGCTATTTGTTGTTTGTTATTGATTGATGAGTCAATGCCTTCATCAAATGCTTTCCAACTAGGGATTTGTTTATCCCATGCTTTATTTAACGCATCAATGTTGACATATTTTTGTTTCATCAGACGGCTGAACTCTGCTTTGGTAGGCACTTCTGCTGCGTCACGTTTTAAGGTGTGTAACACAATGCCGTAGCGGCTTTCTGTGGTTTCAGAACGTCCAAAGCTCATTTCATTATCAATAAATACCCCAACACACCATGGGTTGTTACGGACTTCTTCTGCTACCACTTGCGCGGTGGCAAAGGCGCGTTGTTTGAATTTAGGGTCAAACACATCCGGTAAGGGTGCCCAAAAGTCATTGCCACTGGATACGGTTTTGTAGTCGCCAATAATCCAGCCATTAGCAAAGTAAGGAATTTTGTTGTTGTCGTAATAGCTTGGGTCAGTCCAATTACCTAAAGAGGTAAATCCCCAATCAAGCATACGATCCACCGTTACATCGCGCCACGACTGCATATAATCTTGGCCTTGCTGACCATATTTACGTTCAAGGTTTGCGGCATAAAAGCTGTAGGTTTCACCGTGTTTTAAAGGCCCTGAGTGGGCGCTTCTACGATAACCAAAATGTTTGCCTAGTGGTTCGTCATAATCCGGTAACCACGTAAACATACCCGCTCGAACATCAGATGCTTTAAAGCGACTGGAAATGGCTTGGTCTGAAACACGATTTAGCTTTTGTGAGTCTTCTGGGGTTACTTCGTCTTTTGCGCGTTGAACAATATATTGTTGTTCGAAGTCATAGCCTGTCATGGTTGATGAATTTGATAAGCGAATGATATCTAAACCGGTGGCAAAATATAGGTAACCTTCAGGGTCAACCAATGACCACTTATCATTGACTTTTTCCGCTCTAAAATAGCCTGTCCCTTGTAATTTAGGGCCATTCAGCCAACCGTTAAACTTACTGCGCTCTGGTTGAAGCTGGCCGGTTAATGTTGCTAATTCAGTGTCTCGTTGGCTAATCAACTCTTGGTCGTTATGCACTTTACCGGCAAAATCAGCTTTGGCATTTTGTCCATATTTATCAACGATATTAGTTAAAAATTCTTGGTCAAACTCTGGGTTTTGACGAACTTTTATATCTTTAATAATCACGCTTTTATCAAAAATAACACCTTTAACAGATAAGCTTATTTTAGCAATACCTTTCAGGTTTAAGTTCTTTTTACCCCATAACGAAGTAAATTGATGTTCATTACTTTCCCATGTATCGGGATTTGAACGTAAACCTGAATGAAAATTCAGTTCTACTTTTTCATCGCCTTCAGGAGTCCCTAAATCGTGGCCCGACATTTTGGCGTAGTAGGTTTCAGGTGTTGAGCTAATAGGTACGCTTAAACTACGGGTATAAGTCGCGCCGTCGATATCAGTCATATCTAAATAAAGTTGTACGCTGTGCTTGCCTTTATTGGCCATAGAAAATGCAATATTAAAGTCTTCTAAACTGCTCCAATCCCATGGTTTTTTAGGTTGAAATACCACGCTTGCGTAGCCAGTTTCAGCAGATTGAAATTCGATATTTAGGCCGTCAGCATTCACACTCGATTGCGCGTTGTTGAGTGTTACTTCTGTTAGATCAGAACCATGGTCGAAGCTATATAGCGTTTGTACTATTGCAGCATCTTGGTTACTAGTAGAATTAATTTGTTCACTAGTGCTTTTTTCCGTAACACTGCTATCCAGTTCATTTTGACAACCATACAAGCAGCTTAAAATTGCTGAAACTAATAAAAGCTTACCTTTTGTGTGCTTTTGCGGTTTATGTGTCAATTGAATAGGATCACTTGTCATTAAATGTGTACCACTTATATTGCCTGCATTTGTCATAGTTATAATCTCTAGCTTTTATTGTATGAACGGCTTTTCATTTAGCTTATGTACATTAGGCTAAGTTAATTGCGATATCAGTTTATTGCGCTATACCTACCACAACCTTGTACAGAAAAGACAAACGTTAATGTCTCGCTGTAATTTTGTTAACAATCTACATCCTATCTTTTGCTATTGCAATCATTTAACTGTCAATTTTTATATCCGTTTTTAAAATAATTAGCAGTATTACAGGCGTGGTATTATTCATTACCTCATGTCATGATGCTGTTTACATTGTATTTTTTTGTATGATTGGCTTTGTGTTTAGGCAGAATAATATAAATTATATTTGGTAAATTGTTAACAATGCTTGCGTGTAGATTGTGCTTGGTGGTAATGTGTTGTTGATATTTTGTGACTGGGTTGTTGCTTATGTACTTAGGCAAAGTGGTATGGGGCCACTCAATAGATATGTCACAGTAAATGCAGAGTCATTAAGCCAAATAACTTTTAATTAATATTTAAGCCAATTTGCTATCAGACTCTTGATTGTTAACGCTGTTAACTCACATAAGTCAGTTCGAAACTGATAAAAACAATAATATGGAAGTAATCGCATGAGTCCAAAAAGATACAATGTATTTTATTGTGCCTTAGTCGTGGCGCTAGGTGGATTTATTTTTGGTTTAGACGCTGCCTTAATCTCTGGCACAATTAAATTTGTGACCGCAGAGTTTGGCTTATCTGAACTTGAAGTAGGAACAGTTGTGAGTGCACCAGGTTTTGGGGTGTTGTTCGCGTTAATGATTACAGGGCACTTGTGTGACCGATTTGGCCGCAGGTTAACCTTATTACTGATTTCTTTTACTTATATCTTTTCAGCTATTGCTTCAGTAATGGCGACTAGTTTTGAAAGTCTTGTATTTGCTAGATTTATTGGTGGATTGGCATTTACCTCTTTATCGGTTGCAGCAATGTATATTGGTGAGATAGCCCCTTCAAAATTACGTGGAAAGTTAGTTTCCATGATTCAAATTAATATCGTTATCGGCCTTTCTTTAGCTTACTTTGCTAATTACGGCTTATTGGCGCTTTTAGGAGCAGATTCAGCGCTGAGCCAGCTGATGGGCATCAACGATAAAAATATTTGGCGTTGGATGTTAGGTGTTGAAATTATACCTGCAGTTGTGTGGTTTTTACTGTTAATTGGTATTCCACATAGCCCTCGTTGGTTAATGATGAAAGACAAGGTTGATAAGGCTGCGGTAATTTTAAACGGTTTTAATAAAACCACAGAATGTGAAGCAGAGCTTAATGATATTCGTAAAAGTTTAGCTAGCCATGTAAAAAATGAATCGTTTATTACCTCGATGAAAGGCTTGTTTGAGCCAAATATTCGCATGGCAATGTTAATCGCGTTCACTATTGCCGTTGTGCAACAAACTACCGGCATTAATGCCATTATGTTTTATGCTCCCACGGTGTTTGAACAGTTAGGTATTGGAACCGATGCGGCCTTTTTTCAAGCAACCATTTTAGGCTTGGTTAGTATTGTATTCACGGTAATTGCCATTTTATTAATTGATAAAGTGGGTCGCAGACCCTTAGTGATCTATGGCTTGGGCTTAGCAACACTCAGTTTGTTTGCTTGTTATTTAGGTTTTGCTAACGCAGTTTATATGCTTTCTCCTGAAGTGATTAATCAACTGCATCAAAGCTTAAATATTGCTGATATTAGTAGCCTGGCTAATGTGAGCTTCGACAACGATGTTGAATTTAAAGATGCACTGGAAGGGTTAATTGGTTTATCTGAAGCCAAAGTGCATGAAAGTGTGTTGTTACAAAGCGCGGTAACTATTGATGCAACCTTAATTATTGGCGGTATTATTGGTTTTATTGCGGCTTTCCATTTCTCAATTGGGCCAATAATGTGGGTGTTATTTTCTGAAATATTCCCAACCCATATTCGTGGTATTGCTATTCCCGTGTTTGCGTTTATAGCCAGTATTGTTAGCTATTTAGTGCAACAGTTCTTCCCTTGGCAGTTAAGTCACTTTGGTGCTGACCTCACTTTCTTAATGTACGCCTGCTTTGGGGTTATTGGTTTTGTCATGTTGTACAAAATCATGCCTGAAACTAAAAATAAAACTATTGAAGAAATTGAAGCCTATTTGAGCAGTAAAAGCTTTAAAAAAGCGATGCCGAAAAAGGCGGCTATTGAGTCATGAATAGTTCGAGTAAAAATGGAACACAGATGAAAAGTATTGTTGCCATTGGCGAATGCATGATGGAGTTGATTCCCCATGGTGAGAGTCAATTCATTAAAGGTTACGCTGGAGATACTTACAATGCACTGGTTTACGCCAAACGTTTTGCTCCTCAATTAACATGCGAGTTTTTTACCGCCATTGGCCAAGACCCAATGAGTCACGATATGACGACAAAGTGGCATTCAGAGGGTGTTGATAGCAGCAAAGTGTTCCAACTAAACCATGCCACCATTGGTGTTTACAGTATTAATGTTGATGAGCATGGCGAAAGAAGTTTCAGTTATTGGCGTAAACACTCTGCAGCCACGCAAATGCTGAGTGAAAAGAGTGTCGATGACATTGTTAACCATTTAAGCAGCGCAGAGTTAATTTTTTACAGTGGAATTTCATTAGGTATTTTATCTGACTCAGATAAAGCCAAGCTTATGACGAGTTTGGCAATTTTACGTCAGCAGGGCGTTAAAGTGGCATTTGACCCTAATTATCGCCAAGCCATGTGGCGTGATGTTGACCATGCAACCCATTGGCTTATTGAAGCTTATCGTGGATGTGATATTGCGCTACCGGGTATTGAAGAACATAGCCATTTGTTTAATCAACAAACGGCCCAGCAAATCAGTCAGTTTTGTACTGATTTAGGGTCGCAAGAAGTCATAGTAAAAGCTGGTGAGCAGGGGACCTACGGATATTCAACTGGCGAAATGGTGGCTCATATTCCATTTAAACCTGCGCCAGTACAAGTTGATTCAACGGCAGCTGGTGATTCATTTGCTGGTACTTATTTAGCGGCTAGAGCCGTTGGCCATAATATTGAGCAAGCCATTAATAAGGCCTGTTTTATTGCGGGTGAAGTGGTGCAATTTAAAGGCGCTATTTTACCCCAAACTCATTACAACGCTTTAATTAATCAATAAACATTTTGGAAACGTTATGAATGACAAGCAACCTAAGCTTAGTTTAGCCAGTCGCCGTGCAATTGAACGTGGATATGATAATAAAAATTCAGATTGGATGGTTGAGTTTGATGTGTCGCCATTAAAAGGGGATTTTGCTTTTGAAGAAGGGGTGATCCGCCGTGATCCGTCTTCAGTGTTACTGATTGATGGCTTATATCATTGTTGGTACACCAAGGGAGAAGGAGAAACCGTAGGTTTTGGCTCTGACAATCTTGAAGACAAAGTGTTTCCATGGGACTTAACCGAAGTTTGGCATGCAACATCAGCAGATGGCGAAACATGGCAAGAGCAAGGGCCAGCAATTCAACGAGGAGAACCCGGTGCTTATGATGACCGAGCGATATTCACTCCTGAAGTATTCAGCCATCAAGGCCGCTACTATTTAGTTTATCAAACTGTACAAACCCCTTATACCAACCGCCAATATGAAGAAATTGCATTGGCAAGTGCTGACTCACCATACGGCCCTTGGGCTAAATCACCTCAAGCTATTTTAAGTCCAAGTAAAGATGGTGAGTGGCTTGGTGATGAAGATAACCGTTTTCAGGTGAAGTCAAAAGGCAGCTTTGACAGTCACAAAGTGCATGACCCTTGTTTAGTGTTTTTTGATGAAAAGTTTTACCTGTACTACAAGGGTGAAACCATGGGCGAGGGCATGAACTTTGGTGGCCGTGAAATCAAACATGGTGTTGCCATAGCAGACAATATTGAAGGCCCTTATACCAAGTCTGAATACAATCCAATCTCAAATAGTGGACATGAAGTGGTGGTGTGGAATTTTGAAGGCGGTATTGCATCATTATTAACTACCGATGGCCCAGAAAAAAATACCATTCAGTTTGCGCCAGACGGCATTAACTTTGACATTAAAGCTCACATTAAAGGTGCACCTGAAGCCATTGGCTTATTTAGAGACCCTGCATTAATTAACCCACAGCTTGACCCTAATGGCCCAAGTGCTCAAAAGCCAGGGCTGTCTTGGGGACTATGTCATAAATATGATACCAGTTGGAATTGGAATTACATTTGCCGTTTCAAGATTAAAAGACAAATCTTGGATGCTGGCACTTTTCAAAATAGTAACTAAACAGCGTTTAATTATTAGGTCTTGTTGTTGAAAACTTAACTATGTAATTCATGTAAGTGGCTAATTAAAATAAAAAATGAGGTAGTTATGGATAGACGAAGTTTTATAAAGCTGTCGGCGTTGGCAGCAGGAAGCATGCTGTTTCCGACACAAGCAGCAAGAGCTGCAGCTAATAGACGCTCATTAACGCAAACTGCGCCCATTGAATTATTACCAAGTAATGTTCTACGCCCTTGGCTTGGGAAAGCATTTTGGGGTAATCGTTTGCAAGATTGGCGTTTGAATGCAGGCAAAATTGAATGTATTCGCGGTGATCGTGGTTTTGAAATGCGCACAGTGTCTATTTTAACTCGCCAACTCAACGACGCGCCAAAGCCAGCACGTATTAAAGCTAAAGTCAGTAATTTAACGCCCACTAAAGCCGGTTTTTGTGGCTTTTTATTAGGGGCTGGCGCAGACCAGCTTGATTACCGTGCAAGTGCATTAATTCAGCGAGCTTCAGGTAAAAATGGCGGCTTTATGGCGGTCATTAATGATAAAGGTGAGCTAAGTTTTAGAGACTTTTCTGACACCAATAAACCGCTGGCATTCGAAAAAGTGGTTAGAACCAATACCGTTAACATTGGCCAACTTCATGACCGTGAAATTATTCTAGATTGCCATATTGACCCAGTATCAAATAATAACTTTGATGTCCGTTTAGTGGCCATAGACAGTAAAACCAACAAAGAATTAGGCTTTATTGTTCGTACTGGTGTGCCTGGTTCTGAGCTACTTGGCGGAGTCATGTTGTTGTCTTCAATGCCATCTAAACAAAGCGGCGCAAGATGGGCGTTTGAAGATATTCAGTCCGGTGGTGAAAAACTCTCGCAATTCGACGACAGAGGATTAGGGCCGGTTATTGGTTGTATGCATAGCCTGAATAAATCGGTATTAAAGCTAAGCGCACAATTTATGCCTGTTGCTGATAATGAATACCGCAACGTGACACTTGATTATCGACAATCATCAAACAGCGAATGGCAATCTACTGATTCACAAATTGAACCGGGTTATGTGATTCAATTTAGAGTAGAAGGTTGGGATAACACGCAACAATATGATTACCGTGTTGTTAGCCATGAAAACGGCAAGGCAGCTGTGCTTTACCAAGGTCAAATATTGAAAGACCCTGGTCAGTCTAAGCCGTTGTCGATTGCATTATATTCTTGTTTAGTGGCCACCAACTTGTCATTAGATATTGAACACTACAAAACGCGCTTGAAACAAGAAAAGTTGTTAGGTCGTTTTGGTCCTGAAAACATTTTATTCCCGCATACTGAGTTAGTCGATAATTGTGATAGTCATGAACCCGATATGTATGTGTTTTGTGGTGATCAATATTATGAAGCTACGCCTACCCAAGTATGGCGAGGCCGACCTGATTCTCATTTAGATATGTTGTATCGCTGGTACTTATGGTACTGGACATTCAGAGATTCAATTCGTAATAAACCGTCGATATTGTTAGCCGATGACCACGATGTTTTACAAGGCAATTTGTGGGGAGTAGGCGGTAGAGACCCCGTGGTACTTGAGGGCGAAAAACGCACTGAAGAAGACGGCGGCTATATGGAAACCAAAGCGCTGGTTAAAATGGTTTATCGTATGCAGCATGGTCATAACCCAGATGCGTATGACCCTACGCCAATAGATCACGATATTCCGGTTACTTATGGTGCCTTTGTTTATGGTGGCGTTAGCTTTGCGTTGGTTGAAGATAGAAAGTTCAAATCAAGACGTAATATTAATATCAATCCATTACACACTCAGGGAGAGTTATTAGGTCATCGTCAAGAGCAGTTTTTGCGTGCATGGGCTGATATGGACAAAGGGTTGCCTAAAGTTTGTATTGCCTCTTCTATTTGGGGATCACCTCAAACCAAGAGTAACTTAGAACCACTATTAGATTACGACTCAAACGGCTATCCACCTGATGGTAGAACCCGTGCTGTTAAGCTGATTAAAGACGCCGGTGCCGTGGTAATTTGTGGCGACCAACATTTACCAATGATGGCCAAACAAGGGCTTGATACCTTTGATGATGGACCGCTATTTTTTGCTGGCCCTGCAGCAGCTGCATTCTGGCAACGTTGGTTTGAAGGTTTAGGTAAGTTGGATAACCAGTTTAATAATGACCCTAATACCGGCAACTTTACCGACATATTTGGTAATAAAATGCGCGTGTTAGCTGTGGCAAATCCGAAAGTGACTTATGATGACTTTAAGCAACAAACCAATAATTCATGGAGTAACTTTTTGGCTGACCGCTCATTGAAAAGCGAAGGCTACGGGATTGTGAAGGTTGACCATAAAGCCCAACAATTTGAGTTTGAATGTTGGGAGTGGAATGCCGACCCAAGCAAAGGTAAGCAATTCCCTGGTTGGCCTTACATTCATAAATTTGAACAGGCCTAACAGCAGATTCCGGCTCAAAAGCGTTGCCGGAATGACGCAAGCTTACGCATTACTGGAATGACGTTATCTGCTACATCGTCGGAATGGCGCTAGCTAACGCGTTGTCGGAATGACGAATGATTCGTCCAAATGACAACAAAACCCGTCACCCTCGAGATCTTTAATCGAGGGTCTGCTTTTTGTTTCATCTGTAAAGTAGATTCCGGCTCAAAAGCGTTGCCGGAATGACGTTATCTAGTACACCGCCAGAATGGCAACAAACCTCGTCACCCTCGAGATCTTTAATCGAGGGTCTGCTTTTTGTTTCGTTTGTAAAGCAGATTCCGGCTCAAAAGCGTTGCCGGAATGACGTAAGCTTACGCATTACTGGAATGACGTTATCTGCTACATCGTCGGAATGGCTCTAGCTAACGCGTTGTCGGAATGACGAATGAACCCCACCAGAATGGCGTTATCTGTACAGCGTCGGAATGAGTAATGATCCCTTACCTGAATAGCATTAACTAACGCGTCACCAGAATGACAACAAAGCTCGTCATCCTCGAGATCTTTTATCGAGGATCTGCTTTTTGATTTTTTAGTTATTTTTATTCGTCACTATTACGCCAGCTTGATATCGGGAGTTTTGGATTGTTTTTGTATGATTAATTCAACAAAAATTAACAAAAACCTTATTTTTCCTCGCAAGGTAATTAACAATATTGTTACAATGGTTCATCTGTTAAAATCAAACTTATACTAAAAACTGTATATAAAAATCAGAAGGTTAAGTTTATTTCTGTTGTGTTTGAGTCTGACTTTAAAGCTATAGGCACAATTTGATAACAATTAAAATAATAAAAAATAAATTGAATATTGTTAACAAAATTATGTTGACACAGGTTCGATGCGTTAGTAATGTTTGAAACTAAGTTGCAACAAAAAATTAACCTATGCAGCTTTGCTTCGGCAGAAACATAAACGCTCTTGGGGGAGTAACATGCCAATTCAAACGTCCAAATATAAATACAGCTCTGTGTACCTTGCTTTGCTAACCGCAATGTCTATGCAAGTTGTGGCAGAAGAAAATGACCAAAATGCTAATACTGATGAAATTGAAGTGATTCAGGTTAAGGGTTTAAAAAGCAGTTTAAAAAAATCGATTAATGACAAACGCTTTTCAGAAAACTTAACCGATTCAATCAACTCTGAAGATATTGGTAAATCTACTGACCAAAATATTGCTGATGCATTATCTCGTGTAACGGGTGTGACGGTGCAATCAGTTGACGGTGAAGGTTCACGTATTACTGTTCGTGGTGCTAATTCTCAGCAAAACAATATCAGCATGAACGGTGTGCAGTTAGGTTCAACAGACTTTAGCCAAAGCGTTGACTTATCGCAGTATTCTTCAGATATTTTATCTAAAATTGAAGTTGTAAAAACACCCAGTGCTGACCATGAAGAAGGGGCATTAGGTGCAAACATTAATTTGATCACTAACAAGCCGTTAGATTTAAATTATAAAATTAGAACTGTAACGGTTGAAGGTCGTTATAACGATTTACTGGATGATGATAACTACAAGGTTTCAGGCACAGTTTCTGAAAAGTTACTAGATGACACCTTCGGGGTTATCTTTACAGCGGTTAAAGAAACAAATTCTTATCGTAAAGATCAATATACTGCTGATAATTGGGTGTCTGAGTTTTCTCATTTAGCAACCGATACAGACGGTAATGAAGTACAAGACGTTTGGGGTCTGACTAATAAAAATACCCGCTACGAGCTGTATAACAATGATGTAGACCGCATGAACTTTAACTTAGGTTTACAGTGGGCGCCTACAGATTCTACCGAATTTAATCTTAATACTAATTACACCAAGCAAAAATTTGAAAGCTCGATGCATGGTGTTCAAGTGCGAAGTGGCCAGCAAGGTAACATGATAGAAGGGGTTGACCCTGGTTTAGGTGGCGGCCCGTCACAGTGGAGTGACCCGCAAGCAAGTTGGCATACCATTGACACCAAAACCAATACATTTACTAAATACTTGAACCGCTTTGGCGATGGCGGCTTAAGCCAGTCTGAAAATAAGTTTGAAGAAGAAAACACCGTAGTATCATTTGATGTGCGTCATGACATTACTGACAACCTTGTTATGGAAGCCGGTTTGGGGTATTCAAAGTCTGAGCGTATTCCTGAAAACCAAGTTTATATTGCCTTGCAAAACTATGGCAATATTAACCGCTGGTTAATTAAAAATGTGCCTGCAACAGACATAGAGCCAGTAGGTTACGACTGTACTAATGGCCCATGTACTATTGTTGATGGTAGTGGCTTAATTGATTTTGGTGCTAACAATGAGTTTGGTGACCCATTAAATGTTTGGGATAACTATTCAACTACTGGTTTTAACGCGGATGAATTAAATGCTCAGCATTTAACTTTCTTAAATCGCTCTGTTGTGGCAGTTGAAGATATACAAAAGTCAGCCTTTGTTGATTTTGACTGGGTATTAGATGTTGGCCCATTAAGAAGTATTGAGTTTGGTGCTAAATACTCTGAGCGTGAAAAATATGTTGATGATCAACAAAATGGCTTCAATAGTGTTGGCGAAGGTATTGTTATCAATAATCCATACACCGGGGCTCCAACAGTTTTAAATGATGGCTTAAATTCATTAAGTGGTGACTTGTTTGCCACAGATGAAGGTTTCCCAGTTGATGATTTCATGTCTAGCAATGGTTATGGCAGAGATTCAGTGACAGATGGCTGGACAACTTTTTCAGCTTTCAAGGCATTTGATTTAGCCTTAGGCTCGCCTGTGGTTGGTTTTACCCCTGACGACTCAAATACTCGCTCAGCAGAACTTGAGAACTTTGCCACATATGTAAAAGCGAATTTTGACTTAGTTGATGGCCGTTTAACAGGTGATCTTGGTGTCCGTTATGTTAAAACTACTGTAGATACTTCTGGTTCGTCAGGTGTGCAGTTTGCCTTTGATCCAGGTAACGTTGGCCGATTAATGGACCCTTTCAAATTGGCTGAATTGCGTGATTCTAGCCTGCCAGAATGTAGTGGCATTCCATTTTATGGTACTGATTGGAACGCAGAAGCTCGTTGGGGACGTGTTGATGGTAATGGTTACGATACTGTTGGGACAAGTGACTTAAGTGATGATGTTGCGCGCCCAGATGAAGGTCCATGTTTTGACCCTAATGCGGTTCGTGGTAATCCAAATGAATCAGATTGGTGGTTGTGGCGTCATAGTGATATTTCAACTGAAAAGTATTATGTCTATGGCGATCGCCAGTTAGATGAAAATGGTCAGTTAGTGGCAGAAGATAGAAGTCGTCGTACATTTGGAGTAACGGGTACACATGAGTATGACGTATTCTTACCAAGCCTTAACTTAAACTATGCATTGATGGACGATACCATTTTACGTTTTGCGGCTTCTAAAACAATGGCAAGACCGCAAATTGACTCACTTCGTCCTGGTTTTAAAGTGCGCGAAACTCAATGGGGTGGATATAACCGTAATAACACCATTACGTTGACGTCGCCTAAACTTGATCCGCTTGAATCTGTCAACTTTGATTTATCGTATGAGTGGTATTTCAACGAAACAAGTTTGTTATCAGCCGGTTTGTTCTACAAAGATATGACTAACTTTGAAGAGTCTGAAACAGTAGTCACATATATGGATGACCTTCGTGATGTAGGCTTAACTGAAGGCGAAACATATAACCCAGATGATCTAGTGTTGGTTGCTGGTCAAGACAGTCTTGAACAATGTATGCCAAAGCGTTTTCAGGGTAGTGATGAGTTCAGAGAAGACTGGATGTACTCTGGTGACTTAGAGCAAATGTGTGCTCAGTTTAAAACAACCCGTATCAAAAATGGTAAAGGTGCAACCATTAAAGGGGTTGAGCTGCAATACATGCAAACTTTTGACATGTTGCCCGGATGGTTATCAGGCTTTGGTATCCAAACTAACTATACCTACCAAGATAGTGCTTATGATCAGGAGGTATCTTCAATTGATGATTCAGTGAAGTTGCCTTCATTGCAGGTTGCTTATACGCCAGAGCATAGTTATAACCTAACGGCATTCTGGGAAAAAGACGGTCATCAATTACGCTTATCTTACCGTGGTAACTCAGACCAGTTAGCCCAACGCTCTTGGGAGTCGGGTTCTTTGTGGGAAGAAGGTCGTCAAACGCTTGATTTCTCAGCAAGTTATAAACTGAATGACTTTGTTACTTTCTCATTTCAAGCAGTTAACTTAACTGATGAAGGTGTGCGTCAATATTACACTAGCCGTTTCTTAAATGTGAATGGAGAGGTACTTGATGAAGGTAGTCCAATTGATGGTAATGCAACCGACTCTCGTACGGTTTATCAATATCAAACAGGTCGCACATTCCGCTTAAATGCGCGTATGAACTTCTAATCACATCGTTCGTTATAGGGTCACATTAGTGGCCCTTTTTTATGATTATTTTATGGATTAACCACCATTACTATGTCAGAAAGTTTCGACAAGGAGGGTAATATGAACGTCCCATTTGTTTATCGTAATGCGTTATTGTTAGGTGCTTTAACTTTAGCAGGCTGCCAGCAAGCCGCATCACCTGAGTCACTGATAACGGCAAAAGAGCTGTCAACATCTGAAATTGAACCTAATAACCCTGCTAGTCATCAAGAGGCCAATTTGATGACTTTGGTGGATTTCACCTCGGTGGAACCGCAAGGTTGGTTACAAAATACCACTGCTAAAAGTGCCATTGAAAAAGACCATTTACAGATTAATTTTTCAGCTCAAGAGAACATTTCAAAACTAACCATAAAACCACACCAGCCTTGGGATTTATCATCATTAAGTCGCTATAACTTAGCGTTTGATGTGGTGAACCCGCAAAATGAATCGGTTCACTTTTACTTGTCTGTTGAAAATCAGCAAGGGGAATATCAAAGCCGTTCAATCAGTATTGCGCCTCAATATAAGGGCACAGTATTTTTTCCGTTAAACGGAGTAGAAGCCGATACTGAAGCTGGTTTTTGGGGCGATGCGATGCCTTGGAAAACCGATGACCTATTAATGGTTTGGCGTTCGTGGCGTGCCGATAATGTTGACTTAACTCAAATTGCCGCTTTGAACTTTTTCACCATAGGTTTATTAGAAAATCGCTCAATACAAATTAAAGATATCCGCATTAGGGCAAACCCAGAGCCTGATCCACAATGGCTTAAAAACATTGTAGATCAATATGGTCAAAATGCGCTTATTGACTACCCGTTAAAAATTACCTCCGATGAGCAATTAGCACAGCAAACGGCAGAGGAGCTTGCTCAACTTGATGCGTCAACCGGGATGCCAAATCGTTCTATATACGGTGGGTATACTAAAGGGCCTAAGTTAACCGCCACTGGATTTTTTAGAACTGAAAAAGTAGACGGTAAGTGGTGGATGGTTGACCCTGAAGGGCATGTGTTTTTCTCCCATGGGCCAGCTAATGTGCGAATGGCTAACATGTCGACTTTAACGGGGATTGATTATAAAGATGATGCCGTACGATATCGTGACCCGAATGAAACTACTCCTGAAGACTCAATGGGGACAGTGCAAATTGCCCAAGCGATTAAAGATAGCCGTTACGTTGCGTCACCGCTACGCCACAATATGTTTAACTGGTTACCTGAATATTCAGACCCATTAGCTAAACACTATAGTTATCGCCGCTCAACCCATAAAGGGGCAATGCCTCATGGTGAAACCTACAGTTTTTATCAGGCCAATTTACAGCGTAAATACGGTAATCAACCTGATGGCGCATACCTTACTAAATGGCATGAAGTCACATTATCTCGAATGAAAGATTGGGGCTTCACTTCATTTGGTAACTGGGTTGACCCGGCTTTTTATGCGGCTAAACAAGTGCCATACTTTGCCAATGGTTGGATTATTGGTGAGTTTAAAACCCTGTCTGGTTCAGTAAATCATTGGGGCCTAATGCCTGATCCTTTTGACCCAGAATTTGCCCGCCGCGCTAAAGTGACTATTGATGAGATTTCAGAGTCTGTAAAAGACTCACCCTGGTGTGCAGGTATTTTTATTGATAATGAAAAAAGCTGGGGTGAGCGAGAAGGCTCTGTAGAAGCACGCTACGGCGTTATATTAGATGCCTTGTCTAAAAGCGTAACTGAAAGCCCAGCTAAAAAAGCCTTTAGTGAATTTTTAAAGCAAAAATATACCAAAATTGAGCAGTTAAATACTGCTTGGCAAACCGAGATTAGTGATTGGGACACTCTTAACCAAGGAGTGAGCTTCAGCCAGTTTAGCCAGGCTCAAGTAGCTGATTTATCAAGTTTATTAGAAATTTTAGGTGAGCAATACTTTAAAGTTGTGCACAACACCTTAGCGGATAAAATGCCTAATCATCTATATATGGGCGCCAGAATGGCGAATTGGGGAATGCCGGATGAAATTATTAAGGCATCGCTAAAATATTCTGATGTATTGAGTTTTAATATTTATGAAGAAGGTATGCAACCGCACTTTTGGCTGTTTCTAGAAAAGGTTGATTTACCGGTGGTAATTGGTGAGTTTCATATTGGCAGTACTGATGGTTCAGGCCTGTTCAACCCAGGAATTGTTCATGCCAGCGGTCAACAGGATAGAGCCAATAAGTACAAAAAGTACATGCAAAGTGTGTTAGAAAAACCGTATATGGTAGGCGCGCACTGGTTTCAATATGTTGACGAGCCGCTAACTGGCCGAGCATTTGATGGTGAAAATGCCAACATTGGTTTTGTTACTGTGACCGATACGCCTTACCCGCAATTAATTGATGCGGTTAAAGAGGTAACTTCAACCATGTATCAGCAAAGGTTAGAAGACTAACTCATTTTGATTGAAGTATAGGGTTAATGGCTAAGTAGCATTAGCCCTTTTTTATGGCTCAAAATCCTCACCAGTTATGACAATAAAAAGCATAAAAGTGATACTTTTACATGTGATATGTGTATTTTGCCGCCTATTGCCACGCTAGGATGTTAACAAGTTATTACATTTAAGCCATAGCAATAACAAGAGGCAACAATGAAAGCTAAACCTAAAGCAATAAGCCAGTTTGACGATGCATTTTCACAAAAGCGCTCTACCTCTGGATTAGGGGATATGGACGATCAAAACGATCCAGTAAAGATGATATTGGGTTTAAAAGAATTACGCAAAGTTGCACATAATTGTACTACTTTTCAATCTGGCTCAACCCCAGGAAGAATTGTCATTCCTTCAGAAGTGGCGATTAGAGATACACGTCAAATCCCTTTCGAGTTAGACCCGCCTGAACATACTGGTTTTCGACAATTACTTAACCCTTGGTTTAAACGTCCATTAGATAATGCTTACCAAGCTAAGTTACAACAGATAATTGATAACACCATTGACCATGCTTTACAGCAGAACGCTATTGATATTGTGGCTAGTTTTGCTTTGCCGCTACAGTCAAAAGCCTTGACTTTGCTACTAAATACTTCAATGGATAGGGCACAAACTTGGATTGACTGGGGAACACATGTATTTAGAAGTGAATCCAGTAACTTAGATGCAGATAAAGCCAATATTTTATATGACTACATTGACGCTGAAATTGATAAAACAATGGCTAAAACAAGGCCCAGTGTTCCCACCACAGAAGACCTTTTTTCGGTACTGCTAAATGCGGAAGTTGACGGCAAAAAACTGACCAAGGAACAAGTTAAAGGTGTGATGATTTTAACCTTTGCAGGTGGTCGAGATACGGTTATTAACGCCATTACGAATACCATTGCTTACTTTAGTGAAAACATCAGTGATTTACAGCGAATTGCTAACGAGCCAGATATTGTTAACCGAGCCGTTGAAGAATTATTACGCTATTTTTCTCCTTTAACCCAAATGGGTCGTGTTGCCACTGAAGATACAACTGTTTGTGAACATGCCATAAAAGCAGATAGCCGGGTGTCATTGTGCTGGGCCTCTGCCAATCGAGATGAAAACGTGTTTAGCAACCCCAACACTGTCGACTTTGACCGCAAAATCAATCCTCATGTGAGTTTTGGCTTTAGTCATCACAACTGTTTAGGAGCAACACACGCAAGGCAAATTTTAAGGCAACTGGTGCTGACACTGGCAAATAAAGTGGCTGATATTAATGTTGTTAGCGCTGATGAAAACATTGAACAGTTAGGCGAGTTTTCACGCAAAGTGGGCTTTAACCGTCTTGAAGTTAGCCTGACGGCTAAATAACGCATAACGCAATAAAACTAAAACCAACAATAAAGGATTAAACCATGGCTAAAGTGATTTTTGTGACTCAAAACAACGGCTCAATGGAAGTAGAAGGCGACAGTGGCTCTTTAATGGAGTTAGCCGTGGCAAACGGTGTAGCGGGTATTGATGGTGATTGTGGCGGTGTTTGTTCGTGTGCTACCTGCCATATTTATGTAGACCCAGCAGACTTTGACAAAGTAGGTGCTGCACAAGAAGTTGAAAGCGATATGTTGGAGTTAGACGACAAGGTTACCGAATACAGCCGCTTGTGTTGTCAAATTGACGTGTCTGATCAAATTGATGGAATGACTTTTGTCGTTGCAAACTAATATCAATTAAAGGGTTAAACCATGCAATTTTCAGCTGAAGAGCTTCATTCTAACAATGGTGCTGTAGTGATTGTTGGTGCCAGTCATGCAGGGGTTAATTTTGCTTTTAATCTGCGTCAACAAGGGTGGACTGGCAGTATCACGTTAATAGACAGTGACCCCGAGTTACCGTATCACAGGCCGCCATTATCTAAAAAAACGTTGCAATCAGCAGAGTTGAAGTCGACACCTTTAAAAGCTGAGAAAGCCTACAACGACCACAATATTGATTTTAAACTTGGCAATAAGGTGACTGCTGTTAATCATTTAACCAAGCAGATCACTCTTGATGACGGTCAATGTATTCATTATGACAAATTAATGTTAGCCACAGGCTGTCGAGCCTTTATTCCGCCTATTTCAGGCTTAGAAGTGAATGATTCTCTCAATAATCGCTCAATCTTTACCATGCGCACTTATGCCGATGCACAGGCGATTAAAGCTGCGCTGATTAATAGTGTAGATAAACACGTGGTGATTATTGGTGGTGGCTATATTGGGCTTGAAAGTGCGTCATCTTTTATCGCAATGGGTGCCAAAGTCACCGTAATTGAAAAGCAGCCGAGGATATTGTCTAGAGTAACCTCAGCTGTAATGTCTGACTTTTTAACTGAATTACATCTTAATAAAGGTGTTGAATTACTGACAGATAAAGACGTAATTGAAGTTAAGCCACTCGCTAATAAAAATACTCACAAGCAAGTTGTGGTGTGTAGTGACGGCACTGAATATTGTGCCGATTTCATAATTGTTGGCGTGGGCGTTAGGTTAAATACCCAATTAGCGCTTGAGGCGGGTGTTGACGTTGAGCAAGGCATTAAAGTGAATGAGGTTTGCCAAACATCTAATGAAGATATTTTTGCTATTGGTGATTGCACTCAACAGTTTAGTTCACTGTATCAAAGATGGATTCGGCTTGAGTCAGTTCAAAATGCCGTTGACCAAGCCAAGCTTGCGGCACAGTTTTTAACGGGGAAATTACCTCAAGGTGAGCCTGTTCAGCATACAGTTCCTTGGTTTTGGTCAGATCAATATGATTGCAAATTACAAATTGTTGGTTTGTCTGAAGGCTATGATGAACTTGTTGTGAAACAAGAGTCAGCCCAGCAGTTTTCAGTTTGGTATTTTAAAGCGGATAAATTGCTGTGCGTAGAAGCGGTTAATTATACCAAAGCTTATGTGCTGGGTACGCAGGCGATAAAGCAAAATCTATTAGTTGATAAGACGGCATTGCAAAGTGGTGATGCGTTATCTAAAGAAAGCTTGTTTTTAGCGGTTTCTAGCTAACACTGTCTTTGTTGAATGGTCGGTAGCGCAATAGTTCAGTGGGCTAATTGTTTGCGGTACTGATGCGGGGTGACATTAAAGTGTTGTTTGAATTGCTTGATGAAATATGACGAACTGGAAAAGCCTAATTCATAAGAAATATCAGTGACTGACGTAGTCGTTTGTCCTAATAACCTGGCAGCATTATAGAGCTTGTGGCGGATCATATAATCAGAGTAAGCCACTCTAAAGTGATTTTTAAATACTCTAGAGAAATAAGACGGTGATAGGTGACATAGTTTGGCTGCCTCTTCTAACGACAAATTTATCGCCGTGGGTTGAGTTAATTTAGCCATTAATGGCGCCAGTTTTTGGTAGCTATTTGAGACATTTAGCGGAGTTTGCTTGCTGGTTAAACTGCTTTTGCCATATTCGCACACTACGGTCACAAGACTATTGAACAATTGTTTGCAGGTATGGCTTTGGGGATTTTGGTTAAATTCAGTCAATAACCAACCCAGTAATTGATGAATTTTTTGTTGTACCTCAGTGGAAAATTGCAAATGCAAACCGGTTTTTAGTATCTCAGTAAATTGGTTTATGGATGGGTCATTGAGGAGTTCAGGCATAAATTGAACGATATACCAAGATTTGGGGCGTGGGTTTAGTACAAAGTTATGGCTTTCCATTGATGGCGTGAACACGGCTTCAAAATCAGCAAGTAGGCTTTCTCCCTGATGATAGAAGTAACTGCCATCTATTTGTTCAAAAAAAATGAACTCATGCACTTGATGAAAATGCAAAAAGCATGTGTAGCTATCATGATGCAAATGACTCACATAATGGATTTCAAAGTCGCAGCCATCTTTTAAGCAATAGGGTTCGCAGTAACTTGTTGGTTTTTTCATATATTTATACTTATTGTTAACAATTAGGAGTTTACATGTACAAGGCAAAGGCTGCAATTGCAGACGGCAAAGGAGGTTTCTTTTTTGACACCGTAACCTTAGGTAAGCCAGAGGCAGGCGAAGTAAAAATAAAAATACATGCCTCGGGTATCTGCCATACCGATTTGGACTCTATTCAAACTTGGAATAAGAAGTTCATCATTGGCCACGAGGGGGCGGGTACTGTAGTCGAACTTGGTGACAATGTAACTGGCTTAGCTATTGGCGATAAAGTGATTTTGAATTGGGCAATTCCTTGTGGTGAATGTTTTCAGTGCCAAGAAGGTAACTTACATATTTGTGAGGTTAATAGCCCTGTAACGGGCGATGGTTTATGCGGACATGCCCATGAGCAAGGATGCCAACATAATGGTGATAGTTTAAGCCGCTCATTTCATTTAGGCACCATGAGTGAATACACCATAGTCAAATCAGCCGCGGTGATAAAAATTGACAGTAATATACCATTCCCCAGTGCAAGTATTGTTGGCTGTGGTGTAATGACCGGATATGGCTCAGTGGTTAATGCTGCAAAAGTAAAAGCGGGTTCTACTGTTGCGGTTTTAGGCTGTGGTGGAGTGGGTTTAAATGTGATTCAAGGTGCGGCAATTGCCGGGGCGGCTAAAATCATTGCTATTGATTTGTCAGAATCTCGTTTGCAACAAGCTAAACAATTTGGTGCTACTGATATCATTGTGGCCAGTAAAGATGACCCTAACTTGACTGAAATGGTTGCTCAAGTTAAAGCCTTAACACAAGGCCGTGGTGCCGATTATGGCTTTGAATGTACCGCCGTTCCAGCTTTAGGTTCAGCTCCATTGGCATTAATTAGAAGTGCCGGTGTAGCCGTGCAGGTCAGTGGTATTGAGCAAAAAATTGATTTTGATTGTGAGTTGTTTGAATGGGACAAAATTTATATCAATCCACTGTATGGACAGTGCAACCCAAAGCGAGATTTTGGCCAAATTATTCAATTGTACGATGCAGGTAAAATGAAACTAGATGAGTTGGTAACGAAAACCTATTCATTAGCCGAATTACAACAAGGTTTCGACGACATGTTGGCAGGACGGATTGCCAAAGGCGTTATCGTGTTTGATGACTAACTTAACCAATCTAACTTACGGTTTAATTATTATTTTGTAGGGAATTATTAATGACAATCAATCGTTTAGAAGTTTCACCTCTTAATTCCTGCGATGATAATTTTGTCACGATTACGGCTTATAGTAGCCACCTGAATGGCCGAGGCGATATTAGTGTTTATTGCCAAGCCACACAGAGTACAAACGTGCCAATTATCATACTGTTACACGGGGTATATGGAAGTCACTGGGTGTGGAGTCAGTTAGGTCAAGTAGAGCAGGTTTATCAAAACCTGCGTCAGCAAGGCTTAAATGAGTTTGTGCTGGTAATGCCATCAGATGGAGGCCATTTTGAAGGCAGTGGTTATTTACCATTTAATCATGCTGATTATGAATCTTGGGTTGTTGAAGATGTCATTTCCGCAGTTATTGATACTCAACCTATGTGTTCTGATAAATCAAATATTTATATTTGTGGCTTATCAATGGGCGGCTATGGCGCATTACGGCTAGGAGCGAAGTATCCTAAAGTGTTTAGCGGTATATCTGCTCATTCGTCAATTACCAATATTGAAGATTTCACTGATTTTGTAGACCGTAAGACATTGGGTGCATTGCAACAAACCACTGATAATTATGGTGGAGATGTGTTCACTACATTAAATGATAATAAATCGACATTAGTACCGTTAAGATTAGATTGCGGTAAAGATGACCCGCTTTTTACTGCTAATAGCCAATTAGTAAGGCAACTTATTACGGCCAATATTAACCATACATTTGAAATATTTGATGGTGGACATAGTTGGGAGTATTGGCATCTGCATGTGGCGAAGACGTTTGAGTTTTTTGCCAATATAGAACAAGCACAATAATGCCTGAAATTTATATGTATTAGCCTAAAGGTTTTCATAGCCGTTACTATTGAGTTTTTCCTACTCGCCAACCTAGAGGATTTTCTACACGTCACCCTCGAGATCTTTAATACGTCACAATTGAGATTTTCCTACCCGCCAACCTAGAGGGTTTTCTACCCGTCACCCTCGAGATCTTTAATCGAGGGTCTGCTTTTGAGATTGTGGCAGTAAAAGCAGGTTCCGGCTTACAAGCATTGCCGGAATGACGTGTGGTGAGGCGTTGCAGTAATGACGATATCCCCGTCACCCTCGAGATCTTTAATCGAGGGTCTGCTTTTGGTTTGTGGCAGTAAAAGCGGATTCCGGCTCAAAAGCACTGCCGGAATGACGATAACCCCGTCACCCTCGAGATCTTTAATCGAGGGTCTGCTTTTGGTTTGTGGCAGTAAAAGTTGATTCCGGCTCAAAAGCATTGCCGGAATGACGTGTTGTGAGGTGTAGCAGTAATGACGATAACCCCGCCACATTTGAGGGTTTTACTACCCGTCACCCTCGAGATCTTTAATCGAGGGTCTGCTTTTGAGATTGTGGCAGTAAAAGCAGGTTCCGGCTTACAAGCATTGCCGGAATGACGTGTGGTGAGGCGTTGCAGTAATGACGATATCCCCGTTCACCCTCGAGATCTTTAATCGAGGGTCTGCTTTTGGTTTGTGGCAGTAAAAGTAGATTCCGGCTCAAAAGCATTGCCGGAATGACGTGTGGTGGGGCGTCGCAGTAATGACGATAACCCCGTCACCCTCTAGTTATTTACTCGAGGGTCTGCTTTTGGTTTGTGGCAGTAAAAGTAGATTCCGGCTCAAAAGCATTGCCGGAATGACGTGTGGTGGGGCGTCGCAGTAATGACGATAACCCCGCCACATTTGAGGGTTTTACTACCCGTCACCCTCGAGATCTTTAATCGAGGGTCTGCTTTTGAGATTGTGGCAGTAAAAGCAGGTTCCGGCTTAAAGCATTGCCTGAATGACGATAACCCCGTCACCCTCGAGATCTTTAAACGAGGGTCTGCTTTTGGATTGTGGCAGTAAAAGCAGATTCCGGTTTAAAGCATTGCCGGAATGACGTGTGATGAGACATTGCTGGAATGCGTTTGATAAATCATTGTTTTATCAACTTCATAGGATAGCTTTGCTGAGCATTCCACTGTCCTACATAAAGGTTATTGTCCTGATCGACACAAATACAATGTACGTGATTAAATACATCTTCAGTGCTTTGCATGGGTTGCAAGTGACCGTCAATGTACTCTGGTTGTGTTGCGCCCAAATTGGCTATTACAGTATTGTTTTGATCAAAGATACTGATAAAACCTGTGTTGTCGGCATTATGGTTATTGACATGTGACCAACAAACCGGAGCGAAGAATAAGTTGTCTTTGAAAACTGGCCCGCCAATATAAGCGCCATTTGTATCAATTTTATTGATAAATTCTCCAGCTAATGAAAATACCTTTAAGCATTGTTCAAATCGCGAACTTACAATTAAAGTGGGATTTTGTTTGTCACGCCGATCTATTTCAATACCGTGGGTGTTATGGAGGTTGTAGTTTGAATCTTTATTATCATGACCGCCCCAATGATTAATGTACTGACCTTGCTTGTCGTAATGTAGTAAAAAGTCACTGCCATAGCCGTCGGTGACATACAAATCACCATTGGGGGCGATAGCTATATCGGTTGGGCGAAAAGGCTGTTCTGGTTTATACACCCCATATGTTTGTGGATGGCCAATAGTATAGATAAGCTTGCCGTCTAGGGTCATTTTTGCCACAAAGCCACTTTGTGGAATGACTTTGTTATAAGGACTATCCCATTTGTCGACACTTTTACCGTCCCATTGGCGATTGACTATCCAGCCACTGTCTACTACATAAATAAATTCTTGCTGACCTTCTTTAACAATTTTTATTGCATGACCACCTGGAAATTGGCTGCTGAATGCATCCAGTAATTCTCCTTGTTGGCTATAAACTAAAATATTATTGCGAGGATTATCGGTGATCATAAAGATGCGCCCTTTGGCATCCATAGCAAAACCATGGCAGTTTTCGATGGGGTATTTATTCGGATCAAGTTTGCCCCAATCTGCATCAATTAAATAAGTAAACTCACCGTGGCCAATTATTTTACCGTGAGGGTCTTTTCCATTTTTAGGTAAAGCATGTTGCGTGAGAACAGCAGTTTGATTAGATGATTTTGAAAGCATGATTTTCTCATATGATGTTACCGCTCAAAAAATTGAGCGGTAAATAAAAGAACTGTTCGGTAAAATTAACTGGCTTTCCAATTTATAATAGCGTCATCGTCCACTCGATTTAATGGATAATAAACCGCTTCATTTGGTTTAAAGGGCTGATTTGTGATGGCATTATAGGCACTGATCATCGACCAACGTGGCTCTGAAGAGCGGTTTTGGTTGGACTTATGCAGTAAATTACAGTGGAAAAATAATACGTCACCAGGTTCAAGTTCCACATTAACTAGGGGGTGATATTTCATCGCTTCTTCAACGAACTCTATAGCAGCGCCTTTTTGGTCACCGGTTTTGTTGTGGTCTAAACGGCCCAAGTGGTGTGAGCCTTTTAACACCTGTAAGCAACCATTTTCAGGGGTCGCTTTATTAATGGCTATCATGCAACTTATCGCTTTGGGATAAAGCATTAAGTTGTCGCGGTGCCAGTAACCAAAGTCTTGATGCCATTCCCATGCGCCGCCCACAAAAGGCTCTTTCATCATGATTTTGGTACTGGTGTGGTAAACCTCTTCGCCAATGAGTGTTTCGCATACTTCGACTAACCGTCTACCGCGTGAAAACATGCTGTAAAAGTCGTCACCGGTTTTTTGCCATAAACAGACTTTACTTACAGCGCCTTGTGCATCTTTTTTATCCCAAGCTCGCTCATACAATGAATCATCGTTAAATGCAGCTTGTTGTAAACGTGAAATTTCTTCCTGAGAATAGTAACTCTTCATAATCAAATAGCCGTTTTGATTAAATTGGGTAATTTGCTCGGCGGTTATTGTCATTAGTTATTGTCCTTAACCCATCTTGATTAATGTTTATTGTTGACAATGATTGCTGGTATTGCTGATAATTTCAACTACAATTTATATAAAAATATTGCATTCATATATGAATATATTGAGGTTTAGTTAAGCAACTGTTTTATCTAGTTTATTAGTGTTTTTTGACGCTGAAAAATTTTTTATATTCATATAAGAATCTTAAAATAAAGGAACTAAAGTGAAAGATAAAACGAGCCAAAAATATGCTGTACCCGCGTTAGATAAAGGGTTGGATATACTTGAGTTTTTGGTTGGTAATGCAATGCCTTGTAGCCAAAGTGAGATTGCGGCGGGTGTAGGGCGTGGCCCAAATGAAATTTATAGAGTGCTTGTTGGATTGGAAAAGCGGGGTTATGTTCAACGTCATCCCACAACAGGTCGATATGAATTATCGTTAAAGTTGTATCACCTTTCTAGAAATATTTCGCCCATTGATCGTGTTCGACAATCGGCGTTGCCACATATGGAAGATCTAGCCGTAAGTACTGGTCAATCTTGCTATTTAAGCATGCTGTATCAAAGCCAAGCAATGGTAATTGTTTATGCTAGAAGCACCAGTGCCATTCACTTAAGTATTGCTGAAGGTGCAATGTTTAGTTTAAGCCAATCGACAGCGGGAAAATTACTTCTGGCAAATAGTAATGCCGAAGTGCAAACAATGTTAATAGAGCATGATCAGACATTTTGCCGCATGGGGGCATCTGAACGAAGTCATTTAACCACAGAGTTAGCAACTATAAGACAAGCAGGCTTTGTTGCGCAGCATAATAGTTTATTGACAGGGGTAAAAGATTATTCCGTACTGATTGGCCAACCAGATGCAAAGGTTATTGCGGCTTTAAGTATGTCCACTTTTGAAATGCAAACCGATGGATTGAATAGCTCGCATGACCTGCTTGAATCACTTTTTAAAACAGCCAGTCAAATTACCAAGCTAATTGCGGAATAAAACACAACGGCAATATTGTAGACAATAAACAATGTTGACGTTATGGTATTAACACTTAGTCATTACGCAAGGTTTTAAGAATTGCTGTTAGATAGTTAATAATACTTTCTGAATTCTTATCTGTCTTTCATGGATGGTACTGGTATGAATAGACGTCAATTTGTAATCAACCTTTCCGTTGTTTTAGGTTGTAGTGTTGTGTCAATTGAGAGCATGGTTGTTGCAGCAACATCGGAGTTAGACAATAGAACCTACAAGGCAAAATTTACTGAAAAACAACTTGAATGTATTAAATTAATTGGTGACATCATCATTCCGCATACGGATACACCCAGCGCTAGCCAAGCTGAAGCTCACTTGTATGTTGACTATTACGTTCATCATTTTATGACCCCTGATGAACGAATGAAGTTTGTTGGCCAGTTTGATAATTTACTTAATGCTAATCCAAGTTTTTTAGATCTTTCAGCCAATCAACAAGTTAAGTCAATAGAGATACTTGATCGTGATATGTACCAAGGTTCTGAGCAAAGTACATTCTATCGCAAGCTTAAACAATTGATTGTGATTGGTTATTACACTTCAAAAATTGGCGCGACTCAGGCGTTAAACTTCGATCCCATTCCCGGGCCATATCAGGAACTTAAACTCTCCGAAGTTGGCGGTGTTTGGTTTTAACAGTTTAAGGTTAATTTAAAGGAATAAGTATGAAAGCGCATAATATGGATTTTGATGTGATCGTCGTGGGTTCAGGCATGTCCGGTGGGATTGCAGCGAAAGAATTTTGTGAGAAAGGTTATAAAACGTTGGTTTTGGACCGTGGAGAACCTATTGAACATGGTAAATATAAAACGGAAGGGTTAGCGCCTTGGCAAATGCCTTTTAGAGGGGAAGTGTTACAAGAGTTTAAATTACAGCAGCACATTCAGAAAAATATCTACATCTATAGTGACTTTACTAAGCACCATTTAATTAATGATCTTGAAAACCCCTATATCCAAAAACAACCATTTATTTGGTATCGCAGTGCTAAAGTAGGAGGTAAATCATTAATTTGGGGCAGACAAAGTTACCGTTGGTGCGAACAAGACTTTAAAGCAAAATGAAATAAACATGGTAGATGATATGACCGCAACGGCGGTTGAAATATTAACCGCCGCGGGACTTGAAGATGTTAAAGGATTTGAAGGATATGCACCTCCTGGAGGGGCTATACATGAAATGGGAGGATGTTGCATGGGTCACGATGTTAAAACCTCATACCTTAATAAATGGAATCAATGTCATGAAGTGGCAAATTTATTTGTAACCGATGGCTCAGCATTTTCATTAACCTCGTGCGTTAATCCATCTATTACCTTTATGGCATTTACCGCAAGAGCAGTTGATTATGCCGATAAACAGTTAAAAGCTGGGTTACTTTAACCCATTAAAACATTGCGGTTAAATAGCATTATTTAGGGTAGGTAATAGTATGATTTGGTCTGGTCATTTTTTGTTAATTATTGGCTTTAGCTTGACGCTTTTGAATAGCCCGACATTATTAGCCAAACAATTTAACGTCTTGTTATTTACTAAAACAGCAGGGTGGCATCATCAAAGTATTTTAGAGGGAGTGAACGCTGTGAAGGTGTTAGCTGAAAAACATCACTTTGATTATGAATGGCATGAAGATGCCAATCAATTTAACCCTGAAAATTTGAAACGTTTTGACGCAATTGTTTTCTTAAATACTACGGGTGATGTACTTAATGATGAGCAGCAAAATGCGATGGAGCAGTTTATTCAATCTGGTAAAGGTTTTGTCGGGGTACACTCCGCTTCTGACACTGAATATAAATGGCCATGGTACACGCAGTTAGTAGGGAGAATGTTTGTTATCCATCCTGCAATTCAAACCGCAAAAGTCAATGTTGTACCAAGTGATTTTCCGGGAAGCTCAATGTTGCCAGATTCCTTTTTATGGACAGACGAGTATTACTATTTTAGCGAGCCATATTCTAAAAACTTGAAATATATTTTATCCGTTGACGAGTCGACCTACGAGCCTGCTGCTCAATGGGGAGATGTAAAGGTCAGTGGCATGGGCGATTTCCACCCTGTGTCGTGGTATCAAGAGTTTGATGGTGGACGGTCATTTTATACTGCATTGGGACATTTACCAGCGACTTATCAAGACACCATTTTTTTGCATCATCTTTATGGTGGTATTAATGGGCTGCTACCGGCAAAGGTTTATTTAAAGAGTAAGTAGGAGAAAGTGCCGTTAATAATGAAGTTTAACGGCACCCAGTTATTTAGTGTTGTAAACGTTGTTGAATCACTTTTAGACGCCAACCAAATAACACAGCCGCTGAGGTTAAGCCCGCAATTAATCCAATCCAAAATCCATGTGCACCCATTTGCGGCACGATAATGTTTGTATAGGCTAATACATACCCTAGTGTCATACCAATAAACCAGTACGAAAAGAGTGTGATATAGAAGGCGCTGCGAGTGTCTTTATATCCACGTAATGCACCTGCCGCAACAACCTGAATTGAGTCTGATATTTGATACAACGCCGCCATAAGCATCAAGCTGCCAGCAAGAGCAACTACTTCAGGATTATCATTATAAAGTAGGGCAATCTCTTCTCTAAATACCACAGTTAAAATTGCCGTCATCATAGCCAATGAAAGTGAAATAGCTAAACTGACATAGGTGACTAATTTGGCTATATCGGTTCTTTCTCTACCTAAATAATAGCCAATACGAATAGATGCTGCGATACCGACAGATAACGGCAACATAAATACAATGGACGAAAAGTTTAGTGCAATTTGATGGCTAGCCACCACGTTGGCACCTAATGGCGCTAAAAATAATGCTATTACTGCAAATAAGCTAACTTCGAAAAATAGCGCCATTGCAATAGGAAACCCCAGCTTCACCATTGAAATCATGGTTGATAAATGCGGCGCAAAAAATTGTTTAAACGGCGCTATTTCTGCGAATCGTTTATGTATTTGCATATAGATAATCATGGCAATAAACATGGCCCAAAAAACTAAAGCGGTGGCTACACCACAACCCGCTCCGCCCATCGCCGGTATGCCAAAGCCACCATAAATGAATAAATAGTTAGCTGGAATATTCACTGCAAGTCCGATGAAGCCAATGACCATGGTCGGTAACGTGTATGATATGCCTTCACTGCACCCCCTTAATACCTGATACAAGGCAAATGCAGGAGCTCCCCATAAAATAGCATCGATATATCCCACAGTTAAATGATGCAGTTGCGGCTCTAAATCCATCATTTGTAAAATGTAACTTGATGAAGATAAAAATATCATCACACCAACGGCACCAATTATGGCAATATATCCCGCTTGGAAGAGTAGGTTTGGGATCACCTGCTGATTATTTGCACCATGATGCTGCGAAAATACAGGTGTGAATGCCATTAATAAACCTTGAACAAATAATATGGCAGGCAGCCATAAACTTGTGCCAACGGCAACGGCTGCCATATCAACTGCACTGACACGACCAGCCATAACGGTGTCGATAAATCCCATCATGGTTTGGGTTATTTGTGCAATTAAAATAGGTAAAGCCAACTGTATTAATCGCTTGGCTTGAAAGCCGGTATTGTTCATATGGTGCCCATCATCAACGAGAATGTATTATGTTTACAGGAATTGTTCAAACCACCAGCGAAGTGGTGTCGATTCAACAGCAAGCTGGATTGAAACGTTTTGAAATTGCAATAAAACCAGAGTTTACCGTTGGATTACAAACCGGTGCTAGTGTAGCGACTAATGGTGTTTGTTTAACGGTTACAAAGATTGAGAATGATAAAGTTTTCTTCGATGTAATGGAAGAAACATTAAAGCTCACTAACCTAAATAATATCAAACAAGGTGATCTTGTTAACATTGAGCGTTCATTAACATTTGGCAGTGAAATAGGTGGGCATATTTTATCAGGTCATGTTCATACTCAAGCCCAAGTGATAACAGTGAGTCACACTGATGAACATTATGATTTAGAACTTGCAGTAGACACTAAATGGCGAGATTACATCTTTTATAAAGGTTTTGTGGCGGTTAATGGTTGCAGTTTAACTGTTGGCAAATTAACAGAGCGTGGCTTTATGTTGCATCTCATACCTGAAACCTTAAGACTGACGAATATTAGCCACTATCACGTGGGCGATAAAATGAATATTGAGATTGATAGCCAAACTCAAGTGATTGTCGATACAGTAGAAAGAATATTAGCTAAAAAGCAATTGTCATAGCCAGTATGAGTGGATTGCTAAAGGCTAATAAACCTGTTCATCGTCAGTATCAATAAATAATTGCACTGTACGTCTGTTGTCGTCTACATGCATTCTTATGTGAATGGGGTTACAACAGATTCGGCAGTCGTCGTAATATTCTTGATCGCCAGCACTGGTATCAATGGTGACGTGTTGATGATGGCCGCAATGTGGACAGCTAATCGACTTAGATATGAGTCTCATGGCAAACACTCCTTAACGCTCTAAAATCAACCTTTCTGTATAAATTATAGTCTATGGATTGAGGTTCATCTTCAATTGCAAAGTATGTTTTTTAAATTTAATTCTCGTGGTGAAATACCGCTTTAAAGGTTGATTGTTGTAGTGGATGTCACATACAATTGGCGGCTACTTTTTTGGATATCATACTTTATCAAAAACGCATTATGTTTGAGTAAGTAAGACTCTTGTACTGTCTTCATTTTAAAGTGGTGTTATTGCAAAAAAGCTATCTTTTATTATTTGACCAAGTGGCCCTACGTGTGGGTCACCACTGGATAAGGAATTTTCATGCCTGTTATTACATTGCCTGATGGCAGCAAACGTGAGTTTGCTAACCCCGTATCAACTCTTGACGTTGCCGCCGACATTGGTCCTGGCTTAGCTAAAGCGTGTATCGCTGGTCGCGTAAATGGCGAGCTGAAGGATGCTTGCGATATTATTTCTACCGATGCGGAATTATCAATCATCACGGCTAAAGATGAAGAAGGCGTTGAAATTCTTCGTCACTCTTGTGCGCATTTATTAGGTCATGCGATTAAACAATTATGGCCACAAACCAAAATGGCAATTGGCCCAGTTATCGACAATGGTTTTTACTATGACATCGATTTAGACCATAAGCTGACACAAGAAGATATCGACGCATTAGAAAAGCGTATGCTTCAATTAGCAAAAACAAACTACGATGTGGTTAAAAAAGTGGTCAGCTGGCAAGAAGCGCGTGATGCCTTTAGCGAGCGCGGTGAAGAATATAAAATTGCTATTCTTGATGAAAACATCAGTAAAGATTCTACCCCTGCTTTATATCACCACGAAGAATACACTGACATGTGTCGTGGACCTCACGTTCCAAACATGCGTTTTTGCCAACACTTTAAATTAATGAGTGTTGCCGGTGCTTATTGGCGTGGTAATTCAGACAATAAGATGCTTCAGCGTATCTATGGAACAGCTTGGGCAGACAAAAAAGCACTTAAAACACATTTAAACCGTTTAGAAGAAGCGGCTAAACGTGACCACCGTAAAATTGGTAAGCAATTAGATTTGTACCATATGCAAGAAGAGGCACCAGGTATGGTGTTCTGGCATAACGATGGTTGGAGCTTATTCTTAGAACTTGAAAAGTTCATTCGTCAAAAATTAGGGCAATACACTTATCAAGAAGTGAAAGGCCCATTAATGATGGACCGTGTGCTGTGGGAACGTAGTGGTCACTGGGATAAATACTCAGAAGCCATGTTTACTACCAACAGCGAAAACCGTGAGTATGCGGTTAAGCCAATGAACTGCCCAGGTCATGTGCAAATATTTAACCAAGGCTTAAAGTCTTACCGTGATTTGCCATTACGTATGGCAGAGTTTGGTTGTTGTCACCGTAATGAGCCATCGGGTTCTTTACACGGCTTAATGCGAGTCCGTGGCTTTACCCAAGATGATGCACACATTTTTTGTACTGATGAACAAGTGCAAGAAGAAGTGAGTGCATGTATCCAAATGGTATATGACACATATGCAACATTTGGTTTCGAAAATATTGTCGTTAAATTATCAACACGTCCTGAAAAACGTATTGGTGACGATGATATGTGGGATCGTGCTGAAGAAGCATTAAAACAAGCACTTCGTGCCAATAATATTGAATTTGAAATATTACCAGGCGAAGGGGCGTTTTATGGTCCTAAGATTGAGTTCACATTACATGATTGTTTAGATCGTGCTTGGCAGTGCGGTACTGTACAATTAGATTATGCATTACCAACACGTTTAGGGGCAACTTATGTTGCTGAAGACAATAGTCGCCAAACACCGGTAATGATTCACCGTGCTATTTTAGGTTCATTAGAACGCTTCCTAGGTATTTTGATTGAAGAATATGCGGGTAAATTCCCAACTTGGCTTGCTCCAATGCAGGTAGTTGTTATGAATATTACCGATAAACAGTCAGAATATGTGGAAGAAGTTGTTAAATTCTTCAAAGATCAGGGCATTCGTGCATCTTTAGACTTGAGGAATGAGAAAATAGGCTTTAAAATACGCGAACACACTCTAAGACGTGTGCCTTATTTATTGGTCGTAGGTGATCAAGAAATGGAAAATAAGGAAGTCGCGGTGCGTACACGTGATGGTATCGATTTAGGTAAGCTAAAAATAGAAGATTTTGCTACCAAGATACATCAACAAATTTCGCTCCGTAGTCTCAAATTGTTGGAGGAATAGGTCATAAAGATCAAAAGAGCAGCAGGGCGACAACCAGCGCCTAATAGAATCAATGAAGAAATCACCGGTGTACCAGAAGTACGTCTTTCAGGTTTAGATGGTGAGTCGATTGGTATCGTTAGCATCAAAGAAGCACAGAATGTAGCTGATGAAGCAGGTGTAGACCTAGTTGAAATCAGCCCAAATGCTGAGCCTCCAGTTTGTCGCATAATGGACTACGGTAAGTTCCTTTTTGATAAAGCGAAAGCGCAAAAGGAACAAAAGAAGAAGCAGAAACAGGTTCAGGTTAAGGAAATTAAATTCCGTCCTGGCACTGATGAAAACGACTATCAGGTAAAACTACGCAACCTGATTCGTTTTCTAGAAGATGGGGACAAAGCGAAAATTACGCTGCGTTTCCGTGGTCGCGAAATGGCCCACCAAAACCTAGGTATGGATCTTTTGAACCGTATCAAGGCTGATTTGGAAGAACATGCTGTTGTCGAGTCTTTCCCTAAAATGGAAGGCCGTCAAGCTGTGATGGTTCTCGCACCTAAAAAGAAATAGTAGGGCAACCAATTAAAAGTAGCGAAGACTCTTTTTGAGGACTTCGCTCGCCTTACGTTTTATTAACGTCCCAATGCGGAGTTTTAGAAATGCCTAAAATGAAAACAGACAAGGGTGTACAAAAGCGCTTCAGAAAAACCGCTAATGGTTTCAAGCGTAAACAAGCACACTTACGTCATATTTTGACCAAGAAGAGCACTAAGCGTAAACGTCACTTACGTGCTAAATGTTTAGTTGCTAAGTCTGATGTGCCAGCAATTGCACGTCAACTACCATACGCTTAATTAAAGGAGAGATGAACAATGCCTAGAGTTAAGCGTGGTGTAACCGCTCGTGCTCGTCACAAGAAAGTACTTAAGTTAGCTAAAGGTTATTATGGCGCTCGTAGCCGTACTTACCGTGTTGCTGTTCAAGCAGTAACTAAAGCTGGTCAATATGCTTACCGTGACCGTCGTCAAAAGAAACGTCAATTCCGTCAACTTTGGATTGCACGTATCAATGCGGCTTCTCGTCAAAATGGTCTGTCTTACAGCCGTTTCATCAACGGTCTGAAAAAGGCGTCTATCGAAATCGATCGTAAGATTTTGGCTGACATCGCTGTATTCGACAAAGTTGTTTTTGCAACTTTAGTTGAAAAAGCAAAAGAAGCTTTAACTAAGTAATTAGTTAGTCGGCTTTATAAAGAGGAACCTTCGGGTTCCTTTTTTTATATCTCAAGTTAAAATAACCCTGCAATTATAGATACCAACGGTTGAACATTGAAAAGAAAGCCACTTAATTCCAGCGCCAGGACAGGTATGTCGACGCAAATCGAACATTCTGCCGCTCAAGGCTCAACTGATTCAGGGATTCGGCTGGCCAATTTAACCAAGCTGGTTATTAATGAGTTTTCCCCTAATGGTGCATTGGCTAAACATGTGCATCAATATAGCAGCCGTCAGAGTCAAACTGACATGGCAATGTATGTTAGTGAAGCAATCGCAAAAAAATCAAATCTGATTCTAGAAGCGGGTACAGGTGTGGGTAAAACCTTCGCTTATCTTATTCCAGCTATTCTAAGTGGTAAGCAAGTGATTGTGAGTACCGGGAGTAAAAACCTACAAGAGCAATTGTTTGTAAAAGATTTACCCGCATTACTCAATATGCTGGACGTAAAACCGCGGGTAGCGTTATTAAAAGGGCGTAATAACTATTTATGCCAATTGCGGTTAGATAAACAGATGCAATATGCCAGTCAGTATCGTGAGCAGGCATTAGATGATTTATTGAAAATTAATCAATGGGCGGCATTAAGCAAAGATGGTGATATAGGTAACTTAACAGCAGTTTCAGAAGATTCCTCTGTTTTACCATCAGTAGTCAGCACCAAAGAAAGTTGTACCGGTAAAAAATGTGATTTTTACAATGAATGTTTTACCCGTAAAGCTCGACTTAAAGCCATGGAAGCTAAGGTTATTGTGGTAAACCATCATCTATTTTTCGCAGATAGATTGTTAAAAGATACCGGATTTGCTGAGTTATTACCTGATCCAGATGTGGTTATATTTGATGAGGCACATTTAGTGCCTGATATCTGTATTAATTATTTCGGTCAGCAAATAAATAGCCGAGAAATTGAGAGTTTATTAAATAACCTTATCACCGTTCATAAACAGCAAGTGCGGGACAGCATTCAAATTGAACACCTTGCTAACCGTGCGTTAGTGCAGTTATCGCAATGGCATAACGAACTTTATTCAGCCAATTATACTGATTGGCGTCAGGTTTTATCCACTAAATCATTGATTGTGACTTCATGGCAATTACATGAAAACTTAACTGAATTGGAATTATTATTAACTCATCATATAGGACGTTTTGATGAGTTAGACGAAGCATTCGAGAAGCTTGTGTCATTAAATGGGCGCTTGAAAACATATTTTGAATGTCAAGATAACCACTCTGCCTATAGTGTCGATTATGGACCGCGCTATATTACCCTAAGAATGATGCCAATTAACGTGGCGAAACAATGTCAGCAATTATTTACCCATGATACTAGCTGGATTTTTACCTCTGCAACTTTACAAGTTAACCGCCAGTTAAACCACTTTGCCAATGAGATGGGGCTAAAATCATCTCATCAAGTTATTTTAGACAGTCCATTTGATTACCCCAAACAAGCAATGTTTTGCGTACCAAGGCATTTAGGTAAAGCTGGGCAAACCGAGAATAGTATCAATCAATTTGTTGAGGTGTGTGTCCAAGCAATTAATGCAGCCAAAGGCCGTACTTTTATTTTGTTTACGAGTCATAGCATGTTGAAACAAGTTGCCACGATACTGAGCCGCAAAGTGAATTATCCATTGTTAGTGCAAGGGCAAGGCAGCAAACAAAGTTTATTAAATAAATATCGACTCTTAGGTAACGCGGTACTTTTAGGAACAGCCAGTTTTTGGGAAGGTGTTGATGTTAGAGGAAAATTACTCAGTTGTGTGATTATCGACAAATTACCGTTTGTTTCGCCTGATGATGCATTATATAAAGCGCGTGCAGCGAATGCCGAATTACAAGGCCTTGACCCATTTAACCATATTTCATTACCTCAAGCGGTGATTATGTTAAAGCAGGGAGTAGGTAGATTAATTCGTGATGAAAAAGACTTGGGCGTACTTATTTTATGCGATAACCGTATCGTTAATCGCCCTTATGGTGAGGCATTTGTTAACTCTTTACCGCCAATGTACCGTACACGTGATTTAGATACCGCTCTACACTTTTTAAAACAGATCTCATAAGTTATCATAGCGGCAATTTATTAGATTTAGCTGGTTTAAAAATGACATTTCATACTCCATTACGTGTTTTAGCGCTAGATACTTGTACCGAGACTTGTTCTGCAGCACTTTCGTTAGACGGAAAAATTTATAATCGCATTGCAGATGCTCCTCGTGAACATAGCCAACGCTTATTGCCTATGGTTGATGAAGTATTGGCAGAGGCAAATATTAAATTAACTGACCTTGATGTTATTGCTTACGGACGTGGTCCAGGCAGTTTTACCGGTATTCGAATTTGCACCAGCATGACTCAAGGGTTAGCCTTAGGGGCAGATTTACCCGTAATTGGAATTTCTACTCTGGCTGCCATGGCGCAAATGGCAATTGATGAACATCAAGCTGAACAAGTATTTTGTGCTATTGATGCCCGCATGAATGAAGTTTATGTTGGCCAGTTTACTAACGTAAATGGAATTGCCACCTTGGTTGGTGTTGAGCAAGTTTGCGCACCAGATAATATTGAACTTGCATTAGATACTAATGAGCAAATAGTGGCTTGTGGCACAGGTTTTGATGCTTATCCAGATTTACTCAACCTTAGTGGCAATATTCTACCTTTGCAGGCGGTAAAGTACCCTGATGCCAAAGCAATGTTAACACTGGCACAATTTGGTGTAAGTCATGAACAACACACCAGTGTTGATGATTTAGCGCCTGTTTATTTACGTGATACCGTTACATGGAAAAAACTGCCGGGTAGAGAGTAATATTCTCGGCAGGTTACACCCAGTTTGAGGCGAACAAAATATACATTGTTAGCCTCTTTTGTACTAAAGCGGCTTTATTGTCTATAATTTAACGATTAAATTCATTTCAATCTATAGAAGATTATGCAAATACCTGCATCTCATATAGCTCAACATTTTCCATTGACGATGAAAACTTCGTTAGCTGATGCTGTTGCAGGAAACCGGGTAATTGAGTCTGCCGCTTCTATTACCCTGAATCGCCCCCTCAAAGTTGTTTCTCTAAATGAAAGCGTTATTGGATTAGAGACTGAGTCAAACTTGACTCAACAACAGCGTGAACAAGCGGTAGAAGAGTCCGGGTTATTCAAACATCAAGCTAAGTTTGAACAAGATTTTAATAGCACATTAATGGTGCCAGAATCATTAACAGAACGTGCAAATGTTGAATATGAAACTGACAGTGCCAGCAATAAAGGCGCAATTAATATGTATTTAATGACTCAACATGCCGCTAAACGAGATGAAATTCAGCAAATGGTCGGAATAGATGTATTTGTGTAGCAGCTTGCAAGGCTATATTGATTCCAAATACAGCATTAAAGATTTCATTTTAGCAGTTAACAAACAGACTTTTGTAAGCCTGTTTGTTTTTTATAGCCACTACTAACCAAGTCTATTTAGTGTCAGTTCCAGCGTTAGAATCAGAACCAGAGTCGGCTTTTTTAGCCTCAGTAGAATCAGTTTCTTCTGCACCAATACTTTTATCTTTATGATCACCTAAATGGGGCATCTTAAATTTGGCGCTGTATTTGAGTACTGCTAGGTTGCTGGCAATCACACCCACGACCAAAATAATGATTATCCAAACTTCAAAGCCTGATAAATCCATGTTGTTGCTCCCATTTGTTGCATTGTGAAATTGACTCGGTGTCAGCTAATTAGTCGACCGCTAAACGTAATTCGCATTTACGAATATCTTCTGGTGTGTCGACTTCTGTTGAGTCAAATGCACTGATGGCTAATTTAATTTTATAGCCGTTTTCTAATGCTCGAAGTTGCTCTAGTTTCTCAAGGTTCTCAAGGCGACCTAACGGCAATGCTGCATAGGTATTGATAAACTTTTTAGAATAGGCATAAATTCCCAAGTGTTTGTAAACAGGGTAGTCGTCGGTATCTCGGCCATAAGGAATTTTTGAACGCGAAAAATATAATGCATTAAAGCTATTGTCGAATACGACTTTAACATGCATTGGACTATTAATTTCAGCGGGGTTAGTAATCTCTACCGCTAAGGTTGCCATATCAAACTCATTGGGATGGCGTTGGAACAAGGTAATCAATTGTTCAATAGTAATAGGGTCAATTAACGGTTGGTCACCTTGCACATTGATGATCAGGTCGTCATCGGCTAATTTAAGCTGGTTAATAGCATCATTAATTCTGTCTGTACCAGAGGCTAGGTCTGGGTGTGTCATCACCACTTTACCGCCAAAACCTTCAACGACATTTTTGATTCGGTCATCGTCAGTGGCAACATATATGCTATCTAAGCCTTTAGCTAAAGCGGCTCTTTCACACACGTGTTGAATCATAGGTTTACCATTGATTAAAGCCAGTGGCTTACCAGGAAAACGGCTCGAGCCATAACGAGCAGGAATTACTAAAATAACAGACATTAATGAAACCTATTTTTGTTAGAAACCACGCGAAAATATCAGTGCGGGGTTGAGTATTAAATTTATGTGCATTATATACCATGCCCTTAGTTATTCCGCATCTTGTAAGCAAGTTTTATTTATTATTCTTGCTCTATCTTCAATAACATGACTTGTAATGCTTTGATTGATTGTGTTATTTCGTGATTGTTTGTCGCACCGTAACCAAATCTTAAATGTAATGTATGTTCACGAGGACAGAAGTAAAAGTTGGCCGATGAATCTTTCCAATCTATAAGGTTATCTGCATCAAGATGCTTTATCATTGGTGATAAATTGACCCATAATGCCAGCCCTCCAGAGGGAACATTAAAGGTGACTTTATTGCCAAAAACACGTTTAAATTCACTGACGGCAAAATCTCTTCTTTGTTGATATAGCTTGCAAGCTTTTCGGATATGTTTTTTCACTTCACCTGATTCCATTAAATCAGCTATAGCATATTCAGTTACGGTATTGCCTTGGCGGTCAATCAACATAATTTGCTGAGCAATTTTATCGATAAAAGGCCTCTGTGCTGCCATGTAACCCACCCTTAACCCTGGCGCAAACACTTTAGAAAGTGAGCCTATATGAATGACGTTCTCAGCTCCTGGCAAACTGGCTAGAGGGGGAATAGGGCGGTTTTCATAATGAAACTCATGATCGTAATCGTCTTCAATTATGGCAAATTGATGTGATTTAGACAGTTGCAAAATTTGCAAACGCCTGTTCATGGGGAGGCATACCGTAGTGGGATATTGGTGATGTGGGGTTACATAAACGGCGGCCACTTTTGTAGTCGATAATATGTTATTTAAGTCGTCTATCACTAGCCCTTGTTGGTCGAGTTTACAGCGAATAATATCAAAGCCCTTAGCTTCAAAAGTTGTTATAGCTGCTTGATAGCAAAGCTCTTCTACAATAATCACGCCTTTTTGTGGCTGTAAAACACATGCCGTTAAATATAGCCCCATCTGGCTACCTCTAACCAAGCAAATGTCTTCTACATTTAATTTCATGAATCGATCGCCCGACAGCATAGTATGGATAGATTTTCTAAGCTCATAACTGCCTTTGGGGTCGCCATAACCTAAGTATGCATTTCTACTGAGTGTAATACACGCTCTTCGGTATGCTCGCGCAAGTACTTCATAAGGAATGAGGCGAGTATCTGGGCTACCGTCGTTGGCATTATGCGGGATGTTTGTTGACGGTAATGAATCGTTATATAAACCGGTGAATAAGCTTGAGGTTACGGGGGCTTCATCCGTTAAGTTAAGTAATGCTTGATGAGATTTAGATAAGTTTTTTTCAGGTAAAACATCCGCAATAAAGGTGCCACGACGAAGTTTGGAGGTTACCCACCCTTGGGCTTCTAATTCGTTATAAACCCCCTGAACTGTTTTCCGGTTCACGGTGAGTTGTTTCGCTAATGTACGTGAGCCGGGTAGTGGTGAACCTGCAGGTAAACGACCGTCTTTAATGTCTTGTAATAGCCTGTTTAATAATCTTGAATGTAATGTATCGTCACTCTCTTCTAACCAAAATTGCGTTTCCCATGGCCTGAGCATATTTGCTCCCTCCCGCCTCTGGACCAGTATTTATTTTATAACTGGATGTTATTAGTGGTCCAATTGGTTCGTATTATGAGCTGGCTGATTCAGCAAAGCAATTCATATCATTTGGGAGAACATTCATGAAGACTGCGTCACTATCTAAATCCGAGCTAATGTTAAGTGCTCAAACAAGTATGAACTCCGTGCTTGAAAACATTGACTTAACCTACAAAGAAAAGTTAGCCCTGACATGTCGTATTTTATTTGATAAAGGCCATGACTCTGGTTTAGCAGGGCAAATTACATGTAGAACTGATGCTGGTGATACTTTCATTACTCAAAAGTTTGGTTTGGGTTTTGATGAAACAACGGCTGATAACTTAATTGAAGTGGACTTAGATTTAAAGCCACTAGACGGTAAAGGCATGGCCAATCCTGCTAACAGATTTCATACCTGGATATATAAACAACACCCTAAAGTGAACTGTATTGTTCATACCCACCCGACATATATCGCTGCTCTGGCGATGTTACGTATTCCGCTAATTATTTCGCAAATGGATACCTGTGGTTTATATGAAGATTGCTCATTTGTTAGCGAGTGGCCTGGTGTACCTGTGGGTAATGAAGAGGGAATATTAATTTCGAAAGCCTTAGGTAATAACCGCGCGGTATTTTTAGCGCATCATGGTCAATTAGTTGCGGGTGAAACTATTGAAGAAGCATGTAATTTAGCCATTTTGATTGAGCGAGCTGCAAAGCTGCAATTGTTGGCAATGTCAGCGGGTCAAGTACAACCATTACCCGCAGATTTAGCCCGTGAAGCGCATGATTGGGTATCAACGGATAAACGTAACAAAGTTAATTTTGCCTACTACGCAAGACAAGCGCTTAAAAATCACCCAAATTGTATTTAAGGAATAGAACAATGAACTTATCAGGAATCATTTCATATCCAATAACCCCGTTTACTCAAGATGGTAAAAATATAGACTTTAATGCGTTAGGTTTGTCTTTGGAAAGTTTACTTGAGCAAGGAAGCGACGCTATTGCGCCATTAGGTAGTACCGGAGAAAGTGCCTACTTGAGTACTAAAGAGTGGCGTGAAGTTGCTGAGTATACTGTTAAAAAGGTCAATAAAAGAGTACCTGTTATTGTAGGTATTTCTGAGTTAACCACTGAAGCCGCAGTTGAGAATGCGCGCTTTGCACAGCAAGTTGGTGCAGATGCTGTAATGGTTATTCCCGTGTCATATTGGAAATTAACTGAACTAGAATTGTTTGATTATTATCAAGCCATTTCAGATGCTATTTCTATTCCAATTATGGCCTATAACAATCCTGCGACCAGTGGTATTGATATGAGCCCTGAACTGTTGGTTAAAATGTTCCATCAAATCCCTAATGTGACCATGGTGAAAGAAAGCACCGGTGATATTCAGCGAATGCACAAAATCAAATTGTTATCTGAAGGCAAGTTACCGTTTTTTAATGGTTGTAATACGCTGGCGTTAGAGGCTTTATGTGCAGGGGCTAGTGGTTGGTGTACCGCTGCACCTAATCTTTTAGGTGTTGCGCCTAAACATCTGTATGAGCAGGTTAAAGCTGGTGAACTTAATAAAGCTCAAACTTTATTTTATCAGCAACTTCCAACATTAACTTTTATTGTCGGCGTGGGTATTCCCAAGGTTGTTAAAGCAGGGCTGAAACTATTAGGCCGTGATGTTGGTTTAGCCAGAAAACCCTTAGGAGATATCACTGAGCAACAACAGACTCAATTAAAAGCATTAATACATCAATTTGTTAGAGGTGGTTAAAAAGGCTTATTTAGCTGATTGGACTTGTTATAAATTAGTAAATCAGTATATTGTGTTTTGAACTTGTCGGAGTGCCATTATGGCTGAGACCGTTAATTCGGGATCCGTTGAACCTGATCAGGCTAAAACCTGCGAAGGAAACAAGCAATATAATCATTTATAGCCAATATAAAATAGTGATATCGTTCGAAACTGATACGATACCCCCCTTTAAAAGTGATTATTTCAGCAAAGATTTTGTATCGCAAAACTTTGCTGGCTCGTCCTCAACATATTCTCCAGACAAGCAACTATATAAATACCAATTGTTATCAAAACTGTTCATTCTAGCTTGTTAAAATACTCGCTAACGGCGTTAGAATTTTTGATTGTAGAACGACTACTTATTGAAAAATCTGCCTTGTTATCAAGCATTTTTTCTACGCTATTTCTGAGCACTTATTGATTGTAATGGGTATAAATTTTTAATAGAGGTTGCTCATGTCAAATCGTAGAAAAACGCGTGAAAGCGCACAAGCATTTATTGATAACTTAAAACCGTTACAGCATCCAAATTCTGAAAAAATTTACCTTATTGGTAGTCGACAAGATATTCAGGTTGCTATGCGACAAATCAAACAAACGGATACCTTAGTGAATGGCGATGCCGATAACCCCGTGTTTGAAGCAAACCCAGCGATTAAAGTGTACGATTGTGCGGGTGCCTATTCTGATCCTGATGCAGAAATTGACGTTAGAAAAGGTTTGCCGAAAGTCAGACAAGCGTGGATTGAAGAACGCAATGATACAGAACAATTATCTAATGCCAGCTCTAACTTTACCCAACAACGTTTAGCCGACGACGGCCTAGATCATCTCAGGTTTGATGCGTTAATTGCGCCGCGTAAAGCCAAATCGGGTAAACGCGTTACCCAAATGCACTATGCCAGACAAGGGATTATTACTCCTGAAATGGAATATATTGCCATTCGTGAAAACATGGCACGCCAGCAGGTGTCTGATGAAATATTAACTCAAAAAGCCAAGGGTGAAGCTTTTGGTGCCCAAATAGGTCAATTAATTACCCCCGAGTTTGTAAGAAGTGAAGTTGCCCGTGGTCGAGCGATTATTCCTTTAAATATTAATCATCCTGAGTCAGAGCCGATGATCATTGGCCGAAACTTTTTGGTGAAGGTTAATGCCAATATCGGTAATTCTGCCGTGACATCTTCAATTGAGGAAGAAGTTGAAAAATTGGTGTGGTCTACCCGTTGGGGTGCTGACACAGTAATGGACTTATCAACCGGACGCTATATTCATGAAACTCGAGAGTGGATTATACGCAATTCTCCAGTACCCATTGGGACGGTACCAATATACCAAGCCCTTGAGAAAGTGAACGGGGTTGCCGAAGATCTTAATTGGGAAGTGTTCCGCGATACGTTAATTGAACAAGCCGAGCAAGGTGTTGATTATTTTACGATTCACGCAGGGGTATTATTACGATATGTACCGATGACCGCCAAACGATTAACGGGGATTGTTTCTCGTGGTGGTTCCATAATGGCCAAGTGGTGCCTTAGTCATCATAAAGAAAGTTTCTTATACGAAAACTTCCGTGAAATTTGTGAAATTTGTGCCGCTTATGATGTGTCTCTATCTTTGGGCGATGGTATGCGTCCTGGCTCAATTGCCGATGCCAATGATGAGGCTCAATTTGCTGAGTTAGAAACTCTTGGTGAATTAGTTAAAATCGCTTGGGAATATGATGTTCAGACCATTATTGAAGGGCCTGGACATGTGCCGATGCAGTTGATTAAAGTCAATATGGAGAAGCAGTTAGCCCATTGTGACGAAGCGCCTTTTTACACACTTGGCCCCCAAACCACAGATATTGCACCAGGTTATGATCATTTCACTTCCGGCATTGGTGCGGCAATGATGGCGTGGTATGGCGTGGCCATGCTTTGCTATGTCACCCCTAAGGAACATTTAGGTTTACCCAATAAAGAGGATGTTAAACAGGGTTTAATGGCTTATAAAATTGCAGCCCACGCTGCAGACGTTGCCAAGGGGCATCCAGGTGCGCAAATTCGTGATAATGCCTTATCTAAAGCACGTTTTGAATTTAGATGGGAAGATCAATATAACCTTGGATTAGACCCTGACACAGCACGGGCATACCATGATGAATCTCTTCCACAAGAGTCTGCCAAAGTAGCGCACTTTTGTTCTATGTGTGGCCCCAAGTTCTGTTCGATGAAAATAACGCAAGATGTTAGAGACTATGCCGCAAGTCTTGAAGCGAAAACGCTTGAAAGTCAACCTTCTATAAATGTCGAATTAGTATCAGATGTGACTTATAAGTCTTATACCAGTGACATTGACCCAACACAGATCGCTGCTGAAATGGCACAAAAGTCTGCCGAGTTTAAAGCCACAGGTAGCCAGTTATACCATGAAAAACAGCTGGCAGAGGAGGCTGAGTAATGCCGGTATTGTGTGATGCTCATGTTGAGCAGCAGACAAATATTGTTTGGACAATTGCTGGCTCTGACAGTGGCGGTGGTGCAGGGATTCAGGCTGACTTGGCAACCATTCAAGATCTCGGTTGCCATGGCTGTTCTGTGATCACGACTTTAACCGCGCAAAATACAGCACAGGTGGACTTGGTTGAACCAGTGTCTAATCAAATGCTGTTGGCGCAGTTAAATACTTTAGCCAATGACTTGTTTCCAGCCGCCATTAAAATTGGCTTGATAGCGAATCAACAACAAGTTGAAACCATCGCGGCATGGTTAACCTCTTTTAAAGCTGAGCATGAACAAAGGTTGAAACAGAGAAATTGTCTGGTGGTGCTCGACCCAGTAATGGTGGCATCTAGTGGTGACAAGCTAAACCAACAACCATTGAATTTTGCGCCATTATTACCGCTGGTGGATTTAGTCACACCGAATCAACATGAGTTATATCCGCTAGCAAAATCCGCCTTGAACTGCGCTTTAACTTCCAGCCAATCGTATGCCAGTTTGCCAGCTATCGATAAACCAAACAGTTTATCGGATATGGTTCAACTGGCGAGATTTATTGCGAAACAGTTTAATTGTAACGTGCTAGCAAAAGGTGGTGATGCTAATTGGCAAGGTAATGACGCGATTGATATGTATATTACCCAACACGTTGCTGGTGGCAGTGCAGAGCATAACGACGGGGTTTTTATCCTTAAAAGTGAACGGGTTGCAACTCAGAATCACCACGGCAGTGGTTGTACTTTATCTTCAGCGATTGCCAGCTTCGTCGCCAATGAGTTTGTATTGCATGATGCCGTTGTGCTGGCCAAAGCTTATGTTAGCCGAGGGTTAAACCACAGTATTAACATTGGTGCTGGCTCAGGCTGCCTAGGTAGAACGGGGTGGCCGAACACATTAGTTTCTATGCCTTATATTATCAATGCTACAGGCTTAGCTACTGAAGATATTGACAAATTAGCGACTCAAATCGAAAGGGATTTATCTTTATTACACTTTAGGCCGCTTCATGCGCCTATCACGGTATATCCAGTGGTAGCATCAATAGAGATATTGAGAGAGTTGCTAGAGGCTGGCTGCAAAACGGCACAGTTAAGGTTAAAACCAGATGCTGAGTTATCACCTAAATCACAGCAAGGTGTTTCGGTTCAATCTTGGTTATCTGAAAAAATTCAGCAAGCTGTCGCCTTAGGTAACCAGTATAACGCTCAAGTATTTATAAATGACCACTGGGAATTAGCGATAGAGCATAAAGCTTTTGGGGTTCATTTAGGGCAAGAGGATGCGTTAACTGCGGATTTAGCAGCATTGTCGAGTCATAATTTAGCGTTAGGTTTATCAAGCCATAGCTATTTTGAAATCTTACTTGCGGCACAATTAAAGCCATCTTATATCGCATTAGGACACATTTTCCCTACCACAACCAAACAGATGCCCTCAGCGCCACAAGGCATATACAAACTACGCTGTTATGCCACTTTATTAAAAGGGCATTTCACCACCGTCGCCATAGGTGGGATTGATGAGCAAAGGCTAGCAACGATAGCCAGCACTCAATGTGACAGTGTAGCTGTTGTCAGGGCAGTAACAGAGTCAACTGATCCCTCGCAAGCGTATCAACGCCTTGAAACTAAATGGCAACAAGTATGTGACCACTTTACTAAGCAGGAGTCAGTATGAGTTTAGGGATAAGCGATCAACAATACATTCAGTACTCTAAACAAATGTTATTGGCTGATTTTGGTGAATATGGACAGCAAGCTGTCATGAATGCCTCTGTAGTGATTATTGGTCTGGGTGGGCTAGGGCAATTAGTCGCTCAATATCTTAGTGCATCAGGAATGAAGCAACTGTATCTATTCGATGGCGATGTGGTAGATCCGTCAAATTTACCCAGACAAATTTTATTTGATCATCATGACATTGGTAAAAATAAGGCCGCAGTAACGGCGGCTAAATTACAGGCTAAAAATGCTGATGGACGTATTATTGCCAAGCAAGTATTTGTTAGTGACGAAAATCATCAAACCGTTTTGGACAATTATAAAGTCGATATGATTATTGATTGCAGTGACAACTTTAATACTCGTCATTTAATCAACAAGTTAGCGATTAAATATCGGTGTCCATTAGTGAGTGCTGCAATTTCAGCTGATCATGGTCAATATTTTATGTTGATACCTGAACAAGATTGTAATTTTGTCATGCCACACGGGTGTTATCACTGCCTGTACCCTGCAGATACCTACATTGAAAACTCATGTCAGCACACAGGCGTTTTAGGGCCTGCTGTGGGCGTGCTGGCATCTATGCAAGCCTTAGCCGTGTTAAATTATTTATCGGGTCGATATCAAGATTATGGGGTGCTACATCGTTTTGATGCTAAAGGTTTTTCCTGGTCTAAAGTGGCCATGACTAAAGATGAACAATGTCCAGTTTGCCAGAATAAACCCAGCAACATGGGTGAACATGAGGCTTAATAAATGATTCAAATTACGATTAACCAACAATTAGAAAATATAAATACCAATGTTGTTTTAACTGAATTATTAGATAACAAAGGTATTTCCCATAACAGTGTTGCATTAGTGGTTAACCAACGAATAATTCCGCGGAGTCAATGGCATGAGTATGTGTGCCAACCTAACGACAATATTGAGTTTTTTTCAGCGGTAGCAGGAGGCTAATCATGTTAACGATATCCGGTCATCAATTTTCATCACGGCTATTTACAGGAACAGGTAAGTTCAATCATTCAACAACCATGCTCAATTCAATTAAAGAGTCACAATCAGAGTTAGTGACGTTAGCAATGAAAAGAGTGGACTTTAATACGGGGTTAGATGACATATTAGCGCCTTTACAGCAATTAGGCGTTAAGCTACTTCCTAATACCGCAGGGGCAAGAAATGCTAAAGAAGCTATTTTTGCTGCAGAATTAGCCCATGAGATGTTAGCGACAAAATGGATAAAGTTAGAGATCCATCCCGATCCTAAATACCTTATGCCTGATCCTATTGAAACACTGACAGCAGCTAAAGCACTATGTGATAAAGGGTTTATTGTACTGCCCTATATTCATGCTGATCCGGTTTTATGTCGAAAGTTAGAGGATGTTGGTTGTGCCGCTTTAATGCCCTTGGGGAGTCCGATTGGCAGTAATCAGGGCTTAGCGACCGAAACATTTTTAAAAATCATTATTGAACAAGCTAATGTGCCTGTTGTGGTTGATGCAGGAATAGGCGCACCATCACAAGCTTGTAGGGCAATGGAAATGGGCGCTGATGCGGTGTTGGTGAATACTGCCATTGCCAGCAGTGCTAAACCAGAAATTATGGCGAAATGTTTCAAACAAGCAGTAGAAAGTGGCAGGCAAGCGTATCTTGCTGGGTTAGGTGATGTAACGACAAATGCGAACAATACCAGTCCATTGACCGGCTTTTTGAATACCTCGATTACAGGCGGTTAATTATGTTTTCAACACAATTCAACCAGTTGGATATTGCTGATCTATCGTTAACGTTATACAGCTCAACCGCTAAAGATGTTGAAAAGGCACTGTTAAACCCTACAGGTAACTTAAAAAGCTTAATGGCATTGTTGTCACCTGCTGCAGTGCCCTATATTGAAACCATGGCGCAAATGTCAGCACAGTTAACTCGGCAAAGGTTTGGTTCGAATTTAGGGCTTTATTTACCGTTATATCTATCAAATTTGTGCGCGAATGAATGTGATTATTGTGGTTTTACCATGAGCAACAAAATTAAGCGTAAAACCTTAAATGAAGCTGAGATTTTAGCAGAAATTAAGGTGATTAAATCGCGGGGTTTTGACTCAATATTATTAGTGTCAGGTGAGCATGAAACTAAAGTGGGCATTGAATACTTTTCAAAAATGCTGCCTTTGATCAAACAGCACTTTAATTACCTTGCGTTAGAAGTACAGCCTTTAACTACTGTCGGATATCAAACATTAGTCAGTCAAGGTTTAGATGCCGTTATGGTATACCAAGAAACCTACCAGCCGATGACTTACGCTAAACACCATACTCGTGGTAAAAAACAAGACTTCAATTATCGATTGAATACTCCAGACCGAGCCGCGCAAGCGGGCGTTGAGAAAGTTGGCTTGGGAGTGCTGTTGGGGTTAGATGATTGGCGATTAGACGCGCTATTAATGGGGCATCATTTAGCGTATTTAGAGCAAAAATATTGGCAAACTCGTTATAGCATTTCATTACCAAGATTACGACCTTGTACCGGTGGTATTCAACCAAAAGTATTGATGACGGATTTGGGCTTAGTGCAATTAATTTGTGCCTTTAGATTGTTAAATCACCAGCTAGATATTAGTTTGTCGACCAGAGAAACTCCTGAGTTAAGAGAGAATCTTCTCCCTCTAGGCATCACTAATTTGAGCGCGGGAAGTTCAACGCAACCTGGGGGATATGTTGAACCGAATTCGCAATTAGATCAATTTGAAATAAGTGATGAAAGATCCGTAGAAACAATGGTTGAAGTGATGAAAAAACAAGGCTTTAACCCTGTGTTTAAAGATTGGCAAGGCGAGTGGACCGCCCATTCATGCTAACTTACAACCTACTGAGTGCTGGTTAAAACCTGTACATTTTACGCCAAATAAGCCATAATCAAGCTATCATTTAGCTGTACAAATAAGGTTAAATTATGAATGTTCAATCTGCTTATTCATCTGGCGTTCAAGGCTTACAAAGCTCACAACAAGGTTTGGCTCAGGCGACAACAGCGGTTGCAGCACCAGAAACGCAGGCTTCAACTACGCCAACGGTTCAAGAAGATACAGTGACTTTAAGTAGCCAGTCTACCCAGTCGGTAGATAAAAATGAGGCTATTGTCTCGGCAATTGAATCAGTTCAGCAAGGTGAAGCGTCAGCCAAAGTGATTCAAGCTGCTGATAATACTGTCGGCAGTATTATTGATATAGAAGTGTAATGTAACCTTAAACCTTAAACCTTAAGCTAGAAGTGTAAGTTAATCCTTATACAATCAATCGCTTGGTTAAAAATGGATATTCGACAACCTTCGAACCCCATGGCCGTGCAGGTTTCAATCAAACGGCCTACGTCTACTCAATCCTCTAGAGTAGACTTAGCTATTGCCCCTGATTCAAAAAAAGGGTTAACTTCTCCTGTTATTCGAAATAATGTTGCTTATTCAATGGCGACGACAAGTCAGAATGCCAAATTAACCTCTCAATCAGTTACTGATAATGTTCGTCAAAATACCCTGATTAACTCGACTTCTGTCAAAACTACCCCCAATAATATTAGCCTAACTGAAGGCTTAAGTTTACGAACAGGGCCAGGACATATTTCTGCTTTAAACCCGCTTCAAATAGCGATGCAGAGTGAAGAACATAATACGCAGTTTGAAGCTAAATTTAATGCTTCTGATCAAGCGACACTTCCGCCTTCATCACTTTTTCAAATTAACAATTCTAAGGTCAATAATACGTCGGCAGGTTTTTCAATTAATGCTAATAACCCGGTTAGTAAACCATTAGTGAATCAAACGGTAGATGAATTGTCACCAACGGCCCAAACTGACAATATTACCGAGTCAGTTACACACTCAATTGATAAACAATCATCTCAAATCCAAAATGAAAATATTGCGCAAGACTCTCAAGACGATGAGCGACAAACTGAAAAGGAAACTTCACAACAGCAACAAAAAATTGATGCTATAGAACAAGAGATCATTTCTGAATTATCTGCCCGAGATATGGAAGTGAAGCAACATGAACAAGCCCATAAAGCTGTCGGGGGCATGTTTGCGCAATCACCTACCTACACTTATGAAAAAGGCCCTGATGGCAATAGATATGCCGTTGAAGGTGAGGTAAAAATTGATGTTAGCGTGATAGAAGGTGATCCATTAGCCACATACAATAAAATGCAAAAGGTTTATGCCGCTGCAATGGCACCCGTTCAACCATCTAGTGCCGATATTAAAGTGGCTGCAGAGGCAGTGCAGAAAATGAATCAAGCTAAAGCAGAGCTAGCTGAATTACGTAAAGATAAGGTTTTTAGTGCAGATGATAATCAATCTATTAATGAGCTCGCTAACACTTATCAACAAACTAATGATGAATTTCAGGGCTTTCAAGAGTCTCAGTTAGCGCCATATCAGCAGGCAGCAGAATCGCAACAGCCTTCATTAATACAAGTTCGCTTTAAACAGGAAATGATTGAGTCAACAGAAACAGATAAGCCTTTAATGCCCATTGCGACTTTGGCGTATCAATCAAATCAAGCGGACTCTACTAATGAAAATACTCACACTTCATTAAACCTAACTGTATAGTGTTAATTGTTTCACTGCTATGGCCTTTATTTGAGTGTGGCTATGTTATGTTGCGATAAAATCAAGCTTTCTAGCAACTTAGATGCTGGGCCTTGTCTATCTCTGTTAGGCACAATCAAATTTAATGTGATTCTTCTTTTATGACTACCATGCAACTTTAATCGATGTAACTCACCAGATTCTATCTCTTTTTCAACTAAAAAGTTAGGTATCCAACAAAAACCAATTTGACGTGCAATCAATACTTTTGCTTCATGAAAATTTGAAACAGTTATGCGTTGTTCTGATTTTAACCAACCGGTATCTTGATTCGCATTAATGCCGGTATCCTTAATTACAATTTGGAGATATTGAGCTAATTGCTTTTCATCATCGATAGTTTGAAGGTGGGCTAATGGATGCATAGGGTGGCAGACTAATTCAAATTCTGCTTCACATAATGGTTGAGCTAAATGACTTTTTGGTGGGGTAGCGCAAATTGCGATATTTACCGATTGTTGATTAATTAAATCATGTGTACCAGATATGACCGAATCAACAACACTAACACGAGTGCCTCTACTGAAAGGAATAAATGCTTTGAGTGCATTTACCAATGTTTCTGTCGGATAAATGATTTCTTTTGCTATTGTGAGGCTAGGTTCCCAACCTTGTCCCAGATTAGAAGCTAATTGTTCTAACTCATCAACAGATTGAGTTAAATGTCGTGAACGACGAAGCATTACTTCACCTTGCTCAGTTAAATATGCTTTTCTGCCTCTAACTTCAAGTAGCTGTATATCTAATTGACGCTGTAATTTAGCCACAGCGTGATTCAGAGAAGACTGGCTTTTATTCAACTGCTGAGCTGCTTGGGCGTACCCACCGTAATCAACAACAGCTTGTAATATCCGCCATTGTTCTAATGTTGACTTTGCTTGTGACATTGTGAGCCTTCTTATCATTCAGTTAAATGAATTTTCGAACATTTTTGAACAGATAACGGGTTATTTATTGTGATAATTTTAAATTGATTTTTGATGGTTATTGTCAGTGACAAATCAAATTAAACAATCGATTTTTTGTTTCTAAATAGTTTTATTAAACCGATATCTTCTCAAAAAAATACTACTAAATATTAATGAGATACATTTCAAATATATACAAACAATGACAAAGAAAAAAGGGCAATAGTGCATTAAAAACACCATTGCCCGATTAATAATTTGGAATTAATTTTAAATAGTTTTAATCACTTGCTCTTTAGTGAGTCGCGATTTAGGTAGCTTGGCATTGTAGTCACTATCTTGATGATGATAACCAATGGCCAAAGCCACCTCACAGACATAACCCTCTAGTTCTTCTGAAAAAATTTCACTGATTAATTCACTATCAACCCCTTCCATCGTAGTGGAGTCAATACCTAGTCTTGCAAGTGTGTGGAGCGTGTTACCTAAGGCTAAATAGGTTTGCGCTTTAGTCCATGACGCGGTATTCCCATTTTCATCAGTATTAATTTCTGCAAAAGCAAAACCACCAAATGCCGTTTCTCGATCTTCTGGCTTGGTGCGTTGGTCTGCAATACCTTGATCGACTACTTTTGCGTAGTCATCTCTGGTGTATTTGGGATTATGTGCAAATAAAATGACATGTGAGCTTTGCTTAATATGTTTTTGGTTAAATTGAAACTTATTCGCAAATGTATCGTGCATACGTTGTTTTGCTTCATCGCTTTCTATGACAATAAATTTCCACGGCTGAGAATTAATTGAAGATGCAGACAAACGCATGGTTTCACATATAACAGCCATGTCTTCAGCAGATACACGTTTTGTTGGGTCATAATGTTTAGTGGTATAGCGTTTTTGCAAGTCAGCAATAATAGGATGTGTCATAATTTGTATTCCAAAAAAGTAAAAAGCAGGCTGATATTAGCGGTGTCTTAAGTTGTAAAATCGCATTTAGAGTGAATACTCTGTTCATGTTAGTATGATAACTTTTTGGCAGTAAATGATATATAGGATATTTTTTGAATTATTATCAAATAATAATTGATAATCGGCCATCACGGTCAAAATTTAATACGCGAGTTGGCTGTACTCATTGATTAGGATCAAAAACGCCCTTTGATTAAAAGGGCGTTGGCAATAAAAAGTAGCGAGTTTAACGTGTTTATTGATAGCTACTTTCGTGCACGTTTCTTACGGCGCGTCCTGAAGGGTCAATAATTCCTTGTAAGCTTTCATCCCATGCTAATGCCTCTGGCGTAGAACATGCGACTGATTTACCACCCGGTACAGTTTCTGCTGCCGTGGGTAGTGGGAAAAATTCCTCAAAATAGCAACGATAGAAGTACGCTTCTTTGGTTTCAGGGGTGTTGTAAGGGAAACGGAACTTGGCATTCGCAAGTTGAACATCGTCAACATGTTTCGCTGCATGGTCTTTTAAACCATCAATCCAAGAGTAACCCACACCATCACTAAATTGCTCTTTTTGACGCCAAGCAACTTCTTTAGGTAACTTGTGTTCAAACGCCTGACGAAGAATATGTTTTTCTATTTTACCGTCTTTAGACATTTTGGCTTCAGGATTAATGCGCATTGCAACATCCATAAACTCTTTATCTAAGAATGGTACACGTGCTTCTAATCCCCATGCGGCCATAGCTTTGTTAGCACGTAAACAATCAAATAAGTGCAGTTTATCTAATTTTCGCACTAATTCTTCATGGAAAGCTTGAGCGTTTGGTGCTTTGTGGAAGTATAAATATCCGCCAAACAACTCGTCAGCACCTTCACCCGACAACACCATTTTGATACCCATGGCTTTAATTTTTCGTGCCATTAAGTACATCGGCGTCGCTGCACGAATGGTGGTCACATCATAAGTTTCTAGATGATAAATAACTTCTTTTATGGCATCTAAACCTTCTTGGAAGGTGTAAGTAATTGGGTGGTGAATGGTACCAATTGCATCAGCCACTTTTTGCGCGGCTTTTAAGTCTGGAGACTCTTCAAGACCTACTGCAAATGAATGCAGTTGTGGCCACCATGCGCCAGTCTCACCGTCATTTTCTATACGATGTTTTGCAAAAGTTTGCGTAATAGCTGAAATTACAGATGAATCTAACCCGCCAGATAATAAAACACCATAAGGTACATCAGACATTAACTGACGTTTTACTGCGGCTTCTAATGCATCGCGAAGTTCTTCAACGCTTGCAGGGTTTTCTTCTACGGCGCTGAACTCCATCCAGTCACGAACATAATATTTGCTTGGTTTGTCATCTTTTGAATAGAGGTACTGTCCAGGCTGAAATTCTTCAACTGTTTTACAAACCGGCATAAGGGCTTTCATTTCAGACGCAACATAAAAGTTACCCGCGGCATCATGGCCTGTATATAACGGGATAATACCAATATGGTCACGGCCAACTAAAAACGCATCTTTAGTTTTGTCATAAAGAACAAAGGCAAAAATCCCGTTTAATTTATCTAGAAATTCAACGCCATATTCTTGATATAGCGATAAGATAACTTCACAATCTGAGTTTGTTTGGTACTGATATTTCTCACCTAACTCAGCTTTTAATTGTTTGTGGTTGTAGATTTCACCGTTAACGGCTAAAACGATGTTGCCGTCTTGGCTTATTAAAGGTTGTGCACCATGGTCAACGTCAACAATCGCTAGACGTTCATGGGCTAAAATAGCGCGGTCGTCAGCGTAAATACCTGACCAATCTGGGCCACGGTGTCTAAGCAGTTTTGACATTTCAAGTGCAACCTGACGAAGTTCACTTGCATCTGACTTGATATCTAAAATTGAAAATATTGAACACATAAAACTGCTCCAAAAACATTTAATTAATCTTTATCTGGAATCTACTTTGCCAGCATTTTGTTCATCATCCAAGTGTTATTTTTGATTAAACATCATTAAATGGGCTTTTTTTATGGGAATTATCCTTTTTAATGTTTTTAAAAATAAAGAATGTTTACTGATATTCGTTAATAATTGAGGAATTCATATTTATTAGCGTATTTGTGGCGAAATATTGTTGATTTTTCAATGGGGATGATGAAGTTTGAGTTGTTGAAAATATCTTAGGGTCAGCTGGTTTTTTAAACAAAAAGCCCATGTGAATGGGCTTTAAAAAGGCGCTATCGTTTTAGCGGACTGACATTGCTATTCAGATTTTGCAGGTCTTAAGTGGTAAAACTCAGATGCCGCAAAATATCCTGGCCAGTCTTGGTTATTAGCAAGTGCTTCTGTTGCATGGTAATAGACGGCTAAATCTTGTAATGCCCCAGATAAATCCCATGATTCTTGGTAATGGTCACATACGTTGTGATAACACCCTTTCATGGTTTGTTGCATTTGCGCTTTATATTCAGCCGTTGCTTCATCTAAAGGCTCGTTACCTCCACCAGCAAATACCGCTGGAACACCATATTTAGCAAAACTGAAATGGTCTGAGCGGAAAAAACCTCCAGAGGCAGGGTTCTTTTCAGATATAGCGATGCGGTTTTGTTGTTTTGCCGCATCAATCAAATAGTTTTCCAACTCAGACTGGCCTTTACCAATTATAGTGTAATCTTTGGTTTTACCATAGATGTTGGTACTGTCTAAATTGAATACCGCCACCGTTTTCTCTAAAGGGTAGATAGGGTTTGCGGCATAATAACGTGAACCTAATAACCCTTGCTCTTCACCCGTTGTTGCCACAAAAGTGAGTGAACGTTTTAGTGGGTTGCCATTTTTGGCTGCATCAGCGAATTGACGGGCTATTTCCATAATGCCAGCAGTACCAGAAGCATTGTCGAGTGCACCATTATAAATTTGATCGCCAGCTTTGGTTTCATCTTTACCAATATGATCCCAATGTGCGGTATAGAGAATATGTTCTTCTGCTTGAGAGCTACCTTTCAAGGTGGCGACCACATTATAGCTATCCGAATATTCAGTCTTATTAGTAAAAGATATTGAGGCCGTTTGGTTAAGCTCTACATTAACGGGTTGATCTGCAGCACGCTCCATTAAAGTGGGTAAAGATAACCCAGCTTTGGTGAACAGGCTATTGGCGGCATCTAAAGTCATCCACCCCTCAACCTGAATTCGATTAAGTGCTTCGTCGGTATTGAGTACTAAGTCTTGTTGTGGCCCGGTCCAACTATTTTCAACAACAGACCAAGGATAAGAGGCGGGTTTGGTGTCGTGGATGATAATGGCGCCTAATGCTCCTGCACGGGTTGCTTGTTCAAACTTATAACTCCAGCGACCATAATAAGTCATGGCTAAACCATTAAACTTATCACCCTCTGGGTGGGCAAAACCTGGGTCATTAACTAGAATGACTGCAATTTTACCTTTCATATCAATATCTTTGTAATCATTCCATTGATACTCCGGAGCATCAATCCCGTATCCAACAAATACTAATGGAGCATTGGCTATGTCAATTTTTTCATGGTTATGACGACTGCTGAGTACGATATCTTTTCTATATTGCATCGGGATATCAGCTAAGCTAATAGTTTGATCTTCGCTTGCGGTATAAGTCACCATTGGGACCGCTTGTAAAAAACTGCCATTATTGGCGCCTTCTAAGCCCATTTCAGAGAACTGTTTGGTGAGATATTCAATAGTGAGTTTTTCTCCACGGGTGGTTGGTGCACGGCCTTCAAACTCATCAGAGGCAAGTTGCTTTATATCTTCACGAAAACGTTGTTCGTTAAAGGTGACTAGCGTGTCATTGCCATTTTGGCTAATGACTGCAGAATTAGATTGCTGAGAATCTGGATTTGGGTGCTGATTATTTTGATTACAGGCGGTAACGGTTAATGCGCCAACGATGACAGCGGTAGTACAAAGGGGATAAAACTGCTTCATGGGAATTCCATTGTTATTATTTTGATGAACTTCCAAGACATGATGAGCAAGCTAGCTCTCTAATTCAAGAGAGCTTTTGAGTAAAAATGTTACCTAATGTAAATACTTATGAGACTAATTATAAACAAAAACTCTTGATAAGGTTAAACCACATCAATATCACCTGCGCAAGCAAATACATGATTTGGTCTGAACGGCTCTTTGTCGATATCGGTTATTTGACTCACGCCACTCGTTACTAGGATGGTTTCTAAACCTGCTTGAAAGCCTGCTAAGATATCGGTGCGCATATTGTCGCCAATAATGACGGTATTCTCTGAATGTCCTTGGATATGATTAAGTGCTGATCGCACAATCCATGATGATGGTTTACCAACGTAGAAAGGCATTTTGCCTGAAATTCGTTCAATCGGGGCACATAATGCACCACAAGCCGGGCTATAGTTTGGCCCGTGAGTATCAGGGTTTGTGGCAATAAAGCGTGCACCATTGGCAATAAATCTGGCGGCTTTATGAATCATATCCCAATTGTATGAACGGGTTTCACCCACAATCACAAAGTCTGGGTTGATGTCGGTAATGGTAAAACCGGCATTGTAAAGCTCATGGGTGAGGGCACCTTCACCAATGACAAAAGCTTTAGTGCCTGTTTGATGCTTCAGAAAATCTGCTGTTGCCATGGCTGAGGTATAAAAGCAGCTTTCAGGTACGTCTATTCCTGCGGCTCCTAGACGGTTTTGTAAATCTTTTCCTGTTTGAACAGGATAATTAGTTAATATAACTAAAGGGTTACCTTGCTCGAGTACTCGATGAATAAACTTATCACTACCAGGAATTAACTTGTTATCGTGAAGTAATACACCATCAATATCACAAATAATATTTTTCATCGTTGTTTATTTCCTTATATAAAGTCATTAGCCATATATAATGCTTTAAACAGCAATAAAGCAACGTTTTTAAAAACAAAATGCCAACCCATCAAGGCTGGCATTATGAATTTAATCATTAAACGGTTTATAAAGATTAAGCTTCTAACACTCAACAATATTTACAGCAAGACCGCCTTTAGCCGTTTCTTTATACTTGCTGCGCATATCTTTACCTGTATCCATCATCGTTTTGATGACTTTATCTAATGAGACTTTGTGGTTACCATCGCCACGTAATGCCATTCTTGAAGCATTAATGGCTTTAACTGCGCCCATTGCATTTCGCTCAATACACGGTACTTGCACTAAACCACCCACAGGGTCACAGGTTAAACCTAAGTTATGCTCCATACCAATTTCGGCTGCATTTTCGACATGTTCAACAGTGCCACCCATGATTTCAGTTAATGCTGCTGCCGCCATTGAACAAGCAACGCCCACTTCACCTTGGCAGCCCACTTCAGCACCTGAAATTGAAGCATTCTTTTTATATAAAATGCCGATAGCCGCTGCGGTTAATAAGTAGCGAACACATACATCTTCATCCACTTCTTGAACAAAGGTATCGTAATAACACAATACGGCAGGAATTATTCCCGCGGCGCCATTGGTTGGTGCGGTAACAACTCGGTCACCTGCCGCATTTTGCTCATTCACTGATAAAGCAAATAAGTCTACCCAATCCATTGCGGTAAGTGGGTCTACGTTGTTTCTACCTTCAGCTTTTAATCGACGATATAACGCTGGCGCTCGACGACGGAGTTTTAAGCCTCCAGGTAAAATACCTTCTTTTTGATAACCTCGTTCAACACAGGTTTTCATGGTTTGCCAAATATGCCAAAGACCTTGTTTTACTTCATCTTCGTTAGCAATGCTTAATTCATTTGCCATCATTAACGAAGAGATACTTAACCCATTGTCACAACAAAGTTGTAGTAATTGGCTGGCACTATTAAAGTCATATGGCGCTTCTTTTATTGGGGTAGCAGGAGAGGCGTTACGTTGGGTAATTTCATCTTCATCTAAAATAAAGCCGCCACCCACTGAATAATAAGTGCGCTGATAAATAATTTGCCCGTTTGATAGAGCGTATAAAGTCATCGCATTGGCATGGGCCGGTAATGACTTTCTTCTATGGTAGGTGATGCCACTTTCACGGGTAAACTTAACCTGCCTTCCATCAGAGATGGTTAACTTTTGCTCGCTTGAAACCTGTTCCAAAATTGCATCAATTTTGTCAGTTTCTACGGTTTCAGGGTCTTCTCCCATCAAACCTAAAATAACGGCTTTACCTGTACCATGACCTTTACCGGTTTGGCCTAAAGATCCAAATAGTTCAGCCTGCAATTCATCAGTTTCAGCTAAAAGATTTTTATCAGCAAGATTTTGCATAAAAATCTTGCCAGCCTTCATTGGCCCGACAGTGTGTGAACTAGATGGACCAATGCCAATTTTGAACATGTCAAATACGCTAATCATTGAATTAACCTTTATCTGGTCGTTTATTGTTTTTGTTATTCATGAGTATAATCAACAAGAGTGTAGGTCATACTCGTATATTTGATAGAGTATCCCATATTTTTGTTATTACAGTTCATTAGTTTTTCTTATGTTATTTTTTCAGATTAGCCTAGCTTATTTTACTTGAGTGATTGGCCAAAAGTATTGAGGTATGCCGTTGAGTTATTTAATGATGGATCTTGCGGGTTTGACCGTGTCGGATACAGAAACAGCACAATTATTACAGCCGCAAGTAGGCGGCGTTATCCTTTTTTCGAGGAACTTTGCTACTAAAGAGCAATTGGTCTTATTAATTAAACAACTGCGAAAAATTCGCAATGATCTATTAATTGCGGTTGATCATGAAGGTGGTCGAGTACAACGATTCACCCAAGGATTTACTCATATCCCAGCAATGGGGGATATTTTACCCGCAGCAAAAAATGATATTGCATTAGCAAAAGTATGGGCGAAAGAATGTGGTTATTTAATGGCCATTGAACTTTTAGCCTGTGATATCGACTTAAGTTTTGCGCCAGTTTTAGATGTTAATGGCATCAGTGAAGTGATTGGCAAGCGCAGTTTTAGTGCTGACCCTGAAGTTGTTAGTCAGTTAGCTGAATGCTTTATCGCAGGCATGAATGATGCGGGTATGGCTGCTGTGGGAAAACATTTTCCAGGGCACGGTAGTGTTGCGGCTGATTCACATATTGCAATGCCGGTAGATAGTCGTACTAGAGAGCAAGTAGAGTCATTTGATATGCTGCCGTTTAAACAGTTAATCGACAAACAGTTGTTAAATGGAGTGATGCCAGCACATGTAGTTTATGACAAAATAGATGATCAACCTGCTGGTTTTTCTGAGTACTGGTTACAAACGGTTTTACGCCAACAATTACAGTTTAATGGGGTGATTTTTTCTGACGATTTAGGTATGAAAGGCGCAAGTTTTGCCGGTGATTATGTAGGACGCGCCCAAGCCGCATTATCTGCCGGGTGCGATATGATTTTAGTGTGCAATGACCCCGCAGGCGTGGCAACGTTGTTGAATGAATTCCAGTGGCCCGAAACTGAACCTTTTGCCAATGCAAAAACGTTAAAGCCTCAAGTTGCTGTGGTAATGAATGCACTAGAACAAGAGTCTAGGTGGCTGAACGCCATTGAATTAACAAAAAAAATCAATGCGGCTGAGCTAAATTAATAACTTGGTTAAACTGTGCAATATATCTAGGATGACGGCGCTGAGCCGTCATCCTGTATTCTGCAGAGGCTAATAGTTGAAATTATTCTCCGGTAGATTAGTTGAGGTTTCAGCGGAAGCCTCGCCTAAATCAATCGGTCTGGACATGGTGGGTTGTGCCATCTTTCTTATTTGCATCACAATTCCCATTTGTGGGTGGTCAAAGTAATGAATTTCTCCACTGCGTACACGACGATTTTGCTTTAATGGAATAGACTGTAAAAAAGGCTGCATCGTCTTTTCTACTTGGGTATTTACCGCATCAAACTCATTGAACTCACTATAATGATTTTCAACAAGCTTTTGTATGGGCTTTCTTAAGGCTAAATCATTTTCAATGTATAAATAATGGCTTAAATAAATGTTTATTGTGCCATCTATTTCCCATACAGGCTTAACGTGTTGAGGTTCAATAAATTGACCAAAATTTGAGAAGTCGTTCATTGAAAATTGAACATCTGGCAGAGAATCGTTCTTTTCTACAATTTGTTGACCGTGATATTCAAATTGGTCAGAAAAGTCTTTGCCTGCAAAAATTCGAATGGGTTTGGTGCGTCTTTTCGATTGCATATCTTGCTGCCAAGTAAGATGCAGCATTGGCTTAACATTTCTTTCTCGACTGACAGCTTTAATAATTTCGGCAAACTTACTTTGGCTTTCAGATAATAACACCACTTTATCGTTCAAGTAGGCTTGTTGTGGTTTATCGGCTGCAATAGAAAACGGCACGTTGCTTGGGTGAGTTCTAACCGTATTGCTGGATAATGGGTCGTTACAATCAGAAGGATTGTCTGTTGACCAATCAGAGCCAATACAGCTATTTAAACCAGAAGCCACGCCAGAAATATCGGTGCTAATAACGGGGGTAATTAAGTCTATTGCACGCTCATTAATTTGTGGCGCAGGAGTATTTGGCCACTGTTCGGTTACATTTGTTTGGCGTTCAAATATAAACACTTCTACTTCAAACCACGTTTTAGCTGAGGCCGAAGTTGAAATAGATAGCGCACTTAAGGTTATTGCAGATAATAATAAGTTACGAAGCACTCTTGCGTTCTCCAGTTTGATGTTTTTCAAGCTGTTCGAGTAAAGTTTTTAGTAACGCGAGTCTGTCTTTACTGGTTTCAGCTGGTATGGTGAACTTTAACTTATTTGGTCCATCCATTCGATAAATTTGTGGCTGCTTTTGTAATAAATCAATGATAAACATTGGATCAATATTATGTTGCTCACTAAATTCTATGCTGCCACCTTTAGCGTGCATTTCAATTCGGTGTAATCCAAGTGCTGTTGCTTGATGTTTGTATAACGTAACATCTAATAAGTTTCTTGTTGGGTCGGGCAACATGCCAAACCGGTCAATAAACTCTACTTTTAACTCGTCAATCATCGTTTGTGAATCGCAGTTGGCAATACGCTTATACAATGATAGTCGCATATTAACATCACTAACGTAATCATCTGGCAGCAGCGCGGGAATGCGTAAATCAATGTCACATACGGCGCTCATCATATTGGCTAATGAAGGCTCTTTACCTTGTTTAAGGGCTTTAACTGCCGACTCAAGCATCTCCATATACAAGCTAAAGCCAATTTTAGAAATATGGCCGCTTTGTTCATCACCCAGTAATTCACCTGCACCACGAATTTCTAAGTCTTGTGTTGCAAGCATAAAGCCTGCGCCTAAATCTTCTAATGCGTCGATGGCTTCTAGTCTCTTACGGGCATCTGGCGTCATACGTTTAGGGTGTGGGGTCATCATATAGGCATAAGCTTGATGATGAGAACGTCCCACACGACCTCTTAATTGGTGTAATTGAGCCAAACCAAATTTATCAGCGCGATCGATGATGATGGTATTCGCTGTTGGCACGTCAATACCGGTTTCAATAATGGTCGTACAAACCAATACATTAAAGCGTTGGTGATAAAAGTCTGACATGACTTTTTCCAGATCGCGTTCGCGCATTTGCCCATGGGCAGTCACTACTCTCGCTTCGGGCAATAAGTCTTTAATATCGTCAGCGGTTTTCTCAATGGTTTCAACGTTGTTGTGTAAATAATACACTTGGCCACCACGTAGAATCTCACGCAGAATGGCTTCACGCACGGTGGCTTTATCGTATTCACGTACGAAGGTTTTAACGGCTAAACGTTTGTCTGGTGGCGTGGCAATAATAGATAAATCACGCATACCCGACATAGCCATGTTCAAGGTTCGTGGAATTGGGGTGGCCGTTAATGTAAGAATGTCTACATTGGCACGTAATGCTTTAATCTTTTCTTTTTGACGCACACCAAAACGGTGCTCTTCATCAATAATTAGCAGACCTAAATTATCAAACTTGGCTTCAGAGGTGAGTAACTTATGGGTGCCGATAACAATATCAACTTTACCTTCGCTTAGCTCTGTAATGACTTGGTTTTGTTCTTTAGCGGTTTTAAAACGTGACATAACTTCTATCACAACTGGCCAATCAGCAAAACGGTCTTTGAAGTTTTCAAAATGTTGCTGAGCAAGTAGGGTGGTTGGCACTAATACCACCACTTGTTTACCTGCATTAACGGCGACAAATGCAGCGCGCATGGCCACTTCTGTTTTACCAAATCCAACATCGCCACATACCAGCCTGTCCATCGCCATTGGTGCTTGTAAATCAGCAAGAACGGCATGAATAGCACTTTCTTGGTCGACGGTTTCTTCAAAAGGAAAGCCTTGTGAGAACATGGCATATTCTTCTTGATCTAAGCTAAGCGCTTCACCGGGTCTGGCTTGTCTTCTGGCATATACATCTAATAATTCTGCTGCAACGTCGCGGATACGTTCAATGGCTTTTTTCTTTGCTTTCGCCCATGTTTCATTCCCCAATTTATTTAATTGGGTATTTTCATCATTGCCAACACTATAGCGACTGATTAGATGTAGTGATGATACCGGCACATAAAGTTTGTCGCCTCCAGCATATTCTAACTTTAAATATTCAGCGACTAAGCCCCCCGTGTCTAGGGTTTCTAAACCTTGATATAAGGCAACACCGTGTTCAAGGTGAACGATGGGTTGGCCAACTTTTAACTCGGCTAAGTTTTTGACCAGTACGTCTGAACTTACTTGCTTTTGTTTATCCCGACGTCGTTGCTGAGAGATTCGTTGGCCAAATAGTTCAGTTTCACAAATGATACTGACGTTGCCTTTAGTGCCAAGATCTAACTCACAGCCTTTTGACAAAGGTGAAACAATAAGCCCAACAAATTCTTTAGCAGATAGATAATCATTAAAGTGCTTAAAAACTGTTGGCTTGATATCAATTTTGCCAAGCAATTCTACTAATGCTTCTCGACGACCTTCTGATTCAGCAACAAATAGCATTTGGCTGTGGTGAGTGCTGTATTGCTGTAGGGCTTGTAGAGGTTGCTTTAATTTATGGTTCGCATTGATATCTTCAATGGCTGACGCTTTAGCAAGAAGTGCTGCTTTAGGTAATTTATTGGCTGATGGTTCATTTTCGTCACTGCTGGTTTGTTGCTGAACAAACTGAGTGCGTACCATTGTCTTAAAAGCAGTAAATAACTGTTCATTAAGTAAAAATAGCTCTTTAGGTGGCAGTAACGGTCTTAATGGGTCGACACGTCTGTCTTCATAACGACTATGTACTTCATGTAAATGATGCTGGCTTGCGCTTTCAATATCCCCAATGGTAATTAATTGGCTGTCGCTGGGCAGGTAATCAAATAACGTTGCGGTTTCATCAAAAAATAGCGGCAAATAGTTTTCAATGCCCGCAGGCATTAAATTACGGCTAACAAGTTGATAAACCGATTCTGCTTCTTTGGAAATCACATCAAAGTGACGGCGATATCTTTGCCTAAAACCTTCTATTGATGCATTGTCTGTTGGAAATTCTTTTGCCGGTAGCATTCGAATGTGTTCTAGGGTCATTCCTGAACGTTGGGTTTCTACATCAAAAAAGCGAATTGATTCAACTTCATCATCAAATAATTCAATGCGTAACGGCTGTTTTGAACCTGTTGGAAAGATATCAATGATCGATCCTCGAATGGCAAATTCGCCGTGTTCATAAACTTGATCAACAATATGGTACCCGGTATCGGTTAAGTGCTTTCTGACTTGATCTAGACTAAAAATATCGCCTTTTTTTAGTATGAGTACATTCGCAGTTAGGAACGACTTGGGTGGCAGTTTAACCATTAAGGTATTAACGGGCACAATAACCACGTTGTGATTGTTTTGGCTAATTTGTGCTAATGATTCGAGACGTTGAGAAATTAAGTCTTGATGTGGCGAAAAACTGTCGTAAGGTAAGGTTTCTCTGTCTGGAAATAAGCATACATTAATTGCAGATTGTGCCAATAAGTAGCTTAGTTCTGCCTCAAGTGAAAGCGCACTAGGCGTGTCGTGAGTGACAATTAGGCTAGTGCCAGCATGTTGGTTAACTAAATGACTAATGGCCACAGCTTGTGAGACACCGCCTAAAGTGGCAAGTATTTGCTGTTGTTGACCTTTTTTGACACTAGGTGGGGCAGTTACACTAAATTGCTTCATTGAATTGATTAACTTGTTATTGAGAAAACTTACAGATTATCGTTACGCTGTTGCTTACGCAGTTTAAGCATTTTTTGTTGTACATTTAAGCTAGCTTTAACTAACTGTTCAACATCTTCATCTAGAACTTGAGCAAATGCGAGTTCAATTTGCCATTGTTCATTCGTGTCATCAACATTTGAGGTTATTTGTTTGGCACTGACTACTTCACAAATACACAGCACTGCGACAACTTCAGCATGTAAATAAATATGGCAGCTAAATAACTCTCCTTCGTTAAGCTCAGTCGGTGAAAAAATACTTAATCCACTGCCGCCAAATTGAAATCCCTGATAAGCTTGGCCTGTTTGAGTTTCTTTTTCTAAAACATGCTGTAAAACCAGGTCAACTTTTCGAGATTGTAACTTCAAAAAATCTACAATCGCTTTGGTTTCTGTATCTAATTGCCTTAATTGCAATAAACAGCTAGCTTCCAATGCTTTAACCTCAGACAACAGTTTAAGCCCAGTAGATTGCATCTGTCTGAGTTGATTGTCGTCTGGGATGGGTTGATTAGCATCCCACTTTGTTAGGTAAACATTAAATTGATGAGGCACACTAAAGTAAGAATTGCTATCGTTTATCAAGGTTTGCCTCTTTATTTATCAAACTAATACCCCTATTATCGTGCGCAACTTGATGGTTTAGCAAGTCATTCGCTTTTTCAGCGGTGCAATCAATGTCATTTTGACATAATAATAACCAATATACGCCGTAAACTCGGCATTGGATGACCCATTTATATGAATTTTGGATTTTCTTTTTTTGTAGGCTATCGCTACTGGCGCGCTAAAAAAGCCAATGCATTTGCGTCTTTTATAACGCTTTTTGCTGTGTCGGGTATTTTTTTAGGCGTGGCGGCGTTAATTATTGTTAGCTCTGTGATGAATGGTCTAGAAGGGCAGTTAAAACAACGTATATTAGGTGCTGTGCCGCAATTGACCTTGGTTAACCCACAAGGGTTTGAAAATTGGCAACAAGATACTCAAATATTAATAGACGATGTGAATCTTACACACAGTATTAAAGGAATGACTCCCAGTACCAGTACACAGGCGATGCTGCAATCTAATGCTAATTTAGGTGCTGCACAGGTCATTGGCGTATTTCCAGAGTTAGAAAACGGTTTATCGAGTATTGTCGACCATAGTTATTCTGATGCGTTTAACTCACTTAAAGCGGGTGATTATCATATTGTATTAGGAAGCCAGCTTGCTAGAAATCTACAGGTAAGAACTGGCGATAAAATTAGATTACTTAGCTCTGAAGGCGTTGTTTACTCGCCGTTGGGGCCTGTGCCGAGCCAGCGTAAATTTGTTGTGGCAGGGGTATTTGAGATGGGCTCGCAGGTGGACGCTTCGGTTGCATATGTTCACTATGAAGATGCCAAACGACTTATGCGTAAAAACCCGCAAGTTATTGATGAGTTAAGAGTATATCTAACAGACCCATTTGATGTAGAACGTATTTCATCTGACATTGTATCGTTACTTGAAAGCCAACAACTTCCTGTTGAAACTAAAGATTGGCGCGCCGATTTTGGTCATTTATTTTCTGCGGTGAAAATGGAAAAAAACATGATGTCTTTAATGCTGAGTTTAATTGTTGCGGTAGCCGCTTTTAATATCGTTTCGGCATTAGTGATGATGGTAGTCGATAAAACTACCGATGTTGCGGTACTAAAAACCCAAGGATTAACGACCAGCGCGGTAATGAACATTTTTATAGTACAAGGTTCTTTAAATGCGTTGCTTGGCTTAGGCTTGGGTACTGTTGTAGGTGTGATATTAACGTTGAACGTTAATGAAATCTTAAATACCCTAGGCGTATCAATTTTAGGTGCTGGGCAATCATTGCCAGTACAGCTTTCCATTAGTCAGTTGACCATAATTGTACTGGGCACATTATTAATTACCCTTGTAGCGACTATTTACCCTGCGTTAAGGGCTGCCCGAGTCGAGCCTGCAAATGCATTGAGATATGAATAATGACAACAAATAAGCAAATATTACTCACCGTAAATAAAGTCAGTAAGCATTTTAATGATGGCGAAGTGACAACTCAGGTACTCAACGAGGTTGAGTTAACCGTTTATGAAGGTGAACAACTGGCTATTGTTGGTAGTTCAGGTTCAGGAAAAAGTACCTTGTTGCATGTGATGGGCACCTTAGATACGCCTAGTAACGGGAAGGTATTACTTCAGGACGTTGATATTTATCAATTGTCTTCAGCAAAACAAGCGAAGTTGAGGAATGAAGATTTAGGCTTTATTTATCAATTTCACCATCTTTTACCTGAGTTCACCGCCATTGAAAATGTGGCTATGCCGGCGTTTATTCAAGGTAAAAATAAACAACAAACTTTAGATAAAGCGCAAGGATTACTTGAGCGAGTTGGCCTAGGGCATAGGCTTAATCATACTCCGGCTCAATTATCGGGTGGTGAAAGACAGCGCGTCGCCATTGCAAGAGCATTAATTAATAATCCGAAACTGGTGTTAGCTGATGAACCCACAGGTAATTTAGATGCCACCAGTGCTGAAACTGTATATGAATTGATTAAAGAATTAGCTCAACAATTTAATACCGCATTTGTGGTGGTCACCCATGATCATAAACTAGCCACTAAAATGGACCGTCAAGTCACCATGAAAGATGGTGTGCTGCAAAATAGGGTAAATCAATCGCATGAGTAAATGGCTTCCTTTTCTAATTGGTTGGCGCTTTTATCGTGCTCGCCAAAGTAATGGTAATGGCTTTATTGGATTTATTTCTTTTGCATCTACCGCCGGTATTGCACTCGGTGTTGCGGTATTGATTATTGCTTTGTCTACCATGAACGGTTTTGAAAAAGAATTGCAAAGTCGTTTATTAGGCGTCATCTCACACGGTGAATTAGTGGGAGTTAACGAGCCCATTAATGATTGGCAGTCTATTGCTGATATGGCCGATAACATTCCTGAGATTACCGGGGTTGCGCCTTTTATAAGGTTACAAGGGTTAGTTCAACGTCCCGGTGGTTTTCAGGGCATTGTTGTCAACGGTATTGATACTGAATTTGAAACTGAGGTGTCGACACTTAAACAATATATGCAGCCAGACGCTTGGCAGTCTTTGCAAGGAAATAACAACCATATTGTGTTGGGTCGAAGTCTATTAAACAAACTGCAATTATCGGTGGGTGATACCTTATCAATGTATACCCCTGATTCTAACAGCACCCGTTTAAGCGCCGCTAAAAGCCATCGTTTTGTTGTATCAGGTGTTTATGATATAGGCGGTGAAACTGAAGCAAGCCAAGCTTATGTACCCATTAGCTATTTAAGTGAATTATTGGCATATGGTGACGGTGTTACAGGGGTTAGGTTGCATGTTGATGATGTGTTTAAGGCGCCAAGCGCCACACGTGATCTGGGCTATGCTCAAAGTCAATATTTGTATATAAATGACTGGACACGAACCCAGGGGCATTTATACCAAGATATTCAACTTGTTAGAATGGTGATGTATATCGCGTTGGCATTAGTCATTGCGGTGGCGTGTTTTAATATTGTGTCGACCTTAGTGATGGCGGTTCGCGATAAAGCTTCAGAAATTGCTATTTTAATGACCATGGGCTTAAAGCGATCTGCTGTAATGTTGATATTCATTATGCAAGGTGGTTTGAATGGTTTGTTAGGTTGTACCATTGGTGGTGTCATTGGTGTAGTAACCGCTGTCAATTTAAGCGCACTAGCGAAAAGCGTTGAGACATTATTGGGGATAAAGTTACTCGACTCAGATATTTACTTTATCGACTTTTTACCTTCTCAAGTGCTATTACATGATGTGTTATTTGTGACCTTTATTGGATTGATAATGAGCCTTCTAGCAACTATTTACCCAGCCTATAAAGCTACAAGAATATCACCAGCAACAGCACTAGCAGGTCGATAAACTCATTTTGAAAGTATCTGATGGGGTTTGAAAAACAAAAAGCAGTGTTAGTTAACACTGCTTTTTATATAGCCATTACTTAGTGTTTTTATTTACGCTTTTGCCATTTGAACAGGATAGAATATTTCCATAAGCTTTGAATCACAAAGTAACCAATCAAAGACGATATAGCCCCTAATGCCAAACAGCCTAATAAAAAGGGTGGGCCAATGGTGTGAATAGAGGCTTCAATCCATTGCCAATCTAGTTGAAACTCAAAGTGTTGGCTAGGTAACCCCATCAATTTAGAACCAAGCAAATAAGCAACGTAGAACATAAAGGGCATAGTGACCGGGTTGGTGAGCCAAACTAGTGCAACTGCAACGGGAATATTAACATTGAAAAATATTGCCAGTCCGGCGGCTGCAACCATTTGAAAAGGCATAGGTAACCAGGCAACAAACAAACCAACTGCAAATGCACCTGGGGCAGATTTTCTATTTAATAACCATAAGTTGGGTTTTTCTAATAGGGTACCAAACACTTTTAAATACTTATGATTTTTAAGTGTTTTTGGATCTGGCATAAACTTTTCTATTATTTTCTTTGGCATTTTATGCTGTTTCTGACTTATCTTGTACCGATGAATGGATTCGTCTTTGGCTTTTGCATTACTTGCCTAAGCGCTTTATTTTGGCCGGCAATGTTACCAAATTGGTGGATACCAATTGGCTTAATATTAGCGTTAATTCTTTTGGCAAAAGCACCACTTTTTAGTGGGGCGCTTTTGGCTACGTTTTGGATGAGTGTTTATTTTTACACGTCAACTTTTCAACTTAATGACATACCTACAAGCAACACCCTATTTACCGTGAAGATAATATCACTTGTTAGTGTTAACCGCGACTGGATAAGTATAGATGTTGAAGTAACTGAATCAAAATTAAACAAAGTCAATGTTGAGCAAACTCGTGACGCTGATTTTATAGGGGATAAGTTCAGGCTCTCTTGGCAACAACCACCGCAAGTTAAAGTGGGTCAGATATGGCAAATTGAAACCAAATTGAAGCCCATTACTAGCATTATGAACCAAGGTGGGTTTAATCAACAACGCTATTATATAAATCGACATATTCAAGCTAAAGGCCGTATAAAACGAGGTCATTTAGTCGATTATCAGCCGACTCTTCGACAATTATGGCTAAATCAATTTACATCTTACTTAGCTGATTTTCAAAACAAAGCTATTATTTTGGCATTAATGTTTGGTGATAAAAGCCTGATCTCACCTGAGAGATGGCAGCAACTCCGTCAAACGGGGACGGGTCATCTAATTGCTATATCGGGATTACATTTATCGGTCATTTTTGGGCTTTTCTATTGGACTACTCAATTTATCTTATTAAAAGCTCGCTGGAGCTTGTGTTTATTAAGGACGTTAAATGTCCATCAAGGTCGATTGGGACACTGGGTTGCCCTTTGTTGTGCTATATCTGCAGCTTGGTTTTATGCCTACTTATCTGGTTATGCAGTATCGACACAGCGCGCTTTATTTATGCTACTTATATGGGGAGCATTTAGTTTACTAAAGCATCATCATAGTGCCTGGCAAAAATTAGTTTATGCGATGTTTTTAGTGTTGTTAGTTGATCCATTTGCAATGTTAAGTGGCGGTTTTTGGTTGTCGTTTATTGCTTTAATGATCATATTTAGCGTTATTGATAATGCCGAATTCAAAACAACAAAACACTTAGTAACAGTACCGCCACACGCTAGTCATCGGTTAGGCAGTTCATCTACAAAATGGTTGCAGGTTAAAGCTAATCTAATAAATTTTATTAGCAGCTTATGGGCGGTGCAGTGGCGTCTTTCGTTAGGGCTAGGGCTACTGCAAATAGTACTATTTGGTACGCTGTCACTTAATAGTATTTGGATCAATCTTTTTGCGGTTCCTTGGTTTAGTGTGCTAGTGATTCCTGTGACTATGATGTGTTTGATTATTGGTTTATTGCTATCTCCCTTCTTGGGTTGGTTCAGTGCACTATCTTTATTCTATTCTAAATGGTTGTTTAACCTACCCGATCAGTTGTTGAGCCCTTTTGTTGAGTTGTTAAGTCTAGCAGAACAATTTACTAGCCCGATATTGCCGATAAGTGAGGCGTGGGTTTTGGCAATAATGTATTCATTATTTTCTGTGGTATTAATACAGTTAGCAGGTGGCTTTAGCACACTCTTTAAGCAGGTATACAGATTATTGTTTGGCGGTCGTTATTCAAATTTTGCAAACGAAAATACCTATGATTTAGCAAGGCTTGCGGCTGTGGTGTTGCTCAATATACCTTTAATGCTGCAAGCCACATTTTATGTGACAAACAGTTTTGCAGATGAATTAGCAAGTCCATTCTATGCTACTACGGTTGAGTTACATGTATTAGATGTTGCCCAAGGGAGTGCAATTGTTATTCAGCAAGGGCAGCACGCTATTTTGTACGATACGGGGGCGGCTTTTGGTGATTTCAGCTATGCCAAAAGAGCCATTTTACCCTTTTTAGATGCCAAAGGTATTCAGCAGTTAGATTACTTAATAGTTAGCCATCTAGATAATGATCATAGTGGAGGAGTGAAAGATATCGTCGAGCGTTTTAATACAACGCACATCATTTCGGATGGAATTCTTGGCAAAACGCCTGAATTGAGAAACTATCCTCAATTGACCATAAGCCCTTGTACTGCGGGAACAATAAGCTGGGGCAATGTTACCGTGACAGTATTAAATGACAATTTACAGTCAGATAAAAGTAACAATCAATCTTGTGTGGTGAAACTGGCCATAAATCATACCTATAGCGGCATGATAACCACAGGGCAATCGAAACAAACAGATATATTACTCACTGGAGATATAGAGTCTGAACGTGAATTTAATTTGCTTGAGCATGCTCAAAAAATCACCGCCGATATTGTATTTGTGCCACATCATGGCAGTAAAACGTCATCGACAGAGGCTTTTATTGCTGCAGTTAATCCAAGGTTAGCTATTATTAATGCTGGCTTTGAAAATCGCTATGGTTTCCCTAAAAAGCAGGTGTTAGATCGTTATCAAGCAAAAGGAATTACCTGCCTAACAACGGGCGAGCTTGGGCAATTGAGTATTAAATTTAATCAAGATGGTTATCATGTGAGCAGTTATCGCCGTGATCTGGCTCCATTTTGGTATAACCGTTTGTTTAGATTTGGTGAGATTGTTAAAGCAGAGTAGAATGTGGTTCATGTTTGTCAGTAAAGAATATTATTAATGTCGTCACCATCTGATAATGAAATGTGGAGCGTATTTAAACGCTTAATGATTTATGTGTTACCCATGAAGTCGATGTTTTTTATGGCTGTGTTGGGGCTCATTACCTATGGCGCAGTTGACGCCGGTTTTATTGCTTTTATTAAACCTTTTATCGACCAAGGCTTTGCAAGCTCAGCCACTAATGTTGCTGGGGTTGATATTCCCACACACGGTGGGTTTAATACCGACAACGATATTATGAAGATGGCGCCTTTTGTGGTGATAGCCATGTTCACTTTGCGCGGTTTTGCCAACTTTGTGTCAACTTATTGCGTATCTTATATGAGTGCCAAACTTATTATGGATATGCGCCAACAGGTTTTTGAACATTATCTTAGACTTCCTGTGAGCTATATCGACCGTGAAAACAGCGGTAATCTTATTTCTAGAGTCACATTTGACACTGAACAAATTGCCAGAGCATCGGGTAGTGCTTTGATATCCATTGTAAGAGACTCTATGACCGTTCTTGGCATGTTAGCCATTATGTTCTTTTACTCTTGGAAATTATCACTGTGTATTTTAGTCATAGGCCCTTTAATGGGGGTTGTGATCAGTGTTGTGAGTAAAAGATTCCGTAAAGTTTCAAAACAAATTCAGTCAGCAATGGGTGGCGTAACAGCAACCACAGAGCAAATGATTAAAGGCCATAAGAATGTGTTGTCCTTTGGTGGTCAAGAAACTGAAACCAAACGTTTTTATCAAGTGAATGATAAAAACCGCCATCAGAATATGAAGCTTGCTGTGGCACAGTCTGTTAGCCAACCTCTGATTATGATTATTGGATCATTTGCATTGGCTTTTGTGTTGTATGCAGCAAGTTGGGATAGCATGCAGTCAGAACTAACCGCTGGTACTTTTACCGCTATTCTAGGCGCAATGATGGCAATGTTGCAGCCAATTAAAAACCTTACTCGAGTTAATGCTGAATTCCAGCGTGGTATTGCAGCATGTACTACGGTTTTTGAATTATTAGATACTCCAGCAGAGTCAGATACAGGTACCCATAAAGTTGATCGTGTTAAAGGCGATTTGAGCTTCGAAAATGTAAACTTTAGCTACCCTGAACAAGATAAGAAAGCCCTTAATGGCATCGATTTTACCGTTAAATCAGGTAAAACAGTGGCCTTAGTTGGCCGTTCAGGTTCAGGTAAGTCCACCATTGCCAACTTAATTACTCGTTTTTATGAAGGGTTAGAAGAAGGTGATATTAAGCTTGATAACACCAGTATTTATGACTATCAATTGAAAAACCTGCGTGAACAGGTTGCACTAGTATCTCAACAAGTGACCTTGTTTAACGACTCAATTGCTAACAATATTGCTTATGCCTACCCAGGTGAAGTGACTCGTGAGCAAATTGAACAAGCGGCTGAACTTGCCTCGGCAATGGAGTTTATTGAAGCTTTACCTGAAGGGCTTGATACTCAAGTGGGTGAAAATGGCGTGTTATTGTCTGGCGGACAACGTCAAAGAATTGCCATTGCACGTGCCATTTTACGTAATGCACCCGTGCTAATTTTAGATGAAGCCACCTCAGCATTAGATACTGAATCTGAAAAAGCCATTCAACAAGGTTTAGACAATTTACGCCACAATCGAACCTCAGTGGTTATTGCCCACCGTTTATCAACCATTGAGTCGGCAGATGAAATCTTGGTGATTGATCAAGGACAAATTATTGAGCGCGGAGTACACAGCGACTTGATTGAACAGCAGGGAGTTTACGCTAACTTATATCAGATGCAGTTTGGTAGCTGATGCAAAAGTTAGTTAACCAAATATGGTACGGCAAACATTGGCTTAAATGGCTGCTGTTACCTTTATCTGCACTGTTTGCAGTAATTACCAGCCTAAGACGATTATTATTTCGCCTAGGGCTGAAAACTCGCTCACAACTGTCTGTACCTGTTGTTGTAGTGGGTAATATTACCGCTGGCGGCAGTGGCAAAACTCCAACCGTTATTCATTTAATCAACTTACTTAAAGCCAATGGTTTGCAACCGGGTGTCGTTAGCCGTGGTTATGGCAGTTCTGGTACTGGTGTTAGAGCGGTTACAAATTCGAGTACTCCTGATGAAGTGGGTGATGAACCGTTAATGATTTATCAGCGTACTCAGGTCGCTATGGTTGTGGGCAGTCAGCGGGTTTTGGCTGCTCAAAAGCTTATTGATGATTTTAATGTTGATGTGATTATTTGTGATGACGGCCTACAACATTATGCCTTGGAGCGCGACTTAGAAATTGCATTAGTTGATGGCGCAAGACGCTATGGTAATGAGTGTTTAATTCCCGCAGGACCATTACGTGAAGGTTTGTGGCGGCTTAACTCAGTTGATTGGATTATCAATAATGGTGGCCCGCTAGTTGCCGACAATAATATGAATGAACAGCTAATGTTGTTAGAACCTGCACCACTGCAAGCGGTAAATACTGATCTAGCGACCGAATTTGTCGCGCCCAATTTTGATGATGAATGTGTTGCCATAGCAGGTATTGGTAACCCGCAACGATTTTTTGATAGTTTAACTCAACAGGGTTTTAATGTTGTTAAGGCGGTTGCATTTGAAGATCATCAAGCGTATCAAGCAAAGACATTAAATGCGCTAGCAAAACAGTCACCATTATTAATGACAGAAAAAGATGCGGTTAAATGTCGCGAATTTGCATCACAAAACTGGTGGTATTTGCCAGTAAATGCGAAGCTAAGTAAAGAATTTGATCATCAGTTTATGAGTCGTGTGACTCAACTTATTCAACGTAAAAAGGAAAACTAACATGGCTTTTGATAAAAAGTTACTTGATATTGTGGCTTGTCCAGTGTGTAAAGGTAAGCTGGAGTTTGATAAAGAAGCCCAAAAGCTCATTTGTAAGTTTGATAAATTAGCATATCCCATTACAGAAGGTATTCCGGTGTTGCTTGAAAACCGTGCTGAAACCTTAGTTGCAGAATAACTGCTTTCATCTTTGTGAATGATTAAGCTTTATTTGTGCTGGTTTTCAAACAGTTAATGACAATATAAACCATAAAAAAAGCTGCAATCTAATGATTGCAGCTTTTTTGTTATTTCAGCTCAGGTTATTTAAGCGCGAGTTATTTAACCTGAGCTACGGATATTAAGTTATTTAACACGCATACCAGGTTGAGCACCTTCATGTGGCTCAAGAATCCATAAATCCTTACCACCTGGGCCTGCGGCTAATACCATGCCTTCAGACATACCAAAGCGCATTTTGCGTGGGGCAAGGTTAGCCACCATAACGGTCAATTTGCCTTCTAAATCTTCAGGGGCATAGGCTGACTTAATTCCAGCAAAGACTTGTTTGGTTTCGCCGCCTAAATCTAATTGTAGTTTAAGTAACTTATTAGCTTCGGGAACATGCTCTGCCTTAGCAATAAGTGCGATACGTAAGTCTAATTTGGCAAAGTCATCAAAAGCGATGGTTTCACTAATAGGATCGTCTACTAATGGGTTACCTGTACTTTGTGGCTTATCAGCTACTTTAGCTTCCTTTTTAGACGCTTTTGCAGGCGCTTGATTCGGTTGCAAGTTATCTTTTGAATCATTAACCATAGCGGTCACTTTATCTAAGTCAACACGTTGCATTAATGCTTTGAACTGGACAATTTCGTGACCAGCCATATCCATAGCTAGGTTATTCCAGGTTAATTCAAGCTGTAAGAAGGCTTCTACGTCTTGGCTTAATCTTGGTAGTACTGGCTTTAAGTAAGTAACCAAAATTCGGAATAAATTTAATGCAATAGAACATACTTGATGCGCTTGTTGCTGCTTGTCTTCTTGTTTGATTAACTGCCACGGAGCTTGGTCAGCTACAAAACCATTAGCAATATCGGCTAATGCCATTATTTCACGCATGGCTTTACCGTATTCACGGCTTTCATAAAACTCGGCAATTTCGTCTTGTTTGGCTAAAAAGGTTTCAGCTAAACTATTGTCTTCAATTTTTGCCAATTTACCGTCAAAACGCTTGCTAATAAAACCAGCGGTTCTTGATGCTAGGTTAACCAGTTTTCCGACAAGATCTGAATTAACACGTTGGGCAAAATCTTCAAGATTTAAATCTAAATCGTCAATACGGCTACTGAGTTTAGCCGCATAGTAATAACGTAAATATTCAGGGTCTAAATTATCTAAGTAAGTACGGGCTTTAATAAAGGTCCCTTTAGACTTAGACATTTTTGCACCATTAACAGTGACATAGCCGTGAGCAAATACGCTGGTTGGTTGGCGATAGTTCGCGCCATGTAACATAGCTGGCCAGAATAAACCGTGGAAATTGACAATATCTTTGCCAATAAAGTGATATACCTCGGCAGTAGAATCTACATTCCAGAACTCGTCGAAGTTGATGTCGCCACGTTTGTCACAGAGGTTTTTAAATGAACCCATATAGCCGATTGGGGCATCTAGCCATACATAGAAGAATTTGCCAGGTTGGTCAGGGATTTCAAATCCAAAGTAAGGCGCATCGCGAGAAATGTCCCATTGCTGTAAGCCTTGGTCAAACCATTCACGTAACTTGTTGGCAATTTCTGGTTGTAAAGCACCTGAAGATAACCATTCGCCTAACATGCCTTCAAAGGCCGGTAGGTCAAAGAAAAAGTGCTCACTATCTTTCATGATAGGCGTAGCACCTGAAACCGCTGATTTAGGGTCAATCAAATCTGTTGGGCTATAAGTAGCACCACAATTATCACAGTTATCGCCGTATTGATCTTCAGACTTACATTTAGGGCAAGTTCCTTTGACAAAACGATCTGGTAAAAACATCGACTTTTCAGGATCAAACAGCTGAGAGATAGTTTTTGACTTGATATAACCGCCGTCACGCAGCTTTAAATAAATACTGCTAGCTAATTCACGGTTCTCAGGGCTGTGGGTGCTGTGAAAATTGTCAAAATTGACATTAAAGTCAGCGAAGTCTTGTTGATGCTCTTTTTGAACTTGAGCAATCATTTCTTCAGGCGCAATTCCTAATTGTTGAGCCTTTAACATAATAGGCGTGCCGTGGGCATCGTCTGCACAAATGTAATAACATTCGTGGCCACGAAGCTTTTGATAGCGAGACCATATGTCTGTTTGGATATATTCAAGCATATGACCTAAATGAATTGGGCCATTAGCATAAGGAAGGGCGCTGGTAACCAGAATTTTACGCTGTGATAGTGTCATTTTTTCTCAACATCGAATTACGCTAAAAATATTGCCCTGATACTAACCGAAAAAAGCAATATTTTCACCAAAACATCAATTAAAATGGCTCATAAATAGCTAAATTTAAGCTAACATCTGGTACACTTGCTGAAATTTGCCAATGGGAGCCCCGCTTTTGTCTATTTCCTATCCTGATTATCAACTTGATGAACAATTATTAGCACCAGTGTTATCTATTCTTGATGCCCATCAAGATCCTTATCTTAATAAAGGCCTTGTCGCCGCTGGTTGTGTTGTTAAATTAGCCATAGAAGGCAAAAGATTATTACTCGGGTTAGTTTACCCATACCCATGCCAAACGCTGTACCGTGATACCGTAATGGATATCACTAAAAAACTTGCCGTTTTAGATGCCATTGATGAAGTTGAATGTGAAATTGACTTTCAACCTAAAGTGTATTCTGCCATCACTTCTGTTGCGCCAATTACCAATGTTAAACAAGTGATTGTGGTTGCATCAGGTAAAGGTGGGGTAGGTAAGTCGACCACCGCTGTTAATCTAGCCTTAGCGTTGAAAGCTGAAGGCGCTGAAGTGGGTATTTTAGATGCCGATATTTATGGTCCATCTATTCCGCTAATGTTAGGTATCCCCAATTTCAGACCACAATCTCCTGATGGCAAGATTATGACAGCAGCTCATGCTCATGGCATTGCGGCTCAATCAATTGGCTTTATGTTAGGTGACGGTGAAGCTGCTGTATGGCGTGGGCCTATGGCTGCCGGGGCGTTAGTGCAATTATTAAACGAAACTCAATGGCCTGAACTAGACTATTTAATTATTGATATGCCGCCAGGAACAGGTGATATTCAATTAACACTTTCACAGAAGTTTCCTGTGAGTGGTGCGGTTATTGTGACTACACCGCAAGATATTGCTTTGGCAGATGCACAAAAAGGCATCACTATGTTCAACAAAGTGCAAATTCCTGTATTGGGGATTGTAGAGAACATGAGTTTCCATTTGTGTCCTGAGTGTGGTCATAAAGAACATCCTTTTGGTACTCATGGTGGTAGCAAAATTGCAGAGCGCTACAATGTGCCTTTACTAGGAGCATTACCTTTAAATATCAATATCCGTGAATCAATGGATGTGGGTGCACCATGTGTTGTCAAAGAGCCAGAATCTGAAGTTGCTGGAATTTACCGTGAAATTGCCCGTAAGTTAGGGGCAGAGCTTGCACTGCAACAAGTTAAACCCACTGTTTCAATTAGTATTTCAGACGACGAGTAGGATTTAGGCTATGAACTCTCAACAATGTGTGATTATTGGTATTGCAGGTGCTTCTGCGTCGGGCAAAAGTTTAATTGCAAACACTATATTTCAAGAGCTATGTCGTGATTTAGGTACTAATCAAATTGGTGTGATTAATGAAGATGCGTATTATCGTGATCAATCACATTTAACCATGGATGAGCGTGTTCAAACTAATTATGATCACCCAAAAGCGCTTGATCATCAACTGCTAGCCACGCATTTAAAACAGCTTAAACAAGGCCAAGCGGTTAATATTCCTAAATATAGTTATACTGAGCATACTCGTATGGCTGAAACCTTAGCTATGCAGCCTAAAAAGGTGATTATTTTAGAAGGCATTTTGTTACTCACTGACCCTAAATTGCGTGACTTAATGGATGCCAGTGTATTTATGGATACACCATTAGATATTTGTTTTTTACGCAGATTGACCCGTGATGTGGCTGAACGTGGCCGTACAATGGAGTCGGTGATTTCACAATACAAAAAAACTGTTCGTCCTATGTTTTTACAGTTCATTGAACCATCAAAGCAATATGCTGATATTATCGTTCCTCGTGGCGGTAAAAACCGTATCGCGACGGATATTCTAAAAGCGCGTATTCAGCACTTATTAGCTAAATAAACGTATAATTCGTTCACTGAAGCAGGATATTCAATGGCATTAGTCTGGGTAAATCAACAACAAGCGGGCACTGTTAACCCATTTGATCGCGGTTTAGCCTATGGTGATGGCATGTTTGCTACCATGCGAACATGTCAAGCATCGATTAATGAGTCTGGTATTGCGTTGTTTGATGTACACCTATCGCGCTTACAGCAAGGTTGCCTTCGTTTAGGAATACAATGGCAACCTTCAAAACCACTCAAACAACATCTACTTCAATTAGCTAGCGAATACCCCAATCACTGTATAAAATTGCTGTTATCCCGTGGAGTTGGTGGCCGAGGCTATCAAGCTCCAACTGAAGCTACGATAACAGAAGTTACATCAGTACATGATATTCCAGCACATTATCAGCAATGGCAACAACAGGGAATTAACTTGGCTAGCTCGTCAGTTAAATTGGCCAAACAACCTTTGCTAGCAGGGATGAAACACCTAAATAGATTAGAGCAAGTATTGATTAAATCTGCGCCGTTGCCTGCTGGGATTGACGATTGGTTGGTGCTAGATAGTGATAATCTCATTGTCGAATCATCTATGGCTAACATCTTTTTTGTAAAAGAGGATGAAGTGTATACCCCTGCATTATCTTGTGCCGGTGTGAGTGGTGTTATGCGTCAAGCGGTGATTAATGAAATGCTGGCTTTAGGTTGTAAAATTAATATTACTCCAATGAGTTATACTGATTTAGCCTGTATGGACAGTGCTTTAATTTCGAATAGCTTAATTGGCTTGATTAATATTAAACGAATTGATGATAAAGCTTTTGTGCCTTGGGAATTGACACCACAAGTTGTTGAACATCTAAACTTATAAATCAAATAAGCCAATAACTTATTAAAAAGACAATAAAAAATAATATTTATGAAAACATTGATAACTCGAATTCTAGCGTGTGCTATTCCTCTTTTCACCTTATTATGTTTGGCGATGTATTGGTATGCCAAAGATATTCTAGACTATAAACAACAACCTCTTACCTTAGCTGAACCGATCTCGTTTACGGTTGAACCAGGTATGTCTTTGGTGAAATTAACCCGCCAGTTAGAAGAGCAAGGGTTGATCACTGACAGTTGGAAAACCCGTTTTTTAGTTAAATTAGAGCCAAAACTAGGGCAGATCAAAACGGGTTTGTATCAAATATTGCCCGAAGATAAGTTAGTGGATTTTGTTACTCGGGTTACCCGTGGTGAAGAAGTTAGTTTTTCGGTAACGTTAATTGAAGGGCAAACGATCAAAGAGTGGATCCCCACACTACAACAATTGCCACACATGGAGTTTGAACCAGATGTGTTTGTTAAAGTGTTAGAAGCCAATGGTGATAATTCAGGGTTACCAGAAGGAAAGTTTTTTCCTGAAACCTATCATTACCGTGCTGATGAAGATATGTTTTCAATGCTGCAGCGCAGCTACAATATGATGCAACAGCACCTAGACAAAGCATGGCAACAACGTGACCCAGACTTAAAGCTATCTACACCCTATGAGTTGTTAATTATTGCTTCAATCATTGAAAAAGAAACCGCACAAAACTCTGAACGAGATTGGGTGAGTGCTGTGTTTAATAATCGCTTAAAAAAAGGGATGCGTTTACAAACTGACCCGACCATTATTTATGGCATGGGTGATCGATACAAAGGTAATATTACTCGTAAAGACATTTTAGAAAAAACAGCGTTTAATACATACCGAATTAATGGCTTGCCGCCAACCCCTATTGCTGCACCAAGTAAAGCGTCTTTATATGCAGCAGCCAACCCGGCTAAAGTAGATTATTTATACTTTGTATCCAGAAATGACGGCAGTCATGTTTTTTCAAAAACGCTTAAAGAACACAACCGTGCCGTGAACCAATATCAGAGAAACAGAAAATGAGCCAAAAAGGAAAATTTGTTGTCATTGAAGGGTTAGAAGGTGCGGGTAAATCAAGTGCCATAGAACTTGTTCATAGCATTATTGAGCAACATACTGGTCAAGCCCCTGTGTGCACACGTGAGCCTGGTGGAACGCCTTTGGCTGAAAAAATGCGTGATTTGGTGAAAATTGCAGACGAATCCGATCCACTATGTGACGAAGCTGAGTGCTTGCTATTCTACGCTGCACGAACCCAATTAATCGCCAACGTTATTAAGCCTACATTAGCAGAAGGTCAGTGGGTGTTAGGGGATAGACATAATCTTTCTTCACTGGCTTATCAAGGTGGTGGACGTGGACTGATGCCACTTGTTAAGGCAATTAGTGACGCGAGTTTACAAGGGTTTAAGCCTGATCTGACTTTGTATTTAGATATAGAGCCGTCACTTGGGCTACAACGTGCCTCTGCCCGCGGAGAACTAGACAGAATTGAACAACAGCATATTGCGTTTTTTCAACGGGCACGTGCCACGTTTTTACAATATGCGGCAGAAGATGAGTCAATAATCGTTATCGACGCCAGTCAGACTATGGAAAAAGTGCATCAAGATATTCGTCAGAAATTAACCCAACAGTTAGTTAATGAATAAATAAAAAGGCCAACAAAAAGCGTGACAAATGAATCAGCCAACATCTCAGCACAAGATATAAGCCAATATCCGTGGTTAGTAGCACCATACCAACAGTTTTGTCATTTATGTTGCCAAAATAAGCATAGTCACGCGCAGCTTATTGCCGTAGATATGGCATTAGGTGGTGTTGCGTTAGTTAACAGTATGGCCAAGTCTGCTTTGTGTATTAATAAAACTCAAGGCGGAGCTTGTGGTCATTGTAAAGCCTGTTTGTTGTGTGATGCTGGTAACCATCCTGATTTACATCGTATTCAAAGTGACGGTGCACAAATTAAGGTTGATCAAATTCGTCAACTTTGTCAGTCGTTAACCCATACTGCTCAACAGTCTGGAGCAAGGGTTGCAATAATAGAACATGCTGAGCGAATGAATATTGCTGCTGCCAATGCTTTATTAAAAACTTTAGAAGAACCCGGCGAAGACACGTTACTGTTATTGCAAACCGATACCGTTGCTAACTTACTGCCGACGATAACCAGTCGATGTCAAAAAGTGGCGTTCAAAGCTCCCTCAAAGCAACAAATTTTAGTCTGGTTAGAAGCTCAGAATTTATTACCAGCCGCAGATGAACAGGGAAAGCGCCATGATGTGACTTGGTGTTTGAGTGTTGTCGGCGGGCCGATTAAACTAGCAGAAAGCCTGCAAACTAATCATTATCAACAGTTGCTCGATTACCGTAAAGACTGGGCGAAAAGCCTTCAATCTGGTCATTTACATGACAGTTTATTGAAGTTAACCGATTTACAATTGATAGATGCGTTAAAGGTTCTATACTTGTACCTCAGACAATATGTTGTAAAAAGTAATATCAATCTGACAGATAGCTCCGACAAGTCTGCACGGTTAAATCCATTGATTCAATCTCGAATTATTGCATTAGCAGGCGAGGTGATGGCAATGAGTCATAAGCTGTCCACCACTGCAAATGTGAATACTCAAGCCTTGTGTCAAAAATATGTTTTGCAATTCAAGCATGTGCTAGCATTAACCTAAGAAATGAGCGTATACTATAACTAACAGTAACTGCATCATTTGCTTATCATTTCATTAGAGAATTAAGAGATACTATGGTCGATTTGGTGGTTAACTACGATACTTTGCATCAACTTTATCGTGCCTACATGCCGTTTATAAAGCCTGCAGGGCTGTTTGTGGCAACCACAGAGAGCCACTTTTTAGGTCAAGAGCTAACGATTGCCTATCGCTTACCAAACACCAGCCAAGTTAATGAGTTTCGTGGCAGCGTTGTTTGGATTAACCCTATTGGAGCCTCCGGCGGGCGGCCTGCTGGCATTGGAATTAAAATTAAAACCGATCCTGAAAGCCATAAACATCATATTGAAAAGTTACTAGCACAAGAATTATCTTCCGGTGATTTGACCTGTACAATGTAGCTCTGTATGCTCTGCAATCCTTTTGATAACCTACATCATTTATTATGTTAATAGATTCACATTGTCATTTAGACCGCCTCAAAGCCGCCCCTGATCAAGCTAGTTTGCAAGCCATTATGGACAATGCAAAAGCCCAAGGTGTGGATTACTTGTTATGCGTTAATGTACGCCAGCAAGGCTTTGAGCAGATGCGACAAAAAGTCGCTGCGTTTGACAACGTGTTTTTGTCTTCTGGTGTACATCCTCTAGATGTTCAAGACGGTTTAGATGTCAGCCAAATTAAGCAATATGCAACTGACTCTAAAGTGGTTGCCATTGGTGAAACAGGGTTAGACTATTTTTATGCCAATGAAACCAAACAGCTCCAACAGCAATGTTTTGAGCAACAAATTGCTTTAGCAGTTGAAGTTAATAAACCGCTAATCGTTCATACCCGCGATGCCCGTGAAGATACCATAGCTATGTTAAAAGCGGGTAATGCCGATAAAGTTGCCGGAGTATTGCACTGCTTTACAGAAACATGGGAAATGGCCAAAGCAGCACTTGATTTAGGTTTCTATATTTCAGTCTCAGGTATTGTGACATTCAAAAATGCGGGTGAATTACGTAGTGTCATTCGCAAAGTACCAAAAGATAGATTATTAGTTGAAACAGACTCTCCTTATTTAGCGCCCGTTCCGCATCGTGGTAAAGAAAACCAGCCAGCTTATGTGCGTGATGTGGCAGAGTTTGTGGCTGAATTACGTGGTGATAAGTATCAAGATTTAGCCGATTATACTTCTGAAAACTTCTTTAACTTATTCAAAGATGCAGCAAAAATAATTGGCAGAAGCTGATTACTAGCTGTCCGCTATAGATTTATATGCGGTTTTGACTATAAACACCCAAAAAAAATGACCCAAAACAATCCAATTGTTTTGGGTCTAGGGAAATGGCTCTTTACGAGCCGTGCGCTAGAGTTGAGAACTAATCTCTGAATAAATTATAGGCACAGATTACAAATTTGGCGAATTATTGTGCGATTTTTTTCTTTTATTTTAATTGTTTTATTATTTGGCTATTTAATGACTTATTATCAATGACTTGACAATAATGACGCTGACAATATTATTTCAATAATACCGCTCCTGTTCCCTTATCTGCTAAATTATCGTCAGGGTTATACAAAGGGCAGCTCGTCATCGATAAGCACCCACAGCCAATACATCCATCAAGTGAGTCACGTAAATCTTCCATTGCTGCAATTTGTTTATTCAATTTAGCTCGCCATTGCTGCGAAAGTTGCTGCCAATCATCTTTATCTGGTGTGCGTTTATTTGGCAGTTGGGCAAAGGTTGTTTGTATATCTATTAAGCTGATACCAAATTGTTGTGCTGCTTTAATAATGGCCACTCTTCTTAGCACATCTCGCTGATACCGGCGTTGATTACCACTATTTCGTAACGACTTAATTAAGCCTTTTTGCTCATAAAAGTGCAGGGTGGATACCTTTATGCCGCAGCGTTTTGCCACTTGTCCCACTGTTAAATCGTACTCTTGCAGCATGGTTATCTCCCGTATTGAATTATTAACTTTAAAAATAATTCAAAAAATACTTTACCTCAAGTTAACTTGAGGTTTTATGCTGTGTCTGTGTTGATTTTACTAAGGATAAAGGAATGCATTTAGAACACGCGAATATAGTGGTTAAAAATATTGCTAATACATTAACGTTTTATCAAGCAGCCATGCCGCACTGGACAATTCGTGGTAAAGGACAGTCAGAGTGGTATGGAAAACCGCGTAATTGGGTTCATTTTGGCGACGATTATCAATATTTAAGCTTCAATGAACCTGGTACTGGCGAAAACCGAGATCTGACGTCATTAACCTTAGGAGTGGCGCATTTTGCTTATGTTGTCGATGACCTATCGTCATTAGTTGAAAGGTTAAATAAAGCCGGGTTTGAAGTAAGGGTGTGGGGCGGTAATGAACCTTATGCTAAAAGCGCCTATTTTATCGACCCTGATGGAATGGAAGTTGAATTTGTACAATATTTCAGTGATATACCTGCATTACGTAATCAGTATAAATAAGATTATGACAGGTGTTACTGAGTATAATTGATGACATTTATCCCGTCACCCTCGAGATTTTTTATCGAGGGTCTGATCTGGTTTGAGTTTTTCGCTTAAATGAGTTGCTCAATAACAAGTATAAAACATATTCCGGCTCAAAAGCGTTACCGGAATGACGCTCACACCGTCACCCTCGAGATCTTTTATCGAGGGTCTGATCTGGTTTGAGTTTTTAGCTTAAATGAGTTGCTCAATAACAAGTATAAATTAGATTCCGGCTCAAAAGCGTTACCGGAATGACGCTCACCCCGTCACCCTCGAGACGTTTTATCGAGGGTCTGATCTGGTTTGAGTTTTTAGCTTAAATGAGTTGCTCAATAACAAGTATAAAACAGATTCCGGTTCAAAAGTGTTAGCGGAATGACGCTCACCCCGTCACCCTCGAGATTTTTTATCGAGGGTCTGCTTTGTTTAAAGTTTAACAATCTTCATGTGTGTTTTGAGGCTTAAACTCCATATGCATTTTGATTAAGTGCTCGTCCATATCAAAACTCACATCGAATCCTAAAGATTTAGCAAGGTTTGCCATGTTTCTATTTTCAAACATGGTGAACCCTGTTAATACCGGAGTATCGTTATGTCGGTAATAATGAATCAATTTTTCCAATAATCTTTTACCTAAACCAATACCTTGATAGTCGGTACGAACCGCCATGGCAAACTCAGCTTCAGTATTGTCAGGGTCGGTAGAGGCACGAACAGCACCTAAGGTGAGTTCTTGCCCGTCTTCAAGCTTTGTGGTGGCAATAAATGCCATTTCTCTTGAGAAGTCAATTTGAGTTAACACCGCCATTTCTTCATGGGTCATTTTTGATCTCACTCCAAAATAACGTTTATAACGGTCTTCGTCAGACAAGGCGTTGTCAAAGTCCATATGCTTTGGCTCATCTTCAGGCAAAATTGGCCTTAGCATGACTTGCAGACCATTCTTTAAGGTCAGGGTTTCTTCAAGTTCTTTAGGGTAGGGTAAAATGGCTAAACGTTGCGAGTTATCTGCGCCTGCTGGGTGTAATCGCATATCAACATCTAGCAATGTGATGTTTTCTCCGGCGGCTAATATGGGGTTAAAATCAATTTCAGCTATTTCAGGGCAGTCGATAATTAAGTGTGATATTTGGGTTAACATAATACACAGTGCATTCATGTTAAGCCCTAATGGTAAATGTCGATCGCGTAGTTTGTTAGCTTTTAGGGCTTGAATCACCATGTAACGGGCTAGGGCCATATTTAGTGGTGGTAAGGCTACAGCGGCATCTTTAGTGGGGTCCCACTCAGTTGCACTTTCGCCTAAACAAATTGCAGGGCCAAAAACCGGATCATTAATAACGGATACGCGTATTTCTTGCGCGCCTGCGGTTAATGCCATTTTTTGAATGATTAAACCTTCTATTTTTGCTTGCGGATTAACTTGATGTACTCGCTCTATAATAGAGTGCGCCGCTTGATGAACGTCTTCGGCGCTAGTGAGGTTTAACATAACGCCGTGAACATCTGACTTATATTGAATATCGGGTGATTGAATCTTTAACGCCACTGGGTAGCCAACCTTATCGGCAATGTTAACCGCATCTTCAATATTGCTGACAAAGCAGGTTTCGATGGTAGTTAAGTCATAGGCTTTTAAAATCTGACTCACTTGATTAGTGCCTAATACCAACTGGTTGTTCTGTTGAGCTTGTTGCAATAGTTTTCGGGCGGTAACGCTATCGGTGGGGATATTCTCAGGAATTGACTGCGGAACTTCTTGAAGTAATTTTTGGTTACGACGGTATTCAACCATATGCATAAATGCCCGCACAGCACCTTCAGGTGTTCGGTAAGTGGGTATGCTAGATTGATTAAATTGTTTACGAGCCAAGTAGGCTGAGTCTTCACCACTCCAATTAGTAAGAATATTAACCTTGTTTTTTCTAGGATGCTGTAAATAGGTATCAATAATACTCTGCGCAATTAACTCACTCTGTTGCATGATAGAGGGTGAGTGTAAAATAAGAATCGCATCAATATCTTCTTGATTCATCAGTACATTAAGCACATTAGCATAACGCTTTGCATCGGCATCGCCCACCATATCAATTGGGTTTTGCTTAGACCATGTGCTAGGTAAAATATCGTTTAATGATGAAGTCACATCGGCTGACAAAGTGGCTAATTTACCGCCTTTCAGAATAAGTTCATCAGCCGCTAATACTGCAGGGCCGCCACCGTTACTCATGATGGCTAAACGTTCTCCATTTAATACCGAGGCATGGGCTAAACTTTCTACTGCTGCAAACAGTTCAATCAAGTCATTCACTCTTAACATACCCGCGCGGCGAAAAGCCGCTTCAAATACGGCATCGTTTCCTTGAATACCACCTGTATGTAACTTAGCCGCTTGAGAGCCTTCATTGCTTCGGCCTGATTTAATAACAAATATGGGTTTATTTCTAGACGCAGCTCTAGCAGCAGATAAAAAACGGCGTTTATCTTTGATAGAGTCGATATACAACATAATGGCAGTTGTACGGCTATCGCGGCCAAGGTAGTCAAGTAATTCATCAAAATCTATATCGCAAGCATCGCCCAAGGATATAAAGCAGGAAAAGCCAATACCTTTATTATTGGCCCAATCTAACACTGTGGTACAAATGGCAGCTGACTGTGACACAAAGGCGACTTTACCGGCCTGGGCACTTGCATGGGCTAAACTGGCGTTAAGTCCTATGCTGGGTAATATCATCCCTAAACTGTTTGGGCCTAAAATGCGCATGCCAAACCGTTTAGCATGCTGTTGAGTCTGATAAAGCAGGTTGTTGTCATTATCGTCGACTAAATCGGCCATTCCGCTGGCCATAATAATGGCGGTTTTACAGCCGAATTGCGCTAGACGTTCAACAATAGATGGGATGCGATGCGCCGCGGTACAAATAATGGCAAGGTCAGGTTTAACTGGAAGTGACTCAATACTCGGGTAGGCTAGAACACCCATAACGGCAGTATATTTTGGTGTGACGGGCATAATAGGGCCAGAAAAACCACCTGTGAGTAAGTTACGCATTATAGCTCTACCCGCACGCGTTGGGTTGTCAGACGCACCAATTACCGCTACAGATTTAGGTTTAAATACTGCCAGAATGCTACGTTGACTCATGTCTTACTCCTTTTAAACACACGGTGATGCACAGGCTATTTAATGATAAATTTAATTATTCAGTATGATACATTTCATCAGTCTATTGATAGTCAATTCGTTTGTTTTAACTCACAAAATTAAGGTTTTTGGATGGCTTGTTGAATAACATTTTGACAAATATTGGATAGCCATTTGATTTTTTGTTCGTGACGTCGCGAAGCATTACAAATTAATGCGATATCTACCCCAATCTCTTGTTTAACATTATCACTAGGCAATTGAAACTTATAGGTATAATGTTGCTCTAGCAATTGATTTAACACAACATAATTATCGACAAGTATGGTCGCATCTAACTTATGGTCAGTAGATTTATGAAGTTCGATGTGTTCGTTATAGTCTTCAACAAGTAGTTTTACATACTCGCCTGCCAAATTACCTGATAATGTCGCACTGCCTTGAGCTATTTTTTTCTGGTATAACTGTTGTGGTCTTTCTTTGAGTCCGTGAATTCCAATATCAACAGTACCATCAATTAATAGAGCATTACTTTGTTTGCGCCAGTGGCGAAGTTCAATGATTGCGTTAGTTTTTTCTCTTATAGTTTCAACCAGTGACTTTCCTATAATTACCAACATGGGTTCAACAACATGAATGCAAATATGCTCAATGTGCATGGGATTGAACTTTTCAGGTTCTAGTGCTGAGTTTATTTGTTCAATGGCCAATTGAATTTTAGGTGCTATTTGAATGGCATAAGTTGTGGGTTGAAAACCATTGGCGGTGCGTATAAAAAGAGGGTCACCTAGATCTTGTCGTAATTGTGCTAATGTTTTCGATACATATGATTGCGAGCGGCCAAGAATAACTGCTGCACGTTGAGTAGAGCCTGATTTGTAAAGCGTAACAAATACACTTAAGGCATTTAAATCCATGGGAACACAATGTTAACTATAGTGATAACCCATATTATACTAGGTATTTTAAAAGCCAAAGTGCGGAAATAAAAATGCCAACAAAACTGCTGGCATTTTACTTAACTAGGTTTAATAAAGCTTAGCCATTAGTGCGTATGTGCAATGTCATCGGTGTGTTTCGCAGGCTTATACATATCAAACAGCTTACCCATCATATTTTTGCTGTCTTCAATGGCAATATATAAACATGGAATCAGACATAGCGTCACCACGGTTGCAAACAATACCCCAAATGCTAATGATACGGCCATCGGGATAACCATCTGCGCTTGCATACTGGTTTCAGACATAATGGGCACCAAGCCGATAAAGGTAGTCAATGAAGTTAGCATGATCGCTCTAAACCGTCGGCAGCCGGCATTAAGTACCGCATCGGTTATCGCCATGCCTTTTTTACGGGAGTTATTAACGTAATCGACCATTACCAAGCTGTCATTGACCACAACACCTGCAGCGGCAATAATGCCAAATACTGATAGGGCACTAAGGTCTATTCCTAGAATGATATGACCTAACACTGAACCAATAACCCCAAAAGGGATCACCGACATGATCATTATGGGTTGAAGGTATGAACGCAGTGGGATTGCTAATAAGCTATAAATCACCAGCATTGAAACAATAAAGTCACGTAACTGGGTATCTGCACTGTCTAATTGCTCTTGAATGCTGCCCGATACTTCACTGCGCACTCTAGGATATTTTACTAATAATTCAGGAATGAAATTATCGCGAATATTCTTGGCTAGTTTAAAGGGTTCAGCTTGTTCAGCGTCAACCGATGCCCATACATTAATAGTACGGTTACCGTTTTCACGGCGGATACTATTCACCCCTTGAACTACTGTAATTTCAGCTACTTCAGATAAAGGTAGCTCTGCACCTTGGCTGGTTTTAATTAACACGTCTTGAACTAAAGCAATAGAGTTACGTTGTTCCTCTGGGTACCGAAGCATCACTTTAATTTCTTCACCATTGCGTATAATACGTTGAGCCTCTAAACCATAAAAACTATTCCCCACTTGCCCAGCGATATTGGCCAAGGTTAAGCCTAAGCTATGGGCTAAAGGTTTAAGGGCAAACTGAACTTCTTTAGCGCTAGATTGGCGACTGTCGTTAACGTCGCTGACACCTTTGAGAGAGTTAAGTTTTTCCTTTAACGCTAAAGAGGCTGCCACCAATTGCTGCTCATCTTTACCTTCTAACCTAAAGCTAATGTCGCCGTCTTCACGACCCCCACCAAATAAACTGTCTTGAATGGTAAATGATTTAACCCCAGGTATTAATGGGAGTTGTTGACGCCATAATTCAGCTACTTCAAAGGTATTAATTGGGCGTAATGCTGGTTCAACTAATTTTGTCATGATTTCAGCACTGGTGCGGCCACGAAGGTCAACTTGCATCTCAGCAATCATGCCTTGCCCATATTGCTCGACCAGTTGTTTATCAACGTTATATAGGGTTGACTCGATGGCTAATGCGGCATCTAGGGTGGCTTTTTCCGACGCATCAACATTCATTTCAACTTTAACTCGAGGGAAGTCATGGGGAATTTTAGGTTGGCCGATAAAGCGCACTAAACCACCTGCATATAACCCTGCACAAATCATGATTAGGCTAATGAAAATCATAATCACGGTATAACGATATTTTAAGGCAACCGTAAGGCTAGGGCGGTAAATATGGCCAATGAACCAACTTAAGCCTTTTTCAACCTTAGCTTGAATAAAATTAACACCGTTACGTAACCAGTCTAAAGGATTTTTAGAACCCGGTTGAACGACTTTAGGTTGTTTCATATTCGCTAAATGAGAGGGCAGAATTAGTTTTGATTCCACTAATGAAAACAACAAACATAAAATAACCACATAACCAATGGCTTGGCCAAAAGCACTAGAAGGCCCGTCATCAAGGGTAATGGGTAAGAATGCCGCGATAGTTGTTAATACGCCAAAGGTTGCGGGTATGGCCACGCGTTTTACCCCGCGGATAACGCTGTCTATATTCTGGCCGGTTTCTTGGCATTCTGTATGGGCACTTTCTCCCATCACAATGGCATCATCAACCACGATACCGAGTACCAAAATGAACGCGAATAAACTAATCACGTTAATGGTGACATCGATAAATGACATTGGCATAAATAAAAGAGTACCGAGGAAACAAACCGGTAATCCCATCATTACCCAAAAAGCAAGTCGAACACGTAGGAACAGCGCTAACATTAAGAAAACTAAAATGGCACCACTTTTCATGCTGTCCAGCATTAAGTTTAAACGACCTTCAAGGTAGTAGGTCATATCGACCCAAGGTTCAAAACTAACCCCTTGTGGCAGTGCTTTTTGTTTTTGTTCTACGTAATTGCGAATAGTTGCAGCAACATCGGTAATACTTTGATTTCTTGCTGCACCAATGAAAAACGTGACTGAGTTTTTACCGTTAAATTTAGAGTATTGAATGCCATCTTCAAAGCCATCATTTACGGTAGCGACATCGCCCACTAAAATCGTGGTGCCGTCTTCTAAAGTTAGAAGAGGTAAATCTTCAAACTCATACCCAACATAAGCTTGGTTTTCTACTCTAAGGTTGATGTAGCCATTTTCAGCTTTAATTTGGCCAGCAGACATATTACGTGAATATCCGCGAACAGCCTCGGCAACATCATTAAAGGTTAAACCAAATTCTCTGAGTCGATCTTTACTGACCTCGACACTAATTTCATAGGCTAAACCGCCATAATATTCAGTAATATTAACCCCGGGCAATTGCATCATTTCATCATGAATTTTCTCACCTAGGTCTTTTAATTGTCGCTGACTTAAATCACCGTATAAACTTAAATACATGACTTCTTGACGAATTTTAATGCGCTCGACTTTTGGTGGTTCCATCCCTGCTGGAAAGGTAGAAATTGAATCAATTTCAGATTTAACTTCTTCTAATACAACTTGAGGGTCATATTCATCTTCAATTTGAAAATAACCATTGGCCATATTTCGGTTAGAATAAGTAATCACTCGTTTCAAGCCTTGAACACGTTCGAGAGCTTGCTCAATTTTTACCGTAATACCTTCTTCAACTTCTTGTGGCGCAGTGCCTGAATAAACGGCACTAAACTCGATCCAGTTAATCTCAACCGCAGGGAAAAATTGTTTCCTGATAGTGTTAGCGGTTAGTAAGCCTCCTAACAAGATAATAATCATCAACAGGTTTGCGGCAACTGAATTACGCGCAAACCAAGCAATTAGGCCTTTATTGGTATCTTCCATGATTAATCCTCACTACCCATAGCAATAGTGGTTTGTTCTGGTTCAGTTGAGGCGGGCTCTTTTTGAAGGACTTTATCTTCTGGAAGCGCAAGCTTCATTCCTTCAATGGGATAATCAAGTGCAGAGGTGATGAGTAACATGCCGTCTTCTAACCCGTCAGAGATAACAACTTTAGAACCGTCTTGTCTGAGCATGGTCACGTCTTTATAACGTAAGGTTTTTTGCTCATCCATAATGGCAACTTTACTATTTACAATTAAATGACGAGGTACAATAGTAACGTCACCAGCATTAGAACCATTTATTGTTGCAGTGACATAGGTCCCATAGCGTAATTCACGTTTATCTGATTTTAGACCGTAAGGGTCAGCAATTTCTGCAACTAAATAGGTCATTCTACTTTTGCTGTCTACTACACCTTCACTGCGCACAATGGTGCCTTTCCATTGGTGTTTATTGCCTGCAAAATTGCCCACAAGCGTCACTGACGCATTTAAGCCTTTTTCTTCAAGATATTGAATTTCTTTATCTGCAAGCGGTAGACGAACCTCAGCAACATCAGTATTTAACAACGAACCTATTGATGTACCTTTACTGACATAAGAACCTAAGCCAATATCGCGGCTAGCAATTAAGGAATCATATGGAGCGCGAATGATGGTTCGTTCTAAATTGCGTTGCGCACGGTGCAAGCCCGCTTCAGCACTTTTTAATTTGGCAATTTCTTGGGCTAATTGTGGCTTACGCAAGCTTAAATCAGTAGGAGTGCCGTTACTAATATTGGCCCATTCACGCTCAGCCACTTTGGCATTGGCTTTTTCTTGCACTAAGGCTGCTTGTGCCGACGCAATATTGGCTTGTGCGTCAAGTAAGTCTGACTCATAGTCACTGGCATCAATTTTAGCCAAAATCTCACCGGCATTGACAAAGCCACCTTTCACAAATTTATCAGATAGATAAGTTATTTCGCCGTTGACTTGAGACACCAAATTAGTATTGTATTTTGAACTAACAACACCGTATGACGATACACTGAATGTCATGGGCTTGAATTGTATTTTTTCTACAGAAACTAATGGCGTTGTATCTAGTGCAGGTTTTTCTTCTGGTGGCTTTTTCAGCGCAGAAATACCTACAAATGCTCCAATACCTAACCCTAGTACAAGTATTGGTAGAAAGATTTGTTTTTTTGTGGCCACGGTACGTCCTCTGTAGATGCAAGGTTGTAAACACTTTTTCTAACTAACTTTCATTAGCTTGATTCATTTTAAGCTTATAATAATGTAATTGTTGTTGCGATGTTGCTTCAATGTGTAAACTTGTGTGTCAATTTATCACAAAAATATAATTTTAATAAAAGAGTGACTTATGAGCCAAACTATTCCACAAGTAATAGAAACATCACGTTTAACCTTGTCTATGTTGACGTTAAATGATCAATCTTTACTTTTTGAATTAGACCAAGATGTTGCGGTAACCAAGTATATTAACGGTGGTAAGAAAACCACTATGGAACAAATAGAAAATGTGTTTATGCCACGGTTTAAGCAATATTATAATCCTCAAAAAGGCCATGGCTTATGGAAAGTTAGTGCTAAAGATATGGCAGGTTTGTCATCGTCTTTAGAGAATGACTATTTAGGTTGGATTTTAATTCGTCCTATGTACTTTTTTAATCAAAACCGTTTACTTAATAATCTTGAAATTGGCTGGCGCTTTAAACACTGCACTTGGGGGCAGGGAATTGCTACTGAGGCGGCCCAAGCCATAGTGGACTTAATGGCGACACAAGATGAAGTAGAATTTATCACCGCCATTGCAGATGAAGAGAATATTGCTTCTTTGAAGGTGATGGAAAAATTGGGCATGACTTTCTTAAAAAAAGAAATCTTTCATGATCCACTAGGTGATTTTGAAAGTGTATTTTACCAAAAAGAGCTCTAATGGGGTGTTTTATAAAGGCAGATTCCGGCCCACAAGCATTGCCGGAATGACGGCTGGGCTTATTAGTACTGACGGTTGGTCTTATACGTCATCCTCGAGATCTTTTATCGAGGATCTGCAGTTTGGCTAATGCAAGCAGATTCCGGCCCACAAGCATTGCCGGAATGACGGTTGGCCACATTGAGTAATGACAGTTGGTCTTATACGTCATCCTCGAG
>NZ_JAKIKP010000006.1 GCF_023284065.1 Shewanella gaetbuli | reverse complement strand
ACGGGGCTACCGTTATTCCAGCAACGCTTTTGAGCTGGAATCTGCGCTAAACACTTAATAGCAGATCCTCGATTAAAGATCTCGAGGATGACGGGGTTACCGTTATTCCAGAACCGACCCAACCGTCATTCCAGCAACGTTTTTGAGCTGGAATCTACGGTAAACACTTAACAGCAGCTCCTCGATTAAAGCTTTCGAGGATGACGAAATTGGATGTGTTCGAGGATAACGGAAATATCGTCATTCCAGACTGATCCCAACCGTCTTTCCAGCAATGTTTCTGAGCTGGAATCTACGCTAATTACTCAAAAGCAGATCCTCGATTAAAGCTTTCGAGGATGACGAGCCAACCGTCATTCCAGCAATGATTTTGAGCTGGAATCTACGCTTAATACTCAAAAGCAGATCCTCGATTAAAGCTTTCGAGGATGACGGGGCTACCGTTATTCCAGCAACGCTTTTGAGCTGGAATCTGCGCTAAACACTTAATAGCAGATCCTCGATTAAAGATCTCGAGGATGACGGGGTTACCGTTATTCCAGTAACGACCCAACCGTCATTCCAGAACCGAACTAACCGTCATTCCAGCAACGCTTTTGAGCTGGAATCTGCGCTAAATACTTAACAGCTGATCCTCGATTAAAGATTTCGAGGATGACGAGCCAACCGTCATTCCAGCAACGCTTTTAAGCTGGAATCTACGCTAATTACTCAAAAGCAGATCCTCGATTAAAGCTTTCGAGGATGTCGAATATAGAAAATATCAAGGATGATAATAATTAGAAATTGTCTAGGGTACGGCTATAGAAAATATTGATGGTGACAAAAATAAAAAAGCCCCAACATAATGTTGAGGCTTTTTTATCCATCATCCGACTTTAAAAAGTGCGAACTTAATAATGGTACCCGAGGCCAGACTTGAACTGGCACGCTTATTCAGCGAGGGATTTTAAATCCCTTGTGTCTACCGATTCCACCACTCGGGCAAAACTGTTGTTCTAACCGTATTCACAATTAAAACTAATTTGGAGCGACATATCGGGTTCGAACCGATGACCTATACCTTGGCAAGGTATCGCTCTACCAACTGAGCTAATGTCGCATTTTGTTCGACACTCAAATTAATCAAATCAATTAACTGACTTGCTCCCTGAGTGCGGAATGGCATTCTACCGATTTAATGTTGATAGTCAATCAATAAAATCGTAAAAATTAAAAAAATTAATTAACTGACGAATAATGCAGCATTAAGCTAATGAAAAACACAAAAGCACCCTTCTCGGGTGCTTTTGAACCGTTGTAGCTAGCTAAATATTGCTACTCGCTTGTCGGTAAAGACAGCGTTGTTAGACCAAGCATTTTTTGCATTACGCCAACAACTTGGCAACTGTAACCAAATTCATTGTCATACCAAACATATAAAATTGCACGTTTACCATCAGCAATAGTCGCTTGCGAGTCAACCACCCCAGCATAACGAGAACCCACTAAGTCGCTAGACACAATTTCTGTTGACTCGGTGAAGTCAATTTGATTCTGTAAGTCCGATTGTAGCGCGACATCTTTAAGGTATTCGTTTAACTCATCACGGTTAGTTTCTGAATTAAGGTTTGCGCTAATAATGGCCATTGAAACATTAGGAGTCGGTACACGGATTGCGTTACCTGTTAACTTACCCTCTAAAACAGGTAGCGCTTTAGCAACGGCTTTAGCTGCACCAGTTTCAGTAATAACCATATTTAAAGGAGCACTTCTACCGCGTCTTTCAGCGCTGTGGTAGTTATCAATCAAGTTTTGGTCATTGGTGTATGAATGAATGGTTTCTACATGACCATTTTCAATACCATACTTATCATTAACAGCCTTTAACACTGGCGTAATAGCATTAGTTGTGCAGCTAGCGGCTGAAACAATCATATCTTCTTCAAGAATATCGTTCTCGTTAACACCAAATACAATATTCTTAATTGCGCCTTTAGCTGGAGCGGTTAGCAATACTTTCTTCGCTCCTGGGCTCTTTAAGTGAAGTCCTAGTCCGTCTTCATCTTTCCAAATACCCGTATTATCGACGATTAAAGCATCTTTAATACCGTACTTTGTGTAATCAACTTGATCTGGTGAATTAGCATAAATAATTTGAATGTAAGTACCATTAGCAATAATGGCATTGTTTTCTTCATCAACTTCTACAGAGCCATTAAAAGGACCGTGAACTGAATCGCGACGCAGTAGGCTTGCACGTTTTTCTAAATCACCTTTTTTACCACCACGCAATACTATTGCTCTGAGGCAAAGTTTATTGCTTTTACCGGTACGTTCAATTAACAAGCGCGCTAATAAACGGCCGATGCGACCAAAACCATAAAGCACTACATCACGAGCAGGCGTATCATCACCATGATTAAGCCCAACAGACAAAGCATCTGCCATATACGCTTCAATTTGGCTTTCGTCACTATGTTCACGCCAGTAGTTAACAGCTAACTTACCAATATCAACTTTACAATGTTTGACAGCTAGTTTGCTAAGTGCCTGAACAAATGGGAAGCTTTCACGTAATCTTAGTTTATTACCTACGTGGCGACGAACCAAACGGTGTGACTTGATAATTTCGATAGTAGATGCATTTAATAACGGCTTGCCATAAACCACAACCTCGACACCTTGGTTACGGTATAGTTTTCCTAATAAAGGCTGCATCGCTTCTGCCATTTCAAAACGTTCTTGCCAGCTTTGTAGGTGTTTATCTGCGCTCATGTAAGGTTCCTTTAATCCCACTTTTCTTTAAAATATTTATAGAAAGGTTTGAGTAACAAAAAGAAAAGGCTAATAATTAATCTTATAATCGGGATGTACTCCCGCTAGGTCGGCGACATTGTAATGAAAATTGATACTTTTCGCCAGCAACAAATTTTTACTAAACCTGTAATTTTATTAGATAAATTACTCACCGGGAGGCTATTTTGAAGCGAAATCTAGTAATAATTACATCATTTGGTTTGATCAGTGTCTTTTTAGCCCTAATTGGCTGTGAAAACGACCGAAATAGCGATGTCATTTGTAAAAATAATCCTGAAATTTGTGCCGATTTGCATCAAGATAGTTGGTGTCGATTCGAAAAAGGCGATCTTATTCGTCATAGATATCAGTTAAAGCAAACCGCTGATCCGTCTGGCAAACAACTTTACCAGCAACTTATTTACTTAGAGACCTACAGTAAATGTGTCGAACTGGCCTCTGGGGTACAACACATTTTAAACCCCGACAGAACCAAAGACCGCAAGCGTGCTTATGCTGTCAGCACTCAAACCTTGTCAGAGTTGCAACAACACACTAAAGATAACCCTGACGTATATTTAGCTTTTTATCGGTGGATTAGGTTTAATGATAAAGATTCACAAAATCTGGTGATTGAAAAATATAATGCCGGTGAAGTTGAATCAGTAGAAATACTGAGCCAACTCGCAGCCTCATTTGTTCGTCAGTCACCGCAAAAAGCTATTCAAGTGTATAAACAACTATTCGACATTACCCCATTTGAACAATTCGACCCCGATTGGCTTTTAGGGTTAGCAAAAATATATCAACATCAGCAAGATTTAGAAAATGTGTATATATTTACTCGAGCAAATACGCTTTTAGCTGAGCATCAAGTGAATGAAGAACAAATTCTAGCGTTAATCAATAACGACACTATGTTGGCTCAAAACCTCGATTTAAAAGCAGAGGCTTTAATCGATGATATTCAGACAGGAAACTTTGCTAACTCTAGTAGTGCTGAACTACTCTCTGACAATAAACCTGATGAATAATCATCAATTTGTTTAACTAGCTAGTATAAAAACTTTCATTTTCACGCTCAAAAACCAGCCAAAATGATTGAAATGGAAAAAAATTACGAAATTAATGTGCTTATTATGGCCTTTTTAGGTGATTTAACTTGACGAAAGCCGTCAATTTGGTAATTTTACTACCAGGCGATAGACGTGCCACCAAATTTTTTTTTAATTGAGGGATATGAGATGACTATCCGTGTTGCTATTAACGGTTACGGCCGTATCGGTAGAAATGTTTTACGTGCTTTATATGAAAGCGAAAAAGATTACCCAATCCAAATCGTTGCTTTAAACGATTTAGGTGATGCGTCTATTAACGCTCACTTAACCAAGTACGATTCAGTACATGGCCGTTTTAACGCTAAAGTAGACCATGACGAAGAAGCAATCTACGTCAACGGTGACAAAATTCTAACTTTCCAAGAGCGTGACCCATCTAAGTTGCCTTGGGCTGAGTTAAACGTAGACGTGGTTTACGAATGTACTGGTATTTTCACTTCAAAAGAAACGGTACAACCACATTTAGACGCTGGTGCTAAGAAAGTTATTATTTCTGCTCCTGGTAAAAATGTTGATGCGACCGTTGTTTACGGTGTTAACCAAGACGTATTAACCAAAGACATGACGGTAATTTCAAATGCATCATGTACCACTAACTGTTTAGCGCCTTTTGCTAAGCCACTAAGTGATGCGGTTGGTATTGAGTCTGGTTTAATGACAACCATTCATGCTTACACCAACGATCAACGTTTATCAGATGTTTACCACACTGACTTACGTCGTGCTCGTGCAGCAGCAATGTCAATGATCCCGACTAAAACCGGTGCTGCAGCAGCAGTTGGTTTAGTCGTACCTGAGCTACAAGGTAAATTTGACGGTTTAGCAGTACGTGTTCCTACTGTAAACGTATCGTTAGTTGATTTAACTTTCCAAGCTTCTCGTGACACTACTGTTGAAGAAATCAACCAAATCGTTGCTGAAGCAGCTAAGTCTTTCCCATTAAGCGAAGCACTTGCTATTAATGAAGAGCCTTTAGTATCTATCGACTTCAACCACAACCCATACTCTTCTAACTTTGACGCAACACAAACTCGTGTTAATGGTCGTCTAGTTAAAGTAATGGCTTGGTACGATAACGAATGGGGTTTCAGTAACCGCATGTTAGACAACACTGTTGCGTTAATGAACGCTAAGTAATCTATCGTTATTAATCGATATTAAAAAGCCGCTCAAAGGAGCGGCTTTTTTGTCTGTCTAAACTGCCTTAATGATTTATTAATCGTTGAGAAATCCAACGTCCAATATCAATAAGCTGATTAGGCAATACACTATGTGGCATGGGGTAGGTTTGCCACACAGACTCATAGCCTGCACCAAGCAAGGCGTCATGAGCCATTTTACCAGCAAACATCGGTACCACGTCATCTTGTTCACCGTGGTGCTGTAAAATAGGCGTACCTTTATTAACTTCACTTAATTGCTCTGGCAATTTGTCTCCACTGGGTAAATAACAAGATAACGCCATAATGCCCGCAAGCTTATTCTGTAAACGCAAGCCGGTGAAAAGACTCATCACCCCGCCTTGGCTAAAACCCGCTAAAATAATATTTTCACTGGCAATGCCGCTTTCCATTTGTGCTTTAATTAACGCTTTCACACGTGCCTCTGACGCCAACACACCATCAATATCAGCTCTGTCATGCAAGTCCATGCTTTTGATGTCGTACCATGAACGCATAACAAAGCCACCATTAATGGTTACGGCTTGCTCTGGGGCGTGAGGGAATATAAAGCGTATAGCATGATCAGTGGGTAAACCTAAAGCGGGTACCACTGGGGCAAAACCCGCGCCTGAATCACCCAAACCATGTAACCAAATAACACAGGCTGTTGCTGGCACTTTAGGCTCTACAACAATGGCTTCTAATTGCGCTTGTGACATATTAATCCTTTTACTTTTTATTGAGCTTGAATACTGGTCTGTTGTAAAAACAAATCAAACTGCTTAGCGTCATCTAATTTAACGCTCCACTTCACGGTTCCAGCATCGGCGGCTATCACTAACCCTTGATGATAACAGCTGATATCATCAACATCGGCTATAAAAATAATATGGTTTGCATTTAGGCGACACTGAATTTCGGTGGCAGTAATAATTATTTTGCCTTGGGAAAACGTTAAAATCATTGGAATTCTTATATAAGAGTCTAAGCCCGAAGGCTTAGACTTGTATCAACTGAAGGGTAATAATTAAATTAGTGGTGATGACCGCCTACACCATGGGCATGGCCATGTGCAATCTCTTCATCGGTGGCGTCACGCGCACCAACAACTTCAATATCAAATGTCAGCTCACGTCCAGCTAAAGGATGGTTTACATCAACGGTGGCCATAAATTTACCCACTTTAACAACAGTTACCTGTCGTTGACCTTGGTCGGTATTAATAATGGCAGCCATACCCGGCTTCCATACTTTCGCACCGGTTAAATGTTTAACTGATACTCGTTGTTCTGCACCTTCTTGGCGCTCACCGTAAGTATCTGCAGCAGGAGGCGTTACAGTAAATTTGTCACCCACATTTTTACCGGCAATAGCACTTTCAATCCCAGGCATCATATTGTCGTGTCCATGAAGGTACGCAATAGGATCACGGCCTTCATTTGACTCTAACACTTCACCATTTTCATCACGAAGTGTGTAGTTAAACTGCACAACCATGTCGTCATTGATGCTCATTTTAATTCCTTAAATAATTTGTGCCGATAAAAATGGATCATCAGCTATAAAAAGTCGCAAGAGCTTAACAAATGCTTATTGTGTCGGCAATTTGTTTAGGTCAATTGCTAATTTATCAAACGTGACTTTATCTGGATAACCATCGGCAATTAGCCCTTGTTGACGCTGGTACTCTTGCAGACCTGCAACCGTTTTTGAGCCTAGCACCCCATCCGGTTTGCCCACATCAAAACCTGCTTGTGTGAGTTTTTGTTGTAAGGTCTTGATCATTTCACGGCTTAAACGAGCATGACTCGGTAACGGTTTTACAATCCCCGTGCCGCCAACTATTTGGTCTGCTAACTTACCCACTGAGATAGCATAGAACTCTGACCGATTCCAACGCATGATGACATTAAAATTTTCATAACCAAGAAAAGCGGGACCAGTGTGCCCTGCTGGAGCATATAAAGATGCGGTCATATCTGGAGTCGACAAAGGCTGACCATTAACTTGTTTAATGCCCAGTTGTGCCCATTCGGTGAGTGATTTTTTATGTTTGCCCCCTAAATAAGCATAATCATAATTGCTAGGAATGGTCACTTCCCTTCCCCAACGCTCTGTGGGTTGCCAGCCTAATTGCTGTAAAAAGTAGGCCGCTGAAGTTAATGCATCTGCAGTACTGTTCCATAAATCCGCTTTGCCATCACCATCTCCATCAACCGCATACTTTAGATAGTTTGTCGGCATAAACTGAGTATGCCCCATCGCACCAGCCCAAGAGCCGACCATTTTGTCGTCACTAAACTGGTAACGTTCTTTCAAAGTTAACGCCTGCATTAACTCTTGGGTAAAATAATCACTTCGTCTAGGATCGCAAGCTAAAGTTGCCAGTGAATTTAATACCGACATTTTACCTTTGTAATTACCGTAATTAGTCTCTAGCCCCCAGAAAGCAATAATATACTGACCCGGAACGCCGTACTGTTGAGTCAATTTATTTAATAACTTTCGGTGTTCAGCGTACAGTTTTCGGCCCTCATTGATGCGCCAATCTGTGACTCTTTTGTCGTAATAATTTTTGAATGTAGTGGTAAATTCAGGTTGTTGTTGATCAAGCTCTATTACTCTAGGGACAAATTGTAAATTTGCTACAGTGTTATCAATAGTCTGTTGTGAAATGCCATGTTGTTTGGCTTTTTGCTGTAAATCGACCACACATGTGTCAAATGTGTCATTGGCAAAAACACTAAAAGAAAAGCAGCCACTCATTAAAATTACTGGGACAGAAAAAAACTTACCATTTAACATCAAAACACCCAATCTACGACAAATAAGTTGATAGCCACATCGTGACTTAAACCACGCTGTAGCACAAGAGTAACTTAGTTTGAAATAAGCGAGTTCGGTGGAAAAACCAACGAGTTTAATGGTTAATTAATGTTTAACAAATAGCAACTTGAGCAAATGTTGCTATGCAGTATAATGAATTAGATTTTAAACCTAATTATTGAGAATGATCATGACCGAACAAAATCCTGCTTTATCAAGTTTCATTGAAAGTGTAAAAGAACACCAAGTTGTTTGGGGACTTCAAGACGAAACCGGCGAAGGCTGGGTTGTTTGCGATTCATCGGAATATGAAGAAACTGATGTCATGCCATTATGGTCTACTGAAGCGGCAGCCCAAAAGCACTGCACTGATGAATGGGCTGATTATCAAGCGGTAAGCATTACGTTAGTGGACTTTTTAGAATACTGGGTTGGCGATTTAAACGATGACGGTGTATTAGTCGGCATCGATTGGGAAAACGATGAAGAGTGTTTAGAAGTCGACCCTATCGTACTGGCAAAAAGCCTCGTAGATATTGAAAAAGAATAATTTAGCTTCAGATTATCGCGCTAAGTATCCCATGCGCTGAATGACTATTCGGCGCATTTTTATATAGCTAACTTAATGATATTACCTCATGCCTGAAGCTAATCAGCCCCCCACTTTAGTTGATATTCCATTTGATAAACGCCATCTGTGCTGGTTTTGTGAAGAGCCTTGTAATCTACACTTATCCTATTGGCGTATGCCTCACACTCCCCACCCTTCATTGAGTGTACCTGCATGTAGTGAATGTTTGAAAATTGCCAAGCAGCAACTACTGACGTCTATTTGGGACTGCAGAGAAGCCGTCAAAGATCAGCTAATGGCGCGCTACCAAAAAGACTTAGCTATCGGAGTTAATTGGACAGAACAAGAATTACAAGAATCAGAGTTTGACTGTAAAATATTTGGCGGATTTAAAAAAAGTGCTTGGATGATGTATCAAATAGCCAAGCAACGGATGAACGCCAAAGGCTGGCCATTAAGTATTGATGGCGTAGTGCTAGAAAACGATCCTTTTCAGTTTGGTAAAGCTAGTTTAGATTTTGAGTTCGATGGTCTGCAATTTACCCATTTAACCCAAGCGATAAAACACTATAGTGATGCCATGGCTTTAGATAACGGGTTCCTCACCCAACTTGTGACCCTTCTTGGTAAAGATAATTTTGGCCACGCAATAAAGTTAGCACGATTAAATAACGGCGTAACGAAAACTATGCAACAGAAAATATTGGCTGAACTGATGGAAGATCTTGACCAGTAGCAACAATTTATGCAGCAAATTTAACAGTATTAATTCAAAATATCTCTTAATCTATTTTGAACTTCTGTCACGAGTAGATCAGGCTGGAATTTAGAAATAAACGCATCACAGCCGACTTTTTCAACCATCGCATGATTGAAATTTCCACTTAAAGAAGTATTTAAGGTGATATATAACTCTGCCATTTGAGGATCTGAGCGCACTTCAGCCGTCAGTTTATAGCCATCCATTTCAGGCATTTCGGCATCTGTTATCATCATTAGTAAATCTGATGAAACATTCTTGCCTTCACTTGTCCATTTTTTCAATAAATTCAACGCTTGCAAGCCATCTGTTGCTTCAATAATTTCTATACCTAGTTGAGCGAGTGTTTCCTTTACTTGTTTTCTTGCAGTGCTGGAATCATCAACCACCAAAATTTTTCTGCCAGATAATTTACCGCTTAAGCTTTCGTCTAAAATGCCTGCTGATAAACGAATATCATAATCAATAATTTCAGCAAGCACTTTCTCGACATCAATAATAGACACCAAGTGCATATTGCCCTGATATTCTAAACGAGTAATAGCGGTGAGATAATTGTGTTTACCAGCAGTTTTTGGCGGAGGCATAATATCTTGCCACGTCATATTAACGATATGCTCGACCTTCCCCACCAAAAACCCCTGAACACTGCGGTTATATTCGGTAATAATGAGATTACAGTCTGGAGTTATTGGCATGGGCGAAAAACCTATGGCTTCTCTGAGGTTGATAACAGGAATAGACATGCCACGAATATTCGCCACTCCGGCAATATTGCCATTACTCCCTGGCACACTGATTAATGACGGTATTTTAACGACTTCTTTTACTTTGAACACATTAATGGCAAATAACTGGGTTGAATTAATACGAAAAAGAAGTAGCTCAAGTCGATTCTCGCCGACTAAGTTTGTTCGTTGATCAACAGTATCCAACATTTTTTTCATATCATTTCTCACCAATCTTGTGCCGTTTAGCTTCACTAAAGTCGAACTCTATCAAACCTCATCATGCTGTTTATTGTCATTGTAGTATAAATCAGATCAATTTTGACTAGATTTAATATTTGATTACTATCCAGTAATCACTTGTAAAGCAACAACACAATGCTTAGAACAACTGGGCTAACGCCAAAATTTAGAGCTAATTTTTCGATCTAATATCGTTATATTTACGTATACACCATTACACTGAAATAAAGCCATCTTCTGCCTTTGGGTACATTGCTTTAGTTACTAACAATATTTAAGAGGGTAATTCATGCAAGCAACTTTTATTTTCATAAGGGCTATTTTATTAATGGGTTTGTTAACTGGCTGTACTGTTATTGATGAAAAGGTTTCTGTGGTTAGCAATTTTGACGTCAACAAATACTTAGGCACATGGTATGAAATAGCCAGACTTGATCATTCATTCGAACGAAATATGAATAAAGTCACCGCCAATTACCAACTAGATAAACCCTCTGGAAAAATCTCTGTTATCAACAAGGGATTCGACACGCAATCAAATCAATGGGATCAAGCAGAAGGAAAAGCCTACTTCATTGAAGAATCGAATAAAGGTTTGTTAAAAGTCTCTTTTTTTGGTCCGTTTTATGGTGCTTATCAAATACACGACCTGATTATTCAACCCGATGGCCATTACTCTGACGCTTTAGTCATAGGTCCAGATAATACATATGCTTGGATATTATCACGCAATAAACACATTGATGCCGCGACTCAACAACGTTTTATTTCCAAGATGGAAACGCTCGGCATTTCTGCCGATTCAATTATCTGGGTTGAACAATAATGAACCTTTCGCCCCTTTACTTCGTAAACATTATTATTAAAATTCAAAAGCATAAGGTTATATATGAATATTCCAATTTTTCCATTACCGATATGTATTTTGCCCTCAGGATACAGCCAACTGCGCATATTTGAAGCAAGATACAAACGGCTTGTCACTGAAACATTAAAAACCGGCAGTGGCTTTGGATTATGTATGTTTGACGAATCTAAAAAGCAAATTTACCCTACCGGAACGCTGTGCCACATTATCGATTTTGAAACCTTAGATGACGGCTTATTAGGCATTACTATTCGTGGCGAGCAAAAATTTGTTATAGAAGACATGAGTGTTGAAAGTGATGGATTAAAACGGGCAGAAGTGAACTTAATACCTGACTGGCCTAAGTCATTAATCACTGATAAACAGCCGGACATCAATATTGAAAACGGTAAGTTAAGTCAGATGCTCAAAAACCTGCTGCAACAATACCCTCAGCATTTGGCAAGGTATAAAGCTGAAGACTTCAACGACATGGCTTGGGTTTGTCAACGCTGGTTAGAAATTATTCCTGTCAGTTGCAGTGAAAAATATCCTTTTATAAATAGCCATGACCATAAAGCTGCCCAAGACTTTTTAACAAACATCATTAATGAATAAAAAAATACAGTAAATATGATCCAGTGGCTCAGTATCTGCGTAATGAAAGTTATGTCAGCAACATGCGAGTGAATTTGATGGAAAATATTCAGCCACAAACAGCACAAAATCGTTATGATAGAACAATGAACGTCAAACGTAACGGTGCGATTAAAGTGTCAAATAAAAATGAACTCGGCCCAGAACAATTATCTGAATTGATGATTAACGTCGCCAATAGCCGATGTAAGGCTTCTTTTGCAAAATTATTTAACCATTTTGGAGCCAAAATAAATTCATTCGGTAATCAAAGATTACATCAGCAAGGTCTCGCAATGGATCTTGTGCAAGAAACAATGACCAGAGTGTGGACCAAAGCACATTTGTATAATCCTGATAAAGCTGCAGTTAGTACATGGGTTTTTACCATAATGCGTAACCAATGTTTTGACATGCTGCGCAAGGTTCAGCACAACAAAGAAGACGCCTTTGGTGATGATATTTGGCCACTTTTTGATTCTGATGACGCTGAAAACAACGAAGATGATTTCAAGCTAACAGGTACATTACTCCAACATGTAAACGACCTACCGCCTCTGCAACGTCAGATAGTTCAGGGCATTTACATGCAAGAAATGACACAGCAAGAACTGGCCGACAAACTCAACATTCCTATTGGTACGGTCAAGTCAAGGTTACGTTTAGGTTTAGAGAAGTTAAAAGGTTTTATGGAGAAGCATTATGATTAATTACCATCCAAATGAGCAATTATTAGCTCTCCATATTGCGGGTGAATTGCCTTTATCTATGTCAATTGCGATTTCTGCTCACGCTGAACTGTGTTCTATCTGCCAACAAAATTTAAACCAGTTGAATGATGCGGCTAGTGATGAAGCTTTTCAAATCACTAACAGTACCGCTGAAATTGATACCGACATGTCAGATATGCTTGAACAACTAATGTCTACCACGTTGGATGATCTTGATAACTATCATGGTCGCGCTGAACCTGATGGAGTCGACCATGTCACCATTAAAGGGGATACTTTCAAAATCCCTAGAGCACTAAGGCAACAAGTCAATCACCCTTGGCAAGGCATAGGTAAAGTTAGTCGATTGAGGCTTGATACCGGTGAAGATAAAGCCAGGGCAAGTTTATTGCATATTGCAGCCAATGGAGAAATACCCGAGCATACTCATAAAGGGACAGAGCTCACGTTGTTGCTCGCCGGCGAATTTTTTGACGAATTTAACTCCTACCAACCTGGCGATTTTATATTGCTTGATGAAAATCATCAGCACTCGCCTAAAACAATAGATGGTTGCCTTTGTTATACCATCGTGGACGCACCGTTGTATTTTACAAAAGGGTTCAGTAAATTGTTAAACCCAATCGGCGAGCTGATTTACTGATAATTGAGCACAGCTTTGTCGCGCTAAAATGCTGACAAAGCTTGCTGTTTTGAACGACTTGTCAATAATATCGTGATGTCAGTAAGAGATTTGTTAATATCTCTTGCTAACATCCTTATTTAATGCTAATTTCCCTACAAGTTTTATACCTTGTTTATTTGTTTACCTTACGAAAGTCTGCTGTACGTCTGCTCAACTTCCTTTGTAAACCAATTCGTCTCAATGCTTTATGGTATTTATCTCATACGCATAAATTGTTGCATTGTAATCGACGTGTCATAAACCTGTGGTCAACTAACTACCAAGTGTTTTAGCGAAATAACTATTAATTATTTCGTGATAGAAATAGGTTAAAAAAAATTAATCAAAAAACATGATTAAAACCTCATTTTTCTCTTTTAAAACACTTGATTAGTGTAAGATTGATAAGGTATTTTACTGAAGAAAATTAAATCTTTCGCAACACTAAAAATGTTAAGGAAATTTTATTGGTAAACTTTTATCACCCAAGGGTGAACATAGATAAGAAGGAGTATGATAATGTCATACCATGCTAACGGACATGAAATTACAGTTAATTTTCCAGTTAATTCAATTTCGTCAAACAAAAATTCAATTGCTTTTACTGATTCACAAGGTAAAAACAAAACCACTTTTACTAAACGTACTGAAGCCTTAAACTTTATGAAATGGCTTATTAGTTCGAATAAGTAATACTCTCACACGTTTTACGTGTTTCATTTGCTCTGTTATTTAATAAGCTTGGCTAACGGTATTCTCCTCTCAATTACCGAATGTTTATTAAAACAGAGCAAATTGACCAACAACCTATATTACCCTCGTTCTACTTTTCTCACATTAGTTTTAGCTAACTTTCGCTGATAACGTTTCAACATACTATGGTTGCCGATCAAGCCGCCTTGATGCAAATACAGCACAGTTTTATCAGCAAAAATCGGATTATTCAGATGGTGTTTTAATACTGATAATCCTATTGGGTCATACAACAAATCAAATTCTACTCCAGTAGATTGCTGCACTTCCTGCCAAAGCTGATAAAGCGGTAAATACAACTTACCAAAGTGATACTTTTTGCCGTCATTCAAAATAATTGGGTGTAGGTGAACATCGTCCACTAACTGACTAAATTGGGCAGTTAAGTAACTTTCATCTCCCACTGTACAGCAGGTAGCAACTTGAACCTTAATATCGTTTGAAGCGTTAAGCAAAGCCAGTTGTTGATTTAAATATACCGCTGTTGTGCCTGTTCCCGAAGGCAAAAATACCACCACATCATTCTGCTTTGTTGCTTTACTCCATTCAAGCACCTCTGCAGCGAGCTGTTTCAAGCCAGTTTTAGCAAACTCACAACGGCCACCTTCTGGCACAAACAACACCTTATCGCCATATCGTTCAATATACTGTGGCTTTAAAACTTCAATAGCATCATCTAAATGCTCACAGTCACTAAATTGTTGTCGTTGCCAATCAATAGCTAGCACATTGGCACCATTTTCAAGCGACTTTGCATAATTAGTTTGAGAGGCAGTTGAGGATGTATATTGAGATTTAACCTGTTCACTAATGTGGCTGACATAATAATCAAGCTGCCAGCCATTCATTTTGGCCAAAACTGATAATGAATACAGCGAGTTGGCCTGAGCGGAGCCTGAACCCACAATGTATTTTATATGAGGAAAATCATTGACTAAAAAATGATAAAATTTTCGCGCTTTATTACCACTGAAGTGGGTATCTAACAAATCATCTCGTTTAACGAAAATTTGCTTATCCCACAATGTAATTGATTGGGTTGGACTATTAGTGAACATATAATGACCTAAGCGCCTGAATGCAGTGACATAATAATGATGAGCGACCTTTATTTTAACCAATTTTGGTCAGTTTTACTTATTTGTTAGTCAAAACCGTTAAATCAATGAGTTATACCAACAGGCAGAAAGGCTAAACCCATGTTTTAATTGAAAATTAAAAACTGGCACAAATTTAGCTTATTAATACTAAACAACATCATATATGCAACGTAAAAAAGGTAATATCAACAATATGACTATTTTGAGATTAATTTTTAATATCGCCTGGTTTGTACTCGGTGGATTCGTAATGGGTCTAGCTTGGTGGCTTGCAGGTATTTTGTGCTTTATATCAATTATTGGGATTCCATTTGGTCGTGCTTGTTTCGTCATTGGAGAAATGGCTTTCTGGCCTTTTGGTCAAGAAAGTGTCAGTCGAAAACAAATTAAAGGCTACGAAGATATCGGTACAGGCTCTGCTGGTATGATCGGTAATATTGTTTGGTTTGTGTTTTTCGGCATTTGGCTAGCCATTGGTCACTTAACGCATGCACTGGCTTGTTTTATCAGTATTATTGGTATTCCATTTGGTATTCAACATTTAAAACTAGCCCTATTAAGTTTAACCCCTATTGGTCAAACTGTGGTACCTAAAGCTGAGTACTAATAACTCACTCATACTCAAGCAAGATTATTTTGAATCAATCCAGCGAAGCTGGATTGATTCATGCTTGTTACGACATGTTCACCTTTCTACTTACCTCCTTTAGTTTTACCGCCTAAAGAAGGCGCATGAGAGATAATTCGGTCAGCCATACGTGAGAAAGGTAATGATTGTAACCACACCGTACCATGCCCTGATAACGTAGCTAAAAATAGCCCCTCGCCACCAAAAACCATCGATTTCAATGAGCCCGCTCGTTCAATATCGTAATCAATTTCTGAAGTGAAACCGACTAAACAGCCTGTGTCGACTCTTAATGTTTCACCGTTCAGCTCTTTTTCAATCAAGGTGCCACCAGCATGAATAAATGCCATACCATCACCTTTTAAGCTTTGTAAAATAAAGCCCTCGCCGCCAAAAAAACCACTACCTAAACGACGATTAAACTTCAATGTGACATTGGTGCCTAAAGCCGCCGCTAAAAAGCTGTCCTTCTGGCAAATTAACTCACCATTGTGTTTTGATAAATCAATCGCTAATACACTGCCAGGATACGGCGCAGCAAAAGCGACTTTTCGTTTTTGATTTCCTTCATTGGTAAAATGAGTCATAAAGATACTTTCACCAGAAAATGCTCGCTTGCTAGCCCCCCAAATTTTGCCAAAAAAGCCTGACTCAAGATCAGAACCGTCACCCATTTTGGCTTCAAAATTAATATCAGGCTCCATAAAGTTCATTGCTCCGCCTTCAGCAATCACCGCTTCACCGGGGTCAAGCTCAACTTCTACTAACTGCATACTCGAGCCAATAATTTGATAATCAACTTCGTGACATTGTTTGGTCATGGTTATTCCTTTGCTTTGTAAAATGTAAGTCTGCTTATTTAGCCTAAACTCAGTTGAGTTAATATTAACCTAACCCCGTTATATTGCGTGATTTTATAGTTTGGCCTTCAAACTGAGTAAATTCATCTAAAATCAAATCTGTAAACAGTTGACCAGCACGTCCAAGTGGCCGCTCAAGCGTTGATACAAGTTTAGGGGTAAAACTAAATCGATTACCACCAACAAAATCAACTTGGGTCAATTCACCTGACTGTAATTCTTCGGTAATCAAAAAGTCTGGCATCCAGCCAAACCCCAAACCATTTAAAAGCGCATTCTTTTTCATCATAAAGCCTGATAAATAAAATACTTTGTCGCCACCAAATTGCATTTCATCACGTAGGTTTCTATGCGGAGAAGAGTCTTCAATGGTTAATTCAACATGTTGCTGTAGTTCAGATAAGCTAACCCCTTGCATCGACGCTAATGGGTGAAAGGCACTGGCTACCAATAAGCTGGTGATGGTGGGCAGTGATTTAGGATGATAATTGGGGCCTGCATTGTAATCTTTAACGAGCATAAGATCAGCACCATCACGTTCAAACCTATGTTGCACCCCTCCTAAAAACTCCATATTAAGTTGGATTTTAGTCGGTATATTGTGCTCTGCCATGCGTTTAAGTGCCGACATAATAGGCTCCATGGGTAAGGCACCATCAATCACCAACTGCAACTTTGGCTCCCAGCCATCACTAAAACGTGTGGCTAAGTGTTCAATATTGGCCAAATGTTGTAGTAACCGCTGGCCTTCAGCAAGAATGACGTGGCCTTCTGGTGTCAATTCAGCTCGATATTTATCACGATTAAATAACGTCACTCCTAAATGTTGCTCAAGTTTCTTTACTTGGTAACTTACAGCAGACTGTGCTTTGTGTAGGCGCTCTGATGCTTTAGCAAAACTGCCCTCTTCCACCAGCACCTGAATCACATGAAAAGCATCTACATCAATACGCATAAACTTCCCCGAAAATAGCTGAACCCAAATGACCTCTGTATTAATAATCTGCCACTTATGTAATCAAATCATTACAATCGAAAAACTTGATTATCTTAAACACTTTATTATTCTTTTTTTTGTTCATCCCAGCAACTAAATTGAAATGATATACGTGACGTAGATCGCAATAACACATAATAAAAAGAGCTAAGCAGCATATTAACTTGCGAACTGTTTAAGGAATCAACAATGCCATTTTATATAAAACAAGGTCAAATTCCGCATAAGCGCCATATTGCGTTTGAAAAAGAAAATGGTGAACTTTACCGAGAAGAGTTATTTTCAACTCACGGTTTTTCTAATATTTATTCAAATAAATATCATCACAATATGCCAACTAAGGTCATGGAAGTTAAGCCTTATCAAGTTGAACATGGCGAAGCCTGGCAAGATACCCTAATTCAAAACTATAAATTAGACTCCAGAAAAGCTGATTGCGATGGTAATTTTTTCAGCAGTCGTAATAAAATATTCTTTAACACAGATGTTGCGCTGTACACCGCAAAGGTTACCCAAGACACGCATGAATTTTATCGTAATGCCTATGCTGATGAAGTAGTGTTTGTCCATGAAGGTGAAGGCACACTTACTAGTGAATACGGTGAAATTGCCGTTAAAAAGTGGGATTACTTAGTGATCCCCCGCGGAACAACCTACCAACTGAAGTTTACCGATTATTCAAATGTTCGTTTGTTTGTTATTGAATCATTCTCAATGGTTGAAGTACCAAAGCATTTTAGAAATGAATACGGTCAATTACTTGAATCAGCCCCGTATTGTGAACGTGATATTCGAACACCTCAACTTCAACAAGCTGTTGTCAAGCAGGGTGATTTTTCATTAGTTTGTAAGTTCGGTGACAAATATCAGCAAATGCAACTTGAATGGCACCCATATGATTTAGTGGGTTGGGATGGATGCGTTTACCCTTGGGCATTTAATATCACTGAATATGCGCCTAAAGTGGGCAAAATTCACCTGCCACCATCTGATCATATTGTATTTAGCGCCAACAACTTTGTGGTGTGTAATTTTGTCCCTCGCCTGTATGACTTTCACCCTCAATCGATACCTGCTCCTTATTACCACAACAATATTGATAGTGACGAAGTGTTGTATTACGTCGACGGCGATTTCATGAGCCGCACCGGTATTGAAGCAGGCTATATGACCTTACATCAGAAAGGCGTACCTCACGGGCCTCAACCGGGTAAAACCGAAGCCTCAATAGGTAAAACGGAAACGTACGAATATGCGGTAATGGTCGATACTTTCGCCCCATTAAATTTAACCTCTCATGTAAAAAACTGCATGAGTGAAGATTACAACCGTTCATGGTTAGAAAACTAAATCAATACATAACCATTAACTTTAAATACATTAATGAATCTCCCTAAAATGAATACAGGGAAAAGGAAAACATCATGGCTAGCGAACAAAACCCACTGGGACTTTTAGGCATCGAATTTACTGAGTTTGCCACCCCAGACACTAACTTTATGCATCAAGTATTTATAGACTTTGGTTTTTCAATGCTAAAAAAAGCCAAAGATAACGACATTGTTTACTACAAACAAAATGACATTAACTTTTTGCTGAACAAAAACCGCAGTGGTTTCTCAGCTGAATTTGCTAAATCTCATGGTCCTGCCATCTGTTCAATGGGGTGGAGAGTTGAAGACGCACAACTCGCCTTTAAACTTGCAGTAGAACGTGGTGCCAAACCTGCTGGTGACAGTAATAAAGATTTACCTTATCCAGCTATTTATGGCATTGGTGACAGCCTTATCTACTTCATCGATGTGTTTGGTGAGCAAAACAATATTTATGCAACTGATTTTGTTGATTTAGATGAACCCATTTTTACAGCCGATAAAGGGTTTATGGAAGTTGATCACTTAACTAACAATGTCTACAAAGGCACCATGGAAAAGTGGGCTAACTTCTATAAAGATATTTTTGGTTTTACTGAGGTTCGTTATTTTGACATTAGCGGTGTACAAACCGCACTGGTTTCATATGCCCTTCGTTCTCCAGACGGCAGCTTCTGTATTCCAATTAACGAAGGTAAAGGCAATAACAACAACCAGATTGATGAATACTTAAACGAGTATAACGGCCCTGGTGTTCAGCATTTAGCCTTTAGAAGCCGAGATATCGTTGCCTCATTAGACGCGATGGAAGGCACATCCATTGAAACATTAGACATCATCCCTGAATACTACGACACCATTTTTGAAAAGTTGCCTCAAGTAACCGAAGACCGTGATCGCATTAAACATCACCAAATTCTGGTTGATGGTGATGAAGAAGGATATTTATTACAAATTTTCACCAAAAACTTATTTGGCCCTATTTTCATTGAGATTATTCAACGTAAAAATAACCTGGGTTTTGGTGAAGGTAATTTTAAAGCCTTATTTGAATCTATTGAACGTGATCAAGTGCGTCGAGGCGTTTTATAACCGACTGACTAGCCTAAAAGTCACATAAATAAAAAACCAGCCTTGTGCTGGTTTTTGTTTGTTTAACCCATTAGAATCGCCACTCATTTTACAATAACGATGTTACTTATGCCTGATTTAGCCGTACTTGCTGTGTTTATTCCTACATTCTTTTTTGTCTCTATCACACCCGGAATGTGCATGACTCTCGCCATGACATTAGGCATGAGCATTGGGGTAAAAAGAACTTTATGGATGATGCTAGGTGAATTAGTCGGTGTTGCCATTGTTGCTGTTGCGGCGGTATTAGGTGTTGCCAGTGTAATGCTAAATTACCCACAGATTTTTCAAGGATTAAAATGGCTTGGCGGGCTTTATCTAATTTATATTGGCATCAACATGTGGCGCGCTAAAGGTAAAATGGCGCAAATTGATGGCCAAGCAATCAATACCCGCAGGTTAAGTTTAATGAGCCAAGGCTTTATCACCGCAATTGCCAACCCTAAAGGCTGGGCATTTATGATTTCATTATTGCCACCATTTATTACCGTGGATAAACCCGTCGCACCACAATTACTGGTGCTGTTGGCAGTGATCATGGTGACCGAGAGCCTTTCAATGTTGGCTTACGCCAGTGGTGGAAAAAGCTTGCGTATCTTCTTATCTAAAGGCGATAACATTCGTTGGATGAACCGTATAGCAGGCAGCTTAATGATGCTGGTTGGTGTGTGGTTAGCGCTGGAATAAAGGGTTATTTGGATTTAAAAGGCAGCATATTAGTCATCTGCTGCTGGTACAGCGACATATGTAACTGCTCTTGTTTACAATAATGACCAATGGCATCAGCAAACTGCTCATGTGCAACAAGGTGTTTTGAAAAGGTTGTTACAGGTTCAAATCCTCTGGCAACCTTATGCTCACCCTGGGCGCCTGCATCAAAAATAGCTAAGCCGTGTTCAATCGCGTATTCAATCCCTTGGTAATAACACGTTTCAAAGTGCAGTCCATCTAATTCTTGTTTTGTTCCCCAGTAACGTCCATACAAATGGGTTTGCGATACAAAAAACAAAGCACAAGCTAATTTATTTCCGCTTTCATCACTCACCAACAGCAAACGGATATCTTGTCCCATAAATTGTTTTAGTAACTTAAAAAATGCTCCTGAAAGATATCCGCTATGGCCAGATCTTTTGTGATAGGTAATTTGATAACAATCAATAAAGTGTTGCCAATCATCGTCCGAGGCCTCAGAGCCAATAACAAATGAAAACTTAAGATTATATTGCGCTAACTTAGCCCGCTCTTTTTTAATGGTTTTTCTTTTACGAGAGGTCATGCGGTTAAGAAAGTCATCAAAATTATTGTACTGATGATTAACCCAATGAAATTGAACCCCATGACGACTAATCACACCTTGTTTAGGCCACAGAGTATTTTCATTGGAGGTCACAAATAACCCATGCCAAGATGAAAACCCATGCTGATTAATATGCTCAACCAGATAATCATTCACCTTTGATAACAGACTGGTTTGCTCCGCTGGTGTTAGCTCATCAGTCAATCCTATACGTGTACCAACAGATGGGGTAAAAGGAATACTGGTCACTAATTTCGGATAATAACCTAACCCGTTACGCTCATATGCTTCAGCCCAAGCCCAATCAAATACATACTCACCCCATGAGTGGTGCTTAATGTACATAGGCATAACCGCAACTAGCTTTTGGGTTTTAGAATCAGTCACCATCAAATGATATGGCTGCCAGCCCGTATCTAGATTAATGCAACGAGATTGCTCTAACGCAGATAAAAACTCGTATCGATTAAACGGGTTAGATTGACCAAAACATTGGCACCAGTTATCTGGCCCTATAGTTTCGATACTATTAACATGCATAAATGAAATGCTTTCTGGCACAGATATCCTTATTAATGATGATTAAACAGAAGTTGCGTTTATAAGCATACCAATTTTATCTTAGCTGTGGCACAGTCGAATCATTATAAATATTAAAGCAATAATAAAGGATAATATTGTGCGCCCATTACGACAATTAACCCCGTTAGTTTTATCGACTCTTTGTAGTTTCACGCTTTTTTCAGTCGCAACACTTTCTAGCAGCGCTCACGCTACTGAGCAAGCCATTTTTAGTGATATCGCCACAGCTCAACCCGTTTTCGCCAAACAGGGTATGGTGGCAAGCCAAGAAGCCATTGCCTCTCAAATTGGTGTGGATATATTAAAGCAAGGCGGTAATGCCGTTGACGCTGCTGTTGCAGTTGGATTCGCGCTTGCTGTCACCCTACCTAGAGCAGGAAACCTTGGCGGCGGTGGCTTTATGTTAGTCCATTTAGCGAAAGACAATAAAACCATAGCAATTGACTATAGAGAAACTGCTCCCAACAAAGCCCATAAAGATATATTTTTAGATGAGCACGGTAACGCTGTCGCTAAATTGAGTCGTGAACACGGACTTGCCGTAGGTGTTCCCGGCACGGTAATGGGCATGGAATTAGCCTTAAACAAATACGGTACCCTTCCTTTAGCAAAAGTTATCCAACCGGCTATCGACTTGGCTAAGCAAGGCATTACCATCACCTCAGACTTGGCAAACTCATTGGCGGGTAGCAAAAGAAGAATTAGCCAATGGCCAAGCTCTAAAGCTATTTTCTATCAAGCTGATGGCAGCAATTTCGACATTGGCGATACCCTAGTGCAATCAGAGCTAGCCCATTCTTTATCGTTAATTGCCAAACAAGGGAGTAAAGGGTTTTACCAAGGCGAAACAGCAGAAAAGATCGTTAACACGATTCAGCAAGCTGGCGGCATAATGACACTTGATGATTTAGCGAATTATCAAGTGGTTGAACGTGAACCCGTTAAAGGAACTTATCGAGGTTTTGAAGTGGTATCTATGCCTCCCCCATCATCTGGTGGCGTACATATAATTGAAATGCTTAATATTTTAGAAAACTTTCCTCTGTCTGAATACGGCCATAACACCGCTCAAACCATTCACGTTATGGCTGAGTCAATGAAATATGCTTACGCAGATAGAAGCGAATTTTTAGGCGATCCTGACTTTGTTGATGTCCCCACCCAACAATTAACCGACAAAGCCTATGCCAAAAAAATTGCCAGTAAAATTGACTTGAACAAAGCCACCCCAAGTAGTGAGATTAAACCAGCCAACTTTGGCATCAAAGAAAGCCCTCAAACCACCCATTATTCGGTGGTAGATAAATGGGGTAATGCCGTGTCTAACACCTATACATTAAACTTTAGCTATGGTTCAGGTTTAGTGGCCGAAGGGACGGGTATTTTACTGAATAACGAAATGGACGACTTTTCAGCGAAAGCTGGCGTGCCAAATGGCTATGGTCTGATTGGAGGCGACGCAAATTCGGTGCAAGCTAATAAACGTCCTTTAAGCTCAATGAGCCCAACCATTGTAATGAGAGATGGTAAACCATTTTTAGTAACAGGCAGCCCTGGGGGGTCAAGAATTATTAATATCACTCTGCAAATTATTTTAAATGTTATTGACCACCATCTTAATATTGCAGAATCGACTGCAGCAGCCAGAGTCCACCATCAATGGCTTCCAGACTCGCTTTGGATTGAGCGTACTTTAAATAAAGACACCATTAAGTTACTTGAAGCTAAAGGTCATAAAACCAAAGTGCAACACTCAATTGGCAGTACTCAATCTATTTTAGTGGACGAGCAAGGGTTATACGGTTCATCAGATCCTAGACGAGCAGGCTCACTTACCGTAGGTCATTAATTTACAATTTGTGGCCTTATGTCAAATTAAGGCCACGTGATTTTTCACCCTCATAAAGCCCATCATATTAAAAACGAAATTAACAGCAACTTCATAGGTAAACAATTCCTCAAGTTATCCATGCCATTACTCACCTTTCATTATTAGTACCAACCAAAACCAATACCCCTAACTCACTGAATAAAAAATATTTAAACAAAAATTAAAGATAGTTTACCCCTCGCCGATACACAGTAAAACCTATGCGGTTATCGCAATAATCCAACCACATTCATGTCATTAACGCTATGAAAGTGAATGATAATTTACTAAAAGGCCTGCATGAAGCGGTGTAATTTTAAAATCAAACACAAGGTCAGCCTAATTCAGACCCTTTTTCGGTTCAGGTCCAACTCTATTCTGCTGTGAACTTAGTCGGCAAACAGATTAAAGCCGTAACCAATCAGGTTAATGTGTAAAAAAACATAACAAAATTGGTTAGTTGTAGAATTATTAGCTATATAAATATAGCAATATAAAAAAAGCCTTCGGGTAAATGAGAGATGTCAAAGGAGTAACACTATGAACTTTAATTTGAAAGCGCTACCTATAGCGATTTCTATTGCATTGCTGCCATCAGCCGTTTTAGCGGATGAAAGCACAGAGGCAAAAGTTGCTAAGCTAGAGCAACAAGTTCAATCTTTGCAAGCACAGCAAACAAAGAGTCTTGCAGACAAATTTAATTTTAATGGTTTCATCAGCGGTGCTTACATTAGCGCTGATAATAACGCCGGTTACAACGGTGCCACTACCAGTGCTGACTTCAGTCAAGATAGCAAAATTGGCTTTCAAGGCACATTTAATATAAGCAACAATACCCAAGCTGTTTTACAGTTGATGATGAAAGGCGAGAATGACTGGGATGTTGAAGCTGAATGGGCATACTTATCTCATCGTTTTGACAACGGTATAAAAATTCGTGGCGGTAAACTACGGGTTCCATTATTTATGTATTCTGATTATTTAGATGTGGGATACGCACAGCCATTCGCGCGCCCACCGGGAGAAGTTTACGACCAAGTGCCATTTTCATCGTACACCGGTGTTGATTTAGCCTATGACTTTGAATTTGATGATTCAACGTTAACAGTGCAAGCATTTGGGGGCGAATCAGATGTTGAAGTCGAGTCTGACACCAGTAGCGACACCAATTTAGATCTATCTAATTTAATGGGCATTAACGCTTCTTGGACTGATTTAACTTGGACCTTTAGAGCCGTCTACGGCGAAACCGTGCTAGATGGCACGGCTAGCGGTCTAGGCGTTGATGATGAAAAAGCAACATTCAATGGTTTGGGTGGTAGTTATGATAACGGAAGTTTCTTAGCTGTTGCAGAATGGACCACGGTTGATATTGAAGGTTTATTAGCGGATACCGAATCAGCTTATTTAACGTTAGGCTATAGAATTTCATCATTCACCCCTTACGTCACGGCAGCTTATGTTAAAACAACCGATAACGATGTAAGAGGCGCGATTCCGCTACCAGAGTTAGCCGCACAACTTTCTGCAGCGTTAAATGAAGAACGTACCGCATATAGTGTCGGCCTACGTTGGGATGCCATTGATAATGTCGCGCTAAAGTTTGATGTCACCTACTTAACTGATTTTGGTGATACTACTGGCGGTATGTCTCCAAACCTTCTTCCTTTACTCATGACGGGTGAAAACATGTATGACGATAGCATGGTATACACCGTTAAATTTGATGCAGTATTTTAAGGAGCGATAATATGAAGAAGTTACTATCAATATTAACGCTTAGTTTAGGTGTTACATTTGCGGCTAATGCTGCAGTAGTGGTTATCGGTAACCCAAGTGCCAGTGATATGTCTGCATCAGAGGCTAAAAAAGCCTTCTTAGGTAAAGGTAATTCATCAATTGTGGTCTATGAACTTGATGAAGGTAATGCGATTCGCACTGAGTTTCACAATACCGTAACGGGTAAGTCAGATGCACAATTAAAAGCATTTTGGTCTAAACAGGTATTTACTGGTAAAGGGAATCCACCAGCAACCGTAGCAACAGCAGCGGCAATGAAAGCAGCAGTCGCAGGCAACCCTAATGCCATTGGCTATATAGATGAAGCTGATGTTGATGGCTCTGTGAAGGTTATTTTAAAACCGTAACCCTTCTCAAACATCCGTGACACCTCTGAAAACGATGTAACACTATTGTGTTTACATCGTTTTTTTTGTTACAAAGTAACGTTTTTTTCTGAATTTGAAACACGTAAAATAACCGAGATAAATATCACCGATCTCAACTCGGGAAGTTCAACAAAAAATAAGGAATAACAATGAAGGGAATACCGCTGAAGCCACTCGTCGCGGCAATCACCATTTCACTGACATTAGCAGCCTGTTCAACCACCCCACAGCAAGCAACTAACACAGAGCAAACTCAACAAAATCAACTTGAAGTATCGGCAAATAATCCATTTTTTAAGCCTTATAATACCTTTTTTGGTATACCCGATTTTGACAACATCAAGCCAGAGCATTATCTGCCTGCATTTGAAGCCGGTGTAAAACAGCAGCAACAAGAAATTGCCGCCATTAGCAATAATGCTAAACCAGCAACCTTTGCCAACACCATTGAAGCGATGGAGTTTTCGGGTGATTTACTGAATAAAGTTAGCCGTGTTTTTTATAACTTAACTGGCGCACATACTAATAAAGACTTACAAGATATTGCCAAGATCGTGTCACCAATGCTGTCATCAGCAAGAGATGACATTTACTTAAATGATAAACTTTTCCAACGGGTTAAATCAGTATATGAGCAACAAGAAAGCTTAAATTTAACGGTTTCTGAAGCTAAGCTACTTAATGACACCTATAAATCTTTTACTCGTGGTGGGGCTAATTTATCACCACAAGATAAGCAAAAGTTACGCGATTTAAACGAACAAATAGGCAAACTCAGCATTGAGTATGGTGATAATGTCTTAAAAGAAAATAATGCATTTAAACTGATTATTGATAACCAAGACGATTTGTCTGGATTGCCTCAAGGTGTAATCAATACAGCAGCACAAAAAGCCACAAAACTAGGTCATGATGGAAAATGGGTTTTCACCATACACCGTCCTTCAATCACGCCTTTTTTAACCTACGCTGATAACCGTGATCTTAGAGAAAAAATCTATAAAGCATATGTTAACCAAGCTAATCATAATGATGCCAATGACAATAAAGCTATCTTAGCCACTATAGCAGCGTTACGTTCTGAACGAGCAACCCTAATGGGTTACAACACTCACGCTGATTTCGTGTTAGAAAACCGAACCGCAAAAAATCCTCAAAACGTTTATACACTGCTAGATAGAATTTGGCCTGCTGCAATTAATAAAGCCAAAACAGAAGTCGCAAATATGCAAAGTTTAATTGATGCTGAAGGCGGTGACTTTACATTACAAGCTTGGGACTGGTGGTATTATTCAGACAAGATTCGTGTTGCAAAATACGACTTTAATGAACAGCAAACTAAGCCTTACTTTTCTTTAGAAAGCACATTAGATGGGGTGTTTTATACTGCCAACCGTTTATTTGGTATCACCGTTAAAGAACGTACTGACTTACCAAAGTATCACCCTGATGTGAGAACATGGGAAGTCTATGATAAAGACGGCAGCCTAATGGGGATATTCTTAGGTGATTTCTATGTCCGTGAAACCAAACGTGGTGGCGCATGGATGAATGCTTATCGTCAGCAATACAACATGAATGGTGTTGACTCTAAACCCATTATTGTAAACGTATTAAACTTCCCTCGCCCGACGGCAAGCCGCCCTTCTCTGTTAACCTTTGATGAAGCCAGCACCTTATTCCATGAATTTGGTCACGCATTACATGGTTTACTTTCTGATGTAAAATATCGCTCACAATCAGGTACCAGCGTGCCACGAGATTATGTCGAGTTTCCATCTCAAGTCATGGAAAACTGGATGACACAACCTCAAGTGTTAGCGCAATTTGCTAAGCATTATGAAACCGGTGAAATTATTCCACAAAAATTAGTGGATAAAATTCAAGCGGCAAGTCAATTCAATCAAGGGTTTATTACCGTTGAATATATGGCAGCAACTTATTTAGATTTAGACTGGCATACCCTTAAAAATAATACGGTGCATGATGCGGCTAAATTTGAAGCTGAATCAGTGGCGAAAATGGGTTTATTACCTGAAATTGCTCCTCGTTATAGAAGCACCTATTTCTCACATATTTTTGCCGGAGGCTACTCAGCGGGTTACTACAGTTATTTATGGTCTGAAATTCTCGGAGCTGATGCCTTTGAAGCATTTAAAGAAAATGGCATATTTGACCCAGAAACCGCGCAAAAGTTTAGAGATAATATCCTTTCCAAAGGTGGCAGTGCTGACCCAATGATGCTGTATAAACAGTTCAGAGGAAAAGAAGCCGGTATTGAGCCATTACTTCGCGCACGTGGATTTTTAGCACAATAAACGGTGCATAAAGCGTAAATTAAAACAACATCATCAATGTTGTGCTGATAATAAAGCCCTGTACATCAGGGCTTTATTTTATGTAGATTAGCCAGTATGGTAATAATAACTGCTTTTATATTATGAGAATGATATGAACAAATTTTTAAGCAATTTAGCCCCTTGGTTAATGCTATGCGCCTTAGTGAGTCCTACAACCCTTGCCACAGAATCATCAAGTATCACGCCTCATAAAGTGGCAGAGCAACAGCATAAATGGACATTTATTCTAGTAAGACATGGCGAAAAACTTAAAGAGAAAAACCCAGGCTTAAACCCACAAGGACAAGCCAGAGCCGATCGCTTAGCGCAAATGCTGGCCCATATTCCACTCGACAAAGTATATTCAACTGACTACAAGCGCACGCTTCAAACCGCTGAACCAACAGCATTACACCATAACAAGACCATTGAAATTTATGACCCAAGTGAGTTAGCCGCCTTTACTGAAACGCTAATGACCCGCCCTGGGACATATTTAATTGTTGGCCACGGTAATACCACCATTACACTCGCGAAAAAGCTCAGTTTACAAACCGACGTTGATAAAATGGATTACACAGAAGATTACGACAGATTGTATTTTATTGAAGTCAACCAAATGGGTAATAAACAAACTCATTCAATTTATCGCTTTAGTTACTAACGCCGTGATAGGTAACCCACGATGAAACAGTCTGAGGAGCAAAATATTTTAGCCTGTGAATACCATGACTATATAGAAATCATATGCCTGTATCGTTATAACGTGACAATCACGCTGACAGACAACCGCCTTATTCAAGGGCAGTTTCATACCACGGGTTTTACCACTCACCAACAACATAAATATGAAGTTATTAAAGGGTTTGACGATAACCAACACCCCATTGAAGTGAAATTAACTGAAATAGTGAAGATTGACGTTAACAATCAAAACGCACAGTTTAGTTCAGTGCGTTTTGATTTATGAATCACGTTACTCTAAGTCTAACTTAGGGTTGTTATCCGGCTGATTCGGCCAAGCATTAATTACCGCTTTAACCAACGACGCCAAAGGAATAGCAAAAAACACTCCCCATACACCCCACAACCCACCGAAAACTAATACCGCAGCAATAATCATCACCGGGTGTAAATCCACAGCATCACTGAATAAGATAGGCACTAATAAGTTACCATCTAATGCTTGAATAATGCCGTAGCCTAACATTAAGTAGCCAAACTCAGGACCAATACCCCATTGGACAAATGCAACCAACGCAATAGGTAATGTCACCAAGGTGGCACCGACATAAGGAATGAGCACAGATAATCCCGTCAGAACACCAAGTAAGGCCGAATAACGTAACCCCATGATGGCAAAAAATACGTAACTCACGACACCCACAATAACAATTTCAATCACCTTACCGCGAATGTAATTAAAAATTTGCTGGTCCATTTCGAACCACACTTTACGCGCAAGCCCTCTATTTGCAGGGAAAAACCGCTTACTACCTTCAATCAGCTGTTGTTTATCTTTTAAGAAAAAGAACACCAACAGAGGAACTAAAATCACATATACCATTAAGACTAACAATGATGCTGAAAACCCTAATAGCTGTTTACCAAAATCAAGTAAGTGTTGGGTATCAAGCAACTTCTTGAACTCGTTTAACGAAGCATCAATTTGTTCTGCACTTATAAATTGCGGGTAGTCATTACTTAAATCACGAATAACTAACATGCCTTTATCTAACATGCTAGGTAAATCAGTCACTAAGCTTACTCCTTGTCGCCAAAGACTCGGTATTAAGACTAGAAATAACACCAACATTAAGCCTAAAAATGCCACTAATACAATTGATGCACCTGCGGTTCTATTGATGCCCAATTTGGCCATTTGCGCTACAGGCCACTCTAATAAAAATGCCAGCACTAAGGCGACTAATAATGGCGCAAGCAAGCCTGCGCCAAAATATAAAGTCAGCGTGATACCAATTAGAATAAAGACCAGTGTGATAGCTTGAGGATCACTAAAGCGAGTTGTATACCATTCTTTCAAAAACTCTAACATTACCAAACCTTGTATAAATGAAGAAAAATTAGCCTAACATGTCGTTATTTAGTAATAATTATTGCCATCTGCTGCTTATCTTGCTGCAATAGATCCACCTGATAACCATTATTTTTTGCCCACGCGGGAACATCTCTACGCGAACCAGTGTCAGATAATATAACTTTCAACGCTTCTCCAGAAGTTAATTGTTTCATATGCAATTTTACTTGGACTAAAGGATATGGGCATCGATAAGATGTTAAATTTATATTTTTCATCATTTTGTTACGTTAAATAAACTGCCGCTATTATCCTTAGTTGCATAGAAAACCACAAGCTAACAGAGTAAACTCTTAACCGGTTTTCTCTATAAATTAATCAGTTTAAGGGTGTCGTTTGGGAAAATTAAATTTCACCGGTAAGTCGTTTAAAAAAATGACTAAAACAATCCTAGCAAGCTCGGTGGCGGTGCTGTTTGCTGCAACCATTGCAAAAAGTTTTGCTAACAATGACCTACCTGATTTAGGTACAGCGGCTGTTAATACTTTTAGTCTAGAAAAAGAAACCGTCTACGGTGATGCATATATGCGTGTAATACGCTCATCTGCGCCGGTATTAAATGACCCTGTACTTAATCAATATTTATCTGAGCTAGGTAACAAGCTCGTCGCCCATGCAACAGGGGTTAAAACCCCATTTTACTTCTTCCTACTTAGAAATGACGAAATCAACGCGTTCGCTTTTTTTGGTGGTCATGTAGGTGTTCATACTGGGTTATTTTTGAATGCCAACACCGAAAGTGAATTAGCCTCAGTATTAGCTCACGAAGTCACTCACGTGACTCAACGACATTTAGCACGTTCTTTAGAAGCCCAGCAAAAAAGCTCTACGGCAACCATGGCGGGGTTACTTGGAGCCATTTTATTGACCATTGCAGCTCCGCAAGCAGGTATGGCTGCGCTTGCGACCACCCAAGCATTGGCAACACAATCTAAAATCAATTATACCCGCTTGCATGAAAAAGAAGCGGACCGAATTGGTATGCAAATATTAGTTGATGCTGGATTTGACCCTAACGGTGCATCTGATTTTTTTGCTCAGTTAGCAACTCGGTATCGTTTTACCACTACACCACCGCAAATGCTTTTAACTCACCCATTACCTGAGTCGCGTATTACTGATGCCAGAAACCGAGCGTCACTCTATCCACATCGCTATGTGCCTGATAATTTGAATTACCAGTTAGCAAAAGCCCGTATCCAAGTGCGTTTTTCTAGCTTTAGTGATCAAGCGGCATTATCTTTGTTTAATACTCAATTAAAAAAACGCACCTATACTTTTAAGCAGGCGGCGCAATATGGCAAAGCATTAGCTCTTTTTAGGCTCAAACAATTTGAAGAATCAGAGCAGATTATTGATGAATTATTAGCATTAGATAATGACAACCTGTTTTATATCGATACTAAAACGGATTTATTAGCGCAGAAAAAATCTTATGATGAAGCCATTGCCTTACTTGAATCGCAACGAAAATTAAAACCAACTTCTCAAGTAATCAACGCTAATTTAGCGCATATTTATGTGGAAGCAGGCCAACCTAAAAAAGCCATTCCAATGCTTCAAGATATTATCTTTTTAGATAAACAAAATATCTTACCCTATCAAATTATGAGTGATGCATACCGTAAAATGGGTGACAAAGCGCTTGAACATTATTCAAAAGCCGAAGCTATGGCGTTAATGGCTGACTACAAAGGTGCCATCGATCAATTAAACTATGCTTACAGACATTCAGAAGGAGAGCCATTACAAATCGCTCGAATTGAAGCCAGAATAAGACAGTTTAGAGAAGCTGACAGAAGCCTAGAAGCTTTAAAATAATCCATCCAAACAGAAAAATGAGTACTATGAAAAAAATCACCATTATTCATAACCCACGCTGTTCAAAAAGCCGCGAAACATTAGCCTTAATTGAGCAAAAATCTTCTGACATCGAAATTATCGAATACTTAAAACAGCCACTTGATGCTGCAAAAATTAGCCACATATTGTCACTACTTGGCTTAACAGCCCGCCAACTAATGCGTACCAAAGAAACAGAATATAAAGCCCAACAACTCAACAGTGAAGCGTTAACCGAAGATGAGTTAATTGCTGCAATGGTTAACACCCCCAAGTTAATAGAGCGTCCAATTGTACTTTGCGACGGCAAAGCGGCCATCGGTCGTCCACCTGAGAATGTTTTAGCCATTATTGAGTAACCCTAAATGACCTCTAATACTTTATTTAAGCTTTGTCGTTCAGGTTACATCGCCTTGGTATTGTTGCTGACTGGCTGGTTTATTCAGCAAGGATTGAATGGCACATATTCATTGGCATTTAGTCTTATTTGGATTGTACCGTTATTGTTTCCATTAAAGGGTGTAATACAAGGTAATCCCTATACTTATGCATGGGCAAGCTTCATTCTATGTTTATATCTACTCCATGGGTTAACCTTGGTTTACATTACTGAAACGGCAATCATTTTTGCTGTCATCGAATCTGTACTGATTATGGCTTTACTGGTGGGTTTTCCATTTTATGCCAGAAAAAGAGGTCGCGAATTAGGCCTTGGATTAAAAAAGAAATCAAAAGATAACGGCTAATTTACTCCGCTAGCGTTTAAGCTATCAACTCAACCCTTTAGCATTTTATTAAATGAAAACAAGCGCCTTATGGCGCTTGTTTTATCTTTTCAGCAACATTTCTATCATGCTATAGTCAAATCATAATAACGTTATGGAATTCTATTATGATTATTTTAAACAAGGCATTTCCTGTCATTATATCCGCGTGTGTCCTAACTGCATGTGGTGGCGGTGGTGATGATAGTACTGAAACTCCAGACACAGGGACTCCTATCGTACAGTGTAATGAAGGATTCGAATGGAATATTATAGACGCTGGCAATAATCTTGAGCTGTTTTTAGAGCCCAACTACCAACAAGGCAAACCGAGTGCCATCATTGCCAAGTTTTCTAATCGTGATAGTAAAGACCTTAACTTTGAATGGCAACAACTCACTGGTAGCCCATTAGCATTAGTAAGCAGTCAATCACCAGTGCTAAATTTCACCCCTAATAACAGCGGAGTCTATCAATTTTCGGTTAATGTAACCGGTTCAGGAATCGATATTCAACATGACTTCGAAGTGAATGTCACCGCAGAAAATCAAGTATATTATGGCGTTAATAGCGATCATCAAGTTGTTGAAGGAAATGGGGTTAGTGTCCGTTTGACCAGTGATATTACTCAAGCGACCAACAACACCCAATGGTGTAGTGACTCATCAATAAATCTTAATTTAGACCTGTCGAATGGAAGTAGACCCTTATTTACTGCTCCTACCGTTAGCCAAGATACTATTGTCACTTTAAACGCCACTGCTAATGTCAATGGTCAAACCTATACTGATAACGTCCACCTACTGGTGACCAATGAGTCACCTATTACCTCTGAATACTTTGATTCCCCTGTAGCCAGAACGTATCCCTATAACAATGACTCGCCCTACTCTGCTGCATTATCACAATGTGTATATTCCAATTCCTTGAATGAGAGTTGTGCCATTTCACGTTTACCGCTAATAGGCCAACAAAGAACTGCCCCTACCATTGATGAAATAATGGACAGAGTGATTGTGTCCCATGATTGGATGGGAGCAAACTTCAAACGTTTTTTGATTGAAAAAGATGTTAATAATGACTTTAAAACCTTATTGCAATCAGTAACGGCTGTCGTCATTAGTTACGATGTTAGGCCCTCTTTCTATTGGGTCGTCACAGGTGCAATATACCTAGATCCTAACAATCTGTGGATGACACCAGAACAAAGAGACACCATCAACGAAGCTCCTGATTTTCGAAGTGACTTCGGTAATGACTTACAATTTTTAGTCCCTTGGCGTCATGTTAAAAACAATGATTATGTCTATCGATATTATGATCCTGAAATCCGCGTCAGTCGAACCCTTAACGACTTAACGCCAAGACTGGCCTCTTTGCTTTATCACGAACTGGCTCATGCTAACGACTTTTTCCCTCGCAGTGTTCATGCGCAATTAACGGGCCCAACTCTGTTAGACGATTTTTATCGTCGCGCTAACAACAGTGCTTTGGTTTCTGATCAATTGGCTTTAAATTCACCTCTGCAAAGTAGCGAAATGTACTCTCTTGCTGAAGTTAGCTTCAAAGGTGAAACAGCTAATAATACTCAAAAAGCTTATAAGCCGAGTGATGTCACCAGCTTTTTTAAACCTGATCATGCATCTGACTTTTACAGTTACTCCTCTACTCGTGAAGATGCTGCCATGCTATTTGAAGAAGCATTGATGAGTCACAGATATAATATTTTACGTGATGTGGCAATTACCAATAACCCTGAAAATGCCTCAGGTTCAAATATTATTGTGGACTGGGGACAACGTGGGCGAATTGGTGAGCCAAGTATCAAACCTCGGGCAGAATACGTTATTGATCAAATGCTGCCAGAAGTCGGTAGCCAGCAACTGGTCGATAACTTACCTGCCCCAATTCAAATGGTTGCCGGTAAAACTTGGTTAGAAAACTTAGTATTAATGAGCCCGAGCAATGCAGTAATTCAACAACGTTCAACACCGCAAACGATTCAATCTACCCTCGATGATTCACGCCCACTTGAATTAAGCGGCTCACAACACAGATAAGCCTGCTGTACACCAAAAAGCCTAACTTAGTCAGCTAAGTTAGGCTTTTTAATATGGATACTTAATAAAGGCGGACAAACTTTGTCGGCAATAACTCGAATTACAGCCGTAACATCTCTTTGATAAACGGAATGGTTAGCTTACGCTGATGCACCATAGAGGCTTTATCTAACTTATCTAAAACATCGAATAATGTCCGTAAGTCGCGAGCCATACGAGTTAATAAAAAACGGCCAACCTCATCAGATAATTGTAATCCGCGCATTGCTGCTCGACGTTGCAGTGCCGCAAGCTTTTCATCATCAGCCATCGGTTGCAAGTGATAAATTAAGCCCCATTGCATACGTGATACCAAGTCGGGTAAGGCAAAGTTTGCCTCGGTTGGCGATGCACTCGCACTAACAATAAGACGGCAGTCAGTTTGCTCTTTAACACGATTATATAAGTGAAATATTGCCTCTTCCCAAACAGGGTGCCCTGCTATAGCGTCAATATCATCAATACAAATTAAGTTAAGAGACTCAACACCTTCTAATAATGCGGTAGAAATGCTGGCATGTATTCCAAGCGGTATATAGAGCGTGCGGCGGTCAAGATCATTAGCATGAGCGCAGGCTGCATGCATCAAATGAGTACGACCTGATTTTTGAGGGCCATACAAATACAATGAGGAAGTAGATTGCCCCTCAGCACAGGCTTGTAATTTCTGAATTAACTCGTCATTACCTGACGCCGGATAATAACTATCAAAAGTTTCATCATCCGGTAAATAGACAGGTAAAGATAATTGGCGTGGAGAGGATTGGCTCACTCAAACATTCTCAAAATAAACATAAAGCGTCGTTAATCATACCATAAAGCCTACGCTGACAAAACAAAGCCATTATTGACTTTGCCACTGATAGTTAAGTTTATTAGCTTGATCACCCTGAGGGGCATAATACATATCAACACTGCCTATAGCGTCTATCTGAGTAAACCGATTATCTAAATTCAGTAAACGTTCTAAGTCTTCTATACTACTAAACAATGATAATTTATATGTAATAGTGGCATCATTTAATGCATTGACACTAACCGATTTAACCGCACTTAAACTTTTTAGGTAATCTTCAAGATCAACAACCTGAGCCATACTTGTTACACCAGTAAAACTCACATGTGCAGTTAAATCATTACCTGAAGACTCAATAGCATATTGGCTAATATAATAATCAGCTAACAAAGCAATCATGATATTTGCCGCAGCAGTGGTGTCTGCCGCCACACCTTGACGCATAAAAAGTGGCTGAATATTCATCTCTGTTTGATTGTTATTGTATAAAGTCAGTTTATAACTAATTCGCCCTAATGACTCTTCAATGTCAGCAACCGCAAAATAATCTGCTTTGTATCGATTTGAAGCGGCTTTTATCGGGCTAACAAACATGCCTTTTACATCGGTTGGCGATACCGCCATCAGATCGTCTAAATCCATCAAAGGTAATAATATTGGAATCCCTTTATTACTCGACTCACTCGTCAAGTTATCACGAATTTCATTGTCGCTAATATCAGATAAAATGACTCGGCTGTTATCTTCAACAAATGATAACCATAACAAGGTTAACGGTCTTTGAACGCCCCAAACAGGCTGATCAGCTTGCCTAAGTGTGCGGATAACACCTTGATGATCAAAATTAGCTTTTAATATTAAATTCTCGTCTTCTTGAGTATAACCATACTGAATCAATAACAATTCAGGGTTGTCAATTTGAGCTTTGATTAAAGGATGAAGAACAACACTTGGTTTGCCTGAGTTTTTCAAAAAAACACTGGCTAAGGCTTCCTTTAATGCCTCTTGTCGTAATTTAGATGAACGAGACTCAACCACAATGTTAGCTTCGTCTAAGTTTGCCACTTCATCGGCAAAAGCAGGTAAATGAAAAGCAAACGTTAATAATACAATAATATTTAGGAATTTTTTTAGCATTAGGTGACATAAACGCAATAAAAATAAGTATGTGAAGTGTAACATAATAAAAAACTGACGAGTATGGTCACTGCCACTCTTTTTAATAGTTTATAATATCGAACAATAATAATTATCAATTGAACATCAGCCACAGGATTTATCAATGAAACACTTATTTATACCGCTTCAAGGGGCACAAATGCTATTTGTTGCCTTTGGGGCACTCGTATTAATGCCTTTACTTACTGGTCTTGATACCAGTGTTGCACTATTTACTGCAGGTATAGGTACCTTGTTGTTTCAGCTTATAACCAAGCGACAAGTCCCCATTTTTCTGGCATCTTCTTTTGCGTTTACCGCCCCTATTCTTTATGGCGTACAAACCTGGGGAATTGCTTCCACAATGGGGGGATTAATGGTCGCAGGTTTAGTTTACGTGTTACTCGGAATCACTGTTAAAGTGCGCGGAGCTGGCTTTATCCATAAGCTTCTACCTCCAGTAGTTGTAGGGCCTGTGATTATGATTATTGGCCTCGGGCTTGCGCCTATGTCCGTTAATATGGCACTGGGTAAAACGGGTGACGGTGCAGTGCAGTTAATCAATGCTGATACTGCATTAATCATTTCACTGGCGTCGTTAATTACCACTATTTTGGTGGCTTCACTGGCTAAAGGTATCGCGAGATTAATGCCAATATTAGCCGGTATAATTGTTGGATACAGTTTAAGTTTATTTTTTGGTGTAGTGGACTTTACCGCCGTAAACCAAGCAGCATGGCTTTCTGTGCCTAACTTTGTTGCCCCTGAATTCAATTGGCATGCCATTTTATTTATGATCCCAGTTGCCATTGCACCCGCAGTTGAGCACATAGGAGATATTTTAGCTATTTCAAATGTTACTGGAAAAGATTACATGAAAAAGCCCGGGCTTCATCGCACTTTAGCCGGTGACGGTGTAGCAACCATGGCCGCATCTGCTTTCGGTGGCCCACCAAATACCACTTATTCGGAAGTTACCGGTGCAGTAACATTAACCCGATGTTTTGATCCAAGAATCATGACTTGGACAGCCATCACCGCAATTGTTCTCGCGTTTGTCGGTAAATTAGGTGCCTTACTTCAAACTATTCCAGTGCCGGTGATGGGTGGCATTATGTGTCTTTTATTTGGCTCTATCGCCGCGGTAGGATTGAATACCCTAATTCGAAATCAAGTTGATTTGTCAGAGCCTCGTAACTTAAGTATTGTTGCGGTAACACTGGTGTTTGGTATTGGTGGTATGGCATTTGGTATTGGATCATTTAGCCTTACCGGTATTAGCCTTTGCGGGTTAATTGCCATCTTATTAAATCTTCTTTTACCTAAAACAACTGACGATCATAAAGCGGCTCATTAAAGTAAAATGAAGACAACACAATGAGGCTATTGGCTTAATAGCCTCATTGTCGTTAATGCGAATGTGGTTAACACGAATGTGATTAATGGAAAGTTAGCGTAACTTTTATTGATAATCTTATTTGTACTCTAATGTGTAATTGCTCAAAACTCTAGCTGACACTATTTACTCTGAGATGCGCGTTCAGCCAATTGTTTAATGATCTTCATTTTTTGTTCGTGAGTCATGTGATGCCACGCTAAAATCTCCTCTAGCGTTCGACGACACCCCAAACAAACATCATTTTCATCTAAACAGCAGTGCCTGATACAAGGCGATGCTATAGTCACTAGGTTTTACTCAGACCACACGGCAAACTCATTGCCGTTAGTGTCTAAAAAGTGAAATCTTCGTCCACCTGGAAACTCAAATATATTCTTTGAAATCGTTCCACCACTGGTGGTTATCGCCTGTTGAGTTTCAGATAAGTTTTCACTGTATATCACAATAAGAGGTGAACCATTTGCTAATGAAAATGATTGGGTTGTTTCATAAAAACCACCATCAATGCCCACATCTAAAAAGCAACTGTATTGCGGTCCATAATCTTTAAATTGCCAATTAAACACCGTCGAAAAAAACTGCTTTGACTGTGCTAAGTTGATGACAGGAATTTCAAGATAATTGATATGATGATGCGCTGACATAATGTAATCCGCAAAAAAAAAGACTACTTGCAGTATAGCAAATAGTCTTTTAATTGGATGATTTAAGCTTTAAACAGGCTATTTTAGTATAGCTGCAATAGCACCAATTAAACCGCCAAATACCCCGCCCCAAATCACTAACCAGCCTAAATGCTTTTTAATCATATCTTGGACAATTTGTTTCACAAGCTGCGGAGTAAGCTCCTCTAGTCGTTGTTCGACAATATTGTCAACTTTAGCTCTAATGTCAGCGATAACATCTGGCTGCTCTAATTCATTGATTAGTATTTGTTTAAAGTCATCGCTTTCTGATAGCTCAACCAGTTGTTGCTTCATTTTTTCTATAAATGGGTCTTTCAACGGTGTTAACGCCTCTGTGCCACCAAACATCGCTAGCATGCCGCCTAAAGAAGATTGTTCAACGGTATTCACTAAAGCATCAAACGATGGTGCCAAGTCAACTTTGTCGATTACCGGTGCTAAATCAATCGCTTTACTGTCAGCAACGTTCAGAAATCGGTCAATATTTTCTTGAGTAAAAAATTGCTCCATCATTAAATGTTTGATACCGGCTTTAAATTCTTCAAAACGATTTGGAACAACCCCTGAACCATACAAGCCTGGGACTTTTTCGAATAACATATGGATTGCTAACCAGTTAGTTATCGCTCCAGATAAAGCAAATAGTCCTATAGTAAACAGCATCATTTGGTCAGCCAAATAACCAACAATAACTAAAGTGGCAGCCAATAAATTGGTAATCAAACTTTTAGACAATCTCATTCTCCCGCTAAAAAATCGCCGTATTTTAACAGTAAATGATAAAAATGCGTCAATAAATAATTGTCGGTGAGCAGCGCCAAAAAAAATTTATCTGAATAATAGCGTTACTTACATGACTAATCTGTTGTTGGTTACGCAATAGTTTGCCCAAAAACATTTAGTTAAAATTGAAAAATAAACGCAAAAACCGTTCTCTTTCATGCTGTAAAAACGTTAAAATGGTGTTATTCAAATTGTACTGTAGAGTGTTGTAATGTCTTTTGTCAGACTAAAATTTTCACAATTTCCTTTATATCAAAAATCGATTATTGTTCTCGCGCTGTTATATGCCCTTTTATGTTTGATTTTAGGTGTTATCCTCCCTTATGTCGCAGAGCAAAAAATAGCCGATGTTATTGAACAACTCACAGGCCGAACTAGCCAAGTAAATGAGATTAGATTTAACCCTTTCACTTATGAGCTTTCAATAAACAAACTGTATATTCATGAGCAAAATTCTACTGAAGTTTTTAGCGGTTTTGATAATCTTTATATCAATCTTTCTCCATTATCCTCATTGGTTAATTTGTCACTCTCTATCGATGAAATCAGTTTTCAAAAGCCCAGTGTCAATGTCCATAGACTCACCGAAAACAATTTTAATTTTTCTGACATATTGGCACTAAATCAACAAGCTGATGATAAACCGATTAACTCACAAGCTGATAGTCAGCCCGGGCTTCCGTTTCAAATACAAATCAGCAAAATTGCCATTCAACAAGGTGTCATTTCACTTGAAGATAACGTGAGTGACAGTCAGGTGACTTACCCTGCAATTAATTTAGAATTTAACCACTTCGACAGCTTGGCTAAATTAGTGGCTGAAACAGATAAAAGCCTGACCAAACTAAACCAATACGCCATTACATTACATGACGAATATCAAGCACAGCTTGCCCTCAAGGGTGAGTTACAGCTATTCCCTTTGTCAGTTAATGTCGCGGTTGAGTTAACCGACTTTGACTTATCAAAATACTGGCAGTTTTTTGATGAGCATTTTGATATTCAACTACAGCAAGGTATGTTTGGGCTTTCCAGTCATCTTTCTTTAGCCATGAATACGGCTTCTGACACGCTTCAATTTAGTATCGACAATACTGATATATCATTAGAATCATTAAGTATTTATCATCAAGATGAACAAAAGGTTGCACTTAAAACGTTAACGATGAATCAGTTAACACTGGATAGTTTAACGCAAGAGATTGTTGTTGAAAGTATTAAAGCGGAACAAGGTAAACTGGTATTAAACGTGTCTCCTACTGGTGCCGATATCGTTAATATCCTTATGCCAAAAACATTCCAAACAGCGGCAACTGATGAAGCGACAACATCACCTGAAATTGCACCTCAACAACAAAATAAGTCTGAGAATGAACCGTCTTGGGTAGTGATAGTCCAAGAAAGTTATCTAAACAATGTTGATGTTAGTCTTGGTGAGTCTGTTGGCAGCCCGAAATTAGTCGTTTGGGACCTAAGCCAAATTAATCTACAAACAGGCGTTATTCGCTCTGATCTCACTACTCCTCTTGAATATCAACTTTCCGCCAAAATTAATCAGCGCAGTGATCTTGCCACATCGGGCATATATGATTTTGAACAACAATCATTAAATGCTGACTTTAGCTATAAAAACCTCTATTTAGCCAGCCTTCAACCTTACTTAGAAAAGTTTATTAATATCACTATTGAGTCGGGTAAATTAAGTACAGTGGGCAAACTCAGTTTAGATGCTACCTCAAAATTTAACTACACCGGTCAAGCATGGATAGACACCCTAGAAATTCAAGATAACATTTTAAATAAGCCACTCGTCACGCTAAATAAAATGGATATTAATCAACTTGAATTTGATAAAGAATCTAATACGCTTCTAATCGATGAAATTAGCTTTGATCAACTTTTTTCCAGAGTCATTATTGCTGAAGATAGAACCACCAACATTTCAGATTTACTTAAGCCAAGTTCTTCAGCGGCTAAAGAAGCTGAGACTAAAACAGCGGAAGCAACCCAAGCCGATGCTTCAACTCCCAGCACCAGTATCACCATTAACCGTATTACTTTTAAAGATAGTTCAGCATTCTTCGCTGATAACTCTTTAACACCCAATTTTGCATCTGGCATAGAACTGCTTAATGGTCATATTTCACAGCTTTCTAATACTAACAACACACCTTCAATTGTTGATATAGCGGGTAAAATCGATAAATACGCTCCAGTAACTCTAAAAGGCAAGGTAAACCCATTTTCGAAAATGCCCTTTGTGGACTTAAACCTCGTGTTCAAACATGTAGAACTAACCTCAGTAAACCCATACTCAGGCACTTATGCCGGCTATTATATTGATAAAGGCCAAATAAACCTCGACTTAAACTATCAGCTCGAGAAAAACAATCTGTTAGGTTCGAATCATGTAGTGATTAATCAATTACAACTTGGCAAACCGAGTAACAGTAGTTTAGCAACGAGCCTGCCTATCACATTAGCCGTTGCGCTACTTCAAGATAGACACGGAGTCATTGATTTAGGCGTCGATATTGAAGGTGATCTTGATTCTCCTAGCTTCAGCTTTGGCAGTATCATTTGGGGAGCTTTTGGTAACATTATCACCAAAGCGGTGACCGCTCCGTTTAGCTTACTCGCCAATTTAGTCGGCTCTGATGAGCCGCTGAATAAAGTGGCCTTTGATTACGGTCAAACTCACATTGTAGAGCAACAAACTGAGCATATCCTTGAGCTTGCTCAAGCGTTAAAAGACCGGCCATTATTAATTATCAATGTAAAAGGCGATGTTGATACCATAAACGATAGCCAAGCGCTGGCTGAACAAAAACTACACAGCAAACTGGCATCATCTGCCAATATCAGTGTCAGCAATCTGCCCTCGCCGTTAACTGCCAGTCAATTTCCGCAATCTGGCCCTTTAACACAGGCGTTATATCAGCTGTATACCAGCGAGTTACAGCTAGAACCGGAATTAATTAAACAACAGATAATCGAACAACATGCAACCATTGAACCTGACACTGAATTGCCACTTGAAACGTTAACAACTCGTTGGCATATTGCACTATATAACCAGTTAAAAAATAATCAAACAGTCAATGAAAGTGACTTAGGAGCACTGGCACAGGAAAGAGCGAAATCGGTTAAGTCATTCCTCGTTGAACAAGGGAATATTGCCAGCGATCGCATTTTTGTAATGGAAAGTAGAGTTCACACTCAGCACAAAGAGGCTGAAGTCTCATTAGAATTGCAGGCTGATTAGCATTTGATATCATAATGAAGCTTTAATCTGTATCAACAATACAGTAAGATTCGCTTTTATTTTTTTACGAGGTAGTTATGTTTGTTATACGATGGTTTTTAGGCCGAATTATTTTATTACTCAATTTTATTTTTGCGCCGAAAAAACGCCAACGTTCACCAGAAGAACAAACTCAAGTTGATGCACAATCTCAATCATTAACGCTTTTTCAATACCACGCATGCCCATTTTGTGTAAAAGTACGTCGAGAGTTACGTCGTCAAAACCTAAATATTCAATTAGTTGATGCCAAATTAGCAGATAATAAACAGCAATTGCTTACTCAAGGTGGCAAAGTTCAAGTACCTTGTTTAAGGATTGAAGAAAATGGTCAAACTCAATGGCTATATGAATCATCCGCTATCAGCCAATATTTAAATGAAAAGTTTGCCTAACCATTGGTATCATCAGTGACTCAATAAACATAAAAGGACTTACCTTTGTTGAAACGACTTCTCATCATTTCACTGTTATTCGGCTTAGCAGGCTGTAGTGCAAAAAAGATTGATCCCATGGAGTTTGCTGGTCAATTTAAAGATCAGTTTAAAACTCAAATAAAAGGCGATGGCATCAAATTATTTGTCTATAAAGCGAAACTTGCGACAGCATCAGATCGAAATATTGATGATGCCATGCCGCATCAGCAACGTATCAATCGTCGTAAACAAGATGCCAGAAGTTATCAACGGGAAATGCAACAACGAGAAGATTTTCTAGAAGTCTGGAAACAACAAGTTCAAATCGGTTTAGATAAAACTATCGCGATGACCGGCTATTGTCAGCAAGGCTATATTGAGCTCAGCCGTTATATTGAGTACGAGCGAGGTGAAATTCGCGGAGAATGTAACGAAGGTGCAACTGAAGACGATATCAAAAAATTTGCTCGCTAGGGATTTGGCGTTATTTACGCTAAAATAGCGTTAACAGAGTTTCTCATCGCCAAATGGCCTGTCATACATTGACATAACGAAGATTTATTATGAACAAAAAGCAACAGATGATTAAAAAGCTCGCTAAACGAGCTAAAGCACGCAAAAATAAAGTCGTGCCTGACAATCCAAGTAGTAAAGTTAAGCCTCGATATATTTCAAAGGCCGAACGCGCTAAACTTGAACAAGCTGAAGCAGAGTCAGTTGTTGTCACTGAAACGACTGAAGAAAACAAACCTTAAGTCATTAATTTCATAAAAAATGCCAATCAAATGATTGGCATTTTTTTTAGCATTCAACTCAAACTGCAACGGCTAACTGTTATCTTGTGCAATTTCAGCAGGCATATCATCACGAAGCTTTTGCCATAGTTTGCCACTTTCAATGGCATTAGTTCTCATTAAAGCAGGCACCGCTTGGTAATCTTTATTTTGAGCTAGCTTTTCTAATTCAATATAAAAATCTAACGCTAACTTTCTGGCTTCTTTACTCGAAAAATAATATCGGCCTACTCTGCTATATAATCCTTTAAAGCCGTTAAGAATTAAGACATACAAGGGATTACCCGAAGCAAAGGCTAAAGTATGATGTAAACGGTAATCAAATTCAGCATAGGCTTCAGCTTCATCCGGTAACTCATTAATTGTCGCTAATATTTGTTGCGCTTTTTCAGGATTTAATCTAAATGAGGCTCTGAAATAAATCGTGCTCACATTGGCACGAGCAGACATCAGTTGATCAACTAATAATGGAAAGCCTTCAGGGTTTAAGTCAGCAATGGTTTCAAGGATATTTAATCCAGACGTTTCCCAGAAGTTATTTACTTGAGTAGGTTTACCATGTTGAATCTTCAACCAACCATCACGCGCTAATCGTTGTAATACTTCCCTTAACGTCGTACGCGTCACACCGATAAGTTCAGACAGCTCGCGCTCTGCGGGTAAAATTGATCCAGGAGGAAACTTATTATCCCAGATAGAACGAACAATATACTTTTCTGCAAAACTTGCAGGACCTTTGGCATTGATAATCATCAGCCTAAAATTCCTATACTTAGCGGTTGTAGTTTTTATTGCTACTTAGAATGGCACTGATCATACCAGAGACAAGAAAAATAAAAACCATTGTTTAGCTTCAAACACGTTACTGAGCAATTATTGTACTAATGTTCGATAGGATTAAGTGAACCTCCAATATAATGCCACTTACTTAATGGAATTATTCAGCCATATTTGTTTGCCGAAATGTTATATTGTTTCACACATTTTTATGATGTAGCTCAAGTTTAATCATTACATTTAAGGTTTAATTAAGCTAAACTATCGCCCAAATAGAGACCCCCTCTATTTTTAACCGTTTAATTAAAAAATAAACATATAAAAATCATATGATTAAGTTTATTTCGTTTGGTAGTAAATTAAGCTAAATAGTCAAGTTGTTAACCTTTACTTTTGTTACACAATAAATACTTAAGCAAGCTCATTATTTTACACCTTTGAAACAACCTATCATCTGAGTTGAGTGTAATGCATAAGCTTACATTAACGTTAAATAACACGACAATTTTGGAGTGGCAGATATGCCGGCTAATCAAGCTCAAGCGATGTTTAATAACTTTTTAGGTAACTCTCCAAGGTGGTACAAACTCGCAATTGTAGCCTTTCTCATTATTAATCCTATTCTATTCTTTTATGTAAGCCCGTTTGTTGCAGGTTGGGTACTCGTGGTCGAGTTTATCTTCACCTTAGCAATGGCATTAAAATGTTACCCATTACAGCCTGGGGGCCTGCTTGCTATTCAAGCCGTTATGATAGGGATGACCTCCGCCAGTCAAGTATTACATGAAATAGAAGCAAATTTAGAAGTATTGCTATTACTGATCTTTATGGTCGCCGGCATTTATTTTATGAAGCAACTGTTGTTGTTTGTCTTCACTAAAATGATCACTAAAATCCGCTCAAAGATCATTGTGTCACTGATGTTCTGTATTGCTTCTGCATTCTTATCCGCATTCCTAGACGCCTTGACGGTCATTGCTGTCATTATTGCTGTCGCGGTGGGTTTCTACTCTATTTACCACAAAGTTGCTTCAGGCAAAGACTTTAGCTCAAATCATGACCACACCCATGAGGATAGTAGTCCACAACTTAATCACGAAGAATTAGAAGATTTTCGTGCATTTTTAAGAAACCTGTTAATGCATTCTGGTGTTGGTACAGCATTAGGTGGCGTATGCACCATGGTGGGCGAGCCACAAAACCTCATTATTGCAGCACAAGCTCATTGGAATTTTGGTGAGTTTTTTATTCGCATGGCTCCGGTGACGATGCCAGTTTTTGCAGCAGGTATTATCACTTGTTTTGTGGTCGAAAAATTTAAATGGTTCGGCTACGGTGCAAAATTACCTGAGGCGGTGCATAAAATTTTAACCGATTACGCCACCTATGAAGATGAACATCGAACCAGCCAAGACAAAGCCAAATTAGTGATTCAAGCTATTGTGGGTCTTTGGTTAATTGCCGGCTTAGCATTACACCTTGCCTCTGTGGGCTTAATTGGTTTGTCAGTTATTATTCTTACCACGGCATTTAACGGTATTACAGATGAACACCAAATAGGTAAAGCATTCGAAGAAGCGCTGCCTTTTACGGCTTTACTTGCGGTATTTTTTGCTGTGGTAGCAGTGATTATTGACCAGCAATTATTTGCGCCAGTTATTCATTGGGCATTAAGCTACGAAGGTAATACTCAGTTAGTGATTTTCTATATTGCTAACGGTTTACTCTCTATGGTGAGTGATAACGTTTTTGTTGGTACGGTGTATATTAATGAAGTTAAATCGGCATTAATGGCGGGTGAAATTACTCGTGAGCAATTTGACTTACTGGCTGTAGCAATCAATACCGGAACTAACTTACCGTCGGTAGCCACCCCCAATGGTCAGGCCGCCTTCTTGTTCTTATTAACATCTGCTTTAGCACCGTTGATTCGCTTATCTTATGGCCGAATGGTTTGGATGGCTTTACCCTATACCATTGTATTATCCATCGTGGGTGTGTTAGCGATTGAAACCGGTTTCTTAACGGACATGACTAGCTATTTTTATGATAATCATTGGCTTATTCACCACTCAGCCAAAGATGTCATTGGAGGTGCTACTGGGCACTAGTTGAAGCTTTTACCTATATCAAACAATGGACAAGGTTGAATAAATATTTTATGTTTAGCCAATATCGTCCAATGATGACACCCTCTTTTGAGGGTGTTTTTATTCTTCTACATGAGAAAAAATTTTGAATAAACTTCAGCTATTTTGCCAAAACAGATTGTCATGGTTATTACTGTTTTTTTCTGGGTTAGCGCTGCAACTTAGCGCATTATTTTTTCAATATGTGATGGAATATGACCCATGTGTAATGTGTGTTTATATTCGTGTTGCGGTGCTAGGTATCATGCTTTCAGGCCTTGTTGGTGCCTTATTCCCTAAACTTTGGATACTGAGATTTATCGCTATGATAGGCTGGATAGTCAGTGCTATTTGGGGAGCTAAACTCGCTTTCGAACTCAATGACATGCAGGTAAATCCTAACCCATTTGCAACCTGCTCATTTTTCCCAGAATTTCCGGAATTTATGCCTTTAGATAAGTGGCTACCTGAAGTGTTTTCACCTACCGGTATGTGTGGCGAGTCTGTATGGTCTTTCTTATCATTAACCATGGTGCAGTGGACTATGGTGGCATTCATTGTTTATAGCTTTATTTGGCTAGTGATGTTTTTACCCGCACTCACACCAAAACGTAAATAACGATATTCAACGCCATATTAAAACCATAAAAAAACGGACATGTTTGTCCGTTTTTTTATGGGCTAATCTAGGTCTTCCAATGGCCACATGACAATATTGTCTTCTAGATAGCGAACTTTCATTTCATTGACCGTTTTAGCTTGAACTGACATCCCTAGCCGATGCATTTCATCTTTAGAGCCGGTTATTAATGGGTGCCAACTGGGTAATCCCCTACCAAGATATAATCTACGATATGCGCAACTTTCAGGTAGCCAGGTAAGCTCAGCTAAGTTATCCATTGAAACAACCGTACAATCTGGTACGAACTTAAACCTTTCAATATAACGCCGACAATTACAACTATTGTCATCTAGCAAGTGGCACGCAGCATTGGTGTAATAAAGTTCGTCGGTGTCATCATCGATAAGTTTGTTTAAACAACATTTACCGCATCCATCACACAAAGACTCCCATTGCACTGCCGTCATATTTTCCAATGCAGTTGTTTCCCAAAAACGGGTGGGGGTTGACGTTTGGTTTTCTTCTTGGCTCATAGTTAAAAGCTATCTACTTTCAAAATTAATACTGGCTTTGTGTTGCTCAAGTAAGTTTTCTTCAGGCGGAGGCAGTTGTAAATAATAGCCCTTTTCATCCAACTGCTGTTTCACCTTTTCAATATCCGCCATCGCTAAAGAGTCTCGCTTAGATAATGGCACTAACATGACTAATTTGGGCGCGCCAAACATTGCCATCAAAGGTTCAGGTACATCATCAAATACATCACGTTTTTTGACAAATAGGTAGGTATCAGCCTTACGGCTACTTTTATATACTGCACAAATCATTTTCGTGTAAATTTCCGCTGGTTCAAACTTGATAGTCCACTGCGCACACTATAACATGGTGACCCAATAAAATAATTGTAAATCAGTTTACAAGCATGAATTTTTGGAGAATAACGACGAGATGATAAAACAAAATCTCGAGTTAAAAGCCACATCTTTTACTCTTTCCGTACTTTATATTAACAATAGCAACCTTGATAGTGTTGCCAACGAGCTTGATAAAAAGCTGGCCCAAGCGCCTCAATTTTTTATTGGCGCACCATTAGTGTTAAATTTAAGTGCACTTAACGAATGCAACGTGGATTTGGTTGCCTTAAAGTCGCTACTAGTAGAACGACAATTGATTATTGTTGGAGTGACAGAAGCTTCTGCCAACTTGGCCACCCAAGCAAAAGAGCTTGGTTTAGCAGTAATGAAATCAGGTAAGCAAGCTAAAGCACCTACAATCGTCCCTCGTACGACAAAAATCGTTAAGCAAAATGTTCGTTCAGGCCAACAAATTTATGCGAAAGAGAGTGATTTAATTGTATTTGGTGCGGTAGGCAATGGCGCAGAGGTTATTGCAGATGGTAGCATTCATGTTTACGGCGCTTTACGCGGTAAAGCAATGGCTGGTGCAGCAGGTGACAATAATAGTGTCATTATTGCCAGCTCATTAGAAGCTGAACTAGTATCTATAGCAGGGCAATATTGGACCGCAGATAGTTTGCAACAACATTGCCATGCCCAAAGAGGTTGTGTCCGCCTAGAAGGCGAAACTCTCACTGTTGAACTATTGCCACAATAAGGCAAATTTTAAGGATAAATAATCACATGGCACAAATTATTGTTGTCACTTCAGGAAAAGGTGGTGTAGGTAAAACAACCTCTAGTGCCGCCATTGCAACAGGCCTTGCGTTAAAAGGTAAAAAAACCGTTGTTATTGACTTTGATATCGGCTTACGTAATTTAGATTTAATTATGGGCTGTGAACGACGTGTAGTATACGATTTTGTGAATGTCATTAATGGTGAAGCAAATTTAAATCAAGCAATGATTAAAGATAAGCGCTGCGAAAATTTATTTATTTTACCGGCATCGCAAACTCGAGATAAAGACGCGTTAACTAAAGAAGGCGTCGGGAAAGTGTTAGATGATTTAGCCAAAGATTTTGACTATATCGTTTGCGACTCTCCTGCTGGGATTGAACAAGGTGCCATGATGGCATTATATTTCGCTGACATAGCCATTGTAACAACCAACCCCGAAGTCAGTTCAGTCAGAGACTCTGACCGTATTTTAGGAATGCTGCAAAGTCGCTCACGCCGTGCTGAACAAAACCTTGAGCCAATTAAAGAATACCTACTGTTAACCCGTTATTCTCCAAACCGTGTTAAAACAGGTGAAATGCTCAGTGTTGAAGATGTGAAAGAAATTCTTGCTATTCAGTTACTTGGTGTAATTCCAGAATCTCAAGCGGTGTTGAAAGCCTCAAACTCTGGTGTCCCTGTCATTATTGACCAAGAAAGCGATGCAGGCCTTGCTTATAGTGACACTGTTGCAAGGTTGCTGGGTGAAGATGTGCCACTACGATTTGTCACAGAAGAAAAGAAAGGGTTCCTAAAAAGGATATTTGGTAGCTAATTATGTCAATACTTGATTATTTTAGAAGTAATAAAAAGCCTAATACCGCCTCATTGGCTAAAGAGCGCTTACAAATTATTGTGGCTCATCAACGCGGTGAGCGTGAAGCCCCTGATTACTTGCCAAAAATGAAGCAAGAGATTATTGAAGTCATTCGCAAATATGTTCAAATTGCAGATGATCAAGTCAGCGTTCAACTTGAACAAAACGACGATAATTTATCAGTGCTAGAATTAAATGTGACTTTACCTGAGTCGAGATAGTGTCTTAGTACAACTCAGGCTATAAATAGTCAACATTTCACTGGGCAATATGATTAAAAAAGGATAAGCGAAAGCTTATCCTTTTTTGTTGATGAACGATTACAAAGACTTACAATTGACCTTTAGTCGGCTATTCTGCGGCAAATTCAATATCATGTAATTGGTCACCAATTAATTGACCTCTCCAGCCTTGCAATATCAAAGGTGCTTTAGAATTTTTGTCATGATAAAGCCAAGTTAAAAATTGATGAATCAGCCTTTTTGAACCCACAAATTCCATTGGAACATTGTGTTGTTCACAAACTGCCGTTAAACGTGTCTTTACGGTCTTGAAGGTTTGTTTATAATTAGGCTTTAACGCGATAACATCTACTTCATCCGGCAAATTACTCATGTCAGCTGTCGCCATAACCTTGATTAAGTCTTTACCATGAAAGCGCTTTTCGTGGTCAGTCAGGTCATTCATATTAATCAGATCAGGTAATGTTTTAGGTGATTTTTTAGCAAGTGCAATCAGTGCATGATCTTTAATAACAAAACCTAAGGCTAAATCTCTGCTAAGGGCTTTTTCTTGACGCCAAGCCGCTAGCACTTTCAATGTGGCCAATTGACGACGTGTTAATTGAAATGCATTTTTTACTTTAAGGTAAGCTTGCTGATTATCCAGGGCGTCTAAGCGCCCTTCTGTCAGTCTTTCACCCTCTTGATAAACCCAATCAAGACGTTGCAGCTCAATCAGTTTCTGCAATATTTGCGGGTATAATTCATACAAGTAATACACGTCATTGGCGGCATATTGTAATTGCGCGTCAGACAATGGACGCTTCATCCAATCTGTGCGCGACTCACCTTTATCAAGACTAATCTCTAGGCATTGTTCCACCAGCTTGGCATACCCCAACCCATGGCCCATTCCGGCTAAACTTGCTGCTATTTGGCTATCAAATAATGGCTTAGGTTGGCATTTTCCATAATGAGCAAAAACTTCTAAATCTTCACTACATGAATGAACTAATTTAATGATATTTTCATTGGTCAATAATGACCAAAATGGCGATAGGTCGGAAATTGCTACTGGGTCAATAAGTGCCAACGTTTTACCGTCATAGGCTTGAATCAGTCCTAATTTTGCATAAAAAGTACGGGTGCGCACAAATTCCGTGTCAAGTACCAAAAGAGGAGCTTTTTGATATTGCGCGACTAAAGACTCTAATGCATCATCATTACTTATATATTCAAACTCTAACACAACTTACTCCAGTTTTTTTAAGATAAAAAAACCGGCTATTGGCCGGTTTTCAATGTTACGTTTTTTTCACTTCGTCTCGAAGCTGCCTACGTAAAATTTTACCCACATTGGTCTTTGGCAATTCATCTCTAAATTCTACCAGTTTTGGGATTTTATATCCCGTTAAATGATGACGACAGTGATCAATTAGCGCTTTTTCAGTCAATGAGTTATCTTTTGCTACCACAAATATTTTGACAAGTTCACCACTTACATCATGCGGAACGCCAACAGCGGCAACTTCAACTACTTTAGGATGTAACGCAACCACATCTTCTACTTCATTAGGAAAAACATTAAAGCCAGAGACTAAAATCATGTCTTTTTTACGGTCAACAATATAGAAAAAACCTTTTTCATCCATATAACCTATATCGCCCGTTGCAAGCCAACCATCATTGTCAATGACTTTTGCTGTTTCTTCCGGACGTTGCCAATAGCCTTGCATCACTTGCGGGCCTTTAGCATAGAGTTCACCGGTTTCGCCTTGCGCTAAAACTTCACCTTCATCATTACGAACTTGTATTAATGTTGATGGTGCAGGAAAACCAATAGAGCCGTTGTACCCATCTAAATCATAAGGGCAACAAGTCACTAATGGAGACGCTTCCGTTAAGCCATAGCCTTCTAATAAACGGGTTTGAGTAAGCGTTTGCCACTTATCCGCAACCGCTTTTTGAACGGCCATTCCGCCGCCGATAGACAGTTTAAGCCTAGAGAAATCCAAGTTTTTAAAATCTTCATTATTCACTAACGCATTGAATAAAGTATTCACTCCAGTCAGTGCAGTAAAAGGATATTTTTTTAACTCGCCAACAAATGCTGGTATATCTCTTGGGTTAGTAATTAATAGGTTTTTACTGCCTTTATGTAAAAATAATAGACAATTAACCGTTAAAGCAAAAATATGGTATAGCGGTAATGCTGTAACAACAAACTCAGTACCGTCTTTAAGCGCTGGTGAATATGCACCGTTTGCTTGAAGCACGTTAGAGACAATATTTTTATGGCTTAACATGGCACCTTTAGACACCCCTGTAGTACCGCCGGTATATTGTAAGAAGGCTAAATCGTCACTTTGAATTTCAGGTTTAACGTATTGTAATCGTCGGCCTTTAGATAAAGAATCTCTGAATGAACGAGCGTGAGGCAAGTCATATTTCGGCACCATTTTTTTAATGTACTTAACAACAAAGTTTACTAAGGTCCGTTTAGGCGCGCTGAGTTGGTCACCTAACCCTGTAATAATCACAGACTTTACCGGCGTTTGATCAACCACTTCTTCCAATGTGCGGGCAAAGTTTGACACCACAACAATGGCTTTAGAGCCAGAATCAACTAACTGATGTTTAAGCTCTCTTGGGGTGTAGAGTGGATTCACATTAACCACAACCATACCGGCTCTTAACACCCCAAATAATGCAATGGGATATTGCAATAAATTTGGCATCATCAATGCCACTCTATCGCCTTTTACTAGCTTTAATTCATTTTGTAAATATGCGGCAAAAGCACGACTTCGCTCTTCAAGTTTGCGATAAGTCATGGTCGCCCCCATGTTAATAAATGCAGGTTGGTCAGCATATTTTGACACTGCATTTTCAAACATAGAGATTAAAGAAGTAAATTCAGAAGGGTCTATTTCAGCCGGTACATTGGCCGGTAGGTGATTAATCCAAGGCTGGTCCACAAGTGTCTCCTATTATTGCCACTGTGCTAAGACGTGCATTCCCCGTCAGTGGCTAAAATCGTTTTACTGTTATTCGCTTTTGTTAGTATTAGAAATAATCAGCAAACGTGTTGTTATCGTTATAGCAAGTAAAATCATACAAGCGTTTTAATTTTGAACATAATCACACAATTGTTATCAAATTAATAGCGCTTTAAGCGTTAGGTTAGCTTATTTTAGAATAAATGCTCGAATTTGTGCCAACAAACTGGTTGCATGGCTCATATGTAAATGATGACAGCCCGGTAATTCTATAAGCTGCACTTCAGTGAACCAATCTAATACTTGTTTTTTTGCTGATTTTAGCTGTTTATAGCCATTTTCACCTAACACTAAAAGCGTTTGGGTCTCATTGTGGCTCATTAATGCATCGACTTGTTCAAAAGTCATTCGATACATGGAGTCAAGCTTAAGCCTTGAATCACTTCGCCAACAATATTTTTCGTCAACGTTAACGAGATTTCGACGGGCAATTAAATGACACCACTTTTCATCTAAACCCGTTAACTTATGGCGGGCTTTGGCAACAATTTCAATACTATTATAGCCGCTGGGCTTAAGAGATGTGGGGATTGGTTGTTTATTTGAATTGTGTGTATTGGCATGAACTCTATGTTGTTTCAAACTTTTATTAAGCCGCTGCTTTATTAAACTGGCATCTTCAAACAAAGGCGCAATGGCTTCTATTAAAATCAGCTTGTTAACTCTTTGGGGCGCACATGCATTATAAGCACTAGCAACTATGCCACCAAGAGAGTGTCCTAATAGAACTAAGTCTGGTTGATTTACCCCTACCAACAAGGTTTCTATAAGGTTATCGAGATCATAAACATAATCGACCCAATTAAGAGGATATAATCCTGGTCGATGTTCAGATAAACCATGTCCCGGCCAGTCAAACGTTATCAACTGGTATTGATCCACTAGATCTGAAGCCAAAAAAGCCTCTGCCAGTGGTTTAAAGCTATTAAGATTATCTAACCAGCCATGGCAAGCTAAAATGATGGGTAAGTTTTCATGTCCGTATCGGCATGCTGCAATATTCAAATGAGCCAAAGGGATAGTAAATTCTTCACCTATTTGGTTGGTTTTCATCATCGGCTTTGACTCATTTTTCTGCATGTTTTATTTCGCTTTTAAAAACTTCAATGTCATTCGGTCACTTTCACCGATATCAATATACTTTTGCTTATCTTCATCACCCATTCTCAAATTTGGCGGCAATGTCCAAACACCTTTGGGATAATCTTTAGTGTCTTTAGGATTGGCATTAATTTCTGAACTAGCCACTAATTCAAAACCAACTTTTTTAGCTAGGTCTATCATTTGCTGTTGTTCCATATAACCACTTTTAGCCTCCATACCTTTATTCGCTCGATGCTCAACAACGCCAAATGAACCACCGACTTTTAACACTGCATAAGCGGCTTCAAACACCCCTTCTAATTGATCATTCGTTGCCCAATTATGTAAATTTCTGAATGTTAGAACATGATCCACTGAATTATCTTCGCCAAGGCTTAGTTTCTCAGGAGGATTTAAGGTGACAAATTTCACGTCACCCACAATAGCTTTATTGTCAGACACCCATTTTTCAAACTTCTCTCCAGCTGACTTAAAATAAGCTGAACGCCTTGTATCTTCTTTAGGCTGAGTCTCAAAATTTGCCGCAATATATTGACCTTTGTCAGCAAGATATGGCGCAAGTATTTCAGCATACCACCCACCACCAGGCCAAAGCTCAACAACCGTTTGCTCTGGTTTAACATCAAAGAAAGCTAACGTTTCAGCGGGGTGACGATAATTATCTCTAGCGACATTTGATTGACGACGAAAGTCACTGGCCACCGCATCAGCTAGCGCTTGGTTAATGGTAAGTTCTTGCGCGCTAACCGCTGGTGAAAACATCGTAGAAGTTAAACTAACAGAAGCAAGGCTCATTGCCATTGCTAATACAAACTTAGATTTCATTAAATTTTTCCTTTTTAATAATTACTTTCTTCCAACATAACCAAAGTGCTCCACAGCTGATTCCCAGCCAAAGAAATACCCATATCCAAGCAGGTATCCAAGTCATTTGCGCTAGAGCTGCAGCGTCACCTTGTCCGGGCAAACCGAATAACACCACAGGGCTAGCCATGGCATTAACAATTATCACAAGTGCTAATATACGAAGTAAACTGTTCAAAGGACGACTATTTTTTACTTTAAGTGGTAACAAAATAAGTCCAACAAGGGCTATAACAATCAATAAGGTGAGAAAATCTCTAACCCAAAATACGATTGAGGCAACCAAAGTCAAGGCTAAAAGTGTTAACGTGAAGCGAATGCCTTCACGCCAAGTGGCCAGCAAGAATATGATATATCCCCACACTGCAGCCCCCATATAGCCCGAAAACGCAATAATAATACCGCTACCACCTTGGCTAAAACAAAGGCCTGTGCCATTGGGGAACAACTCGATATGACTCACGATTCCCCCAGTCACAATGGTGGCAATGCCATGCGACAACTCATGAAAAAAGCTTTCGAACCATTTAATTGGAATACTAATATACGGAATGCGGGTCAATAAAAATGCCAAAATCAGCTCAACAATAAATCGACTTCGACTCGGAATGCCCGAGTCCGTTTGTTTCAATGCATTATTATTTGACATACTGCCCCTTTTATCGACTCATGAGCATAATAAATGCTCAACTTGCTCGGTAAATGTAAAATATCAATATTCATTCTCAAGTGCATATGGTAAAACAATTTTATCGTTTGAGATAACGCGGCTTAAGATGCATTATTTCAACTATGTAGATTCAATTTCAGCTGGCAACCTCCCTATTAGACCAAAGTCTAATTTTACTAGAATGTCATTGAAATGTTCTACAAACCAATGGAACAAGAAGTTACTTTTCTGTTACATTATTGATATCTTCACGCGCAACAAAACGAATATAACAGCCATGAAGCTAGAAAACTTAAATATTATCATTGCCGATGATCACCCATTGTTTCGAAATGCGTTAAGACAAGCATTAACCCCGACGTTTGCCAATACGCAATGGCATGAAGCCGACAGTGCTGAAGCACTTCAAAAACTAATGGATGACTCCAGTGTTGAGTTTGATCTGATATTACTTGACCTACAAATGCCTGGCTCTCATGGCTACTCAACCTTAATTCACTTGCGAAGTCATTATGCTGAAATACCCGTGGTGGTTATTTCAGCCCACGAAGACATCAATACAATCAGCAGAGCCATTCATTATGGCAGTAGCGGCTTTATTCCCAAGTCTTCTTCAATGGAAACCCTTGCTGAAGCATTGAATGCAGTTTTATACGGTGATATTTGGTTACCTCAAGGCACTCAAGTTGTGCCAGTACCAGAAGACACAACTGATCAAATGGCCAGCCGTTTATCTGATCTCACCCCACAACAATATAAAGTGTTGCAAATGTTTGCCGAAGGTTTGCTAAATAAGCAAATCGCTTATGATTTTGGTGTTTCAGAAGCAACGATTAAAGCCCATGCCACCGCGATTTTCCGCAAACTGGGGGTCAGAAATCGTACTCAAGCAGTTATTGCATTACAACAACTTGAAATGGAAAAGGTTGATTTGTCTTGAACCCGATAGCCAATTTGCCTTTTTCACAAGCATGTGAAAACAATAAACAGCCAATTCTAAATATTTTGCAAGCACAACTCAGCCACTGCCAATCGTTATTAGAGATAGGTAGTGGCACAGGACAGCACTGCTGTTTTTTTGCTCAAAAATTACCACATATTTATTGGCAAGCGACCGAGCAAATACATCATCTAAAAGATCTAAATCAAAGAATCAGCCACGCAAATCTTGCCAATCTCCCTATGGCAATACCTCTTGATATTGCACAACAATGGCCTGAGCATCAGTTTGATGCAGTTTTTACTGCAAATACCCTTCATATTATTAGTGAAACGCTAGTTTGCCAATTTTTTGAAGCACTAACACAGGTCTGTAAATCTGAGAGCCAATTGTTTATTTATGGGCCATTTAAATACCAGGGCCAATTTACCTCAGATAGTAATGCTGATTTTAATTTATGGTTACAATCACGTGATCCTCAAAGTGCAATAAGAGACGTTGAATGGATTTGCCAATTAGCATTAAATCAAGGTTTTGAGCTTATTAAAGATCACTCCATGCCGGCCAACAATCAGTTATTACATTTTATTAAACGCTAACTCAATATAGCGTAAGACACATTCATCACTGATACAATTTTTGAACCCAAGGAACAGTATTATGGCTTCAGTTACCACCCAAAAACATACCAATGGACTCGAGTTCGTTGAAGTGAAAACAGACTTGTGTGAAGCTCGAATTTTTATGCAAGGTGCTCAAATAGATCAGTTTATTCCAACGGGTAAACCGCCACTATTATGGGTTTCTTCTGCAGATGATTACCAAATCGGTAATGGTATTAGAGGGGGTATCCCAGTTTGCTGGCCTTGGTTTGGCATGAGTGAAGTTGAAGGTTTTCCTCAACATGGCTTTGCAAGAACCCGAATTTGGAATTTAGATTCCGTAAACATTGATGACCAAATTGTAAACCTGGTATTTAGCTTAGATATTGATGAACAAGATAGACAATACTGGCCTCATGATACTTCAGTGAAAGTGTTATTCACATTAAGCGAAACGTTAACTGTTAGTATTCAAAACACCAATAATGCCGATTACCAAATCAATTTAACGCAAGCTTTGCATACTTACTTCCCTATCACCGACATTCATCAACTTTCAGCCTCGGGTTTTACTGGGTCTAAATACATTGAATTTGGAGAAGGTCCTTATAAACAGCCTTCAGACACGGTCAATTTTAATAAAGAAACCGACCGAGTATATACCCAGTTAGCTGATGTGCAGCATTTGCACACCCCAAATGGCACCATTGAAGTCAGCCGAGAAAACAGTCAATCAGCGGTACTTTGGAACCCATGGATTGAAAAATCAGCAAGATTGTCGAGATTTAATGCTGACGATTACCTAACCATGGTGTGTTTAGAAGCCGCCAATGTGTTAGAAGATAACGTATCATTAGCCCCAGGTGAAACCCACACCCTCACAACGCATATTCGTTGGATTTAACGTCCAACGTAAGATATCGCAGCTATTTCACCCCTGCATTACTTTTTAAGCCAGAGTTTGTTACGCTGGCTTTTTTGTTAAAGTATAAAATGAAATGATTAACGGTTTTATCACCTTAAAACGAATACTTGTGGCTTTGGTATTCATTGTGGTTAGCACAATGGTATATCTCAATCATAATATCAAACCTATCAGCATTAAGGTGCTCAACCATATACTGTCTGACTACCGTATTACTGTGATTAATTTAGACTCCCAATGGGTTTCCATCAATCAGCTAAAAATCCCGCGGCTTATTCTTCAAATCGAAGACAGTTATGTGGCCGTTCAAGGATTTGAACTCACCTTAACCGACACCCTAGCAGTATTGCAAAAACAAAGCCTTTACACTGAAGATATCGTCAAACTGCAATCTAAAGAAGTATATATTGATTTAGGAGCAAGCTTTTTTGACCGCCAACAATCTTCGCAGAGCTCAGCTCGCTGGCAAGATATATTCAAACGTATTCCACAAGTTAAGTTAGAAAAAATACAAATTCGTTTACCCGCTCAAGCCGATACTCGCGCTGCTATGCGCCCTAGCTTATTAATTGACAGCTTTAGCATTAGTGAACAAGGAGAAGTCTCTTCAAAGTGGCTTTTCAATCAAAATGAATTATTCTCATTAACCGCTCAGATAACAGAGCAGCAACTCTCGCTTGAGACTGAATTAGACTTAACGCAGAGTATTAAAGGGCTTAATGCTCTTAGCAACTACTTAACGGACTCTGTTAGCACGTTAAATCAACTTAACAAGCCACTAAATGACTCTAGTGTGTTAGTTGAGTTACAGCAACAATTAGCTCAGACCATCACCACAGTCAATGACCTGCCTGTTAACATCAAAGGCCAATGGCACTCAAGCACCACAATAAACTTATTAAGCACTGAACTATATTCAAATAATCACTTCAAAAACTTCAGTCTTTTATGGCCAGAATTACCTGATATACCAATAGTATTGCCAGAGAGTTTTCAGATTGTTCTAGAGATAAAGCAGCACAAGATGCCCGTTTCGCTCAGTGGTGAAACAGCAACACGTTATGGGGCAAAAATTACAATTGATGAGCTTCAACAGCAAATAAGTATCAATAAAGCGCAACTGCAGCAGTTAACACAGCGATATTTATCCAAAGAGCAATCATTTAAAGTAAAAAAGTTGGTTACTGAGTTAACACCACCCTCGCATAATGTGACTCAAAGTGAGTTGGCCAAAATTTTAGACTTTACGTTGGTTTTACCGCAAAAATCGACCATATGGTATGAGATATCAAATGATGATAATGCCGCACCTGCGGCACTATTCACCCCACAAGTCATCGTTAAAGTTGCTGGGTTAAACCTTGAGCATAAAATTGTATTTGCAGACTTAAAAGCCAATCTTAGTGGTGAAATAAGATTTGATCATGTGAGTAAACTTAACGCGCAAAATCAACTCGACCTGTTACCTTTAATTCAATTTATTGAAGCCCCAAACCAAACTAGGCTAAATCGATTACAGTTGGAGCAATTCAACCTTGGTTTATCGACTCACTTTGAGCGTAGATATTTAGCAGAACACAACCAATTCGAACACCAGCTGACGATTAACCCAGGCAGCACCCTCACCATTATCGATTTACAGCTATCTCAATCGTATTTAGCTAACGCTAACCAAGAAGTACAACAGCAATTCAACGCTAAGGAAATAACTTTTTCTTTTGACCAACGCAGTAAAGTCAGCTTCACCAATACTGGTTTTAATACTCTTATCAGTCCATTTAATGTCGATTTTCGTCAAATTGAAGCCATTAACACCGTGAAATCTTCACAGCTTAAAGCGACTCAACAAACATTACGGATTGATCACTTACAGCATGCTTGGCAATCAGCCATTTCATTAGATTCTAGTACCCTTAATAAAATAGTCGATAGCGGGTTAATTACTGACGTTAGCGCCCAGATAGTGTCTCAAGCTAAAGACATTAAACTCACTAAAACCCAAAATAATTACCGCAAACAAACTCTGTTAAATTTGAATGATATTGTGTTAGAACAATCGGTAACCGCGACCAACGGCGTTATTCACTCAACTGATCAATGGCAAGTCAATAATATTGAGGCTAGCAGCCAGCACTTTATACAACCTTCAAGTAAAAGTGTCGCTGGACAATGGAAAATGAGTACCGATATCAGCTCCTTTTTACCCACATTAGCCAAAAACCAATCTGTACCACCTGAACTCATTATTGACGGTCACCTGGCCATTGAGTCTAGTTTTTCATTTTCAGAAGTTAACGGAAATCAGCAATTTGAACTGATTGCACAGCCTCAAATAACGCACGTTCAGCTTGAATTTAATGATAGTTTTATCCAAAACGCCCAGCTGCAAACTCAATGTAAATTCAATTGGAACCATCACCATAGCAAGACTTTATCAATCAGTAAGCTGGAATGCCCTGAAACGTTAATCAACATAGCTAAAGGCCGCGCCGGATTATTATTTAATGATTTAACCATTACATCAGATATCAAATTAGGCATGGATGACTCTAAACCATTGAATAGTTGGTTACAGAAACTGACTGGATTAAGTGACTCAGACGTGAAAATGACCTTACAGGGTGAAACTCTTGATGGACAGTTTTTAATCCCTGAATTTGTATTAAAACTGCATGAGAAATCACATGGGTATTTGTTATTACAAAAGCTCAGCGTAGCTGAATTACTCGCGCAATTACCGCCTTTAGGTGTATACGCCAATGGCTTGTTTGATGGGGTATTACCGGTAGAGTTTATTGATAAACAATTTACTATATCAGGTGGACAATTAGCGGCAAGAGCCCCAGGCGGTAAAATCAATGTACCCAATAACGAAGCCATAGAGCAACTTAAACAAACTCAACCATATCTTGAATTAGTTTTTGATGCTTTAGCACCGTTAAACTACCAACAGTTATCAGGAAACCTTGATATGCAAGCTAATGGAGATGCCCAAATTGATATTACGATTAAAGGTAAAAGCCCTAATGTCGAAAGACCCATTGAGCTGCATTACCAGCATCAAGAGAATTTAATTCAGTTATACCGCAGCACACAAATCGGCAATCAGTTACAATCAAACATTGAGCAATCAGTGCAATAAGGAATCATTGTGAAGCATTTTTCATTCAGCTCTAGCGCATTATTGATGTTATTTTCACAGCTCGTTATTGGCTGTACACCCACGGTAAAAATTGAGCCACCTGATGACCCTATTGTAATTAACTTAAATGTCAAAATTGAACATGATATAAACATCAAAGTAGATGAACCGCTTGATAAAGACCAAGTGTTTAAAAAAGCAGAGCAACCAATAAAATAACTAAAAATTACACTAACTCACCTTAAACAAAAAGCCCTATTTGAAAGTAAACAGATAGGGCTTTAACTGATAAGGCTTTAAATTAACCTAAGCTGCGGATGACAACTTAAACAGGATTGATAATATCAATAAAATGGTGCTCAATGCCAAATTTTTCGGCTAAGTGATCACCTAAAGCTTGTACGCCATATCGTTCAGTTGCATGATGCCCTGCAGCAAAGTAATGAATCCCCTGCTCCATTGCACTGTGGAATGTGCGCTCAGACACTTCGCCACTAATAAATGCATCCACCCCCATTTGCACAGCATAATCAATATAATCTTGTGCTCCGCCAGTACACCAAGCCACAGTGTGAATCGGCTTAGTGCTGTCACCAATATGCAAAGGCTCCCGACCTAATGCGGTAGCAATATTATTGGTAAACTCGCCAGCGTCTACGGGGTTAGGGAGATGACCATGCCAGAGTAAATCTTGTGCGACTTCTTCATAAATACACGGATTTAATATACCCAGTTGCGCCGCCAACTGGACGTTATTTCCCACACCGTGATGCGCATCTAAAGGTAAGTGATAGCCAAATAAGCTAATATCATTATCCATTAACGCTTTGATACGCTTATATTTCATACCCGTTAACACTTCAGGTTCATTTTTCCAAAAAAAGCCATGATGAACAATAATTGCATCGGCTTGTAACGCAATAGCTTGGTCAATAAGGGGCTGACAAGCCGTAACACCTGTCACAATAGTCTTGATGTTATTTTTACCCTGAACTTGTAATCCATTAGGGGCGTAATCTTTAAATTTTGTGACATTTAAAAACTCAGTTAAATATTGCGCCAGCGTCTGTTGTTCAACAATGTTAGTTCCATTATGGTTCATATATCTAGCCACTTTTTTGATTCATTATTAACACTGTAGTCTACAATAATTTGCATAAAAGCTTTACCTCAAGAGTAAGGTAATTGTTTTTTTATCTATCATTTAGTTAATATATTGAACGCTTGAACCAGTAAAAAACCGCTAAATTGGACATTTATGCTTGTTACCCGATAAAATTAGCGTCGACCAGAAAAAGAGTCTTGATAAAAATAGGTTAAATTATGACAGCACTATCAAAGGAAGCAGTTATCAGCACACTGCAAGCCGCATTAGAAAAGCAATCAGGTAAAGCAGTAACAATTGAACAATCTGGAAGTTGGTACAAAATTGATGGCGGCAAGTCTGTTCGCTTTAGTGAACTAGAATCAATGCTTGCTTCACTAACTGGTTCAGACGAACAAGCTAAACCTGCTAAAACCAGTGCAAAGCCCGCTAAAAAAACTGCCACTAAACAACCAACAAAGGCAGCAGTTAAAAAAACTGAAAGCGCAGCCAATGGCGGTTTAACACCTAAGCAACTATGGCGAGCAAAATTAGAAAAAGCTGCGGGTAAACAAACACTGCCTCGTGGTTTTTAATACGTTAAAAGTAAACCGTTTTAAAAACTAAGCTAACAATCAACAACGTAAGTTAGCTTACAAAAACCATTAATGGGTCCGGTATGCTGCAAACGCAGTATCACCGGGCTTATTTTCTGTCCTCAGCAAATTCCACAAAATAGCAAAAATCGTATTCACATTTGACTCTAATACAGAATCACATTTCAACATAACTCTATCCCCTCATCAAACTTAAGCTGGCAACTCACCCTGTCGCCATAAAGTAACTATCTACATCACAGCCACTTGAAAATGCTTATAAAACTCACATAAAGGCTGAATTGTCATAAAAATGTTAAATAATGAGAATTTTTTTACGCAGAACATAAAAATAGTGTCTACACTAAAATGCATGAAGGGAATCTAGCTTAATTATTAGTGGGGGCAGACTTGAATATAAAGGGATTTTTTTCAAAACCTATTTATCAATTATCATTTGGCTTAATAGTATCTCTATTAATTGGCCTATTGCTATTTCAATTTTTACCCAAAGAAGTTGTGTTAATTATCGTCATCGCTGCTTGTTATTTATCAGGCTACACAGCATTAAAAACGCATTCGGTAATGGACAGCACAGATACCCAAGATTTCAACCAAGATAACTCAGCAACCCCAGCTCACCCTCAGTTTGCAGATATTCAGTCTGTACAGAATCAATTGCTTCAGAGTTTTGTATCCACTTTATTTGAGTGTAAACAAAATATAGAAGAAGCGAATTCAGTGAAGTCTGATGCAATTAGCACATTATCTGAATCATTTACTCAACAAAAAGAGCTAGCTGAATTACAGCAAGAACGAGTTACTCACCTTTTAGCTGCAGATGACGAAGAGTCTTGGCTTGCTTGCGTTGCTAAAGAAACCAGCTTGACGCTAGAACAGATTGTTGCAACAACGGCTCACATGTCTGAGGAATCAATGGATATCCTCGAAAAAGTGGAAAAAATAAATAGCTCTGTACCGGATGTGCTTAAAGCGATGAAAGATATTGATCAAATTGCATCTCAAACGAACTTATTAGCGTTAAATGCCGCCATTGAAGCCGCCAGAGCAGGTGAAGCAGGACGTGGCTTTGCTGTTGTTGCTGATGAAGTTCGATCTCTTTCTACACGTTCTTCAGGCTTTAGCCATCAAATTCAAGCAAAGCTGCAAAATATGGCACAGCAAATTGAATCGTTAACTCAAGATATCAGTCAAGTTGCTTCTCAGGATGTGACTTATGTGTCTGAAGCTAAAAAGAACGTGCAGGACTCTATTCAAAAACTTATGTCAAATGCCACGGATAACAAAGAACATACCGCAGCGCTTGAGGAACATAACAGGACCTTACAACAGTCATTGTTTGATGCGATGCGTGGTTTGCAGTTTGGCGATATAACATCGCAAAGTTTAATTTATACCAATACCAAAATTGAAAAAATAAGCCAGTTGTTGGAAGAGTTAATGGAACCGCAAGCTATAGTCAATAAAGAAAAATTACAACAACTTATCAATGAACTTAGCACGTTTAATGAAGCTGGTCATAACCCCGTATCCGCTACATCGATGCAAAGTGGCGATATCGATTTATTTTAGGGGTAAACAATAGTTTTAAGCTGAATAAATAAAAAGTATCTACAGTTTTTATCGCGCGATTTAGGCAAATTAAGGAGACTTAAAAGTATGACCAAACACGAAAACTTAACTTAAAAAACACATCCCAAAACAATTTAAAATAACCTTCTTTAAAGCCTTAAATAAGCAGTACTAATGGAATGAATAAACTATGAGTGAACATATTTTGGTTGTCGATGATTCAGCATCAATCCGTCAGATGGTAGAAGTAACACTAAAATCAGCTAATTACCAAGTGACTTTAGCATCAGACGGTCAGGAGGCATTTGACTTATGTAAAAGCAAAAGTTTTGATTTCGTATTAACGGATCAAAATATGCCACGAATGGACGGGCTAACGTTAATTAAATCATTGCGTGGGTTAGCTACCTATAGAACGAAACCCATAGTGGTGTTAACCACTGAAGCAACTGATGAAATGAAAGCTCGCGGAAAAGCTGCTGGGGCAACTGGTTGGATGATTAAACCCTTTGACCCAGCCAAACTACTGCAAGTCGCCTCAAAAGTATTGGGTTAATTTATCTAATTAAGAGTTGGTATTATTATGTCAATGGATATGACCCAATTTCATGGTGTCTTTATTGAAGAAAGCCAAGAACATCTTGATGAGATGGAGCATTTGTTACTCGCACTTGACCCAAAATCGCCAGATATTGAAGAATTGAATAGTATTTTTCGTGCTGCTCATTCAATAAAAGGCGGCAGTGGCATGTTTAGTTTTGATGCGCTTATTACTGTTACCCATGTTATGGAGAGCATTTTTGACAAAGCGCGCCAAGGTAATTTTAAATTATCCGCTCAGCTTATTGATGAGTTATTAATTGCCGTTGATGTACTGCGTAAATTATTAAAAAGCTATGCTGAAAATAGCGAAATAGACTGGGCGTTAGTGAATAGTACCACTGCCTCTTTAGAAGCTATTTTAGATCCCAACAGCCAATCTAAACCTCAAGAAGTTGATGATGACTTCGGATTTTTTGAACCCCTTACCTCTTCAGAGCCCCAACCATTAACCCACTCGTTAGCCAAAGACCAAGACATAGCAGAAGAGGACGATACATTTGGGTTGTTTGAACCCGATGTTGATACAAGTGACGCTAATTGTGAAGTCAGTACTGAGGGCGAAAATGTTCCTGTCAGCGATATAGATTTTGGATTTTTTGATGACACTGACGACTCCCCTGCAGATTCAAATACACCTGGGTCCGCAGCTTTAATGAATGTGAGTCCATCTGAAACCGTTCCCCCTTCGTCTTCTTCAAGACCTAATTTTGAAACAGAAGCTCATTCTGAAACAAGAACTAAGCAAAAAACTGACAGTAAGCCAAAACCTAAAGCTCAAACTAAATCTGAAAGCAAAAACAAAAATGAAGCAGCTGAAAGTAGTAGCATTAGAGTGGATATTGCCAAAATAGATAGTTTAGTGAATTTAGTTGGCGAACTCGTCATTACCCAATCAATGTTAAACCTCATCGGCGATGAGATTACAGGATTGGCAAACGAGAAACTACACACCGCTTTAGCAGAGCTTGAACGCAATACTAGAGAGCTTCAAGAAGGCATCATGTCCATTAGAATGTTGCCAATGTCTTTTGTATTCAACCGCTTCCCACGAGTAGTTAGAGATTTATCGAAAAGATTAGATAAAAAAATTGAATTATCCATCGTTGGCGGGCAAACCGAAATCGACAAAGGGTTAATTGAATTATTAGTTGATCCCCTCACCCACTTAGTTCGCAACAGTTTAGATCACGGTATTGAATTACCCGAAATCAGATTGGCAAACGGTAAGCCTGAAACCGGCATATTAACGCTTAAAGCAGAACAAAAGGGAGGCAATATCATCATCTCAGTATTAGATGATGGTGCGGGGCTAAATCGTGAACGTATTCTCGCTAAAGCCTATGAAAATAACCTTGATGTTCCTGAAAACCCAACCGATCAGCAAGTTTGGCAATTAATCATGTCCCCTGGTTTTTCAACCGCTGAACAAATCACAGATGTCTCTGGGCGCGGCGTAGGCATGGATGTGGTTAAACGCAATATTGAATCTATGGGCGGTCGCTTAGAAATCTTCTCAGCAAAAGGCGCTGGCTCCTGTTTCCAAATCCGCTTACCCCTCACATTGGCCATTCTTGATGGAATGTCGATTGCGGTTGGTGACCAAATATTTATTGTGCCATTAGTGAATGTTATCGAATCTGTTCAACCACAAAGCGCTCAATTGAAATTAATCGGTAATGAACAAGTTTTAGATTTAAGGGATGCCTACTGGCCCATCGTCAGCTTATATCAAGTCATGGATTTAGAACCTAAATCGATGCAAATAACCGACGGAATTTTAGTATTAGTTGAAACCAACAATACCCGCTTTGCATTACTGGTAGATGAGTTAATCGGACAGCAACAAGCGGTAATAAAAAGTTTAGAGCAACATTATCGCCGAGTTCAAGGCGTTGCTGGTGCAACTATTATGGGGGATGGCAGTGTCGCATTGATTTTAGATGCTGAATCATTGGCTTTGAAAATTAATGAATCTTTAAAGCAAAGGATTGAATATGAGAAATGAACAAACACAAGAGGTAGATAATCAAGACACCACAACACATGAATACCTAACCTTTATCTTAGGGGATGAGCATTATGGTTTAGATATTATGAATGTGTGTGAAATTAGAGGATATGAACCAGTAACTAAAATTGCCAATGCGCCTTCTTTTATCAAAGGGGTTTTAAACTTGCGCGGTGATATTGTTCCTATTGTTGATTTAAGACTTAAATTCGATGTAGGTCAGGCAACCTATAACGAATTTACTATTGTCATAATGCTCCATATTAATGATCGAATTGTTGGCATTGTAGTTGACGCGGTATCTGATGTTATAAACATGCAGACGTCAGATATTAAACCCCCACCAGAATTTGGTGTCGCTTTTGATAGTCAATACTTATTTGGTTTAGCACCCGTTAATGAGCAAATGATTATTTTACTTAACATTGAGAAATTAATTTCCAGCCAAGAGCTGGGGTTATTTGATTCTACTACATTGCAATCGGAGTCATAAATATGGGTATCGGATCTTGGTTTGGAAATAAAGGACAGCAACAACAATCTTTAACTCGTGCAAGCTTGGTTCTAGACAATAGCAGTACCTGCTTTATGATTGCTGACCCACAACGTGTCATCGTTTATGCAAATAAAGCCGTGCTTAATTTATTAACGGCGGCGCAAGAAGATATTCGCAAAGAATTACCGCAGTTTTCGGTTTCTTCTTTAATTGGCAGTAATATTGATGTTTTTCATAAGCAACCTCAGCATCAAAAAAATATCCTCTCGCAATTATCTCAAAGTCATACCGCTGAAATTAATGTCGGTGTCCGCTGCTTTAGATTAGTGCTTAACCCATTGCGAGATGAACAAGGGGTCTCATTAGGCACATCAGTTGAATGGCATGATATTACTCAACAGAAAAAGCACGAGTTACTGTCTTTAAGAGTCACATCAGCTTTAGAATCCACCTCATCAAATGTGATGGTTGCCGATACTGACCGCAACATTATATATATGAATCAAGCGGTTCAAGATATGCTTAGAGAAGCTGAAAGCGATCTCAGAAAAGCCCTTCCCCACTTTTCTGTAGATACTGTTATCGGCAGTAATATGGATATATTCCATAAAGACCCTTCCCACCAGCACAAATTATTAGCGGCATTAGAACAAACTTATGTGGGTAATATTGTGGTTGCGGGACGAAGCTTTAGATTAATTGCTAACCCTATTTTTGACAAAGATCGCAATCGATTAGGCTCAGTAGTTGAATGGGTTGACCGCACCAAAGAAGTGGCAGCAGAGCATGAATTAAGCCGGATTTTGGGCGCATTAGAAACAACCACAACCAATATTATGATTGCCGATGTTGACCGTAACATTACTTATATGAATAAGTCAGTGGAAAACATGCTACGCATCGCTGAATCTGATTTAAGAAAAGTACTACCCCACTTCTCGGTTGATAAAGTGGTGGGCAGTAATATGGATATTTTCCATCAAAATCCATCCCATCAAATGCACCTTCTTGAGAAACTAACCAAAGCCTATACCGCCAATATTATTGTCGGTAATCGCCATTTCCGTTTGGTCGCTAACCCTATTTTCGCCAAAGATGGCACTCGATTAGGCTCGGTTGTAGAGTGGTTAGACCGTACTCAAGAAGTGTTGATTGAATCTGAGTTTAATTCAGTGGTTGACGCTGCCGCCGCTGGCGATTTCACCAGCTTGATTTCGACCGAGGGCAAAAATGGTTTCTTCTTGAAATTATCAGAAGGGTTAAACTCCTTATTACGTATCACTGAAAGTGGCCTTAGCGACATTAACCGTGTGCTCAAGGCTATTTCAGAAGGTGACTTAACAGAACGTGTTACCGCAGACTATCAAGGCTCGTTTGAATTACTTAAAAATGGCTGTAATCAAACTGCGTTAAACCTATCACAAATGCTGGGAGAAATCCGCCAAGCAGCCGATACGATTAAAACAGCATCGACCGAAATATCACAAGGTAATACTGACTTATCAAGCCGTACAGAACAGCAAGCCTCAAGCCTTGAAGAAACCGCTTCAAGCATGGAAGAACTGACCGGCACCGTTCGTCAAAATGCAGATAATGCCAAGCAAGCCAATACGCTTTCAGCCAAAGCTTCTGAAGTGGCAATCAATGGCGGTCAGTTAATTGATCAAGTGGTTGATACCATGGCGTCAATTAATGAGTCATCACAAAAAATCTCAGACATTATTGGTGTCATTGATGGCATTGCATTCCAAACTAATATTCTGGCTTTAAATGCTGCAGTTGAAGCGGCTCGAGCTGGCGAGCAAGGCCGTGGCTTTGCGGTAGTGGCATCAGAAGTGAGAACACTAGCACAACGCTCTGCAAACGCTGCTAAAGATATCAAAGCATTGATATCTGACTCGGTTGGCAAAATTAATAACGGCAACGAGTTAGTAGGAAAATCAGGTGATACGATGAAAGAAATCGTCACTTCGATTAAACGGGTCAATGACATTATGGCTGAAATTGCCGCCGCGTCGAGTGAGCAAGCATCAAGCCTTGATGAAGTAGGCAAAGCCGTAACTCAAATGGATGAAATGACCCAACAAAATGCCGCTTTAGTTGAAGAAGCCGCAGCAGCAGCGGAAAGCTTACTATCGCAAGCCGGTCAAATGGCGACTAATGTTGCGCAGTTTAAATTGGACGATACTCACCAACATATTCAGCAAGCGGCGTTACAACATACCCCAACTCAAGCCCACAGAATATCCCACACCCCGGCCACACCGCCCAAAAGGAATGGCATCAAACCATCGAAACCACAAGATGACGAATGGGAGAGCTTTTAATCGCATAAGAATTGACTAACCTATGACACAGACCTTCACCTGATGGGTGAAGGTCTAACAGGGAAAAGCTAAGGAATATAATGATAAGTACGGATGACTTAAATAATAGAGAATTTAGCTTTGAACGAACCGACTTTGATTCTGTAAGAACACGATTATATCAATTAACAGGTATTCGTTTAGCTGATAGCAAAGACTCTATGGTTTATAGCCGTTTAGCAAGAAGGGTTAGAGCCTTGAGATTGCAAAGCTTTGCTGAATATCTGTCTCATCTTCAAACTCATCCTGATGAAGAACAGCACTTCATTAATGCACTCACAACCAACCTAACGTCGTTTTTTCGTGAACCGCATCATTTTGACATACTCAAAAAATACTTATTAGCTCACCCTCAAACAAAAACAATTTGGTGTACCGCGAGCAGTACTGGCGAAGAACCCTACTCTATTGCCATGGTGGTGGCAGAAACCTATGGTAGGTTTGACGTACCCATAAAAATTATTGCCTCTGATATTGATAGTCAGGTATTACAAAAAGCCCAAGCAGGCATTTACGCCATTGAAAAAATAAATTCTTTAGCTGAACAGCGTAAAAAACAATTTTTTTATAAAGGAAAAGGATCAGCAACTGGGCTGGTTAAAGTTGTACCAGAACTCCAGAAAATGGTTGAGTTTAGACAAATTAATCTGCTTAACGCTCAATGGCCACTGAGGGGGCCCATTGACATTATTTTTTGTCGAAATGTGATGATTTATTTTGACAAAGAGACTCAATTAACATTACTCGAAAGGATGGTTAAACTGCTGCCAGCAAAAGGGCTATACATCGCAGGCCATTCAGAAACCTTTAATCATGCTAGCCACCTGGTTAAGCCCGCGGGTCATACGACTTATTATCCAAATCATTCAGTGAGGTAAGCTTGTTTAACTTTGAGGTTAATAATTCCCACCTTGCTCCTAATCGATATTACGATAGGTACTTTGATTGTGAAGCCGTGAAAATATTGCCTGGCGAGTATTTTGCAACAACACAAAATACTCTCATTGTGACGGTTCTGGGCTCTTGTGTATCAGTGTGTTTGCGCGATCCTGTTCTCGGTATCGCCGGAATGAATCATTTTTTACTGCCAAGTGATAACTGTCATCAAGGTGGTGAAACTTCAGCGTCAGCACGTTACGGTGTTTATGCGATGGAAATACTAATTAACCACTTACTCAAACTTGGTGCTAACAAGAGCAGACTTGAGGCCAAGGTATTTGGCGGCGGTAACGTACTCGAAGGCTTTACCACCGTAAATGTAGGTGAACGAAATGCTGAGTTTGTCCAAGAGTATCTCACAATGGAACGTATCCCAATTATCGCAGCTGACCTACTGGATATTTATCCCCGTAAAGTCTATTTTTTCCCCGAAACTGGGAAAGTTCTGGTGAAGAAAATTAAGAAAATTAATAACACCACCATTTTCGACCGCGAAAGTGAGTATAAATTGAAGTTACGTTCACAAGATAATAGTGGTGATGTGGAGTTGTTTAATGAATAAACAAATAAAAGTATTAGTGGTTGATGATTCAGCTCTTATTCGCAGTTTATTAAGCGAAATCATCCGATCAGTGCCCGATTTTACCTTAGTGGGTTCTGCCCCCGATGCATTTGTGGCAAAAGATATGGTTAAGGCCTATAGCCCTGATGTGATTACCTTAGATGTTGAAATGCCGAAAGTAGATGGATTAACTTTTCTAGACCGTTTGATGAAAGCTAAACCTACGCCAGTGCTGATGGTTTCTAGCCTGACAGAAATAGGCGCTGACGTCACACTTAAAGCCTTAGAGATAGGTGCAGTTGATTTTTTCCCAAAACCTAAAATCGATATAACCAATTGCATAGAGACTTATCGCTCAGAGATCATTAGCAAGATACGAACGGTCTCTCAAGCTAAGGTTAGGTCTAAAAACACTACCATCAATGCTCCGCGCTCGGTCATTAAATTTAAAACTACAGAAAAAATAGTCGCGATAGGAGCCTCAACCGGTGGAACCGTCGCGCTGAAGACTGTACTGTCACAAATGCCCATTGATAGTCCTGCTATTGTGATGACTCAACATATGCCTCCCGGCTTTACTAAAACTTTTGCCAAAAATTTAGACAGCATTAGCGCTATAAAGGTAAAAGAAGCTGAAGATGGTGAGCGACTAATACCTGGCTGTGCTTATTTAGCGCCCGGTGATCACCATTTAGAAGTGGTACGTTGTGGCGCTGACTATCGCATCAAACTATCAACGGAAGAGCGTGTCAGTGGTCACCGACCATCTGTAGATGTTATGTTCCACTCTTTGGCTCAAATCGGTGGTAGTAATGTAATAGGCGTAATTTTAACTGGCATGGGTAAAGATGGTGCCGCAGGGATGTTGGAGTTACTGCATGCTGATGGCATCACCATCGCGCAAGATGAAGCCAGTTCGGTCATTTTTGGCATGCCCAAAGCGGCAATTGATTTAGGCGCTGCACAAATGGTGTTGGATGTGCAAGATATCCCTCATAAAATAGTTGAAGTTATCAACACGTTAGGAAAGGAATATAGGATTTAGTTCAATTTCAATGCTGTTTGATTCTGACCCTTCGTCAGTGACAATTATCTGTGTTTCAATACAGATAATTGCCAAAAAAAACTGACAGAGAACCATGTAAATGGGCTGTCAGTTGATTTTTAACATCATTTCTTAACAGGTTAGCTATTTATAATGGCAGCTTATTTCAATGACACGTCCACTAAATAATGTCCTTGCAACCAATTACGGCCAATCAGTAATTTATGACCCATTTTACTGCGGTCTTTTAAATTGACATCAACAAAAAACTCTTCTCCTGGTTCACCTACGGCCAGTCTTACCAAATAACGCACTTCAGAGCCTTGAGCATTGCGAATTAACGAGGTATCACGAATTTTAGTGCGCACATCAACTTTGTCACCTTTTTCGTTCATAGTCGTAAAAGTTAGCATTTTGCCGACATTATTCTCTTTATCTTGTTTATCTTCATTCTCAATGCGCATATTAACGGCATGTAGTGAGTTTTCTACCGCCCCAGTATCAATACGAGTGCTAAATAACAGGCCTGTTTCAACAATGCTAATTTTAGCTGTCGGGCCAATGGTTTTCTTTTCTGACACATCGACAATATAATCATGCTTTAAAAAATTACGGCCAATCAGAAGCTTGTAGTCCATGTGTGAACGGTTACGTAAATTCACTTCTACTTCTTTCAAACCATCAGCAAAACCAATTTCAAGTTTAACAATGTAACGAGTTTCAATGCCTTGAGAGTTTCTTACTGTTGAGGTACTGACAATTTTTGACTGTAAACGCTGCTTCTCACCTCGTTCATTTTCGGTGGTAAACTCAATCATTTTGCCGATGTTGTGCTGCATTTTTTCAGACTCACCGCCAATAATCTTCAAATCATAGGCGTGTAATGAGGACTTAGCTGCACCAGTATCAATTCGCGCTTCATACATCAAACCTGATTTAGAAACAGTCATGACTTCAACTTGCTTTAAAATTTGTTTATCTTCGGCGTGCGCTGTCGATATGCTTAAACATAAAACAACAGCGAAAATAATGCTTCTAAACATATTGGGGTCCTAAAGTGAAAATGAATTTAATAAATTATCGCAACATTGAATCAATTTCTTGATCAAACAGGTTTTTAATTAACCCTGAAAACTCGGTGATAAATACATCTTGCTCTGGTGTTGCTTTTTGATTGCCAACACTCGCTAGAATTTCTTCTAAATCATAAACAATGGCGTCAATCTCACGAATGATCATATTACGCTGGGCAAAAGATAATTGTGGGTTTTGACTACACACCATCATAATTTGAGCAGACAATTGCTCTTCAAATAAAGCGAGAACGGTTTCAGCATCCGACGCACTGGTATCAGGCGTTTCAAACAACCCAAGATGCTCAGTGAGATATTGGATTAAGTGCATGTAACCGTCTTTATCAGTAACCATTATTACTCCAGATTTTCGTCTTGAAGCCGTTTAGATAATTAAGGGAGGCAAATAATATTTGTCTCCCTATGTAAACTGGCAGCCGTTTAAGACAATATTCACACCAATATTACTGGTGTAAGCCTACCACAAATGATACTGGCACGGCTAAGCTAATACTTGATAAACCTGCAATAGCTCGCAATTTTTCCACCCCTGCCACTAGGCCAAAATCTTGTGCTTGAACAACCACTGGCGCAAGGCTGGTCACCATAAATTTTTTGTCAGAAAGCTTAGCAACAAGCACTTTAAATACTTTCTTTTGTTGCTGCCCGTGTAAATCTATTGTGGCTTCAATGTCAGCGACCGTAGTTGAGCCAACCGCTAAATCGTTAACCAGTTTTGGTGGCACACTGGCACTTAGCGTTAACGTTGGATACTGGGCAACTTCAAATAATAACCCTTGCATTCTTTCATCACGAATACTAATACCGGTATCAACACTGGCTAGATCAATTGTTAAGCTAAACTTTCCTTGCTCATCTAGGGTTCCTGAAACTTGTTTAAACTTATGAACCTCAGCAATATCACCTTTTTTGGTTGATATAAAACTCACTGAAGATAAATCATTATCTACCTGCCAATTGGCCGCAAATACCGGATGAGCTAGCACGCTTAATATTGATACGATTAACCATTTCTTCATGTTAAAAATCCTTTTATCAGTTGCTATAAACTTAAAGTTTATTCAATTTTAATGAATTAGAGAGTTACACCCTATTATAGTTCACTGTTGTCGAACCAACCATTTATCTAAAGACTGTGCAAAAGCATGTTTGTCAGCCTGAGAAAAGCTATTGGGTCCTTGAGTGTGAACCCCGCTACTTCGCATTTCTTCCATAAAGTCACGCATCGTTAAGGTCTGTTTGATATTTTCAGGGGTATAAACTTTCCCTCGAGGGTTAATGGCTAGCGCGCCTTTATCAATGGCATCTGATGCCAACGGAATATCAGCGGTGATCACTAAGTCACCTGCGTTTAGCTGTTCAACAATGTAGTTATCAGCTTCATCAAACCCTGAGCTTACCCTGATCATTTTTATAAATGGCGAAATAGGAATTTTAACCATTTGATTCGCCACTAATACCACATTAATTGATTTTCGCTCAGCGGCACGAAACAACATGTCTTTTACTGGGTTTGGACAAGCGTCTGCATCCACCCAAATTTTTGCTTGCATAATAACCTCTGATTTTATGGCGCTAATCGATCAATCTGCCATGTTGCATGGTCATCTTTAGTATATAAAAATCTGTCGTGTAGTCGATGTTCGCCACCCTGCCAAAATTCAATACTGTCGGCTTTCACCAAATAGCCACCCCAGAATTTAGGCAATGGCACATCGCCTTGGGCAAACTTAGCTTTCATTTCGGCAAACTTACCTTCTAACGCTTGGCGGGCTGATATTTTACTCGATTGCTTTGATACCCAAGCGGCTATTTGGCTTTCTTTAGGGCGACTCATAAAGTATTTGGCCACTTCCACCATAGATAAGGGTTCTGCAATACCGGTAACCGCAACTTGACGCTCCAGTGAATGCCAAGGGAATAATAGGTTAATACGCTTGTTTTGGCTTAAATGTGTGGCTTTTCGACTCTCTAGATTAGTAAAGAAAACAAAGCCGTTATCGTCAAATTTCTTAAGTAACACAATTCTTTGAAATGGCTGACCATTTTCATCAACCGTCGCGACACACATTGCAGTTGGATCAGTTAACTTTGCCTCTTTAGCTTGGGTTAACCACAGCTCGAACAACGACATTGGGTTAGCTGGTAAGTCGGCTCTGCGTAATCCACCTTGAGTATACTCTCGACGAATGTCACTTAAATCACTCATATCATTCCTTAATAAAAAGCCAACATAACGTTGGCTTTTAACTTATATAACGCGCTTATTATTTTTTAACTAAGCCTTTGCCTTCAGTCCAGGCATGTAGCATTTCTAAGCCCAGTGTTGCCCCAGCTAGTGCGGTGATATCTGCATGGTCATAAGATGGGGCCACTTCAACCACATCCATCCCAACAATATTCATACCACGTAAACCACGAATAATTTTCATGGCTTTGTCACTCGTTAACCCACCACAAACCGGTGTACCGGTACCTGGTGCAAATGCTGGATCTAGGCAGTCAATGTCAAAAGTAACATATAACGGTAAATCACCCACTCTTTTACGAATTTTCGCCACTATTTGATCAGCAGTTAACTCATTGGCCATAGCCGCATCAACCACCTCAAAGCCATGACCTTCTTTAGTGTACTCAGTACGAATACCCACTTGAATAGAATGGTCTACATCAATTAAGCCTTCTTTAGGGGCATGATAAAACATTGTGCCGTGGTCATACTTACTACCTTGGCTGTAGGTATCTGTATGTGCATCAAAATGGAGTAGCGCCATTTTGCCAAATTTTTTGTGGTGCGCGCGTAATAACGGCAAAGTAACAAAATGATCGCCACCAAAACTTAACAGAGCTTTGTCAGTTTCTAGCACTTTTGTAGCGAATGCTTCTGTGCGAGAAGTAAAATCTTCTTGGTCACCACAGTTAAACACTAAGTCACCTGCATCAACAATATTAATACTGTTGCTAAGGCTGAAATCCCATGGCCAACGTGTTTCTTCCCACGCTAGATTAACCGAGGCACGACGAATGGCATCAGGCCCCATACGTCCACCTGAACGCCCTGTTGTTGCCATATCAAAAGGCAAACCAATGACAACCACATCTGCATCAGATTCTAGTGGTTTAAAATTTAATGGCTGGCGGCAATAGCCAAATGCATTTGAATATAAAGAGTAATCAGGTTTTTCAGCGAAAGTAGTCATAGACTCTCCAAAGTTGGCAAATGCCAGTTTACATAAATTCAGGGGTCAGCACTTCTGAGCAAATCTGCTGATAGTGGCTGAACTGTATATTATAGCCTTGCTTTAGCGAATAAAAGCAATGACCTAAGCAAATATTTTCAGGAATTTCACCTGTTTGAATATCACTGTTAAATGCTTTAATGTCCCAGCTTTGAGGCTGTAATAACGCTAATAGCTTAGCGGTAATATTAATAGGTTGTAGATGGAGATCCACATTAGTCTCAATACTGACATAGGAGCTTTTTTCTTGCGGCGTAATGTGAATGGTAAAATATTCATCGCCTTTTATGCCATTCACGGAATATCCGCAGGGGTTAAACAAATGGGCATCTAATTGAAAACCGTTAAAAAGCTTATCTAACTGTAAAAGTTGAGCAATTTTTTCAATAGATTGATCTGCCGTTGTTAAATATTGCGCAATAGGGCCACTAATGTGGTACATCAGTAATTCATAACGATTATCTTGATAAGGTAAAGCAACAGAAGAATGGCTGGTAAAAATATAGTGATGGTGAGTGTCTAAATGACCTATTCGACATGCCGATCCCGGTACTTTTTGCCGTAACACCTGGATATCTTGTTCAAAGGTACTGTTTTGTAAATGAGCTAAATATTCATTTTTGCGTTGGTAAGTCACGCCTAAAATATTGGGGCTCCCTACTGTATCAATCAATGCACAAATTGAATCTATTAATGTGGATAAACCGCAAGTTAATATGACGACTTTATGCTGCCAAACAAATAAACTAGACTCGCTCAGTAAGTAAGCGGTGCAATGTTCATTGTCAATTGACGATAGAATATCTGCTTTAGCTAAGCCAACAATGTTTTCCCAAAAACTGACAGGCAGTTCAAGTAATGAGCCGAATGAGGGGTCAATAATTATTTCAGCTTTTTTTTCAGAACCTTCAAAGAACATATTGTAATGTGCTGCTCAAATAGTGGGAAAATTTAAGGCTTAGAAGTTATATCAACCTAATTGATATCTCTCTAAGCCTTAATTTTAGTTAATATCGATAAAGCCTGGTGACAAACCAGCTTAAAAGTCTTCTAGATAAGTGTAACCGTCAAGACCAACTTGTAATTCTTCTAGAATACTTTCACGCTCTGATTCAACAATATGCTGCTCTACTAACTCTTCAAATGTGCGCATAAATGCGTTGGCATCTAAGTTAACATATCGAAGCACATCGGCAACCGTATCACCTTGTAATACAGAATCTATATTGGTTAAACCTTCTTCATCAATACGAATAACCGCAGAGTTAGTATCGCCAAATAAGTTATGCATATCACCTAGAATTTCTTGATATGCCCCCACCATAAAGAAACCAATTAAGTATGGGCTTGCTGCGCTCCACGCTGGCACCGGTAAAGTCGTTTCAATACCTTGTCCATCTACATATTGGTCAACAATACCGTCTGAGTCACAGGTAATATCAAGCATTACCGCACGACGCTCAGGCGCTTTATCTAATCCAGATAGAGGCAACACAGGGAAAACCTGATCAATACCCCATGCGTCCGGCAAAGATTGGAATAATGAGAAGTTGACAAAGAACTTGTCTGCTAACTTTTCATTTAATTCATCAATAACAGGACGATGGTAACGGTTATTGTTGCTGAGTAAGCCTTTAACTTCATGACAAACCCGCAAATGGGTTTGTTCTGCCCAAGCGCGATGTGCAAGACTAAATTGCCCTACTGCAAACAAAGAGTGCGCTTCGGCAATATCACTTTGAGTGTCATGATAAATTTCAATAATTGCACGTTGATCTTGGCCACTTTTAATTTCTTCTAAAGAGCTCCACATATTATGTAAAAGCTGCGGTGCTTCATCTTCAGGTGGCGTTAACTCTTCTGGCATGTAGGCTTCAGTACCAATAACATCTGTAATTAATACAGCATGATGTGCAGTTAAATGACGTCCTGACTCAGAAATAATACGCGGCATAGGCTGGCCGTATTCATTACATAAGTCGGTCAATACATTGACAATGTTATTGGCATATTCATTAAGACCATAATTCATTGAGTTATTGCTTTGGCTGCGTGTGCCATCGTAGTCAACTGCTAGGCCACCACCTACGTCAAAACAGTTAATTTTGGCGCCTAACTCACGTAATTCACAATAAAAACGCCCTGCCTCACCCACACCTTGGCGAATATCGCGAATGTTGGCAATTTGTGAGCCTAAATGGAAATGCAATAGTTGTAACGACTCCAACATATTGGCCTGTTTTAACTGTTCAAGCACTTTTAATACTTGCGCAGCAGACAAACCAAACTTTGACTTTTCGCCACCACTCGCTTGCCACTTACCTTTACCCTGAAACGCTAGGCGAACACGTAAGCCTAAACGTGGTGTCACACCAAGCTTTTCAGCTTCTTCTAACACCATTTTAAGTTCAGACATTTTCTCTAAAACGATATACACTTTATGGCCAAGCTTTTCGCCAATCAGTGCTAAACGAATATATTCTTTATCTTTATAGCCATTACAGACAATCACAGAGCTGGCTTTTTGCGCCATAGCCAAAACCGCCATAAGTTCTGGTTTACTGCCCGCTTCTAAGCCAAGTTGCGGCACTTCTTTAGACGTTTGACTGGCTAAAATTTCTTCAACAACTGTTTGCTGTTGGTTTACTTTAATCGGGTAAACTAATAAATAGTCATTTTCATAGTCATACTTCTGAATGGCGTTATTGAACGCCTCACACAAACTTTCAACTCTGTGATGTAAAATCTGTGGAAAACGCACCAATACAGGTAACGATACACCCGTATTAACCATACTTTTGGCTAATTCATTCAATGCTATTCTATGATCAGGACGATAAGGATTAGGTGATACTGTCACCTCACCATCTTCACGAATACCATAAAACCCTTGACTCCAGTGAGTGACGTTATAGGTTGAGCGTGCATCTTCAATAGACCAATCAGACATAATTTTTTTCCGTATTTTTCTTATTGATGATGAAATAGGACTTCAATAAGACTTGTTAATAAAATCATCTTAATGCACAACCGCAGTCAAATGCACTAAAAGATGGGCACATATGCCTTGTTTCAAAAACAATGTTCAACCATTTTAGTTGAACAAATGCATTATACGTACTTTATCTGTAAATCAGCTTACCCTTAGAATTAGTTGAAATACAGTCACTATAAAAACTAAGTTTAACCACTTAAAATTTGAATATTTATAACTCAAAAACGCATAAAAACTTAGTTGAATGTTATTTGGCCAGAAAGAGTTATTTCTCAGTGTGTTAACGCTATTTTATGACCTTTAAAAAACGGCGCAATTAAACCTCGCATTGCACGCTAATGCAAGTAAAAAACATCAAAAAAGATGACATAATTTATAATCGCTCTGTTGGTTATTTGTCCCTGCTTATTGCGCCATATAATATCGAAATATGGTTAAAGCGTGTATACTGAACCCATTATGAATATCGATGATATTCGTCCTTATATTGTTCTAATTAATTGAGACACACATGATTCAAATCGGTAACCGCTATTCACTCGAAATTGTTAAAGAAGTCAGCTTTGGAGTTTACGTTAACGCTCAAGAACTTGGCCAAGTGTTAGTGCCGACAAAGTTGGCACCTAAAAATGCTCAAGTAGGCGATGTAATTGAAGTATTTTTATATATAGACTCAGATGACAAAGTGATTGGCACGACCCAGAAGCCTTATGCTCAAGTGGGTGAGTTCGCTTACCTTAAAGTTGCTGCTGTTAGCCAATACGGAGCTTTTTTAGATTGGGGATTAGATAAAGATTTGTTTCTACCCTTTGGTGAGCAACACAAAGAGGTTGAAGTCGGACGCTCTTATCTTGTTTATGTACATATCAACAAAGCAGATGAACGCATTGTTGCCTCATCAAAAGTGGATAAGTTTTTAGATAAAGCACCCGCTAATTATGTAGTGGGCCAAGAAGTTAATTTAATCATTGGCGGCACAACAGACTTAGGTTACAAGGCAATTGTTAATAACCAGCACTGGGGAGTCATTTATGAAAATGAAGTCTTTCAAAAATTACGTTTCGGTCAAAAGCTAACGGGATTTGTCAAAACGGTTCGAAGTGATGGCAAAATCGATTTAGTGTTACAACAAGGTTCTAAAAAAGAACTAGATAAATATTCAAGCTTAATTATGGATAAATTAGCCAAAGCTGATGGTTTTTTACCATTACATGATAAAACAGATGCTGACATCATCTATGCTCAGCTTGGCATGAGTAAAAAAGCCTTTAAGAAGTCAATTGGCGGCTTGTTTAAAGGCGGACAAATTACCATTAGTAAAGATGGTATTCGTCTAGTGTAAGCTCTTTTTATCGTAGTCACAGATTGACAAGGCACCTAATTAAGGTGCCTTTTTATTACCTGTTATTTAACGCGGGGCGTCAATAATTAAAAGGATTGTATGAAATTCATTCCATAAAGCACTCTAACGCTTTGGAAGATTGCAAAAACAACGCGGTTGGGTATATAACAACTACATCGTTTTAGTATTAAGGAACCTATAATGGAATTAAATGCATTAGAAGCTAGGGTTATTGGATGTTTAATGGAAAAGGAAGTTACCACCCCAGAGCAATACCCTTTATCTCTTAATTCTTTAACATTAGCCTGTAACCAAAAAAGTAGCCGAGATCCGGTTATGTCACTGACTGAATCTGAAGTGCAAGTTGTCATCGACGGCTTAAATAAAAAGCGCTTAATAAGTGAGCAATCAGGTTTTGGTAGCCGAGTAGTCAAATATAAACATCGATTTTGCAATACAGAATTTAGCGACCTAAAACTCAGCCCCGCTGAATACGCGCTGATATGTGTTCTACTACTTCGTGGTCCACAAACCCCTGGAGAGCTAAAAACGCGGACTAATCGGTTACATGAATTTAGGGATTCTGCACAAGTTGAAGCCTTATTACTCAGCCTAGCTAAACAAGAAAAGCCTTTTATTGCGCAATTAGCTCGAGAACCCGGTAAACGTGACTGCCGCTACATTGAGTTATTTTGTTTATCAACGGAACAATTTCAAGCCAATGCTGTCGAAAACCTTTCAATACCAGCTCAGACACAACAGCCCATTGCTGATAATGATAAGGTTACGTTATTAGAAGAAAAAGTGGCCAAACTTGAGGCTCGACTAGCCGCATTAGAAGAACTAATGTCTTAATGATGTCATTAAGACATTAACAAGGAACAATATGAATACTTCAGTAAACCAAATGCCATCAGCGCTAATACAAACATGGCAGCTAGGTAAATTTGAGCTTAGTAAACGGTTCAATAGTCGAAGTGGCTTAATTGCGTTAATCGCATTTGTATTAGTATGGAGCATTATCCTAATCTATCCGATTAAAGAAGCTTCAAATATTATAATGCATCCAAGCTTTAAAGACTTTATCGCATCAGTGTTTGGCCCATCGACATTAGATCAATTGTTTAAGTGGCAAGTTGCAGAATTCGCCATGTTTTGGGTTGCGGCTTTATATCTTTTTCCCCTATTCAGTATATTTATCTCAGCAGATCAATTTAGTTCAGACAAGCATAGAGGCACTTTACGCTTTATTAGTTTAAGAGTCAGTCGTAATAGTTTGTTTTTCGGTCGTTTTCTTGGCCAAGTTTTTATTCAATCTTTATTGGTGCTGATTACTATTTTAGCCACAATAATGTTAGTTATGAGCCGAGATACCAGTTTGTTATTACCTTCGCTCAGTAGTGGGTTAGTGGTGTTTATCCAACTGGTGATTATCGTGCTGCCTTACATCGCCACCATGTCTGTGCTATCTATTTTTGCCAATTCAGCCAGACAAGCCAGTATTTATGCCATCATATTGTGGGTTGTCGTTTCAATTATCATCTCCATCATGAATGTTCAGTTTCCAGGCTTTGAAATGGTTGGCTACCTATTACCGGGCTCTCAATTATCAAATATGGTCAATACTCATGGCCTAACCGCTTTTGCTTATGTGCCAATACCCTTAATACAAACCGTTATTATCCTTTCAATTGGTCGCATTATTATGCAAAGGACAGCGCTATGAATTTGATTGAATGTACTCAACTTAGCAAAAACTACAGCGGCAAAAATGTCCTTAATCAGGTTAACATTTCTTTAAAAGCGGGGGCTCCAATAGCCTTGGTAGGTCCTAATGGTGCAGGAAAAACAACTTTATTCAGTATTATTTGTGGATATATATCAGCCTCATCAGGCAGCGTTAAAATATTAGGTGAGTCGCCAAATAGTGCTAAGTTAAGAGGACGATTATCGGCGTTACCTCAAGATGCTCAATTAGACCCTGATATCACCATCATTAGCCAATTAATGCTATTCGCTCAGCTGCAAGGTTTATCAAAAGCAGCTGCAAAGCATGAAGCGATGCGAGTGCTAGAGTTAGTGGATTTAGCGCAAGTCGTCCATGAAAAACCTAAAAGTTTAAGTCACGGAATGGGTAAACGGGTGTCGATTGCTCAAGCACTGATTGGCACACCTGACGTGGTATTATTAGATGAACCCACTGCGGGGCTTGATCCTGCTAACGCCAAAAAAGTGAGAGAGATTGTTCGTCAACAATCAGCCAGTAGCACTTTTATCATCAGCTCACATAATTTGGACGAACTTGAAAAACTATGTGATCAGGTTATATATCTTGAAAATGGTAGCCTTAAACAGTCCCTTTCAATACAGTCAAAACAAAATGTTGAATATTTAACCCTCGTTATGACAGAAACCGACATGCAAGCTTTAACCAATGAAGTTTCATCATTTGAAGGGGTTATTAATGTTACCACCAGTACCGATAAACAAATGATTATTGAGTACAGCCACCAACACGGGTTTCAACTTGAAACACAGCTATTAACGTTATTTGCACAGCACCAATGGCAATATAAATCTATCCTCAAAGGTCGAACCTTAGAAGATACTTTGTTTTCATAAAAAAGATTTAAAAGAGCTATAGAGTATTAACGCATTCAATATACCAATCACGATATGTAAGTGATCATAATTAGCGTAGGAAAAATACTTGAGAACAAGGCAGATTTTTTCGATAAGTAGTTATTCTACAATCAAAAAATCTAACGCTGTTATCGAGCATTTTAACGAGCTAGGTTGAGCAATTATTTATCACGATTGGTATTATAAGCAACACATCTTGCCCTATTAAATAGAATAATGAGTGCGTTACATCATGGTCAAACAAAAGATTGTGATTGATACGCTTGGTGGTTTAGTGCTGACAATACTGTTAGGGAGGCTGATACTCCCCTAGCAGGAAACATCAATTCAATATTTATAGCTGCAGATATAAAGTAAAGTTTTCCTGCAATTGGTCAATGTAAATCAAATCATATCGGTGTGAAAATTAGACAAAAAAAAGCTGCGGCATTTGCCACAGCTTTATAATCCTATTGGTTATTCACTAAAGTGAATATTAACCAACTACTGAAACGTTCTCAGCTTGAGGACCTTTTTGACCTTGAGTTACGGTGAAAGAAACTTTTTGACCTTCGTCTAAAGTTTTGAAACCGTCAGAGTTGATTGCACGGAAGTGAACAAATACGTCTGGACCAGACTCTTGCTCGATGAATCCGAAACCTTTGTCAGAGTTGAACCACTTAACTACACCAGTTACTTGAGACATGATATAAATCCTGTATATATATAAATAAAGCCAAAACGGCGGTAAAGCTGGAAAATGCCGGTATTACTTATGTTAACAGGACGAAACTGGTCGTATTGAAACACAAAAAATAAGCCCAACCTTCAAGCTTTGAAGACTATAACCCATTCTCAGGATATGTCAACAAACATCATGGCAAGGTTCATAATTATTTCATATTTATCAATATCAGGTTTATCTAGAGCCATCAATAAGTTATTGGTGTAATTACTCAATTATTTGGCCTATTATTTACGCCTATGCAGTTCAATTTTAAAGTCTAACTCGCAATTTAGTCCTTCCTCTGCCATCAACTGTTTTTGTGTTGCAGATAATTTCCAAGCATACGGTGTCATATTCAGCAGGTGCTCAATATCATTTTTATCTTTTAACTCAAGAAGATATTCTAATTTATGCTGTGAAACATACTCAAACCCTGCTAACTCTGAAGGCTCGTCAGGGTGTAACCTTGGGTGTTGGTAAATTTTTTGCTTAATGGCAAAGTGATGTTTAGGCCCGGGAGAAACAGTGATTAACATTCCACCAGACTTTATCACTCGCTGTAACTCTTCAACTTTAGACGGTGCATATATGCGTATCGCTAGATCAAAGCTATTGTCAGCAAATGGCATTTCAAACACACTCGCGACACAAAATTGCATATGAGGATAACGTTTGGCCGCGTATTTAATCGCGGTTTTAGAAATATCTAACCCCCACAATTGGCAAGGCTTTTCAGGTTGATTTATTTGCTCAAATAGTCGATGACTATAGTAGCCCTCTCCACATCCAATATCTAAAATGTTGCTGACATTTTGTTGGTACTGGTTCGCGAGCTCGTTCACCTTATCACTTAATTTTTGATAATAACCTTTATTCAGGAACTCACGCCTAGCTAGCATCATTTCTTTATTGTCACCCGGATCTTTAGACTTTTTCTTCTGCACCGGTAACAAATTCACATAGCCTTCTTTGGCTGCATCAAACTGATGATTATTTACACAAGACCATGATTTTGACTGTTGCTTTTCCAACGGTTGCTGACAAATTGGACAAATATAGGACATGAATGCTTCTTATTAAATAAAATTAGATGAAAGTAAAAATTAAAGCTCATCACTGAGAAGTTGATTAACCAACTCAGTTACATCAGAGGGCGCCAAAACATTGTAGCATGCCAATTTTTGCTCAAGCTTTTCAATATCCATAGTGGGCTCATTGGAAGCGTTAGATAAATTTGGTCGCTCTAAAGATTGATGATAACTGCGTAATAGCCATTGATGCTTATTTTGCAGTAAATGGTCCAGTTTTAATAGTTCTGTTGAAACACCAGGGTGAATCTTTCCTGACTCACCACGCATATACTCACGTATATCTCGCCTAACCTGTTCTATTTCGCTTATTTGAATGGCGAGCATGGCTGAAGATTGTTCAAAAGCAGATGTGTGACCTAAAATACTTTTAGCAATCACTAACACTTCTGGCTCACTCAATAAACGTAAATCAAGCTCTAAAGGAATGAGCTCATGACGTTTGCTAGCATCACAACTTAAAAAGACTTGTTTGTCGGCTTGTACCAAAATATCGATCCCTTGCCTCAATTGTTCGATACACAATCGAGGGGCAACCGCCATTCGAGAATATAAACGCACCCCCTGCCCTTCCGTGCGACATACATCATAGTGTTCTGCCAGCACAATTGTCTGCTCATACTCAATATCAATAAAAGGTTGTTGGCGGATAAGCAGTGTCGTTGTCGAACCTTCAATTTGGCTGATCAACAGTTCAAATAATGGATTACTCAAACAAGCCAGTATGAGTAAGTCATCGACATTTTCCGCAAGACGAACTTTCATTAAAGTCGGTTTCGATATTTGTATCACCTGAGGATGATTGAAAATGTGCTGATGCATTAAGGCAAGTCCTTTAACCAAATACTTTATAACAGTATGAATTGAAATATTGTTTTTTCCAACTTTTATTAATAATAATTATTTAAAAAATTAATAAAATAAAATATTGATTATTGAGCTAGTTTTGCGATTAGCTCAATCGAATTATAAGCGTTGCTTTGAAATAACAAACTCCATAGTGTTGATAAAAAAATAATCAACTTCAGAGTTAAATATGAAAATTCATTATATTATTGGCCACATATTAACACTCGCGCTTATTGTCTGCGCATCTATTTCAGAACTATCAGCGCAAAAGTTAGATAACAAACAAATAACGTCAACAATAAAACTAACAAAAGAACAAATTAAATCCATTCAGAAAATAGCTTTAGAATACTTTCAACCATTACCCAATAATATGCCAGGCAGTCAAAATGACACTGACAATAAAATTACCTTGGGTAAAAAACTTTATTTTGAAACAGCGCTTTCACTCAATAACAGCCAATCATGTAATAGCTGTCATAATATTTTAAATAATGGTTCCGGTGCCGATGGTTTAGTGGTTTCTGTAGGTGCTCTAGGCCATAAAGGCACTAGAAATAGCCCCACAACTTGGAACGCAGGTTTTCAATTTACTCAATTTTGGGATGGCAAAGTTAACACATTAGCTGAACAAGCAAAATTTCCTATTCTGAATCAAATTGAAATGGCGATGCCTTCAACAGAAGAAGTTATTTCAAGGCTAAAAGAAAAAGGCTACCCCGCATTATTTCAACAAGCTTACCCAGATGTTGCTAACCCGCTCTCCTTGGGCAACGTTACTGATTCACTGGCGGCGTTTCAAAGAACCTTAATCACTGAAGATAGGTTAGATCGATTCCTAAATGGCAATCTACTGGCGCTCACTGACCAAGAAATAAAAGGCCTAGAATCGTTCATTATTGTGGGTTGTGCCGGCTGTCATAATGGCCCTTTATTAGGAGGACATATGTATTCTCGTATGGGAGTCGTCAACCCTTATCCCAATAAAAATGACAAAGGCAGAGCCAATATTTCTAAAAATCCAGCAGATAATTTTGTATTTAAAGTACCAACTTTGCGAAATGTTTCTAAAACAGCACCCTATTTTCATGATGGAGCCGTTGACAATTTAACACAAGCGGTTAAAGACACAGCATTTCATCAATTAGGCAAGAGTTTATCGGAGGAGGAAACTAATAGTATCACCCAATTTTTAACCAGCATGGAAAATACCAAAACAAGTATAAAGCAATAATTAACCATCAAATAATTTTACACCCATTAATTAAAATTTTTATTTTATTTTTATAAGGCGGATATATGTTTAAAAAAACTATATTATCGATTTTTATCACCACCAGCTTAATTACATCAATATCTATTAATGCAAACGAACAGCCAAAGTCTAATCAATTTTGGTGGCCAGAACATCTAGATTTATCGCCATTAAGAGATCACAGTATTGAATCAAATCCACTTAATCCCGAGTTTGATTATGCTGCTGAGTTCGAAAAACTCGATTTAAACATGCTAAAAACTGATATCAGCACATTATTAACAGATTCACAAGATTGGTGGCCCGCAGACTACGGCCATTATGGGCCATTTTTCATCCGACTTGCATGGCATGCAGCAGGAACATACAGAGTAGCCGATGGCAGAGGCGGTGCAGGTGGTGGCCAACAGCGATTTAATCCACTGAACAGTTGGCCTGACAATGTCAGTTTAGACAAAGCCAGAAGACTACTGTGGCCGATTAAACAAAAATATGGCAAAAGCATTTCTTGGGCTGATCTCATTGCATTAACAGGTAATGTTGCACTTGAGTCTATGGGCTTCAAAACCTATGGCTATGCCGGTGGAAGACAAGACGACTGGGAACCTGATTTAGTCTACTGGGGGCCTGAAAGCCAATTCTTAACCGATGAACGACGTGACAAAAAAGGAAAGTTAAAAGGCCCATTAGCCGCAGTTGAAATGGGCTTGATTTACGTCAACCCAGAAGGACCTCATGGCAACCCTGACCCGCTATTAGCAGCCAAAGATATTAGAATGTCCTTTGGCCGCATGGCAATGAATGATGAAGAAATTGTCGCACTTATTGCCGGAGGTCACACCTTTGGCAAAGCTCATGGAGCGGGTAAACCTAGTGAATGTGTTGGCGCAGCGCCCGCAGAAGCAGGGCTAGAAGAACAAGGTTTAGGCTGGAAAAACACTTGTGGAACAGGTAAAGGGGCTGACACGATAACAAGTGGTCTAGAAGGTGCTTGGACTATCACCCCAACTCAATGGACAAGCAACTATTTAGATAACTTATTTAATTTCACTTGGGTAAAAACCAAAAGCCCAGCAGGTGCAACACAATGGATACCTGACACCAAAGCGGCTTCAAAGCTTGTTCCGGATGCCCATGACCCTTTAAAGCGCCATGCCCCTATCATGTTCACTACAGACATTGCGTTAAAAAAAGATCCTGTATTTAAAAAAATTGCTGAAAGCTTCAGAAAAGACCCGAGTAAATATGAAATGGCTTTCGCTAAAGCTTGGTTCAAACTGAATCATCGAGACTTAGGCCCAAGATCACGTTATCTCGGCGCGGAAGTCCCTAAAGAATTGCTGACTTGGCAAGACCCTATACCGGAAATAAACCATGCCTTAGTGAATGACCAACAAATAACAGCATTAAAATCACAAATATTAAAATCGGGTTTAACCCCACAGCAGCTTATTTTAACCGCGTGGTCATCCGCTGCAACTTATCGAAACACCGATATGAGAGGCGGAGCTAATGGTGCACGAATTAGGTTATCCCCTCAAAAGGACTGGCGGGTCAATAATCCTAAACAACTTAATAAAATACTTAAAAAGCTTCAAAAAATTACCGATGATTTTAATTCCTCACCTGTAAAAAGTAAGATTTCTGTTGCTGACACGATTGTTTTAGCCGGTTATGCCGCGATTGAACAAGCCGCTCTTAAAGCCGGGTACAACAAGTCAATTAAATTTTACCCAGGGAGAATGGATGCATCTCAAGCAATGACAGACGTTCGCTCATTTGCAGTCTTAGAACCTAAAGCTGATGCCTTTATTAATTATTATTCAAATGATAATCAAAAATCTCCCGCGGAAATGCTGGTTGAAAAAGCAGACTTACTTGGCCTAACTGTACCAGAAACCGTGGTGTTGATTGGTGGGATGCGAGCACTTAACGCCAATTACGATCATTCAGCTAATGGCATTTTAACCACACAGCCAGGTAAGCTTACCAATGACTTTTTTGTCAACCTGTTAAGCATGTCTACCAAGTGGCGAAAATCAAGCCAAAACAGTGGACTATACCAAGGGTTCGACCGTAAAACTAACCAACTAACGTGGACTGCTACACCTGTTGACTTAGTGCTAGGCTCTAATACTGAGTTCAGAGCAGTCAGTGAATTTTATGCTTTTGCAGATTCAAGTGAAACATTTATTGATGACTTCATTAATACATGGCAAAAAGTCATGCTAAATGACAGATTTGATATTAAACGATAAGCCCAATATCATTATGTAAACCTAACCAATCCTTAAACATTTAGCTTGGTTAGGTTGTCAGTAACTAAAATCACTTCTTCGTTAAGCCAAACACAAATCCTCACTATGCCCCCCGCTTTCGGGCCAAAGATTGAACGACTGACATGGATAAACATCCTAAAATATTCATGTCATGGTATAGTGCTCTAACAATAATTTTTAATGACTCAATCATTGTGATATCAACCTTCTACAGGTTTGTTCCATTTTGGCTTTCTTGTTATCACTAAACTAGATAATAGTGTTAATCACAGATAATCACACTGACGAGCAGATAGACTAAACATACAACGTCAGTTGGCAAATAACCCACGTTTGTTAGCGGCGTTAGAGAAAAATTAATGAGTAAAAGTAACCCACAAGCCACCATTTTCTGGCACGACTATGAAACATTTGGTGCATCACCAGCCAAAGATCGCCCGTGTCAGTTTGCCGGTATTCGTACTGATTTGGACTTAAATATTATTGGCGAACCAGAAACATTCTATTGTCAAGTGGCTCCTGATTACCTGCCGTCACCTGAGGCTATTCTGATTACTGGTATTACTCCTCAACTTGCTAATAGCAAAGGTATGCCTGAATCTGAATTCATGTTGAAAATTAATCAACTATTCAGTGAGCCTAATACCTGCGTAGCCGGTTACAACTCATTAAGGTTTGATGATGAAGTCAGTCGTTATGGCTTTTACCGCAATTTCATTGACCCTTACGCCCGCGAATGGCAACAAGGTAATTCACGTTGGGATATTATTGATTTAGTACGAGCATGTTATGCATTTCGTCCTGATGGCATCAATTGGCCACTGAAAGAAGATGGCTCACCAAGTTTTAAGCTCGAACATCTGACGGTTGAAAATGGGTTAAGCCATGAAAAAGCCCATGATGCAATGAGCGATGTGTACGCCACCATTGCCATGGCGAAGTTAATTAAAGAAAAGCAGCCAAAACTGTATGATTACTATTTTAAGTTACGCCGGAAACAAGCAGTAAACGACCAAGTCGATGTACTTAAAATGTTACCTTTAGTCCATGTCAGTTCCAAAATTAGCGCAACAAATGGCTGTACAACGTTAATTGCACCGGTTGCATTTCATCCTACCAATAAAAACGCGGTAATTTGTGTCAATTTAGCAATGGATATTTCACCATTACTAACCTTGTCTGCAGAAGAAATTCACCAACGCATGTATACCCCTAAAAGCCAACTTTCTGCTAATGAACTCCCAATTCCGTTAAAACAAATTCATGTCAATAAATGCCCATTTATAGGTTCAGCCAAGTTATTATCTGATGAAGTGGCACAGCGATTAAACTTTGATAAAGAGTTCGCTCGTCAGCAATACAAACAGTTGAAGCAAGCAGCAGATATTCGGGAAAAATTAAATGCTGTATTTGAAATAGAGTCAGATAGAGAACCTATAACAGACCCTGACATGATGCTCTATAGTGGTGGTTTTTTCAGCCATGCGGATAAATCAAAAATAGATATAATTCGCCATACTCAACCGCAAAACTTAGCCGCGCTGGATTTACAGTTTGATGATCCTCGTATAAAGACTATGCTATTTCGATACAGAGCGAGAAACTACCCACATACTTTAAGCCATCAAGAAAGCATTAATTGGCGAGAATTTTGCCAACAACGGCTGATGGATGAAGATTATGTGATACGTCTTCAAAACTTAGTGGAAGAAACCAGCGAAAATGAACATAAACAAAAGCTATTAAAAGCCCTATACCAATATTTACAATCTCTATAACTTGATCAAACACCGATCAACTATATGCTTTTAAAGGACAAGGGACATGCAAAATCGATTTATAGACTGTATTAACCAACTGCCAAAACCCTTAGTGGATGAATTGATTCCATTACTGGGTGATGAGTTTTCTGGCCATATTACGGCTAAACAACTGTCAAGATTAATTAAAGCTAGCCAACTTGATGAGCAAGCCTTACTTTTAGCTTTATTACCCGTTGCTGCGGCTTTCTCAAGCCCTGGTATAAGCCAGTTTTTTGTCGGTGCAATAGCAAAAGCCAGTAGTGGTGACATTTATATGGGGGCTAACCTCGAGCTACCTGGAGAAGCGCTTTTTCACAGTGTTCATGCTGAACAAAGTGCCATTAGTCATGCATGGCTTTGTGGTGAAACACGCATTTTAGATATTGTAGTTAACTTTAGTCCATGCGGCCATTGCCGTCAGTTTATCAATGAATTAGTTGACGGTAGCCACATCAAGATCCATTTACCCGGCCAAGAATCAGCACCTCTTAGCCATTATCTCCCCTATGCCTTTGGACCAAAAGATTTAAATGTCACCGAGCCACTGTTGAGTAAAAATGACATCGAATTTGCTATTGAATCTAATGACCCTCTGATAATTGAAGCATTAAATCAAACAGGATTAAGTTATGCGCCTTACACGGCATGTCATGCAGCTGTAGTATTAGAAACTTATGATGGTGCAACGTTTAGTGGCCGCTATGCTGAAAATGCCGCATTCAACCCGTCAATGCAACCCATGCAAATGGCGTTATCAAACTTAATAAGACACAATAAAAGTTACAGTGACATAAAACGTGCGGTATTAGTTGAGTCTTCTAAAGGCCAAATTAGCTTAGTAGGCGCGGCTATGGACGCATTACACTCGGTAGCCGCAATTGAGCTGGAACATATCGTTGTTGAACCAAGCTTATAAACAGTTTTATTCCGCTGGGATACATTATGAATAACAAAGGACTGAATTCAGTCCTTTGTTAATTTATGAGCCTCTCTAAATCACGCTTGTTACGGAAATCGCTTAGTCTCGATTTCTTTCTAACCGAGCTAACAAACTTGAAGTATCCCAACGATTACCTTTCATTGCCTGTACATCTGCATAAAACTGATCAACTAATGCTGTAACAGGTAAAGTAGAACCGTTTTTACGAGCTTCATCTAACGCAATACCTAAATCTTTACGCATCCAGTCAATAGCAAAGCCAAAGTTGTATTCACCTTGCCACATGGTTTGATAACGATTTTCCATTTGCCAACTTTGAGCGGCGCCTTTACTGATGACTTCAACAACCTTAAGACCATCCAATCCAGCACTTTTCGCAAAATGTAGACCTTCAGCTAACCCCTGTACCACCCCTGCAATACATATTTGGTTAACCATTTTGGTTAATTGACCAGCACCCACTGGGCCTAATAATTCGGCACAACGACTGTATGCATCAATTACAGGTTTCACTTTTTCAAATGTTGTTTGCTCTCCGCCCATCATCACCGTAAGCACGCCATTTTCAGCACCAGCTTGGCCACCTGAAATCGGTGCGTCCATAAATGCGATACCTTGTGCAGAAAGCGCTTCATTGATTTCGCGTGCGACATCAGCTGAGGCTGTTGTATGGTCAACTAAAATACTGCCTGCTGACATTCCTTTAGCCGCACCTTGATCGCCTAACACAACTTGTCTAAGGTCGTCGTCATTACCCACGCAGGTGAAAACAATATCTTGGCCTTTTGCTGCTAATTCAGGGGTTTGGGCACTTTTGCCTTGATACTGCTCTACCCATTGTTGCGCTTTAGCTTGAGTGCGGTTATACACGGTGACTTGATGCCCATGTTTAACTAAATGACCGGCCATTGGAAAGCCCATCACCCCTAAACCCAAAAATGCCACTTTAGCCATACTACTCCCCTATCAATCTGGTTTGATTTGTTATTTTAATTTTTATTCGTGCTAACTTATTCAACAATCGGTTTAACATGTGCTTCCATTTCTGCACCAATACGTTTACGCATATCCATTAAGCGCAATGCTGAATCTCTTAACCTAATATCATCTTCTGTTTGTGGAATCCATTCTGGAACAGATGTCGGTTTCCCCTCATCATCCACCGCAACCATAATCACAATACAATGGGTGGTTAAATGACGTTCTGGATGTTTTGGATCACCGGCTTTAACATCAATCGCAACGTGCATTGAAGATGTCCCGGTATAAATAATTTTACCGGTTACTTCAACAATATTACCCACATGAATCGGCTTAACAAATCGAATACCACCGGCATAAGCAGTAATACAATATTTACCACTCCAACCAGCCGCTGCAGCATAAGCTGCTAAATCGATCCATTTCATTACCGCACCACCGTGCACTTTACCGCCAAAATTTACATCTGCAGGTTCTGCTAAAAACCGTAAAGTGAGCTCTCTGTCTATGCCAGCCATAATAAATCCTTAATCCATGAAATTAATTTCAGTTTACGCTAAAAAAGCTGATGGATGATAATGATAATTCATCATGATAACGTATTTATAAGTACTATTTAATCATGTGTATTCATTCATAATCTAACGGGATAAATTGGCTGATAAATAGCTTATCGAATAGAACGCAGCCAATAAAAAGGGAAGATAAATTATCTTCCCTTAATGCTACTCTTACCCTAACAACACGCTACAGTTTTTTAAATAATAATGAACCGTTAGTACCACCAAAACCAAATGAATTACACAGAGCATAATCAAATTGATGCAGGCGAGAAGTGTGTGGTACAAAATCTAAATCACAACCTTCATCTGGGTTATCTAAATTAATCGTTGGAGGAACGTGCTGATCTTTTAACGCCAACAACGTAATGATGGCCTCAACAGAACCTGCTGCACCTAAAAGATGTCCGGTCATTGATTTAGTTGAGCTCACTAATAAGTTATAAGCATGTTCACCAAATACAGATTTAACCGCGGCAGCTTCGGCTTTATCGCCAGCAGGAGTTGATGTGCCATGAGCATTAATATAACCCACGCTTTCTTTGGCGATACCGGCATCATTAATTGCATTTTCCATTGCTGCAGCGGCACCTGCACCGTCAGCTGGAGGCGATGTCATATGAAAAGCATCACCGCTCATGCCAAAACCCACTAATTCGCCATAAATTTTAGCGCCACGGGCTTTAGCATGCTCGTATTCTTCCATTACCATCACGCCAGCACCGTCGCCTATTACAAAGCCGTCACGGTCTTTATCCCATGGACGACTAGCTGCGGTTGGGTCGTCATTACGCGTCGACAAAGCTTTTGCTGAACCAAAGCCAGCAACGGCTAGCGGACAAGTTACATCTTCAGCACCACCGGCAATCATGACATCTGCATCGCCATAAGCAATAGTACGTGCTGCAAAACCAATATTGTGTACACCTGTGGTACAAGCGGTGGTTACCGCAAAGTTTGGCCCTGTCATACCATACATAATCGACAAGTGACCTGAAATCATATTAATAATAGTGCTAGGAACAAAAAATGGTGACACTTTACGAGGGCCGCCATTCATTAATGCTGTGTGGTTTTGTTCAATTAGGGGCATACCGCCCATTCCTGCACCAACCGCAGTACCTACTCGCTCTGGACGCTCTTGAGACATGTCTAAACCAGCGTCATTAATGGCTTGAATACCTGCAGCCATACCATACTGGATGAACAAATCCATTTTTCGCGCATCTTTTTTGGTGAGATATTGTTCAACATCAAAATCTTTAACTGAACCGCTGAAGCGAGTGCCGTATTCTGATGCATCAAACTTTGTGATTGGGGCAATACCCGTTTGTCCCGCTAATAATGCTTTCCATGATGATTCAACATCATTGCCTACAGGGGTAACTAAACCAATACCTGTAATAACAACACGACGTTTAGACATGATTTTCACCTTAGTTATACTATGCCTGAGGTCTAGCAACGGCGATTAACCGATAGGGGAATGTTGAAGACTGGTTAATCAACTAGATGAGGCGTTGACTCGATATTTATTGTACGTTGTCAGAAACAAAAACAGGCGACAATAAATGCCGCCTGTTTCTGTGAATTCTGGATTACTGATTCTTAGAAACGTAATCGATCGCTGCTTGAACAGTAGTGATCTTTTCAGCTTCTTCATCAGGGATCTCGGTATCAAACTCTTCTTCAAGAGCCATAACCAATTCAACGGTGTCTAGAGAATCGGCACCTAAATCGTCTACAAAAGAAGCAGCTGGTTTAACGTCTTCTTCTTTAACGCCTAGTTGCTCAATGATGATTTTCTTTACACGTTCTTCGATGTTGCTCATTAGTTCTCTTTCCTATTCAAATTACGCACTTGCGTAAGATTGCGAGTAGTTTATTCGATTTAGATAACATTGCAAGCTTAGATTCTGTGGTCTAACCACAAATTGATAAAATTACACTGTTTCAAAATCTGACTTAATTGAAGGTAGTTTCCTACCTATCGCCCTTAAACCATGTACATACCGCCATTCACATGCAATGTCTCGCCTGTGATGTAAGCGGCTGAATCTGAGGCCAAAAACAATACTGCGTTGGCAATTTCTTGCGCTTGTCCTAATCGTTCCATAGGAACTTGTGACATAATAGCTTGTTGTTGCTCTGGTGTCAGCTCATCTGTCATATCTGTTTGTATAAAACCTGGTGAAATTGCATTCACAGTGATTTGACGAGATGCGACTTCTCTTGCTAATGACTTAGTAAAGCCAATTAAACCCGCTTTTGCAGCTGAATAATTAACTTGACCAGCATTACCCATCGTACCGACAACAGAACCAATACTAATAATACGTCCGTGACGCTTTTTCATCATAGAACGCATCACTGGCTTAGACAATTTAAACAGTGAAGTCAGATTGGTGTCAATAATATCTTGCCACTCATCATCTTTCATTCGCATCATTAAATTATCACGAGTAATACCTGCATTATTCACGAGAATATCAACATCGCCAGCTTTTTCTTTAATTTGGGAATATAAATTCGCCACTGATTCACTATCTGTGACATTCAGCACAAGACCATAGCCTTTATCACCCAAATACTCTTGAATTGCTGCCGCGCCCTTCTCACTGGTTGCTGTACCAATAACAACGGCACCTGCTTTCACTAATGTTTCAGCAATTGCACGGCCAATACCACGGCTCGCACCAGTAACAAGCGCAACTTTTCCTTCTAAATTAAAGCTTATGCTCATTTTTATTTCCTTACTCAGTTAATGCAGCAAATGACGCAACATCATTGACTGCTTTAGCAGAAACAGATTTATTAATACGTTTTGTTAACCCGGTTAATACTTTACCAGGCCCTATTTCAACTAAGTGGTTTATGCCTTGTTCAGCCATCAATGTCACAGTTTCGCTCCAGCGAACAGGACAATATAATTGACGAACTAAAGCATCTTTAATGTCAGCAGCGTCTGTAGGCATTGCTACATCAACATTGTTGATAACATTAATTGTTGGTGCGTTAAAGGTCATCTCACTTAACGCTTGCGATAGTTTATCTGCAGCGGGTTTCATTAATGCACAATGTGAAGGTACGCTAACAGGTAATGCCACTGCCATCTTTGCACCCGCTTCTTTACATGCAGCTGCAGCACGCTCAACAGCATTCTTTTCACCCGCAATAACAACTTGTCCAGGGCTATTAAAGTTTACAGGGCTAACTACATCACCTTGTGCTGCACTTTCACATGCTTTTGCTATAGATTCATCGTCTAAACCAATAATGGCAAACATTGCACCTGTACCTGCTGGTACTGCTTGTTGCATTAATTGACCGCGAAGTTCAACTAATTTAACTGCATCCTTAAATGCAATTACGCCAGCACACACTAAAGCCGAATACTCGCCTAAGCTGTGACCCGCTAATAAAGTTGGCATTGCCTGACCAGACTGTTGGTAAGCACGCCAAATGGCAACACTTGCCGTTAATAAGGCGGGTTGAGTCTTATCGGTTTGGTTTAATGTTTCAACCGGACCCTCTTGAACCAAATCCCATAAGTCGTACCCAAGAACTTCACTTGCCTCAGCAAATGTTTGGGTAACAATTGGATGTTCTTGCGCTAAGTCAGCTAACATCCCTACCGCTTGTGAACCTTGACCTGGAAATACAAAAGCCACATTTTCCATTGTTATATACCTGTATTAAATATAAATAAAATTTAGAAGCGAACTAAGGCACTGCCCCAAGCAAAACCTGCTCCAAAGGCTTCTAAAAGTAATAATTGACCGCGTTGAATTCGGCCATCACGAACCGCTTCATCCAATGCAATTGGCACTGATGCCGCTGACGTATTGCCATGTTTAGCTAAGGTTAATACCACTTTATCTAAACTCATGCCGAGCTTTTTGGCTGTAGCATTAATAATTCTGAAGTTTGCCTGATGTGGGACAAGCCAGTCAATTTCAGACTTCTCAACATTATTAATACGTAATGTTTCAGTGACTACATTAGACAATTGTGTCACAGCAACTTTAAATACATCGTTGCCTTTCATGGTCATGTAACCCACGGCTTCAGATGACTCGTTTGCTCTAGGTGGGAATGAACATTTTAATAAGTCAGCTTGGCTGCCATCGGCATAAATATGGGTATTAATAATACCGGGTGTATCACTTGCGCCAATAACGGCAGCACCCGCACCATCACCAAATAAAATCACCGTGGTGCGATCATCTGGCTCACATAACCGCGATAAAACGTCAGCCCCAATAACCAATACTTTTTTTGCTGCACCGGTTTTAACAAATTGATCCGCAACAGACAGTGCATAAACAAAGCCTGAACATGCTGCAGCAATATCAAATGCAGGAATTTGTTTTATCCCTAACATGGCTTGAATTTCACATGCTGCAGCTGGAAACGCATTAGGAGCACTGGTGGTGCCGCAAACAATCATATCAAGATCGGATGCTTCTATTCCGGCCATTTCAATTGCTTTAAGTGCAGCCTGATAGCCCATGGTAGAAACCGATTCATCTGTTGCCGCAATTCGGCGCTCTGATATACCTGTCCGTTCAACAATCCATTGGTCACTGGTTTCGACCATTTTTTCTAAATCTTGATTGCTGCGTACTTGCACAGGCAGATAACTACCTGTTCCGAGAATTTTTGTATGCATATAATTAGGATCAGCTATTGATGTCTAAAAGAATCGACTCTAAACGATCATTGATCATTTCAGGAAGACGACGTTTCGCTTCAGTTGCTGCTAAGTTTATTGCTTGAAGATAGGCAGCTTCATCAGCGTTTCCATGACTCTTTACTACTATTCCGCGCAATCCTATCAGACTTGCACCATTATAGTGGTCGGGGTTCATCTTGCTGAGTACTGCTTGTATACGTGGAGAGATAAGTTTGGAGAGAAAACGCACAAAAAAACCACTGTTTAAACCGCGTTTTAACTGATGTACCAATAGTTTGGCAATGCCTTCAGAGGTTTTTAAGGTAATATTGCCGACAAAGCCATCACAAACAATAACATCAACATTACCGGTATAAATTTCGTCACCCTCGACAAAACCAATATAATTAAGTTGTTCGGTATGCTGTAAAATTTGCCCAGCTTGTTGGACTTGGTCATTACCCTTTATTTCTTCAATGCCCACATTCAATAAAGCCACTTTAGGAGTAGGATTTTTATTGATCGCTTCACAAAGCACTGAACCCATAACAGCAAATTGAAATAAGGTTTCAGAGTCACAAGCAACATTAGCTCCCAGGTCTAATAAATAAACCGGCTTACCACTAACGGTCGGTAAGCAAGAAACCAATGCAGGTCTGTCGATGCCAGGTAAGGTTTTAAGTAACACTTTAGACATGGCCATTAAGGCCCCGGTGTTACCCGCACTAATACAGGCAGCAGCTTTGCCATCGCGAACTTGTTCTAATGCTAAACGCATAGAACTATTTTTACGGGTTCTTAATGCATGTACGGGTCTATCGCCCATAGTCACAATTTCAGTCGTATGAATACGCTCGATACGATTTAAAACTGTTGAGTCAGCATGAGAAATTAAGGGATCTATATCAGCTTGATTGCCAATAAGAATAATCTTGAGAGAAGGATTAGATTTCAATGCCTGCAAGGCTGCAGGCACTGTGACGAGGGGACCATGATCGCCCCCCATCGCATCTAACGCGAGCGTCAGACTCGTCATTAGGTCGTCAACTAATTACTTGTTGATAACCTTTTTGCCACGGTAAAAACCATCAGCAGTCACGTTGTGACGTAGATGTAATTCACCGCTAGTAGCATCTACAGATAATTGAGCAGTGCTCAATGAATCATGTGAACGACGCATACCACGCTTTGAACGAGATTTTTTATTCTGTTGTACAGCCATTTGACTTGTCTCCTACGATTACTTGCTCTTCAGTTTTTCTAACACTGCAAACGGATTTGGACGCTCCTCATGAGCGGGGTCGATCTCGCCTACAACTATGTCTTTTGATCCCAAGTTGCAGTCTTTATCTGCGTGCATAGGGATAATCGGCATAGCGACTATCAATTCATCTTCAATCAATTGATGCAGACGTACTTCACCAATTTCATTACACTCAATTGGATCATACGCATCCGGGAGCTCATCGATTTCTGCCTCAGTCCTACAAGGGCTAAAACAAAAGTCGACCGTAACCTCAGTAGCAAATTGTGTCATGCAACGTTGACATAGCAGAGTGAGCTCCGTCACAGCCTTCCCGCGAAGGTAGACTATCCCCTGTAAGTCGACACCACATTCCAACGACACAACTACGTCGGAACAGTCGCCGGCACATAACTCATTTAATCGCTTATTTTGAACACCAGGAATGAAGCCTTCATAACGAAGACCGCTACTTGCTGCTCTGATAGGATCAATTGAAACCGGTATCTTTACTGTTTGCATAAGGCGCGCATATTATAGTTTGAAAACGCGATAGTCAAAGAAAATTTCTGCAAATTGCACTAAAGCCACTTATTAGTGTGTTTTAGCTCTCATTAACCATTCACGTCGAATTTGAATGATGGCAAATTTTACCCAAGCCCCCCATTAGACACAAGCTTTTACAGGCTAAAATTACTTCATTTAAACCAATAATGGTAAACTGATAACAAGTTTGTCTAATTATGATCCTAAATATGCCTGTAAAATTAGTTTTAGCTTCAACCTCCGTTTATCGCCAAGCCTTATTACAAAAGTTGAATTTGCCTTTTTCAACCGTCAGTCCTGATATTGATGAAACCCCTTTGGCTAACGAAGATGCAGTAGATTTAGTTGCCCGTTTAGCAGAACAAAAAGCCAAAACTGGCGGCCAACTTATTTCAGCAGATAGCCCTGACGAAAAATTACTGATTATTGGTTCAGATCAAGTGGCGGTAATTGATGAGCAAATTGTTGGCAAGCCGCATACGATTGAAAACGCCATAAAGCAATTAACCAACGCTTCAGGTAAATCAATCACTTTTTATACCGGATTAAGTGTTTATTGCCCACAAACACAAAAAGTCTCTACCTGTGTAGAGCCGTTTAACGTTCATTTTAAAAACTTAACCACAGAGCAAATCAAAGCCTATGTGCTTGCAGAACAACCATTATATTGTGCAGGTAGTTTTAAAAGTGAAGGGCTTGGTATTGCATTATTTGAAAAGCTTGAAGGAGATGACCCTAATACATTAATTGGTTTACCTTTGATAAAACTAATCAATTTACTAGGGCAACATGGCTTGTGCGTATTAAGTGCACAAAATGACTTTCTGATTAAAGATGAAACAGTAACTCGCTAACCTCATCAACAATTGCCAGCGGCTTAGCCTCATGGAGTTGTTCAACTAAATTAGCCCCATAACTCACACCAATGCCGGCTACTCCGGCATTATTCGCCATATTTAAATCATGAACCGAATCACCAATCATTACCGCGCGATCAACCGGAACATTAAATTGTTCTAATAAAGAGTTAATCATTAGTGGATGTGGCTTGCTTTCTGTTTCATCAGCACATCGGGTTGCAGCAAAGTAATGGCCCATCCCACTGGCATTAAGCACTCTTTCTAAACCATGTCGAGCCTTACCTGTTGCAATGGCCAAGGTATAACCGTTATCTTTTAACTGTTGAAGTAATGTCTCCGCACCATCGAATAACGGGCTTACAGTATTGGCAGATAAATAATGAAACCGATATCGCTCAACAACCTTTTCATGTAACTGTGTATCTGAACCAAATAAAATATGCATTATTTTTGGCAAAGATAAGCCAATTAAATCTCTTATGGCCCGCTCAGACGGTATATTAAGTGCTAAATCTCTAGCCGCTGATTGCATGCAAGCAACAATAGACCCAATTGAGTCCATTAAAGTGCCGTCCCAATCAAAAATAACTAAATCATATTTATTCTGCAAAGACATGTTTTAGTCCTTTAGGCTTTTTTCAATTTATCCAAAGTCTGTTGAAGTACGTCATCTAATGGCGCACTCACTTGCATAGTGGTGTCAGACTCTGGATGAGTGAACTTCAACTCCGCTGCGTGTAAAAATAATCTATTTAAGCCAATAGCACGCATACTATTGTCAAATTGTTGCTCACTGTATTTATCATCACACGCAATGGCATGTCCTGCATATTGACAATGAACCCGAATTTGATGAGTTCTACCCGTTACTGGACTTGCTTTTACCAGTGTACAGCCCTGATATCGTTGTACAATACGATAACGTGTCTCAGACTCTTTACCTTCAGTATTCACTCTGACAATACGCTCACCAGATTTTAAAGTAATTTTTAATAATGGGGCTTTAACTACTTTAACTTTGGCCTGCCATTCACCACGCACTAAGGCTAAATAGTCTTTTTGCATGGTTTTGCGACGCAACTGATCATGTAGGTGTTTTAACGCACTGCGCTTTTTGGCCACCAACAACACACCGGAAGTATCTTTATCTAAACGGTGTACCAACTCTAAAAATTTTTGTTGCGGGCGCAATGAGCGCAGGCCTTCAATCACCCCATAATCAACACCACTACCACCATGCACCGCAATACCCGCAGGTTTATTAAGTACAATTAGATGTTTATCTTCATGAATAATGCGGTCTTCTAGTTGTGACACGCGAGACAAATTAGCTGAAGGCGCAGTACGATGATCTTTTTCTGCCATACGAACAGGTGGAATCCTGACCACATCATCCATTTGTAATTTGTATTCAGGCTTAATGCGTTTTTTATTTACTCTAACTTCGCCTTTGCGCACAATTCGGTAAATCATGCTTTTAGGAACGCCTTTAAGTTTGGTGAGTAAAAAATTATCGATACGTTGTTCAACATTATCTTCGTCAATAGTAACGAGTTGAACTTGGGAAGTGGTTTCAGTTTTCATGATGCGCCAAATTGTGAGACAAATTGTATCTCGTTTAAATAAAACAGGGCTATCTTACAGCAAGTCATAGAATTTTGAAAAACTAATCACCCTCAGCCAATGAAACTTTATCGGCTTTTGATTGCTCAGATGCATTAATGTTGTTATATTTGCGCATTGGAAAAGGACAATCGGTGGATAAAGTGTTCACAACCTGCTCCATAAATGAAATTCAGTGCGTATTACACTTGACCTTTATCGATAGCAAGTCATTGATTTGCAAATTATAAATAATTCGAAACATTACAATGTATGACTTTATAATTAAATCGTAAGCGTCTTAAATAATCATGTAAGAACCACCCAATTTCATCGCCAAATTCGAACAATTTTTTAGCTTGTTATCAAACAACTCATTCGATTTAGGCATTACCGGATAAAATAAAATATTTATGGGGTTGGTTGCTCTGCAACGGATTCCTTGTTTTTGTAAACATTAGAAAATAAGCCATAAATTAGGTCGCGACACGTAGAGAAACGTCTAACAGAAGTTCTGCGCGCCTAACATGCCTGTACCAAGCCGTGAGGCTGCTATTGTATTCGCAGGCCCGTAATGCAAACGAATGTGTGTTTGATGACCATTTATAGAAGAATAATGTCATCATGAAACGTATGTTAATCAATGCAACTCAATCGGAAGAGTTGCGCGTTGCCCTAGTCGATGGGCAACAACTGTATGATCTGGATATTGAAAGCCCAGGTCACGAACAAAAAAAATCAAATATTTATAAAGGCAAAATTACCCGCGTAGAACCTTCATTAGAAGCTGCATTTGTTGATTATGGTGCAGAACGTCACGGTTTCCTTCCCCTTAAAGAAATTGCTCGCGAATACTTCCCTAAAGGCTATTCATTCCAAGGCCGCCCAAACATTAAAGAAGTGGTGTCAGAAGGACAAGAAGTTATTGTTCAAATTGACAAGGAAGAGCGTGGCAACAAAGGAGCTGCATTAACCACCTTTATCAGTCTTGCTGGTTCATATTTAGTGCTTATGCCAAATAATCCTCGTGCTGGCGGTATTTCTCGCCGTATTGAAGGTGATGAACGTACTGAATTGAAAGCGGCAATGTCAGAACTTGAAGTGCCGAATGGCATGGGATTAATTGTTCGTACTGCCGGTGTAGGTAAAGAAGCGGCTGAGCTTAAGTGGGACTTAAAGGTATTACAACACCATTGGGACGCCATTCAAGAAGCGGCACAAAGCAAGCCTGCTCCATTCTTAATTCATCAAGAAAGTAACGTTATTGTTCGCGCAATTCGTGACTATTTACGCCGTGATGTGGGTGAAATTTTAATTGACCATCCACGTATTTATGAAGATGCCAAACAGCATATTGGTCTAGTGCGTCCAGACTTTGTTGAACGTGTGAAAATGTACAAGTCTGAAGTACCTTTATTCACTCATTACCAGATTGAGTCACAAATTGAGTCGGCATTCCAGCGTGAAGTGCGCTTACCTTCAGGTGGTTCAATTGTTATCGACCCTACTGAAGCATTAACCTCAATTGATATTAACTCTGCCAGAGCAACAAAAGGCGGAGACATCGAAGAAACAGCCTTAAACACCAACCTAGAAGCCGCCGACGAAATTGCCCGCCAATTGCGTTTACGTGACTTAGGTGGCCTAGTCGTCATCGATTTTATTGACATGACGCCTGTACGTCATCAACGTGAAGTTGAAAACCGTATGCGTGATGCTGTTCACCACGACCGTGCACGTGTTCAATTAGGCCGTATTTCTCGTTTTGGCTTAATGGAAATGTCGCGTCAGCGCCTACGCCCTTCTTTAGAAGAGTCAGCAGCACACTTATGCCCTCGTTGTCATGGACAAGGTACTATTCGTAGTACTGAATCTTTAGCCTTATCTATTTTGCGTTTAATGGAAGAAGAAGCCATTAAAGAAAATACCACGCAAATTGAGGCCATTGTTCCTGTTGATGTTGCTGCATTCTTATTGAATGAAAAACGTAAAGCGATTCGCATTACAGAAGAACGCCATGATGTTGAAGTTTATGTGATCCCAGATTCACATATGCAAACACCTGATTACCGTGTTGTTCGTCGTAAAAATGACGACGAAGTTACTGAGTCAAGCTACAAACGTGTTGAAACTCCTGATGCTGAATTATACGAGCCACGTAAACTAGAACGTTCAGCAACACCAGAGCCTGCACTTAAAGGCTTTGCTGCACCGAAAAAAGCTCCTGAACCAACTAAAGTGGTTAACACCCCGGCGAAAGCGAAAACGGAAGCTAAACCAGGACTATTCAGCCGCATTGCAGCAGCAATTAGTGCTATGTTTAGCAGTGACGAAGAGCAAAAGCCAGCCGCTCCTCAGAAGAAGCCTGCGGACCAAGAGAAGTCTAACCAGCGTCGTCCTCGTCGTAACGACAACCGCAATGACAATCGTCGTAAGCGTGGTGAAAAAGACAATGCCCAGGCTGAAAACCGTAATTCTAAAGGGCGTAATAAACGTACTCGTGATCAACAAGACACGAATACGCCAACCAAAAATGACCCAGCGGCTAAGTCACAACGTGATGAAAAGAACACTACGCCAGACAAAACTGCTGAACGTCCGCCAAAACAAGAAGCGGCTCGCGAGCGTCGTCAACGTCGTAATATGCGTCGCAAAGTGCGCATTGAAAATGAGCAAAAACAAGACGAAGCAGCATTAGCTAATGCTTCTGAGACTAAAGCTGTTGCTCCTGTTGAAACAAAAGCGAAAGATGACAACAAGCCAGCGAAGCCAGTGCGCAAACGTCAACCTCGTAAAACTAAACCGGTTGAAAACAACGCTGAAGCTGCAAACGAAAATAAAGCAGTACAGTCGTCAGAAGTAAAAGCACCGAAAGCTGATACTAAACCGGCAGCTGAAGAAGTGGCAGTAAAAGTAACTGAAGTGACTAAGCAAGCTGATGTTGAAAATGATGCAACAAATAATGTTGAAGCTTCAACTGACACAACAACACAAAGTGCAAGCACTGAAAAGCCTGCTACAGAAGTTGAATCAACATCTGACAATGACAACCAAAGTGACACTGACAAAGCGGAAGCTAAAGATGGCCAACGTCGTAGCCGTAGAAGCCCTCGTCATTTACGTGCCGCTGGTCAACGTCGTCGTCGTGATGAAGACACTACTGAATCAGCTCCGGTGTTTACCCCTGTTGATGAGTTAGAGCGTCAGTTATCGGCTGAGTTAGCCCAAGCTAAGCAAGCTAAAAATACCGATGACTTAGATACTGCAGAAGCAGCCAAAACAGTTGAAGCTCCTGCTATTGAAGCTGAAACAGCTGAAAAGCCTGCTGCAGAAAAAACAGCACACGTTGAGCCTGTAGCCGTAGAAGCTGAAGTTGAAGTTAAAGTTAAAGCTGAAGTTAAAGCTGAAGTTGAAGCTGAAGTTGAAGCTGAAGTTGAAGCTAAACAGCCTGAAGCAGCGCAAGCCCCTGAAACTCCTGCGGTTGAAACTCCTGCTGTTGAAGTAACAGAAACAGCTAAAACAGTTGAAGTTGAAGTTGAAGTTGCTAAAACAACAGAAGCCCCAGTAGAGCCTCAAAAAGTTGAGCAACCAGAAGTAGAGCTACAGCAAGCAGAGCCAGAAGTGGTTGCTGAAATCGTAGAAGCCCCAGCTAAGGTAGAGCCAGAAGCAGCAGAAGAAACGGTTGCTACAGATGAAGTTGCACTGGAAACTCCCGTCACTCAAGTGGCAAAGGTGAGCCCAAGCACGGCTAATGCTCCAATGGCTAAACCAGCACCGATTGTTCGTAAAACTGCTGTTGCTCCAGTTGACACAGAAGTGAGCTCTGTTGAAGATAAAACCGAACAGAAGGTTAAAGTGGTCGCGACTGCATCAACAAGCCGTTTTGGTTCTATGGTCAGCTCGACAACAACTAAACCTACTGTTGAAGTTCGAGCTCAACAAACTGTTCCACAAGGCAAAACATATAGCAGTGCCGAAACGCAAACTGCACCTAAGTCGAGCTTTGTAAACAGTACATCATCTGGGATAACAAAACCTCTATAATAAGTTCTGCTATCACGCTGACTAAAAACCATGCCTCAGGGCATGGTTTTTTTATTTGCAAAGTAGACTGCTGTTTAATGCGCTCTAATTTAATGTGATTTTTGTTACCTAGGTCATATTTTGGTTTAGAAGTGGTATGAATTTTGTTAATATCACTCCCCTAAATCATCCACAAAAATTATCTTAATCGAGGCTAAATGTTCGATATTATTCGTCATAAAACTGCCAGTAGTAAGGCAGATATTTTATCAGGCTTAACCGTCGCTCTCGCACTCATCCCCGAAGCGGTTGCATTTGCTTTTGTTGCACATGTTGAACCTATGGTTGGGTTATATGCCGCATTTATTATGGGCTTAATTACTGCCGTTATCGGTGGCCGCCCAGGTATGATATCGGGCGCAACCGGTGCTATGGCTGTTGTCATGGTTTCGTTAGTGGTCGAACACGGCGTGCAATATTTATTTGCCGCGGTGGTGCTAGCAGGTGCGATTCAAATATTAGCTGGGGTATTTAAATTAGGAAAATTCATTCGAATTGTTCCGTATCCTGTGATGATTGGTTTCGTAAATGGTTTGGCTATTGTGATCTTTTTAGCGCAACTTGGACAGTTTAAAGTCAAAGATGCTGCAGGCAATATGGTTTGGATGGCTCAAGAGCCCATGATGATCATGTTGGGATTAGTGCTGTTAACCATGGCCATTATTCATTTTTTACCTAAAATCACTACCGCCGTCCCTTCTTCATTAGTGGCCATTCTAACTGTGACCGCATTGGTTGTTGGGCTAGATATGGATACGCGCAATGTTTTAGATTTTCTTAAAACCATGAGTGGCAATGAAGCTGCTACCATTGCGGGTAGCTTACCAACGTTTTCAATTCCAAGTGTGCCATTCAACTTTGAAACCTTATATATCATTCTCCCTTATGCCTGTATTTTGGCGGCTGTAGGATTAATTGAGTCATTGTTAACCCTAACGGTTATTGATGAAATGACCAATACTCGTGGCCGAGGTAATAAAGAATGTGTTGGTCAAGGTGTGGGCAATATCACCAGTGGTTTCTTCGGTGCTATGGGTGGTTGTGCCATGATTGGTCAATCTATGATTAATATCAATTCGGGTGGTCGTGGGCGTCTTTCTGGTATTACTGCTGCATTAGCATTACTGGCATTTATTCTATTTGGTGCTGCCTTTATTGAAATTATTCCACTAGCGGCGTTAGTCGGGGTAATGTTTATTGTGGTTTTAGGTACGTTTGAGTGGGCCAGCTTTAAAGTGATGCGTAAAGTCCCTAAGCATGATGCCTTTGTTATTGTACTGGTTACCACAGTGACGGTATTTACTGACTTAGCCTTTGCAGTATTTGTTGGGGTAATAGTATCGGCACTTGTGTTTGCTTGGGAGCATGCAAAACACATCAATGTTGAGATTTCAACCGACGAAAATGGCTGGAAGGTTTATCGTTTAAATGGGCCATTATTTTTTGGTTCAGCAGCGCACTTTTTAGAGTTATTTGACGCTCAGAACGATGGCGAAGATGTTATTGTAGATTTCCAGAACTCTCGCGTAGCGGATCACTCAGCACTAGATGCCATTGATACCCTAGCCGAGCGTTATACTAATGCAGGCAAGCGTTTACACTTACGTCATTTAAGCCAAGACTGTAAAGATTTACTGGCTAAAGCAGGTGATCTTGTTGAGGTTAACTTTATTGAAGACCCTCACTATAAGGTTGCCGATGACAAGTTAGATTCATAAAAATCTAACTCACCACCTTCAATAAAAAGGCCTCTGTTCTGCAGAGGCCTTTTTTATCATTTGCGGTTACTTAAGTTTATCTACAAATTGTGTTTTAAATTTTTCAAACTTAGGTTTTACGACCATTTGGCAATAAGGTTGCTCTCCGTGTTTAGCAAAATAGTCATCGTGATAACTTTCTGCTTCATAGAAAGTTTGAAACGCAGTAATTTCTGTCACAATCGGCTCAGGCCAAACATGAGCCTCATGCAACTTATTAATCATCTTATTTGCCTCAATCACTTGTTGATCGGTATGAGCAAAAATAACTGAACGATACTGAGGTCCAATATCATTGCCTTGTCTATTTAATGTGGTGGGATTATGGCTATTAAAAAAGACTTCAAGAATTTCACTAAAGCTGATCTCATCTTCATCGTATTCAATATGCACGACTTCTGCATGCCCTGTTCTGCCTGAACATACCGCATCATAATTTGCATGCCTAGCTTCGCCACCGCTATAGCCAGATTTCACTTTGTGTACGCCTTTAAGTGAATTAAAAATAGCTTCAACGCACCAAAAACACCCTGCGCCTAATGTGGCAAGTTGAAATTTTTCAACGGGGTCAGCGAGGTCTTTGTCATCATTCGCCTTAAAGGTTAATGATACCGAATTGACGCAATGGCGAATATTCTTATCTGTCAGAAGTTCACCCTCAAATACATGACCTAAATGACCGCCACACTGGTGGCAAGTAATTTCTGTTCGTTGTCCATCCGCATCTAATGTACGATCCACCGCGCCGGGAATTTCATCGTCAAAAGCAGGCCATCCGCAATGAGCGTTGAATTTGTGTTCACTCTTATACAATGGCGCTAAGCATTTTTTGCACAGGTACAAGCCTTGAGCATCATGATCAACATATTCACCAGAAAAAGGTCTTTCGGTTCCTTTTTGTTCAATCACATATTTTTCAAAGTCTGTTAATTGGGTCATTTTGGTATCCAAAGGTGGTATCTCGGTAAACAGTAATCATTCTACGATATATTGCTACAAATCGTTCAAAATATTAGACCGTTAATTCGATCAAAAAATTGCAGCCAGTTGTGACAAACGTTACCATTTAGCTGGGTCAAATAATGACATAACACCAAAAATAAGAAAATATAATGAAACTAGAAACCATCGATTATCAAGCACCCGACAGTGCAAAGCGTTTTGTGGAGTCACTTCATGAAACGGGCTTTGGCGTGTTATCAAACCATCCTATCCAACAGCAGCTTGTAGAAAAGATTTACCAGCAGTGGTACGACTTTTTTAATAGCGAGCAAAAACATGAATACCTTTATAAACCTGAAACCCAAGACGGCTTTTTCCCTGCGTCGGTCTCTGAAACGGCAAAAGGCCATACGGTCAAAGATATCAAAGAGTATTATCATGTTTATCCGTGGGGACGGATTCCTGAACAACTTAAGCAAGATATTCTTGCCTATTACCAGCAGGCTAATACGTTAGCGGCTGAGTTGTTAGCTTGGATTGAACAATACTCCCCTGAAGACGTTGCGCAAAAATATTCAATTGCTTTATCAAAGATGATTGAGAATAGCCAAAAGACCTTGCTTAGAATTCTGCATTACCCACCACTAAAGGGCGATGAAGAGTTAGGCGCAATACGTGCTGCAGCCCATGAAGATATTAATTTAATTACGATTTTACCTGCAGCTAATGAACCCGGTTTACAAGTTAAAACCAAACAAGGTGACTGGATTGATGTCCCAAGTGATTTTGGTAACTTGATTATTAATATTGGTGATATGTTGCAAGAAGCCTCTGACGGGTATTTTCCTTCAACTTCACACCGAGTCATCAATCCTCAGGGGACAGATAAAACAAAATCGCGTATTTCGCTGCCACTGTTTTTGCACCCTAACCCTGAAGTGGTGTTGTCTGAACGACACACTGCAGACAGTTATTTAATGGAAAGGTTAAGAGAATTAGGAGTGATTGATTAGCCGAATTGGTATTCAATGGCGATTATTGCAAAAATTTAGCTGTAGAAAATTAGCCGTTATTGAGTGACTAATTTAGTCATAGTCACAAATACATCTCAGAGAAAGCGCCACAAGGCGCTTTTTTTATGTTTTTCATTTAGGTTCAAGGTACAATATGCGCCTAGATTTCAAGAGTAAAAGGCAACAACATGGCAATTCAATGGTATCCCGGACATATGCACAAAGCACGCAAAGAGATCGAAGAGGTCATGCCTCAGGTCGACTTGGTTATAGAAGTGCTTGACGCGCGTATCCCTTATAGCAGTGAAAACCCAATGGTCGCGCAATTACGTGGCGATAAACCTTGTATCAAACTCTTGAACAAATCAGATTTAGCCGACCCAAAAGTCACTGAACAATGGATTGAATATCTTGAATTAGAGCAAGGTGTAAAAGCATCGGCAATTACGACCTTACAACCCGCTATGGTAAAAATGATCCCCGATCTTTGCCGTAAACTTGTGCCTCATCGTGACAAAGTTGAAAAAGATATCCGCACCATGATTATGGGGATACCTAATGTGGGTAAATCAACCATTATTAATACCTTAGCAGGTAGAACTCTAGCTAAAACCGGTAACGAGCCTGCAGTGACTAAAAGCCAGCAACGCATTAATTTGCGAAATGGCATCGTGTTATCTGACACCCCCGGTATTTTGTGGCCTAAAGTAGATAACGAGTCCAGCAGTTACCGTCTTGCGGTAACCGGTGCCATTAAAGATACTGCAATGGAATATGAAGACGTTGCCATGTTTGCAGCAGAGTACTTTTTACAGGCTTATCCTGAACTGATTTGCGAGCGCTATAAAATTGACCACTTACCTAATTCTGACTTTGAATTATTAGAAGAAATCGGTCGTAGGCGAGGTGCGTTAAGACCCGGCGGCCGAATTGATTTGCACAAGGCATCTGAACTGCTGCTGCATGAATTTAGATCTGGAAAAATTGGCCTATTAAGCTTAGAAACACCGGCAATGGCAGAAGTGGAAAAAGTGGAAGTGGCGCGTATATTGGAACAAAAAGAAGCCGAAAAACAAGCCAAACTTGAGCAAAATAAACTTAAGCGCGCAGGTAAACGTCATCAGGGCTAAACGAGTACAAATACAGTTAACAGCCCATGCTGTGCTGCTATTGACTCTTATTCAGTAACTTCATGGAAGTTATGTGTGGTAACACAAGAGCATTAAGCTAGCACACAATCACTGAGCCGAAAAATTATCTAACGGCTCAGTGGTTATCTCAATCTGTTCTATTGTCATTTAACAATTCTAACTCGCATCGGCCAAGTTTTTGGCTAACGCGGTCAAGCTATTTTCAAGCAAGTCAATCACCTCTTCAAAGCCTCTAGCACCTCCATAATATGGGTCAGGCACTTCTTCTACGCCGGTATCACCAAACTCAAGAATCATTTTTAATTTGTGCTGATGATGTTGTGGACAACGGGCTTTTAAATCACTCATATTAGCTTTGTCTGCTGCTAAGATGAGGTCAAAGTTGTCAAAGTCAGCATCGGTCACTTGTCTGGCAGTAATACCTGAAAAGTCAATTCCCCTTGCCTCACCCGCTTGACGACTTCTGGCATCAGGTAAGTTCCCTTGGTGGTAAGCAATAGTCCCCGCTGAATCAATATTAACTCTAAGCTTATATTGCTGTGCTTTTTGCCTAAATACCGCTTCAGCGGTTGGAGAGCGGCATATATTGCCCATACAAACAAATAAAACTGATTTAATATGTTGCATATTTTCCATATAGCCTAAAAGAAATAGAATATTTAGTTACTTTACTACAGTTTAAGTTTCAATATCTATTGTGAACTATATATACATAACTTAAATAGCTTACTGTTTAGTGCAATCTATAAACCGACGAAAAGTAATATAAACCGCCTAAAACTATTGGTAGTTTTTTCTTAATCGTAAAAAGCTGGCAAATCTGGGGATACCGTTTTTGGTAAACCCTAAATACTGATAGGTCACTACACTGCCAATTGGCGGAGGGTTCTGCCTTTCTTTGTCTGTAAAGCCAGTGCCAATCTCAAAAACTTTTTCATTGGGCATTTTTACTTTTAACGCCCCCATCATCCCCTTATATTTTCCCTTTCCTTCGCTATAACCAATAACAACAGCCTCAGCATCGTGTTTTTTCTTCAGCTTTAATATGTGATTGACTCGGCCCACTTGGTAAAGTGCATTTTTATGATGCAGCATTAACCCTTCACCGCCTAAGGCGACAACGTCGTCAAGCAACTGGTATAGCGCCTCAACGTTTTTGACCGTTTGTTGCTCAATAACCTCAAGGTAAACCGATTGGCTGGCAACGGTATTTAACTGCTGCAAACGTACACTAAATGGCTCTTTGGATGTTGGTAAATCAAACAGCATAAACTTAACTTTTCGCCAATCATTTTCATTCGGTTTATGTTGACGGACTAAACCAGAAACCCATTCAAATTGCCCTCTATCAATCCATAGCTCACCCTCTATCGGCATAGATGGAAAATCTTTGCTAAACCATGCTGGAGCGCGAATTACTATTCCGCTGCGAGTAAAAAGTTGAGTCCCATTCCAATAACCTCTCACACCATCATATTTTTCACTGACTAAATATTCAGCTAAATTAATATTTCCAGAGTAATGTTTAGCAAGTTGTATAGGCGGTTTATCGTTAGTCGCATGTAGCGGTTTAGATGAAAAAGCTGAGCCTAAAAATATGACTAAAGTCACGCCTAAAAGTATAACGTGTGGTGCTAGTGATTGATTTTTCATGAGCATTCCTTTGCTAGTTGGCATACATGTTAGTTAACAACTCCCACTATCAATGGCATAATTTGAAAATTCGGTCTATTACAAAATTGTGAGCGTAAATGAAGCCTCAGAATAATCATGGAATCAAGCGCGTAATACGTGCGACGGGTTTCTCTATCAAAGGACTTAAAGCGGCTTTTAGAGATGAAGCAGCATTCCGACAAGAGCTTGCTCTTGCCGTTATTATGTTGCCAATTGCAATACTAGTGAATGTTACTGTGGTCGAAAAACTACTGCTGGTTTTGAGTGTTTTTCTGGTATTAATTGTTGAATTATTAAACTCAGCGATTGAAGCTGTGGTTGACCGGTTTGGCGGTGAAATTCATCCATTGAGCGGTCAAGCTAAAGATATTGCTTCAGCAGCGGTATTGTTAAGTCTGCTATTTTGCGCCATTTGCTGGATTGCGATACTAGGGCCGCTATTAATATAACTTGCCCCTGATGCAAAAAAACGCTTCGATATTGGCTGAATAGCAATTCTATTTGCTAGCAGCCATCGTTGACTCACCCTGCAACAATGTAATCGCTTGCTCCACTTTAGCCATTCTTTCATTACCAGACCAAAATGCGGCGTAAACATGTCTATCAATCGTCTTTGCCCCAGCAACATAAAATAATTGGCCTGCCTCAATATAATGTTCAATTAATGGTTTAGGTAAAAATGCACAGCCACCATTATTTAAAATAAAGTCTAAACCAATTCTTGCCGAGCTAGTATGCAACACCGGAGTCGGCAACATCGCAAATTCTTGAGCATGGGTGATATTAAATGCCGTCCCCCAATCCACCTTGATATAGTTAACGTTATTGATATCAGACAAATCAATATCCGCCTGATGGCTAACCAAACACAAACTCACATCCAACAATTTTGTTACTGCAACTTCTTCAAGTTGTGGCGGGTCAAAGGTCACGGCTATATCTATGCTTCTTTCTAATAACTGACGGATCATTAACTGAGGCGAAATAATTTCAGTGCGTAAAGCGACACCGGACAGCCCTAAGTGAAGGGGTTGAAAAAAACGTTGTAAATAGGTATCCCAAATATTATGTGCCGCACCAATGGTTAATTGCGACGAGTGATTGTCGTTAATACTCACATCTTGCTTGGCCCTTTCCCATGCCATTAATACCGCATCAGCATGACCAATCATTCGCTCGCCAGCTGGCGTAGGCTGAATATTGTTTCTAAGCCGTTCAAATAATTCGACACCCAAAATCATTTCAAGTTGCTTAATTCGAAAGCTAACCGCACTTCTGGTCAGGAATAAGTTTTCTGCTGCTTTACCAAAGTGGCGCGTTTTCGAGACTTCTAAAAATGTTTTTAATAAATCCGTATCCATAAAAATTCTTCACCATAATGGTCAAAATATTTTGATTTCAAAAAACTAACTCTTAGCCAATACTCCAAATTTGAAATCTTCAATCACTTAATCTTATAGGTAAAGACTATGTCACAGCAATCATATAACAATGCCGCTGTTACTCTAAATGCTATTTCTAGTGGCGCAGCAAGTTTTGTCAGCACTAAGCGTTTTTTTGATGATGTTAATTTCCCTAAAGGCTTTAAACGGTGTGGGGATTTCACAAATAAAGAAGCTGAGCTGCTAGAACAACACGGGCATGCATTAAAAGCACTAATGGAAGGCACTCAGTTACCGGGTACACCTGATGAAGATCAGTTTGTCAAAGTATCACAAGGAGCACTGGCGCCAAGCACTACGCTAGAGCTACTTTGGGCAAAATACACCAAACTGGCAAAAGGTAAGCCATTTTATGCCGTTGTTGGCACGATACATACTCACAATAAGTCCGCTAGCGCGGCCATTGAAACAGACATTGATTTTGACGACATCGATGACGGTGAGGATATTGATGATAACGATGACAACGATGACAACGCAAAAGATTAATCGTTAAATACATTCCAATGGGACTATTTATGCTTAGGGTAAAAAGAGGCAAATAGTCCCACCTTACTCCTTTATCGCTTTCGCTCCGGTTAATAATATCACTTGTGGTTCTCTCTCCGCTTTCAATTACATTTTGGTTTAATCACACCAATAATCCCCCCTTTAAATCATCAGGTCGATGAATTTGATTAAGAAAAACCTTGATTTAGAACAAACAATAGCTACACAAATATTTACATTTAATCACAAAATGATAACATGACAGCGCTGGCATCGAGAGCTTGAAGTATCACTCCTTTTCGAGCATTCGAACGCTGCAACTTAATTCACTCATCTTTGCTGTATAACAATAATAAGCGCGGAGTCAGTATGTTCAAAAACCTGATGTCTTTTACTTTGCTACTGCTACCCTCGATAGCATTAGCGAATGTAGACAGCAGCATGGCACAAAGTTCCCTTGAGCAGTCTGTTACAAATGATAACCATGTGATGAGTGAGTTTTCATTCAATGTCGGTGGGTTTTACGCTAACTCTGATTCCTATATGGTGGTCACCAACCCTAAAAGTGGCGGTACATTTCCATTAGATTTTGAAGATGACCTTAATCTGAAAGAACAACAATTTTTACCTTTCTTCGAATTCACCTACTCATTTAATCAAAAACATAATGTGTATTTAGATTGGAAGTCACTGCATCGCACAGCACGCTCTCCTGCATTAGAAAAAGAATTTCAAATAACCATAGATGACACCGTTTATGATGTTCAAGCAGGTATTTCACTGCAATCGACGCTTGATATTGATATTTTACGCTTAGGTTATGGTTACGATTTTGCTGAAGGCAGTAATTACATTTTTGGTGTCTCTGTGGGTCTGCATACCATGTTTATTAAAACGGCATTTGAAGGTGATATTGGTATTTGCGTTCCCAATACAGAACTGGCAGCTTATTGCGATAAGACCATTACTAGCCCTAGGCTGGTTGATAATAGTGTTACAGCTCCCCTACCTGACATAGGGTTATACGGTACATATGAATTTTTAACTGATTGGGTATTTAAAGCCCACGCACAATATTTTGCGGTACAGTATGACAATGTTAAAGGTTCTTTGATTGATATTCGTGCGGTTGTTGAGGCTAAAATCAATGATAGCTGGTCCCTCACAGCAGGGTTTAATTACTATAAAGTCGATGTTGACTACGAGCAAACTCTTTCTGTTTTAGAACAAGATGTGAATATCGCTGATTATAATATTAATTATAGCTTCACAGGTCCCATGATTTCTGTCATGTATTCATTCTAAGTTAATAAACACCTATTTTTGGTAATGTTTTTTTATGGTGTAGATATTTTTCTGCTATATTTTTCAGAGTTACCTGTCTTTTATGGTCATTAGACCCTTCATCATTAGAGAGAACAGATGTCGAATTCGCTTATCAAAATTGCAGCTGCGAACCTCAAAAAAGCTGTACCATTAATGCTTAAACATCAAATTCCAACAACCCCAACCAATTATGCTCTTTGGTACGCTTATGTCGGTGAGCAAAATCCACAACTCAACGCCGAACTAGATGCAGCCATTGCCCAAAATCAAACCTGTTCTCCAGTCACCAGTGAAATACTGTACCGCAAACATGTTGCTGATCCCGTTGAGCTTAACGTAAGAGAATTAAAGCAGAATTTAGATGCCATGGTATGTGAGTTGTCGCAATCATTAAAAGACACCAATGCCGACACCAGTTCTTTTCAAGCACAAATTGATAAAGATTTTTCGCAGTTAACTGACATTGAAACAAAAGGATTTTCTTTAGAGCAAGTCATTGGCGTTGTTCGCAGTATTGTTAAAGAGTCAGAGAATATTCGCTCAAGCACGGTTAATTTCTCTAACCAGTTACAAAAAGCACAGTCTGAAATTGATGCCTTAAAAAACCAACTTGCCGCTTCTGAAAAAGACGTGTTATATGACGCCCTAACTAATGTATTTAACCGTCGGGCATTTGATGCAGACATTCAAGCGCAAATATCGCTTGAGCCAGAAGGGTGTTGTTTAATAATACTCGATATCGATCACTTTAAAGCGTTTAACGATAATTTTGGCCATCAATTAGGTGATTTAGTTCTAAAAACCGTCGCTAAACGTGTACAACAAGCCTGCCGAGATGGCAATAAACTCTACCGAATTGGCGGTGAAGAATTTGCGATTATTATTCCGTCAAGCCAAATTCGAGTCGCCAGACAACTTGCAGAAACCCTTCGCAGAGCGATTGAAAAACTTACAGTAAAAGACAGACGTAGTGATAAAGTGATTGACTCAATTACGGCATCATTTGGGGTGGCACAATGGCAACCCAAACAAGATTTCGCTGCGTTAATTGAAAACTCTGACCATCAACTTTATGAAGCTAAAAGACTGGGGCGTAACCGTGTTATGCCTATTTCAAATTAATGAACTGTTGCAAACAGATTGTAAGCATAAATAGTTACTGGTGGACGTGACTCACCATATAATGATTTATATTAAAAAACACCGAATAACCAGGTTATTCGGTGTTTGTAATAGTGGGTTAAATCATATTGGCTGTACTGGTTGCTTTCGCTTCAACAATATAGCGCTGGCTTGCATTCGCAGAAAGTTGTTCGAATGGATAACAGGTAATCAAGGTTAATCTGCTGTCATCAGAGGCGGCCATTTCTTCAATTTGATTTTCATTAACGACACGCAACTCAGTGACTTGATACTGACTATACACACCCTGAGTATTTTGAATTTCAATAACATCACCCACTTGCAAGTATTTAAGCTTCAAAAAATGACTATCTCTATGGCCGGCAATAACTGTATTACCTTGCTCACCAGCCCCCGCCCCGCCTAAATATAGCCCGGGACCAAAGGCCAATGTCCTGCCAGATAATCCAGCTAACACAAAAACATCGTCCTCTATCATTTGTTCATTTTGAGAAATAAAACGCATTTTAGCAACGGGATGAGTATCCGCCCATGACCAAGGTTTATGCGGTTGATGATCAACAAGTGTTTTCTCAAATGCTCTTTCAATTAAGTATTGTGCAAAGTGTGCTTTCGCTTGCATATATCCTCCTTTGAAAACCATCGCGAATGCCATTAAAAGCAATAACGCTAGCACCCAATATTGAAATTTTTGCTTGCCACTGGTTTTATTTTTGAAATGGCTCAACAACATAATTTATCCTTAAATATTAAATTGGCGCTGCCCTGGTAAAACCCCTTTAAACCATAACCAATACAATAAACAGAAAATTAATAAACTCCCGCCTGATAACAACCACAATCGGCTTGCTGTCGCTGTTTGTGGAAGTTTGTTAAAAGCCGAGTTCATTCTCCAACCTGCAGGCATTAGCCTTGCAACATTTTCTGATAAGGCTGTGGCGTTAATGTTTGCAGGCGTCACATCAACAGCAATTAGGCTGGTTTGACTGCTCACCAAATGATAATCAAGGGCAATTTTTTCAACCTGAGCCGCTGTTTTCTGTTTATTCATTGGCGTTTGGTAAAGCTCTAACTCGGTAATTTTTGCATTAGCCCACACAAGATCTAACCCTTGTGAAGACGTCCTCGATGAGAAATCTACTGTTTTTTGCCAGTATTGTCCTTGGATCTTTCCTGAAATCACAACCGCGGGCATTGATGGCTTATCGGTTTTAAAACTGATAACAACCGGCGTATGCTGATAAACATCTTTAATAGCGGATGGCCAATAATCGACCATAGTTCCATCTGCAAATTCAATTTGAACATCAGTTAACACTGGCTGAGATATTTTATCGAGCAGTTGAGTCATTTTCTCGACTACGTCTGAAACTTGACCAATATAGGTATAAGTCCCCTTACCCATTTCAGCCGCTCTTCGCATAAAGTGGCTATTGGGTGCAGAGCCTATACCTACTGTAAATAAGCGTGAATCATTTAATTGAAATGATATTTGCTCAAACAATTGAGCCTCATTTGATACTGAACCATCAGTAATAAATAATACCTGACGTAACCACTCAGTTGAACGATTAACATCAACACTCTCAGACAACGCAGCATTCAACGCTGGAGCAATCTCAGTACCGTTATCAGCCTCTAACGACTGAATAAAACGCTTTGCATGTGAAATATTTCTTGCGCTAGCGGGAACGGAATATTCAAATAACTGATTAACATAAGAGTCAAAGGCAATAATATTAAATTTATCAGCAACGTCTAATCCATTTAGCGCGACCTCTAATGCCTTTTTAGCCTGTACAATTGAGTCACCCATCATCGAACCTGAAGTATCAATAACCATCACCAACTCACGGTTAACTTTATGGGTAGATTTAATGGATTGATTTGGCGGCATTAGCATCGCCATAGCATAGCTAGACTCTACTTTTGAATCGTATAGATTACTTTGGTCACCATTGATAGCCAAAGGATGACTACGCTGACTAACTTTATCTTGATGGGTTTTACCTTGCTGATAAAAACCACTTGCGGCCACCTCATCACCCGAATGAGTCTGCCAAGACAACACAAAGTCACGATTCAGTGGCACGTTCCCCTGCACGCTGACATAAGATTTACGGCCATCGTTAACCTCTGTAACGGGGTGATAATGGCTAACAACATTGGTGACCTCAAAACCAGCATCAATCTCAACGTCCATTTGTACATGATGGCTGTTGTTATCCGCTAATTTAGCCGTAGCAGATTCGGCTAAAATAGGTGACTCTACCTGAGTTGATGGATGATAAGGCCCTTGGTGAGTTTTTGGGCGATAACGGGGGGCAACAGTAAGTGGAAAACGTAAACTAAATTGGCCGTCTTTATAGGATATTGTTTGTAGATAACTCATTTCTACAACCACTTTTTGTCGCGGAGCAATATTAGCTAATTCAGTGGTAAAAATATTTGTTTGTTGTTGGCTGACTAAGCTAGCTTGTTTACCCTGCTTTTTAGCTTGTTCAAACTGTTTTTTAGCCTGCTGTTTAGGAGAAATTTTCCCTTCAATAACCCGCTGACCAATGCGCAGACGCATATCATCAACGGCTGCATTTTCGGGTAACGGAAAAACATATTTGGCATTTACCCAGTTGTCTTCAGTATTGGTAAATTCCTGTTTAACTGTGACACGATTAATTAAACCTGACACTTTCATATTCACTTGGGTGTCTAACGCCAGCATTTGTTTAAGTTGGCCATTCACTTCATAACTCACCACGCCCTGAGTTATTTGATTTTCAGTCACTGAATCGGCGGCAATTGGTGGGGTATGTTCAATAGCAAAGGCATCATTTAAGTACGTTGCTAATAACCAACAACAAAGTGTTACGCTGGCCATAGACAACAATCGACAATTAATAGACATAAGATCTCCTAAAGGCATGCTTAACATGCCTTTAATACCGATAAAATAAGGTTAGTTGGCAGCTAGCTGGGCGCTTTCAGAAATTAACTTTAAGGTGACACGACGGTCAAAAAAGTCATTTTCAAAGTTTTGTTCTTCATGTAATGGCGCTGAAGCTCCGAATGCCTCACCGTGTAATCGAGATTCATCTACCCCTTGTGACGCTAAATAGTTAGTCACTTCTATTAACCTTTGCTCTGACAACGCTTGATTAAACACATCGTTACCGCGACGATCCGCATAGCCCATTAAATTTAAATTGAGCTCAGGCATAGCAGCCATCATATAAACCACATTGTCTAACTGCTGCTTGAAGATAGGCTCAATTTGACTACTGCCTGTTTTAAATTGCACATTCATGCCAACACTGAGTTCAGTTAAGGTTTTATCTTGATGTGATTGCAGTTTGGCGACTTCTGTTTGCAACTCTTGTAGCCTATGCTGTTGTTGCGCGTACTCAGATAACTTCTCCTCACGTTGCTGAAGCGTTGTCTGCTGTTCCGCTAATAAGGCTTGCTGGGCTTTAATTTCTGATTCATCACCCACCGATTTACCAATAAATGTTCCTGTTACCGCGCCAATAAAAGCACCAATGGGCCCACCAACAACAGCGCCTAAAACGATTCCTGAACTTAACCCAACTAATTCTTCTGTGTGCTCACGTTCTTGTTTAGCATTCACTGTATCGGCATAACTCATTTGGTTAACGAATAATGAAGAGATAACGGTAAGTGCAATAATTGGCTTTTTCATAATGTCATTCCTTGTAGGTTTCAAAATAATGAGTCACTGACTCGATGACGTTATTAAACAACAAGGAAATGGCTTTTTAAGGGTGTAAAAATGGCAATTTAGGGGTCAATTGTGGCAACAAAATGGCAATTGCTTTGACAGGCTTTAAAGCAAGATAAATTACTGTATAGTCTGCTTTGTAAATGTAAAACAGCTCAGGGGATTTAATGAAACGCATTGCCATTGTTGAAGACGAAGCCGCTATTCGTGACAATTATAAAGAAGTATTGCAACAGCAAGGTTACCATGTTCAAGCGTACTCTAATCGCCCCACCGCAATGCTGGCATTTAATGATCGTCTTCCCGATTTAGCGGTTATCGACATCGGTTTAGAAGATGAAATTGATGGTGGTTTTACGCTATGCCAATCTTTAAGAGCCATGTCGAGTAGTTTACCGATAATCTTTTTAACCGCGCGCGATAGTGATTTTGATACCGTGTGCGGGCTTCGCTTAGGTGCAGACGATTACTTAACCAAAGATGTGAGTTTTCCTCACTTACTGGCGCGTATTGCCGCCTTGTTTCGCCGTTCTGAACTAATAGGCTCAAGTAGTGTAAATGACAATCTTATGATCCGTGATCATTTGAGTATCGACGGTAATAGAATGCAAGTGCTGTGGAAACAAGCCCCTATTGAGCTTACGGTTACCGAGTTTTGGATGGTGCATGCACTGGCCAAACACCCCGGTCATGTGCGTAGTCGGCAAGATTTAATGCAAGAAGCAAAAATCTATGTGGATGACAGTACGATTACGTCACATGTAAAACGCATTCGCAAAAAGTTTATCGCAATGGACGCCGACTTCAACTGCATCGATACCGTATATGGCATGGGTTATCGTTGGGATAGTATGTAAGGACGTCACATGTATTTGCCTTTAGGCCTTAGAGCTAAAGTTATTTTCTTGTCGTTATTCTTACTCTGCCTACCTTGGCTTGGATATGAATATGTATGGGAAATGGAAAAATACCTTCGTTACGGCCAAGAAAAAACCCTAGAAGGCACGACTCAAGCACTGGCGACCGCATTGCATGAACGGCCTAAACTATTTGATAATCAAGCCAGTTTTTTAACTCAAGTCAAAAAAGGGCGAGATTTATATGCCTATCCATTACAAGGGCCGATTCAACTAGACGGCAAGTTGCAAGACTGGCAACAATATCGCCACCGAGTTTTACATTACGGTGAAGATCATGTTATTTATCAAAGTGATGAACAACAGGTTAAGCTTAACTTTAATCATATGGTGGGAAAATATGGCGGTTATCTGTATGGCTTTTTTGAGGTAAACGACCCAGCGGTTGTGTTTAGAGGTAAAAATAGCTTAAGGGTAGATAGAAATGATCATTTAGTTATTGCCACTCTCACCCCCAATAATCAATTTACTCGTTATGTCGTATCGAATACCCAAAGTGGCTGGTTAAGTGCCTATAAACTGCCAGATGATCCCAGCCAATCAATGCCGGTGATACCTGAAAATCGAATTCAAGGACAACTGCAACAAACCCCCAATGGCTATAACATTGAATTTAGAATTCCATTAGAAATGGTCGGCAGTAAACTTGGTTTTGCAATTCATAACGTCAATGACGCTACAGCACGGCAGTTAGTGAATATTGTAGGCACTTCAGCTACAGACTCTATTGCCTCATTAGGCACCGTTTTAGTTCCCTCCCCTGAAATTGAAAGTATTATTAAAGGCATGGGACATAATAGCTCTAGAATTTGGGTGGTAGATAACCATGGTCGAGTACTGGCTAAATCTGGCGATATTCGAACCTCCAGTAAAGCGTGGAATGCTGAAATAGACGATGCTCCAGCAGACAATATATGGACGCAATTTCATAAAAATTACTTGCTGCCTTTGTATTACAAAATCCTCACTCGCCCCCCTCAAGACTTCATTGACTCATTACAAGACTCAACAGAGTTGAGTGGTAGCCACGTAGAAAAAGCACTTAATGGTCAACAAGGTTCAACATGGCGGTTAACCCCAGATAATAAAGCTGTCGTTTTAGCTGCAGCCAGTCCAATCTGGATTGACGATAAAGTCATGGGGGTGGTTATTGCCGAAGAAACCACTCACGGCATTCGTAGCTTACGTAACCGAGCACTGGAAAAACTGTTTAATGTTATTCTGACCATTATGAGTATGGGCACATTAGCGCTGTTCATTTTTGCTTCAAGTATTTCAAGCCGCATAAGACGTTTAAGAGACCAAGCTGAGCTTGCCATTGATAGCCAAGGTAGAGTCAGACAACAAATAACGGCTTCAAAAAATCGTGATGAAATTGGCGATTTATCTAGAAGTTTTGCAAACATTGTCAGTCGCTTAAGCCAATATACTCATTATTTAGAAAACATGTCTTCTCGGTTATCCCATGAATTACGCACTCCCGTGGCGGTAGTGCGTAGCTCGTTAGAACATTTAAATAGCCAAACTCTCGACCCCAATAGCCAAAAATATGTCCAACGAGCTCAAGACGGAGTCAATCGACTGCATATCATTTTAAATAACCTGAGTGAGGCAACGCGTTTAGAAGCCAGTTTATTACAAGCGGAACGAATGCGTTTTCCATTAAGAAAAGTCATCAGCGGCTGTATGCAAGGTTATCAAATGACCTATACCACACAGAGCTTTAAAGTACATATTGAAGACAAAGACATGCTTTGTAACGGTGTGCCTGAATACATTGCTCAGCTAATGGATAAGTTAATTAATAATGCCATTGAATTTAGCCAGCCCGAGACGCCGGTTACTGTAAGCCTGACTCAATATCAAAAACAAGCGGTGCTTAAAGTGACCAATATTGGTAGCAGCTTACCTGATGATATGAGTGAACAAATTTTTGAGTCCATGGTGTCCATTAGGCCACAAAGTGCCACTACTAAACCCCATTTAGGGTTAGGACTATACATCGCTAGACTAGTAACGGATTTTCACAAGGGAACAATCAAAGCAAATAACGTGGTTATAAATGATGAAGTAAACAACACGAAAGTGAATGGTGTTGAAATATGTTTAACATTACCAATAACCGATACAGAATAACCCTTTCATTTGGCCGTATAGATGTTAGGATGGCTAAAAGCAAATTTTGGGAATGGATATGAGTAAAAATAGTCAGCAATCAACTCAAATAGTTAGCCTTGGTAGAGATAAAAAATACACCAAAGGCATTATTAATCCGCCGGTGTTTCGCGCATCGACTGTGGTATTTGACACCATGGATGACATGCGTTTTGCCATAAAAAATAAAACTAACGGTGAATTATTTTACGGTAGACGTGGTACGCCAACTCACTTCTCTTTTCAAGAAGCCATAGCCGAATTAGAAGGCGGCGCTGGCACGGCCTTGTATCCATCAGGCGCGGGCGCCATAAGTAGTGCATTGTTGTCGTTTTTAAAAAGCGGTGACCACTTATTAATGGTGGACAGCGCCTACGAGCCGACTCGTGATTTATGCGACAAAATGCTGGCTGGTTTTGGTATTGAAACCACTTACTACGACCCAATGATTGGTGAAGGGATACGCGATCTTATAAAACCCAACACTAAAGTGTTGTTTTTAGAGTCACCCGGTTCAATCACCATGGAAGTACAAGACGTACCGACCCTAAGCAAAATTGCCCACGAGCACAATATTATTGTGATGCTAGATAATACTTGGGCATCACCTATTAACTCTCGTCCGTTTGAGATGGGTGTCGATATTTCAATTCAAGCGGCAACAAAATATATTGTTGGCCATTCCGATGTCATGATGGGCACAGCCACCGCAACTGAAGCACACTGGCCAACATTAAGAGAAAACAGCTACCTAATGGGCCAAACCACTTCACCTGATGATGTATTTCTTGCTGCAAGAGGATTACGTACATTAGGGGTTAGAATGGCTCAGCATCATAAGAATGGTTTAGAAATTGCCAACTGGCTTAAAAACCGCCCTGAAGTAGACCATGTTCGCCATCCTGCATTTGAAACCTGTCCGGGGCATGAGTTTTTTAAACGTGACTTTACCAGCGCAAATGGACTATTTTCGTTTGTATTAAAACAAGGCAATTTAAAAAGTGTTACCGCCTTTGTTGAAAACATGCAGCACTTTAAAATGGGATTCTCGTGGGGCGGTTACGAAAGCTTAATTCTAGGGGTGTTTGGGATTGATAAAATCCGCACAGCAACCCAGTGGGACTCATCTAAACCGCTGATTAGGTTACATATTGGCTTAGAAGATACTCAAGACTTAATTGCTGATCTTGAGCAAGCGTTCGAACGATATAACGCGGTAAAATAACCCCCATAAAAACACAATACAAAAACGGCTGAATATTCAGCCGTTTTTTAGTTTACTGATTAATTGTCTAGCGTCTTAAGTGAATCCCACGCTTCAGTACCATACAAAGGCACAGTGGAAAGCGCATGTTTATGACTACCATTAGTTTCTTTGGTGGAATAAGACAAATAAAGTAAAGTTTGATTTTCTTTATCCAGAATTCGTCGAACCTTTAAGCTTTTAAATAAAATGCTTAAAGACTCTTTAAATACAATTTCGCCCCCCTTACTGGTATCGATATCAGCAAGATCATTAGCGGTAATCGGCCCTGTTTGACGGCAGCTGATGCTCATATCGGAAGGATCGGCAAAGTCTAAATCCGCTTTAATGCGACTGATATGACAAGTTACCCCAGGTATTTTAGGGTCGTGTTTAGCATCAATAACGACATCTTTAGTGGTAAACAACCCTAAACTCACCTTACCCACATCATCACTACAGCTTGCAAGTAAGCTGCTAAGCATCGCCACTGCAATTAATTGTTTATTGATTTTCATAAATTACCCTTTAAATGCCTGTTGTGCAGTCCGTGTTAACCCTGCCGTTACTGAACCAAAATGGTCCCCAACTACCACCGAGGCTTGAGGATACACTTTAGCAATTTGATTGTATATTGCAGGGCTTCTGGCTGTTCCACCGGTAATATACACAATGTCTGGAGTGGTTACTTGTTCAGATTGCGCCTGTGGGCTAGTCATTGCTTGTTGCATTAACTGACTCACTTTATCTAAAGAAGATTCAATGGCTTGTTCAAATTGCGGTTCAGTTACTTCAATCGTTAAACCCGCTTCAATAAAATCAATAGCAGCCTTGTGTGATGGTGCATCAGATAACGCCATTTTGGTTAATTCAGCTTGGCGTACTACCTGAAAACTCATTTGGTTAGCATGGAGAACTTGTAAACGTTTAATCAACTCAGGCTGTTTAGCATCTTTGATCAGCGCATCAATGAGTTTTTTGGTAGACAATTGGTAGAAATCACGTTGGGCACTAATGTCGTTAACCGCAACGGCATTCCAAAAAATATTTGATGGCATAGGTTTACCATCAAGCATATGACTTTGACTACCGAAGCTTGGCATAAAGCCGTGCATTGCCAGGGCAATATCTAAATCATTACCGCCAACACGCTGCCCGGTATGGCCGTAAAAATCTTGGCTGCGGTCTTGTTTGGTTTGTAAACTCGGACCCATTTTGACTAAAGAGCAATCGGTAGTACCGCCGCCCACGTCTACAACAAGTACGTTGGCATTTTCAGTTAAGGTTGCCTCAAAATCCATTCCCGCCGCAATGGGCTCAAATAAGAACTTCACCTCATCAAAACCGGCTCGTTTAGCCGCAACAGATAAAATAGCTTCCGCTTGTTGGTTACTTTGCTCACCACCAATGCCTTGAAAGTTTACCGGACGGCCGATCATTGCATGGGTCGCGGGCGATAAGCCTTTTTGTTGAAGTTGTGTATCCACAATTACTTTCACATGCTGCATCATCAAGGTGACAATATCTTCAAACAGTGCAACCTGTTCAGCACGCAGTCCTGATGCGCCTAAAAAAGATTTTGGCGAACGGACATAAAAACCTTCCTCGGGCATATCGAGGTAGGCTTCTATGGCCTTTTCTCCCACAAAAACCGCTTGTTCTGTGGCCGTTAAATCTAACTCATGGCGTACTTGAATTGCGCGAGCAAGCTGGGAACTTCTGAGTTTGGCATAATCGGCTTTAAGTGATTGAGGTAAACCAAAATAAACAGCTTGAGCGATGAGGTCACGATCATAAGCATATAAGGTTGACGGTAAATAATTTGAGTTTTTGCCTAACGCGAGCTGAACCACCTCACCTTCTAGCCATACACCAACAGCACAATTTGCACTGCCATAATCAAAACCGACAATCATTTTCTTTACCCAATAAAAAACTAAACGAGTAGATTAACATACTCAATCATTGAAAAGGTATATTGACTCCACTGGTTGAGCAGATTTGATACACAACTCATGCAAATACACATAAAAAACGCCATCAATAATGATGGCGTTTTTGTGCTAATACATTTTAACTACTTTTTAGCTTTTTTCTTGGTGCTTTTTGTGGACTCGCTTACCCACTTACCACCAATAAATTTAGCCGACCAACCCGTCGCTTTACCGTCAACCTCACTAGCAACATATTGCTCTTTGGTTTTACGGCTGAATTTAACGGACGTTTTATTGCCGTTATCATCGACCACGGGAGCGTCAGCTAAAAATGCGTATTTATCCCATAGCAAGTCACGGTATTTAACCAGTTCTTCCACCAGTGGCGCCCGCGTTTCACGAGACTTAGGGAATGTACTTGCCGCGAGGAAGATACCTGCTGCGCCATCTCGCAACACAAAATGCGCGTCTGACTTAGTACATTTTAAATCTGGTAAAAAGATAGGATCTTCTTTTGGTGGTGCCGCTTCGCCATTTTTAAGTAACTTGCGGGTATTTTTACATTCACTGTTAGTACAGCCAAAGTATTTACCAAAGCGGCCATTCTTAAGTTCCATATCATTGCCGCACTTATCGCACTCAATGATTGGGCCTTCATAGCCTTTGATCTTAAATTGACCTTTTTCAATCTCATAACCATCACAGCTAGGGTTATTACCACATACGTGTAATTTACGAGATTCGTCAATCAAATAACTATCCATTGCAGTGCCACATTTACCACAACGGTGTTTAGCACGCAGCGCGTCTGTTTCACCGTCTTCTGTGTCACTAATAGCTTCATCACCAGGTGTTAGGTTTACCGTGGTTTTACAACGCTCTTTTGGAGGCAATGCATACCCACTACACCCTAAGAACACCCCTGTAGTACCGGTTCTAATACCCATTTTACGTTGACACGTTGGGCATTCAATATCGGTTAACACTGGGTCGTTTGAGCGCATTCCGCCTTCATCTGGCGCAAGTTCAGCTAATAACAACTGTTTGGTGAAGTCACCGTAAAATCCATCAAGGACTTTTTTCCAATCTAGTTTGCCATGAGCAACATCATCTAATGTTTGCTCCATACTCGCGGTGAAGTCGTAGCTCATTAACTCTTTAAAGCTTTCAACTAAACGCTCACTGACAATTTCACCCATTTTTTCAGCGAAGAATCGACGATTATCAACGCGAACGTAACCACGGTCTTGAATGGTTGAAATAATCGTTGCATAAGTAGACGGTCTACCAATGCCTCTTTTCTCTAATTCTTTAACCAACGACGCTTCACTGTATCGCGCAGGTGGCTTGGTGAAGTGCTGTTTAGGCGTCAACTCAGCTAAGGTTAACTTGTCACCAATTTGTACCACAGGCAAAGTGCTGTCATCGTCATTTTTCTTGCTCATTGGTGGTTGCACACGAGTCCAACCATCAAAACGCAAGGTGCGACCACTGGCTTTTAACTCATACTCACCTGCGGTAACCGTTAAACGAGTGGCATCATATTTTGCAGGAGTCATCTGACACGCCACAAATTGACGCCAAATTAATTCATACAAACGCTGAGCGTCACGCTCCATATCCGTTAATGTGGCTGATTGCACAGCAACATTTGATGGTCGAATAGCTTCATGCGCTTCTTGTGCACCCTGCTTGCTACCATAACGGATAGGGTCAGCTGGAAGATACTTATCGCCAAACTCTTTACCAATCATGTCACGCACGGTGTCTAACGCTTCTTGACTCAAGTTAGTCGAGTCGGTACGCATATAAGTAATATGACCCGCTTCATACAGACGCTGAGCCATCATCATGGTTTTCTTTACGCCAAAGCCCAAACGGGTGCTCGCAGCCTGCTGGAGCGTAGAAGTGATAAACGGCGCAGAAGGTTTGCTCGATGTAGCTTTATCTTCACGGTTTGACACCGTAAACGTTGCCGACTGAAGCGCATCAACAGCGACCTGAGCTTGAGCTTCATTAATGGGTTCAAATGCTGATGATTGATATTTCATCACCTGCATTTTGAGCTTTTCAGCTTTACTGGTATTTAAATCAGCATGAATATCCCAGAACTCTTCAGGCACAAAGGCTTTAATTTCGCCTTCACGCTCAACCACTAATCGGGTTGCAACTGATTGAACTCGTCCCGCAGACAGTCCTCGAGCTACTTTTTTCCACAATAATGGCGACACCATAAAACCAACCACTCGGTCGAGGAAACGACGAGCTTGCTGCGCATTAACCATATTGGTATCTAGCGTTGCAGGTTTGCTGAAAGCGTCTTGAATCGCTGACTTAGTAATCTCATTAAATACCACTCGTTGATACCGTGAAGCATCACCACCGATAATTTCCTGCAAATGCCAGGCGATAGCTTCTCCTTCACGGTCCAAATCGGTTGCGAGATAGATTTGGTCAGCAGATTCAGCGAGTGTTTTTAATTCTTTAACGACCTTTTCTTTGCCAGGTAGAATGGCATATTTAGCGGCCCAACCTTTTTCAGGGTTAATCCCCATTCGGGAAACTAAGGCTTGTTTGTCTCTAGCTTGCTTATATTTAGCTTTTGCTTCAGGTGACATCTTACGGACTTCGGCAGCAGGTTTTGCTGGCACAGTGCCGTCAGAAGTAGAGGAAGTCGGGAGGTCACGGATGTGACCAACACTCGACTTAACGATAAATTCTTTACCAAGATATTTATTAATTGTCTTGGCTTTGGCCGGCGATTCGACAATAACTAGCGATTTACCCATAGTTTGATTTGCGCCAAATAGTCTCAAAAAGTAACAAAATTGATTCCATATATAGAGTGTTGCGGCCAGACTTTCAAGTAAATCTAGTTTTTATGTGCGTTAGTGAGCGATTTTTTAACCAAAATAAATAAATGTAAAAAATAATATGCATTCTTTAACAATATTCTCCTTAATTATCCATAAGTGACCAGAACCGCTAGGCATCGGGCTTACAGCGTGACCATGAGTATCCATCATTATTAAATAAAATGACCCCACAGTGACCCCAAGGGCAAAAAATGGGTTTCAAAACGGTCACAGGATGGACCCAAGAAAATTATCACTTTTAGATTAAAACTTGACCAACGAAAAAGGACGCTCAATGCGTCCTTTTATTTTTTATTAGGGTTTATTTTTAACCTAAAGCTTCTCGAACAGTCTGAACAATTTTATCGTCCAGTTTATTATCCGTCCTTTTTACGAAAGCTTCGAGTAGTGAAAGAATGACTTCTTTAACTACTTTCTCGGTCACTAATTTCAGTAGTAGTGTTTTTAGAATTTTTACGAGTACCGTTCCCATCGTACACCTCTTTTAGTTTTTGGATGTGCTGGATTAACCCCATCACATCACCGTCTGAAAAACCTGCGGCCTGCGCTATTTGGTCAATCGCACTTCGCATACCATTTGCGGTATCTTGTGCGTCAAGTAATCGGGCTTTAAGTAAAGTAATCTCGTCCATCGTTACCTCTTTGAAATTAGTTAGTCGTTACGATTGGTATTGCCTTGGTTTGGGTTCGAACAATACGTGCTGAGTCCACAATGGCCTCGACCGTTGTTTCAGCCACAGCTTCAAAATTCCCCGTACCATCATCACGAAAGAACAGGTTTGAGGAGTGAATGCGAATGCTTGGGTCTGGTGAATCCGTTTCGAAATTGACTAGCACCGTTGCTAGGTCAACGTTCAACTGATCTTGTAGCTGGGCAAATTCATCTAATGTCATAGCGCACCTATATAAGTTGATACTGGTCAAATATTATTAGTAATACTACTATTTAAAGGCGAAAAAGTCACGTTTACGGGTCACTTGGGGAGGCTACCACATAGTAAAGTTTAATCCCTGTCGCCTTACCTTGCCGCCCCATAAGCCAACTTCCAAGGTCGTTGATTCGTTGCACACCGTTAAGCTGTTCCGAAAAATGGAAGTATTTTTGATTACTTACACGGATTGCGTGGCTTACATAAACATCCCAAGATGTGCTGAACTCTTGAAATTGAACCTCTAAATAGGCTTTGTATCCTATGGGGAGATACCCACCATACACATCTACAAAAAAGCCAGATGGCCTGTTGTAGTAATCAGCGTTCAAGTAACAGGCATCGACAACCATTCCACCAAGCGTAGGTGGGCTTAATTGCCCACCATTTTGGCGAAAGTACCCTACTCCTTTATATGGGTATTGCCCTATCGGGTCGAAATAGTAAGGTATTAGCGTATGAGTTGTACTGCTAACCCCCGCCCAATCTCCTGAGTTATACATACCGCTTGGATAGCCAGCTAAATTTCTCACATCTGCATCGTTTGAATTGAAAGGTTGGATTGAACCTCTAGCCTCCTTGATAACATCAGCAGAGCTAAAATTAGTTAGTGGTATCGCCATATAGCCCTCCTTTTATTAGTCCCATCAATGAAGCCATTTGCCTTTTAAGTTCGCTGATTTCTTTATCGTGCTCGCGTTTCAATTGTTTGATTGCCCCAGCAAGTAACGCCTGAACCTCAAAACCACCGCCTTTTAATCGTTTCAGCCCATCACTACCAACACTGACAAAGCCCTCTAGCTCTTTCTCAACATCCTGTGCAATGAACCCGTACTCTCTTTTATAGGTTTTGTGGCTGTTGTTGGCATTGTCATATGTGTCAACCAGCTTGTCATAGCTACCAGTGCGCAATCGGCATACTGAGGCCAATGGGTCTTTAAACTCTTTAATATTGCGTTTTATGCGTTCATCTGAGGTATAGGCAAAGTAACAATGCCCATCGAGGTACAAGTTGCCGTTGCTGGGGTTAAACGTGATGCCTTTACTACTTGAGTTGTAGATATTGCCTCCACTTGCGAACAGCACTGGAAACTGCGAACTGGAAGAAGTGGAATTGATTTTGACCTTGTTGGCAGTGGCGCTTATCCCTAAATACTTGCTAGAAAGTGCCGTTCCACCCTCATAGACAACACCACTTGTCCAAATGTTGTCGCCCATAGCACATTTAGGTGTCCCGTTGGCACACCACACCATTTGGTGACCGCCTGCCATTGTGCCACCAGTAGTATTGTTAGTGTGTTTGTATGCAAGGCCATATAGGTTGCCAAAGGTCGCGCCACTATCATCAACCATGTAGGCCGTACCCATTGACCAGATATGGCCAACCTTATATGAGTCGTAAATACCGTACATGCCAGAACGTCTAGCACTACTACTCACTGGGGCAATTCGACCCGTTGTATCAAACATCAACCTACTATTGCATAAGTAGCCATGCTTGATTTTGGTAAACCCATCACTAGGTCTTACTGTCAGCCCTTGGTTTCCCGATGCGAAAAGCGTGTCGCCTGAGTGCCAGACAAGACCGTAAAACCCTGTTGAAGTTGAAGTGTTCACGTCAACCGTATCTGCCCAACTAGCGGTTGAAGCGTTGCCTGATAGTGAACCTGAGAAAGTTGGGGCACTCACTACACCGCTTGTTGAAATCGAAACGGTCTTTCTCGACCCCCAAGTCTGAGCATTAGTATAAAAATATATTGCACCATCAGACCCTAAGTGCAAGTCCTCCCCAGTGTTCCCCGAAGCTACAGCATTTGCCGCTGTTGACTCCCCCGAACCAATAACAACATTGCCTCCTGAGCCGATGATTAGGTTTGTTCCGTTAACCCCACCGTCTAATGCTGAAATAGAAGCCCCTGCATGTGACCCTTTTTTGAAAAGTAACGCCCCCGTCATCGTCCCACCGCTAAGTGGGACATAGCTATGGGTATGATTCCCTGCTGCGTAGTTAGTTGAGCCAGTGCCGATATTATTGTTCTTCGAGCTATATAAGACCCTCCAACTAGGGCTATAGCTACTGCCGTTATTGATGTAGACCCAATCGCGATGTGAATTAGCACCGCCTGATCCTGTCGTGGGGCAAGCAACCTTAATGGTGCAACCACTTCTACTTGTACCGATAACCTCAATAACGCTACCCGCAGTACCTATCTTACCAATACCTGTATCTACAACCACTTGATTTGCATATGACCACGCCCCTCGGCATACCCATATTTGTGTGGAGAATGCCCCTTTTGCCTCTAGCAAATCTAAAAATTCATCTGTGTCAATTGTCTGGTTTGACCCAAAATATAATTGCCCTGCGTCTTTTGGGACTTTCATCTCTTGATGTGACCATGACACGTTGGCAGAGCCATTTACTGACTTGCCAGATGAACCAATAGTTAACGTTCTTGGGCTTGTCCACGTATCTGCGTTAGGGTGATAGCCAGCATGAAATACCGTATTGCCGTTGTATATCAATCCCGTGTTTGAGCGCGTACCTGATGTGCTGACTAGCCTCAACTCATTTGAGCTAGTTGATGAAGCATTTGAGCCAGCCCGTAAATACAACGACTCCGAAGTGCCAGAACCATCATGGTCAGCGTGGATCAAAATATTCGCTGCACCTAAAAGTTCCGTTCGGGTTGACACTCCATTCACTGTACCCGTTACATAAGGTTTGTAGTTGTATGTTGAGGAGTAGCCAATATACTTTGTCGAGGCTAGAGAAATATTTCCCGTCATAGTCCCACCGCCAAGTGGCAAGTAGCTATGAGTATGATTACCTGCTGCGTAATTGGTGCTGCCCGTGCCGATATTACGGTTATTAGCTGAGTAAACTCGGCTGCCAGCGTCATAGACTTTACCCTGTGAGTCGGCAATCAGGTAGCCAAAGTTACCCATATAAAGATTGCCCAATACCACCGATGCACCAGAGCCAACGCCACCATCGTTTACTGTGAAATACTTGTCCCCTGCATATGCAAGGCTTTCTACAAGGACACCACCTGTACTGCTAACCGTTTCTGTGACAGTAGCACTAATATTACCGCCACTAATGATGTTGCCATTATCATCCGCAGCCCAAGAACCACTGACATTTGATATTTCAAACCAATACTCGTACTCATAACCCGCAGTTGGCGCGGGGCATAACACGTTGTTATCTATATCAATGCCTGAGTGGTGTTCTTCGGGTTCACCTGGGGCGGTGACGTTAGTTGCCCAGCCTGTATATGTACTTGAATCAATTGTTTCTGTTGAACCTCCCGCACGTTTCCGCTTCAAGGTGACTGTACATTTAGGGGCTGAGGTGTGGCTATTAGCCCCTTTATGCCCTCTAACGCCTCCTGAAACACTTAGGCTAATTGTCGTGTTAGCTCCACCAGAAAGAATGGGTTCATCGTAGTTAGCAGGTGTTCCGTCTAACTTAGCCATGTAGTACGTACCCGCCACAGCCGATGATGACTTACTGCGCGAGCCGCCAGTTAACGTAGCATCTGGGTCTGTAAGTACAATTCGGTCACGGTACTCAGGCGATAAATCTTTCCATTGGATCTGACCAGCCTTACCAAGATTCAACGCGCCCTCGATAAAGGTATTACCTAAGTGCGCTCGTTTAGAATTGGGGTCATCTACATTCTCGACATTAATGATCGTGCTTGCCTCAATAAGCGACACACGGGCATGGTCAATCCATACCTTATTGTCACGAATGCTGAAAGGCATAATATCTGTTGAGCCGTTGGTGAAACCGATTTGGTCAGCATTGAACAGAATTGCCGTCCCATCAGGGTTCGAAGTTAAACCGAAACCTGCCACCTTACCATCAGCCTGAATTTTCAACGAGTAAAATGCCTCATTCTCATTGGCGCTCATTCGCTGCTCAACTGCACTTACACTGTCCTTAGTCGCATAGGCCGTTAGCTCGGTACGCTGCGCATAATCAGCATTGGCAAGTTCAGTGGTGGTCACATAACTGCTCAAGGTTGTATCTAAGTCAGTTTCCAATACATATGCTGTTAAGTCAGTACGTGTAGCATAATCCGCATTGGCAAGCTCAGAGCTAGTGACATAACTACCTAAAGTAGTATCGAGGTCTACTTGCTTAACATAGGCTGTTAAATCACTTCGTTTCGCATAATCAGCACTGGCAAGCTCAGAACTGGTTACATAGCTACTTAGCGTTGTATCTAGGTCAGTTTCCAACACATATGCTGTTAAGTCAGTACGTGTAGCGTAGTCTGCGTTCGCAAGCTCGGTTGATGTGACATAGCTACCCAGCGTAGTATCGAGGTCTACTTGCTTAACATAGGCGGTTAACTCATTTCGCGTTGCATAGTCTGCCGCAGCCAATTCAGTTTGGGATACATATGAACCCTCAATATCTCCCACCTGACTGCTTAATGAATCTAGCTGTTGTTCAATAGAGCCTATTTGAGAACCAACCTCAGTGTAATTGTTCTCTAAGTCACCAATGCGTAGCTCCCAGCCTCCGTCAAAGGGCGCATCAATCTTACTGCTTAATGCTTGCTCAAGTGCTTCTTGGGTGATCCAACCTTTTCTCAAGTCGAGCGATTCAGTGGTTTTAGTTGTGTGTCCCGCAGAGTCAGACAGTGGTGACTTTTCACCTTTGGCGTTTACATGGCGCAGCCAGTAGATGTAATTTGTGTTTTGTTGCACGGTAACATCTAAAAACGTGCCTGATACCTGACCAATTGCAAAAGATTCGCTGAACCCGACTAAATTCTCTCCATCCCATGTCGTGCGGTAGATTTGGGTGTACCAATAGCCCTTAAAATCTGGCCTTTCCCAGCCAATTACAACCGCAGAATCTGAAGCAGAAAGCACTACCCCGACAGGGGCTGTTGGCGTTTCGACCTCTACATCGGGTGCGTCTGGATTTTGCCCATTGCCTGCCACCAAGTTTCTAATCGTACCTGCGGCCTGAATGCCACCAATATCCCTAAAAGTCACTGCGGCATCTAATGGGTTGCCTTTGCCCTGACCTCCCATCACTCGCGTATTTTCACTTAACGCAAGTAACAGATTGCGCATTTCAGGTGAAGCATCCTTTGGGATTGGTGGAAGTGCTCTTTTGGCTCTATTTCCTGTCAATGCCATTAAATAAACTCCTGTGCGGTCTGTCCCACTTGAATATCTTGTATTTCAACACTCGCAGAAGCGTGAACTTCTACCCACCAACGTTTACTACGGTTTTGGAACGGTAAGTAGAAGAAGTCTGCGCTTTGAACTGTTTTGGTGTAGCTGTCTTCTGTCCCGTCTAACTTCTCGCATTTCACTGTTACATTGACGGGATAAGCGTTGGCTCTTACCTTTGCCACACTGAAACAAATAGGCGTGTTGAACGTGTACTCTTTTGAATGCCATTCAATCGGGTATGAACGGTCAAGGTCTGCATCAAACAACATCACCTCAGTGCCGCCCTGCTCAACAAAGGCTAAATCTGCAGAATCGGTCAGTTGGCAAGTAGCCTGTGGGTTCAAGTCCACCTCACGTAACCCGTCCGTTGGGTTTGCAGGGTCGAATACATATGTTTTTTGTGCCGATGGTGAATGGATAAACACAAAGCCCTCGTAGTGGCTCAGTGTCATTGTGCTTGGGTCTAGTGCTGCCCACTGTTTTTCCGTCATGTAATCTCGGCTGACGTTACGTGTTAAATAGCCCTCAATCTCAAACAGGCCATTGGTTGAGACAAAGTAAACTCGGTCAAATACCTCTGTAACTCCCGCCTGACTAACACACGCTACTGGCTCGGCCAGTTTTGTAGGTGACATTGCCGATGGTGCTGCACCAGACAACACGTAAGGGTGCGAATCAGTCAAAACGACTAAATTAGCCCCTGACACCATAATGGTGACAACCTGCTCACTGAATACTTGATAATAAGCGGTCGGCCACGCATGAAAGGCTGCGGGTTCTGAGAAACACACCAAACGGTCATTGTGGCCTGCCAGAAAATCCCCAATGGAAACCACTTTACGAAGTGCCCCATTTGGGAATGTGGCTACGTCATCATCAGGTGGCGGTGTCCAATCGTAGGTAGTGGGGCTTTCATCCAGTAGCATTGACGGTACAGTGTCTTTAAACACTGGGTTGTCTACATTGTTATCTACCGTACCCGCGAACTGGTACAAGCCAGAACCTGCACCGTTGAAATTGCCTCGGTACACATACCACTTGGCCACTGTCCCGCGACCTGCATCACTGGCAATTCCGTGTAGGGGAACGTCTGGCATTTTCAAGTCTACGTACCAAACACGTTCACCCTCATATTCTTTAAACACCACACTATCTGAGGCCGATGACGGGGCTGAGGCTCGGCCAAATGCGTCTACAAACACCACAATGTAGTTAGTCTCGTAGGCATCAAACTCACTTTCCTCTGTTCCATCACTAGGCGCGTCATGTGTGCCTGAACCCTCAATTGTTGGCGCATCAGGCGTATAAACACCTAATCGGTGTGTGACATTCGGGAACGGGGCAACGCCACTTTCTGCGATAGTGTTGAACGTCATCTGCGGGTAGGTATCAGGGTCAGCAATAACAACGTAGTCCCACGGATCATTCGCAAGCGGCACACGGACAGCACTTACATTCTCCTTATCCCATGAGAACCATTTCGTGTTGTATTTAAATAGCGACTTGACCTTATCGTTGTGCAAACCGCCACCTGCTGCGGCCTTTGGCATTTGCCAGCTTTCTAAAATATCTCTACCCGACCGTGTATTGACGCTTGTTACTGCGTAGCCATCATTGAGTTGTATCGGGTCAAACTTGGGCGCAATGCCCTTAAACTCAGATAGTGTGATTTTCATTAGCGGTAAGTCCAGCTCATGAACGACTCGCGGAAGTCGATATGGATAAAACTATTGGCAAAGCCAAACCCTTTAGCACCGTGCTTTAGCGCAATCTCGACTAATCGAATACGAGACGCGCCCCAAGGAATGCGCACATCAAAGGCAACACCTTTATTGTGGTAGCCTGCACGGGGTTTCTTAGCCTCTGCTGGGTGCGCTCGGCAACGGAATGCACTAGACAACGGCATTGGCTCACCAAACTCCTCACGGATTGCTTGTAACTTAGTAAGTGCTTCATCGTCACAGTGGTTGGGCAATGCGCCATTGCATACCGAGCATTTACAGCGCAATTCTTCTTTAGGAAAGTTTTTACGGAATGGTTCAGTCATATTAACGGCCTAACAATTGGTTATACTGTTAGGCCATTATAACAGTGTTGCTAATATTTTAAATTAGTATTCGTCCTCTTTAATCCAACCTGACCACGTTTTGTTGATGGGTTTACGTAGCCAAGGTGTCTGGTTTATTGGGCCAAGGATTCTTGACGGGTTGCGAGTCATCACATCACCCGATAAGAGTTCCGTGGCAAAGGTTACAGTTGGCCCAGCAGCCGACACAGCGAAATTACGGCCATATCCATGCTGCTCCCAAGCGTTAGATGCGTTTTGTAGGATACCTAAACCACCTGTTGCTTGTGCGATTCCAACTAAATGATCACCTAGGTCACGCTCTCGCTGACGGGCGAACGACTTAGGTAATACTGGGATAATCTCTGCGGGGTATTTCCAAAGCTCCCTCAAGAACTCAGATACCGCAGCCAATGGCAACATCACCGCAGCCGATACAGCTAATGGCATTACTACGTCCATTGCTCCCCGTCCATCAGCCTTTCGCTTACGCATCTCGCCAAATACACTTCGGTGGAAATTATCCCAGTAGGCGTAATAGAACTTTTTCAGGCTCGAAAGGATACTGAATCTGGGGTCTGACATCCAAAGAGGCATTTGCCCCGCATGTGGGTTTGATACGGACTCGTCTACGAATAAACGAATTGCGGTAGCAACCTTAGCCCCCGCTTTGCTATCCAGCTTAGGAACACCACCATTTACAGCCGTGTCTTTCAAGTATTGCGTAACGTCTTTATGCGTTAAACGTAACTCTTTAAGTAGCCGAACGCTGGTGTCGTTGCCCTCTGCTGCAAGTCTCGCATGTTGCTCAATAAACTTTATGCCCCACTGGGTAGCAAGTGAACGGGTCATTCGAGTTATGAACTCTTGGCCATTATACTTAAACACGGCCTGAGTCACTTTAGCCCCTGTTTTACCAATAGTAAGCAGGCCATTGTCATAGGTCGCCATCAAAGTTTCACGCATCATTGACGGGGTAACTGTACCGAATAGCTCTGCCAAGTCATCACGTTCTCTGCGGGTTGTTCCTCGCAAGTGACTGATAATATCTTTACCTAGCCCTTTAACGTCACCACGAGTACGCCCCGCAGCAACACCGATTTCAGGGATACTAGCTATACCACTGAACCACAACACCGTAGCGGCAGTTAATGTAAACGACACTGAATTTAGGCGATTTATCCAAGGATGTGTGTCTGCCGAAAACTGTCCTGTTGCACCGGCAACTAAACGTCTGAACTCCCCAAGGTACTCAGGGGGAACTTGCTGTTTATAGTATTCATACAGAGCGTTTTCGTTAAACTCGCCTTTCTTGTTCTTTGCACCGAAGATTTTAGACCACGTAGCGAACGCAGAACCCGAAGCAATGAAACGTGCCATTGCTGACTCTGAATCAAGGTCAATGAATCCCGCTCTTTGTAAATCTTTCACAGCAGGGCGTAGAATATCCATAAATCCTTGGCCGCCCACTACACTTGGGTTTTCTGGCCTAATTGCAAACTCAGCAACACCTTTTGCGTCCATTAGCCTGTGAACAAGATCATCTACTGTGAAATTTTTTGTGAACTTGATATTGGCGCGGTTTAGGATTTCTTTGAAACCTTCAATGTCACTGTTTAACTTAGCCGTGTCGATTACAACAGGTAAGCCTTTCATCTTGTAGTTAGGGTTAGCTTTGCTAATTTCAGCCGTAAACTCACTAACCAGCTTATGTGCCCTTTTCCCTAGCTCAGTTTTCGGGCTACCTGTTTGAGCATCGAGCCAAGCGGCTTTAATATCCTTGGCTGTTTGCCCTCTCATAGCCGCAGCCCACTTAGATTCAAACGATTCTCGCATAAAACGGCTATCACGCTCGAAATTAGGCAAGCCCGAATCCTCCCCTGTACGGGCAAAGAGCATATCGGCCATATTTGGGTGAATCCGTTCTAAACGAGTGCGTAACGTGTGGGTCAGCTTCCATAACCCTTTGACCACTTTATGCGGGGTAACTTCTTTACGTAGCCTACGCATCAAGCGTACCTTATCCCCCTGTGATAAAGGCTTTTTGTCCTTGCCTTTGATTTCACGGTCTTGCCCTTTTTTATTTAAGGTGGGCGCGGGGTTATTCGCATCCACATTATCTGCTTTAGCCAAGTGCTTGCGGGTAACTTCTACAACCTTTTTGAATAACTGAGCCTCATTACTCATACTCTCCAAAGGCTTACCGTTCTTGACTCTCCAATACTCTGCCTCAGCATCAGATTGAAGCTCTCGTTCAAAGTCTTGGTGGTAAACATCCTCACCTTGGATATTACCCTTGGGTTTGGACGTTTGATGGTCAAAATGGTCGGAGTCATCACGACTTGCCATTGCCTCACGGTATTCATCAATTAACACCTGCACCTCAAGGCTTTTATCTGTGTCGTATCCCTCGACCTCACCCTCTAATAAGGCTAACTGCTCCTCTATATCGGCTTTACGTTTTCTGTCCTTGTCATTCTCGACAACTAAGCCCTTTAACTCAGCAGTCAACGAATCTCGCATAGCCTCAATCGTGCCTCGATTAGAAGCAATCTGGCTTCGGTATCGGGACACAGTAACGAGGTTTGTATAATTTTGGACAGATGCCAATGTCAGGGGTTTAGAGACCTTTTCACCATCAACCTTTTTGCTGCCGTGCGTATGCCATATTTTAAGGTTGGCGGGTACTTGGGATAGCTTGTAATGGCCAACTGACGAATCACCAGAATCTATACCAGCATTATGTAGCGCACTTAAACCATCCAAGAATGCAGTATAAATATCCACTCGCGTGTTATTTATGTCGCTGTTGCCTGTCTCAATGTCATGTCGCTTACGGCCTTGGGTAACAAGTCCTGCCTTAACAATCTCATCAGCCAAAATAGTATGGCGAACCTTGCGCCCATCTGGGGTTATTTGGGTAACGAATACTCGGCCAACATCACTGAGTTTGGGGTCTTTACCTCGCAACCTAGATAGTGAGCGGGAGATCATGCTTTCCGTCATGCTATAAGGATTGGTGGTATCTTCTTTGGTGTTAGTTAGTGCGCTATCACCAATAATCCCACGTTTACGTAAGAACTGCTCAACATCATCAAAACTCACCTTTTTGTCGGCAAACTCACGGGTAAATGCAGAAGTGATCATGTCTGAAAGCTCTTTAACCGCTTTTTTACTTAACCTCTTAGCCTCATTAAACCCTCTTACACCTTTAGCCGTTGCAGTAGGCGCTTGCTGCATATTACCGCCAAGCACTTCTACATTAGTGGCTCGGTTTTTCGGGTCAGACTCGACCAGCCCTAAAATATCCAATTCCTGTTCAGTTTGACGGGTTAAGTGGCGTTCCAACTCCGCAAATGCCTCTTTAGACACATCGGGTAGTAATTCACTTAAATCATCAATCACACCTCTAGCATGAGCTTGACGCTGTTCCATTGCAGCCCGAACCTCACGGGTCGAGGTTAACTGTCCCTCGTCATAAAGCGCATCAACGCTGTTTTCTTGGGTTGATTCAGCATCAAACTCTTGGGCGATCTCGACTACCGAATCTTGACCTGGCATGTCATCATGATACTCACCGTCCATGTAATCTGAGACAAAGGTTTTTCGGCCTTTCTTCTCAGCTTTTCGCAACTCAGAAAGCGTTTGTTCAACGCGAACAATGTTCTGGGCGACCTCATGGATAGTCATACCTTTAATATGGGTCTGGCCTTTCTTGAGCGCGTTATTCACCAAGTTTCGCGCACCCTTGGTTGACTCCTCTAGGCGAGCAATATCAGCAAGTAACGCTTCACCCTCATTGGATTTCTCCCATGCCTCCCCCGCTTTTTCTTCCAACGCTTTTCGTGACGCTTTAGCTTCTGTCACTTTCTGCGTATTGGCTACGGTAGGCTTAGGTGTAGGTGTATCGGTTACTCGGTCAACAAGTGCTTTACGTAGTGATAGTACATCTTTAGCGTAACTAGACGTTTCTTTCACCCCGTAATGCTTCATAAGGTTACTTAACTGTGGTGTTCGCTCACCATTTGCAGCCTTAATAATGTCCTCAGCAACAGCCAAATTCGCCTTAGCCCTTGCCGTAGCCATATTCTTCTCAGCCTTTGGCGCAGGCTTTGTTTTGGTTTCCTTTGTCTGTGTTTCTATGGCCTTGTTATCGGCAGGGTTAACACGCTTCACTTGGGCTTTAGGTTCTGGGGCTGTGGGGTTAGCACCTTTTGCCACTGATTCAATCGTATTAGCCCCTCGGTATACTTCTGACGGGTCAATGTTAGCTCTGGCCTCATTAGCTGCCCCTAGGTCACGCATCTGTTCATCTGCGGCCTCTAAGACTGAAAACCACCGTAATTGAACTGGTGCATCAGGATTAGTCTTAACACCATAGTCTTGTTCAAGCTGCTTTAGCTTGGCACTTGCTTCTCTACTTTTGGTGTCGATAGCAACGTCATTCACTATGTCATTGAACGCCTGTGCCAAGGTCGGGTCTTGGACGTTAGCTGCACGTTGGCGCATGTTCTCCAATGTGGCCTGCGCCATAGCGTTAACCTCACCGTACTTAGCGTTAAGTGCTTTACGCTCATGCTGCTTGGCCTTGTCTGCGACCTCTGCATTCTCAGCCACATGGTTCTTATCAAAGGTTGAAGTATCGGCTGCTGGTTCAGCTTTTGGGTTCAATACGTTGTAGTAGCCCTGCATCCAATCAGGTGTTACCTCAGTGTCACTAAGAATGTCAGCGCGTTTTATATAGGCATCTTTGAACACACCTAAAACGTCCCGAATCTGAGTACCCATTTTGTTTGGATCATCGGTTTTACTCAATACAGCCTTAGCTAGACGCTTGGTTAACTCTGCGGCCTTTGCTGGTTCGTCCTGTGTAAGAGAGGCTAAACGTTTTACTGTTTTAGGCTCAAGCTCACTGCTTTCTACCGAACTTGGGTCATCACTCATTAACACATCAAGGGTAGCTCTGGCTCGGTTGTGTAAACGGTCGTGACGTTCTTTTAAACGTTCTTCTTCGTTAAGTAATGGGACACTTTGCTCATTAACACCTGAATCGAGTACAAATTCTCTTACCTCGTCCATTGTCACCGAACCTGCATCAATGCGCTTTTTGAGTTCATCTACAGGTATTAAGTTGTCACCGTCCATGAATTTGCTGTTGCGTAGCTCGCGTTCTTCTCGGCCTGAAATACCGTCCTCGCTCGTAATGACTTCTGCACCATCATCAAGTTGCAATTCGCTATACATGCGGTTGAACGCTTCTGCCTCGGCACGTAAATCTGCATTTTGGTTCTTGGCCTCTGCATCAGCTAATCGTCTGGCCTCGCTATACTCGCGCATTACGGATACACCGCTAGCGATACCCGATGCGCCACCTGCGGCAATACCACCACCGAGTACAGCGCGGATTGTGTCATCAACATAATTGGTCGTTATGTCATCCCAATCTTTGTTTAGCTCATTAGCATAAATAACATCGTCAATAACCATTTGGGCAAGTGACGCTGCGCCCTCTGCACCACCACCTTTAATGCTTGTTGTTGCAGCATTGGTAGCCCAACCTTTCATACCCTTGGTGACTGACTCAATAACATCATCACCAAGCCCTGCAGTACGCGCAATATCTCCGAACACCGCAGCATATGGCGCAAGGTTAAGCACACCACCTACAACACCTGATAATGTTGATGCCAAACCATGCTCACCGTCTGACTCTGCATCTAAACGATTTTCCATTGCCCCTGCGGACTGAGCCATACCCGATACAACAGGGCCAGCCATCAGACTTCGCTTAATCGCTTTTCCTTTTGCAGCACTAATAGCTTTTTGTTTTATTGATTGGGTAACAACTGTGGTGGCTGCGTGACGAGCGGCAACTACCGATAAACCACCGCCAAGCGTGGCAAGAGTGATTAAACCGTCAGCCACTAATGACGGTGCCATTTCGCCTAGCGTTTCGACAATGTAGGTCGCGGCATCATCGACACTTTTAATGTGCTCATAGCTCTCAACTTCTCTTGGGGAAAAACTAGCTTCAAGTTGGTTCTTGGTTCGAGATTCATGGCCAAATTGCGCCAAGTCTTCGTTACCCGTTAATTCACCTAGGTAGTTGAACAGGCCACCGAATGACGCTTGCATTTCATCAACGCCCCGTGACCATGATTTTTCGAGTATATTTCTGCGGTCTTTGGGCTGCATTTGCCCGAACGCAACGTTTTCAAAATTACGTTCAGTAGGGGCAACATGTTGAGCAGCCTCGTTTACAATCTCATTATGGGTAGGGTTGCGGCCTAATGCGGTACGTGAAATACCATCATAGAACGCTTGTGCTGATTTTTCGTCTTTGGTTGGTAAAGCGATACCTGCTCGAACAAGATCATGTCCTAGATTCTCACCATTTTCACCGCTTAATGTGGCCAGTTCGCGGCCATAGTAGCCCTGCTCTCCGCTACGCTGCACATTAGCACCATTATCTAACAACGCTTGTGTTGTTTGTTGGCCTAATTGAGCATTTGGGCTTTCATCAAAACGGTTTTTGTGGGCTTTTTCACCCGTATTAAAACCTGTGAACCTAATATGCTCCTCGCCTTGTCCAGTATTGTAGTAACCTGAATCACCGTCAACCAAGGTAAACTCTGGCTCTTGTTGGGTTGGCTCTGCTGGTTGCTGCGAGGCTTTCTTCTCGGCACGTAGCCTTGCGTGTTCAGCTTCTTTGGCGTAGAAATCTAAATATTCCTGACTCATAAATAAAAATCCATATTAGCAGTAGAACTAATATGGATTATAGCATTAAGACTAATATTGTGTTTAGAGCTTATTTAAAGCTACCCACTAAGCCCATTCCTCGCATTAAATTTAGCCACTTCTTCCGCAATATCAGCCTCGGTTAGTTCCCCATTGGTGTTCGGATAGACCACATGTTGTAGGTACTGGTCGAACGCATAGGAATAACTCTCGGCTGTTAGTGGCACAACGCCTTGAGGAGTCGATAAGTACGCATTTTCGGGCGCACTCTGTACGGTTTGTGTAATGTGTGACGCGACAAGTGGCTTGTGCTGGGTTTCCACATCGACAAGATATGTGACTAATGGGAAGTTACCCCGTCCTGCCTCCATATCACGCCCTTTTAGGCCAGTAGCAATATTCAGTGCAGCCAAGTTCCCCATACTGGTTGCGTCACGCTGGCTAAAGAAGCTCGTAGTAAACAGTGCGGGTAACTCACTTTCAACCGCAGCCGCTAAACGCTCTTTGGTATCATCACGGAAATTGTACTGCTTAATTGAGCCTACCACAGTGCTATTAATGGTCTTGAGGATAGTGCGGCCATCAGATGATTTGAGTAAGTCAGCGTATTTCACTGAATCGCTCGCCTCACCCTCTTTGTTTCCCGTCATCTTGGCATTGTGCTCTTTAACTTTCATCCGAATCTCAAGCTCACCATTACGCATCTGCCTCTCAATTCTTTTAAGCTGGGCTGCGTCCACCTGCATAGCTAATGCGTCTTTTTCAACTTGTGCCGCACTTCGGGTAAAGTCACCAGTTGCCGTGTAATTTAGGAACGCTTGCTCGTCAATCTCATTCGCTAGGTACAGTTTAGAGGCTGCTTGATGCCTGCGTTTTTCAGACTGTATCTGTGCGAGTTCTTCCTCAATTTTGGCTCGTTTAGCCTCTGGGCTTTGCGCTGCATCGTCTTTGCTATCACCTAGGCTAAAAGGCAACTTAACTTTGAGGTTAACACCTTGCTCCGTCACTTGACGCTTGAAGTCCACCACATCGTCAGGCGTTGCTTTAGGTGACACGGCAACATCACCGTTTTTCTTTGGCTGCACACGGCTATTCTTCAATGACTTAGGTTCTAGTTTGGCCGACACCTCGTTAGTCATTTCTTTAATATCATCATTGGTGTGTATGAAACCTTGGTTACGTAGGTTAACTGCCTGTTCTTCTGGCGTAGCGATACGCGCCTCATTGGTTTCAGGGTCTTGCGTGATACCTGCACGAACATACGCATTAGCCATTTCAGGCGGCATGTTTTGCTGCTCGGCCTGTGCTGTTAAGCGGTCAACATGGTCTAGTGTTTGGCGCGCCATGTGCTTAGGAATGCGTAATGCTTTGCTAGGGTCATGTTCAGTCGGGTTTACATTATTAAAGCCAACTCGTGTTCCATCGGTACGCACACCCTCAACTGTATAGCTGTCGCCTCTATCAACTAACCCAAAATCTGCCACTTGGCCTGTTTGACCGCCACCTGCAAATGCAGCTAAACGTCCTTTAAGCTCTTGTTCCCGCTCACCAAGTAGGTTCAACGAGTCTTGGGTAAAATGCTCTTGTGCTGCTTGTTTCTTGGCACGTTCATCAGCCAAACGCTGACGTTCTTGGGCTTCAACATTCCTATCGTATGCCCACTGTTGGACACCCGTTTCAAATGACTTTTCCCATTGTCTATCAGCTTGGTTCGCTCGACTAATACGATAGGCATGTTCACGGTCACGGTTCATCTGGTCGATGCGCATTTGATCACGAACAATCTGCTCTCTGCGGTACGACTGAATTAAATCAACTAACGGGCTAGATGCACCATTTCTATAAGACATTATTAACCTCCAATCGCACCGCCAGCCATGCCGCCTAATGATGCGCCAAGTTGCGCACCCATTGGGCCACCATAAATACCACCGACTACACCGCCAGCAATTGACATAACTTGAGACAACATCCCGCCCTTAGCTTTGGCTGCGGCTGCGTCACGTTCAGCCTTGGCCTTAGCTGCGGCACTCACACCAGAAACACCCGTAGTCTGCAATGATTCAGCGATAGACATTAGGTTTGTACGAGTCGCTGTATTGTGTTCTTGCTGGGCAATACTCGCTGCCCGTTTAATGCCGCCCTCAGTGATTTTTAGGTCATTGTTCAAGCGGTGTTCCAGTGCTTTACGTTGGCTAGGTAGTAAGTTGGTGTTGTTCATTGAAAGGGAACGCTCAGTACGGTTACGCACTCGATCACCAATCGCCTCGGCCTGAATGTCACCCAGTTTGATAATGTCATTTGATTCGGCTTCTTCGGCAAGTGCATCAATCAACGGCTTTTGGTACTGGTTATAATCGGTAAGCTGTGAACGATACATTTCTTGGAGAAGCTTTTCAGGGTCTTTGGTCGAAGTAAGTGCGCTTGACCGTGAGTAAGAACTTCTTGAGAAAGGCACAACTGTTCCACCAGTTGAGATTTTACTAACTCCTGTGCCACCTCTGTAATCTTCTGCTAGGGCTAAGTTCTGCATCATTAACCTCCAATGCCTACGATTTGTTTACGCTTGCGTCTTTTGCCGCCACGACTGTTGGGTTTGTGGGCATACTGATCCATTCTTTCGTACTCCTCGTCCAACTCCTCATTGTCCCAACGGTCAGCCAGCCCCATACCTGCACCAATAGCTACTGCATCCAAGGCCATTTGGTTACGGCTTGTTTGCTGGTCAAACTTATTCATGCTCTTGGCATGGTCAATAGAGGACGCTGCGTTTAGTGTGTTCACCAGATTTGCCCCTGAACGTGTAGCACTTGAAGCACCTGAACCTCTGCGCTGCGCATCGGTAGCACCGCCACGGATTGCACCACCAATACCAGAAGTACCACCTGATACTGCAGAATCTGCAATTGCCGTTGCCGTTCTAGGTTTTTCTTGACGACTCTTTTTGATCTCGTTCTCAAGATTCTCGCTAGCTGACTCTCGGCCTGCGGTCTTACGGACAACATCTTTTACATAGTCCTTGCCCACACGACTTTTGATTGCCGTTCCCTCTTTGAACATCTGAGCAGACACTTGGGTCTTAATCTTCTCGCTCTCAGGGGTTTTTGGTTCATCAGGACCCATACTCATGGCTACAACTCCAATGTAAACTTAAACTCACCGTCCCAGACAAAGCCCAGTTTTGGCAGGATTACCCACCATGCTTTGCGGGGCGAACCAACCTCAACACGTTTAAAACCAAGCCCTTTAGCGTGTTCAGTTGCATTCGATATGATTTGCTCAATGGGGAAATCACAAACACCAGAAAAAGCAGCCATCGAAATCACAAAATAGGTGTCACCTAATGGGGTAAAAATGGCGAATCCCTGTTTCCCGTAGATAACAAGGAATGCCTCACCTGTGTCTACCATTTCCCTAAGCTTGTCAGGGGCAACCCCTTTATGGCGCTTGTGCAAGCGTTCTAGCCAAGGCTGAACAAGAGGCCATAAATGTTCAACATCGTCTTCGTGGACAATTAAGACCTCATGCTCACCTACCATGCGAACCCCTTGTTAAAGCGAACATTACGCTTTGGTCGGCTTCGGTTACGTGACATTTCACGCTTGGCCTTGGCGATACCCAATAAGAACTGGCGCTCATGCTCGGCTGCGGCTGACTTATTTGTCCACACCCTATCAGGGGCTTTTAGCAAGCCCGCTAATGCTCCATGACGGATATACTCAAACCAACGGTCGCAAACGGCATCATCAACCTCTCCAATATTACGGGTTGGTTGGACAACGACCTCAACCTCCAATACTCCGTTAGGTGGTATGGCACTGAGCAAAATAACATTACCGTCAATAGCAAACTCAGTAGGACAGCCTTGAGTGCGTGGGTTAAGTCGCTCAGGTAAAGTTGAGGTAAGTTTATGCCTATCACCTGTGCTATAGGTGATATAAGCGTGACGGCTAGCATAAGCATAAGTATTAGCTGGTAGGTTTCCCAAGATAAACTCATACTCGTCCCCTGTTAAAGTAAACGTTTCGCGGTGTCGCCATGCCTCGGATTGGCGAAAGAACTCTTGTATTGCCATTCTCACCTGACGGGCAATCGTACCCGCCATAGGTTCTGGAACGTCTAAAGAGATACTTTCAACCCATTCTTGGACTAATGCCATGATTACACTCCTGGGCCAATCGGATCACGCGCTGGTGCTGTTCGTCCCTCCATCGTATTAATCGTTGTGCCAACCTGTGCATCAAACAATTGCAAGTAGTGAATGGCACGTTGCTGGGCATCTGCCGATTCCGTTAACTTGCTGAATGCTCGATGTAGTACGTAGTTAGCAATAACCGATGAATACATATCAGGTAACGGGCACATATCCGTTAGCTGCGTGACCTTATCAGGCACAGTGGCGACTACAATACTCAAACCAGAATTAGCCGAACCTGACGATGGCGGGTAAACATAGAACACTCTTGGGTCGGTCAAACTGGCAGCGTAGCGCATCACTACATCAGTCCTTTCCGACATCATCCAATCAGGTTCTTCATTATCCAATGTGCTGCGCTCGACTCTACGAACAATGCGACCCTCATTGCCATCTGACGAGTTACAAACCGCCTCTAGCAGTAATGAAGTACCTTGCGGCACAGTTTGTTTAGCTCCCTGTTGTAATGGGGAAACTTCAACGGTTTTTGAGGACGATTCAGGCTGTAGGCGTGAAATTTCCTCACATGCTTCGTTAAACCAATTGATTAGCTCCGCATCACGCCACTGGACACCACCCTCGTCAATGTCGCGTAACAAGAGCCGAACACGCTTGGTTAGAATGTCATCAACTGTTAATGCCATGTTCGGCTACTCCTGTTACTCTGCGGCTTTCGCAAGCACTTCTTCTTGTGCGGCTTCGGTCGAGGCTTTCTTTAGTGCGTCCGAGCGAGCTTTTTTAGCTGCCTTGTCCTTTTCAGCTTTAGCTTTTTTGGCTGCATCTGCGGCCTTTTTTGCCTCAGCTTCACGCGCTTCTACCATTTCGACTTCATCCAATGGCACTAAACCACTTTCAATGGCGAATACTTCCAAATGCTCTGGCAGTTCGCGTTCTTCACCCGACTTAAAGCACAGTGCATGACCCTCTGCGTTACAGGCTTTAATGGTTTTGGTTCGATAGTTCTTGAATTTCATTGTTTTGCTCTCACTTAAAAGACACTAACTACGGTGTCACCGTCCTTGGCAACTCCCCCGAATACCTAACTAGGCTTACTGCTTGATAGCCATATCCACACGGATTACACCGTAATCCTGTTTCACTGTGCCATCAGCAGTGGCCTTAGCATCCTTGAACTGCAATTTCTTCATACCAAAGATTTTGCCGTAAGAGATACCGTAACGGTTGCCGTAGTCGAAGTGGTCACGCTCGTCCCATTCAGCGTTGTCTAGGTCAACAAAACCTACCGCTTGCGCACCACACAATAAGCCCATACAGCCATCAACATCACCAACCGCACCCCACTTAGAGCCAGCAGCAGCCCCCAATGTTGTTGGTACATGACGGAACTCGTGAATGATTAAGCCATCAATCACGTAAGAGTCACCGCCTGTCCACAGCATGTTTTTATCGCCACGAACGCCAGCATGACGAGCGTTGTTGATAAAGTCAGGGTCAAGCTTTAGCTCGGCCATTGCTGCGGGGTTAAGGAATAAATGGAACACTTCAGAGCCACCATCACCGCGAATACCACGTAGGTAGCGTTGTTTGGCTAACGCACCTAAACGCACGATATGTTGGTACTTCAAGGTGTCATTGGTGGTAATGGCTGTGGTGTCTGAGTCCACAATAGAACCGTCAGCTTGCACCATCACATGACGCTCAGTAGTTGGCGCAAGTGCATGGTTAAAGGTTAGGTCTGATAGGTTATCGTTATTCTGGCCTTGGCTTTGGCGAGTGCCACCATCATTGCGTTTAGCAAAGGTCACACCTGCTAGGGTAAGGAAGAATAGCTGATCCATACGGTCAGATAACCAATAAGCTAACTGATCACGTACAGTCTCACGGAAGTTAACAACCGTTTTTTGGTCGGTTAATTTACCAGTGTTAGTGAAACCTTGACGTAGTTGGTCGATGATGACCTTATCTTGGTGGGCAGTTAGCGTTGCCTCGTTACCCGTCAAGTCGTTATCACCAACGATACCGTCTTGGTTGCTATCTGGCACTAAGGTTACAACAGCTTCATTACCACGAGCACTTTTAGTTAACTCGGTAATGCGCTGAATCATGGCATTTGGGCCTTTACCAATAAACTTAGAGGCAAACATTTTTTCACGCGCTTGGTGCATGACCTCGCGTGTCCAAACCTTTTTAGCATCGGTATCTAAGGCAGCAAAATTAGTCTTGTTCGGCATTTGACTTCTCCGTCTAACCCTGTCGTTACAGCAAAACGACTAGGGATTAATGAATCCTGATAAGTCGTCCCGTAACGTGGGTCTTTCGGTGTGTCACCCATTGCCGATGGGAGGGCGGGAGTAGTTTTACAAGTTACCACTTGGATAATTAAATTTTAGTGACACTGTTAATTTATGTCAACAGTGTCACTAATAAATTAACTTATAAGTAATCGCCTCGCGCTCTGCGTCTTGCCTCGTCAGACAATCTTGCAAAGTCAGGGTCGCTCAAGTTAGCAATTCGGCTGCGGTCATTAGATGCTGGTGACTTGCTGCCACCGCCTAAACGTCCCCGCTCTTTTTTAGAAAGCTCAGTCTTACGGTCGAGTGCATCTATTCTTGATGGGGCTTTAGGTTTCTTAACCTCAGCTTTACGGTCAACAAGCTCATTGTCGATTGCCACTAGGCGAACAGCTTTGCGCAATGCCTCTGCTGGACTCATGCCACGGTCAATGTAGAGGTTACGGGTTTCAACCACTTCCTCAATTAACCCCTCGTCTGCCATATCGCTTTCATGGTCAAGCTCTGGGTAACGCTCGGCCAACTCAGAAGCGGTTTTTGATAACTCATTAACCGTTTCTTTATGTTGGATCTCCCCAAGGGCTTCTTGCCGGGCTTTCTCTGCCGCAGCTTCACTAACTGTTGAGGCAACATTAGTCATCATTTCGGTAAACAACTCAAAAGCTTCTTCTGAGTTACCATCAATCATGGCCTCTTGCATCTTATGGAAGCCATCTTTCGAGATTTTATCTTTGAGTGCCACAGGTTCAGGCTCTGGCTCACTTTTACCTTTTTGCGATTGGGGGCTTTGCTCTTTGCCCTGCTCTAATTCTCGGAGTCTAGCTTCAAGCTCTCTGCGCTTGCGGATCTCTTTATTGAGGCGAGAGCGCGGGACTTTACCAGACGATTGAGCCTTTTTCTTCGGCTTCTCATCTTCGTCCTGTTCCTCGTCAAGTTCCTCGTCAGCATCAGATTCATCCTCAGATTCTTCGGGTTCTTCCTCGTTTTCCTCGGTTTCTTCTTCGGATTCATCATCAGACTCCTTAGCCTCAGATTCTTCCTCGGTTTCCTCAACCTCAGTTTCTTCTTCGGGTTCATCCAAAATCACATCACCTCGTTCCTCTGGTGTTGCTTGGACAAATTCATCGTCCACATCACCACCAAACAGGTTGGTTGTTGGTTTTGGGTCAGTGTCAAAAATGTCATCTTGCTTAGTAGCCATTTTATCTTCCTATGTTAGCGTTTCGGGGTTTCACTTTTGGGGGTCTTTTTATCCGCAAATGACAAATCCATAGACTTCATTGCCACTTGGGACGCAATACGTTTATCAGTAAGGTTATTTTGGTTACTGTGACTTCTTGCGGCCAAAGCAATACGTAGGGACAACTCTTGCTCTTTCTGCTTACGGGCTTCAGAAAGTTTGAACATTTCCATTTGTGCCTCGTTGTAACCCTCAAGCGAATCAGCACGAGCCATTTTCTCTTTGGCCGTAGCCAAGGCCACTTGAATCTCTGCATCAATGGTTTCGATTTCTTTTTGGAGTAGACGAACTTGATGTTCAGCCTGCATTTGCTGTAACGCTGCCTCCTCCTCGGAAAGCTCACCAAACCCTTGGCTGTTTTTAAGGAACTCAGCAATTTCACTACGTTTAGTTAAATTACTGTATTGAACAAGCACATAGTCAGGGATAGCTATACCAAGCTCTCGCATACGTAGTGCTTCCTCAAACTCCTTGTCATAAAGCGTTCCATCAGCAGGTCGGTAATCAACCGCCACTGAATACTTGCCAAGCGTTACGTCATAAAGAATCTCACCATCTTCTGACGGTACATTGATGCCATATTGCTGCTCCTCGTCCTCGCCAATGATGCTGTCATCGGTCATGGAGAAATAACGCTCCTCGACATAAAAATCTTGGACTAGCTCAAGCACTTTGCGGAGTACATTTAGCCTCGCTCTGCGCAAGTTACTTAGCACCACTGAGATTTGTACCTGACCACGAACAATCGACTTCTCTTGGGCTAGACCCGATTGGTCTGCTCGACTTGCGCCAAGCATTGAGGCATTAACTGCTGACACCTCACGAATGGTCGATGATGCCTTTTGGCTAATTCGGTCAATGCCCGTGGGGATCTGATTTGGCGTGATTTTCTCAGGTCGGCTAGCACCTTTGGCGTGAACCAAAACAAGGCCAGTTTCTGCCCCGCGCTCCTCAAGCTCGTCCTCGTCCATGTTGGTGAGACTCCCCTCCTCAACAACCCAGCCTGAGTTAGCGGTGGTATTAACGATGTGTAGCTCCTGCGAGCTAGTCTTGTTGAGTAGGTTTTGTGGATCAATCAAATTGTCCACGACACCAAATGGTCGGCCTCTACGGAAATATGGGAAGAATGGCACAATGGTGAAACTGCGGTACAACGACCAATCATCATGAAGTAGCACTCGGTCAACAGACGTAGTGATTCGCACTCTGCGCATCTTACGTTTCGCAACCATAGCATTGTAAAGTGGTGCGTTTTGCTTCGCTTCTTCCTCTGAGGTGGTCATTGGGATTGGGCGAACATCACCAGTAACAACGTCTACATAACAAAGCTGCTCACACAGTTTATAGTGCTGGCGTTCGATAACGCGCACTCGTCTTAACTTGCCTCGTTCTTCTGGGTCTGTGGTCTGGGCTTCCTCACCACCAAAGGTTTCAGCGAAGTAATCAAAGTTTTCTACGTCATGGTAGCTCTGCCCCTCTGACATTGAGCGTATACGTTCAGCAGCTTTAAAGCCGTACTCAACCTCAATATCCTCAACAGTCATCCAACGGCTAATGAATACCTCATTCCATGTGGTCGGGTCCATTTCTTTAGCTTCTTTATCAATGACAACCTCAAGTGGGTTCTCCAAAGAAATAGCCACCTCACCGAAAGCGTTATTGGCGAAACTTAGACGAATATCAAAGAAGCCTCGGCCTCCAATAATGCCATCACTGAATACTCGCTCCTCGGTATCGTCATAGTCGTTGTCATTCAATATGCAACGAGTAATCTTGTTCAAACGAAATGCGGTATCCTCATGCCCTTTACTGGTTGCACGGAATATTGGCTCAACCTTACGGTCTAACTGCTCACCAATGATGGCATTCACAGTTGATAAAATCAGGTTAAGTGTCAGTGCTGGGCGACCCTCAGCCTCTAATGTCGCTTTGTCTTCAGCTTTCCATTGCTCACCTGCGTAGAATTTATCATTACGCTGTGCGCGCTCAACATAAGAGGTATGTTCACCTTTGTACGCATCAGCAAAACGAGCGTAGTTATCCAACGCAATACTGTCAGCGTCTTTGAGTTCACGATGTTTCTTGTCTTTACCCATCAAAAAGCCCACAAATTGATAAGTGTTACTTATATTGTATAATAACAGTAATACTAATACTTTTGAAACAGTGATACAACATGGCCGCTAAAGATGAACAACCAATTCAGTTACAAGGGTTCTTCAACCAAATCCTGCAAGGCGTGATCATTGCATCACTCGTATGGGTTGGTGGGAAGATAGACAGAAGTAGTGACGGGCTTACCGCAGCACGAATTGAACTGACCCACGTAAAAGAAACACTCAAGACTCTTGCCGAAGATAGGGACAACATTGTCGCTGGTATGAAAGGTATATCACTCAACGAAGAACGCTTACGTCAGAATGATATGCGCATACAAGAAATGACTAGCAGGGTTTATGCCTTAGAAAAAATAGTCATGGAACTATCAAAAAATCACTAATATGCCCTCGCATGGCCTCAAGGTCTTGGCACTAAAATGCAGTAGTGTTACGTTAGCCATTCACTTAGCTGACATAAAAACAAGGTCGTTATGCGTCCAAAAACACCACTGAACAACGAAATGCAAAAACTGCTCCGAGTCCGTGATGAAAAATTCCAGCACTTAACTTACAATGACCTGCAAGAGAAATACATCCTCGCTTTGAGTATTAGGGTATCTGAACTCTGCTGTGATGCTGTTGCGTTAATACGAAGCAGGCGGCTTAATGCTGTTCCAACCATCTTGCGCTCTGCATTGGAGTCATTCGCTGACTTGGCGTGCTGCATAGAATATGCAGACCACCACGAAGCCATGACGAAAGATCAAAAATCAAGAGGCAAAAAGTTATTGGAGGCTTTCGAGGATAAAACTGATAAAAGGTATGCAAAAGACCCCGATCAAATGAGTGTATGGAGTCGCTTTAAGAAAGCAGGTTTAGCAGATGAGTTCAACAAGTGTTACGCATACTTGTCATTGGCTGCGCATGGTAACATAGCAAGCCTAATACAAAACTCGACTGACTATAACGTTGTGATAGGCTCTGTATATGACGAAGAAACAGCCGTAATGCATCACACACTAGCACTTAACATGGCGGCACAGGCTATAAGGATAACTTTAGAACGTTTTAACACTGGCCAAGACGTAAAAAACTACTTAGAGAGCGTAGAAAAAATGGTTGTTCAAAAAGACTCATAACAATCCACAACCCATTTATTTACGAACTCTTTTTTAGTGTGCTCAACATGGCTATCAACCGTAGTCATGGTATGTTTGTACGCCTCTAGCGTAACATCTCTAGCGACACCCTCCAAAACTTCCTCACCAAGTTCATTTATATCCCTCAAAACTTCATTAAGTGACACCCCTTCATACCTTTTATTTATGGCCATCCCTGCAAAAATCTCGACCACCGTACACACAAAATTTTCACGCTGCTCTAGTGTCAAAGGATCAGATTGTACCTTACCCGTAAACGCAAAAATCATGACCAATGCCAATAGCATTCTAACCATTTAAAATTTCTCTGAGGTGTCAATTAAATTAGGCGCGGAGAATACCACTACGGTTTAGTTATTAACCAGCCTAATGCACGTAAAAACTAGCCTAGGCAACACTCCTCTAACATATATGGATTTAGTTTTATCTGGCGTATGTATAGACGTTATCAGTCTGTTATAAAGGACAACTAAGCCGCCATGCTCGACTTGTGGCGACCTTTACCGCCACCAAATTTACGTACCTTGTCCAAGAACGACTTTTTACGTGGCGCTTTAGGTGCTCGCTTAATACCAAACATCATCAACATCTGACCAATCCATGCCAAGGCATCCACAATATCGTCATTACGGCCTAACGGGAATTTCATCAACTCATTGAACAATGCTGACATCCAAGGCGTTGACTCAATAGTAGGGAAGAACACTTTCCCCTGCTCCATACGCCCCTGAATCGGCCTCGCCCTTGTCCCTTTGTCCTTACCGCGAGTCGGCAGTTTCTGGTAACGCAAACGCACTTTACGCTCCTGCTCTGCCTTTTGGATAAACGGCTCAAGGGTAAGCTCAATCTGACCTGTCTCGATACCAAAAATCTCTGGCTTATACTTAATCTGTGTCTCAAACAGGTTGTCAATAATCGCCAACGAGTTCCAACGTCCCCGTTTCATATCCAGTACCCAAATATTCTCGTCACGGTCAACACCAACTATCACAATGACTGAAAAGTCACTCGTCTGCTTAGTCGAAATCGCCAAGTCAGCCGCAGCATAAATACGTAACTCCGACAAAGGCGGTCTGTCCTTTGGATGGTAATAACGCATCATATCCTGCGTAAAGTAATCACCGTCCTCACTCACTGGCCTCTGCTGATAAAGTGCCTCCCAATCTCGCGGGATAAGCGTTCTCTTAATACGCATTAGGGCTTCAATTGGGTAGCGGTCAGGATGTAGCGCCTCGCCTGCTCTCCTGTACTTCTCGTCCTCAATCGCTATCGCTGGGTACTCAACCAAGTCCCACTTATCAACGTCAGCCGCCAAGTCCACCCCAGCCTCTGCCGCTTCTCGCTCGGCATCTGCCAGTACCGATAGCAACCAGCCTGATAGGTCATCTTCGTGCCAACGGGTCTGAATAATCAAAATCCCGCCCCCAGGTGCAAGACGGGTATAGAATGTCGATGAATACCAATCCTTAATCTTCTGGCGGGTAGTCTCAGATTCCGCTTCCTCGCGGTTTTTCACAGGGTCATCAATAATACCAATGTGCGCACCACGACCTGTTACTGGGCCACCCACACCCGCAGCGGTAAAACCGCCACCTTTAGTCGTTGCCCATTTCTTCACTGACTTAGTAGCAGGGTCAAGCCTTGTCTTAAACGCAGCCTTGAACTTGTCCTCCTCAATCAAGTCACGGCACTTTCGGCTAAAGTCCTCTGCTAAGTCACCAGAATACGATGACACGATAATCTCATGTTCCGCATGTCGGCCTAAGTGCCAAGAAGGGAATGTTTTTGAACCAATCTCACTTTTACCGTGTCGGGGCGGCATAGTGATCATCAACCTAGGCGATTTACCCTCAACCACATCCTGCGAGAACTTTTCCAGACGCATACAAATGTCAGCATGAACCCAACCAGCCATGTAATCCCGATTATGGCGCTTAATAAATGGCAACAAACGCCTACGAACCAAGGCACGTTCGGCCAACTCCTTTTTGGCCTCCTCTTTCTTGTCGAACTCGGCCTTTTTAGCTGCACGGTTCTCACGTTTAGCCTGCTTATTCTCTTTAACAACACGGTCTTTTTCAGCCTCAATGCGCTTCACTTCCTCAGTGTTGTTCGGCTGGACAAACACACCCAAATGCTTGGCACACTCAATACACAAATCCTTGTTGTACATCATGTGATGCGGGATAGTGGCTAGGCACTCGTCACAAATAGCCTTATTCATCATCGGCCACCATGTAATCATCAGGCGACAGTGATATATCCTGCCCAGCTATACGTAACAACTCCTCGTCATCAAGAACCTCAAGCTGTCCTCGGTTGGTGATAACGACCTCTTTCTTCTCAGGTGTCGCTAACCCGTGCAATTTAACAAGTGAGTCAGTCGCCCGAATCTTATCAGCCGTAGTCTCACTGGTCGCATGTGCCTCAAGGTACATCAAGGTCGCATCGTCCTTTGTAAAATCAATTGAACCTGCACCAATCGCAATTTGCCTCTGCATTTCACGCGCATAAGCAATCGCCATATTCACGTCCTCACGCTGGGACAACATAGCAACTGCCTTAACTGGGTTCTCATAATTTGCTGAACGAGCCGCAGCAGTTGGATTTAACCCCTGCGCTCTGCGCTGAACATATATTTCTTCTTGGGAGGTAAGCTGCCCAATGCCAACGTCTGAGTATTGGGCGCTGATTGTGCTGAGATTAGTAGTCATCGTTACGCCATATAAAAACAGTGTTACTAATAATAAATAATAGTAACACTACTAATAACAGCTAATCAATCTGCGCCAAAGTCGAAAATACTGGGGAAAATTTATAAAAAAATTTTTTACGAAAAACGATTTTGAGTTTTCCAAAATCAATCGCCCAGAGGAAAGCGCCATTCGGAATAAGTTATTTATCAAAAGTCGATTTGTTCAGGAATAAGTAACGGGTGTTAAAGGTGGGGGAATAAGTGCCACTGGTTGAGATTTGAGATGTATGGGTCGTCTGGTAGGTGGGGCACTCGGTTCTTTTTCGATTCTCCGCACAGAGTTTGAATCAGAACTGATTGAACCTACTTCGGAGTCCCAAATCTTTAATCAGGGCACTTTGCCCAAAGACCTGCTCGGTCAGTAGAGCGAGGCACAGAGGGAGTAGCAGCTCCCGTCTGTGCAAGTCATTGATAAGGAAACGTTACCTATGACTAAATTAATCTTAAAACCAATCGCAAAGAAAGTAAACACCCTAGCAGCCAACAAAGCAAAACTAAAAGATATTAGCGTTATCAACCACGTAGACAACAAAAACCTATCTATTGCCAACGAGGTTTTACTTACGCTAAGTGCTAAAGACTTCGCCACAGTTATCGCAAATGACTTAGACAGATGTAACCTTGCTGGCTACTCAACATATGGCTTTATCTCAAGCCTTGGTTGGGGGCTAAAGTTCGCCCTTAGCAGCCTAACACGCACATTAACCAACGACTTCTCATTGTTCGTCTGCACTCTAGTGGACAAGCGAAACAAAGAGAATGGTACAGACATTGGTGTAAAGGCATTGGATGCCAAAGATGCCAAGGCCATTGCCGAACGTGCCACTAAGATTGCCAATACAGTTGAGGACTTGTACACGGAGTATGAGTTCCACGCAGAAGCCATTAGCAATATGTCACCAATGGGCTTCGAATTACACCCATTCATGCGCAGAATCGAGGCGAGTTACCAACTCAACAACGACCTTGATGGCGACGAACAGTGGGAAGATGAAGCGGAAGACTTCACCATTGATGGCGTAGAGGAGCAATACAGAGCCGAACGCTACCTACGTGAAATCGAGGAGATAATGGCACCAAGTCAAGGCGCACAGTGGCGCAAGGCAAATGTCACAGCAGCCCGTGACGCTGAACCCAAAGCCGTTTATGAGGCTGTAACCAAAGAGGAGTTTATCCATGACTTAGTAGGTCGTAGCATGGACGAACACCGCAAAATCGCCTCATTCGCCACTTGGAAAGCCATAGGTAGTTTAATCGAACGTTTACACCAACGTTATGGCCAACCAGTAGAGAACAAAGGCCAAGTGAAGCGTATCGCCAGCCGTGACATGCTTCTGCAAATGTTCCCTGATGGTGTACCAACCAAGAAGTTGAGCTTAATCCTTAAACTTCGCAACAAACGTTGGGCGGTTAAAACTCAAATCCAATACTTAACAGACCGTATCAACTGGTTAAGTCAACGCATCGACCAACTAGACGCTGATGCAGCACAAGAGACTATTGCCTCAGTGCAAAATGCTGACAACATCGACCGTCTGAACGAGGCAGAGATTGACCTAGCCAACGCATTAGCTCAAGAGAAAATGCTTGATACTTGGATGCCAGAGTTTGACCGCTTGTTGGCCTTGGCTGACTTGAGAGATCAAGAAACTGGCGAGAAGTTCACTCCACCAATGTTCTCTTTCTACTCAAACTTTGACGTAATCGAGTTCGTAGCTCGTCAAGTCAAAGCCAAGAAACGCCTAGAGGGGCTAAATCTTACTGAGAAAATGGCACGTACCGAGGCTGAACGGATGCTTGGCAATCCACAGGCATCAACGTTCACCACAGTGCGCCCAACGGTGGATTCTGTAACTGGTGAAATCAAAGACAAGCCTGTAAAAATCCACAGCTTGTCGTTCTTTGAGGACACCGACTACACAGAGCTAGCAAAACGCCTAGGCGACATTAGACGTAAACATGCTCAGACCGACAAAGCTCAACAAGTGCTTCGTATGCTTGCCGCTACTCACAAGCAAATGGGCATGAAGAACAAGAAAGTCACCACTGCAATGGTCGATGACTTAATGAGTTCATTTGATGATGCTCGCTTTGCACATCTGGACACATTCGAGTCTGAAAAAATCCAAATGGACGCAGCAGGTGTAAGACTTTAACCAGAAAGTCATACTCAAGGTCACTTAGGTGGCCTTTATGGATGGCTTTTCAACACTTACTAAGGAGACAAACATGAAAACATTCGACCTAAACGCGCTAGACGCAATCATGGACATTGAGCCTGCAACCGACTTTGAGAAAGAGTTTGATATTGATTTTGAAACCTCAACCTCAGACAACACACCAAAAGAGCGCATTCGTGCATACTCAAAGCGTTATTATGAATGGATTGGTACAGCCGCCAGCAAGTTACGTGATGCACTTGGCATCAAGAAACTAGAACCTGTTGGCAAGTATGATTGCTGCCCAAAATGCGAGGGTGACAAGTTCATATTCATACGCAACAAAGGTCGCCATGTGCCTTGTGCTCGTTGTAGCGGCAAAGGTTACGTCACTGAGCAAGACAAAGCCCGGCATAATGCTTACTTAACACGTAAATCTATGGGCAAACTGTCAATGACCTTTAACCATTACCTACGCCCTGCTGCCTAACACTGGCTAGGTAACACCTGCGCATATCACTTCCCTTAATGCGTGTCCCTGCCCCCTAATCTCTGCTTACAAAACCCATTCAAAAATGGGCTTTTTCCTTAGTCCAACTATGGCGCGAAATTGTGGCTGCCCTGCGGCCTGCCGTCCGTCCCCGCGCGTGAAAAGAAAAAGCAGCGCGGTGAGAACGTGAGTCCGTGAGGAGTGAGAACGTGAGAGGTGAAAGCGTGAGTGATTAATTATTAATGATTACTTGTCAATTAGTCATTAACGAGTGGCAAGTGTCGATTGGCAAGTGTCGGTTGTCGATTGGCAAGTGTTCGCTGTTGGATAGTGGGCAATTCGGGAGTTCGGGTAAGCAAGGTCATATGCAAAATAGCGTGTATCTCGTGCAAGTAAGGGAATGGGAATTGGGTTTGGGTCAGTCAGCGTGGTTGATTCGCTGGAAAGTTTGTTTGTTTACCCGCCCTCAGTTCTGCATGTACACATGTACTACGCACAGATTTATCACGGCCGCCTGACAAGAGAGTTGACGCTCGCATCGGGGAGCCTCGCTCCGCTCGGAGCGCTCCCCTGCGACCGTCAACTGTTGCGGCTGCGTGATCCCTTGCACTAGGTCCAAGTGTCCAAGCAGCCCTGACTTCGGGACACAAAAAATTTCCATCGACTCACCCCCGCAGACCGACCGCCATTTGGGGATTGCCTCTTTATTGCGCCTCCTTGTTAGGGAAGCGGTGATACAAGTTTTTTTAATAGTCTTGATTAGCCCCTGCTGGTCAACCATCAACCATCAACCATTAAGGAATAAAGATTATGGAGCTAGCCACATTCAATCACCTTTTGAATCGCGCCAACGACCACTTGAGTGTATTGGCCGAGTGCGGAGCAGATGCCGCAACCATCACTCAGCACGTAGCCTTAATCACCAGCAACCTTTGTAGCGAGTTGCACGTATCCTTGTTACCTAACACGTTAGAGGTGTAAGCCATGACCAGCATGACACGCAGCGCGTTACTTGCGCAGTTAACGAGCCACTTTGAGGATTTACCTTTATTCAGCGCTGAATGCGCATTAAGTCCGAACATTGACAAGCGTGTGTTGGGAGAGATGATCAACAATCGCACATTCACCATCAAAGAACTCACATCACAGCTCGCCCTTGTACTTGGCGTGAACGTCATCGAAGATTGCCCGAACGCAACAGGCGAAATGACACAAGAACGTGCGCGACTAGTCTCTAATTTCTACACCTATTGCGGGTTCGACCAACTGCCGCGTAACGTGGGCTAGTTGTTACGTTTTCGTTTTTTCGCGCCAATCTGAGTCGTTGTCCATGCGCACACGCCCTCTTGCAACAAGGTCTTCATTGCGTTCTGCCTTCAATGAGGGGTACAGAACTGATATTTTTTGGCCGTTATGGGTGAGCATAAACATGCCTTTAAAGTTGCCGAAACCATCCAAACTACCATACCAAATAGCTATCTCATACAGTGGAAGTGGGAATTCGCGAATGGCTTCTGCTTGACGGTAGAGTATGTTGGACTCTCTACGGAGTTTGAACCAGCAGATGCCGAATCCGATAACTGCCATGTAACCTGCGACCAGCAATGGCCCAGCCTCGGCGAGCGTTTCCCAAAAGAAGCTGCCATTCTCTCTGTCATAAATAGGTATAACGCACAGGGCAAGACAAAACCAAAACGCAATACGAAACTTGCGCGCAGACTCACTTACACTCCAAGCATCATCAAGAATCCGCCCACTCTCCACTCCTCGTTTCTCAATAAAGTTAAGTTCGTCCTCATTGAGTGGCTTAGGGAGGAAATCTTTAATGTGTTTGGACATACGAGTCTCTTAGCAAAGGTTAAGTGCCGAATATTAGCTTCGCGGATTATACACACTGGACAGAGGGCAATCCGTGACCTGCCTCCAACAATTGTTCATTAGCATGAACACTCGTCCACAAATACGTACAACGTAGCCAGAAACAAGGCCGCGAAACACGTAATACGCATTGACTAAAACCCAATGAAAAATACGCGATAATCGCTACACAGCGCTTGCTGGTGATGAGTTCTTTTGTTGGGGGGTTATGGGTAGCTGACAAGGGTTAAAGGCTGCTTAAAACGCGATACAGGAGCTTGAGCCTCTAATAAGGCTGTCCAACATTCTTGGACAGAGGGTGGACAATGCTGGACAAAGGCCAAAAATCACTTATTAATCAGCACGTTACAAGCTGGCACACTCTGGACACGCAACAACCCGAAAACACGTAAGCTATTGATTGCCATCAAGTTTTCACCCAAATAGGCCAAAATCAAATTGTTGGACAGACTAAATACTTGATACGTAATAAGTTTTTTGGCGCTGTCCAACAATCCAAGAATTTGACGCGAAATTCCAGTTATATATAGAAAAAATATTATTACGTAACACGTAGCCGATTTATTTTTTCCTCGCGTGTAACTAAAAATTCGTTAAATTGTTGGACAAAGGTGGACAGAGCGTTGTAACACGTTGAATGTAAAAGGAAAAACACTTGTCCAACAATAATTACACCTGCTTGTGGGATCATGGACAAAACACTGTTTTTTCTCTTTATATTCAATAGCTTATAGCGTGTCCAACATCGTGTCCAACAATTTTTTCGTTGTTGGACAAAAAACAAAAACTGCTCAATAAATAGCCAAAATTAACCGTTTTTTGCCCGTTGACAAAATTTTATTAGTGATTTACTGTTATCCCTGTTAAATAACTCAGGTCTTATTTTAACAGTGCGCCCTAATAGTGGTGCGCTTTTTATTTGTCTACTGATAACAGTATTACTAATAAATAACTAATAATTAATACCTGTTAACCACTGTTACAAACCGTTGGAGGATGCCCAGCATGGAGCAAGACAGACAGAGCAATGCCCCGTTACACCCAATCGTGTATGCCCTACTCGCTTGCGTAATAACTGTCCTGTATCACCAGTTCGAGGTGCGGGATGTTTACAGCCCTGAATACAGAGCGCCCCAACCAGACAAAGAAATGAGGCTAAATGATGACTATCGACCAACAAGTTATCCCCCTTTTGAAGCGTATCAGTGCCGACTTACAAGTGGTGGTGAATGCGTTATCCACGGCAACCAATACGCAGCAAGTGACCCCTGCCCTGCAGCCACCATCTGCAATGGAGATAGTGTTACCCAAGCCGTTGAACATTGAGCTACTTCGCAAGCACATCGACTTTTGCCCATTCACTAACACGTACCACTGGGCAAAAGGCATGGCGAAAGGCCGTGCATTAGGCGGCAGTAAGTACAAAAGCAAACGTGGTGAGCCGCTAGTGAAGTTCCAAGGCGAGTTCTACCCATTAGGTGTTGTGGCCTACGCCTACCAAACAGGCCAATACGCCCCTGTCGTGGGGTACAGAGATAGTGATGTGAACAACATCGAGTTAGACAACCTAGTGCCAGAGGGCATTGGGTAGGGAGAAAGAGACTATGGCAAGACTAAATAAACCATTCAAACAAAAACCTGATGCGCCTTACTACGACCGTGGTTGGTACTTATTCGAGATTGCTAAGTGCGCGTTGAATGTTAGAGGTGAGCCTTACGTCAACATGCGCTGTATCGGCTCGCACGATGGCAGACGCATTAACAGTTATTACCCTTTCAACTTTTTCATTGAGGCAGATTCACCTAAACAACGTGACCTGCACACCAACCTATTAAGTGGCCTGACTCGTGCGTTAGGTATTGACGAGCTTGTTGATACTGACCAAATCGAGCAAGGCGCTAAGGTCGCTGTGCATTTTAGCCGTGCAGGTTACAGCCCGTTGCCCCAGTTCCACAACGAGGAGCGTTTTAATGGGTTACTCGCCCCTAACAAGCGCACCGTTGACCAGAATACGACACCAGAGGTAGAGGAGCACCCTGTCCCGCCACTGGATGCGTATGAGTTTGATGTGTTCGGAGAAGAAAGTAACCCGTTCAAATCAGACCCTCTTGATTCGTTCTTTGACGAGAGCGAGTTTGACCCTAAATCTGATGCTGCCTAAGCAGCGTGTAATAAGGACAGAAAGTATGGAATTTCCAACCCAAGCGGAGCACCAAGTCCAATTTGGCAAGCTAAAAGAGCTATTTAGCGATTGCCGCTCACCAGAGAGTATTGGCTTATTACTGTCTACTGCAATATCCATTGCGCTAGTTCGCCTTGAAACGCCTTTTTTGGTGAACAATGAGAAGCCTGAGTTAAGTGACAAACAGAAACTGTTAACCATGTCTATCGTCCGTGCTTCTTACGACACAGGCATAAACTCTGCCGATGTACTACGCGAGCAGTTAGTGACAGCCATTAATGAAGATCGGGCAAATGACATTGTTGCCCAGGCATTAGCAACTGCCAGAAAACAATCGGCCTAAATCCCCTATCCCTCAACCATTAATATAAGGAAAAAAACCATGTCTGATAACAACAATAAAGAACTGAATACCGAGGTTGAGCGTTGCCAAAAGATAGCGCGAATCTTCTCTGAAGCAAAAAATGTAAAAGACATCATTGCCATGTTAACCGCAGCCTTTGTTGGGGCTACAGCCGTGCACCACTTGTCCCGCCTTGACCAAATGGAGGCGAAAATTAATATCGACCTGCTAGATGTGGTCGCTAGCGGTGACACTGACAACATAATCCGCAACATTCTTGGAGAGCACGTTTTAGAGGCTATCCAGCCAGAGCATTTCGAGTTCAGCCATCAGATAAAAGTATTCCAAGAATTTGTCAATCTTGCGTCCGATGAGTCATTCCAGCAAGAGTCTGGCGTTCGTGACGCAATGAGTAGTGAAGCTGCGCTCATGTTGAGCCGAGTCATACGAGAAAAAGTTGCTGAACACCTTATAGATGCCATTGAGTCTGGAAAACTGGACTCTGACAGAGTTAGCGCCTTTAAGCTCGACAGAGAGACAGGCGAGTTCACCCAAGTAAAAGCCAAAGAAGAACAAGCGCCCCACACAGGGACGTACCACTAGGAGTTAATCAATGCTTAAAAAGATTGGACAACTTATCTCAGACATTCAAACAAGTGCGCATCATGCTCGGCAGTTGGCGTTAATTGATGATCGCCTAACGCTACTCGAAACCGCAGTGAAACGTGCCCATGAACGATTAGACCTCACCAACCAGCGAATATGCCACATCGAGCACTACCTAGGACTGAGACACCATTCATTCGCCCCTAGCGAGGATGCGTGGGACTTCTATCAGGTGCGAAATGATGTGCAAAAAGGTAAACGTCCAGAATCAAAGTATTTCGCAGCAATGCGTAAGAAAAACGCAGCAAGTGCCGAGCATAGACACGGTACACGTAAAAGAAAACACGCCAAGGCCGCCTAGCCTTGGCATCCCTTAACCAATCAGTAGAGGTGATTTATGCACACCAAACTTATTGTAAATGTAGGTATGCCCGTAAAGGTACTCAAGAAAGCTCACACATTAGGTAGTCAGACGCAGGTGTTAGTCGGCACAGTGGTGGCCGTTACACCTTTTGACTCGCAAGAGGTTTACACCTTATCGCTAATGAACCCTAACGACTTATACAACCCAATCATACGTCTGGACATAACCGATGCAAACCGTGGTGATTACGAGATTTCAATCACCACTAAAGCAGAAGTGTATACCGTGCAGCAGTTAATTCTGAATGAGTTAAATGCGCAAAAAGACGCTGCCCAAGATGCGTTGAACAACATTACCAACCGCTTAAAGCTGATGGAAACTGACTCAACAGCCTTGTTAGACCGCATGGTGTCTGCTCCAGCACCTGCACCTTTAGCGTCGCCCGCTCCTGCACCCCAGTTCAGTGCCGCTTAACTTTAACCCCTTGTCTCAAACCTAATATGGGAAATTTGATATGAAACCGACAGTCAATTATCAAGTGCCATTGAAACTTAAAAAAGGAATGCGTTACTCCGCAGCCGTAGCAGCCGCTATTGCCGTTGGATTCTCACACGCAGCAATGGCCGAGCCACTTAACCAAGCGAAAGAAGACTTGCGCGCAGCCACGGCAGACTTAATCAATGCGCTTAACCGTGCATCGGGGGCAGAGTCGCTTAACCCTGATGCAGATTACTTTCACAACCTCATTCACCGAGCCAAGTCACTGACATTCCAAGATGGTGAGATAACCCTTGATGTGCCAGAGGACACCGTTCTGTATGTCATGGCAGGTGCGCCTTATGACGCAGCCAAGGGCAAGGTTGATGTGTCAGAGCTAACGTTGCTGGATGGGATCTCCCCACTAGCCAGCGTAGTTGCTGAGAAAGTTGCGGCATTCAAAGCTATCTATGTAGAGATAGAGGACAAGCAGGAACGTTTGTACTTCGAGCTGCAGAAAATGCCATCACTTAGCGCCATTTTGAAACGCTATCCAGATGCCATTTATTACATGCCAAAAGATATGGTCGAGCCTGCCCAGTGTGAGTCGCTCGATGCCTTGTTGAAATCAGCATAAGGGAACATTATGGACATTACTCAATATCAAGCTGTCATTGAGCAAGTAAAGCGTACTTTCAAGCTAGACGTCATCTTATTCCTCGACTTTGAAACCTTTTACCAGACACGTAAGAATGCTTCAGGTAAAGCCATGTCATTAACCAAGATGACCTATGCAGAGTATATCTTTGACCCACGTTTTCATGTCACAGGCTTAGGTGTAGCCGAAGATATGGGCGAAATCCGCTACATGCACAAGCCCGATGATGTGTCAGCGTGGGTTGATGATATTCGAGCGCGGCAAACAGCCGGTGAACGAATTGGTATTTGTGCTCACAACACCCCGTTCGATGGTGCGGTGTCGTTCTGGCATTTAGGGTTACGTTTTGATGCTTACTTTGACACCAAAGCCCTACGCACCTTACTCAAACCGACCGCTTCATCCTCGCTAAAGACCTGTGCCCTTGAACAGTGGCCAGATGACGAGTCACTGCATAAAGGTGGTGAAGAATTGGTAAGTGTTGATGGTGTGCCTTATGAGTACATCACCGCAGAGCAGCACGAGAACCTAGCGAAATACTGTAAACAGGACACCAACTTGATGCGCAGACTGTTCGCTATTTACGTCCAGCGTGTACAAGAGTTAATGGGTTCTCAATGCTTACACAATGAATTGTTTGCTATCCATATCACCGTGCGTGGTCACGTTGAGCCTCAGTTCTGTATTAATGATGACTTGCTCAATGAAGTCGTCGAAGATGAAACGGTTAACAAGAGTGAAGCCGTTGTTGAGGCCATTGAATACCTTAAAGGTGTCATTGGCGAGAAAGCGAATAACCTTGATGCTAAATCCTTTTCAAGTAACGAGCAGTACGCCACCGTATTAACGATGCTGGGTATTAAAGTACCTATGAAAATCTCACCCACTACAGCACAGCTAACCCCTGCGTTGGGTAAAGATGACCCTAAATACGTCAAGATGATGATTGAACACTCACAGCATGAAAAGGTTTACAAGGCCAGACGCTTAATCAAAAGTACCATTGCCCTATCTCGCGCCCAGCGCATGTTGGACGTTGCCGACAAGTTCCGCACAGCAGGTTTCCCCGATGCCTGTATGCCATTCTTTTTGAATTACTACGGGGCAGACCAAACGGGTCGATGGTCAGGTGGACAGAAGCTTAACCAACAGAATAACACCCGTGGTGGTAAGCACCGTTTGTCGATGGAAGCACCACCAATCCATGTTATTAGCGTGTGTGACCTATCCAACATCGAGTTACGTGTGAACTTATGGTTCAGTGGACAGACTGACTTACTCGAAGAATTTGCCTGCAATCCTGACTTTGACTTGTATTCAAGCATGGCTGCGAGCATCTTCAACAAGCCAATTAACAAAAAAGAGAACCCTGATGAGCGCCAAATGGGTAAGGCTGCATCACTTGGCCTAGGTTTCGGCATGGGTTGGTTTGGTTTCCAAGAATACTTAGCATCTGGGCCACTTGGCATGGAGCCGATGTTCGTTGACGATGCCTTTGCGAAAAAGGTTAAGAACAGCTACGAGTCTAAGCACCCTGCCATCGTTGCTATGTGGCACTACGTACAGAGCGTGGTCATCCCTACCCTAATTAATGGTGGTGAGGTGTACTTTGGCGCGAACAACTTATTCAAGGCTGAAAAGGACAAAATCACATTACCTAGTGGTCGAATCCTACATTATCCAAACGCCCGTTATGAGGTGAAAGAGGACGCAAGAGGCTTATCAACTCGTGTGCTTTTCGATTCCTCGAAACGTAACCGTTGGGGTAAGCCAGTACCAAAGAATATGTGGTTCGGGCTAATTGTTGAGAACATTGTTCAAGCGACCGCCCGTGACATTCTCCTTGACCAGAAAGTGCGTATTGAGGAAATGCTCCAACGCACCGAGCAAGGTTGGGTAATGGGTAGTGTTCACGATGAAGTGTTATCTGCAGTACGCGAATCCATTGCTGATGATGCCCATGCAAGCATTGAAGAAATCATGTCAACGCCCCCTCGCTGGGCAGTAGGTATTCCCCTAGCTAACGAAGGCGGCTGGGCTAAGGAATACTCGAAATAACTTCCCGTTAATCTTAATTATTACGTGGGTGCAATGGCGTGAACCACTCTAAAAGCTCGCCTATAGATAGCAGTAACACTAATAAAAGGTTATTAGTATGAATATGAATTTTGATGAATTAATCCAAGCGTTAATTAACCTACACAACCAAGATGCCGTTGAGTTCAACGCAGCCTGCGACACCATTGACTCATTAGAAAGCGTAGTCAAAGAACAAGGCCAAGCTCTTGAGAAACAAGAGTCCTTGTTGAGTAAGCAGGATGTTGTGATCAACACAGCCATCACCACAAAACAAAAAGATGATGCCGAACTGAAACAATTACGTGCCGAGGTGCGAGAGCTACGCGCCCTTGACCCGAAACGCTTAGAACGAGTCAACAAAGAGCAGAAAGCCCGTATTGCCAAACTCAAAGCGGATTTGGAAATCAGTGAACGTGGCCGTAAAGCCTCTGATAAAGAGCTACGTGATATACGCAGCGAAGTGAGAAAGACAGGCACATTGCCGTTTTACTCAGACCCGAAATCCAAGAACACCATTCGTTTCATTAACCACTTTATGACACCTGACAATGACTACGAAGCTGTCCCAAACTCGCCCGTAGTTGAGTTTTTCCATGCCGACCGAGGCATTACCCGCCAAGGATTCCTCGGCACTGACGGGGAAATTGTATGGTGTGATGCCCGAAATAGTCTGCCAAACGCCACAGAATCCAATATCGCCAAGACGGAGATTTTAGATTACTGCAGGCAGCACAAAATTAAGACCAAATTCAAATCAAAGAGAGCAGCCGCATGAGCAACAATTACGCGAAGAACCAACCCACTGTCGTGTTTTACTGGGACGAGCACGGTGATGATGAACCCATGATACTGAACAACGACTCAGGCGAACCACATGTATTCGCTAACTTTACCGAGGCTGCTAAACACGTAGCCAATTTTGTTGAGCCAGAAAAGCACCGCCACATCCTGTATGCCAATGAAACCCCTGTCATGGGCGCAGGTGATGTTGAGGACACTAATGGAGCTAAATGCCTCAAGTGTGGCGGTCAACTTGTGCTGTCTAACAAGCAATGCGTTTCCGAAGTACCTGGCATGGGACGCTTGGCTGTTGACCTGCATGAGTGCCCCACCTGTGACCCCAAAGAAAGGAGACATTAATGCAACCTATTTTGAAATCCATGCGGTCGCTCAAGGCCGCTATGACACTTGGCTCTCGTTGGAGAACCACCTACTACCCAGCTTTTGGTGAGTTCAAACCAACAAGAACCATAGAACGTGCTGTTCAGCATGTACAAAGTAACGCAGTGCAGTTTGAGCCTGAAAATGAGCAGAGCCAAGGTTCATGGCTGTACTTTGAGAAAGCCGCCAACTTCCGATTCCCAAGCCCAGATAAAGCACAACTTTTGCTTGGTAACCGTGTTGTTGCCACCTATGAATATCTAGGAGAAAGCCAACATGACAGTAGTTCAATTAAACAGTGCGCGTAATGTTCGCACCTTACACAATCGCAATGTCACCGCCCTTTCGGATGACATTTTCTTTCCCGTTGAACAAGTGCCACTGGCTCAGTTAACAGGGCTGAGTGACAGAGGCCAAACCGCCATTGTGCGCAGAGACACCAACACTGTGTTAGCTGTACACGGTAAGACCTACAAGCTAACCACGAATGAAAGTATTTATAACGGCATCAATCAAATCATTGAACGCTGCCCAACCCTCGATACCAACGGGTTGATAATACGTGATCAAACCGCCTACGCAGGTGGACGAACAGTGCGCTCATACATTTTCCCGGAGCACAAAATCAACATAGGTACAGGCGACGTAACCAACCTACGCATCAACGTACTGAATAGCTATGACGGCTCATGCAACCTGCAAGTATTAGTTGGCGGTTACCGCATAGTCTGTGCAAACGGAATGGTTGTTGGGGAGCACCTAACCAAGACCAGTAAACGCCATACCTCAGTGCTAGACATACCACGAGTAGGTATTCAAATCGCAGCCGCGCTTAACAACTTCGAGAAAGAGGGAGAACGTTGGCGCATCTGGGCACAAACAAGCATCACAGAAAAACAGGCCATTGACCTCATTGAACAACACGTTGGCTTTGATAAGCATGGCGAGTGTAAATCAGAGTCGATGCGTCAAGACCTGATTAACTTCTGGACGGACGAACGTGGCGAAATAGGCCGCAACCTTTGGGCACTGTTCAATGCCCTAACCTACTGGTCAACCCATGCTGATATTAAAGGGGCAAGTGAGCCGAACCGAGCAGCCGTGATTGTTGAACGGGAACGTAAGGTAGCCAAAACCCTTAACCAACCATTATTCGCTGTCGCTGCATGATTTACCTAATGGATAACGGCAACGAGTTGTACTTCCCCTCACTTGGAAGCGCACTCGAATACGCCCACGAACACGGCCTAAAAGTGGTTCGCTGTTTAGGCCGAACTGTATAACAACTAATAAAGAGAGAAAGCATTATGTCTGCTGCAATTGCATATGAAAAACGATTATTCAAAGTTCACTCAAATGGCAAGGTTGGGGATTGGTTGATCCAAGTTGCTGCCAATGATGATGGAACAGCAACCCTTAAACGTCTATCTACCAAGGTGATTGGTGGTAAACCAGTAGAAACAGTCACTAACATCACCAAAGGCAAAAACATTGGCCGTGCCAATGAAACCAGCCCTATTGAACAAGCTCTAAGCGAGGCCAAGAGCAAAGTATCTAAACAGCTTGATAAAGGTTACGTAGAAGAAATCCCTGCTGAGGGCAGTCAAGTCAGTAACAGCTTAGGGCTTGCCATGCCAATGCTGGCAAAACCAATCGAAAAGGTAAAAAGCTGGGCATTCCCTATTATCGCCCAACCGAAGCTGGATGGTCACCGCATGTTAGCGACAGTAAACGAGCAGCAAGAAGTGGTGCTGTACAGTCGCAAAGGTAAACCAATGAATATTCCCCATATTGCCGCAGAGTTAGCCGAGCTATACGAATCTGGGCGCTGGGATGGGCAAACCCTAGATGGTGAGTTATATCACCACGGCACAGCATTACAGACCATTTCATCATGGGCTAAACGCTTACAGCCAGACACCGCCAAATTACGTTATCACGTTTATGACATAGTGCTGCGCAACATTCCCTATGCAGAGCGTGACGGGTTGCTAACTAATATTTTTGCTGGGGCAAACACCAAGGCCATTACCCTAGTCTATGGGTACGTCCTACATAACCAAGAGCAGCTTAACCATCTCCACCAGACCAATATCAATGACGGTTATGAGGGCACAATGGTTCGCTGGGGTGATGCGGGTTATGAGGACGGTAAACGTTCATCTTCGCTACTTAAAGTTAAAGACTTTCAGGACGCGGAGTTTACGATTACAGGTTACGCCCTTGGCAAGCCCTACATTCGACCTGAACGTGAATACCAAGTCCCCGTGTTCCAATGCACAACAGAAAATGGGAAGACATTTGATGTGACTGCACATGGCACGATGGAAGAAAAAGACCAGATAGCACAAGACATTGAGCGTTATATTGGTCGAAAATTAACAGTGAAATTCTTCAACTTAACACCTGATGGAATCCCTTTCTTACCTGTTGCATTGCGTTTTTATGATGAATTATAGTAGTAATACTGTTATATTTTTATAACTAATTACTACTAAATAAGGGTGAATGTTAACTATGCCTGATTTTATTGATTCCAGTGTTGAGAAAGAAAGTTTAATCCTCCGCTCTCAAATACAGAGGGCACGGCACATCAATAAGAACGAAAGGCTGAACCCAAAGGGGCTTTGCTACTACTGCGAAGCCCCGCTGACCAATGAGGGACAGTTGTTTTGTGACCTTGATTGTAGTTCCGACTATGAGAAATATGTGAGGCGAGCATGAAGTTACAGTTTATAGCTGCTCACCATAAAGTTGGCCCACTCCGAAAGGAACTGGGTCTTTCTGATGGTGGCACTAGGTCTTACCCACTGGCTGCAAAAGTAACCTCTTACACCGAAGAATTTGATGCAAACTTAGGTGTCAAAGCTTACAGGGATTTGTTAGCAAAACACGCAATGCACGGACGTGCGCTATATCGTGGTGTATTCACTAAAGACTTAGTTAATGAATCGCGCAGAGACAAAACAGACAAAAGCGCAAAAACCGAGTTTTTAGTATTAGATATTGATGGCCTTAAAGTGGAGGACGGCTTACGTCAAAACGCAACCGCGACCCATGTTAAGGCCGAGGCAGAGCGGGTTATCGCAATGCTGCCCCAAGCACTACACAACGTTTCTTACGTAGCCGTAGCAAGCAGCAGCTTTGGCTTGAAAGAAAAATCGTTAAGCGTTCATATCCACTTTCTATTAGATAAGCCTTATGACTTTAGACTTATCAAAGATTGGACAACCTCGCTTAATTATACCCAACAAGATATTTATGAGTGCTTAGGGTTAACGGCTTCAAAAATGCGGATAAGTTCAGTTGTTGACCCCTGTCTAGCTGAACCTGCGCGAGTGGTTTATATCGCCCCGCCTCTTTTTGGGCCAAGACTGAAAAACCCATTCAATGATGATTCTCAGCGTTTCGTAGCCGTTGAAAAAGATAAACCCCTATTCAACCTTGGTGACGAGTTAACTGAGCTTGATTCAAAAATGGACATTGTGGCTGGCAGACGAGACAGCTTGTTGCGTGAACTCCAACAAGCCGCAGGGATTCCAGCGCGCAAGGTTAAGTTCCAACGGATGCGTATCAATGGCCGTGAGCAAAGTGTGGCTATCAACCCGCCCGAAGCTCGTATGTCATTGGCCTATGAGGACAACGAATTTGTCCGATACAACATAGGCGCGGGGTCAAATAACGCCTACTGGGTATTCAAAAGCAACCCAGAAATCGTACACAGCTTTATCCCAGACGAGCCACCATTCTTATTCAAAGAGGCCGATGCCGAAGCCTACGCCAGACACGTAGAGCAGTTTGGTGGTGGTTTTGAGAAAGTGGTCGATGCTGAGGCAGGTGTAACACGTAAAATCCAACGCTCAGTGTTCATTGACCAAACCACAGATTCCTATACCACGCTGGAAGTGGATATTGAGAACAATGAGATTGTTGAGCTAAACCCACGCCAGAACGCTAAGGTCGCTGAGGAATGGCTATCTTATTACGGTGTGGTTGTTCCAGACCCTGTTCCCCCTAAATACGTAGTGATGGAGCCGCAACGCGAAGAAGTTCAATTTCGCATCGGTGACAAAGAGTACGTGAACCGATTCAAGCCAACAAAGTACATGGCAGCCAAAGAGGAACACCCCTACTCAGACACACTACGCTACGGGAGCGGTTGGCTACTGACTGTGGAATGTCCAATCATTTCAGAAGTCATTTTGCACATGCTAGGTGACGATTTTGAGTGTTTCGAGCACTTTGTTAATTGGCTAGCGTTCATATTCCAAACCAAAGACAAAGCTGGCACAGCATGGCTAGTCCACGGTGAGGAGGGAACAGGTAAAGGTTTATTCTTCCATCAAGTCCTATCCAAGCTGTTCGGTACTGACTACGCAGTACAGAACACCCTACAAGGGATTGCAGATGACCAATTCAACGGATGGATGGAAGATGCAATGGTACTCATGGTTGACGAGTTCAACATGAAAGGCGCATCAGTCGGTAACCGCAGAGCCGCAGCCTTGTTACGTAACCTTATCACTGAGCCAATGTTCATGGTAAGGCGTATGCAGCAAATGCAACGCAGAGCGCGACAAAGACTGAATTTCATCTTTGGTACTAACGATTTTGACGCAATGCAAACCAGCGATAAAAGACGCTACAACATTGCCGTTCGCCAAAGTCGAATGCTGAAAATGCGCATACCCGCAATTGCCCAAGATTGGGACGGTTTCATTGCCGCCCTAGAGCCAGAACTCCCCCGCTTCGCTCGTTTCCTCAAAGCATTCAATGTGAATAAACAGATGGTCAGCACCATCTTGGATAACGAGGCCAAACACGAAATGCAAGCTGCTGGTATGTCAGCCGCAGAGCGTTTCTTCGACCACATCAAACGTGGCGACTTTGGTGCGTTCATCGGCATCTTGGATAAGCCAGCCGCAGGGTTAGAAGCCAAAGAATTACTCGCACTTAACCGGGTAAAAACTTTTGTTACCGCCTGTTTGGAGTACGTCAACACAGGTGAACCCTGCTACATACTCAAGGATGACCTACGCATGGTCTACAGCTACTTGGCAAGTAAAGAGGTCAGTGACAACGCCTTTGGACGCATGATGCCGACCACTGAACTGAAAGTTAAACGCCATGAGCGACCAGTGGGTTCGATGAAGCCACTACATACTCGACCACGCTGTATTGAAGTCTACTGGACTTACGATGACAAAGAAGTGCTCGAGCTAATCCGCAGAGCAAATGCACCACTCCCCACCAATGTTTCACCATTCGGTCAGCCCCAACAAGCTGACGAAATTGCTATGGCTGAAGAACGCATAAAAGCAGAAGCCAAAGCAGCGTTAGAAAGAGGTTAATCTATGAATTTTGCTAGTCAACTCCAAGCCGCAAAGGAAAAGGATGACACAGCCAAAGGCGGTGCTATCCAGAAGGCAGAGGTTAAAGGAGTCGAGGCCAAATCGACTACGGCCTTTGCCGCCACTTTAAAGGCAGCCAATAGTGCAGAGGCCAAACTTCCCCCAAAGCTACCCACTTTGCCAAACAAGCAAGAGGTAGAAATTGGCGAGGATATGGAACTTGGCCCAGTCGATAACTGGTCTTTCTCAGCACTAAAAACGTTCGAGAATTGCCAATGGGCTATCAAACTCCAACGGGTAGATAAAATCCCACAACAAGATGGTGAAGCCGCAGTTCGTGGCTCACTAATCCATGACGGTTGTGAGGAATGGGTACGCTTCAATCGAGAACACTTACCTGCCGACAATAAAACCAAATTTGAAGTGTTTAACACTGAATTTGAACGGTTACGACAGTCTTTCCGTGAGCATCGTTTACTCATGGAAGAAAACTGGGGCATTCGCCAAGATTGGTCGCCCTGCAATTGGAATCCCAAAAAGCCAGAGGAGAACGACCCTGAACTATGGGGCAAAGCCAAGCTGGATGCGTTTGAGATTGTCGCTACCCCGTTGCACAAAGATGACGATGGCCAAGTGGTCTTTGGCGAAGATAACAAGCTTTACCTACATAGAGGTGATGACGTTCTTGAATGGGACAGCCTCGACCTTGAAGAACGTCAACGCTATTCGCTCACAGCCAAGATCATAGATTACAAAACAGGCCGCAAATTCAAAAACGAAATGAAGCATCGAGACCAAGGGCTAAGTTATGCGCTACACGCCATGCACCGATACCCAGACATCAACACGTTCCACGTTGAGTTTTGGTACTTAGACCAAGGCGAAAAGATGCAAATGTTATTCAACCGTCGCCAGTTAGTCATTCTTCTGCGCATGTACCACAACCGTGCAATGAAGATGACGACCTGCAAAGACTTCATGCCCAACCCAAATGCCTTTTCATGCCAATACTGCCCATACGGGGCAAACGTGAACCGTAAAGGTGTTGCTTACGGTGTTGGGGTTTGTGAGTACGACCATTACAGAGGGATAGATGATGCCGATATTTAGCCATGAAAGACCTTGCCCAGAATGTGATACCCCAACAACAAGTTACTGGCGTGGTCAAATAGAACGTACTGGGGATGCAGAGTTCAGCTTTGATTGTGATAAATGCGGGACGATGTGGGATGAATTATTAGAATGTGATAATGACGGTGCGTTTGGTGCGACACCAGAGGAGGACGCTTATGACCTCGCTGGCTAAAGTGTTCAAGCCGTTTGCACACCAAGAGAAATTCGCCTCTTTATGGGGCGACAAACAACGGGTATTAAACTTCGATGGCTGCGGGACAGGTAAAACCCTGTCTTGCGTCCATGCAGTTAAAACCCATTGGCCTAAAGCCAGAGTCTTGGTGCTCGCTCCCCTATCCATTCTTGAATGTGCTTGGGTGAAAGATTTAAACCTTGGGTGGCCTGAAGCGCAAGTGGGTGTCGCCTCAGTATCGAAAGCGAAAAAGATTAAGGTATTCGAGGACAAGGACAATGATTGGGTGATAACCAATCACGATACTGTAAAGTTGATCAGCGAAATGGACTATGCCAAAGACTTTGATGTGCTTATCGTTGACGAGGGTGACGCATTCCGAAACCGCACTACCCAGCGAAGTAAAGCCATTCAAAAAGTGGCTGCGACCATTCCCGTAATGACATTAATGACAGGCACACCAAGCCCTAAGTCAATCACTGACGTTTGGCACTTAGCCTTTCTCATAGACAGAGGCCAACGCCTAGGCCGCAACTTCTTTGACTTCCGTTCACAAGTTTGTACCCCATCACCTGTCTTTGGTGTGCCAAATGCAATGAAATGGGACGATAAGCCAGAGGCCAATCAGATGGTCACACTGGCCTTGGCCGACATTTGCAGCCGTGTGTCACTTCAAGATGTGCAAGAACTCCCAGAGACTATTTTCCGCGACATATTGGTGGCTATCCCACCTAAGCTGCGCAGAGAATATGAGTCGTTACGCCATGATGCAATGATGATGTTGCAATCAGGCCAACTAATCAATGCTGTCCATGCAGGGGCTAAATTCCAAAAGTTACTGCAAACCGTGTCGGGTGCTATCTATGACGAACGTGGTAACGCGCACGACATTCACAAAGACCGCCATGAGTTAGTTATTGACCTTGCATCAGAAACCGACCACTGCCTAGTGGCGTTTAATTGGACGCATCAACGTGATGGACTCATTGCAGCCGCTAAGAAACGAGGGCTTTCATACGCTGTCATTGATGGTGAAGTCTCAGCCAAAGAGCGAACAGACATTGTTAACCGATTCCAAAAAGGTTTGATTAACGTGTTATTTGCCCATCCTCAATCTGCTGGGCACGGGTTAACTCTAACCAAAGCTAATCGGGTTATATGGGCATCCCCAACCTATCGAGCCGACCTATACGAGCAATTCAATCATCGTATCGTTCGTACTGGCCAAAAACGCAAGACCGAAATCATAAACATCACTGCTGAGGAAACAGTGGAAACCGATGTTTATGCCAAGTTAATGACCAAGAAAACCCGCATGGGTGACTTGCTTGACACCTTTAAGGGCTTATTCGATGCCCAAGAAGCTGCTTAAAATCGAATACATTGAAAAACCATTAACCATTAATCAAGAGAGAGTAAAACTATGGAACACATTAACCCACTAAACAACATCAGTGCTGCACAATTCAACATGGAGCAATTCAACGAGGTAGTAAAAGCTTTACGCCTTGCCCATAAGAACTTAGCGGAATTTGGCAAGGACTTGCCAGAAGTTCGAGTGCGCTATGCAGAGAACAAGGAAGAACTGCAAGCTGCACTCGACATTTCAGATATTGCTGCCATGCAGAAGTTAACCCAAGAACGTAAACGCCTAGAAGCGAAGCTAAACGAAAAGCCAACAGAGCGTATTGTCGCCTTTGACGCTGCTATTCGTAATTTCCACAGCTTTGTGAATGGTGGCTACCTTTTGGAGAACATGGACGAAGACACCGACAATGTTGTTGAACTCGCAAACGATAAAGAGGCTGCGTAACTATGAGTGCTGCTGAAAAGTTAGAAATGTACGAAGAAACCCAAGTTGACCGCAAAGAGCTAATGCGTGAGTTGTTTGAAGTGCGCACTAAAATAGCGGAAATCGAAGCTAGAGAGCTTAAATCGCTCAAAGCGCGTAAAACGGCCTTGGAGAACCAACTTCTATCACTATTAGAGGTTGGAGAAAAACTATCCTTTGCTGACATTGGCACGGTTAGCTGTAAGGAGGAAGTTGTCCCCAATGTATCGAACTGGGATGCCGTTTATGAACATGTAATGTCCAACAAAGCATTCTATCTTCTACCAAGAAAGGTGAACGCTGCGGCCTACCGTGAATCTTTACAGATTGGGGACAAAATTGAGGGAATTGAGTCTGTTGCAATAAGAAAACTTAGTGTTCGCAAAGCGTAATAATTTTCTATTGCAAAATATTAGTAGTAACACTAATATTCACTAAGTAGCTTTACTGTTACAGTCTAGAACTCAAAAACCTCTCGAACCCACTTTGATTCGCCCCAAAGTGGGTTCATCCAACAGTCAGCCTTGGCTGGCATTCGCAATAACCATTAACCATTAACTACTAACTATCGAACCATTAAAAGGTAACAACTAATGAGCAAAAATACAAAAACTGAAATCGCAACCGTTAATGCCAACTTAACTGCTTATGCTGGTGATTTATCAGAGCGCCAAGGAGCGGTTGGCCTAGGTTCAGAGAACGTTTCTGCTGATGACTTAGCTATTCCTCGCCTAAAGTTACTGCAAGCTATCTCTGACGAGGTACAAATGGGGCATCCTAAGCAAGTTGAGGGTGCAACGGCTGGCATGATCATCAATAACCTCACCGAAGAATTGTCAAACAGCATCTTTGTGGTGAACTTACACTTCACTAAGAAAGTGGTTGTATGGCGTAAGCGTAAAGCTGGCGGTGGAATCTACGACACCTTTGACACTGAACAAGAGGCTCGCGTTGCCTTGCAAGAGGCTGGCGAAGATGAAAAGAACTTTGATATTTCTGAGAACCCCACTCACCTTGTTCTTATCATTGACCCAGAAACAGGCGCACCTAAAGGCGTGGCACTATTAGACATGCCAGGGACTAAAATCAAAGTTTCAAAACGTTGGAACTCTATGATTGCCGAAGCAGAAGCCAAAGGTCATCCACGATTCGGTTGCGTATGGCAGTTGGGTGTTAAAGGCGAAAGCAACACTCAAGGTAGCTACTTCAACTTTGACCTGTTGGACATTACAGATGGCGCGAAATACATTGCCGCACCACAAGAAATCTATGATGCCGCAACAGCCGCATTTGAGTCTTTCTTCCCAAGTGCAAGAGTTGACGAAGCCGCTTAATCCTCTGAAAGCAGTACAGGCCACCTATTAGGTGGCCTTTTTTCGTATAGGACAGACCGCAATGATTGAATCTAAGTACACCTCAAATATTCATCAACGATTACCCGCAAACGTCTACCACTGGAAGATTAATGACAATTTCGCTGGCGGTGTGCCAGATGCGTTCTACCGAGTATTAGACAACCCTGACGCTAAACCCATGTGGGTTGAGTACAAGTTAATTAAAGCACTACCTAAACGGGCAAGCACACGGGTTATACCCGACCTATCACCTCAGCAATTAGTTTGGCTAAAACAAACAGTAAATAACAGTGAAATTGTGCGTGTTGTGGTCGGTGTAGAGTCCGAAAAGGTGGATAGGCAGGTTACGGGGATCATACTCGAACCTAACAAATGGGAAACAGGTTTTACCTCGGAGGAGTACCACAGTAACAAACTAACATACAGTGAAATGGCAAAAATCTTTGTGGAATTAATGAGCGGTTAAAAAACAAGCAAACGAACAGCCTTTTAAATTTTTTTCAATTATTTCAAGGGTCTTGCGATTCGCAATGATTGTAACAAGCCGATCTAGTAAACTCAAAGACTTACAAAAATAGCGTAACAATTTTAACGAGTTATTCAGGTGCATATCGTTGTTTGTAATGACATTTTAGTGACTTGTCGCACTTTATTTCTAAAATTTATGCGATTAGAATCTTTTCCGTGTCAAAACAAAGATCGCCCGATAACAACTTTTGTGGGTTATAAACGCAAAGTATGGCTAGTTATGGATACTTTTTAATTGACCTGTATTAGTAACACTGTTATCTTTAAATGGAGTTTTGACACACATACAATGGAGCTACAACAAAATGTCTAGGAGCGAAGAACTTTTGTTATCCAGAGTCCAAAAAGCATGGGCGAGCTTTAAGGGCGAAACTGGTACAAATCAGACGAACGCTGCGAAGCAAATGGGCATGAACCAAAGCGCATTTAGTCAGTACATTAGGGGGTCAATCCCTCTGAACACCGACTTTTTACTGCGGTTCGGGCAAATGACAGGCCAAAATTTAGGGGAAGAAGTTGCTGAACTTTCAGCAATCAAAATCCCAAATAGAACTGTTGTCATGCCTCTTAAATATACACTTTCTGGCGGTATTTGTGATGACCGTATTGCTGTTTCATCAGTGGTCGCCTCCAATGAGTGTTACTTGGTGGAGAACGATTATGATGGACTACCATATCGCAAAGGTGACTACTTTATTGTAGACCCTAAAGCTACGGTGACTTCAGGGGCGAGTGTTTTTGTCACATTCTGCAATGAGTCACCAGCTACGATATGTAGTATCGAACACAAACGGGGTGATTGGGAATTAGTCGAAGACAGAGCTTTAGGCGGTAAGCGTATACCGTTGACGACTGTCAAAGACATTCACTTAATCACAGGGATTTATTACAAACCACCAACGGGGAGAAAGTTTATTAGTCAGGGTTAGCTAGGAGGCTTCCCCATAAGCATTGAGAGAATTATTAAAAATGAAAATTGCTAAGAACTCTAATACGCAGCTAAACGCACAAAAGAAAAATAGAGATGTAGCAAGACAAGTAAACCCTGAACATTACACTTTTGGTTTGGTCGAGTGTATTACGTTTAACCGCTTTATGCCCTACTCCATAGGATGTGCGTTTAAGTACCTATGGCGGTTAGGAAGAAAAGATGACGAAACCATAGAGCTTGGGAAAATTAGTTGGTATGTAAGGGATAGCCTTAAATTCCGACCCCGCCCAACGATCAATGCGGAATTTGCTGACGTGCTAATCCGCGAACTTTCACTCATGGAAGATGAATTTGAGCACGAGGTCTACAAAATGCTCGTTGGGTTAATCTCAGCAGCCGCAGGCGACTTTGAGTTGCTAGAGTGTTTGGCCGAGGAGTACGGGTTTCTTAATGATGCTCCAATAGCAGCTAACCAAGAAGTTTACGTAAGCGAAGCTTAATATAGGGGGCAGTACGATGGAATGGATCACAATTCAACGTGCTGCCGCATTAACTGGTTACTCAGTTAATGCGCTACGGCACAAAATCAATCGCGGTCAATTAATCGAAGAAGAACACTGGCGCAAAGCACGGGACGGACGAATTTTGTTCCATGTTGCGAATTTTAATAACTGGCTTAAACAGTAACACTAATATTTATTAAATAACCTCAACTAATAATATATGGAGGTGTTATGGATATAACAGAGAAAGTTATTGGCACTATCACGGGCTTTGGGAGAAAGCGAAGTCCTGAAAAAGTGAAGCTTAAACCAAGAGCGCGGGGTTCTGGATCACCTCTGCCGCGATAGTAGGACGAAGCCCCGCTCAAGTAATAAACCTAATTACTACTGAGCGGGGCTTTCTTTTGCTTAATGATTAACAAGTAACAAGTAACGAGTACCAAAAATGAACAAATACGATGACATTCAATTGCCAAAGGGGATCACTTTACACCGTGGTAAATTACGTATTGCGTTTAGACCTGCGGGGTTCAAGAATCAAGTAAAGCGCGTCCTAGACATGGCAGTCACCAAATCCAATATTAAAGTTGCCGAGATTAAGCTAAACGCTATCCGACATGAAATCATGCTAGGTACATTCGATATTGGTAAGCACTTCCCCAATGACCCCTTATGTCGCAAACAGGGATACACAGTGACCCAAATGCTAGACGGGTATTTAGCAGACCTAAAGAACCGAGGTGTCAAACGAAGCACCCTACGCCAACGGGGGTTCGCTATTGACTTGCTAAAACGTTGTGCAGGTCAATTCGATATTCGACACGCAGAGAGGGCCGACATTTTAGAACTGCGTAAAACTATCAAAAATGCAAAGTCCCTTAGCCGAGGCCGAACAAACAAGACAAGGAGTAATGCAGAAGTAAACAAGCTAATCGCTATGTTGAAGCGTTCTGCCGATATTGCCGTTGAGCATCACTTGTTAGAGTCAAACCCTTTCATCACGTTACGCCCCTTGCCTACCACTAAGCAGACAGCGAAGAACACAGAGGCCAGCGAGGAAAAAGTACGAGTGTTGACCATTGAGCAAGCCACAGCGATAATTGCAGAATTACCAGAGGGGTTTGCCCGAAACATTATACAATTTTGTTTCTGGTCGGGCGCTAGGCACGGTGAAGCTCTTGCTTTAGAAAAACGAGATCTTGACCTGCCCTACGTCACCATAAGGCGAACTTTGACACTCAACTCAGGCATGACCCAGACACCAAAGACAGGTGCTGCACGTAGAATATTGTTACCCCGTTTAGCAGTTGAAGCTATCGAGGCACAATTACCCTTGGCCAAAAAAGACCGTATTTTTGAGACAGCAGGAAAACATCGTTCTCTAAGTACCAATTCGATGCCGAGGATTGCTTGGGCGAGAGCACTAAAAAAGTTAAATATTGATTTTGTGACTCCATATGTCACACGTCACTCGTTCGTAAGTTGGATGTTAATGGCTGGGGAATCTGAATGGAAAATTGCTCAACACGTTGGGCATAAAAATACACAGATGATCCAACGTACATATGGCCACTTTATACCAAAATCGGGACAAAAATGGTCACTGGATGACCCCAGCAATTTTTAAGTGTCTGATTTTTCATGTTGAAACATTAACTTACAAACTTTTTTAAAAGACAATATGCGTTTTTTAAAAGTAATATTTCACTTAATCAGATTTCAACAGGAGTTTATTGCATTTTTAGTCAAAACAGCCAAAAAGTTCAAAAATCAACCACTTTGTTAACGACTAATGCTTACGTATACTAGCAATAATTTAGCCATGCCTAACATGGTCGAATCACTGTTTATTTAAAAGAATATAGAACAACAATAAAGGGATTATAAATGAAGCAATTTGAAGCAAATTTTGACGGATTAGTTGGCCCAACTCACAACTATGCAGGATTATCATTTGGTAATGTGGCGTCATATTCTAATGCAGCGCAAGCTTCAAACCCTAAAGCGGCTGCGAAACAAGGCTTACAAAAAGCCAAAGCACTTGCTGACTTAGGAATGGTTCAAGGTGTATTAGCACCACAGGAGCGCCCAGACCTCTATACATTAAGACGAATTGGTTTTAGCGGCTCAGACGCTGAAATAATACAAAAAGCCGCTGTACAAGCTCCTGCGTTACTTAACGCATGTTGTAGTGCATCGAGCATGTGGACTGCTAACGCCGCCACAGTCTCACCGTCAGCTGACACCAGAGACGGCAAAGTGCATTTTACGCCAGCCAATTTAGTCGATAAGTTTCATCGTAGTATCGAGCCATTAACCACGGGTAATATTCTTAAATCGACCTTTAATAATGAGCGATACTTTCACCATCACTCACATTTACCTGAGCATAGCTACTTTGGTGATGAAGGTGCTGCCAATCATACTCGTTTATGCCACGACTATGGTGAAGCGGGTGTAGAGCTATTTGTCTACGGCCAAAGTGCAACAAACCCTAACACCCCTAAACCGACCAAGTTTCCTGCTAGGCAAACGCTAGAGGCATCTCAAGCGGTTGCAAGGCTGCACCAACTAGAAGATGAAAGCTGCGTGTTTATGCAACAAAACCCAGATGTGATTGATCAAGGTGTTTTCCATAACGACGTAATCTCAGTGGGAAATCAAAATGTGTTGTTTTACCATGAGCAAGCATTTTTAGACACTGACGCTAAATTTGCAGAAATTCGTCAAAAGATGAATGGTGATGTGCACTTTATTAAGGTAGCAACAGATCAAGTATCAATTAATGATGCTGTTAAAAGTTATTTATTTAATACCCAAATAATTACCTTACCTAATGGTGAAATGGCGATTATTGCGCCTACTGATTGCCAAGAAAACCCTGCAGTATTTGCGTATTTAAATGAGTTGCTCACCCTGAATACGCCAATTAAACAGGTTAAATATTTTGATGTGAAGCAAAGTATGCAAAACGGCGGTGGCCCTGCTTGTTTACGTTTAAGAGTTGCAATGAATGAAAATGAAATTGCGGCAGTTAACCAAAACACCTTAATGAATGATGCTTTATTCACTCGATTAAACCTGTGGGTTGATAAACATTACCGTGATCAGTTAACCGTAAATGATTTGGCTGACCCTCAATTGATTATTGAATCACGCACCGCATTAGACGAGCTAACTCAAATATTAAAACTAGGCAGCGTGTACCAGTTCCAAAAGTAGTATTGAATTCGATTAATCAGCACACCCCAATCATTAATGATGAATAAATAAAAAAGGCTATCAATTACTTGATAGCCTTTTTTGATTCAATTGTCCGCGGTAAAAACGTTATTCAATTATCACATTAATTGATACCACTTCCGTAGTGGTGCCGTTTGGTGTTTCAACTGTCACGATGAAAACACCAGAGTTTGGCTCATCTTCACCTTTTAAGGTCACACCAAAATCACGACCGCCATTATAGTTACTGCTTGGCCATGTATATTCACTGTTACTGACGACAGAACCGGCAGACGTGGTGAATCGTACAATTGAACCCGCTGGCATTTGTTGATTATGCAAGTCAGAAATCGTAAAGAATACAGACGCAGCGCCTTTACCCACAATAGTGATATTACCACCATAATGTGGACCATCTTTATCGTTAATCAAGATATCACTGTGTTGAGTAGCGTAAGCGGTACTGCCTGACATCACCATCACTAAACTGCGACGAACATAAAGTGATTTAGAGTCGTTAACACCATCGGCACAACCATCATGTGCTTCTGTTGAACAAAGCACACCATTATACTTACCATCTTTGGTATCAAATGTACCATTGAAATTGAAGTCAACTAGTTCTTCAAGTTTACCACCGTCTTGACCACCGGTTTGTTGCGGATTAAATACCGTATCTTCGTTATAATCGTTAAAGGCATCATCTAAATCAAATGACTGGCCTGTCACATCTACCCCGGTAGTAAATTCAGTATATTCTTCAGCATCAAAACGACCATTACCGTTAAGATCAGGGAATGACTCTTCACCAATAGCGGTAGCAGTAATAGTGGCACGTCCACCATATTTTTGGCCATAAATGTTGCCATAAACACCTAAAACAGAATCATAACTTAAAGATGAATCAGGATTACGAACCATGCCGCCTGTTCCATCAACAAGTAACTCCCCTTCCGGGCGAGGTAGTTGACTCGTCCAAGTCACTGAACATTTACCAGCAACAGTTTGACAAGCATCTTCAATCGAGCCACCTTCGGTAGTGAATGAAACCGTTGTTCCATCTGGTACAGGGTTGTTAAATGCATCCGCTAAACGCGCCGTTACCTTAACTTCGGTTCCATCAATGTCCCAACCTTCAGCATTAACGTACTCTGCTGAAAGCGAGAAACTGTCTTGATCAGGAATACCCGTAGACACAATAAGTTGTTTAGACTGACTTGAAATAGCCGGAACAGCGCCATTTTCGACCGTGGCAGTCACTCTTAAAGATGTTGCCACCGACCCAGTTGTCACAACCGTTTGCACAATACCTTGATTGTTTGTTGTAGCCAGTGTTGGCGTTATCGCTACACCGCCCACAAGTGTATTTAAAGCAAATGACACTTCTTGATTACTAACAGGGTTACCATTTTTATCAAGTACTTTAAATTTAACTACAGATGACTCAATTCCACCTGTACCTAAAATACCAATGTTTTCAGGGTCAGCAGAAACAAATGAAATACTGCCAACATCAGCTTGTAATACATTAATCGTCCCAACAGCAGATAAACTAATGCCACCGGCATTGGCGGTGACATTAATTTGATCTTCACCAACACAACCTTGTGCCAAGTAGGTTGACGTTGCTACGCCATTACTTGAAGAAACAGGAGAGCTTAACTCAGCTTGCGCAGGGTTTTTAGTTGCACAAGTTGAAGAGAAGTTAACATCAACAGGTTGATTAAATGGATTACCTAAATCATCTTGAATGCGAACAGTAATCGTTGCCGTACCGCCAGCAGATAAGTCTGTGGTGCTAACTTCAGCTTTACCCGCTTCAAAAGCAGTTCCGGTTCCACTGCCCATTACCACATTGGTTGCGCCAACCACCACAATGGTGGTGCCGACTTCATTAGTTGGTAATGTTGCTCTTACTTCACCAGCACCTAAAGCACTGCCTGCGTAGATATCAACAACCGCTTTACCTTCTGCATTGGTTACCGCGGTTTTAATGGGTAAATCACCAATATCAGCTTCAAAGGTGACAATAGTCGGTTTAGTGATACCGGTAACCGTTGCGGTTAATTTACCAGGAGAAAGCGTACTAATGCTTTCTGCGGCATTGCCGTCAACGTCAGTTAATACCAGAGAAACCTGAGCTCCACCGCCCGCTTCACCACCATCTCCCACCATAGTAAGGTTTACAGTCGCACTTTCACCTGATGAGATTGACGCCGTCACCGATGCACCAGTGTTTACCGAAGCGGTATTAAGGGTAATTGTTGCGATACCGGTATTAGGATCGGTCGAGACCTGCCCCGTGCCCGGAGAAAAGGTACCATAGCTTGCATCGTTAAGTTCAAATGTCACTAACGTGCTGATGGGATTCCCGTCAGAATCTGTTACGGTTGCTGTAATTTCTGCTGGTTCAGCAACAGAAACTTGAGTGTTATTGATAGATAAAGCGATTGAAATCGTCGTTGGTGTTCCACCATTACCACCGTCGCCACCATCGCCGCCATCACTAATGCTACCACCGCCACTACAGGCAAAAAGCAAAAATGAACAAATTAACGCAAAATAGACTTTAATTGCTGACCTCATTGTCAGGCTCCCTGTTACATTAAAATAATAATAATATTTAATAATAGCTACCTACTCTTTAATAATACACAAATATACGATAACTGCACCACAACACCACCACTTTAATCGGCACATTTGCATAAAAACTTTAACTTTTATGCCATTTCATCTGTGCTGCATTCCTGCTAGGCTTTATTAAATAAAAAACGCTTCATATAAAAATAATTGGAAGGATAGAACGTGAGCAATAACAAAACACTCGGACTAACGAGTAAAATTTTAATCGGTATGGGTGCCGGTATTTTAGTCGGCCTCTTACTCAGAAACCTGTTTCCAGAAAGCTTATTCGTCAAAGATTATTTAACTGAGGGATTGTTTAATGTTATTGGGGCGATCTTCATTTCCAGCTTAAAAATGCTGGTTGTGCCTTTAGTCTTTGTTTCTCTTGTTTGCGGTACAAGTTCGTTAAGCGACCCATCAAAACTTGGCCGACTCGGTGGTAAAACCATCGCATTTTATTTATTCACAACCGCTATTGCATTATCAGTTGCTATTTTACTCGCGGTGATAATTCATCCAGGAAGTGCAAGTTTAGCAAGCTCGACGATGGAATTTAGTGTCAAAGAAGCCCCAAGTTTATCTGAAGTCATTATTAACATTGTGCCAGACAACCCTGTTCAAGCGATGACTCAAGGTAATATGCTGCAAATTATCCTATTTGCGGTTATTTTCGGCTTCGCAATTTCACATATTGGTGAGCGTGGTGAACGTGTTGCAAGATTCTTCAACGATTTAAATGAAGTTATCATGCGTGTGGTTACCCTAGTCATGCAACTTGCACCATACGGTGTGTTTGCTCTAATGGCTAAACTGAGTTTAACCCTAGGATTAGAAACGTTTGGAAGTGTAGTTAAGTACTTCTTGTTAGTGGTATTGGTATTGCTTATTCAAGCATTAATCGTTTACCCAACTTTATTAAAAGTATTTTCTGGGCTAAGTCCATTCATGTTCTTGCGCAAAATACGTGATGTACAATTATTTGCCTTTAGTACTGCTAGTTCAAATGCAACCTTACCGGTAACGATTGAAACCTCTGAACATAGAATGGGTGTTGATAATAAAATTGCCTCGTTCACCCTACCTTTAGGTGCAACCATTAACATGGACGGTACGGCAATTATGCAAGGTGTTGCGACCGTATTTATTGCCCAAGTATTTGGTATCGATCTAAGTTTAACCGACTACGCAATGGTTGTTATTACCGCAACACTGGCATCAATTGGTACTGCAGGTGTTCCTGGTGTTGGGTTAATTATGCTAGCAATGGTACTTAACCAAGTTGGGTTACCTGTAGAAGGTATTGCACTCATTATTGGTGTCGACAGATTATTAGACATGATCCGTACCGCAGTTAACGTGACGGGTGATACTGTTGCCACCGTTGTAATTGCCAAATCAGAAAATGCGTTCAACGAAGACGTGTTTAATGATTCGCAAGCGGGTAAAGCAGCAACTAGTTTTGAAGAGCAAGTCTTTAATAGCAAAAATAAATAACTATTTACTAAATTAGTTAATTAAAAAGGCGCATTCATTGCGCCTTTTTGGTTTTTGCTTTATAACCCAATTGATATTAACAACATAGACTTCCAAAAAGGACGATAAATGGACTTCACCCTTCTCAGTGGTTTAGCAGTTATTCACATTATTGCGCTTATCAGCCCTGGGCCAGATTTTGCAATTATCATCAAAATGGCTACCCAACAGAAACGTCCGGTTGCAACCGCGTGTGCATTAGGGATTTCTGTGGCGATTTTGATCCATACTTTATTGTCATTGCTTGGAATCAGCCTAATGATTCGTCAATCAGAATTGGCCTATACTTTTGTGCAATGTATCGGAATTTCTTATTTAGCTTGGATGGGGTTTCAGGCGTTAAAATCGGCACTGAAACAGGTAAAAAACAAACCAATTAATGAGTCTTTAGCGCCAGTTAACACTAAAGAGCCGTTAAATACGTCACCCGCACAGACGGCCGTTATTTCAACATTTAAAGGGTTCAAAGTTGGCCTGTTCACCAATCTGCTTAACCCTAAAGCGCTGGTGTTCTTTATCACTCTTTTTACTGTTTTGATTACTCCTGAGGTCAATTTAGCCACCAAAACGGTGGCAACCACTCTACTCTTTATATTGTCGCTAGCCTGGTTTAGTTTATTGGCGGTATTTCTATCAAAAGCGAATATACAATCAAAGCTGTTAAGTATTAGCCACATTATTGATGGTTTAGTGGGTATTATATTTATCGGTGTAGCATTGACTATCGCTTTAAATTTAATCAATAGTTTTTGATGAGTGATACAGCTTCTATTCAACTTATAAACGATATAATCTTTTGCATTACCGCCTGATTTGGGAGAATTGCTATGCGGATTCTGGTCATAGAAGATGATCCGATTTTATCTCATCATTTAGAAGTTCAATTAACAGAAATGGGTAATCAAGTTCAAATAGCCTCTACCGCCAAAGAAGGCTTCTACCAAGCTTGTAATTACCCTATCGATGTTGCAATTGTCGATCTTGGTTTACCTGATCAAGACGGTATTAGCTTAATAAAATCTATTCGAGAAGCGGAAGTCACCGCGCCTATTCTTATTTTAACGGCTCGCATAAACTGGCAAGATAAAGTAGAAGGGCTCAATGCGGGCGCAGATGATTATTTAGTTAAGCCCTTTCAAAAAGAAGAATTGGTTGCCAGATTAGACGCATTAGTTAGGCGCAGCGCAGGGTTTGTCAAACCGGTTATTAATAGCGGTGCTTTATCATTAGATCTCTCTAGTAAACAGGTGACATTAAATAATGAACTCATGGAGATAACCGCATTTGAATATTTAATCCTTGAATATTTAATGCGTCACTGTAACGAAGTTGTGGCCAAACAGCGTTTACTGGATGTGGTTTATGCAGACAAAGAAGGCGATCCGAATACCATTGAAGTGATGGTGAGCCGTTTAAGAAAAAAGCTCTCACACGGTGGAATAGAAGAAGCGATTTTAACCATTCGTGGCCAAGGTTATAAATTTAATTTGCCATGCCAGTAATATTTAAGCCCAAAAAGCGGCTACTTACCCGCATGTTTGTGACCTCTTTAAGTATTATTGCTTTAGTGGGGTTCGGTTTTGCATGGCTAGTCACCGTATTAAATGAGCAAAATAGATACAATAAAATCACTGCTGATTATATTGCAGAACTACCTGTTATCGCTGCAGAATTTAGGGAAAACAATGTCGTGCCGATTACTCAGGCACAAGATAACGACAATATTGAAACCAGCTATATCATGGCGACTTGTGATAATAACTACCAAGATTTATGGCAATCAAATTTAGCTAAAGACCATGATTTAAATAATATTTGTCAGAAATACCGTAAGATTAAGGATAACTTTAAAAATTACTTTATCGACTTTGAAAACCAACAAAGCTACCTCGTTTTCAAGCTCAGTACTGAAATTGATAATAAACCTTTCCACCTGCTGATATTACACAATGCTAGTGAACTCCAAAAAGAGATTAACCGCTTTAATCAGCTCACGTATTTCAGGCTAGCGTTAGTTTTAGGCGCAGCAACATTTTTATTAATGAGTACAGCGTATTGGAGCTTGTTACCACTCAACCAACTGAAACAAGAAATTCTTAAATTAAAACAAGGAAAGCAACAATCGTTATCAAAAGACTACCCTGTTGAATTGACCGAAGTCACTGACGCTTTGAATCAATTGTTAGATCAAAATCAGCAGCGACAACAACAATATCAAAATGCGATGAATGACTTAGCTCATAGTTTAAAAACCCGTTTAGCCGCCAGTATCGCTATTCTGGATGAGCCTTCAATGCAAATCAAAGACAAAGATGCGCAAATATTAAAGCAAATTGAAGATATGGATCACTTGGTAAAGTACCAATTAAAGCGTGCGATGATGGGAAGGCAAGGTTTATTGAAACAATACACCCCAGTAAAACCCATTATTGAGCAGCTAGTACAAATGCTGTCCAAGCTGTACCAAAGTAAATCAATCACTTTTACTGTCAATTGCGCTCAAGATATAAGCTTCCCAATCAGTAAGGGCGACTTAATGGAGCTTTGCGGTAATTTGATGGAGAATGCGGCTAAATACTGTATCTCGACAATTGAGATCAGCGCCCTACAGCACCCTAATGGTAATTTGTGTTTAAAAATTGAAGATGACGGACCCGGTGTTGATGAACAATACCGACAAAAGATTATCCAACGTGGCGTAAGAGCTGATACCCAATACACAGGGCAAGGAATAGGCTTAGCCGTCTGTGTTGAAATAGTGAATAGTTATCACGGAACCTTCGAGATTGCGACAAGTCATTTGCAAGGCGCCGCCTTCATCATTACATTCAATAAAGATGGAGCTCACTCAAAGGTGACCTAAACTGCATAATGATATCAAGATATTTAATCTTGAATGATCAATGTATTCTTTAAATACTAGCGATATAATTGCTCAGCACGATTAAACATAATCCATGACGTCGCAATAAACTTATCATCGCTTATCGGCACATTGCCCCTATGGCTATGTGTAAAAGCAGCTGGGGCAATGACCATTGTTCCCTTTGTCGGCTTAATCTTTCGTTGTTGATAATAAAACTCAGTCTCGCCCCCTTCTTCAACATCATTTAAATAGAACATGTATAACACCACTCGATGTAACGCTTCATTGTGGCCTATTTGAGGAAACTGTTCTGAATGCCAATGAGGGTAGCCCCCTATTGCTTTTTGATAATGCTGAATATTAATCGTGCCACTTCTAAACAAGTACTTCACAATCGCATCCACTTTTCCATCAGCCAACTGTTCAAAGTTATCAGGCTGTAATGTCACAGTATTTCCATGCTCGTCTTTCACTCCAACCGAAACCGCTCCCATAAGCGCTAAAGCATGTTGTTTAAAATAGTCTACACTTTTAGCAAGGGTAATTTGCAGCAACTCTTTGCGTAATTCAGCTAAATCAGGATGCTCATCTAACATCAAATCTCGACTGAGCTTTTTGGTTTTATCAACACCACTTCCGGTTGCCCCTTGAACGACACCGGGATGATTTTTTACCGCTTGAATGAGCTTTTGACATAACTCATCATTCAATGCATTGGGATAAACTTCAATAAAGTCCATTTTACGCCTTGTTTTGTATTGTTTATGTTAATATGCTGCATGTTCAAGAGGTATTTGTAAAGTGTCCAAGATATTTGGCTTAAGCCTATAAATTGATTCATAATGTCCATGCGATTGACAAGAGATTACTAAAAATTTTTTATGAAAAATAATGTCAAAATTGCAGTTTCAGAGCTCAAAGTCGGTATATTTGTTAATCTGCCTATTTCATGGAAAGATCATCCGTTCATTTTCAGTAAATTCAAGATTAACTCTCAAACTCAAATTGAGTTAATCAAAAGTCTTGGGGTAAAAAACGTTTTTTATGACCCTCAAAGAAGTGACGTAACGGTTGATGATGCAGCAGACGAGTCAGAGCCTCAACCTGTGGATTCATTAGAAAACGTAAAACAGCAAATGCAAGATTACAAATCTGAGCGCATTGAACAGCAACAAAAACTCAAACGAAATATCAAAAAAACTGAAAAACAATTCCAACGTTCAGTCTCTATGATGCGTTCAATGGTGAGTAAAATTGCAGGCCGACCACTCAATGCCGTTAACGATGCCAAAGATTTAATTAGTAATTTGACGAATATGCTGCTTGATGAAGATAATTTATCACTTCATCTCATGGCTGATGCCCCCCCTGCTGACGTGCTTTATCATCATTCTTTAAATGTTTCGATGATGTGCATGCTAATGGCCAAAGAGCTTGGTTGGGAACGAGAAGAAATTGAACTAGTCGGTATAGGCGCATTATTTCATGATGTAGGTAAGCTAAAAATACCTTCAAACATTCTCAATAAAATCGTGCCCCTTTCAACTCCGGAAGAAAACCTTATTAAACAGCACCCTTTAATGAGTATTAACTTCCTTAAGTTGGCAGACTCGTTTCCTGAACAAGCGAAACCCATGATAGCTAACCATCATGAATATCTTGACGGCAGTGGCAGCCCTCAAGGTCTAGAGCAAGATAAACTGGACAAATTTTCTCAGCTGATTGCGGTCATTAATCAATACGATAACTTATGTAATGGTAATCAACTCGTTAAAGCAAAAACGCCCAGTGTTGCGCTTGGGTTACTCTATAAGAATTATCACAAAAAGCTTAATCAAGAATATGTCCAAAAACTGATTAAAATGTTAGGGATATATCCTCCAGGTAGTGTCATTGAGTTATCAAATGGTCAATTTGCTATGGTGATGTCTGTAAATATCAAGAACATTTTATACCCCAGCATTATTAGCTACGACCCACTAGTCCCTGTTGCTCAGGCTCCTATCGTCGAGCTAGAAAAAGAAGGCGTATCGATTGTTAGAAGTTTACCTGCAGCGGCATTACCAGAAAAAATTCATAAATATTTAAGCCCAAGAGATAGAATTAGTTATTCATTTGCCAAAACATAGCTATTTAAAATCAATATAAAAAAGGATAACTGAATAAGTTATCCTTTTTATCACTTAGCCTCAGCTCAGGTTGATAAGTCGAATTAAATAATTATAACCAGCCTTTGCGTTTAAAGAACAAATATGTACCCGCCGCACTTGCAAACATTAACCCCACCGCCATTGGGTAACCATAACGCCAATCAAGCTCAGGCATTAAGGCAAAGTTCATCCCATAACTGCTGGCAATTAATGTGGGAGGTAAAAAGACTACTGCCGATACTGAGAAGATTTTGATAATTTTATTCTGTTGTAAACCACTAAAACCCATCGCAGCATCCAGTAAAAACTTTAATTTATCAAAAATAAACTGGCTATGAGGCATTAGTGATTCAATATCAGATAACATTTCACGGATATCTTTCAAATTTTCATCAGCCAAATTTTGACGATAATAACGCTGCATATAACGCAATGATCGCTGGGTATCGAGTAGGCTTAAACGAATTTTACCATTTGAATCTTCTTGCAAAGTAATTTGCTTAAATACCGCATCTAACTCTTCATCGTTAAACACTTGCTCACTTAAATTATCTAGCACAGTGTAAACATCTTCAATTAAATCAGATAGGTAGTCTACTTTTAAGTTAAACAGTTCCAGCAATAGCGTTTGCGGAGTATCAATATCGATTCGGCCTAATCGTAAATAATTACGTAGTAAACGAATTAACCCCACATCTTCTTCACGCATCGTCAGTAAGAAGTTTTCACGTAAGTTAAATGAAACGTTAACAGCACGCACATCAGCGCCTACACGTTGAGGGAATAACGAGTTAATATGTAAACCGTCTTGGTTTTGGAAGAAACGAGCAGAAGCCTCAATTTCCTTAATATCTTCTTCGTCTGGAACATCTTCAGATGAAAACCGGCTGAGCCAATCACGCTCTTCATCATTAGGCTTAAAGAGATCAAGCCATAAAGTATTTTCAGGTAAACTGTCCGTAGCAGACAATTCAGTTATGGTGAGTTTACGGTTTTGATAAGCGTAAGCGGTGATCATAATACTCTCCCATGTAAAACTGATTCAAATAAGCAGGTTAAACCTTACAAAAACTGGCGCTAGTGTACTAATTTTAAAATGATTGAAAAGTAAAAAATGCAATTATTTCATTTTTTGTTAACTTTCATCACCAACCAGACATTTGTTACATTTAACTTCATAAAAAAACGCCCTCAAGCAGACGTTTTTTTGAAATAGAACAAATAACAGCCAAAGAAAATTGCCGTATTACTCACCTTTTAATCGTCTATCTAATTGATCTTTCAAATTAGCAGGAACACCTTTAATTAAAATGGTATCCGAAATAGGATCATAAATGACTCGCTCTCCTAAATGACCACCATCAAAGCTTAATGTGACTCCGCCACCGGTACCTGAAAACTTCTTCAAACAGCGTAAACTGGCTTTATCTGCAGGAAACTCTTCATCAAGCTCATAACTGCCACCACAGGCAAAATCATAAAACGAGTCCATCCCTTGATCAGCCAGCTCATCAGCAAGATCTTTAACTTCAATGTCCGCACCCACATCGGCTCTTTCGGAACAATACTCAAAGACTTTATCTCGGCATTGTTGGCGCTCATCTTTGGTGAGTTCACTGCTGGCAACAAAATCTTCAACGGCATGGATTAACGTTTTATTTTGTGCCTTAGTGTTAACACCTTCAACACAGCCCATAAAATCGAGGAAAAAGTCAGCCACTTTACGTCCTGCTCGGCCTCGAATAAACGAAATATACTTTTTAGATGCGCTATCAGCTTGAAGTTCGGTTAAATCAATTCTTGCTGCTAACTGAATATTATTTAAATCTAGATGATTGTTTTGTGAAAGTTCCATATCATCTAACACGGTCATTGATGATTTTGCACTCAGCAGCGCAACAAACAAATAATCCGTTGCCATAGCTGAATAACAAGACATCAATAAAAAGCCACCTTGAGTGAAATCGTATTTAGCCAACTCACTTTGTAAAAGCTGGCTCGCCTTTACTGTAAAATCAACAAAACCTGACTCACCGTCACGATAAGCTTTTAATGCAGTCGCAAACTCTTCATTAGCTTCACCATCTTCATCTGGTACACCAAAGTAGCCAAAGCCTTTACCCGCTTTGCTTGAATAGGTTTGGTGTAACTCCTCTAGCATCGCTTCAACAGCTTGACTATTTAATAAGGGTTGAGGCCTTAATCGGCATGCCATTTGCCCTTGGCTGTCGAGTGAAATCTCATGAATAATGGCTTGTTCGATATTGATGGTCATAAATTCGCTAACCTTTAAATGACAGAGTTACAGTATAGATAGTCGAACATGATATAACGATTTAGCTATACAGGTATAGAAAACATGAGGCGAGTTTCAATGAAATCCGTTATCATATGCACAATTGTTAACTCTTTTAGATTCAAAAATTAATATGGCCATTCAATCAAAATACACTAATGCTCAAGTAGAAGCGCTTATCGCTGAATTATTAGCCGTGCTTAACAAACATCAATCACCTACCGACCTAAGCTTAATGGTTTTAGGCAATTGTGTGACTCACTTGCTAGAAAAAAAGGTTCCAGCGGAATCTCGTCAAGCGGTTGCAGAGCAATTTGCCAAAGCACTGACACAATCGGTTAAATAATACCGAAAGTTTTTCAACGTTAGCTTAAACAATTAAGGGGCCAAATATTCAATGATCGAGCGTAGAAAACAAATGGCACGAGACAAAGTCTCTCGCCTTGTGAATTGGGGGCATTGGTTTGCCTTCTTCAATGGCATGCTCGCTATGATTATTGGCTCCAGATACATTAGCAGTATTGGTCAACCCGATTCTTTCATTAGTTGGGGATACCTTATCCTCAGCACTATTGGCCATTTTACTTTTCTGGCGTTTATTACTTACGTTGTTTTTATCTTTCCTGTCACATTACTGCTGCCTTATTCGAAAATATTACGCGGTTATTCAGCTTTTGTAGCATCAATAGCGCTATACATTTTACTTTATGACACGGTTATTTACGATGACTATGGCATACATTTAAGTCCTTTCGCTTTTGACTTAGCCTGGCAAGATTTAAACGCTTTATTACACAGTACATCCTATATTATCACCCCTGTTGCCATTGTATTCATTGAGCTTATTGCGGCCAATTTTTTGTGGAAAAGAATTGAGAAAATTCAGAAGAAACAATGGGGTTATAAAGTGGTAATGTTTGTCGGCACTTGTTTTGTCAGCAGTCATTTAATTCATATTTGGGCCGACGCTGCTGACGTCACTGACATCACCCGTTTTGACGATGCTTATCCGGTGTCCTACCCTGCAACAGCTAAAACCTTTATGGAAAGTCATGGCGTTGATAGTTCAACGGTTGTTAGTGATATACCGCCACATTCAAGTTCTAATTTAAGTTACCCATTAGCGGCATTACAATGCCAACCTGAAACATCCCCTAATGTACTAATAGTCACTATTGACGGCTTACGAGCTGACATGGTGGATGAAAACACCATGCCATACCTTAACCAATATGGACAAAAAGCATTAAACTTTAAACAGCATTATACTGGCGCAACTCAGTTTAGTAGCAGCATGTTTACCATAATGTATGGTTTACAAGGTAATTACAGCGACAAAAAAGATTTTGAACATATTCAGCCAGTACTTAACACTGAACTAGAAAAACAGCATTATAACTTAGCGCTATTTACGTCTAGAACGCCAGCAGAACTCAGCCTTTCTGGGGCAACATTTAACGGTTTTAAAGTTAATATTAGTGAACATAATGAGGGACGTGCAGCTGCAGACCAGACAAATATTGCGCACTTCCAGCAATGGCAACAGTCTCAAAACCAACCATGGTTTAGTATCGTCAATTTATCTGCACCACAAGATTATGACACGCCCGTCGGTTTTTTGGGTATAGAAACGGTCAAGCCCCCAATGGACTTAAAACCGGCTGAAAAAGTATTATTTAACCAATACCGCCAGTCATTACACTTTATTGATCAACAGTTGAGTCAATTATTTCCAACCATTGACGACCAAACTCTGTTAATTATTACAGGCACTTATGGTCAAGTATTTACCAGTAATATTGATGATGCCAGACGCGACTTATCACCAGCAAACGTTAAAGTGCCCTTAATCATATCTTGGCCTCAACAGGTTCAATCAAAGGTTATTAATTATCGTACTAGCCACTATGGTATTGCACCTACATTACTGAGTCGAGTGCTAGGGTGCACGACCCCAAGTGAGCAATACAGTTCAGGCAGAAGTTTACTTGAGCCCAATAGTGAACCTTGGATATATATTGGTAACAGTCGTGAATTTGCCATTTATCAAGAAAATGAAATTACCGTACTCGGCCGCTACGGAAAATATCGCATTTACGATAAAGAATATAAAACGAGGCTAAAGAAAAAAATGAGTGCGCCAGAGTTAATTCAAGTCATGCGTGAAGGTCGCCGACTGTACCATAATTAACTATCGTCACATTTGATTCATTATAATTGTTAGTTTTTTGAGCATTATCTAATCAGTCAATAAATGCTGATTAACGAAGTACTTGCGCACCGCCCTAGCAATTGCTAAAGTGCTTTCTCGCTCAGCAATCACCTCATTTTTATTGTGAAGCGATTTAAAACTCGGTATGTAGCGCAGCCCGGTAGCGCACTGTCATGGGGTGTCAGGGGTCGGAGGTTCGAATCCTCTCATACCGACCAAATTAAAATCAAAAAAGCCTGTAATCATTCAATGATTACAGGCTTTTTTGTTAATTCATCTGCACTAATTGTATTAATCGCTAAATACTTTTCTATCCTGACTAGCGGATTAGTTAATTCTCACACCTAAACCTAATGATATTAGCGCACCTACCAACATCGTTATCACCACAGATAACATAGAGCCTATTAATACCAATCGTGATACATAATTGCTCACCCTAGCTTGTTAAAATACTCGATAACAGCGTTAGATTTTTTAATTGTAGAATAACTACTTATCGAAAAAATCTGCCTTGCTCTCAAGTATTTTTCCTACGCTAAAAACATAAGTTTAGCCAAAAAAAGCTAACAAAAAATAGAAAGTCTTACACAAAAAATCGCGATTTAATTTAGAATAGTTCCATTTAAAATAGTACTGCGGTTTAAAGGATCGTTCGATGTAAACACATCAAACCTTTCGAACTTTAACAAGCAAGATGAGAGTTAGAACCAAGAAGTAGTGCTGTTTACAAAACCATGCTAACTAACATAGCAAACGACAAGTAAACTTATTTAACGAGAAATCCTAACCCACTTTAACTTTTAGTGCTTAAAAAAACATACTAGAAATAAAGTAAGCTAGAATTTAGTTTGTTCTAGAAAATATTAATATTTATAAGTAAATCCTGCCAAAACCTGCCTTTCAGTTGCTATCCAATGATACGGGTCTTGAGAGTCACCAGCACGGAACTCGTGATGCTCTCTACGTAACAAGTTAAGTGCATCTAAACTAATGCGGAAGTTATCATTTATTGTATAAGAGAGTGATGCATCAAGTTGGCCGAATCCCTCTTGCTCAACCTCAGTACTCACTAAAAAGTCTGAACGGTAATTATAAGATAAGCGACCAGAGAAAAAATCATTTTCATATATGGCTACTAAGTTATAACTATTGTCTGATAAGCCTTCTAAAGAAATATTAGGCAGTTCAGGGTTCGGAGACGGTACATCAGAATCAACATAGGTATAGTTTGCTTGAACACCTAAACCATCAAAAGGACTCGGTAAAAAGTCAAAAAATTGTTGATAAGACAACTCAACCCCTTGAACTTTACCTGATTCGCCATTACTTTTGCGTAAAATAACAAAATCTGTCCCACTTATATTTTCAACATTTTCAGTTGTTTGTAAAAACCCATCAACATTTTTATAAAAAATCGCTGATGACAACAAACCACCTTGGCCGAAGTAATATTCTAGCGATAAATCTAAACTATCTGCAGTAAACGGTTCTAAATCTGGGTTACCACCTGTGCCACGGCCTTGCTCATAGTTTAAGTTGAGCGAAGGTGCCATATCACCAAAATGCGGCCTTGCTATAGTGCTTGACCCCGCAAGTCTTAACATTAGCTCGTCAGTTAACTCAAAGTTTATATTAAAGGATGGCAAAACTTCATCATAATCTTTACTACTATTCGTTGTTTCATAAATATCGCTACCACTACTGTCTTGATTACCCGTATTAAAAAAGTAATCCGCTAATGTATCTGCTCGCACATATCTTAGGCCAAAGTTACCACTAACAAAAATACCACCAAATTCATCATTAAAATTGGCTTTTAAATAAATCGCACTCGTTTCTTCACTATAGTCAAAATAATCTCTAGGATTCTCTATTTCAGATTGCAAACCAATGCCATATTGACTACGAATTTGTGAATCTTTTGACAATAAATACTTTGGATTGATAGCGAGATAATTATTGGGGAAGTTTCCACCATTATAATTATCCATAAAGTTATTCCAGACACTAGGTTCAACTAAATTAAGAGGGTCATCACTACCGTATGTATTACCCGAAGCATCAAAAACATGGTTATTTTGAATATTCTTAAGTGTATTCAAACGAGCGTAACGCACTCCGGTTTCAATTGATGTAAAAAAGCTATCATCAATAAAAAAGTCGGCATCAAACTTTATTGCAGATTCATCAGCGGTTAACTGACGACTTTCATGTCGCCACTGTACTTGGTTAAAGTTATTTGCATTGGTGTAATCGAAACTTTTAAAATCAACTGAAGGAGGTTGACTCGGTGAACCAGCATTACTCACAACGACAGGTAAGGCATTCCAATTATCTCTAATTCTTGAATTTCGAAATGCGGTATCGTTATCAGTGTCGACATAACTTATTTCACCACTTAAAGCCCAAGAGTCATTTACATTTTCAAAACCTATTGCGGCATCATAGGTTGTGGTGTATCGATCATCAATCATACTTAAAACATCAAAATTCATATCACTAAGGTCGACGCTTTTAGGATATCGATTGCCACCGTTAACATTGCTAAAATCAGCGTCGGTTACATTTTTACCATCAAATCCCCATACAAACTCTTGCCTATATTGGGTTGTTGAATAATCTGTGTAGCCTGCATCAAAATAAAAAGAAGTATTTTTGCTTGCTTCAAAATCAACACCTACAGAATAAACGGTTCTTTCTCGATCTCCCCATGCTGGCGATGCATTGATAGATGCAGACGCAATGGTATCAGCAGGAGCTGTACCACTAGGGAAAGTCCCTGCAATACTTGTAGGTTTTGAATTTCGAACTAAATCTTCTCTAAAAGCTCTTTCTAAATATGAAAAACCAAAAATGACCCCAATCCTTTGGTCATTATCTAAATCCCAATTATTACCGGTTACAATTGAGCCTCGTGGCGACCAGTCTTGTGCTAAATCTCCATAGTGACCTTTTACACTACCGACTAATGTAAAACCATCTAAGCTAAGTGAATTGGTTCTTTCAATATCGACAACACCACCAATTCCTCCTTCAAGTAAATCAGCTGAAATAGACTTATATACCTTAACTGAACCCACTAACTCAGCCGGAATATCTTCGAAACTTGCAAAGCGATTAATGCTTAAATCTGATGCTCCCCCAAAATAATTACGGCCATTTAACAGAGTTGCCACCTCATCTAATCCACGAATTGCAATGCCTGATGCTTCGCCGCGAGAGCGTGAGATTTGTATTCCAGATATCCGTTGTAATGACTCTGCCACATTCAAATCAGGAAATTTACCAATATCTTCAGCTGTAATGCTGTCTGAAATTTCTTGAGAACTTCTTTTTTGATCCACTGAATTAATCGTACTGGTTCTAATACCCAGTACAGCAATTTTTTCTATTGGCTCTTCTATATTAGTGTTATTAACTTGCTCATTGGCCAAAGCAATTTTTGGCCCTATTAACGCTGTCACCGCTGAAGCGATTATAGTCAACTTTTTTAAAGTAAACATTTGCTTCTCCCCATAATTAAAATAATTATTATTAATAAATAAATAAATAATGTGTAAGCATAATCAAATAGTTCATAACCAATCATTAAAAACAATGATGACAGGTTATCTAAGAACAACATTTGAAAACACCCAAGAACAACATTTGAAAAATTGCGAAATATTTATTTCAAAACATTTATTTAAAAAATATCCCACATCTTAATATTTATCATATGAAAAAACCTGCAACAATATCAAAAATGAAAACGTTTACCTGACAATAACAACGTACTATTAGAAAAAATAAAATCTAAACAATCAATCTATTATCATTATCAAAAAATAGAACTGATAAATAATTGAACCTACCATTACTTTGATGTAGCTTAATTAAAAACACCAAAAAATTTAAATACCCAGCAGATTAAAAACCTTGTTTATTGGACTTTTAACTTTTCATATTTAATTTAAAACACAATTACTAAAGGAATGAAAATGTTTAAAAAAACATCCCTAACTATCTTATTAACAACGTTTTGTTTTTCTGCTTGCAGTGAAACAAAGCATTTAGAAAAAACAGCCACAAATAATAAAAGTCCCAACATCGTTATTTTCTATGTTGATGATTTAGGCTACGGCGATTTAAGCTCATATGGCGCTACCTCAGTTAGCACTCCAAACATCGACAAATTAGCCAATAAAGGTATTAAATTTACCGATGCTCATAGTCCAGCAGCCACCTGTACCCCTTCACGCTACTCATTATTAACTGGCAAGTATGCATTTAGAAATAAAGCTGCAATATTACCAGGGGATGCTCCGCTGATTATTGATCCTAATATTGAGACGTTGCCTAAAATGCTCAAAAAGGCCAGTTATACAACAGGTGTTGTAGGCAAATGGCATTTAGGCCTTGGCAATGGAGATGTGAACTGGAATGGACAAGTAAAACCTGGACCACTGGAAATAGGATTTGATTATAGTTTTTTGATTCCTGCTACAGGCGATAGAGTCCCCACCGTCTATCTTGAAAATCATCAGATAGTGAATTTAGACCCCAATGACCCTATTGCGATTAGTTATGCCGAAAACATTAGCGATAGACCCATTGGAACTGAAAACCCGCAATTATTAAAGCAGCAAGCTGATACTCAACATAGTGCAACAATAATCAACGGTATCAGCCGAATCGGTTGGATGTCTGGTGGTAAATCTGCCGAGTGGGTAGATGAGGAGTTTCCGGACGTATTAACTGGTAAGGCCATTGATTTTATTCAAGAAAACAAACACTCTCCCTTTTTATTATATTTTCCGTTTCATGATATTCACGTTCCTAGAATCCCGAACCCAAGATTTGTGGGGCAAACAGAAATGGGCCCAAGAGGTGATGCAATTGTGCAAATGGATTGGATGACGGGAAAAATCCTGAACTTTCTTGAAGCTAATGGTTTAATGGAAAACACATTAGTCATTTTTTCTAGTGACAATGGGCCCGTTTTAGATGATGGCTATGAAGATAAGGCTGTTGAGCTTGTAGGCAACCATAAGCCTGCAGGCCCTTATTCAGGAGGAAAATACAGTGCCTTAGAAGGTGGTACACGTGTTCCAATGATTACTTATCTAAAAAACAGAACCAAACAAGGGGTAAGTAATGCCATGATGACCCATATTGACCTTTATGCCTCATTAGCGGCTTTAGCAGGAGTAGAATTGGCCGATGCAGAAGCCGTTGACAGTGATAATGTATTAGATGCACTTTTAGACCCCAATGCTGAAGGACGAACCGAAATGTTAGAAGAGTCTTTCACATTATCGTTACGTCAAAAGCAATGGAAATACATTGCACCAGCTAAAAATAGCACACCTAATTGGTTAGCAAATAAAGATGTGCGGACTGGGTTACAAACCAAGGGGCAACTATATAATTTAGCCGACGATACAGGCGAAATGAACAACCTTGCACAACGTTATCCTGAACGCTTAGCGGCTATGGAAAAACGCATGCAAGAAATTATCAATCAAGGTCATGATTTTTCAGCAAACTAATAATCGAAATATGTCATTAAATTGATTCAATTATATAAGTTTAAAAGAAACCTAAAATAACACTAAGGTCTGTTGATGTTTGCTGCAAAAACAAGCATGCAAGATCAACAGCCCTATGCCTTGCCCTGCTTATTCATCATTACTCATAATCAATTGACTAACAGCGTTAGAAATAAGGTTTTTCTTCACCGACGTTTTTGCCACTGATTGCTCAAACCAGAAACTCATAGGCTGCTCAAAACCGATACCATGCATGTAATTATAAATAGCTTTACGAAGCCCCTCACCTAACATTTCGTGGTCGGTGCCTGTTGGGTCGGTAAAATCAACATCATTTTCTGCAAACGTGATATTAGGGCGTTCAGCAAGCGTAATCCCAAACTGTTCTGGATTCATCCCAATCGGGCTATGAACCGTTGCCACAAAGCGGTGCCAATAAGCAGATTGAAAGCAGCCTTGCTGCATCATTTGACGCACCATTTCTAAAGAATCCACGGTTTCTTGCTCAGTTTGAGTCGGAAAGCCATACATCAAATAAGCGTGTACAAGAATGCCGGCATCACTAAAGGCTTTTGTAACCTGCGCAACACGCTCAACACTAACGCCTTTTTTCATTAGTTTTAATAGTCTATCGGATGCCACTTCAAGCCCGCCACTAACTGCAATACAGCCAGAGTCTGCTAATAATTGGCAACGAGCTGGGCTAAAGGTTCTTTCAAAGCGAATGTTGCCCCACCAGCTAATGACCACACCGCGTTCAATTAAGCACTTTGCTAACGTAAACAATAACTTTGGCGGTAATGCTTCATCAACAAAGTGAAAACCACTCTGGCCGGTTTCTTCAATTAACTGTTCAATCCTATCCACTAAGGCATCAGCACTGGCTGAATCAAAACGATCAATATAATCTAAGCTGACATCGCAAAAGCTACACTTACGCCAATAACAACCGTGGGCAATGGTCAATTTGTTCCAACGGCCATCACTCCAAATACGGTGCATAGGATTAAGCATTTCACACAGAGATAAATATTCAGTTAATGGCAAGCCATCATAAATTGGCGCGCCAACGTCTGATTGAGGGATATCCCCAAGCTCTTGGTTTTCATTTAAATGTACATATAACTGCCCTTGCTCATCTTGGGCAAGAAAATAAGTTCTCACTAAATCGTCTATTTCCCTTTCACCGGCAAAATATTCCAGTAAAGTGAGTAATGGACGTTCGCCATCATCAAGACAAATAAAATCAACAAATTCAAACACTCTAGGGTCTTTTAATGCACGCAACTCGGTATTAATAAATCCACCGCCCATGACAATGGGGATATTGGGATTAATTGACTTACAGGTTTGCGCAATACGCAATGCACCTAACATGTTGCCCGGAAAAGGCACGGTTAACGCCACTACATTAGGCTGTGTTTCTTCTAGATAATGCTCGACAAGTTGCGACAGAATATCTGAGCTAAAACTTGGCTCATCCATTAAGGTGTTATATAAATCATCAAAGCTTGGGTTCGCTGCGGCTAACTTCTCTCCATAACGACTGACTTCAAAATAAGGGTCTACGCCTTGAGTGATAACTGCCGATAAATCGTTGATAAACAGGGTCGCTAAATACTTTGCTTTATCTTGCACACCTAGGTTACCAAAAGCGGCCTGTAACACATCACCCGATACGGCCTCCATTTGTGCAATAGCATCAAATGCAGGGCCTTCAGGTAAAAAACGACGTGAATTAATACGTAAAGCTAAACTTGGGTCTTTATCTTGTAAAAAGCGAATAGCGCTTTCAACCGTCAATTGGTAACGGTCGAACTCGGCTAAAAAATGATAAATAACCTCTGGTAATTCATCATCTTCAAAATGTTCATAGTTTTGCTCTACATGCTGACGAATCACCTCTAAGGCAGGCGCGGTCATCATTTCAAGAAATAGCTCAATTGCAGGATCCCGCTGAACAGCCTCATACCCTTGAGAACGTAAAAATCCCGTTAGATACGCAGTAGCCGGGTAAGGCGTATTCAATTGGGTCATAGGTGGAATCATTAAAAGAACTGTCATAGCCTGCCTTTACATAATAAAAACTGAATAATTAGTCTTAACATCCTTATTCAGCATGGCAGCTTACATAGATGCCAGAAAATTGCAGCGATTCTAACAAAGCAGCCATAGGTGTTCTACTGAAATAATCCTAGCAACAAGTTCAAATAGTTAAACTGAATTGTGTGAACAATCAGACAAAATACTTGTTTCAACCCGCGTAAAATAGGCAAAAACATTTTTAGGAGTTAACCATGTGGTGGCGATTCATTATTATCACCTTAGCTTATTTACTGATAGGTGCGCACTTTTTACGCTTTAACCATATTGAATTAGCAGCGATTAGCGCTTTATTACCCGTGATGCTATTGTTCAAAAAGCCCATTATTAACCGATTTTTACAAGCAGGATTACTAATAGGCAGTATTGTTGTTTGGGGAGTGTCGACCATTGAGTTAATTACCATGCGTATAAGTATGGATGCACCATGGATAAGACTAGCTTGTATTATGGGGGCCGTTATTGCATTCACTCTATTTGCAGCCTATTTATGCTCACAGTTAAAAAATCAATATAGAGGACTAAGGCTGTACCATTAGCCTAAAACCTAAAAGCCTAGTTGAATTAACTAGGCTTTTATTTAGATTTTCGCAAGAGGTCTTAGTTTTGCTAACTTATTAATGTTGCTTAAGAAATTTAGCTTTTCTGAGGTATAACAGACCGCAACATATCAATATATAAATACTGGGTTCGATAATTTCAGATTTCACTGACCAATAAAAATGTATCGGCGCTAATAACGCGGCTAAATAAACCCAATTATGTAATTTTTGCCAACTACGGCCCATTTTCTTTTTTAACCTGTTAAACGATGTCACCGCCAGCAATAACAATATGATGTAAGTCAACGCCCCAACAAGAATATAAGGCCGTTTGACGACTTCTTCTAATAAAAATCCCCATGCAAATAGCAAATCTAAGCTGACAAAAGCAAAAATGTGCAAACTGGCATAAACAAATACATATAACCCAATCATTCGCCGAGTTTGCATTAAAAAACCAAGTTTTAGGCGCTTAGCAAGAGGCGATATTACTAATGTAACCACAAGAGCATTAAGCGCTCCCATCCCCGTGTAGTGAATAATATACTGCACTGGGTCACCACCGGCATTATCGGTTAACACCTTCGCGGCTAAAAAAGCAATTGGCGTTAAAAACATTAAGTGCATCAGCACCTTAAACCACCACACACCTCGGGGAGTTAAACGCATTAATAAAATTTCCTCAAATCAAGGTTCTTATATAGGTCTGCCACATAATCCCCATAGCCGTTAAACATTTCAGTTGGAATACGTTTAGCTGAAAACAGCCCTCCTTCACCAATGCTGCGTTCAGAGGCTTGCGACCATCTAGGGTGATCTACTTGCGGATTTACATTGGCATAAAAACCATACTCATGAGGCGCTAATTGATTCCAGCTCGTAGGAGGCTGCTTATCCATTACTCGAATTTTCACAATTGACTTAATACTTTTAAAGCCATATTTCCACGGTACAACCAGTCGTATGGGTGCGCCATTTTGTGGTGGAAGTGTTTTACCGTATAACCCCACCGCCATAAAAGAAAGCGGATTCATTGCTTCAGCAATCGTTAATCCCTCAACATATGGATAGTGGATACCCCCACCCATTAAACGACTTTTTTGCCCCGGCATTTGGTCTGGATCAAATAAAGTTTCAAACGCAACATGGGTGGCTGATGATTTAACCCCGGCCTCTTTTAATAAGCTAGCGAGTGAAAAGCCCACCCACGGGATCACCATAGACCATGCCTCAACACAACGTAAGCGGTAAGTGCGTTCTTCTAAAGCAAAGCGCTTATAAAGGGCGTCATAATCTAGTTTGATAGGCTTATCAACTAACCCTTCTATGGTTAATGACCAGGGCTCAGTTTGAAAACTTTGTGCATTCTCAAAAGGGTCTTGTTTACTGGTGCCGAATTCATAAAAGTTATTATGCCTAGTGACTTTGTCTTCTGGCGTTAACGCTTGCGATAATTGAAAGTTACTGTTGCGCTGAAAGGCTAATTCACTCGATTGAAATACATTTTTTGGGGTTTCCTCACCAAATAAATCAAATAAGCCCGCTTGAACATATCCGGGAATACTGGCACCAAGCGCCCCTAAACCTAAGGCTTTAACAATACTTCGACGCTCTTTAAACACCGTTTCAGGTGTCACCTCATTATCAGGTAAATCCCATAATTTTTGGCGTTTAACCCCTTTAGTAAAAGTGTTTTTACTCACCTGATATCCCCTTATTTTTATGTCACAAGTCCTCTATAAGACACAGATATACGCACAAAAATTTCATTATGATTCAAAAATAGCCTGATAAATTAAAAATAATTAAATTCGCCCGCTAAACACTTGCAGGCATATCACCGGCATGCGACCCTAATTATGCTCACAGATAACAATCGAGCTAATCATTTAATTTGTGCTCTATTACAAAAGGTTATGTTATGCCGTTCACCATTGATTTCACCCCTCCCCAAATTGCTGCCATGATAGCCATTGCCTTGTTAAGCATTCTTATTGGCGCTTTATTAAATCAAAGGCTGACACGCCAACGATGGGAACAATTAAAACAACAATATGAGCATACCGCCGAGCAAACCATAGCTGAATTGCACAATAAACTAAATCAACTACAAGATAGCCTAGACGATAAAACAGACAGCTTTAATCATCTACAAACTAAACTAGAAACTTACATAGGTGAACTTGCCAGAGCCCAGTCACACGTTGAGCGAATTCCCATCTTAGAGCAACAATTAGCTGACTCTCAACGCAAAGTATTAGAGTCGCAATTGAATTTATCCAAATCTAACGCGATGCAGCAAACTATCATGGCCAAATGTGAGGCTGAAAATAATGCCCTTCAAGATAAAGTCACTTTGTTAGAAACCGCAGAAGAAAGGCTTAAAATCCAATTTGAAAATTTAGCCAACAAAATTTTTGAAGAAAAATCAGCCAGCTTTAAACAACAAAACGTCACCCAAATGGATGGCGTATTAGGCCCACTAAAGCAACAGTTAGACGGTTTTAGAAAACAGATTCAAGAATCATACAATCATGAACAGTCTGAGCGAAGCGCCCTGAAACACCAATTAGACCATTTGCGCGACCTCAACTTAAAAATGAGTCAAGATGCCATTAACCTCACCAAGGCACTTAAAGGTGACAATAAACAACAGGGAAATTGGGGTGAAGTGATACTTGAGCGGGTATTACAAGAAAGTGGTTTACGAGAAGGCCATGAATACGACACCCAACAAGATTTAAAAAATGACGAGGGTAAGCGTTTTAAACCAGATGTAATTGTACATTTACCAGAAGATAAAGATGTCGTTATTGATGCAAAAATGTCACTTGTGGCATACGAAAGATACTTCAACAGTGAAGATAAAGATGTGCAAGAGCAAGCATTAAAAGAACATGCCTTGTCAATTCGCCAACATATCAAGGGCCTCAGTCAAAAGGACTATCATAGGTTGCATGGCCTAAAAAGCTTAGATTATGTGCTAATGTTTATACCTGTTGAACCTGCATTTTTACTCGCGATTGAGTATGACCCAAGTTTAATTAATTTTGCTTTAGAGCAAAATATCATGTTGGTTAGCCCGACTAATTTATTGGTGGCACTGCGCACCATTAATAACATTTGGCGCTACGAGTATCAAAATCAACACGCGCAATCAATTGCCAAGCAGGCGGCTAAAATTCACGACAAATTATGCGCCTACGTCGATGATATGGAAAAATTAGGTCGCGCTATCGACACAGCTGATAAAGCCTATCAACAAGCGATGGGTAAATTGTCGTCAGGCAAAGGTAATTTAATTAGACAAGCACACCAATTACAGCGCTTAGGTGTCGACACTAACAAACAGATAAGTAAACCAATATTAAACCAAGCTTTAGATGAATCACTTGACGCACAGTAATAGGAACCTGCATATTTAATATCCACTTAATACTGCTAGGGTAATACTGAAGTAAGGTTTACATTAACTAACAAGCTTTATCGCACATGACGTTCTGAGCGGAGACTCTTATTAAAATGCGTACATCACAGCTTACAAACATGTTAAAAAATGGATTTATAACTGGGGTTAAAGCCAGTGTGTTATTAGTCATGTTTATGAGTGTCTCCCACGCCTATACCACTCAACAGCAGCAATATTTGGATGCCAAAAAGGCACTGGATAAAAAGCAAATAACTCAATACCAAAAATTACGCAAACAACTAGACGATTATCCGTTAACTATCTATTTAGACTATCACGCCAACATCAACGACATCATAAACTTACCTGGTGATAAAGCCCACACAGAAATAGAGAAGTTTAACCAAACCCCATTATACAACTCATTACGCTTTCGTTATTTAATGAACGCAGGCCAACAACAACATTGGCAAGACTTTTTAACCATATCGCCCGACACGCCAAAAGACGTGCGGCTGCAATGTTTTCACTTAAGTGCTTTACTGGATACTGGCAAAAAAGAACAAGCTTTTAAAGGTACGGAGCAAATATGGTTACACGGTTATTCTCGTCCCAAAGAATGTGACTCTATATTGTCGAAATGGGCCAATGCTGGGCACCGAACCCAACCGCTCATTTGGAGCCGCATGCTGTTGAGCTTTAATGCAAGACAGTCAAGCCTGCTTAATTACCTTAGCACTAAGGTGACTTCACACCGCAAAGAAGCAGAAATCTTGTTGCAGGTGTATAAAGATCCCAACAGATTGAGACACACTAAGCGCTTTATGGGCTCACAGCCTATAATGGCTGACATTGTTGACGCTGGCCTTAGAAAGCTCGCCAGAAAAGACTTAAAGCAAGCCGTCAAACTTTATGTCAAATATCAAAAAGCAGATCGTTTCAGCGATTTTAAAGGGCGCCAGCTCAATCGTTATTTAGTCAGACGAGCACTAATAGCACAAGAAGATGGTTTAAAAAGCCATGTAGACAACATGCTACCTTTACTTGATTCAGACGATTTATATGAAATGCGTATGCGCTGGGCGATTCGCCAGCAAGATTTCGATACCGTAAAAAACTATCTTGAACGGCTAAGCGACAAAGGTAAAAACCATTCTCGTTGGCAATATTGGTCTTCTCGTATCCTCGAAAATAACGCTCCAGAGTCAGCTAAGTCGGTACTGAGTACATTGGCAGGCAAACGAGATTTTTATGGTTTTAATGCCGCTGAAGCGCTAAGTCAATCGATTGCATTAAACAACGCCAATTTAGTCTCAAACACGGATTTACGTAAAAAACTATTTGATGACCCCGCAATGGCTAGAGTGGTTGAACTTAGAGCAATCAACAAAACCATTGACGCCCGCGCTGAGTGGGTTCAAATGATGCGACGCCATGATAATGCAATGACCGCCGAATATGGCCTATACGCCCTTGAGCAAGATTGGTTTGACTTAAGTGTAGAATCAAGCATTCAAGGTAAACAATGGGATGCGCTTAATTTACGTTTTCCTGCAGCAGCAAATGAGCAATTTGTTAAAGCCAGTAAAAAATATCAAGTTAACATTAATGAAATAAGGTCAATTGCCCGTCGTGAAAGTGCCTTTAATTATTATGCTACTTCAGGTGTGGGGGCTCGTGGGCTAATGCAGTTGATGCCTGCTACTGCTAAGCAAACCGCTAGAAAAAACAACATCCGTTACTCGAACGTAAAAGACTTATACAACCCGAGCACTAATGTCATGTTAGGCAGCGCGTATTATGCAGAGTTATTGCGCCAATTTGATAATAATCGCGTACTGGCTACTGCGGCTTACAATGCTGGCCCCAGTAACGTAAAACGCTGGTTAAAAGTATCTGACGGAAAACTAGACGTGATGAGTTTTATTGAATCGATACCCTTCACCGAAACCCGTGAGTACGTTCAAGCCGTGTTTAGTTACCGTATGATATTTGAACACCCTAAAAAAGACGCCAGTATGTTTTCCGAACTAGAATTAAATTATCACTACTAGTGAATCTATTAAAAACAATACAATAAAAACAACAAGGAAGAACTGTGTCAGATAACGCCATTGCAAAATTAATTGCACAACTCGAAACCGTATTATTGGGTAAGCCTCAACAAATTAAACTTGCTGTCGCGTGTATTTTGGCGAAAGGTCACTTGTTGATAGAAGATTTACCCGGTATGGGCAAAACTAGCCTATCTCATGCACTGGCAACCGGCCTAGGGATGAGCTATCAACGCATTCAATTTACCAGCGATATGTTACCAGCCGATATTTTAGGGGTAAGCATATTCGATAAAAACTTACAGCAGTTTGAGTTTCACAAAGGCCCCGTGTTCAACCAAATGTTGCTGGCCGATGAAATTAACCGAGCCAGCCCTAAAACCCAAAGCGCTTTGCTAGAGGCTATGGCCGAACAACAAATTACTCAAGATGGTTCAACCTACGCTTTACCAAATCCATTTTTTGTTATCGCCACCCAGAATCCGCAAGATCAATCAGGGACTTTTCCGCTACCCGAGTCGCAACTTGACCGTTTTATGATGAGAATATCAATTGGTTATCCCAGTGCCGAAGCTGAAATGACAATGCTTAAACAGCAACAGCATGGCCAATATCAAACTCAACTGGCACAATGTTTATCACCACAAGAGTTAACCACCTTACAACAGCAGGTTGCGCAAATTTCAGCCTCTGACGCAGTATTAAAATACTTAATTGCTTTAGTGGAGTTTTCACGAGAACAAAACCAAGCCAACGGCCTGTCACCTCGCGCTAGCCTAGCATTATTACAAGCCGCCAAAGCGTGGGCATTTATCGAACAACGCAATTATGTGGTTCCTGAAGATATTCAAGCAGTATTCCACTCGGTTGCTGAGCACCGAATAAGCAGTCATGGGCTGTTTCAAGGTAAAGCGTTATCAGACACCATTATCGCTAGCGTTAACCCCATTCGATAACGGTTGATTGAGATGTTTAAAGGTAAACAAAACTCAACTGAAAGCTCGGCATTAAATAATGACTTTGTACAGGTTAAAAACTCCTGGCTAGTCAAATTAATCCCACCATCTGCTAAAAAAAGATGGTCACGCTGGATAGGACGACGCTTACCTCCACAAGCAAAAGTCACCTTAAGCCATAAAGGCATTTTCATTCTCCCTACCGCATTTGGAATAGCGTGGATAGCGCTTATTATATTGCTGTATTTATTCGGCACCAATTACCAAAACAACTTAGTAATTGGGTTAAGCTTATTACTGGCCAGCGTGTTTCATACCTGCATTATTTATAGTTACAAAAACCTAGCTGGGTTGACCTTTAATGCGGTAAAACCCGCTGATGCCTATGCCGGAAAACTGCACACATTTCCGGTAATGTTAACCGGGCATACAAAACAAAAGCATCATGACACCACCCATCAACAAATATGTATGCAATTTGCAGGTCAACGCCATGTCCGGCTTGCACAAACCGAAGAGCAATCTATTGCCACAGTGCAATATCATAACCCTCGTCGAGGATTATTAACCCCCGGCCGAATAAAGGTGTGGTCTAACTTTCCCTTAGGATTATTTAAAGCCTGGTCTTATGTTGATCTCAATTTACATCAAGTGGTATTTGCCAAACCTATTGAAAGCGACATTCAATTAGTGAGCGAAAACTACAGCGAACAAAATGAAATTAGCCACGGAAAAGTGCGCCCAGGTGTTGATGAATATACCGGCTTAAGAAGTTACGTAACGGGTGAGTCGTTAAAACAAGTGGCTTGGAAACAATGGGCGCAAGATAAAGGCATGTTAACGAAAGAGTTTAATGAGCCTGAAGGGACTCCTGTATGGCTATCATTAGCGCAAACCTCGGGTGTCGACCTTGAGGAAAAGTTAAGTAAGCTCAGCTGGCAGGTCAATTATTTAACCAATAAAAAGCAAATCTTTGGCTTAATATTGACAGATAAAGTCATCTCTCAAAATACCGGAGATGCTCATCGTATTGAATGTCAAAAAGCCATTGCCCTATTTAAACCCCAATTCTCAATGACCCAAGACTCAAACCGCCAACAACAATCAGAACAAAACCAAGGAGCCAATGATGCAAGATAACTTTGACAGCATCATTAGCCGTAACACCCTGTTTTGGTTACTGGTCACCAATGTAGCGGTATTAACGCCTCAATTTGAACACGCTACTGCTTGGACTTTAGCCATCTGCGCCATTTGTTTTGTGTGGCGAGTGGGGATTTATTTTGGCAAGGTTGCCGCACCGCCAAAATTATTAGTGACCCTGCTGGCCATTGGCGCTGCAATAACGTTGGGGTTAGTCTCTAGTCAAATTGGGCTACTGAATGCGTTAATTAATCTATTGTTATTGGGCTATGCGCTCAAATATATTGAAATGCGCCAAATAAGAGATGTCAAAGCCGTAGTCTTAGTGGGTTACTTCATCATTGCGCTGACACTTCTTGACCAACAAACCATTATTAATACCCTGCATCTAACCCTAGTGGTGGTGATAAACACCTGCGTACTTATTAGTATTTACCAAGATAAACGCAAGCCTATGGCCAATGCACTTTTCAGTTTTAAACTGATTTTACACAGCATTCCTTTAGCCATATTGCTGTTTGTGGTCTTCCCAAGGCTGGGGCCGCTATGGCTGGTTCCCAGTATGAAAACCGCCAAAACAGGGCTGTCAAATGAACTGTCATTTGGCGACATTACCAATTTAACTCGCTCAGCCGAGTTAGCCTTTCGAGTCGGGTTTGAAAACCCTGATGGCTCAACAACTGGCCCCGCCAACACTGACTTATATTGGCGAACCTTGGTGATGGAAAATTATGACGGCACAACTTGGCGTCAAGATGACAGTATTATCAACCTGCAACGGCAAGCTTTTTTTCAGAATATTCAACGTAAGATGCCAACTACAACTGATGAGACAGCCAAGGTTTATCAATATACGGTCATTTCAGAGCCCAGCCATCAAAAATGGTTATACGGGCTAGATGAGGCATTTTCACAAGACAAAGGGATAGTTGAATTACCCGATTACCGGATATTTTCTATTCGTCCGGTAGACCAACGTCAAAGCTATCGGGTTAGCTCTTTCCCGAATAGTATTATGGATGCCCATTTAAGTGATGAAATCCGCCAAATAAATACCCGTCTGCCAGCAGAAACTAACCCGCAAACTTGGCAATTAGCCCAACAGTTTAAACGCAATTACCCTGAGCCTAAAGCACGGGTAAGTGCCATGATGAATCACTTTGCTGAACAACAGTATTTTTACACCTTAACTCCACAGATTCTCGGCGAACAACAAATTGATGATTTTTTGTTTAACACTCAAGCAGGTTTTTGTGCTCATTACGCCTCAGCATTGGTGTTTCTTGCTCGGGCAAGTGGCTTACCAGCACGTATGGTGACAGGTTATCAAGGTGGAGAATATAATCCTAAAGCAGGTTATTACAGTGTTTACCAATATATGGCCCATGCTTGGACAGAGGTATGGATAGAAGGCGAAGGTTGGCAACGCTTTGACCCTACCGCCATGATCGCCCCTGAGCGAATTTTAGATGGTTTCGATGCAACATTTGACAGCCAAACAAGCTACCTACAAGACAGCCCATTTAGCACCCTACGTTTGAAGCAATATCCGTGGTTGAATGAATTACGCAACCAAATTGCTAGCCTAGACTACTACTGGAGCGTATGGGTTTTAGGCTTTGACGAAGAGCACAAACAGCAACTATTACAAAAACTGTTAGGCGAAGTGAACACCACCAAGATTGCCATTATGATGTTGGTGTCAATTATAGTGATATTGCTATTTATTGCCTATTTTGCCGGTTTACTGCAATTTCGCCCCAAGCAAGACCCCATTAATCGAAAATATCATTCAATCTTGCAACGCTTTAGCCAAAAAGGATTGCCAAATAATCAGCAGCTTCCTCCAGTATCGTACCTGCAACTTGTTGAGCAACATGCACAGTCGTCTCAACCGGGTTTAGTGAAATTATTTACTCAATTTACGACTTTATATGTGATGCTTAAATATCAACCACTAACGTCGCAAGAACGAGTTGATAACCTTAAAAAATACAACAGATTATATCAAAAATTAACATTAAAACTGTTCACAATTAAACAAATAAGCGATAGTAATAGTCATTCATTTTTGTGATGATTTTATCATTCGAGTTTGCCCTATATTGCAGACATTTTTTGGCCATAAACCCAATCACAATTACAAAGTGATAAAAAAATTGCGTAGGAAAACACGTGATAACAACACAGATTTTTAGATACGTAGTTATTCTACAATTAAAGAATCTAACGCTGTTAGTGAGTGTTTAACCCGCTAGAGTGGGCAGTTTTTTATTACGATTGGTATAACATGGCATAACGCATTTTGTATTCGAGTAATTTATGCTGTCTTTAATTCAATCAAATCAAATGGAAGTCTTATCGGCACAGCTAGCAAAAATGCTGGCCACGCCACTCTCCAATCAACATTTACTTGATACAGAACAAGTGCTGGTACAAAGCCCCGGCATGTCCACTTGGTTACGCTTAGAAGTGGCCAAACATAACAATATTGCCGCAGCGTTAAACTTTCCACTGCCATCAAGCTTTATTTGGCAACTATGCCACCAGCTATTACCTAATGTGCCCAAAGAAAATGCCTTCACTAAAGCGGCCATGACATGGAAGTTAATGGACTTATTGCCTCATTTACTCCATGACAGCGAGTACCAACCGTTAAAAGATTATTTAATTAACCAGCAAACAGATATTACTGAAATAAATGTCATTGAGCCGTCCTCCAATAGCGAATACAGCCACAATGAAGCGGTAAACACTCCACACAGCAACCAAGACCCACTCCGGCTTTATCAGCTATGTAATCGCATTGCCGATATTTTCGACCAATATTTAGTTTATCGGCCAGAATGGATCAGTGCGTGGGAAAACAACCAGCCTTTAACGGAATTAGATTCAAAGTTAACCTTAGATAACAATCAATTATGGCAGCCTAAGTTATGGCGAGCATTAATCGACTATAACCATAATCAATTAAACGCTAGCCGGTATCACCGCGCCAATTTACATCAATCATTGTTAGCGGCCTTGGCTAATCCTGCCACAGATATCAGCCAGTTACCCAGCCGACTATTTGTATTTGGTATTTCCTCAATGCCACCGCAAACCCTTGAAGTATTACATAGTTTAGCCGCACGAATTGACGTGGTCATGTTGGCCTTGAGCCCTTGCCAACATTATTGGGGTGATATTGTTGACCCAAAAGTCCGCGCCCGAATGGCATTGAAATACAGCGACAAAAAACAATTATCTGCTGCATGGGAAGAAACCCTAGAAGTGGGTAACCCTATTTTAGCCAATAACGGTAAAATGGGCCGTGAACTACTGGATTTGTTACTCAGCCTACCGCCTGAAAACACCAACTTTAATTACGACTGTTATGTCGAACCACAGCCAGACACTCTGTTGCACGGCGTACAGTACGATATATTACAAATGGAGACCCTAGGGCAAACTCTCGGGCCAGACCCAAGTTTATATCAGCAAATCGACACTCGACGCGTGCTAGAGCCCTTGGATGAATCAATCACCTTAAAAAGCTGCCACAGCCCATTAAGAGAAGTAGAAACCCTGCACGACCACATCACAGGTTTACTTGACCAAAACCCAGATTTATCACCTAAAGATATTGTGGTGATGATGCCTGACGTGGCGTCCTACGCGCCCTTTATTGACGCGGTTTTTGGCACCATTAACAGCCAGTATTACACTAAGGGTAGCAGCCAAACCCAACGCAGCAAACAATTTGCTATTCCTTATGCCATTGCCGACAGAGGTCCTGCACAAGAGTCTCCGCTAATTAATAGTTTTCTTACCTTGCTGAATATCAACCAAAGCCGTTTTGGCTTAACTGAAATATTGTCAATTTTAGAAGTACCCGCCATTCTAAGGCGTTTCGAACTTGAACAAGATGACTTTGATATTATTAAACGCTGGCTTGAACACGCTAATGTTCGCTGGGGACGAGATGCCAATAGTCGTAAACAACTGGGGCTACCCGCCTTCAGCGAAAACTCATGGTCATTTGGCATTAAAAGAATCATTTTAGGATATGCCTTAGCTGATGGTTCATCAATGTATCAAGGCACCCTACCCGTCAGCGGCATTGAAGGCCAGTCAGCGCAAGCTTTAGGTAAACTTCTGAACTTTTTAGAAGCGATTGATATCTATGCCACCGCCTTTGCCCAGCCTAATAAAACCCATGAAAAACTAGCCACACTCAGCCAGTTGGTAGATGATTTTTATCTCACCGAAGACGATGAACAGCAGCAAATTAATACCGTAAGAGAAGCGTTAAGCAGCTTAGGGGAAGAACTCGAAAGCGCAGGCCATCAGGGTGAATTGTCTATAGAAGTGTTGAAACAATGGTTTAATCAAACCTTAAACGACTCTCGTGTTGGCCAACGTTACTTAGCCGGTAGCGTCAACTTTTGTACCTTAATGCCCATGCGTTCTATTCCCTTTAAAGTGGTGTGTTTACTGGGGATGAATGACGGTGTTTATCCGCGAGTGCAGCATCCTGTTGGGTTTGATTTAATGGCCCATTTTGGGGCGAAAAAAGGCGATAGATCTAGAAGGCTCGATGACAGATACCTGTTTTTAGAAGCACTATTATCTGCTAGACAGCAACTATACGTTAGCTACATTGGTCATAGTGAACGAGATAACGCCGAGCGCATTCCATCAATGCTTATTTCAGAGCTAATAGAGTTTTGCCAGATGAGCTATTTACCAAAGCATCTAGCCAATAACGCGCTGAGCATAGAAGATATAGCCACAATCGAGCAAGCCGTATGTGAACAGTTAATTCAACAGCAACCTTTGCAGCCGTTCGATAGTGCCTTGTTCACCCCAAACAGCAAATTACAAAGTTACCATCAAAGTTGGTGCCCACCCGCTGAATCACACACAGTTGATAACCCATTTATCGCGCCAGAACAGCAGGTCATCGACCCAGAGTTATTTGATCTAACGGCCCTTAACGAGCAACAAGCCGTTGAAGTGGAAGTGTCTTCGTTGCTCAGGTTCTACCGTAACCCAGCGCAATACTTTTTTAATCGCAGTTTAAAAGTCGACCTGAATTTACACCTATCAGCCGACAACAATGATGAGCCCTTTGCCCTAGATGGCCTTGATAGATACAAATTACAGTCAAATTTAATCGAATCTGCTTTAAAACTAAAGCCTGATGAGCAAGACACCGAGTTATTAGCCCGCCTAAAAACCAGTGGCAGCCTGCCTATGGCGCCTTTTAACGATATTATTTTATCTCAATATCAACATGATATAGCCCCATTAGTAGAAAGACTTGCTTATCTTCGGGACGACAATATTAGCCAGTCAAAAGACATCGATTTAATACTCGACGCCGAATATCAATCACAAGCGATAAAAATTAATCTTGTTGGCCGGATTGACGAAGTCTGTACAAAAGGGATGCTGAATTATCGCCCCGGCACCGCCCATGGCCGGGACTTAATTCAGTGCTATATCAGGCATTTATGCTTAAATGCTCAGGGAGTGAATAAATTTAGTTATCTATTAGATATGGGACACTTCCATAGTTTTGCCCCCATAACGCAAGCATCTGCAACCGCGTTATTAAGCCAATTTATCGACCTTTTTATTCAAGGGCAAAGCCAACCACTATTACTTGCACCTCGCACAGCTTGGGCTTATGTTCAAACCGACGGTGACCACAGCGAAAAAATAGCTGCCGCACAAAAACAGTGGCATGACGAACAAGCCAATACAGGTGAAGGGCTTGACCCACATTATCAACGACTATTTGTGTTCCCCGATGATTTTAACCAGCACACATTCGGCCAATTGGTTGAAGAATTATTACAACCCATGCTGAGCATTTATCATAAAGATAAACTAAAAACGTTAGAGAGCTTTGTGGAGCAAGAGGCTATGGCAATTCAAGCAAGCCATATTGGAAAAACATTAGCCTAGTTAGACTGTTAAGCACGTATATCACCAACTTATAGCGACGATAAATTAAAAGAGTTTGCCAAATGAATAACCCTAACTCAGACCACATACAGGTAAAACCGCTAGACGCCCTTAACCTGCCATTTGCAGGTACTAGCCTTATTGAGGCCAGTGCGGGTACCGGTAAAACCTACACTATTTCAGGTCTTTACTTGCGCTTGTTATTAGGTCATGGCAATCAAGCGCCATTATTATGCGAACAAATACTGGTGGTAACTTTCACCAATGCCGCCACTGAGGAATTAAGAGACCGAATTCGTAAACGCATTCAGCTAGCCTATAAACGATTTTTAGGGGTGGCATGTGATGATGAGTTTATCGAGGCGTTATACCAGCAAATTCCCCAAGCAGATCGACACACAGCCTTAAAGCGGCTCGATTTAGCGTTAAAGTCATTGGATGAAGGCGCTATTTTTACCATTCATGGCTTTTGTCAGCGAATTCTAGCCGATATGGCATTTGAATCATCATTACTATTCGAGTCAGAATTTACCTTAGACGACAGCGAATATTTGCACCACGCTTTACGCGACTTTTGGCGTGAAGCATGTTACCCGCTATCTCCATTATTGGCACAAAAAATTAACGATGCCTTTGGCTCTCCTGATAAATTAGGCCAAAAAGTCAAAGCGCTGCTTGGGGCAACTCAAGCTGAACCCTCAGAGCAAATAAGCGACTTTGTAGGACTATCGCAAAATTTAGTCCAAAGCATTCAACGCTTTAAAATGCGCTGGCCAGCTGAGCAAGCCAGCACGTTTGAATTGCTAAATGAGCTACCATTAAACGGCACTCGATTTGGCAAAAAAGTTGATGGCAGCTTTCCAAAACTGGTAGCGTTATTTGATGAGCTAGGCCATTGGGTCAGCTATGGTCAAGGGTTACCCCCCATTAAACCAATGGAGCATTTAGCCTTATCTGATTTAAGGCTCAATAAAGGTGGCCAAGTACCTACTGCGCAACAAGCGCCTTTACTGGACCACATTGAGCGTTTATTAGTGCAAATTAATGACATCATTCCGTCATTTTTAGTCCGGGCGCAACAAGGCATAAAACAGCGATTTGTACAGCAAAAGTCTGATCGCAACCTTATGACGCCAGACGACTTACTTACCAGTTTAGCCAGTGCCCTTGAAAACAACCCAGACACCTTGCCCCAAGCCATTGCTAAACGTTTTCCCATTGCATTAATTGATGAGTTTCAAGACACAGACCCACTGCAATTTAACATCTTTAATCAGGTCTATCAGACCAAACAAGACTTGGCACACTTATTACCTCAGGAGCAAGCCAGCAGCCAATATGCCATCGGGATGTTGATGATTGGCGATCCTAAACAAGCAATTTATGCGTTTCGTGGCGCAGATATTTTCACCTATATTAATGCCAGAAATAATACCCAAGCTCACTATAATCTAGACACTAACTATCGCTCGTCGACTCACTTAGTCAATGGGGTTAACCAGTTATTTAGCCAACACCCCGACCCATTTATTAATGCCGCTATTCCGTTTGACTTAGTGAACACCCCCGCACATTCAGTCAATAAAGTGCTAACTGAAGCAGAACCCAACCCAGCAGCGCTAAGAATAAAATATTTAGCGGAACACCCCGAAAGTGGCTTAAATAAAACCACCGCAAGGCAAACCTTAGCCCAAGATGTCGCGGCTGAAATTACTCGGCTATTAAATCAAGCTCAGCAAGGGCAATGTTCTATTAAAAATTCCCCAATTTTGGCTAAAGATATTGCGGTATTAGTGCGTGATAGAAACGAAGCTGCAGTAATTAAAGCCGCACTTTCTGAGCGAAATATCGGCGCGGTATTTTTAAGCCGAGACAGCGTATTTAACACCGTTGAAGCCAAAGAAATTGCGTTAATTTTACGAGCATTGGCTAACCCAAAAGATGAACGAGCTATACGAGCAGCACTGGCCACGGGGTTAATGGGCTACAACGCATTAAAAATTCATCAATTTAATCAAGATGAAGTGCTACGTCAAAAAGTGTTAGATCTATTTAACCATTGGCATCAACTGTGGTTATTCAGTGGCATCATGCCAGCATTAGTATCGTTAGCCAACGACACTAACCTTGTACACCGTTTGCTGGCTAAAAGCCCTCAACAAACAGATTCTGCTGAATCAATTCACACTGACAATATTAATGACGCGGCAAATGATGATGAGCAAACTAGCATTAGCGCTTCAGGCGAGCGTCGCTTAACTGACTTCAGACATTTAAGTGAATTACTGCAACAAAAAGCCACCGAACTAGACGGCACCAGCGCACTCATTAACTGGTTTGAACAACAACTGTTAGATGACCAAGCTAAAGACGAGCAACAACTGCGCTTAGAAAGCGAGCAAAACTTAGTGCAAATTGTCACTATTCATAAATCAAAAGGTCTTGAATACCCTATTTGTTTTGTGCCATTTGTCAGCCTAGCCCGAGGCGGTAATCGTCGCCCAGAGCCCATGCTTTATCACCAAGGTGAAAAGCTAGTGTGGGATGTTCGTGCCTCCGACGAGGGATGGCAACAGCTTAAAAAAGAAACCTTAGCCGAAGATTTACGTTTATTGTATGTGGCCTTAACCCGCCCTGTTTATGCTTGTTATTTATATGTCGCTAATCAATCAAAGCAGCTGAAAAATGGCATTAAATCTCAGTTACACGAAACCGGTATCGGTTATCTATTAGGGATTGAAAGTAATGATTGCGATGAAACAAAGCTGGTTAATGCTTTACAAAAACTCAATATCATCGACGCCATCAGTATTGAACCGTTAGCTGAATCAATTAGTCAGCAAACGCTTCAAATTCCATTAGATAACAGCCTGCAACTTGAAGCAAAAAAAGCCAGTCGAACCATAGGTACACCATGGCGAGTAGGCAGTTATTCAGGCTTAGTTAAACACTTGCCCCATGAAAAAACCTTACCCGGAGCCGATGATGAAGACTTTAGTCAAGATATCGCCATTATTGACCAAGATGAACAACAGATATTTGACCGTTTCACCTTTGAGCGAGGTGCAAACGCCGGTAGCTTTATGCACTTGGTGTTAGAGCTATTTGATTTCACCCAAGCTGAAAGCGAGTTACAACCGGCACTGGTTAAAGCCATGGAGCTGTATGGATTTGATCAACAAACTTGGCTAGCGCCTTTAACCTTATGGTACCAACAAATTTTAGCCACACCACTGATAAAGTCCGACAATACTCAATTGTGCCTACAAGAGTTGACGCCAAAGCAAACCCTAGTAGAAATGGAGTTTTATTTACCCATAGGTCAATTGGAGGCCGACAAACTTAACTTATTACTCGGCCAATACGGTTACACAAATGAATTCAACTTCGATACCTTAAAAGGCATGCTAAAAGGCTTTATCGATTTAACCTTCGAACACAACGGCCAATTTTATATTGCCGATTACAAATCGAATCACTTAGGCAACCACATTGAACACTACCACCACAATGCGCTGAGTCATGCCATCAACAGTCACAGATATAATTTACAGTACTTAATTTATACCGTGGCATTGCACCGCTATTTAACGTTACGAATGCCTAATTACCAATATCAACAGCATATTGGTGGCTGTTTTTATTTGTTTTTACGCGGTATGACACCAGAGCAACCTGGTGCGGGCGTATTTTTTGATAAACCTGAGCAGCAGTTAATTGAACAGTTAGATCAACTATTTAGCACAAATGAACATCAAGAGGCTTGCTAGCATGTTAAACCATAGTCAACCGATAGAAGCCTTATTAAAACAGTGGCAACAAGAAAAACTGCTCACACCATTAGACCGGCATTTTGCGCTTGAACTGACACAAATAGAAGCCCGAGCAGGCCACTTCGCTAGCCCAAATCCGGCTGAAAATCATCAACGTCAACAACTGTTTTTATTGATTTGTGCCCTGCTCAGCCAGCAACTTTCTAATCAACATAGTTGCTTGGTGCTGGATCAAATTGATCTCGCTAACCCGATGGCTGAAAATGTATCTACCGCGCCATATAGCAAATTAACCCAAGCGTCTTGCCAAATTGCACTTGACCATCAAAGCCTCACAAAAGTATTAAGTGAGTTCAATGCAATAGGCCAGCCCGGTGAAAATACGCCCATTATTCTTGACCATAACCGATTGTATTTGAATAAGTATTACTTTTTTGAAACCCAAGTTGCGCAAAAGCTTACAACATTAGCCAATACCAATATTGATATCGATTCAAAAGACAATGTTAACGCCATAAAATTGCCGCAATACATTAATGCTTTGTACCCCAGAGAAATAAATGACCCACAATTTAACTGGCAAAAAATTGCCACAGCCACAGCATTAACAAAAGCATTAGCCGTCATCACCGGAGGCCCCGGTACCGGCAAAACCACCACGGTAACCAAGTTACTGTTACTCTTATTGACTCAAAAAACCTTAAAAATTCGGTTAGTGGCTCCTACAGGTAAAGCCGCCGCGCGGTTAAGTGAGTCAATTAAAGCTTCAAAGCAAAGGTTGTTGCACAGTTTAACCGACACCAGCATGCACAATGTGTCGCAAGAAGGTACGTCTTTAAATAGCAGTGATTTACAAGTGCTTCAAGACGCATTACACGCTATACCAGAAGAGGCCTCGACCCTGCATCGCTTATTAGGTGTGGTGCCACATTCACATCAATTTAGACACAATAAAGACAACCCATTAAGATTAGATTTGCTGGTAATTGACGAAGCCTCAATGGTCGATTTACCCATGATGTATAAGATATTAAGCGCCCTCCCCAATAATGCTAGGTTGATATTATTAGGCGACCAAGACCAACTAGCCTCAGTTGAAGCCGGTGCAGTGTTAGCAGATATTTGCCAAGGGCTAAAAGTGGCCACAGACTCCGGCTGGCAAATGCGCTACAGCGCCGAACAAGCCGCCACAATTAATCGTTTAACCCAAGATGATGTCAGTGAGTTTATTGAACCTACAAACGTGCAAGCTAATCATTTTGGCGACAGTTTATGCATGTTAATGCACAGCCACAGATTTAAAGGTGATGCGGGGATAGGCCAATTAGCAAAGGCGGTAAACTATTCAAATATCGCTAAAATTCGTCAAGTATGGCGTAAAGACTACCAAGAGCTGCACTGGTTTGAGCATCAAATTAGCGCACAACAGGATAACCTAGGTAAACAGGCTTTATTAACCTTATCGGTTGCAGCTTACCAACCTTATTTGCAAATGATTCAGCATAATCAGCAAGTATTCGCCCAAAGACAAGTTAATACCGCGATATATAGTGCTGAGCAAATCATTGAACAATATAATCAGTACCGAATGCTGTGTGCCATGCGTGCCTCAGAATACGGGGTAGAAGGAATGAACCAAGCGGTTACTGACAGCCTTCGACAAGCAGAGTTAATTGCTCCAAAACAAGAGTTTTACCTTGGTCGACCGATTATCATTCAAAGTAATGATTACAACTTGGGGCTATTTAACGGTGATATTGGTTTGATTCTTCAAGATAGTCGTAATCCAAGACAATTAATGGCGCACTTTGTCCAAGCCGATGGTAGCTTGTTAAAAGTTCTGCCGGCAAGATTACCCACACATGACACCTGCTTCGCCATGACGGTTCATAAATCACAAGGTAGTGAGTTTGATCAGGTTAGTTTAGTATTACCACCAAAACCCAGTGTATCCCAGTGGCAACTACTCACTAAAGAATTGGTTTATACCGCCATTACCCGAGCCAAAAACCACTTTTATTGTCTCGGCAGTGCGAATGTATTTGAAAAAGCAGCCAAACAAGTCACCCAACGTTCATCGGGTTTAGCACAAAGGTTGTGGGAATAACATAAGGCTGAGAAAACACCAGACTTGAGTACCCGAGCCCCGTCAGCCTCAAGCCAGCCTACCTCGTCACCCTTGAGATACCCCAAACAACCGTCACCCTCGAGATCTTTTATCGAGGGTCTGCTTTTAATTCTACAAACCAAAGCAGATTCCGGCTCAAAAGCATTGCCGGAATGACGATGGTTTAACCACTGCTGGAATGACAAATGAGATATGCGTTGCTGAAATGAGGAGCAAGCGGCCCTGCACCATCACCCTTGAGAAAACCCAAACACCGTCACCCTCGAGATCTTGTATCGAGGGTCCGCTGTTAATTCTACAAGCCAAAGCAGATTCCGGCTCAAAAGCATTGCCGGAATGACGATGGTTTAACCACTGCTGGAATGACAAATGAGATATGCGTTGCTGAAATGAGGAGCAAGCGGCCCTGCACC
>NZ_JAKIKP010000005.1 GCF_023284065.1 Shewanella gaetbuli | reverse complement strand
GTTAGGCCTGCCGCCAGCGTTCAATCTGAGCCATGATCAAACTCTTCAATTAAAAGTTTTTTCGAACAATGTTCGACTCAATGAATTCTACTGTCATGCGCTAACTCTAATGAAAGAGTTAACTTGTCAAGTATGAACATCCTAAATCCGAAGATTTAGCATTGAGATTTAAATTTTTGATGACTTCAAAGAAGTCATTTCGAATAACTCAATACCCGTGAATGTCCACACAGATTACTTGATAAATTGTTAAAGAGCATTGCTAAACTTAGTCACTTTAAAAGCGTTTTCGTTTAGCGACCTCAACTACTTTGTAGCGGGTCAGGGCTGCGTATTCTACAGACCTTTTCGTTAGCGTCAAGTGTTTTTTCAAACTTTCTTTTCGCCGTTGATTTACTGCTTATTAAACGTTGTAAATCAACCTGTCAGGCTTGCTGCATACACCTTGTGTTTGCTGCTGTGCCGTGTCAGTGGATGCGCATTATAGGCAGGTTCTGATAATGTGCAAGTGCTTTTGTGTAAAAAAACTTACTTTTTGCGATCTTTTTTATAGTTATTCACTTACCTACACTTTTCACACCATTTACCCCCAAAGTTATCCACAATTTCGGATTTATTGAATCGTTATAGCTAAATTTCAGAAATAAAAAAGCAGCTGTAATAGCTGCTTTTTATGTTTTGAGTTATCTCATGAAAGATTTAACTTAATTTTCCATGGCACTGTTTATATTTTTGACCCGAACCACATGGACATGGATCATTTCGACCCACTTTTTCACCATTGCGGATCACTGTCTGTGGTTTAGCTGCTGGTGCTGGTGCTTCTTCTGCATCTAATGCTTGTGCAGAAGCGTGTTGATAGTCTCGCTGGATTTTCGCTTCTTCTTCACGACGACGCTGCTCCATCTCATCTACATCTGATTGAGCTTGCACTTGTACTTTTGACAGTACGCTGATGACATCATGCTTTAATGACTCAAGCATTTGCTGGAATAGCTCAAATGATTCACGCTTATATTCTTGCTTTGGATTTTTCTGAGCATAACCACGAAGGTGAATACCTTGACGTAAATGATCCATCGCTGCTAAATGCTCTTTCCATAAGCCGTCTAAAGTTTGCAGCATGACTGCTTTTTCAAACTGACGTAACACTTGTGGGCCAACCATTTCTTCTTTCGCTTTATACGCATTAGTCCAAGATTCAACAATTCTTTCACGTAAGGTTTCTTCGTGTAGATCGTCTTCTTTATCTAACCACTCTTGAATCGGCAATTGAAGTGCAAATTCATTTTGTAATCTTTGCTCTAATGCTGGCACATCCCATAACTCTTCAACTGAGTTTGGTGGAATATAAGTATCAATAACACCGGCAATAACATCTTGCTCGATATTCTTAATGGTATCTTCAATACTTTCAGCATCCATTAGCTCATTACGTTGTGAATAAACCACTTGACGTTGATCATTTGCAACATCATCGTATTCAAGCAATTGCTTACGAATATCAAAGTTACGCGCTTCAACTTTACGTTGGGCATTTTCAATAGCACGTGACACCCATGGATGTTCGATTGCTTCGCCTTCTTCCATACCTAATTTTTTCATCATTCCTGAAACACGGTCTGATGCGAAGATACGCATTAAGCTATCTTCCATAGATAAGTAGAAACGAGAAGAACCTGCATCACCTTGTCGACCTGCACGACCACGTAACTGATTATCGATACGACGAGACTCATGACGTTCGGTGCCCAGAATGTGTAAACCACCTGCGGCTAATACGGCATCATGACGCTCTTGCCAATCAGCTTTAATTTTGGCTTTTTGTTCGGCGCTTGGATTCGAAAGTGCTTCAATTTCCATATTCCAGTTGCCACCTAACACGATGTCGGTACCACGACCGGCCATATTGGTTGCAATAGTAACAGCACCTAAACGACCTGCTTGCGCAACAATGTCAGCTTCTTTTTCATGGAATTTAGCGTTAAGAACATTGTGAGGTATTTTGGCTTTTTTAAGTAAGCTATGTAATAACTCAGATTGTTCAATGGACACTGTACCCACTAATACGGGCTGGCCACGTTCACGACAACCTTGGATATCTTTGATGATTGCGTCGTATTTTTCTTTGGCGGTAAGATAAACCAAGTCTGGCATATCATTACGAACCATTGGACGGTTTGTGGGTACAACAACGGTATCAAGACCATAAATATGCTGAAACTCAAATGCTTCAGTATCTGCTGTACCAGTCATACCCGCTAACTTTTCATATTGGCGGAAGTAATTCTGGAAAGTGATAGACGCTAATGTTTGGTTTTCATTTTGAATGTTTACCCCTTCTTTAGCTTCAACAGCTTGGTGTAAACCTTCAGACCAACGACGTCCAGGCATTGTACGACCCGTGTGTTCGTCAACAATAACCACGTCACCATCTTGAATAATGTAATCTACATCTTTCTCAAATAACGTATGTGCACGAAGTGCGGCATAAACATGATGTAATAATGAAATATTAGAAGCTGAATATAGTGAGTCACCTTCTTGCAATAAGCCAATTTCAGTTAACAGCTGCTCTACTTTTTCTTGGCCACGTTCTGTTAGGTGAACCTGTTTGCCTTTTTCATCAATTGTGAAGTCGCCTTCACCGGTAAAGTCTTCTGTATCTTCTTTATCTTGACGAACAAGGTTAGGAATTAAGGTGTTTACTCGTGTGTATAGCTCAGAGCTGTCTTCGGCGGCACCTGAAATAATTAACGGCGTACGCGCTTCGTCAATTAAGATTGAGTCAACTTCATCAATTAGTGCGTAGTGAAGTGGGCGTTGAACACGCTCTTGTGGCGAAAATGCCATGTTGTCACGCAGGTAATCGAAACCAAACTCATTGTTGGTACCATAGGTAATATCTGCGTTATAGGCTTCTTTCTTTTCAACTTGGCCTAAACCAGCAACATTAATCCCCACGGTTAAGCCTAAAAACTCGAACAATGGGCGATTAAATTCAGCATCACGACGGGCTAAGTAATCGTTAACGGTAATAACGTGAACGCCTTTACCACTTATACCATTAAGGTAAGCGGGCAAGGTTGCGGTCAGTGTTTTACCTTCACCGGTTCTCATTTCAGCGATACGGTTACTGTCTAGTACCATGCCACCTAATAGCTGAACATCAAAGTGACGCATTTCAAAAACACGCTTAGAGGCTTCACGAACAACAGCAAAGGCTTCTGCCATAATACTGTCGAGTGTTTCTCCACTTTCTAAACGTTGTCGAAACTCTGCCGTTTTTGCTTTTAATTCTTCATCAGACAGTTTTTCGTAATCTGCTTCTAATGCATTAATTTTGGTAACCACTTTACCTAAACTTTTTAGGGTGCGGTCGTTTCTGCTTCCAAATACTTTTGTCAGTAATTTGCCTAACATCTTAGTCACTTATCTCTTGTAGGTTTGGCTCTTCAGAGCGCATTAACCGTTAATATTATTAACTTGCTTTGCGGTAAACAAACTTTCTTGGATCTATTTGTTGTCCACCACGTAGCACTTCGTAATGCACATGAGGGCCGGTTGAACGACCTGTGCTTCCCATACTGGCGATTTTATCGCCTTTGGCAACTACGTCACCTACGTTTACTGACAGAGATTTATTGTGTCCATAACGAGTTCGTAGACCATTTCCATGATCAATCTCTACAAGCTCGCCATATCCAAACATACTTCCTGACCACGTTACTACACCTGCGGCAGTTGCAATAACATCGGCCCCTTCTCGACCTGCGAAATCAATACCTTTATGCATTGTTCTTCGACCATTAAAAGGGTCATTGCGTAAACCATAGGGCGAAGATAACCAACCTTTATCGATTGGTCGCCCTGATATATAACGCTCTTCATCTATATGGAGATTCGTTGACACTGTTTCAAGTAGTGACAACTGAAGATTATTATTATCAATTCTGGATGCCAGCTTATCCATGTCATTGATCAGCTGGCTTAATTCGACACCTGTTCCCAATTCGCTATAACCTCCTATGCCTACTTCGGCATGGAAATCGAATTGATCTTCAAGTAAATTTTTCTGGGCAACTTGCTGGCCTAATGCCTCAAGTCTGGTGAGCTTAGCTTGCATCTTCGCGACGTGGGTCACTAACATAGCTAATTGCGTTTCGGTTGCGTGTTTGAGCTCGATAACTTGCTGTTTTTGTTGTTCACGCAGTTGTTGGTTTTCATCTACTTTAGCTTGCTGGCTCGCAAAACGATCCGCGCTATATTGGTAGATTGCTGTTCCGGTTACCATAAGCATTATTGGTAAAAGAAACCATCGTTTACTGGGTTGCCAGCGCGTGACCCCATTTCGACCTTGAACAAATACTGTTACACTCATAGCCTAATTCAGCCATCTTATTATCATATGAAAAAGACCCCTCAAGACCTCAGCAATTTGTTACACGGTTCAGGGAAATTGCCTGAAATCGCTGAGAAAGCAGAACTACTCAATAATTTAAACCGTCATGTTAAGCAAATTATTGATGGTCCTGCGACGGAGCACTTAAAAGTAGCTAATCTCCGCCAGGGTGTTCTTGTTATTGAAACCTCTGCCGCCGCGTGGGCCGCCAGAATTAATTTTCAAAAGCCTAAACTACTACGACAACTTCAGGCTGAAACACTTCCCATGCTCACTACTATTGAGGTTAAAGTCAACCCAGGTTTAGCATTGACCAATGAAAAATCTACTATTGGCCACAAACATTTGAGTACTGAAGCGGCTCAACATATTGAGGCTTTAGCAAATCATGTAGAAGGTTCATTGGGTGAAAAACTAAAACGGCTGGCTGCATTAGCCAGCCGTAAATAAGCAATTTCAAATTTTACGCGAGCGCGGCCGAACCTGGCACCATGAAGCTAACCGGTACGTCGGCTTCATGTTCAAAGCTGACTAACTCCCAAGCATCCTGCTGAGCGAGTAAGGCTCTGACCAACTGGTTATTTAATGCATGACCCGTTTTAAATGCGGTAAATTCACCAACAATTGCATGACCTGCAACATACAAGTCACCAAAAGCATCCAGAATTTTGTGCTTAACAAATTCGTCGTCATAACGCAGACCATCAGGATTAAGAACGCGATATTCGTCAAGCACTACAGCATTTTCCATGCTGCCACCTAAAGCTAGGTTGTTTGCACGTAAATATTCAATGTCACGCATAAAACCAAACGTTCTTGCGCGGCTGATGTCTTTGACAAATGCCGATGTAGAAAAGTCCATCACCATATGTTGTTGGCTGCGAGCAATTTCAGGGTGAGAGAAGTCAATTTTAAAATTCACTCTAAACCCTTTAAATGGCGTTAACTCTGCCCATTTATCACCGTCTTCAACACGAATAGGCTTGGTAATTTTTAAGTATTTTTTAGGTGCTGCTTGCTCTTTTATGCCTGCAGATTGCAGCAAAAACACAAACGGGCTAGCACTGCCGTCCATAATAGGAATCTCTGGTGCATCAACTTCAATCACTGCGTTGTCGATACCCAGCCCAGCAAGCGCTGCAAATAAGTGCTCAATTGTTGAAATACGTACACCAGCATCATTTACAAGTGCTGTACACATGGTTGTTTCGCGCACTAATTCAGCCTTGGCAGGAATAGACACTGCAGGCGTTAAGTCAGTTCGCTTTAGCACAATCCCTGTATTTACTGGTGCGGGCATAATGCACAGAGTCACCTTGTTGCCAGAGTGTAATCCGACACCTGTACTCTTCACCATTTTTTGAACAGTTCTTTGAAAAATCATTCATTTACCCGTAAATAACAATAAAAACAAAAACTTAATAAAAACACACTATACCATCGGGCATAGCTGGTACGACATGCTATCATAAGTTGGCAAATTCACAAAAAAATTGCTATTCACCCACCTACATGTCATTTCGTCACAAGCTATTACACAATTGCAGTTATTGGTAACATCTACATCGATATTCTCAAACATTGACGGGCTAAAAGTCGTCTTAACCCATCAACGATTTAGTCAGCTTGTTTACGCAAAAATGCTGGAATATCTAAATACTCAGTATCCGCTTTTGGTGCTGGTGCCTGTTGAGGAACAGTATTCCCTTTAGGTGCACTATAAGCTGGTTGTGCTACCACCTCTTCTGCTGGTTCTGGTCTTGGTTCAATCACCACAGGCTCAGGACGTGGAGTTGGCTTTTGTACTAATTGAATATCTGGTTTTTTCTCTGCACCAATACCTGTAGCAACCACGGTTACACGTAATTCTTCGCTCATTTCTGGGTCAATTACTGCACCCACTACCACTGTCGCATTGTCAGAAGCATAAGCTTTAACGTGGTTACCAACCGTTTCTAGCTCTTCGATACTAATATCCATACCGGCGGTAATATTCACTAATACGCCACGAGCACCAGCTAGATCAATATCTTCTAATAATGGACTTGCAACTGCTGCTTCTGCAGCTTCTTCTGCACGGTCGTCACCTGTAGCAACCCCCGTACCCATCATGGCGTTACCCATTTCAGACATAACCGTTTTCACGTCGGCGAAATCCACGTTAATTAAACCTGGACGGGTAATTAGCTCTGCAATGCCCTGTACAGCGCCAAGTAATACGTTATTCGCTGCGGCAAAAGCATCTAATAATGACGTACCACGGCCTAATACTTTTAATAGTTTTTCATTAGGAATGGTGATTAAAGAGTCAACATGCTTTGCAAGTTCGTTGATGCCTTGCTCAGCAAATGTCATGCGTTTTTTGCCTTCAAAAGGAAACGGTTTAGTGACAACAGCCACCGTTAAAATTCCTTCTTCACGAGCAATTTCAGCAACAACTGGAGCAGCACCAGTACCTGTTCCGCCGCCCATTCCTGCTGCAATAAAGATCATGTCTGACCCTTTAATCGCTGCGCGAATGTTTTCACGATCTTCTTCTGCGGCTTGTCTACCGACATCTGGGTTTGCGCCAGCGCCAAGCCCTTTAGTCACATCGCGACCGAGTTGAATCGTTGAGCCAGCACCTGACTTACGTAACGCCTGTGCATCCGTGTTTGTAACAATAAACTCAACACCTTCGATGCTGTGTTTAACCATGTGTTCGACAGCGTTTCCACCACCACCACCGACACCGATGACCTTAATCACCGCTTCGTCTGAATGTGTATCCATGATCTCAAACATTGTCTGATCTCCGTTTGTCTGCGTTATTTAAAATTCACCCTTAAACCAGCTTTTTGCCCGATTTAAAAAGCTAGTAACCCCTTGACGATCTGGCCGCTCGAACTGACGCTCAATTACCCTTCTCGCCCCATAGTGAAGCAACCCTATCCCTGTTGAGTAAATTGGTTGATCCACATATTCATATAATCCTTTAATCGGTAATGGCGAGGCTACACGTACTGGCATACCAAAGGTTGCCTCGGCTATATCCACCGCCCCACTAATTGAGGATGTTCCGCCTGTTAGTACTATGCCTGCAGCAATTTGATCTTCTAAACCGCTGTCTTGTAATTGTTTTAGTACTAATTCGAATAATTCTTGGTATCTTGGTTCAACAACCTCAGCTAAAGTGTGTCGAGACATACTTCTAGAAGGTCTGCCGCCCACTGACGGTACTTCAATACTATCTTCTCGGCTAACCGTTGAACTTCTAGCGCTGGCAAATTGGACTTTAATTTGCTCGGCATGTGTTAGTGGCGTCCGGAAAATTTTTGCAATGTCATTAGTGACTTGATTACCCGCAACGGGAATGACTGCGCAATGTCTTAATGCACCATTGGTATAAACAGCAATGTCTGTCGTTCCGCCACCAATATCAACGATACACACCCCTAAATCTTTTTCGTCTGCGGTTAATACTGAGTCAGCAGAGGCAATACCTGAGAACACCAAGTCATCGACCTTCAAACCACAACGTTCAACGCTTTTAGTAATGTTTTTAGCCATATCATTAGCACAGGTAACGATGTGCGCTTTGGCTTCCATGCGCATACCAGACATGCCAATTGGACTCTTAATGCCGTCTTGTACGTCAATCGAATACTCTTGCGGTAAAACGTGCAAAATACGTCTTTCCGTAGGAATTTTGACTGAACGCGCTGTGTGAATAACATTATCAACGTCTTCTTGCGTCACTTCTTCGTCATTAATCGACACCATGCCATTTTCATTTTGGCAAGCGATGTGTTTACCCGAAATACTTAAGTAAACCGACGAAACCTGACAATCAGCCATTAGCTCAGCTTGGTCTAATGCTCGTTGAACACTTTTAACAATTGAATCTAGGTCGTTAACACCACCTTTATCCATGCCTCGAGAAGGATGATTACCTAGACCAATGATGCTAATTTCACCGTCAGGCAATACTTCACCAATGATCACAGCGACCTTGGATGTTCCGATATCTAAGCCTACAATGAGGTTTCTTTCCTGATTTTTGGTCATTTATTTTCAGTTCTCTTATTGGTCTCATCCCAACCGACGGCAAAGCCTGTGTCATAACGTAAGTCGACTTTTGCAACAGTCTTATCACTGTTAACTAATGTCGGATAGGCATTAATAAAACGCTGTATTCGAGTCATTTTATCCTCACGTCCAAGCTCTATTTTTATTCCATTTGCCAATTCGGCTTGCCACGCATGACGTGGACTTAATCGTAAACTTGCCAACTTGAAGCCATTAATTGTTAATAACTCGTCAAGCTGTATAAAACTGGTTAGCACGGCTTCGGCCATATCATCAGGGCCAGAAAGCTTCGGTAAATCAATCAACTCTGCCTGTGCTAGAGCATCAAACACTTCACCATGAATATTCAACCAAGCCTCTTCATTCCAATGCGCCACGGCTTGTTGCTCTTGCAATGTCACTTTGAACTTTGCTGGCCACTCACGTCTTACAGACACCTTGTAAACCCAGGGCAAATCTTCTAGCGCATGTTGCACATCAACAATGTCGGCGTTGAAAAAACTACTTTGCATTAGCGACTGCAAAGCCGTTTGAATTTCTTCATCCGTAGTGAACTTTCGCTCACCTTTAATCGCAACCGCTTCTATCGGCAAAGCGTCAGCATCATTTAACAATTCATGAAGTTTTATCCCACCCCATGCGAATGTGGCTAACACACTGAGTAAAAACAATAACCCCAAAGACAAATACCAATCTATTCGCTTGAGTCTCTGTTTTAACTGGCGTCCTTTTTCACTCCACGACACCGATAGTCACTCCCGATTTTGGCCGATGATATCTAGGCAACAAACCGGCCATTATATAGTGCTTAATGACCGTATAAAAGCACGATTTTTCAACCGCATAGCTGTATAAAAACTACTCAGCGTCATTGTTATCTTTCGCTAAACAAAACCCTAACTGGGTCAATGCCAATTCTCGTGACAAGGCCCCAATATTGCCCGCACCTTGGGTTAACAGTAAATCACCTTCTTGTAATACATCAGGTAACATCCCTGCCAACTGGCCTGGCTCTGCCACAAATATCGGATCCATTTGTCCTCTAACCCGAATTGAACGACATAATGCGCGTCCATCAGCACCTGGAATGACATTTTCTCCAGCAGCATAAACATCTAACAGTAATAAACAATCTACCTGTGATAATACGTCAACAAAGTCTTCGTATAAGTCACGTGTACGGCTATATCTATGAGGCTGGTAAGCCATCACTAAGCGCTTTTCAGGCCAGCCGGCTCTAACCGCTTTGATTGTTGCTAGCACTTCACTTGGGTGATGTCCGTAGTCATCAACTAACATCACTTTGCCGTTAGGAGTGTCATATTCGCCTAAATGCTGGAATCGACGGCCGATACCTTCAAACTCAGCAAGCGCTTGCACAATTGATGCATCATCGATGTCATCTTCACTGGCGACCGCAATTGCAGCCAGTGAGTTCAACACGTTGTGTTGCCCTGGTAGGTTCAACACTATATTAAGCTCAGGCTTATCTTTTCTGTGTACCGTAAAGCGTGATTGATGGCCTTGTTGAACAAAGTTACTGGCTCTGACATCTGCTTCTTCGCTGAAGCCATAAGTCACCACCTGACGCCCAACTCGCGGGATGATTTCACCAATCACTGGGTCATCAATACACATCACTGCTACGCCGTAAAATGGCAAGTTATGTAGAAACTCAACAAAGGTGTTTTTCAACACTTCAAAGTCGCCACCATAGGTATCCATATGATCTGCTTCAATGTTGGTAACAACACTCACCATAGGCTGCAAATGTAAGAAACTTGCGTCACTTTCATCGGCTTCAGCGATTAAATAACGGCTGTTACCTAAGCGAGCATTGGTGCCTGCACTATTTAATAAGCCACCAATAACAAATGTTGGGTCACGCTCTGCTTGCCCATAAATACTGGCAATTAAACTGGTTGTTGTGGTTTTACCATGCGTACCGGCAATAGCCACACCATGGCGATAACGCATCAACTCTGCCAACATTTCAGCTCTACGTACTATTGGAGTACGGTTATCTTGAGCGGCAATGATTTCAGGGTTTTGCTTATCAATTGCCGTTGACACCACAACCACATCCACACCGGCAACATTTTCGGCTTGGTGACCAATAATAATTCGTGCACCTAACTTGGCTAAACGCTCAGTGACACTGTTGGTCGCAATGTCTGAACCACTAATTTTGTAGCCTTCGTTCACTAATACTTCTGCAATACCACCCATGCCAGCACCGCCAATGCCGACAAAGTGGATACGCTTGATCCGTCTCATTTCTGGGATCATGCTTCTTAACTGTGCATACTTTTCTGTCTTTGTCATTTCAACCCTTTTTAGCTACTAAGGTGCATATGTCTGCCACTCTTTTAGTGGCATCTAAAACGGCAACACCTCGAGCTTTTTGCCCCATTTGGCGTAAAACTTGTCTGTCACTGGCAAACTGCTGCAATTTATCTGCAAGCAGGTCTGCATTAAATTCATTTTGTGGTATTAAGATACCGGCTTCAGCATTAACTAATACCGACGCATTTTTAGTTTGATGATCATCTACTGCATGTGGATATGGCACCAATATGCTAGGTAAACCAACAGCCGCTAATTCTGAAACGGTTAATGCGCCTGAGCGACAAACAACCACATCTGCCCAGCGGTAAGCCGCTTCCATGTCATCAATAAACTCAGCAACGTTAACCTTATCTAACTGGTTAACGTTCTGGTACACGGCTTTAACTGGCTCGACATTGTTTTTACCTACTTGATGCCAAACCGTAATTAAATGGCGTTTCGCGATATCCGATATCGCATGCGGTAACGTATCATTAAACACTTTTGCGCCTAAACTACCGCCTACAACCAGTACTTTTAATGCTGAGGTATTCAGGTGTTTATCACTGCTACCCAAGGTCACTAACTCTTGCCTGATAGGGTTTCCTACCACTTCAACATTTTTCAAATCTGCAGCAAAGGTATTGTCAAACGCACACAACACTTTGGTGGCAATCTTTGACAGCAATTTATTGGTTAACCCGGGAATAGCATTTTGCTCATGCAACACCACAGGTATTCCAGCAAGCTTGGCGGCAACACCACCTGGACCACTGGCAAAGCCCCCCATACCAAGAACTACGTCTGGCTTAAAATCATCAATTACCGCTTTAGCTTGAATAATTGATTGGATGATTTTGAACGGTGCTGCCAATTTCCTCAGCAAGCCATTGCCTCGTACTCCTTTAATATCGATAAACTCAATATCAAAGCCATACTGCGGCACTAACCGAGCCTCCATTCTATCTGCTGTACCTAACCACCTTACTTGCCAACCTTTTTCAGCTAAATATTTCGCTACAGCTAATGCAGGAAATACATGGCCTCCTGTACCACCAGCCATCACTAATAATTTGGGAGAGTCGTTATATGCAACGGCACTACTATTAGGCGTCATTACTTTGCTCTCCCTTGTATTGCTTGAATTTCACTTACGCGCCTTTCATGATCGATTCTTACCAACAACATCACTGCTGCGGTCATTACCCATAAACTACTTCCGCCATAACTAATAAAAGGCAATGTGAGCCCTTTAGTGGGAAGCATACCGATACTCGCGCCTACATTTACTACGGTTTGAAAACAAATCCAAATACCCACGCCATAGGCAAGATACCCTTCAAATGGACGTTGCATTTTTAAACATAAGTTGCCTAATCGAATGGCTCTAAGAGCTATAAAAAACAATACGATTAGCACAAAAATAATGCCGACAAACCCTAACTCTTCACCGATCACCGCAAAAATAAAGTCGGTATGTGCTTCAGGCAAATAGGCCAGTTTCTGAATACTGTTACCTAACCCCTGACCTAACCAATCACCACGTCCATAAGCCATAAGGGATTGAGTTAATTGGTATCCACTACCAAAGGGGTCATCCCATGGGTCCATAAATGAGGTAACCCGTCGCATACGATATGGCTCAAAGAGCACTAACAACACAAAGGTTGCCACACCCAACAATATCAACACCATAAAGTCGATAATTCTGGCGCCAGCTAAAAACAACAGGCTTACTGTGCACACAAACAGCACCACTACCGTACCTAAGTCAGGTTGTAATAAAATCAACACTGCAAATAGGCCATAAACCCCAATGGGCTTATAAAATCCCTTTCTATTTTCCCTTAACTCGCCATGCCGACGAACTAAGTAACCCGCCATGTACACAATAAAAACAAACTTTGCTATTTCTGCTACTTGTATTCGAATAGGCCCAACACTAAGCCACCTTCTAGCGCCGTTAACTGAAGTACCAACAACTAATACCGCAAACAATAAAACCAATACCGCTATCATCAGCATGCCACTGTTTTTTTCCCAGTAGCTCACTTCAAACTTCAGCACAAATCCTGCAATAACAACACAACCCAGCAAATAGAAAACATGCCGATAAATAAAGTGAAACGGGTTGCCAGTGAGTTTTTCTGCTTCAGGCATTGAGGCAGACATCACCATGACAAAACCAAATAGCATCAACCCAAACACGGCAATAATAAAAGTTCTATCATACAGCTGCATGCTGGGCGCTTTTTGCTCACTCAGCAATGATGGCCAAAGACTTTGTAGCCCTTGTTTGAACAAGCTTAACTGCTGCTCATTACTGGCCATCAAGTTGCTCCACACACTGTTTAAAGTCGTCACCTCTAGCCATAAAGTTTTTATACATATCTAAGCTGGCACAGGCCGGGGATAACAACACAATATCACCAGAAAAAGCTAATTCAGCTGCGGCGTCAACTGCTTCTTTCATTGAAGAAACTTGTAAACTGTCTTGTTTTAGCTTGGCAATTTTAGGACCGTCTTTACCCAAACAAATGACTTTAGAAACATGCTCAAGTGCAGTTGTTAACGGTTTAAAGTCAGCCCCTTTACCATCGCCACCCGCAATCAAAAAGACATCGCCTAAATGAGTATTAAGCCCTTCTAAAGCAGCAACGGTAGCTCCCACGTTAGTAGCTTTAGAGTCATTAATGTAAGTCACGCCATCTACCACAGCGACTAACTCACAACGATGACTTAACCCTTTAAATTGACTCGCTACAGTGACTAGCGCTTCTTTTTCAACACCGCAAGCATCCACTAACGCCATTGCCGCTAGTACATTGGCATGGTTATGCGAGCCAATTAAGCTCACATCGTTCAGGTTGATAATTTCACTGTCACCATGAAATATTTTGCCATCACTTATCCCCCACTCATCGCCCTCTGGCACACCTAAACCAAATGTATTTTGGTTCATAGGTTCAAATGGGAACGTTAACTCATCATCGCGGTTAAACATGACAAATTTACATTGCGGATAAAGGCTTAACTTAGCTTCACGGTAAGTTGAAATACTGCAGTAGCGATCCATATGATCTTCACTGATATTTAAACATGTGCCAGCGATACAATTTAATGAATAGGTGGTTTCCAGTTGAAAACTAGATAATTCGAGCACAAAAAAGTCAGCATCTGTTGCGAGCAAATCTAAGGCTGGAATACCAATATTACCGCCCATAACCGCTTTTAAACCGGCTTCAGCCAACATGTCATGTACTAGCGTGGTGACGGTTGATTTACCGTTTGATCCCGTAATACCAATAACACAAGGTTTTCTATCTGCCACCGCTCTGGCAAACAATTCCACATCACCAATCACTTCAATGCCCATATCTTTTGCGGCTTGAATTTCTGGTGTATCTGGAGCAATGCCCGGGCTAATAATAATTTGGCTAGCTTGTACCAAGTACCGGCAATCAAAACCACCTGCAATTAACTCAATATCAGCAAACTCAGTATTAAGCACATCAACACCCGGTGGACGACGACGGCTATCCATAACTAAAGGCTTAATACCTTGCGCCACTAAATAACGCACAACAGAAAGCCCTGTCGCTCCCAGTCCTAAAACAATGTGCGTATAAGTTGACTGCATAATGACTTACCTTAACTTCAAGGTCGCTAGACCTAATAACACAAGGAATAATGAAATAATCCAGAAACGCACAATGACTCGCGGTTCTGGCCAACCTTTTAATTCATAATGATGATGAATTGGTGCCATGCGGAAAATACGTTGCCCGCGCAGCTTATATGAACCAACCTGTAAAATAACCGACACGGTTTCCATCACAAACACCCCGCCCATAATCACGAGCAAGATCTCTTGGCGCACTAAAACAGCGATGGTACCTAAAGCCGCACCTAGTGCTAATGAGCCAACATCCCCCATAAACACTTGTGCAGGATAAGTGTTAAACCATAAAAAACCTAAGCCAGCCCCTACAATTGCAGTACAAACAATCACTAGTTCACCCGCTTGTGGTAAGTGTGGAATATGCAAATAGTTGGCAAACTGAGCATGGCCTGATAAATACGCAACCAACGCAAACGCACCTGCCACCATCACCGTTGGCATAATGGCTAAACCGTCTAGTCCGTCGGTTAAATTAACCGCATTACTGGCTCCAACAATCGTGAAGTAAGCTAAAAAGATGAATAAGAAGCCTAACTGTGGCATCACATCTTTAAAAAACGGCACCACTAATTGAGTTTCACCCGGTAAAGAGGCTGATGAATACAAGAAAAACGCCACGATTAATGCAGCAATAGATTGCGAAGCATACTTCCAACGAGCAATTAAGCCTTTAGAGTCTTTTTTAACGACCTTTAGATAGTCATCTAAGAAGCCAATACCACCAAACGCAGCTAATACAAACAGCATTACAAGTACGTATCGACTTGATAAATCGCCCCATAGCAATACGCTGATAAAAATACCCGCCAGAATAAGGATTCCCCCCATTGTTGGCGTTCCACGCTTGCTAAAGTGGGACTCAGGGCCATCATTTCGAACCACTTGTCCAATTTGCAACAATTGCAAACGTTCAATCAGTTTGGGGCCCCACCATAAGCTGAACACCAATGCGGTTAACAACCCTAAAATGGCCCTAAACGTTACATATGAAAAAACGTTAAACCCACTATAAAACTGGGTTAAATACTCGGCCAGATAAACCAGCATCTACACTAACTCCCCACGCCCGAAGGCATCTGATAACTTGTCGATAACGCGCTCCATTGCAGCGCTTCGAGAACCTTTAACTAAAATCGTTGCCTGTCCTGGCAGTTGATTTAACTGTTTAATTAATGCTGCAGATAACTCAGTAATGTCTGCATAATGCGGGCAACCAAAAGCCTGACTCGCACTTGCGGACAATGTACCACAGCAAAATAGTGCATCTATATTGGCCTGTTTTGCTTGTTGGCCAAGTTGTTCATGCAAAAGGGGAGCATTGTCCCCTAATTCACCCAAATCTCCCAGCACTAAACAGCGATAATGGTCACGTTGTTGCAACCAATTTATCGCAACCCCAACTGAACTAGGGTTGGCATTGTAACTATCATCAACCACAACAAAACGCCCGAAGGTGATAGGCATCATTCTGCCTTTAACAGGTTGTAATTGACTTAAACCGCTAATAATCTTTGCAATATCTAATCCAAGCGCTAAACAAATGGCACTAGCTGCTAAGGCATTGCTGACCTGATGAATACCCGCTAGAGGCAATTTAACCTCAGCGGTTTGTGATAAATACTTCAATGTAAATTGATAGCAGCCGTTATCATCTGGCTGTATGTCACTTGCAGATACATCCGCGTCAACTGCAGAGTCTCGAGAAAAGGTCAGCTGCTTATAGGCTGCTGTTTTATCTAACATGAAGTCGCAAAAGGCATCATCAGCATTAATAATGGCCACACCATCTTCAGCTAAATGATTAAATATTTCCGCCTTGGCGTGAGCAATACCTTCTACAGAACCAAAGCCTTCCAAATGAGCACTGCCGATATTGTTCACTAGCGCAACCGTGGGTTGCACTAAATGACTGGTGTAGTCAATCTCACCTTTGTGATTGGCACCTAACTCAAACACGCCATATTGATCGCCTTGAGTTAACCGTAGCAAGGTTAATGGCACACCAATATCATTATTAAAATTACCCGCAGTAAACAACACTTGAAACTGCTGGCTTAAAATAGTGGCCACTATTTCTTTTACACTGGTTTTACCGTTTGAGCCGGTCAGTGCGACTGAAATAGGGGCAACAATTTTGCGAACTAATGCCCCGAGTTCACCTAATGCTGTATGGCTGTTGTTAACAACAATTTGAGGAACACTGACATCCAGCTGTTTTTCAACTAACAAGGCTTTAGCGCCATTATCAACTGCGCTGGCCGCAAAGTTATGCGCGTCAAAACGTTCGCCTTTAAGAGCAATAAATAAACCGTCGCCTGTGAAAGCTCGGCTGTCAGTGCTAACCGCATTAATAGTGATATCGTCACCCACTAACTGACCGTTTAACGCAGCGGCAATTTGACTTAATGAAAGCGTAATCATACTTTAGCCTCCATTAAAGATGTCGCTAGTGCACGCTCGTCATATTCAATCCGTTTACCAGCAATTTCTTGATAGGTTTCGTGGCCTTTGCCCGCCAGTAAAATAATGTCTTCTGGCTGGGCCAAGCTAACCACCTGTTTAATCGCTTCAATTCTATCGACAACACTTAACGCTTGTTGAGGTTGCTGCAACCCTGCCAATACATCATTAATAATATTTTGCGGGTCTTCACTACGCACATTGTCACTGGTAACCATGACTTTATCTGCAAATTTTTCAGCCGCTTGTGCCATTAAAGGGCGCTTACCTTTATCTCGGTCGCCACCACAGCCAAACACACACCATAGCTGACCATGACAATGCACTCGCAACGCCGTTAATGCTTGCTCAATCGCATCAGGAGTATGAGCATAATCCACGACCAGTGTTGCTTGAGTGTCGTTACTAAAGCGCTCCATTCTGCCCGGTACAGGCTTTATTTGCGGAAGTGCATCAAGTATTTGTGATATTTCAAAACCTTGAAATGACAATGCGGCAATGGCAGCAATCACATTGGCTAAATTAAAATGACCAAGTAGAGGCGAGTTGAGTATCGCTTTGCACTGCTGTTGCTGAGCATTAACATACACTAAGGTTGCTTTCACACCGTGATGATTAAAATCAATATCTTCACAATAAAAATCTGCAGCACTATTGGCGACACTAAAGCTATAATAATCAACATTATTGGCGTTCGACGCAGCATCGTCTGCCACTTCTTTCAACCATTGTTGTCCTACTTGATCATCAAGGTTTATCACCGCATTCGCTAAACTACCGAACTTGAGCAGTTTTTTCTTCGCAGCGGCATAGGCATCCATATCACCGTGATAATCTAAATGGTCACGACTTAAATTAGTAAATACCGCCGTTTTAAAAGGCACAGCTTCAATTCTGCCTTGTACAAGCCCATGGCTAGAAACTTCCATGGCACACACTTGAGCACCCTGCTGTTGATATTCAGACAATTGCTGCATTACCGTAATAGCATCGGCAGTAGTATTACCGCTATCAACTAACTCACCCCATAAACCATTGCCTAGAGTACCCATAACGGCCGACTTCCGGTTAAGCAGCGTCGCTAATTGAGCAATAATTTGGCTCACTGAAGTCTTACCATTTGTACCAGTAATACCAATAATATTTAACGTGTTAGCCACGGGATAATACTGTGCAGCGACAGCCGAAATTTGGCGGGATAATTGGCAAAAATGAATGATAGGCGTTTGGTTTACCCACTCAACTTTACTGTGTAACTCAGATGAGTCAGTATGAGCTAGCACCGCAGTTGCACCATTTTCAATGGCGGCTTGAATAAATTTTCTTCCATCAACACTGTGCCCTGGAAGCGCGACAAAAACTGTCCCTTCGCTGACATTTCGACTATCTAATGTGAGTCCATTAATGGTTTCAGCCCCGGCATAATGAAACCAGGGCGCAAGTAAATCTTTTAAATACATCATTCTGCGCTCCTTGGCGCAGACGCTAACTGAACAGCTTCGCGTTTTGAAATTGGTTCAACGTTGAGCATTTGCAGTGCTCCCGACATGATTTTTGCAAAAGCGGGGCCTGCAACATCACCACCGTAATATTTATCGCCCTTAGGTTCGTTAATGACCACTGATATAGCCAACCTTGGATTATGAACAGGTGCGACACCGGCAAACAAAGCAACATAATCATCACCATATCCACCAGCAATGGCTTTTCGGCTAGTACCTGTTTTACCCGCTATAGGGTAACCATCAATATGGGCTTTTGTTGCTGTACCACCACGTTCAGTAACACCCACCAGCATTTGCATAACTGATTTAGCCACATCTTGTGATAACACTTGCTGGCCTGCTGGCGGCTCTTTAAGCTTTAAAATAGACACAGGATAAAGCACACCACCACTGCCTAACGTGGCATACATTCTTGCTAGCTGTAACGGTGTGGCGGTGAAGCCATAGCCGAATGAAAGTGTTGCACGTTCAAAGTCAGACCAACGGCGACGGTCATGAATTAAGCCAGCGCTTTCACCAGTTAAATTAATGCCAGAGTAATTCCCTAACCCCATTGATTGGTAGGTACCTAATAGCTGTTGAACAGGCATAGATAACGCCAGCTTACTAATACCGACGTTTGACGACTTGACCAAAATTTTAGACAACGACATGTCGCCATAATTGTTAGAATCTCGCACCTGACGACCACCAATTCTCATCCAGCCGGGTGAGGTTGGAATAAGCTCATCTGCTTTAACGGTGCCCGCTTCTAAAGCGGCAGCAACCACAAAGGGTTTAACAGTTGAGCCTGGCTCAAAGGTATCGGTTAATGCACGATTACGCATACGATGCGATTGCAAGTTTTCACGCGAGTTAGGGTTATAAGATGGCGTATTCGCCATCGCGAGTACTTCACCGGTTAATACATCAATAACAACAACGGACCCCGAAGTGGCTTGATACATTTCAGTGGCGCGTTTTAACTCACGATAAGCAAGTTGTTGAATACGTTGATCGATACTCAACACAATATCATTGGAGTTTTCGCCTTCTTGAACAATATCTAGGCGCTCTACTACTCTGCCATCACGTGATTTACGCACTTTTTGCTTTGATGGTGTGCCGGTAAGCCAAGTGTTGTAAGTATTCTCAATACCTTCAATACCGACATCATCTATATTGGTGATACCAATTAATTGCGCGGCAATCTCGCCAGCAGGATAATAACGACGGGACTCTGATTTAAGGTAAATACCGCCAATTTTTAATTGTTCAATATAATCCGCTACCGCAGGAGTGACTTGACGTTTTAAATACACAAAACGTTTTTTAGGATTATGTTTGACTTTTTTAACCAGTTTTTCGACAGGCTCTTGCAATACATCCGCCAATGCTTGCCAACGTCGCATATCTTCAAAGGCGTTTTGATCATGAGCATGTTTTGGGTCAGCCCACACCGCTCGCACTGGCACGCTCACCGCCAACATATCGCCGTTGCGGTCAGTAATAAGCCCACGTTGCACCTGATTACTAGTGGTTCTTAACGTACGCATATCACTTTCGTGACGTAATTTGTCAGGCTCAATAATTTGTATGTAAGCCGCTCGAGCCACCAAACTCACAAATAACAGCATGACAAAACCCACCACAACGTATAACCGCCATGGAATCAATTCTGGATTTTGTTTACGCTTTGCTTGTCTGGACATTTTCCCTATGCTCACTGTGCTCTAATAATCACTTCCTCTTTTGGAAGTGGTCTAGACATATTCAGTTCTTTAGTGGCAATTCGAGTCACACGACTGTGCTCTGATTGCGACTGTTCTTCTAACAATAAATTGCGCCATTCAATATCTAAGCTATCTTGCTGTTGTAGTAATTGATCCCACTGCGAGGTCAATTTACGACTAACATGGCTGGTGTACACCACGGCTACCGCATTTATCATGACGATAATACTGAGCAGCAGCACCCACTTATGCTGCCAAATATCATGTAAAACAATGCGCGGTAAATTCAATGACGACTGGCCCACAAGAATTGACCTTAATACGGTAAACGCTCTGCAACGCGTAAGACTGAACTACGCGAGCGAGGGTTTTGCTCAATTTCTGCATCAGATGGCTTCATTGCCTTACCAAGTGCTTTTAATTTCCGTGACTTATTAATTTCTGCTTCGGTAATCGGTAATCCGTGAGGAACACTTTCACCTTGGCTGTGTCGACGAATAAAACGCTTCACCATGCGATCTTCAAGTGAGTGAAAACTAATAACCGATAATCGTCCTGCTGGAGCAAGCACCTTTAACGAACCTTCTAGTGCCTGATCGATTTGCTCTAACTCACTATTGATATAAATTCGAATCGCTTGAAAAACCCTTGTCGCGGGATGTTTATTACGCTCTTTATTTTTGGTAATACGCGCAATTAAATCCGCTAAATCTTTAGTGCGCAGAAAAGGTTTTTCATCTCTATCTGCAGCAATACATCTGGCAATATGACGAGCATTTTTTTCTTCACCATAGGTTTTAAATACCCATGCCATATCTTCAATTTCTGCTCTTGCTAACCATTGGGCAGCGGTTTCACCTTGGCTGTTGTCCATGCGCATATCTAATGGACCATCACGTAAAAAGCTAAACCCTCGGTCAGCATCATCTAATTGTGGTGATGACACTCCAAGGTCTAACAACACACCATTGATTTGGCCTGTTAATCCCAGCTCGTCAATGTAATCGGCTAATTGGCCGAAACCGCCGTGAACAATTTGAAATCGACTATCGTCAGCAAATTGTTTTGCCGCCTCAATTGCCTGTGGGTCTCGGTCAATCGCAATAAGTCGACCATTAGGGCCTAAGTGACTTAATACCAACCTTGAATGCCCACCGCGTCCAAATGTGCCATCAATATAGATGCCATCTGGTTGAATATTCAGGCCGTCTACCGTTTCTTTTAGTAGTACGGTTAAGTGTGCAAACTCTTGACTCATATAGGTCTTCTTTTTAATACATTAAAGGGTGAAATCGCTTAACCTTTCGTGGTTAGCCAAATTCTCGGTAGTGGTCATCTCATGGCTTTGGTCCATTTGTTGCTGCCACGTACCTTCTTCCCATAATTCAAATTTATTTAAAAACCCCACCAACATGGCCTTTTTCTCCAAGTTGGCAAAATTTCTCAAAACAGCTGGCACAACAATGCGGCCATGACCATCTAGCTCGCACTCTTGTGCGTAACCTAATAGTTTTCTTTTTAATGAGCGCTCTACGGGATCAATATCAGAAAGCTTCAGCAATTTTGCTTCTATTGATTCCCATTCGTGCAGCGGATAGATCAGTAAACAAGGCGAGTTAATATCAACGGTAATGATTAATGTGCCATCGTGCCCATTACGTAACGCATCACGGTATCTCGCAGGCATTGCGATCCGTCCTTTTGCGTCCATATTGATTGCACTAGCACCTCTAAACACGTTTAAAAAATCCTTATTTATATCATTTGATCCACAATGATCCACTTTTTCCCACAAATGCTAAGTTTAGGGATACAACACAAGGGTTGTCAAGGGAAGTCACAATATATTAAATCCAGCAGCCAAGCGGGTTACGACGCAATTTCAAACCGAGATACAAAAAGCACAGATCGGGCTTATTTTACTGGCGAGATTTTCGAGTTAATGAATGAAACCAGAGACATATCGATGGATATTTCAACAGTTATGATCACTTTTTAAGGACAATTACAAGATAGGATTACGCCAATTTACGCACCATTTAGCGGAAATTAAGGTGAATTTTTAAGCCGAAATTGATCGTTGGCATCATAAAATTTAACCTGAATTTCTGTTCATATTCTAACAAGCGCTCGATTAAACCGTTCGTTTTAGTTTTTTATCGTAAATAGACATAAATTAATTTTGGTTAAATTTTCATCGACATTGGCCGATATAAGTTAAACAATGATATTTAGAATTGCGAAAGTGAAATGTAAGCCAAACATAGGAGATAACAATATGAGTTTAGATAGCATTTATGCCATGTTGAATAAACCTGTGCAGGCCGTTAACCCCAAAAAACGAAATGTTGCGCCTGTGACAACCACAAGCAATATTGCAGCGGACTCTCATGAAGAGCATACCGCATTTGAAACGACTCAATCAAAAAATAGCAAAACAGATATAAAGCAAAAATCAAAATCAGATTACCAGCTGGGTAGCGGTGATTACGTTACCGATGACGATGCGCCCATTACAGATAACTCCGCACCCAAGAAACACATTGATGTTGAAATTTAATACGCTATCCATTACGACACACTTGCTTAACGGCATCTAACCAACCTTGATACAAGTGTTGACGTGTTACTGCTGACATCGTTGATTCAAACACTTTATCTGTTTTCAAAATACGATGCAGCTCATCAGTTGACTGCCATACACCAACCGCTAATCCAGCTAAAAATGCGGCACCCATTGCGGTTGTTTCAACCACTTTAGGCCTTAACACACTCACGTTAGTAATATCAGCCTGAAACTGCATTAAAAAGTTATTAGCCACAGCTCCGCCATCAACTCTAATTTGTTTTAAGGTGATTTGAGAGTCTTGGCACATAGCGTCAATAAGATCTCTAGATTGATAAGCAATCGATTCAAGAGCCGCACGAATAATATGATGACGATTCGCGCCTCGTGTTAATCCCACTAAGGCTCCTCGAGCATCCGCATTCCAATAAGGCGCACCCAGCCCGACAAATGCAGGCACTAAATAGACATCATTAGTGTTATCAACTTTATTGGCATAAAGCTCGGTATCTTGCGCATGTTGAATTAACCCTAATTCGTCCCTTAACCATTGAATTATCGCTCCCCCCATAAATACTGAGCCTTCTAGGGCGTAACAAGATTGACCATTTTCCCCTAAAGCCAGCGTGGTCAGCAATCCGTGAGTGGACTCTACAGCTTCATTACCAGTGTTCATCAATAAAAAGCACCCAGTACCATAGGTATTTTTTATCATGCCTGCTTGTAAACACAGTTGGCCAAAAAGTGCAGATTGCTGATCGCCTGCCATTCCCGCCACAGGAATTTTTGTACCGACTAGCTCTGTCTCACCATAAACAGCACAAGATGGTTTGACATCAGGCAACATGGATTTGGGGATAGTAAATAGCTCGAGTAATTCGTCATCCCATTGATGTGAATGAATGTTATACAACATGGTACGCGAAGCATTGGTTGGCTCAGTGACATGCACTTGACCTTGGGTCAGCTTCCATACTAACCAAGTATCGATGGTGCCGAATAACAAATCACCTGCTTCAGCTTGCTCACGGGCATTTTCAACATTATCTAACAGCCATTTTACTTTTGACGCCGAAAAATAAGGGTCGAGAACCAAGCCAGTTTTCTGTTGAATAACCTGTTCTTTGCCAGACGCTTTTAATTGCTGACAAATTTTTTGGCTACGACGGCACTGCCATACAATGGCATTATAAATGGGTTTACCAGTATGCTTATTCCAAACAACCGTAGTTTCACGCTGATTGGTTATACCTACTGCAGCAACGTCATGCCTGCTAATACCCGCTCGCGATAATACCTCAATTAGTGAAGAAGATTGTGAAGACCATATTTCCATTGGGTCGTGTTCAACCCAGCCCGCTTGTGGATAATGTTGGCTAAATTCACGTTGAGATACTGCCACAACATCAGCTTGATGATTAAACACTATGGCACGAGAACTGGTTGTTCCTTGATCTAAAGCCACAATATATTGTTTCGGATTCATGGTTTGTTGTACTCACATAATGAAGGGGGGCAACCACCGGTATTTAGTCACAGTCATGTGATTTGTAATACCAAACTGCGGCAATCTTTTGTTTTTTAAATTGATACACTCCGATACTACACTGCGACATCCACTGATCGCCTTTTTGCCAAGACACTTGCTCAACCGTACTAATAAATTGCCCACTCGAAATAGCGTTAATCACCCTAGAGTGCGCTCGGTTGGCGTCAGTGAAATAATCTTGCATAGAGCGTATTAACTGTTTTTTTGAGTCCGTTTGGTGACTCATTTCTGTTTTAGCCACATCAAACCACACAACATCATTAGTCACAAAAGTCCCCATTTTATCTGGGTCACGTTGATTAAAGGCCTCAACAAAAGCATTAACGATTGACAATTTTTCATCAGCATGAGCAGCCCCAACTGCAAAGCACCCCGTCAATATACACAGTAAACTACTGACTAACAGACGCATCATATTCCCCCTTTTTAAGACTAATTATTAGTACTTTTAGTCATAGTGTAGAGTAATGTGGGCATGTAAAACTAATAGCCGTTACAAATATCAACAATTTTCCACGAGATTATTTAACTTTTTTATGTAAATAATCACTTGGTGAACAGTACTAACTAAAAAATTCAGCAACATTTTTTAGTTAAACCCTATAACAAAATACCCTTTGTGTGGAAACCGCTATGGAAAAAATACTCCAAAATATCTCCATCCAAAAAGTGATTAAAATGTTCGACTTAGTATCAGATGTTGTCTTTTGGATTAAAGATGATGAGGGCAGAATCGTCTTTTGTAACGACGCTTATGCTAAAAGTGTCGGAATGCGTTCATTCTCTGATGTGGTAGGAAAAACGGATGTCGATTTATTTCCCGCTTATATCGCAAAAAACTTTATTCTCGATGATAAAAAAGTCCTCAAGGGTGAGGTTATTCTAAATCGACTAGAAATTAACTCTAGCTACAGTGGTGACCCCAAATGGGTATTAACCTCAAAAAGGCCTCTCCGAAATGAAAACGACTGTATTATTGGCACTTATGGCGTAGCGCGAAATGTTCAAGAAACAGTTAAAAACCTCACTGGAGTTGATGTCTTACATAAACCGATTACTCATATTCATCAACACTTCGCAAGCGACATCAGTATTACCGACCTTGCGAATGCTTCTCATCTCTCTGTCAGTGCACTTGAAAGACGTTTTAAAAAGTACTTACAAAAAACCCCAAAACAATTTATTCGTGAAGTACGCCTAGAAAAAGCACGCAAGTTACTCGTTGAATCACAAGCACAAATTTCTGATATTGCGCAAAATTGTGGTTTTACTAGCCATAGTTATTTCAGCCAACATTTTAAAAGCATGTTTGGCGAATTACCGGCTCAGTACCGTCAAAAGATGAGAAAAGAGATACAGAAAAACAAGCAATGATGCATTTAATCATCTTTTTACAAACCAAAACAAAAAAGCATTAAGCAAATGATTTATAATAACAAATAAGCAAAAACTGAGTAAGCCAACATAAAAACCACTGTACATTTTTTATCAACAACGCTTAATTCGTTGCATTTGTAACCGATTTTAAGATAGCCAAAAAATACCCAATAATCTGATAATCAATCTGAAGCTAATTAAAGCATCTAAGTACAATTATAATTACATAAAAGGAACTTAATTATGCGAGAGATAAGATTACAGCCAACAAGAAAACCTTCACTCGTTTTCAAAGCATCACTCATTAGCTGTGCCATTTGGGGAGCACTTGCTAATCCTGCTTACGCAGAAAATGTTGAACAAGATGATCAAATTGAGGTTATCCAAGTTAGAGGTATCTACTCAAGTACCGCCAAAAACCTATTGCTAAAACGCACATCTAATTCAGTTGTTGATGCTATTACCGCTGAAGATGTGGGTAAATTTCCAGATAAAAACGTTGCAGATTCTTTGCAACGTGTTTCAGGAGTGCTCATTGACCGTGACGGAGGCGAAGGAAGTCGAGTAAGTATCCGTGGTACGTCTCCAGATTGGACATTAACCCAACTTAATGGCAACTATATCGCCTCATCTGGTTCGGGTTCACCAGAGCGTAGTTTTAATTATGCATTATTACCTTCAAACATGATCAGCAGCGTTGAAGTATATAAAAGTGCTGAAGCCAGAATTGATGAAGGTGGTATTGGCGGTACGGTAATCTTACATACCCGCAAGCCTTTAGAAATGGATGCTAACTCAGGGGTTCTCAGTGCTGAAGCGACCTATGCTGATGTAACTGAAAAAACAGAACCACAGTTCAATGCGCTTTATGCGTGGAAAAATGAACAAGAAACTTTTGGTGTTTTAGCCGGATATACTCGCCAAGACCGCACTGTAAACACCATCAGAAATGATGCCTCTCATTGGCGTTTCCACTCAGATACGGTTGAGGGTGCAGAACGTCCAGCCCTTGTCGATCAAGCTACTGGTGAAGTTTATAACAATGTTTGGGCTCCACGTGCCATGCATGTTAATAATAACCTTCAAAATAGAACCCGTGATGGCTACCAATTTGCAGCACAATGGTTGCCAACCGAAAACCTAGAATTAAACCTAAATTACTTTGGCTCAAAACTTGGATATGACGAGTCAGGACAAAGTATTACTTTCGCAGAGTGGAACGACAATCATAATCCATACTACGGCATCGTTCTAGATGGCGATACAGTTGTGGCATACGGTAATGCTGATAACGGATTACTCAATGACAATAACTGGGGTGACAGTGACGTCAATAATGGGGTGCCTGTTCGTCGAGGGCTATTATCTCCACAATTAACCGGTCGTGAAAAAGAAGGTGAGTCAACATCGAACACCTACGATTTTGAAGCGATTTATCAAGGCGACAGCTATAGCTTGGCACTGAAACTAGGTAGAACAGAAGCCGAAGGCGGCACTGGCCGTGAAACCTACGCCAATATTGACGCACGCCAAGGCTCAGTTAACAGCTGGCACTGGTCAATTGAAGATGGCAAACCTAATTATGATGTGTCAACGGATCTAGCTAAAGATAAGCAAGCATATCAATACTATGACTGGTTTAGTTCATATTCATCAGAAAATTTGGACAGTGAAAACTACGCCCAAGTTGACTATGAGTTAGAGCTAGATTCTGGTTTTTTCACCACATTATATGCCGGTGTTAAGTTTAGAGATCATGAGATTGAAGGCTTAAGAAATGAATTCCGTTGGGATGATGGCATTGCTGACAATGGCGGATACCGTGGTTGGTTACCAGGTGACTGGTGGTTCCATAACCCAGACTATCACCCAGATGCAGCAGATTTAGTCAGCGACCATGTTGTTGACAACGGTGCAGGTAATACTGGGGCATTTAACTTCTTGGCCTTTGACTTTGCCGCATTAGACTCTTATTTAAGAAAAAATTTCACTCAAACTGTGGTGCCAACATTATCAGGCACCTATCGTCTAGAGGAACAAATTTGGTCTGCTTATGCGCAATCAAATTTCCAATGGGAAGATCTGCGAGGCAATATAGGTGTTAGGTATGTAAATACTGATCTTAGCACCATCACTTATGATGACATTGTTGGTCAAAATGACGATGACTTAACCCCTAATACACGTTCTAGTGATAATGGAGAGTTTTTACCTAGCTTAAACATCGCTTGGGATGCCACTGAAGACCTCGTTGTTCGTTTTGCAGCAGCCAGAACAATGGCTCGAGTGAGTTACTCAGATTTAAGCCAAGCTGAGTCTTATGGCCCACCAGTCAATATTAATAACCCAGATTCATGGACTGGCCGTGGAACAGGTACTTCTGCCAATACGGGTTTAGAGTCAATGTTGTCAGATCAATTTGATTTAGGCTTTGAATGGTATTACAGCGATGGGTCAGCGTTAGGCGCAACCTTATTCACTAAAGATATTTCTAATCTACCTATTTCAAGTGTTGAAATTGTTGAGCGTGAGCATTCATGTTGTAACGGCCCTATTGAAGTAGAAATGAATACTAAAGTCGGTGGTGGTGAAGCCAGTTCAGATGGTATCGAACTATTTTTCCAGCATTCATTTGAAAGCGGGTTTGGTATTTTAGGTAACTATACATTTACCGAAACCAGCACCAGTTCTGTATCAACGAATGGTGTAGAAACTAAGGCTGAGATTCCTGGTACTGCAAAGCACCAATATAACTTATCGGCCTACTTTGAAAATGATGACTTTAGCGTTCGCGCTTCCTATAACTGGAAAGATGATCGCGCTAATGGTATTCACCAAGGTTACAACTTGTACACCAAAGACTACGGACAAGTAGATATTAATGCGGGATACAACTTCACTGACAGCATCTCCATCACTGCTGCTGTCGTAAATTTAACTAAGGAAGTAGAAGAAGGTTACTGGAAACAAGAGAATCGCTTTACCTATAACTCATACAGTGGAAGACGTTTCTATCTAGGCATGAATTATATTTTCTAGGGTTCCCCCCAGTGCAGAATGCCTGGGTAATAGATTGTTTATTACTCAGGCATTACTGCATTTTAATCAAAAAATATAATGCACACATATAAACCAAACTAAATAAAAAACTAAATAAAAAACTAAATAAAAAGGTTAATTATGAATAAGAATAAAATGCTTTTATTGAGGTCTATTTTACTTATCCCTTTACTCAGTATTTCTTCAACCTCATTTGCACAAGATAACCTCCTTAGCGAAACAGAGCGTCAAGCAGGATGGTCACTACTATTTAACGGTAAAGATATGTCTCAGTGGCGTAGCTTTAAACAACAAGACGTCAACCCACAGTGGCAGGTAAAAAATGGTGCCATGGTATTAACCGCTAAAGGCGGTGGTGACTTGATTAGCAAACAATGTTACAAAAACTTCGACCTAATGCTTGAATGGAAAATATCCTTGGCTGGTAACAGCGGCATTTTCATCATGGCTGATGAAGCCGGTGATTATATCTACTCTCATGCGCCTGAAGTTCAAATTATTGATAACGAGCGCCACTCAGACACTGAAATCGACTCACATCTTTCTGGTTCAATTTACGACTTAATAGCCTCTCCTGCAGATTCACACAAACCTGCAGGACAATGGAATCAAGCCCGTATTAAACTGGTTAATAACCAACTTAATGTATGGCAAAACAATGTATTAACCACTGATATCCTAATTAACAGCCCTGAGTGGAAGCAACTTGTTCAGCAAAGTAAATTTAAAAACTGGAAAGGATTCTCCACCAATGAAGGCTGTCAAATTGGCCTACAAGATCATGGTGATGAAGTAGCATTTAAAAATATAAAAATCAAAGCATTATAAAACATGCAAGCTATTTTATAGGAGTAGTACCCAATGAAAGATTTTGATTATGATGCCATTGTAGTTGGCTCAGGTGCAGGTGGTGCAATGGCAGCCTACACCTTAACCAAAGAAGGCAAAAAAGTATTAATGTTAGAAGCGGGTCGTGATTATGACCCAAAAACTGAATCACCTATGTTCAAAACCAATGCTGAAGCACCATTATTGGGTGCGGGGAATGTAGACAAAGACTTTGGTTTTTATGATGCGACTGTAGACGGCGGCTGGACCGTCCCTGATGAGCCATACACCACCGGCGAAGACAGTGATTTTTTATGGTGGCGTGCACGTATGTTAGGTGGGCGCACTAATCACTGGGGTCGCTATTCTCTGCGTTTTAGCGAACATGACTTTAAAGGAAAAAGTCGTGATGGATTAGGGGCTGACTGGCCATTTGAATATAAAGATATTGCTCCTTGGTATGATAAAACCGAAGAGCTTGTTGGTATTTGTGGCACAAACACCGGTCTGCCTGATATGCCTGACTCTGCCGAAGGTGTATTACAGCCGCCACCGGTAGCTCGAGTCCCTGAGTTATTAGTTCAGGCTGCAGCTAAAAAGCATGGAATTCCAGTGGTTCCTATGCACCGAGCAGTATTAACTCGTCCAAAAGATGATCGCCAAGCCTGTTTTTATGCCACACCTTGTGGTCATGGTTGTTCTATTGGAGCGGCATTCCAAACCACCACATCACTTATTCCAATGGCGAAAAAGACAGGTCGTTTACAAGTGATTACCAACGCGATGGTTAAATCTGTCGATGTTGATAACAACGGCCAAGTGAATGGCGTCACTTATATTGATAAAAAAACAGCCAAAGCAGTTAGTTTACCCGCAAGAGTCGTTATTCTAGCAGCAAGTGCCTGTGAGTCGGCTCGTGTATTATTAAACTCTAAAAGTAAACACCACCCTAACGGATTAGCAAATTCAAGCGGTCAAGTGGGTAGAAATATTATGGATTCTACTGGTGCAGGTTTAGGTGCGCATATTCCAGCATTAGAAAATCGACCAAGGTATAACGAAGACGGCCACACCGGGAATCATCTGTTCATTCCGTGGTGGGGACATGAAATGCAAGAACGCGGTGAGTTAGACTTCCCACGAGGCTATCATTTCGAGCTGGGCACAGGTTTTGGCCAGCCGGGTTCAGGCGTCGGCGGTAATATTCAAGGTTACGGTAAATTTGCTAAAGACCAAGTGAAGAAAGACTACGGCACAGGGGTTTATTTCGCACTACGAGGTGAAATGCTGCCTAATGAACATTGCTACATGGAAATTGATGAAAACGTCAAAGATAAATGGGGTATTCCCGTTGTTAAGTTTCATTGGAAATGGTCAGAACACGAACTAAATCAAGTGGCTCATGGTTTGAAAACAGCAAAAATGTTGTTAGAAACGATGGGAGCCAAGGTGCAAGACCCGCTACCAACTCCAGAGCAAGCTATTGCTAAAGGTGGTCAAATCATCCACGAAATTGGTACAACACGTATGGGCGCTGATCCTAAAGATTCAGTGACCAATCAATACAGCCAAACGTGGGATTGTCCAAATCTGTTTGTTATGGACGGTGGTGTGTTTGCTTCTAACCCTCATAAAAACTGTACTCTCACCATCATGACATTAGCCATGCGAAACTCAACCTGGTTAGCGCAAGAAATGACTAAGGGGAATATTTGATATGTCGACAGAAAACATGAACAGCTATCATTCAAACATGAGCCGACGTGAGTCATTAAAATTACTGGGCACATTGTCAGCGATGACAATTATCCCTATGGTGACAGGTTGTAGTTTAACCAGTAAATCCACTAAAGGTCATTGGCCAACATTAAACTTAGCCCCAATAACGGCTAAAGGCTATGGTAAAGATCCTAATTTAATTATTCCTCCAAGCTCACCTTGGCCGAAAACATTAACTGCGTCACAGTTAAATTTGGTCGCGGTTTTAGCGGATATTATTGTCCCAGAAGAAAATGGTTTTCCAGCGGCGTCTCAAGTCAATGTCCCTGATGTTGTGGATGAATGGGTCAGTGCCCCTTATAGTCGCCAACAGAATGATAGAGTCGTCATTCTTTCGACATTAATTTGGATTGATGATGAAGCGAAGCTAAGATTCAATAAAGAATTCGTACAGCTATCAAATAAGCAACAACTCGCCATTATGGATGACATTGCCTACCGAGCTCCAGATTTAGCTGAAGAATTTGTTCAAATTGCAGAAGCATTTGCGTTATTCAGAGGACTCGTTTTAGCCGCTTACTTCTGTAGCCCAGCAGGAATGAAAGATATTGGATATATGGGTAACGTCCCCATTGTAGGTGACTACCCAGGGCCAACACCTGAAGCAAAAGATCATTTAGATAAAGTGCTTAAAGAATTAGGTTTAGAAGCATAAGCCAAATGTAATCACAAACAAAAAGCCACGTTAATCACGTGGCTTTTGTGCGTTATAACGGCGAAAACATGACTATTGCTCAGGCCATAACCAAGCCGCCCCTCTCACCCCTGATGATGCACCAAAAACATTTTTAACAATCTGGGTAGAACACTCTTTACCTAATACGTATTGAGGGAGGCACTGAGGAAGGGCATCATAAATCCTATCCACCTGAGATAAGCCTCCTCCCAACACAATAATGTCTGGGTCAATAGTATTAATCACCTGTGCAAGCCCTCGAGACAATCTATCAATAAATCGGTCAAATGCCTGTATTGCCGTTGAGTCTCCCTGCTCGACTAGAGCGATAATGTCTTCACATCCTTTAGCGTTGCCGCCTAAAGCATGAAAATCTCTTAAAAAGCCCGTACCAGATACAAAAGTCTCAATACAATGTTCTGCTCCACAAAAACAGCGAGTATCATGTTTATCTGCATCAGTTAACCAAGGTAGTGGGTTATGTCCCCATTCAGCCGCAATACCATTTCGGCCATTATGAACCTGACCATTAAAAACAACACCACCACCACATCCCGTGCCCAAAATAGCGCCAAAAACCACAGAATAACCACGGGCAGCACCATCAGTGGCTTCTGAAACGGCAAAACAATTAGCATCATTGGTTATTCGAACCGATCGCTTTAGCCTGTTCTCTAAATCATGTGTGAGCATTTTACCGTTAAGACAAGTCGTATTAGAGTTTTTGACCTTTTGAGTGACTGACGACACTATCCCTGGAATACCAATTCCAACAGTCCCAGTCTGTTGTGTTATTTGTTCAGCATCTTCAATCAGTCCAACAATTGCATTGACAATTTCTGGGTATGTTTTAGGGGTAACCACACGTTTTCGATGTAATTCTAATCCTTGTTGAGACAAGGCTACCGCCTCAATTTTTGTGCCACCTAAGTCAATGCCAATCCGCATATTTCACTCCATATATCCACTTATGATGCTGATATTATATGAATCTACTTTGTGATTTATAGAGCCTACCGAGTAGACAAAAACAACACCAAAAAACCTAAACGACTGAAATTAAAGAAATATAACAATAAAACATTTTTAACCTAAGAGTGATAACGCTGAAAATGTGGCATTAATTGCCGCTTTAATGATACCGATCTTTGTCGGCAATGTTATGTTAACAACTCAAGGTTTATCAATGAGCAATTAACGACTTAAATAGGATCTTATGAATACGTTAAAATTTGGATTATTAGGGGCAATTTTATTCGCATCCCCAACATTGTTTGCTAGTGAATCCCTAACCGCTCAGCTTGAGACTCCTATACCTGGAATACAACTTTATAGTTTGCGTAACGAGATTAAACACAATACCGACCAAGCCTTTGAGCATATCCATCAGTGGGGAATAACTCACGTTGAGGGTGGGCGAGATTTAAATGGTTTAACTATTGATGAGTATCGTGATTATTTAGACAAACATTCACTGAAGTTAGTCAGTGTCGATACTAGCTATACAGAAATCAGGGATAACCCGATTGCCGCAGTGTATAAAGCGCGTTTCTTCGGCTCAAAGTTTGCGACGTTCTATTGGATACCTCACGGTGAAGAAGGCGAATTCACCATCGACGAAGCAAAAGCGGCGGTCGAGGTATTAAACTCTGCAGGAAAGCTATTAAAAAAACACGGAATTACCTTACAATATCATCTCCACGGTTATGAGTTTTCTCCCTATAACAATGGCACGGTATTCGATTATATGGTGCAAAACACTCATTTTGCACAATTCCAAATGGATGTTTTCTGGATTGCCCACGCCAATGTTGACCCGTTAGCATTGCTAAAGAAATATCCTGGTAGATTTAGTTCGTTCCATTTAAAAGATAGAGTGGCTAATACCCCCAAATTGGCTAATGGTTTGGCAGATCCTGAGTTAAATGTTGTATTAGGGCAAGGGGATATTGCAATAGAAGATATTGTAAAAGAAGCCAAAAAGCAGGGCGTAAACGATTTCTTTTTAGAGGATGAGTCCTCTCGTTCAATGACCCAATTACCGCAAAGCTTACAATACTACCTCAGCTTATAATTAACATCGTCGCCTCAGCCCCTATTCAACCCTATCTTACGGGGCTTCGAGGCATCACAACCACGATAACCTTCTTACGCTAACGCTGAAAATGTTATATTTTCCACCGAAATCTATGTATTGACACCATTCCCTGCGCTTTATACTGAATTTATAGGCAAATTTTTAGGTATGAAGCAGTCAATGTTAAAAAATAAAAAAGTAAAAATGGGCATGGTCGGCGGAGGAAAAGGCGCTTTTATTGGTGTTATTCATCGAGCGGCCGCCGCTTTAGATAGCCAAATTGAGCTTGTGGCAGGGGCTTTTAGTTCTAATCATCAAAACTGTATCGACACAGGTGAGTCTTTGGGGGTTTCACCTCAAAGATGTTATCCCACGTATCAAGCAATGTTTGCCGCCGAGGCTGAACTACCTGCCGATCAAAGAATGGATTTTGTGGTGATTGTTACGCCTAATTTTTTGCATTTCCCCGTGGCAAAATGTGCATTAGAACACGGATTCCACGTGCTATCTGATAAACCTGCAACAATGAATCTACCCGAAGCATTATTGCTTGAAGACATCGTAAAACAGCACAATCGCTTATATGGCCTCACACACACCTATACCGGCTACCCGCTTGTCAAAGAAGCTTGCTACCGAGTACAGCAAGGTGAGCTTGGTGACATTGTTAAAGTCATAGTTGAGTATTCGCAAGGCTGGTTAGGCAGTGCTGATGACGAGTCTTCAAAACAAGCCAGTTGGCGTTTAGACCCAGCAAAGTCAGGCTCGAGTTGCTGTATGGGAGATATTGGTGTCCACGCAGCCAATTTAGCCGAATACATTAGTAACCTGCACATTACCGAGGTTTGTGCTGACTTAAATACCTTAGTCAATGGACGCACTTTAGACGATGACGGCACCGTTTTGCTGAAGTTTGATAATGGTGCTAAAGGGGTTTTACTCGCTAGCCAAGTCGCTATTGGCGAAGAAAACAATCTTTCAATTCGTATTTACGGCACCAAAGCCTCATTCGAATGGCGTCAACAAGAGCCCAATAGCCTCTATAAAAAATACCAAAATCAACCCATGCAAGTTATTCGCACCGGAGTCGCAAACCTATCACCAGAAGTGAATAGTTTACTTCGTACTCCCGCGGGCCACCCAGAAGGTTATATTGAAGCGTTTGCCAATATTTATCTGCAATTCATAGAGCAAGTTCGTCATTTTAATTCAGAAACTCATCATCATAGCCAGTCTGTCCCAGGCATTACAGAAGCCGTTAGAGGCATGGCATTTATCGATTCGGTTGTGGCTGCAAGCAAGCAATCTAACAAGTGGTATCCGATGCTTAATCAAGCGGCAGATAAGGAGTAAGCAGTATGAAACAAATCAAAGGACCCGCCATTTTCTTAGCGCAGTTTATTGAAGATCATGCGCCATTTAATAACTTAAATGACATCTGTAAATGGGCAGCTGAATTAGGCTTTAAAGCCATCCAGCTTCCCACCGGAGATGAGCGTTTTTTCGACCTGACTCAAGGCGCTCATAGCCAAGACTATTGTGATAATGTTTTGGCAACGGTCAGAAAGCACGGCTTAGAAATTAGTGAGCTATCAACACACTTGCAAGGCCAGCTTGTTGCCGTAAACCCTGCTTATAATGAGATGTTTGACGGATTTGCTCCAGTTTCTGTACGGGGCAATCCTGAAGCGAGACAAGCCTGGGCGATAGAGCAATTGAAGCTTGCCGCAAAAGCTAGCGCTCGTTTAGGGCTGAAGGCGCATGCCACTTTTTCAGGTTCGCTCCTATGGCATACCGTCTACCCTTGGCCACAAAGACCTTCTGGGTTAGTAGAACAAGGGTTTGAAGAACTCGCCGCTCTCTGGAAGCCAATTTTAGATGAATTCGATGCTGCTGGCGTTGATGTTTGTTATGAACTTCATCCCGGCGAAGATTTGCATGATGGGGTAACTTTTGATCGTTTTTTAAAGGCTGTTGACTATCACCCAAGAGCAAACATATTGTATGACCCGAGTCACTTTGTACTTCAACAGCTTGATTATTTAGCTTTTATTGATATTTACCATCATAGAATTAAGGCATTTCACGTTAAGGATGCTGAGTTTGTCATGTCCGGTCGTGCCGGTGTTTACGGCGGATACGAGTCATGGATAAATAGACCTGGCCGTTTCCGTTCGCTAGGTGATGGACAAATTGACTTTAAAGCCATATTTACCAAACTCACTGCCTATGGATTTGATGGATGGGCCGTTATGGAGTGGGAGTGCTGTATAAAGCATCCACAGGATGGTGCAGCTGAAGGCGCTAGATTTATTCAACAGCATTTAATTCGTCCAACAGACAAAGCATTTGATGACTTTGCAGCCGTTGAAACGAACACAGAACTGAATAACAGAGTGTTAGGGTTAAATATACGCTAACCCATAAAGCTTAATTAGCTCAACAACTAGAGAATAATAATGATGATAAATCAAGTTGATAAAGTACGAATATTTAACCTTTGCTGTGTATCATTAATCGTAACAGCAATGACATTTGCTATTAGAGCAGGCATTTTAGGCGATTTAGGCCAAGAGTTTGGGCTAACAGGAGAGGAACTTGGCTGGATAAATGCCATGGCATTCTTGGGTTTCCCTGTTGCCACCATTGTGGGAGGGGCGTTATATAACCTTTTAGGTGCTAAAAAACTCATTACTCTGGCATTTAGCTGTCATTTGTTAGGCTTAATTTTAACCATCACAGCAGGAGGGTTTTGGGGGCTGTTAATCTCAACATTCTGTATCGGATTCGCTAACGGTTCTGTTGAAGCGGGCTGTAATCCACTGATAGCAGATTTACATCCAGAAAATAAAACCACAATGCTAAATAAGTTCCATGTTTGGTTCCCTGGAGGAATCGTTATTGGCGCATTAATTTCAAACTTGATGACCAGTTTTGGTCTGGCTTGGCAATTACAGGTGGCCATCATTATCATCCCAACCTTGATATATGGTGTCATGTTACTTAAAAGCACATTCCCCCAATTTGATACCCAAAAACACTCAACAATTAGCAATATCAAAAGCTTGTTTTCTCCGCTTTATCTGCTATTTCTATTGTGCATTAGCCTTACCGCAACAACCGAACTTGGCACACAACAATGGATTGAAAGCATACTAGGCGCAAGCGGTGCATCACCCATGCTTATTTTGGCATTAATTACTGGTTTAATGGCGGTTGGACGTTTTTATGCTGGGGCATTAGTACATCGATTAAGCCCTGTTGGGACACTATTCTTCTCGGCCATTATTGCGGCAATAGGTATCTACTCAATGAGTATTGCAACGGGCAATATGGTTTACTTAGCCGCTATTCTTTTTGCTATTGGAGTAACTTACTTCTGGCCTACGGTGCTAGGTTGTGTAGCAGAGTATACTCCTAAAACTGGCGCTATGGGGTTGTCTGTTGCGGGAGGCATGGGCATGTTTGCAGTGAGTATGTGGAATCCTGTTATTGGGGGCTGGATTGACTCAGCAAAAGAACATGCTGCACTTACAGAAACCTCAGCTGAAAAAATCGATTTAATTGCCGGGCAAATAGTTTTAGGTAACTTGGTCATTTTCCCTTGTAGCTTAATCATTATTTTTGCTCTGCTAGCATTTATTATCCGCAAGGTTCATTCACCTGCAAAAGTTAGCGCCATAGATGCAGTTTAACAAAACTGACTAATACTGAATTAATCCCCCATATAAAGGCCTATTCTATAAACAGAATAGGCCTTTATTTTGCTGCCAAAACCAACAAATAAGCATTACCTAGGCACACTTAATCACCACAGAGGGAGTGATAGCCTCGCCTAAATAAGCACTTATTCAGCCATCGTTATCCACTGCTTAAAGGTTATTTCGGTAATCGACACATCATCACGACTCACCTTATCTTACTGACTAGACACAACCATTCTAAATTTTGGTAAAAGACTACCAATAATGCCCGCTATAGATTCATAAGGCAAAAAGGTCGCTCTATTCATCATTCAAAATAATAATTAATAATTAATCTATTAAAGCTTGTTCGACAATACTAGAAATACAGTAAATACGATATCACTAGGAATTCTCCATGGAGCAGGTATTGGAAAGCATCTCGATTCGAAAGATTATAAAAATGTTCGATTTAGTTTCGGATGTTGTTTTTTGGATAAAAGATGATTTAGGTCAGATTGTTTTTTGTAATGATGCCTATATCAAAAGTGTCGGCAAGCATTCATTTTCTGAGGTGGTAGGAAAGCATGATATAGACCTCTTTCCGGCATATATTGCAAAAAAGTTTATGTTAGATGATCAAAAAGTCTTACAAGGTCATGTCATCGTTAATCATTTAGAAATGAATTTTGGATATAACTGCCCACCTAAGTGGTTGTTGACCTCTAAAAGACCCCTTAAAAATGAACAAGGTAAAATTATTGGATCTTATGGGGTGGCCAGAAATGTTCAGGAAACGGTAAAAAATTTAATGGGCGTGGATATTTTGAAAAAACCCATCGAATATATTAATCAACACTATGCGCAAGATATTTGCATAAAAGAATTAGCCAATGCTTCTCATTTATCCGTAAGTGCCTTAGAAAGGCGTTTTAAAAAGCATTTACAAAAAACCCCAAAACAATTCCTCAGAGAGTTCAGGTTAGAAAAAGCCAGAAGAATGTTAATCGAAACACAATTACCTATCTCTGATATTGCGCAAAATGCAGGTTTTGCTAGTCATAGCTATTTTAGTCAGCACTTTAAAGCGATGTTTGGAGAATTGCCAACACATTATCGAGTGAATACAGTGACACTCCTCAATTAAATAAATACCTCATAAACGCTTTATGCAAGACGAAGATTCTGTTAGTCAAACGATGACAGTTAAGGAAGACGGTAAAATCGGCTTTCATGAAAAGTTTCTCAACCATCAGTTAAGACTACTCAAAAAGTGAGCTGTTAAAACAAGGATATGGACAATTTAAAATGGAATCATTAATTGGAATATTGCTAGTTTCTTTGTTGGGCATTTTGCTAATAGTGTCTTTTGACTCGTTAGCAATCGACCCGAACATGATAAACACAACCAAACCTAAGCCTGGCATACAACTTTATAGTTTGCGTCAACAAATCAAACAAGATACAGACTCAGCCTTTGAAATAATCCACAACTGGGGAATCACCCAGGTTGAAGGTGGTCGAGACTTAAGTGGCTTAACTATTGATGAATATCGCTCATTACTCCAAAAACATAAATTACAGCTCATCAGTATTGAAACTCACTTTGAAGAGTTACGTGATAATCCGATTGCTGCGGTTTACAAAGCCCGTTTTTTTGACGCTAAATTTGCCATATTCTATTGGATTCCACACGACGACGCAGGTCAATTTACTATCGATGATGCCAAAGCAGCGGTTGCTGTATTAAACACCGCAGGAAAACTTCTTCTACAACATGGGATTACTCTTCAATATCATCTGCATGGCTATGAATTTGCACCTTACCTCAATAGCACTGTGTTCGACTATATGGTCACTCATACTCTATATACAGAGTTTCAGATGGACGTCTTTGGAGTTGCACACGCTAAGGTTGACCCGCTGACTTTATTAAGACGGTATCCAGGAAGATTTAGCTCATTTCATTTAAAAGACCGAGTAGTAAATAAACCAGTATTTGCTAATGATTTAGCCGAATCAGAATCAAATGCTGTCCTTGATAAAGGAGATATTGATAAAATAGTGAAAGAAGCAATAAAACAAGGTGTGAGTTACTTCTTTTTAGCAGATGAGTCATCTAAGTCTATGACTCAGTTACCTAAAAGCATCGAATATTATCAGCAATTTTAAGCTATTGGCTTAACCACACTATTCAATACCGCAATCACTAAGGAACTCATATAAAATTGATATAGCAGATCAATTTTTGACATTGAAAGGGGTCATATACTTAAGTTAATGGCATCTAATATAACAAAAAGGCCAACTATCACCGATAACAGTAGGCCTTTTCACATTAATTGAAGCATCAACCGCGTTATACAAACAGGTTAACAAGCAAAGTATTCACCATTACATTTTGTAACTGAACTGAATACCCGCTAACCAAACATCACCGGTGGCTTCACCACTAAAATTAACTAAAGCTAAACCAGCAAGATCTTGGGCTTCATTGATCGGCGCATCACCATACATTTTGATATAGGTAGCCGCAAAATCAATAGTTAAATTTTCGGTCGCTTGATAGCTTGCACCCACACTAAACCATAAACGATCAGCATCAGGAATTGTTGTGGTGCGGTAATCATCTTCAACTGCGGTAGTATCTAAAGCTAATCCGGCACGCAAAGCCCAATCATGATTTAATTGGTAAGTTCCACCCACAGCATAACGCCAGTTGTCTTTAAAGTTTTCATCTTTAACTAAGTCAGAATCTACACCCGATATCGGTTTTTGCTCGCCAGGGAAGTAGGCAACTAACTCATCAAAAACACTCCATTGCGTCCAGTTAATGCTGGCATGCAGAGCAAACTTTTCAGATATCTGGTGGTGTGTCGCTAACTCAGCAAAGGCTGGTAATTCAATAGGTAAATAGCCTTCAATTGATAAATCTTGGCCACCATCGTAAAGCAATCCTGATGCATAACCATCTAACTCCAGCTCAACGCCACTGTGATAAGCCAAACCAATACGATGCTGCGGATTAATTTGCCAACTTGCACCGGCTTTCCAACCATAACTAATGTCATCGCCTTCCATTGCTTTCAAGCTAGTGCCTGACTCAGGTAAACGCGCCGCAACTTCAGCAGGTACCGCTGGGTTATATTTAATACCATCAACCCAGTAAGGGGTTGTTGCACTAATACTGCCTTCGCCATAAACAACACGTACCCCTGCCCCGATGGTGAACTGTTGATTCACTTTATAGGCAATATTAGGGTTGAACTCAACAGTAGTGATAGCCGTTTCATTACCAAATAATGCCGCTGCATGGGTTTTATCAATTTCAGTGGCCAAACCATAGTTTGAGTTAACGGTTAACCCCCAAGTCCATTGGTCATTTAGCTGGTTTGAGTAATAAAAGTTAGGGACTAATGCAGGACCTGCTACATCATGTGCGCTAGCTGGAACGTGCATAACCTGATCGCCAAACACAGGCGATGAAATAGCAATGTCGCCGGTCACATCAATGTTAGGCACAACATAAATGCCTCCAGCAGAAAGTTGACGACCTTCAAGGTAAGATAACATAGCAGGGTTACGTGATTGAGATGCTGCGTTATCGGCCATAGCAGCTTCACCAGCAAAAGCACGACCTAATCCAGTAGAAGAATACTCAGCTAGTTGAAATCCAGCGGCATGTATTTGCGAGGTCGTACCTAAAAAAGCCAACGTCATGGCCAAAGTTAGTGATGTTTTTTTCATTGTCATTCTCGTGATTATTATGGGTGCCATTGCCTACTAACCTCCCCAGATTAGAGCAAATACTCGACACTTGTGCGCGCAAGTTTACCCATAAAACACGTCATTGCAACCAAGTTGTTACATTTTCACCAAAAAACAACATTGAGAACTAGATCACACTTTACATACTGCACAATCGTAAATTGCAGCACTGTTTACTGAAGTTTTATCAAGATAAAGTAACTATATATATTAATCATAATTATCAACAACTAAGGCTGGTTTAACCTTGAGTTTATTGAGTACATTAGTAAGCTGAAATAATGGTAGGCAACGCTATTGAAGTGAGTAAGCTTTGATGAGCTAAGTTTGTAAAAAATTGTAATTATTTTAATTAGGTAACTCGTTTAGCAGCAAACAACAATATCAGCCAATAAAAAACCCCACTTCAAAAAAGTGGGGTTTTATTTTTAAGTCAGTAATTAAATTAACTGACTAAAGCCTGAATTATAAGCTGTAGTACATTTCAAATTCTAATGGGTGAGTTGTACGTGATACACGCTCACACTCAGCAGACTTAAGCGCAATGTAAGACTCGATAAAGTCTTTGCTGAATACGTCACCTTTAGTTAAGAACTCATGGTCAGCTGCTAAGTTTTCTAGTGCATTTTCTAATGAAGTTGCAACTTGTGGGATCTCAGCCGCTTCTTCAGCAGGTAAGTCATATAAATCTTTGTCCATTGCATCACCAGGGTGGATCTTGTTTTGAATACCGTCAAGACCAGCCATTAATAGCGCAGAGAACGCTAAGTATGGGTTAGCAGTTGGATCTGGGAAACGAGTTTCAATACGACGCGCTTTAGGGCTTGGTACCACTGGGATACGGATTGAAGCACTACGGTTACGTGCAGAGTAAGCTAACATTACAGGCGCTTCGAAATGTGGAACAAGACGCTTGTATGAGTTAGTGCTTGGGTTAGTGAATGCATTCAATGCACGAGCATGCTTGATGATACCACCAATGTAGTAAAGTGCGGTTTCACTTAAACCAGCGTACTTGTCGCCAGAGAATAAGTTAACACCGTCTTTTGCTAAAGATTGGTGAACATGCATACCACTACCGTTATCACCAACAATTGGCTTAGGCATAAAGGTTGCAGTTTTACCGTAAGCATGTGCCATGTTATGTACTACATACTTAAGAATTTGAATTTCGTCAGCTTTGTTAGCTAGGGTGTTGAAGCGAGTTGCAATTTCGTTTTGACCAGCAGTCGCAACTTCATGGTGATGAGCTTCAACAACTTGACCCATTTCTTCTAGTACTAAACACATAGCACTACGTAGGTCTTGTGAAGAGTCAACAGGTGCAACTGGGAAGTAACCGCCTTTAACCATTGGACGGTGGCCAGTGTTGCCATCTTCGTATTCTTTAGCTGAGTTCCATGCTGCTTCTTTCGCATCAATTTTAACGAAAGTACCAGACATGTCAGTACCAAAACGAACATCGTCAAATAAGAAGAACTCTGGCTCAGGACCAATTAATACTGTGTCAGCAATACCTGTAGACTTTAAATATTCTTCTGCTTTTTTAGCGATAGAACGTGGGTCACGATCATAACCCGTCATTGTACCTGGCTCTAAAATATCACAACGGATAAGTGCAGTTGTTTCTTCAGTGAAAGGGTCTAAAACAAAAGTAGATGGATCAGGCATTAACACCATGTCTGATTCATTGATGCCTTTCCAACCGTTAATTGAAGAACCGTCAAACATTTTGCCGTCTTCAAAAAAATCCGCATCAACTTGATGGCTAGGAATAGATACGTGCTGCTCTTTACCTTTAGTGTCGGTAAAGCGTAAATCAACAAACTTTACTTCTAATTCTTCAAGTTGCTTTAAAACTGATTCAACTGACATTCTTAAGCCTCCGGTAGGGTCTTCTTAATTTAATTTTGTTGTTTACTCAGCGCACTGCTATGAATAAACCGATATAACGAATTCTTTGAAACATGATGCGCTTACAAAGCCAGTTTCATGCCACAAATATAACCCAATGATTTATAAGGGTTTAGTTTTAGAGAGTAATCATTTACACACTAAAACGCACCATAAAGATCCACACAATGAACCATTTTGGTGCAACACACCAGTTTAGTGCATCGTGCTCAAACTGAGTATATAGAGACTGAGATAGAAAAAGACTATCCAAATAGCAATTTACTGAACCTAATACAGAAAACAGTGTTTTTAGTGTTTAATTACAGTGTCATAAAGTGGCGATATAATAGACAAACAGCCATTTTTCTCATCATTTAATAAAGGTGAATTTTAATGTGTTCAAAAAAAATCCTATCTACTATTGTCGTGGTGGAGTAGAATGGCACGCTTTTTTATGGTGACTAGGTATTAATTGTTATCATAAAGTCCTATTTTTTATTTGATGGTATTAGAGGTTTTATCCGTGTTAGAGAATTTACGTAACATCGCCATTATTGCTCACGTTGACCATGGCAAAACGACCTTGGTAGACAAGCTTTTGGCTCAGTCAGGCACCCTTGAAAGTCGAGGCGAAGCCGAAGAACGTGTAATGGATTCTAACGCTCTTGAAAAAGAACGTGGTATTACCATTCTTGCAAAAAACACTGCCATCAAATGGAACGACTACCGTATTAACATCGTAGACACTCCTGGTCACGCCGACTTCGGTGGTGAAGTAGAACGTGTACTATCTATGGTTGATTCAGTATTACTTCTTGTTGACGCAGTTGACGGCCCAATGCCACAAACGCGTTTTGTTACCAAGAAAGCCTTTGCTCAAGGCCTTAAGCCAATTGTTGTTATCAACAAAATCGACCGTCCAGGCGCACGCCCTGACTGGGTAATCGACCAAGTATTTGACCTATTTGATAACTTAGGTGCTACTGACGAGCAATTAGACTTCCCAATTGTTTACGCTTCTGCATTAAATGGTTTCGCAACGTTAGATCCAGACGAAACTAGCGAAGACATGAACCCACTTTTCCAAACAATTGTTGAAAAAGTCTCTTTCCCTGATGCAGATGCTGAAGGCGAATTCCAAATGCAAATTTCGCAACTTGATTACAACTCATATGTTGGTGTAATCGGTGTTGGTCGTATTAAGCGTGGTAGCGTAAAAGTTAACCAACAAGTGACTGTAGTGGGCGCTGATGGCAAAACCCGTAACGGTAAAGTTGGCCAAGTATTAGGTTACATGGGTCTTGACCGCCACGAAGTTGACTCTGCAAGTGCAGGCGACATTGTTGCAATCACAGGTTTAGGTGAGCTAAAAATCTCTGACACTGTATGTGCTGTGGGTCATGCTGAAGCATTACCACCGTTATCTGTTGACGAACCAACATTGACCATGACATTCCAAGTGAATACTTCACCATTTGCTGGTAAAGAAGGTAAGTATGTTACTTCACGTAATATTCTTGAGCGTTTACAGCAAGAATTAGTTCATAACGTGGCACTACGTGTTGAAGAAACTGATTCACCAGATCGTTTCCGCGTTTCAGGCCGTGGTGAATTACACCTTTCAATCTTAATTGAAAACATGCGTCGTGAAGGTTACGAATTAGCGGTATCTCGTCCAGAGGTTATCACTAAAACAATTGACGGTGAGCTATGTGAGCCATACGAAACTCTAACCGTTGACGTAGAAGAAGATCATCAAGGTACTGTGATTGAAAAATTAGGTACTCGTAAAGCTGAAATGAAAGACATGCAACTAGATGGCAAAGGCCGTGTACGTGTTGACTTCATCATTCCAAGCCGTGGTCTAATTGGTTTCCAAACTGAATTCTTAACTGCAACGTCTGGTACTGGCTTAATCTACCACTCGTTTGACCATTACGGTCCACATAAAGGTGGCGAAATTGGTCAACGTGCAAACGGTGTATTAATTTCAAATGCAACGGGTAAAGCACTAACATTCGCACTATTCGGTTTACAAGATCGTGGTCGCCTAATGATTGGTCACGCTGCTGAAGTTTACGAAGGTCAAGTAGTGGGTATTCACTCACGTTCAAATGACTTAACGGTTAACTGTCTTAAAGGTAAGCAGCTAACTAACATGCGTGCATCAGGTACTGACGAAGCACAGGTGTTAACGCCACATATTCAAATGACACTAGAGCAAGCGCTTGAGTTCATTGATGATGACGAATTAGTTGAAGTAACCCCTAAAAACATTCGTGTTCGTAAGAAAAACCTAACTGAAAATGACCGTAAACGCGCAAGTCGCGCTGGTGCATAATCAGTAAGTAGCGAATATCAGTAACCAATAAAAGCCCAGTTAATCTGGGCTTTTTTGTGGCCGTTTATTCTTCTCATAAAAAAGATTCATGACCAACACTTAAAAATGAATAGATATTTATAAAAAATAACTATAAATTCACTTCATCAATATTTTTAAGAGATCTCTAATGGATACCATCAATCAAGTTAACGTAAACCTTAAAGCCAATGTCTACTATGACGGCAAAGTTATTAGTCGTACCATCACTTTTGCAGACAACACTCGCAAAACACTGGGTGTGGTATTACCGGGAGAATACACTTTTGGCACCACTGAAAACGAGATTATGCAAATCACTTCAGGTGAGTTTGAGGTGTTATTACCAGATGCAACAGAGTGGATAACCGTAGCGGCAGGCAATCAATTCGAGCTAGCTGCAAACGTTAGTTTTAGTATTCGTAATTCGGTTATTTCAGAATACTGTTGTAGCTATTATTAATTAACGTCAAACATAAAAAACCAGCTGCTGGGCAACTGGTTTTTTTATTCTATTTATAAGCTACTGAAAAAGAGCATTAAATCCCAAGTGAGTATAACCAAAATTATTAATTACTCGTTGTAACTCTGTTGCCTGCACTTCTGACGTAGATTGATTAAAGTAGTCTAAATCAATTAACTCATACTGGTTAAACCGAAAATCAATAAAGCTATACCATTCACTTTGAGAATCATTTCGCTTGTAATCGACTTCTTGAACATAGTAACGTTTGCCAAGAATGCCGTCTTCAACCTTGAGCAAGTACCACTCTCGATAACGACAAACGGCTTCGGCATCGAAACATGAATTAACATGGTCAAACTTAATGACTCGATTATTAGATGTAATTGACCAATTTAAAGGGTTCCCAGAATAATTGATTAATGAAGGCGGCATCCCCTCAGCATAATTGTAACGGGTGCCGGTATTATCACTTAATGTTTGAAAACCAAAGAAAACACTGCCATTTTCGCAAGAGGAACCATTAGACTCTCCTGAACAATATCTTAAGCGTTCCTCATCCCATGAGTCAGCCGTCCACTGATTAACCGTTGTTTGCCAATAGCGATCAGCCCCTGTGATACTGTTGGTTTCATCAAATGACACATCTTCAGCAATGAAAGTGGCGACACCAAATGTGACCGCAATTAATTCACCTGCATTATTTTTCACTTCTGAATAAGTCGAGTAATCCTCACCCACTACATCAATAATAGTAAAAGTTTGGGTAAAATCTTCAAACGTCAAAGACAACACCCCATCAGTGACACTCCATGTATAACTCAGTTGATTATCAACACTGACCCCAGTCCCATCGGTCTCAAAATCTAAGCGTTCAAACAAGACATTGTGTCTAGACTCAGCGTTATATACACCTAATGCTAACATCCCTGAAAGTTCAGCCGACTTAAATTGAGCCTCTTCACTGGTAGACTTACGCATAAGATAGTCCGCTTCACCTTCAGACTCCCACATGGCTGTAATTGTGCCAGACTCTAGCATAATAGGTGTCACTTCATAACGAGTGACGGTATCAACAAAATAACTATCTAATGCTGAGCCCGTCGTTAAGCGTGTTAAATTTTGACTAACTTTACTCACTATCACTTCAACTTGATAATATTCAGCCGCATATAATCTATCAATATCCTCTTGAGATAGCACATCTATACTACCTGGCGAAACATAAGATAATGAGTTAACTGTATTGGTATATAAAATCTGAATATCACCCTCAATGATCTCCCAATCAAATTCGCTTACACCATAGGAATCTGCAAGTTTTCCAGTTCCATCCGCATCAAATTGATAACGACTGCCTGAACGAGCTAAAAATGTCGGCGCAACAGGTTCCGTTTGATAATACACTTCAGCGATTGAGCTGCTATCAACCGGTGGAGTTAAATTAGGATCCGCGATAACTGCATCCATTTCATTCTCTATCAGATCAGGGTCAGTTTCAGCTACCGTGGCAACAAAGCTATCTAACGCCTCGTCATCAGAAATCAAATCAATAATATCATCAACACCATCAGGTAATGCTATGCTGTCGCTTTCAAGCAATATTTTAACCACAGCGGCGCTGAGCACGATATCTTGAGGATTGAGTTGACTTTCAATCAATTCAATTTCATTCATATTGTCGGGCTCTACCCCTTCATTTGACGCAAGAATTAAGCTATATAACGCCGTAGAAACGGCCGAAACAGATAAAGACTCTGCATCAAACAAATCCGCTAATTGTTTTACACTGGTGCTAGTGCTATTGATTCCAATTGCTTTGACTGACCTTGCTGGGGCGACTGTCGTGTCACCTAATGCACTTAATGCTGGTAGCAATAGAGTTAAGTTAATTCCGCTGGTTTCTTGAGTCGCTATTTTGACTAGCTTTGTTGAAGGAATATCATCATCGACAAGCAAATTAAGGCTAAAACTGCCATCTTCATTAATGGTCGTTGTCGCAGTATCGGTTGCTACAGACGCTTTCAACTCCTTGCCCATAAACATATCCCCGACAACTTGACCTGCTAATAGATAATCAGTCTCTATACGCTCAATCGTCGACTCAATGTTGATTGAGGCTTTCTCACCATCATTATCAGCTACGGTTACTTTGAAACTGATAGGGGTATCGACAGCAACTGATGGCGCATCAAATGAAATCGTATTGGTATCTGCACCGCTTATGGCTAATGTCGGCCCACTGAGTTGTTCCCATGAATAGGAGGCAATACTGCCATCACTGTCACTGGCACTCACCGCTAGTGTCGCCGTATTTTTTTCAACAATAGTATTTGTTTCAGCCACAACAACTGTTGGGGCTTGATTTTCAGGCTCAACAACTACAGGGTCATCATCTGAACTATTACATGCTGTTAAGAAACTACTGGCCACCAGCAAAGTGATTATTTTTTTATCCATTTTCTATTCCTTAAAAATGACGATTACTTTACCTGAGAAAGTTAACGATAAATGGCCATCCAAATCATCTACCAAATGGTATATAGCCTGACTCAATTTAACGATATAAAACGCATAAAAAATGGCCAAAATAGAGGTTTAGACTAAAGTTACTATAGGAAGGTAATATAGAAAGGTAATATAGAAAGGATTCAACAGTGCAACCTAGCAACCATAAAGGTGCTATTGAAAAAATATATAGCACAGTCAATACCGCTCAAAGTTGGCCAGAAGTATTGAATCACATCAAACATGATTTAAATTCTACCTGCGGTTTTATGGCTATCCGCACCAAAGCAGATATCCAACCACACTCATTTTATGACATCGGTTTTGACTCTCATTATTTTGAGCGATATCAACAACATTTTTTTGAAGTTGACCTATGGACCCAAGGGTTATTTAACAACCGTCTAAACTACTTTCATGCCAACCACTATATTTGTGATGAAAACCAGTTTACACATTCAGAGATCTATCATGACTTTGCCAAACCCGCTCAAATTAGGTTCGGAATTGGTGCGCTGTTATGTGATAAAAATAGTGACTTAATCACTCAGATAGGCATTATGAGGCCAAAAGAGTTTGAGCGTTATGATGATCAGGAAATCCAACATGCCAATGCACTACTACCGCACATTCAACACAGTATTTCGTTATTGCACCTTATTGAAAAACAACAGCAGCAAATTCTAAACTTAGAGTCTGTTTTATATGCCTCAGAACATCCGATTTTAATATGCAAAGGCAAAGATACTGTTATTTTCCATAATGACCTTTTTGAGCAACTGATCTTTCATACTAAAGAGCTTTCTATCAAAAAAAATAAATTATTATTGACCAATCAAGGTCTTAAAAATGCTTTACGTATTAGAATTAGTGAATGTTTACACTCAATAGAATATAACCAAACCTTATCGGCGCCATTTTACAGCTACATAGGTTCTGAGTTATATAAAATCACAGTTAAACCATGGCTTTATAGAGAAATGACCAGCTGTGGGATAATTGAACACCCGAGTGTAATCATGAACTTTAAGCCCTCAGCATCCAAGCTCAGATTAGATATCGCTATCATTCAAAGCCATTTTGGTCTCACGCCTGCTGAATCACAAGTATGTGAACTACTCACACAAGGTATGCAACCTGATAAAATAGCACATACTAGAGGAAGTCATGTTGCCACTGTTCGACAACAATTGAAGTCTTGCCTTGCTAAAACTCAGACCTCAACGCAAACCGAGCTAGTCTGTCTTATGTTAAGGCTATTTCTAACCCGATAGCCATTTTTATGCTTTGAGAACTTATAAAAATATCCTGTAAATAAATAACTTGAGCTTAGTCATCATAATAACTCGATAGATTAGCCTTCTTTTTGTTAAAAAACAGTCTAATATAAGTGTAATCACCCGTTGGAAAGGAACCTAAATGAGACTCTTTTTATTATTCAGCCTACTTTGTATTAGTATCGCCAGTAATGCTGCGGTTTACCGTTGGGTAGATGAAAATGGAAAGGTTCATTACACCGACGAGCCCAAAGAAAATGCTGAGTTAGTTGAAATTAACCAAAATACACAAAATACTGCTGAATTAAATACCCTTAAACGCAATTCTCCCGCCCAAGAAAAGCCTAAAGAGCAACCTACGCTAGAATTAACCATCGTTTCACCTATTCATGAAGAAACCATTCGTAGTAACGAAGGGAAAATAGATGTCACCGTTGGTGTAGCTCCTAGGTTACCCAAGGGAGTATTGTTAGCTTTATTTGTTGACGGAGAAATAAAAGCTCAGCCACAAACATCTACCCTCTTCAAACTTTCAGGCATTAATCGCGGTGAACACACCATTGTGGTGAAGGCTTTGGATCAAAACGGCAAAGTCCTTGCATTAACTCCTCCTAGAAAGATATTTCTTCATCAAGCAACAGTAATTTTGAGGCCAACGCCTCGAGGAAATTAAAATAAAGCCTATTATTTACATATGGTTATAAAATTTTAGTTTCTGACAATAGATTTTACTTGCTTGATGAATACGGGTTGCCTGTTGCACTAAAGTGGTGCAGCATAGTGGTGCAACCCCTCATTCAGGATGGCAAATGGACACCACAAAATTACTTAATAATTTAGTCACGGCCGTGTTAGTAATTGACGCTAACCTTAAGCCTTGCTTTGCCAACGCAGCGGCAGAACAACTATTAGCCGTTGCCAACCACAAATTGCTAGAACTACGCTTAACCGATTTATATCAACAACTTGGAGTAGAAGAGCATATCCTCCGTGATGCAGTTGCATCCAATCAAGGGATCACAGTGAATACCGCCCCGCTGATAACATTAGATGGTCAGCACCACACAGTTGATTTAACCCTTATTCCGATTGAAGACCAACAAAACTTGAGTATTCTCGAGCTTAGACAAGTTGACCAGCAACGTAGAATTCACCAGCAATTGAACATGGATGCTCAACAGGAAGCGGCACAATTTCTGGTACGAAATTTAGCACACGAAATTAAAAACCCGCTGGGCGGCCTTAGAGGAGCAGCACAGCTGCTATCTCGAGAGCTTGAATCTGCTGAATTAAAAGAGTTCACCCATTTAATTATTGAACAAGCAGATAGATTAAGAAGCTTAGTTGACCGGTTGCTAGGCCCTCAACGGCCGACACAGCATACGGAACATAATATCCATCAAGTGGTACAAAAAGTGTTGAAGTTAGTGGAAATGGCTTTACCCGAAAACATCCATTTAACCCGCGACTACGACCCATCTATACCCGACATTTTAATGGATGCTGATCAACTACAGCAGGCAGTGTTAAATATTGTTCAAAATGCCATTCAAGCATTGGAAAAATCTGGCGGAAAAATTTTAATTCGAACCCGAACCCAACACCAAGTCACCATAGGAACCCAACGCTATAAAGTCGTGTTGGCATTATCAATTATTGATAACGGGCCGGGTATTCCTGCAGACCTATTAGACACTTTATTTTATCCAATGGTAACGGGCCGCGAAGAGGGATCTGGGCTAGGCCTTTCTATTGCTCATAACATTGCAAGATTACATGGCGGGCGTATTGACTGTAAGTCTGCGCCCGGTCAAACCGAATTTATTATTACTCTGCCATTACAATAATGATAGACCTACAGGCAGCATGAGGTAGCAAGATGACAGTAAGCGAACAAGTATGGATACTGGATGACGACAGCTCAATTCGTTGGGTGCTAGAGAAAGCGCTATCAGGTGCAAAGCTCACCTGTGCAAGCTTTGCAGCAGCCGAGTCGCTTTGGCAGGCTTTAGAACTTTCACAACCTCAAGTCATTGTGTCAGATATTAGAATGCCGGGCACAGATGGATTAACCCTACTCGACAGACTCCAACTGCATTACCCCCATATTCCGGTCATTATTATGACCGCACACTCTGATTTAGACAGTGCAGTAAGTGCCTATCAGGCGGGAGCGTTCGAGTATTTACCAAAGCCGTTTGATATCGACGAAGCGATTGCTTTAGTTGAACGCGCGCTCACTCATGCCACTGAACAAGTGCCAATCCAATTAACGGAAACCGAAGTAAAAACCCCTGAAATTATTGGTGAAGCACCTTCAATGCAAGAGGTTTTCCGAGCTATAGGCCGATTATCACGCTCGTCAATTAGTGTATTAATCAATGGTCAATCAGGTACAGGTAAAGAGCTAGTAGCAGGAGCATTACACAAACATAGTCCGCGAAAAGACAACCCTTTCATTGCACTCAACATGGCTGCAATTCCAAAAGACTTAATCGAGTCAGAACTATTTGGCCATGAAAAAGGCGCTTTTACCGGCGCAGCCAATGTTCGCCAAGGTCGATTTGAACAAGCCAATGGTGGAACTCTATTTTTAGATGAAATTGGCGATATGCCATTGGACGTTCAAACCCGGTTATTGCGGGTGCTTTCAGATGGTCAGTTTTATCGAGTCGGAGGCCATCAAGCGGTGCAAGTGGATGTGCGGATAATTGCCGCAACCCATCAAAACTTGGAACTGTTAGTTCAAAAAGGTGACTTTCGTGAAGATTTATTCCACCGTCTTAACGTCATTCGGGTTCATCTGCCGCCATTATCACAACGCCGTGAAGATATTCCGCAACTGGCGACCCACTTTTTAACGTCTGCAGCAAAAGAAATTGGTGTAGAACCCAAAGTATTAACGAAAGAAACCGCCACAAAATTATCTCAGCTCCCTTGGCCAGGTAATGTTAGGCAACTGGAAAATACCTGTCGTTGGCTAACGGTTATGGCTTCAGGGCAAGAAATTTTACCGCAAGATTTACCGCCAGAATTATTAAAAGATCCTGTTGCTGCCAGCCAATCCAATATTGCCCATGGTGACTGGCAATCTGCATTAACGAGCTGGATTGACGAAAAACTCAGCGCTGGGGAAAATGATTTACTCACAGAAGTGCAGCCAGCTTTTGAGCGTATTTTGCTTGAAACTGCCTTAAAGCACACTCAAGGCCATAAACAAGAAGCGGCCAAACGCCTAGGCTGGGGGAGAAATACCCTTACCCGCAAATTAAAAGAGCTATCAATGGAGTAGCTTTAAATAAGTGAGCGTTAAACAAATGTGCCAATGCATTACTCATTATTGGGCACAGGTTAAATAGCCCGAATTTAGGTTAAATAGGATCTTGATGAATAATCACTTCGGCATCTTCAAATGACTGCCTAATACGCCGCTCAGTGTTATCCGTAATTTTATGGGCATCGAATAACGGTTGCTGACCATCTAATTCAATATGCATTTGAATAAAAGTTGTTTTACCAGACTGCCGAGTCCGTAAATCATGAATACCTTTCACATGCTCATCGGCTAATGCAATAGCTTTAATTTTTTCACGAGTTGGCTGGTCAAGCTCGCGGTCTAATAAACTTTGTACCGAGCGATAGCCTAAATCAAAAGCCTCTCGACCAATATAAAGTGCAATTAAAACAGCAAATAAGCCATCAGCCCACCACCAGCCATAACTGGCTAAAACCAGCGCCAATAATACCGCCGAGTTTAAAAATAAATCAGACTTATAATGCAGTGAATCTGCCTCAACCACTGTACTGTTGGTTTTTGCCAATGCTTTTTTCTGTAGCATTAATAAAGCTAGGGTCATCACAATCGCAATAATCGATACCACTACACCCAGTGAGGCATTGGTTACCGGAGTTGGATTAAATAGCTTTTCAGCTCCATAAAACAACAATAAACAGGCAGAACCTAAAATAAACCCAGATTGAGCAAGTGCGGCTAAAGGCTCTGCCTTACCATGGCCATAACGATGGTCTTTATCTGCTGGAACAATAGCATAGCGAATAGCGATAAAATTAACGATTGACGCCAGTGCATCAGCAAAAGAGTCGGTTAAAGACGCTAGCATACTTGCAGAGCCTGAATACATCCACGCTATCAGCTTAATCACAATTAAGCATAATGCTGTTACCACAGACGCTCTACTGGCTAATTTTACCCAAAAATCATAATTATCGTTTGTGCTCATTGCCTAATTGCTCAGTTTTATTGCTACAGATGCGAATATGAATCATAGCAATAAAAGCCTAAATGCTTCGACCATGTTTACATTTCAATGCTCTATTAGATGAAGAAGTGTGACAAAAAGCAACAAACCGCTAAGGGGGAGACTTAGCGGCCTGTTGCTCTGGGGGGAGAGTTTTACTTAAGGTGAAGCAAACAACAAAACTAATTAACGGCGTGTACGGCCTTGTTCTAAACGTTCTGTAAATTTAGCTTGCTGCTCAGGAGTTAACAGCTGATAAATTTCATTCTGCATTTTCATATGTTGCAGCATTTTTTCAGCTTCGCGAACTTGCTTTTGGCTGATCATCTGTTGTGCTGTTACTTCATCAAAGCTGGCAGCCGTTAATAAGCTAACCATTTCAGCTTTATGAGCAGTACGCTCTTCCTTAGAAGGTTTTTCAGGACGTTGTGCCTTATATTTTTCAACTATGGTCTTCACTTGCGCTTTTTGCGCATCGCTTAAGTCAAGTTTACGTAGCATTTTGTGCATGCTACTTTTTTTATGACCTCGATGATGTTTTTTACCTTCATGCTGTTTCTCAACCTTGGCACCGCTATCCGTTTCAGATGACGCTGTTTCGGCATGAAGTGGGCCAACTAATAACGCTGAGCTGGCAATCAGAGCCACTAAACCCGCTTTAAATGAACTTGATGCTTTCATAAGTATTTCCTCGTTAATAATGGCTAACATCTTTATAGCCTGTAAGTTTGTCACTGCAGTAAAAGATATTTCACAACATGGAACCCAGTTTACCCAATGCAATGTCAAGTTGGATGTTGAGTGAGTAAAGCTATGTAAATTTGTAAAAAAACGGTGGTTAAGTGATCTGAATAACAAAATTTTCATCAACTTACATTTTTACGAGATCGAGTTAACAATAAGCCAACCTTACCGTTACAAGGTTTTCTTTAATGCTTACAATCTTTATTATTGAGTTGTATTAAGGACTACTATGAAACACCTCCGACTATGCATCATGCTACTTTGTGCCTTGATGAGTTTATTGCTTGGCATTTCAAGCACAACCGTTAACGCCACTCCGTCAGATGACATGACATGGATAAGCCATAGTACTGAGACCCCACAGGTTAAATTACACTTTTTTTGGTCACAAACCTGCCCCCATTGCAAAAAAGCCCATCCCTTTATTGATGCATTAAACGACAGGTTAGATTGGGTGACCGTTGACGACTACTTGATAAGCGAAACAGGTAATGTTGATAAATTAATGGCAATGGGTAAGCTCACTGGCGTTGAACCTAAGTCGGTGCCTTATATTGCTATTTGTGGTGAAGCCATTGTGGGGTACAACAGTCATCAAGTAACAGGGCAGTTTATTGTTGAGCGCTTAATGAATTGCTATCAACAACATGGTGGTACAGTAGACTCACAAGTCATTAGCCAACAACTACAAGATTTTCTTACTTTAGATGAAGCCAATACGCCCTTATTTGGCACTTGTGGCGATAGCACCGATGAAACAAGCGCTGATGCAGCAAGCACTTGTAGCATGGCGGCCAATGGTGCTGACACCACAAGTGAGCTTGATACCCAAGCGGTTCAACCGGTCGATTTACCTATCATTGGCGCAGTTCACCCAGAAAAGATGTCACTTCCACTACTTACAGTGGTATTAGCAGGAGTTGATGCCTTTAACCCTTGCGCCTTCTTTGTCTTACTGTTTTTACTCAGCATTATGGTTAATGCTGGCAGTCGCAAACGCATGTTATTAGTGGGCGGCATTTTTGTGTTTTTCTCTGGTTTTATCTATTTCATTTTTATGAGCGCTTGGCTGAATTTATTCCAACTATTAGGCGGTGGTGACGGTGGGGTTATCATTACCTGCGCAGGGGTACTAGCCTTAATCGCCGCGGTGATAAACATTAAAGATTATTGCTTTGGTAGAGGCGATGTCAGCTTATCAATGTCGGTAGAAAACCGTGGTAGTTTAATCAAACGCATGGGTAAACTGTCAAAAGCCAGTTCATTACCCACTATGATAGTCGGCTCATCAGTGTTGGCAATATTAGCCAATGCGTATGAGCTACTTTGTACTGCAGGCTTCCCTATGATCTACACTTCAGTGCTGTCTATTTCAAACTTAGATGAAATGCAAACATACCTGTATTTGGTAGCCTACAATGTCATTTATGTTATTCCGTTAGCCACGATTGTTATCGTGTTTTCACTCACTCTAGGTAAGCGTAAACTGACTGAAAAAGAAGGCGAAAAACTGAAACTCATGTCAGGCATTATGATGCTGGGGTTAGGTTCTATGCTAGTGATCAATCCAATGGCATTACAAGACCCTGTTTTATCCATAGGGCTGATAATCGGCGCCATTTTATTAACCTTTATTGTGGTGAAAATTAATCAAATTCGGGCGGTAAAACTCAAAAACCAATAACAGACAGCAATGTAAAGCTGTGCAATGATGATTTCAACTAGCCCTCTGATACGTTAAAGTAAAAAAATAGACACAGAGGGCTGAAATGAATCGAATATTACTTATTGATGACGATGTCGGATTATCAGAGTTACTGACCCAGCTTTTGGAAATGGAAGGCTTTACGGTCAGCCAAGCTTATGATGGTCAAGAAGGGTTAGATAAAGCCACTCAAACAAATTACGACCTCATTTTACTCGACGTTATGCTCCCCAAGCTGGGGGGATTTGAGGTGCTCAAAGGCATCCGCAAACGTAAACAAACGCCAGTATTAATGCTAACGGCCAGAGGCGATGAAATTGATAGAGTTATCGGTTTAGAAATTGGAGCAGATGACTATTTGCCTAAACCTTTCAACGACCGTGAACTGATCGCACGTATTCGGGCGATTTTACGTCGAGCAACCCCTGTTGAAACTCAGCAATCCCCACAAGATATCTTAAAAGTAGCTGACTTAACCATCGACGCTACTCGCCAAGAGGTCTACTGCAACGATCAGCTGGTCATACTAACTTCAACTGAATTTAGCTTATTATTTAATATGTTATCTACACCTGGCGAACTTGTCACCAAAGAGAGTTTAAGCGAAAGTGTATTGGGTAAAAAACTGATGCCATTTGACCGCAGTTTAGACATGCACTTATCTAATTTACGTAAAAAACTCCCTGAAAGAGCTGATGGCCGCGCACGCGTTAAAACCCTTAGAGGCAAAGGCTATATTTGGATCCCTTAATGCGTATAAGTAACCTATTTAATCGACTCTTTTTTAAATTACTGATTGGCTTTTGGCTGTGTAGTTCTTTAACTATTGCTATCGTACTAACGCTACCAATAATGTTAAAAGACCACAACAAAGCACCACTCAACGCTCATTTGCAAACGGTATTACAAACCGTAGTCAAAGATATTAAAAATAAACCAGAGCTTTTAGATTCAAATCACTTACATAAGATACATCGTAAATATTCTGATCGAAATAAGCCCTTAAAAATTTACCTCACCAATACCGATGGACAGGTTATCAATACCCGTAAGGTTCCCCGTTCGCTGCGAGAATTTATGTTACTTGCAGAGGACTCTCCGCAACCTATCAGCCACCAATTAAAGGATGAATTGTTGTTTGGTCCCATCAACTTCACTATAAAACAACAAGTTTATCAGGTGTATGGGCGTATGCCGGCAAACCACCCAAGGCCTTGGTTTTTCTTTTTTGCCGAAAATAAATTGTTAGTCACCCTCATTGCGATTTTGTTATCGGGGTTATTGTGTGGATTTTTAGCGTGGTATTTAGGTAAACCACTTAATAACCTAAAGAAAAGTGCTAACGCCTTAGCCAAGGGAGATTTATCTAATCGGGTTGACAAAGCCACCCTCAACCGAACCGACGAAATGGGCCAATTAGCGCAAACATTCAACACTATGGCAGACTCTATTGAAGCTATGGTCACCAACCAACAGCGCTTAATGGGAGATATTTCTCATGAGCTTCGCACCCCCCTTACCCGATTAAAACTCGCATTAGCGTTAGCGCGCAAAAAAGGCCAACAAAATACTGAGTTATCACGAATTGAATATGAAGCTAATCAGCTAGATGAGCTTATTGGTGAGTTACTAACATTATCAAGAGTGACCTTAAACGCCAATGAAAAACAAGTTTACACAGAGCTCAATGAAACCCTCAGCCAAGTATTAGACGATGCCGAGTTTGAAGCAGAGCAGCAACAAAAATGCTTACAGATTGATATCGACGACAGCATTAAATTTACCCATCACCCTAAGCCACTTTGCCGAGCCGTTGAAAACGTATTACGCAACGCTATTCGGTACGCTCACAAACACATTATTATTCAGGCGACTGAAGAAAAATCTGCAATTGTCATTGAAATAAAAGACGATGGGAAAGGCATAGAAGACAAAGAGTTACAAGCTATTTTCAGGCCTTTTTATCGTCCAGACGATGCCCGAGACCGTAACTCAGGAGGCTGGGGGTTGGGGCTAGCCATTACTCAAGCTGCTATTCAAGTACACAAAGGCGAATTAAAAGCCTTTAATGCAACGCCCCATGGGTTAATTATTAACATGAGAATTCCTAAATAATTAGTTCCCCTTTTGTACAAACTGCTATGCTTCAGTTATTAATATTGGCGGAGTGGAAAAAGGACATTCATGTTCATCGAGTTAAAAATGAACATTAGTCATTATCGACGTGTTGCAGCCAGCTTGATCATTTGGGCTACCATGATTGCGCCTACCATGGCCTCTGAGCAGCCGGTTCAGGTTATTGCGTTTGAATACCCTCCTTATATTTCTCAACAATCAGAAAGCAACAATTATATTCTATCTACCCTATATCGTGTTTTTGCTGAGTCGACCTCTATTGATATTCAAGCCAACTTTTTATCTGCAGCCAGAGCTCATAAAACCGTCGAAAGTGAACGCTGGTGTTTAAGTTTATACCCACCCATTATCCCAACCACATCACATATTTTAATCCCTTTACAAGAAGAGTTTATTGAACTTAAACTTTTTAGATTAACCCAGCCAGATGCCTTTATGGGTAAGCAATTAAAAGGTAAAACCATTGCCCAATTAAGAATGCAAACCCCGGAAGGAGTCATAAAAGAGTTTACTGCAGAAGGGGCGACTTTTTTCCAAATGGAGACCATTCCTCAAGGAGTACAGCTATTGTTTAAACAGCGTGTGGATTACCTTTATGGGGACGCTAAAGCCATTGAGTTTGCAGCAGACAATTTGGGTTATGATATTTCTCAACTACAAGCCTCTGCATTAACCTATAGACGCTTTCCTGTTGGGGTATGGGTGAACCAACAATGCCCCCAAAGCGAACAGGTTCTATCGCAACTAAAACAAGCCGGCTTTAAAATGATACAAGGAAATCATTCGCGGTTTCAGTCCCACTAAACTTATCTAAAATCACCCTAGTGGCGGTAATAAAGTCACATTGTTAATGTTGCAATTAATTACATCAGCTATAATGCCTCGATATTTTTTGAGGTAGGTTAACATGTTTCATATTGCCCTTTACGAGCCAGAAATCGCCCCGAATACGGGAAATATTATTCGTCTATGTGCTAACAATGGCGCGCATTTACATCTAATTGAGCCTTTAGGGTTTGATTTGGAAGAAAAAAAGCTCCGTCGCGCAGGTTTAGACTATGCTGACTTAACCAATGTGACTCGTCACAAAGATTACCCTAGCTTTGCCGCGGCAATGGCGGGTAAACGTATTATGGCGTGCACAACAAAAGGGAGCCGACCTCATACTCAGATACAATTTGCTAAAGATGATGTGCTGTTATTTGGCCCTGAAACCCGTGGTTTACCTATGGATATTATTAATGCAACGCCACTGGAACAAAGACTGCGTATTCCCATGACAGCCAATAGCCGTAGTTTAAACCTATCTAACTCTGTGGCTATCATCAGCTACGAGGCGTGGCGCCAGCTAGACTTTGAAGGTGCGGTGTAATGAAAAAGTCTGCCATTTCTACTGAAACCCAACAAAAAGCAATGGCTATGGCTAAAGCGACACAAAAGCCAGGCCAAACCAAAGAGCAAACTAAGCTCATTGCCGCTGGCATAGAAAAAGGCATTGCTGAATATAAGAAGCAACAAAAAGCGCAAGCAAGACAGAAAGACAAAGCCCGTAAGCAACAGGTTAAATCAAAACAAAATCAGCACGATGAGTTAGCATCAGGGCAAGAGCCCGAATACGCAGAGCAAAGTATGATGACCCCAGTCGCTTGGGCGTTATTACTGTTACTGGCATTAAGCTGGCTAGGATTTGCGGTTTATTACTTTAATTAACTAATTTAATTAATTCAAAGGGTTAAGTTCAATAGCTCTAATCACTTGATAACTATCACTGTCATCATCTAAATAATGGGCACTTTGCTGCCATAACCAACGTTTGTTGTCAGCGGAATCAATAGGGTCAAATGACAAACGCACTAGCGCAGGTCGCTGTTGTATTTGTCCTTTCCCCAAAAAAGTAAACCCGTCACCCTGTTGATAAAGGGTTAAGCTTTGGTTGATATCGGCATTAATACCGTCTGAATAAATCAGCTCTAAGGCTTGACCTCGCAATCTAAACCACCATGTTTCACTGTTATTGAAGCGCGCACCTTTACTCACACTAATATACAAGTTTCGTTGATCAGCCGAGCACATAATTGCAGTCTCTACTGACTTAACATTACCACTTGGATTAGCCGCACTGCCTTGCCATTGCCCCGTAATTAACGGGCAAAGTTGACTAAGCTGCCCTTTACCCGTATTGGCATAAGCGTTGAGGTTAGTCAGTAATAATAAACTGATCAGCAGTTTTAAATAGACATAACTTTTTTGGCTTAACATCATCATATTCTTGTTACGCGTCTTCATTAATATATACCAGTATATCAGCATAATACTTCTGTAAAAAAAGCCCTACTGAATCGAATCAGTAGGGCTTTATGTTATATACATCAATGCAGTTACGGCAGGTTAATGCGATTATTTCCCAAAACCACTCTCTTTAATATCTATCTTGGTCACTTCACCATACTGCTTGGCGACATCGGCAATTTTTTCAGCGTTACCAATCAACACGTATTGAAGGTTTTGCTGCGGAAAATACTGCTTAATCAAACGCTGAGTCTCGGCCAAGGTTAAGCTGTCTACTTTAGCTTGAAACTGGTTTATATAGTCGTTGCCAAAACCATATAAATGCATATTAGACATTAACCCAGCCAATTGGTCTGCAGTTTCATACTTAGGTGGGAACTGCCCTTTAACATAAGCTTTTGCCGAATCTAAGGTAGCTTGATCAACGCCTTTTTGCCACAACCTTGCGTAAGTTTTCAACGCTAAATCAATGGCCTCTTTAGTGGTTTCAGCTTTAGTGAAGGTGCTAATGTAAAACACCCCTGATTGCGAGTAGGGCACAAAACTAGAGCGCGCACCGTAGGTAAGCCCGGCATTAACCCGTAACTCATCATTTAACCAAGAGGTAAAACGGCCACCTAAAATCGTGTTAACTACGGTTAAGCCAACATAGTCTGGGTTGTCGAAAGGAATCCCCATACCACCAATAACAAAGGTAGTTTCTATTGCGTCAGGCTTGTCCACTAATAACACTTGAGATTGAGTCAGCTGAGGCAATCCTTCCGCTAATGGGGTTTGCACCACAGCCTCAGAATTTTGCCACTGACCAAAGGTTTGCTCTAATTTAGCCTGCATCTGCTGCGGGTCAAAATCACCCACTACGCTAATGGCAACATTATTGGGTTGATAAAACCCTTTATGAAACGCCCGCAACTGCTCCACGCTAATATTAGCAACAGACTCGCTATTACCCGAGGTTGGATTGGCATAAGGGTGCTTAGCAAACACTAACTTATTAAAGTAGCGACTAATTACCGCTCTGGGGCTTTCTTTTTGCTGCGCTAACCCCACGACTTCACGCTGTTGCAGCTTGTTAAATTCAGCCAAATCAAAGTCTGGTGCCATCAATACGTTTTTAAAAATAGGTAACACCTTATCAAGGTCTTTACTCATTAATAGCGCATCTACGTAGCTGCCCTCTTTTGAGGCCGAAGTTGAAATACTGGCGCCCATAAAGTCGAGGGTTTGTTCAATATCGGACTTAGACTGGCCACCCGCACCTAACATCAGCCCTTGGGCTGTCACATGTGCTAAGCCTGAAGCCGTATCATTCACCGAGCCAGCTCTAACAACCGCATTAAAGGTGATTAACGGCACTTCTTTTTGCACCATTAAGTTAACCTTGAGGCCGTTAGACAATATTAACGTTTGATACTCTGGCAAGGTAAAGCTACCCGTTTGTACCACTGTTGAAGACTCTGTTGAGGCGCAGCCACCTAGCACTAATGCACCCGCTATAGTGGCGGCAGCAAAGGTGGTTTTGAATAAATTTAGGGGACGATTCATTGGTCGCTTTCCTCCACTGCAGCTAGTACTCCAACCGTTCGGTTTGCACGAATTAAATAGGTTTGTGCCACACGCTGAATATCTTCCGGAGTCACTTGGTTATAGCGTTCTGGTGCACTAAAAAGCTTTTCATAACTGCCAAAGTACATTTCATAAGTGCCTAAAGTGTTGGCTTTACCGTTGATGGTTTCCATTTGGCGGTAAAAATTCATTAGCTTGATATTTTTAACTTTTTCAAGCTCTTGAGCTGTCACACCTTGTAATGCCACTTGGTTAATTTGCTCAAGCAATGCTAGCTCTAATGTAGAGGCATCCACCCCCTGATTCGCCACACCTAAGATGTAAAATAAATTCGGGTCGAAAGACATGGGGACATAAGTTTCTGCTGCTGTAGCTAACTGTTTGTCGACTAAACCTTGGTAAAAACGCGAACTGTTGCCTTGGCTTAATATATCTGCCAGCAAATCGAGCGCATAATAGTCAGCATGGCTGGTAGCAGGAATATGATAAGCCAGCATCACATTTGGCGTACTAACAGATTCTTTTTTCACAAATACGCGACGCTCGCCTTTTTGTAACGGCTCAACGGTGCGAACTGCTTTAGGCGGGGCTTGTGCAGGAATAGGCGCAAAATAGGTATTGGCTAAACGTTTTACTTCAGCCAATTTAACATCGCCCACTATCACCACAACAGCGTTGTTAGGGGCGTAATAGGTTTTGTGGTACTGCTGTAAATCTTCTAATGTCCACGCTGCAATATCTGACTCATAACCAATCACAGACCAACTATAAGGATGCGCTGAAAAAGCCCCCCCTTTTAACGCTTCTTGTAAGCTGCGCCAGTTAGAGTTTTCAAGTCCGGTGGTACGCTCTGATTGCACCACACCACGCTCACTTTCCACCATATCAGGGTCAATGTCTAAGTTGGCAATGCGGTCGGCTTCTAGATCAAAAATGGTTTCTAGCGCAGTTGCAGGAAACCAGTCGGTGTACACTGTCATATCTTCGGTGGTATAAGCATTGTTTGCCCCACCAGCCGCTTCCATTGTGCGGTCAAACATTTTGGGACCATATTTTTTTGAGCCATTAAACATCATGTGTTCAAAAAAGTGCGAAATACCGGTGATACCGGGAACCTCATTACGAGAACCCACTTTCCAAAAAAGATACATGTTGGCGTTAGGAATAGAACTATCTTCTAACACCATGATTTTCATGCCATTGTCTAGCGTGAAGCTATTAACATCTTCTGCTGTTGTTGCCTTAGCACCTTGAGTGCTGAAAATAGCCAGCAGAAATATTAACGCTGATCGCGTCCATTTCATCTTTTGCTCCTTCAATAATAAATGAAATTTATTTAGCGTTATGTCGTGTTGAGGTCATTATTGTTGAGTCGACTGCAACATAGGTCACTTAAGCCCAATAACCTACCTTGATTTAATCGACTTGTTAATTAATAACCACCAACCTATCACAAACAATTGTATCGATTTGTTTGCAATGCACCGCACGCTCAATAATTTGAGCCACTGATTTGCAGTGCAACTTTGCGATGAGCCATATGTTTAATCGAGATGCTATGCAGTATCAGAGCCTTGGGCTTGTTGGCTGAAAATCACCACATCATTGTCCACCACCTCAAGTTGCCATTGATACTGAACAGCAATCCATTGAAATGTGGCTTCACTATAAAAGTTGATATGAGTAGGGTCATGCTTGTAATGCCAATTGATAAAGCTAGCATGATCACGCACACGCTTAGTCATAATGGCAATCAAGCCATTATCATTAAGCAGTTGTTTTAATTGCTGTAAAACACCCTTGGCATCGGCAATATGCTCTATCACCTCTGTCATAGTGATAAAGTCGTACTGTTGTTTAAGCTGTCCTGTATCTGGAAAATAAAATAAATCATAGTTGCTGACACTCACCCCGGCCTCAGCGGCCATTTGGCTTAATACACCGCCTTCGCCACAACCAAAGTCCAACCCTTTAGCCTCGCTATTAACTCGCTCAAGCACAGGGGTTAACGTGCGTGATAAAAACCGTTTGTATCCTTCATCGGCAACGGTATTGTCATGTAAGTCGTAAAAGGCTTTTTCTGCTACTTCATCTAAATAAAACGCTTTCGGTACCGTCACTAATTGGCATTGCTGACATTGAAAATAGGGCCGGTTTTTATCTTGATGAAAAAAGCCCAACCTAGTTGATTCGCACAAAGGGCAAGTGTCGGGGCAATTATCAGTTAAATCAGTTGCTGTTGAAGTGTTAGAAACAGGAGGTTGCGGTGGGCGCTTAGACATAAAGGCTCTTTATTTAAATTGAACTTCACAAACACAGTGAAAGGAGCAGTTAAAGGGGCAAAGTAGCGATAGTTTGTTCAGCCCTATCACCTCAACTGTACTTATTTTTACTTACTCATCTTCACTAATTTGTCGCTCTTTGGCAGCTGCTTCTTTGGCTTGCTGTAAGTATTTAGCTTCACGTTCAGCGCGTTCATCAAACTGAGCTTTGGCTTTGTCGCGTTGCTGTTGTTGCCATTCGCCATGCTGCTGACGGGCTAATATTTCTTGCTCACGTTCTGCGGTACCGTTTGCTGCGGCACGGGCTTTTTCAAGCTGAGATTGCTCAAGCTTTTTAGAGTCTATGCGGCCTTGTTCAGCTTGTTGCTGAAGTGACATTTTGCGACGCGGCTTTTCAGGATCAGCGGCACTAATCACGTCAGCAGCAATCACTATTCCTGACACTAATATGCCTATGATCAGGCATAAAAAACTTAATGTAGACATAAATAATTTCATTATTCATCCTTAGACTGTAGAGAATACCTTTGGCGAACCGCCGCAGGCATCGCTTGTAATCGCAAGTTCACCATAGCATCAAAAACATTCAATAAAGGTGACGTGTCTAACTGTTTGTCTAACGATGATAGCATAAAAGCCGCCGCTTCAAGGGTTGATAAACTGTCCGCTCGTTTTGCTTTTCGAATCACATATTGTGAAGCATGCTCAACTTCTAAATGTAACGCTGGATACTGCTGCAGCCATGGGTTTAACTGCAACATTCTGTATGCTTTTCGCCAAGTGCCATCTAATAACACAATAATCGCATCAGCCTGTGCACCACTTTGTTGCACGGTTTGGCTGGTTTCGCTTGGGTAAATAATATAAACAGGTTTATTGGCTTGGGCTAAATATTGACGTAACTCAGTAAAATCTGCCGCTGTTTCGCCCACAACAATTTGCATATTGGCTAATACCAAGGGCATTAATCTCACGCTATTTTTAGCATGGTTCACTTCACTGGGGTGCTGCATCACAATCACCTCAGTTTTAGATCTCACGGGAGCAACAGCGCTACAAACACAACTGGTTTGAGGAAAGTGACATTGATTACAATACTGTCTAGTCATTTTTGGAGCATCTTTTTGAATTACACGTGAATAGAATAAAGTTTAACAAGTGAAGCATACTACTCAATATAGTAAACCTAGGCGATAGCAATGAAATTTTAATCTTTGTTTCAACGCAACTACTCCAAACAACAAAAAAGCCACTGTGAATACGCTATTCGCAGTGGCTTTTTCTATGATTAGCGATTAAGCATGTTGCTCTTGATGCCAGTGATTTAATCCTTTAATAGACATTATCACTAACAACACACTACAACAGCCTCCCATAATAAGTGCAATGGCATAAGGCGCTGGAATATCTGTTAACTGAATCAGTGCCGCCAATAAAGATGCCCCGCTCATTTGAATACAACCTAACACCGCTGTAGCTGTACCTGCTCGCTCACCAAACCCTGCTAGTGCCATACTGGTCGCAGGCCCGAGTAATATAGCAAAGCCGATACATAGCAACATCATTGGCATCATAAAGGCCATTGCAGCACCCAAGCCTGTTTGCGGGCCAACCACGTGCATTAACACTTCTAATAATGCCGCGGCTACCATAAAGCTCAGTGCCACTATTACGCCTGGGCGATTACCTATTCGCTTCACTAATATTGGTGCCGTAAAACACGCCACAATATTCACTAATGCATTTAAGCCAAACAAACCACTAAAGGTAAGTTCAGATACCCCAAGCTTGCCAATTAACCAAATAGGCGAATAGGACACATAACACACTATTGAGGCCATTGCGGTCATGCATGTCAATGCATAAAACATAAAGTGACCATTGGTGATCACCGGTTGATAACGCCCCCAACGATATAATTTACCCGTTGAGTCGGTGTTCATTGGGCGGGTTTCAGGAAACTTCATCCCCACTATTAACAACACTAAAATGGCGTATAGTGCCATAAATATAAAGGTTGAACGCCAGCCAAATTGTAGGGCTAACAAGCCACCTAACGTAGGCGCAAGAGCGGGTATTACACAAATCATGCCGTTGAGATAACTGTACATGGTCATGCTTTGTTTGTTGTTATAACAATCTCGCACTGCACTAAAGACCACAATTGAGGTTGAACAAGCAGCCAGCCCTTGTAACACCCTAGCTAATTGCAGTACTTCAAACTGCACCGCAAATGCTCCTAATAAACTGCTTAATCCGTATAAAACAATACCGAACAAGGCAATAGGTCTACGGCCAAAACGGTCAGCTAATGGGCCTATTAATATTTGCCCTAATCCCATGGCAAACAAAAACAACATTAATGTCGATTGTACTTGGTTGTCAGATACCGCGTATTCTGCCGCCATTGTTGGCATTGAAGGTAAATAAATATCAATGGCTAAAGGGCTTAACACCACCATAAACATTAATAAGGGTAATAAATTACGTTGCATCAAATTTCTCGATAATTATTAAAAGTGACTGCATAGCCCATCAGGCCTGAGTGATAGCAATATTTTATAACATTCGTGGTATGACAAGAAATGATATAAAATTGATACTAAATTTCCTCTAAGGAATATCACTATGAATTTAGATAACCTTTCTCGCATTGATTTAAACCTTTTAGTTACTCTACAGGTGCTACTTGAAGAACAAAGCGTAACCCGCGCCGCTAACCGACTGCATTTGAGTCAGTCGGCGTTGAGCAAAAGTTTAAATAGATTAAGGGACACCTTAGATGACCCATTATTTCAGCGTACGGCTCATGGGCTTAAACCCACGGCTCACGCGCTTGCCTTAGGCAAAGACTTACCTCAGGCGCTACAAAATTTATATCAGCTCACGCTGCCCCCCAGCTTTTCGCCGCAAACAAGCCAGCGTCACTTTGCTTTTGCCATGGTAGAAAGCGCCTACGAAACCCTCATACCTTATTTTATTGGCTCATTGTTACAACAAGCCCCCAATTTAAAATTAGATACCTATGGCTGGACTGAAAAATCGATTAACGACTTGCAAACAGGTCAAATTGATTTTGGTATCGCCGGTCGAGACACCCACCCGCATGCACAATTTAAAGTGGGTGATCTGGCTGATGGCTTAAAATACCAAACCTTATTTAGTGATAAACAAGTGTGCTTAGTGCGCCAAGACCACCCAATTTTAGCCTCCATTGACAACAACCAATGGGACATGGCGGCTTATTTATCAATGAACCATGTGCAGGTACGTTGTGAGGGGAATGACTGGTGGGCGCTGGATTACTTTCTAGCAAGCCAAAACCAGCACAGAAATATTTCTGCCACTGTGCCTGATTTTTATGGGGCATCCAGTATTTGTGCTCATTCAGATTTAATCTTTACCTTGCCATCTAGCTTTGCTCAGCATGCGCAAAGTTTATATTGTTTAACTGAAATTCCACTGCCATTTGAATTTATGCCCATGGCTTATGTGCTGCTGTGGCACGAGCGAAATGACCAAGAACCCGGTCATATGTGGGTAAGGGATATGGTGATAAAAAACATTCCCAAAACGTTAGCGGCTTTTAATGGTTAACTCATCAAGAAGCACTGTTCCGTGAACATTAATCAGCGAACATTAATCAGGATTAACGTGACATATTATGTCTGCTTGATGCACACTTCAGCTTCATTATTGTTTTAGGCGATTCGCATTTGGAGCCAACATGAGATTTAACCAATCATTTAATCCTAATCAATTTAAAAGTCGATTTAACGGGATGAACCCTGTCGTGGCATTAATTGCTTTTGTGGCATTTAGTTTTGTCTCATTGGTTTTATTACCTTTTTTACTATTGTTTGGTTTACTAAGCTTCATTACCATGCAATTTTTTGGACGCAAAATTTTAGCGTCTAAAATGATCAAATCATTTTATACAGCACAAGGCCAAGCTAAAGATGCTTATCAGGGATACGGTAATGTAAACCGCGAGCCTCAAGCCCCTTACGCTGACATGTTTCGTCGTCAAAATGGTCAGGCTCAAAACAATCAAGCTCAGCAAAGCCAATATTCAGGCCGTACTTTCGAACATCAAGCCGACTAACCACCAGTAAGTAAAAATGCCGCCCTTTATTAAGTGGCGGCATTGTTGTTTTATCTAAATGTTGAATTAAAACTTAGCTTGAAACGCTAAGCTAAAGTTACGCCCCTCACCCACAGTGACATCGGTTTCAGTACCACCATCTAAGTAATCTGCGTCGAATAAGTTTCTAATGTTAAAACGAATACTCATGTCAGTGTCTTTCACGCTAAAGCCATAAGCGGCACCAAAATCAAAACGAATATAGTCATCTTTTACAATGGTGTTTTGGGTATTGGCAAAACGCTCACCCACATAAACTGCGCCAAAGTTTAACGCTAAGTCATCGTTTACTTCATAACGTGTCCATACATTTGCTGACCACTTAGGGGCATCAACCGGCGTTTTACCATCTAACTGTGCAGTATCTTCAGTACTGGTAATATATTTAGCATCTAGATACATCATTGAGGTGGTAATAAACACGTTGTCGATTAATTCACCTTGGGCGCCAAGTTCAAAACCACGATGATGCTGCTTGCCGCTTTGAGTAGTAATATATTCTTTATCATCAACGGGTTGCTCTAACCTCTCTTGAACAGCCACATTGGTTAATGTGGTATCAAATACAGCTCCGGTTAATAATAGCCCGCCGTCATAAAGTTCCCACTTGGTACCTATTTCAAATTGTTCGCCATATTCAGGGTCTAAATTCATGCCTTCATTAACATCATTATCACTGGTCACCATTGACTGTGGGTTAAAGCTTTTTGAGTAATTAACATAAATACTGCCGTTATCCGTTGGTGAGTAAATTACCCCCAATTTAGGTGACACTGCATCGCTGTCGCCACCGGCTTCATCTTTATGCTGTTGGTCATAACGTAGGCCCGCAAGCACTTGCCAATTATCATTAATGGTCATTAAATCTTGAATATAAAAGCCATAATGTTTATAGCTAGTTTCGGTATTAACACTCCCCATACTGTAGTCTAAATCAGGTTTTGGTAGGGGTTGCCCTGGCATAACAAGCTGATTTTTTTCACCATCATGACGCTGCTGACCATAGTAATAATCAAGAATGTTGGCACCAATTAATAATTGATGATCCATACCCAAGGCAGAAATTTCACCGGTAAAGTCCATATAAGCCGTTTTATGCTGCCAGTCATCATGGCGGTCAAATGGGCTAATGTAATAGCCGTCTTCTATAGGGTTTGAACCTGGCGTAAATGAAGGAGACGAATCAAGACGTTGACGAGTAAAGCTTTGATGGTTATAACCTGTTTTCATTGTCCACTCATTAGACATATACCAAGTTAAATCTGCACCAATATTTTGCACATTGTTATCGGTGAATGCCCAAGGCATATCCCAAATGTCTTCACGATCACCAATCAAATCACCGTTGTCATCTAACCAACCACCACGGTCAATTCCGGTTAAGTCATCGGTGTAATCATATTTAACCGACAACATAACATCGTCGTGCAGATCAAACTCTAAGTTCAAATAACCTAAAAAGCGGTCGCGTTCTTGGCTTTGGCTACCGTTTTCATCTTGGTATTCACGCCAGTATTGGCTGTCTTGCTTAACTAACACGGTACGATAACGAATGGTTTGAGCATCATTTAAGCTGCCACCTGCATCCAATTGAAAACGCGTTGAACCGTGCTCATCAGTATCAACTGCCAGTTCAAATAAGTTGTCATAAGTCGGCTTTTTAGTGACCATATTAATCAAACCACCAGGGCCTGATTGACCGTATAACATACTTGATGGGCCTTTTAGCACTTCAACTTGCTGTAGGGTTTCAATGGGTTGTACGTAATGAGAAAACTGCTGATGTCCATTAATTAAAAAGCCACTGCCTGAGTCTAATTCGAAACCACGAATATTAAACACTTGGCGATTCCATTTTTCACTGCCGCCAGTGACGCTAGAATCATTCACTAACACTTCAGATAAATTTGTCGCCAATTGTTCATCGGTAATAAAGTCAGGAATGACATTCACAGACTGCGGTGTATCCATTAAATCAATATCACCACGCATAGCTCCTGAGGCTGCCCCTGACTTGTAGTTATTAAAATTCATTCCCGTTATCTGAATACGTTCAATATTCAACGCGAAGTCTTCTCCTAAAAAGTTAGCTGGTTGTGTTTGTTGCTCACCTTCTTGGGCTATGGTCACTGTGGCCATCAAGCTGCTTAACACTGCTATCGCTATTGGAGATGCTTTCATCATTCTTCACCCTAAATGCATTATTTTTAATGTTCGACCGCTTAACGCAATCGATAATACGAGTAATTATCATTAGCACTAATGGTGTTTGATAGCGTTTTTTGCACCTCAATAAAATTATGTGATCCACATCATCCAACTCGACTCGAACCTTATGTATTTGCAACAGGAGTAAACAAAACAGATAACCGAATGAACACAAACCAACAACGCCTTGGTATAAACATGAGAACGTAAATATGCTCTAACTAAATTAAGCAATCGATGAAACATTTTTCAGCATAATAACCATCTTTACACTTCTTTAATTGATGATACAAACGATATTGATTACTATTCTCAAAAATTAATAACCCTCACCTTCTGTGAGGCGTAATCATTGCAATGTGGAAATTCAACGCTATTGCAATACTAACTGAGAAGAAGTTTATGAACGTAGTCGCGACATTAAAGTGGTTTCATAATTGGGTGGGATTTTTCATCAGCATCACCATGTTGATTGTATTAACCACAGGAGTTTATTTAGGTGCTGCGGATATCCTTAGTCGGATAGATAATAAAGGACAACAATACGTTCCCCTTAGCATTGAACAAAAAGCACAAGTTACTGAAACACTTTTTGAACGCTACCCTGAAATGAGCACGGTTCGCTTTCCGACTGAATATACCCCGTATATTGAAGCAGCCACTAGGGGAAAATCCATCGCCTTCGACAACGACTTAAACGAGTTGTCTAGCAGTGCATTTAAAGATAAGCCGGTTTACAGCACGGTTTTCTGGTTACACCGCAATTTTCTAATGGGTGACTTTGGTAAATACACAAATGCTTGGGCATCATTGTTAGGCGGGTTAATCACATTAGTAGGTATTTACTTATGGTGGCGAGTACGTAATGGCTTTAGATTAAAGCAAAGTATTCCAAAAAACACCCGCTCAAGTAGTTTAGTTAAAAGCCATATTCAATTAGGGTTATTTATCTCAATCCCTTTATTTATCTTATGTTTAAGCGGATTTTTAATCACTTATAAAAGCTTATGGACAGGATATTTAAAGCAACCAGCTCAAGCGGTTGAAATAACATACCCTAAAAGCCAAGCCAACAGTTGGAGCAGCCAACTTCAAACGGCTCAAGACTTATGGCCACAAGCTGATCTTGTCTCCATCAGCAAGCCACGCCAACGACCGGGACAAACAGATCAACCGGCAGAATTGAATTACCAAATTCGATTCGATGAACACGCTGATGTATGGCTAAGACAAGCTGACAGAATTACCATGAATTTCCAGCAAGGCACCATTGAATCAGCGCTAAAACATAGCGATAGACCGCTTTCAGGACAAATTGCCAGTTTTGTTAGACCCTTACATGACGCGCTCAACATGCCATTAAAATACGTGCTGTTGATTACCGTGGTTTCGCTGGTCGCTACTGTTATTTTAATCTTTAGTGCGGTGACCTTTTACCGCAGAACTTTTAAAAAACGTGGTTAATTAACTATTTCATCCCAAAAAAAACGCGCCATCTTAGGCGCGTTTTTCTCAGTAAATCATTCCATTATGCGTATGAATGCGCACCATGTTGATGATCTGTCACGTCACGAACACCGGTTAATTCGTTAGGGAATAAATCAAGTAACTGCTTTTCAATACCATCTTTTAGCGTGATATCGACTTGTGAACAACCGTTACAACCACCGCCAAACTGCAGTACTGCTACGCCGTCATCAGAAATTCCCACTAACATGATGTTGCCACCGTGGCTAGCAAGCTGTGGGTTAATTTCAGACTGAATAACGTATTCAATACGCTCTTTCAGTGGTGCGTCATCTGCTACTTTACGCATTTTTGCGTTAGGGGCTTTTAACGTCAGTTGAGAACCTAATTGATCTGTCACATAGTCAATGGTGGCATCTTCAAGAAATGGGGCACTTTTTTCATCAACCATTGCGCTAAAACCATTAAATGGTAATTCTACATCATCGGTTTCAACCGCATCTGGTGGACAATAAGACACACCGCATTCTGCCTGAGCGGTACCTGGACTGATAACGAACACACGAATATGAGTGCCTTCGGCTTGATCAGCTAATAATTTAACGAAATGCGCCTGAGCTGCTTCGGAAATGGTAATCATAAAACCTGCTCCGTCAGGGGATACCTGAGTAAATTAGTAAGAATTAGGCCTATGATACTCTCTGTTTCATTTTGTTTGTAGTCCTGTGTCCACTTTTGTTCGCCAATTAATGCGATAAATCACATGCTTTTGTTGGCACTTAGCGGCATTTGGCATTAAGGTTATGCCATTCAGGCTTTTATTATAGATATTTATTTCGATGACTTTTTTGCGCGTATTTTGGCTTTGTTTATTCTGCAGTATTTTCAGCGTGTCTCTGGTAGCACAAGCATCCCCGAGTAAACTTGAGTCTGCGATGAGAAACATACAGTTAGATCAAAACATGACTTCTCCAGAGGCCTTTTTGGGCTATCCATTAGGTGAGTGGCACTTGCGCCATGACCAAATTAATTTTTATTTGAATGAGCTCGCTAAACAAAGTAATAAAGTTTCTTTAGACAATGCAGGCATGAGCCATGAGGCTCGTCAGCAACTTACCGCGGTAATCACCTCTGAAGATAACCAACGTAATTTAACTAAAATCCTGCAACAAAGAAGTCTTGTAAAACAAGGTGAATCACAACAAGGGCCACTGATCATTTGGCTGGCTTACTCTATTCATGGCGACGAAGCCAGTGGCGCTCATGCGGCTTTAGCCTTTAGTTATTATCTTGCCGCCAGCAATGAACCTTGGGTACGTGAATTACTACAACAAGCCGTGGTATTAATTACCCCTAGCCAAAACCCTGATGGGTTCGACAGGTTCTCGACTTGGGCCAATAACCATAAAGGGCAAGTGGTTGTCACTGATGATCAACACCGTGAACACGTGCAAGACTGGCCCACAGGCCGTGGTAATCATTACTTTGCAGATTTAAATCGTGATTGGTTGTTTTTAAGACATAAAGAGTCCCAAGGACGCGTGGCATTTTTCCATAAGTGGCAGCCCCATTATGTAGGTGACTTTCATGAAATGTGGCATAACCAAAGCTACTTTTTTCAACCAGGAGTGGCAGAACGTGTTTACCCTTTAACGCCTAAAGCCAATCAAGTGCTCTCTGAGAAACTGGCTCAGTTTCATCGTCAAGCCTTAGATGAAGCCAAGCAAGTTTATTTTAGCGGTCAATTATTTGATGATTTCTTTTATGGAAAAGGCTCAACCTACCCTGACATTAATGGCTCTGTGGGGGTGCTATTTGAACAAGCCAGCGCCAGAGGACAGGCACAGGCTTCAAGTAATGGTGTTATTAATTTTCAAACGGCTATTGCCAATCAATTTGCCACTTCAATTTCCAGTGTTCAAGGCGCATTAGCGTTAAAGTCTGACTTAATAGAATACCAAAATAACTTTTTCAGCCACGCTAAAACAGACAACCAAGCCCGTTCAAAAGGACGATTAATCAGAGCTTATAACGACCCTGTACGACGTGATGAGCTGATTAACTTGCTCACACAGCATCAGATTAAAGTGCATTACCTCACTAAGTCTTTATTTCATTCGGGGCAAGAGTACCGCCCTATAGACAGCTTTTTTGTGGCAGATACTCAAGCTCAGTCAGCGTTATTAACTGCATTATTTGATAAACGCACCGAATTTACCGACCCTACATTTTACGATGTATCAACTTGGGATATTGCCGCGGCTTTCAGTCTTGATGTGGTGCCAAATGTTACCCCTGATATTGACTTACTGACCGAAAGTCCAATGCAATATCATCATATCAATTTGTCCAATAACCTAACACCACCTTGGCCTGAAAACACCGTAGCACTGCTGATTAACTGGCAACAATCACAAGCCAGTGGTTTAGTGCATCAGCTCACCCAACAAGGGGTGCAAGTAAAGTTTGCCAAGCAAGATTTTGTAGTCAACAACCAACAGAGCAAACCGCAAAACTTTGTGGCTGGCAGCCTGCAAATTCCGTTAAAGCAGACCCATAAAACCATTGAAGAAGTCAGGCAGGCAGTATGGAAAGCCACTAAAGATTGGCAACTTGAAGTCGTTAGTGTTGCTTCATCAGCAAGTGTTAGCGGTATGGATTTAGGCTCAGACGACTTTGTGACCATTAAGCCTATCAATCCAATGATCATTAGCGGCTACGGTACTGACCCATTTGAAGTGGGTGAACTGTGGTATTTCCTCGATAATAAGTTATCTATTGCAACTAGCTTAGTAAATAGTGAACGGATTAATAGTATTGAACTTTCGCGCTACAGTCATATCTTCATGACCGAAGGCAGTTTCAATAACATGAATGAAGTCAGTGCCAGACGACTTGGGCAATTTGTACAAAATGGTGGGGTGATTATTGCTCAAAAAGGCGCATTAAACTGGCTCAGCAAGCGAAATGTATTAGATGAATCGCTACAAACCCCACGTTATTATAAAAAATTGTTCAATACTGACGGCCTCAAATTTAGCGACCAAGCGGCATTTAAAGCCAAACAACACATTGGCGGCGCGATTGTGAATGTCAATTTAGACATCTCACATCCATTAAGTTTTGGCTTACCTAAACAGTTAGCGGTTTTAAAAAATAAGCCATTAGCATTTGAAAATATTAATACCCCATTTACCACTGCAGCGTCTTATCAAGACCGTTTATTATCAAGTGGCTACATGGCGCAAGAGTATCAACGTGCTTTTGCTAATCAACCGGCCATGATTGCAGAGCGAAAAAAGCAAGGCGCTATTGTGGGGTTCACTGATAACTTGATGTTCAGAAATATTTGGTTAGGCAGTGAAAAAGCCTACTCAAATGCGTTATTTTTTATACCCGCAGGGTTATAACCCCCTAAATTAGCATCTCAATTTAGGGGCTTCTGCTCTTGCCAAGCACCAAACTTGGCTTGCTATACTCTGCTGACGCAGTAAGTGCGCAATTTCATTGACGGTTGTGCCACTAGTGACCACATCATCAACAATGGCAACATGTGAGTATCGGGTCGATTTAGCAGACACAGCGGACTTTAAGTCACTGAGCACCTCAAACGCCCCTTGACAGTTTTTTCGTCGTTTACTGCCATCTAACCCTGCTTGAGGCACGGTATCAATTCGGCGAATAACTAAAGTATCATCCATAGGTAGGCTTAAAATACGGCTCAACTCTTTCGCAATTAACCATGCTTGATTAAATCCGCGTTGCTGTAGCCGATTTGGGTGTAACGGCACTGGAATAATAACTTGCGGATATTCTATTAAACCGTGCTTAACCAGTTGTTGAATTCGCAAGGCCAATTGCTGAGTTAACGCTGATAGTGCCGCCATTTGATGCTGATATTTAATAGCACTAACGAGCTTACCCAACCCATGATGGTAACTGCATGGCGCAACAACCTTGATAGGTAACGTTGTTAAGCAGGTTCCACAATATGGTTGTAAAAATAATAACGCCCTACCACAACCTAAACAGACTTCGGTATGATATAGGCCACTGGCCAAGCAATACTGGCAAACTCCAGTGAGCCTAGTCTCAGACAATAGCGCCAAGTAACCACCTTGTTCAATCCTTTGTTGGCACAGCATGCAACGGTTAGGTAAACTGCTGCAAACCCGTGTTGTTAATCGCGCTAAAACAACATTCAGGTGACTTAAAGATGGGCCAATACACCGTTTAACATAGTGGTTTGCGGTGACGAATTTTTCATTAATGGCAGCTAATAATTTCACTATTCAATCCTTTAAATAGAGGTTATCGATTTGAGCGGTTCTACACTCCATATAGAAACGATTGGCCAAGGCCATGATGTGGTATTACTTCATGGTTGGGGGGTAAATAGTGCAGTTTTTGAACCCATCAAACACGCGTTAAACGACTATACCGTACATTATGTTGATTTACCCGGATTTGGCCACAGTGACCCGATTGAGGGTGATATTCACGATTGGGTTAATGCATTAGCACAACGCTTGCCCGACAACGCCATATGGTTAGGCTGGTCTCTTGGAGGCTTGGTTGCCACACAACTAGCGATTAACTTTCCACAAAAAGCTAAAGGTTTAATTACCGTGGCATCTTCACCATGTTTTATGGCTCAACCTAATGAACAACCTCAACCTTGGCCGGGTATTGCCCCACAAGTATTGTCTCAATTTTCGGAACAACTGAATAATAATCTCCCTAAAACCATAGAGCGATTTTTAGCGATTCAAGCTATGGGCAGCGAATCAGCTAAGTCAGACATTCAAGTAATTAAGTCCTTGGTGCTTGCCAAACCCTTACCGGAGCAACAAAGCTTACAGCAAGGACTAGATATGTTGGCAAATATTGACCTTCGCCATCAACTGGCTGAAATTGAGTTGCCTTGGTTAAGAATATGGGGGCGACTAGACGGGTTAGTACCTAAACGCACGCTTAAAATGTTAAATGCCGACCAAAAAACCACCGATATTATTTTACAAAAAGCCTCACATGCACCATTTATTTCACATTCAAGTCTATTTATTGAACAAATCAAGCCTTGGCTGAACAAGATTGTCGGTTAATACTTTAACAACCAACCTGATTTGACTATAATTTAAACGTTTCCAGAGAACTTCAAGTTAGCATTATTTAGTTGGAGAGTTAAGCACTATGTTGATCAACTCGCACTATCCGCAAATACCGTTAGCAACCAGTAATGTTGCCACCGATCTTGCGCGCGCAGATAATCAGCAGCGTCCACCGGTGATTCCACCACAGCAACCAACAAGTGCACATCATGAGCGGGCATTTAATCCACAAAATGAACGCGCACCGGCTTATCAAATTGTAGAACAGAAACAACAACAGCAGCATTCTGATGCTCAAAGACAAGCTATTGTGCAGCAATTATTGGCTCCAAAATCAGCAGTTAGCCAACTGGTCAATGTTGTGGCCAACGATACACCAACGCTTCAACGCAGAGACATTCGTATCAAACACCTTACAACGCCGGCTCAACAATCTAAAACAGACATCGAGAAAGCCAGTGATGAAAGTGAGGTGAATGCGGCTTATTTTCAACAGGTTAGAGAACATGTTGGTCAATTTTATGGCCAACATAATAACCCAACGCCAAGCCCAAGCTTTTCTGCTTACGTTTAAGCACGCTCCACTTTCGACACAAGCACGCTACCATATTGAAAAACAGCCAATAAAAAAGCGCTTATCAATCACTGATAAAGCGCTTTTAAACGGTGCCCCTAATTAACGGGTAACGATTATTTCTTCAATTTAGCAAAAGCATCGGCAAAAGCGTTACCCATTGCAGCATTTGCAGGGGCTTTATTTTGCACAGGCTTATTGCCTTTATAATTGGATTTAGAGGATTTGTTGCCAGCGAAAGGCTTTCCATTACCCGCAGCAGACTTCTGATTAGCCGGATTAATTTCTTCGTCTAAACGCATGCTTAATGCAATACGACGACGCTCAATATCCACTTCCATCACTTTAACTTTTACCACATCGCCTGCTTTAACAATGGTATGTGGGTCGCTAACAAACTTATCGGTTAATGATGAGATATGCACCAAACCATCTTGATGAACACCAACATCAACAAAGGCACCAAAGTTAGTGACGTTGGTAACAACCCCTTCTAACACCATGGCTAATTTTAGATCTTTAAGCTCTTCTACACCGTCTTGAAACTTAGCGGTTTTGAATTCGCCACGAGGATCTCGGCCGGGTTTATCTAGCTCAGCTAAAATATCTGTCACCGTTGGCAAACCAAAGCTCTCGGTTATAAAGTCTTGCGGATTAATACGGCTAAGCACCTCAGAATCACCAATCAACTTATTGATATCTAGCTGAGTTTTACGGGCAATGGTTTCCACTAATTCATAGGCTTCAGGGTGAACCGCTGAGCTGTCTAAAGGATTATCACCCTGGCGAATACGTAAGAAACCTGCCGCTTGCTCATAAGCTTTCGGCCCAAGGCGCGACACTTTAAGCAATTGTTTGCGGTTAGTAAATTGCCCATTCTCATCGCGATAATCAACAATGTTTTTAGCCAATGTTTTGTTTAATCCTGCCACTTGTGACAACAACGGAGTTGAGGCCATATTTAAATCAACCCCCACGCTGTTTACACAATCTTCAACAACCGCCTCTAATGACTGTGATAATTGGCTTTGGCTAACATCATGTTGATATTGCCCCACCCCAATGGCTTTAGGCTCAATTTTTACTAATTCAGCAAGCGGGTCTTGTAATCGCCTCGCAATAGATACCGCGCCACGAATTGAAACATCAAGATCAGGAAACTCATTGGCGGCAAATTCAGAGGCTGAATACACTGATGCCCCAGCTTCACTGACCATCACTTTAGTTAAATTAGGGCGAGACTCTTTAACAAGGCTAATTAACTCAGCGGCTAATTTATCGGTTTCACGCGAGCCTGTACCATTGCCTACCGCAATGATATCAACCTTATGCATTCCGACTAAATTAGACAATGTTTTTAAAGACTTATCCCATAAATTTTGTGGTGCGTGAGGGAATATGGTGGTATGGGCCACTAATTTGCCCGTGTTATCAACAATGGCGACTTTTACTCCAGTGCGAATGCCCGGGTCGAGTCCCATCGTTGTTTTTGCGCCTGCTGGAGCGGCCATTAACAAGTCACCCAAATTACGGGCGAACACTTTAATAGCCTCTTCTTCAGCACTTTCACGCATCTTGGCAATAAATTCGGTTTCCATCTGCAGGGCAATTTTAATTCGCCAAGTAGACTTAACGACCAGCTTTAACCATTGATCAACACTGGAATCCGTTAAAGTTAAATTAAAGTGCTCGGCAATAATCACTTCACAATAGCTAGTCTCTGCCGCTTCAGGGTTTGGGTCGGCATTAAGGTTTAAACTTAATACGCCTTCATTGCGGCCGCGAAGCATTGCTAATGCACGGTGTGACGGAACTTTAGTTATATTTTCATTATGCTCAAAGTAATCGCGATACTTGGCGCCTTCTTTTTCTTTACCCTTTACAAGACGGCTTTCTAAAATGGCTTGAGACGATAAATGCCTTCTGATCTTTAGCAATAACTCAGCATCTTCAGCAAAACGCTCCATTAAAATAAACCGCGCACCATCTAATACCGCTTTAGTGTCTGCAAAACCAGCGGCTGCATTAATGAAAGCATTAGCCTCTGCTTCAATATCTGCACTTCTGTTATTTAGCAGATGATCAACTAGCGGCTCAATGCCTGCTTCAATTGCAATTTGCCCTTTGGTTCTTCTTTTAGGCTTATATGGCAGATATAAATCTTCAAGACGGGTTTTGCTGTCAGCTTCGTTTATTGCATGGGTTAATGCAGGGGTTAATTTACCTTGGGCTTCAATGCTAGACAAAATCACTTGCCTTCTATCATGCATTTCAGTCAAGTAAGTCAGTCTGGAGTGAAGGTTACGTAATTGAGTGTCATCTAACCCGCCGGTGGCTTCTTTACGATACCGCGCAATAAATGGCACTGTCGCACCATCATTTAGTAAAGCAATTACAGCGTCGACCTGTTGTTCGCGCACCTGAAGTTCGTTAGCAATAACCTGAGAAATTGAAAGCATAAAAATGAATATCTAAGCTAATTAAAATTGCTTTAAAGATACCACAATCATTAGTTAAAGCTTAAGGAAGATGATCAATTAGTGACATAGTTAGGAAACTAAGCAGTTTGTTAATAACATCAGCCAACTTATATTAAATAAAAAAAACCACACTTGTTATAGTAGTGTTATCTAATTCAGTATTAATCAATATGATTTAGGTCAAAAACGGTTGAAAACTGCACTATAGATAACCAAATATCACCACAAACATCACAATTAACATACATACCAGCATCATCAACAAAACACACCACAAAACTGGAATGTTAACTATCGCACAAATTTTGCAATCAAATTCGCCAACAAATCACTACCCACTATTAGGTATAGTAACAAGTGTGAAACACCACTCAATATCCATAAGACGCAAAACATCATGAAGATAAATGCAACCCATTGTTTTTAAATAAAAAATAAAAAACACTCATAAAGACAAATTGAGAATCATTCTCGAAATTTTTGTGCGTAATCTCACTAAAAAGTTCAAAACCTGATTAACCTTATAAAATTAAAGGTTATGACTTATATCAGTTTTTTTTGCCTTTAAAGTAACCCCATCGTACTACCAGCAATTTTTCAGAATCGTTTTTAATTGCGACACACTCAAAGGCCACTCACTATGAAATCGATATTTCGCACCTTAGCCATAGGTGTTATTTCAATATTAAGCCTCACCACCATGGCGCATGCTACGCCATGGGATAACCTCAACAGCGACCAACTTGAAGCTCAGTTGGTAGAAAAGTTTGAACAAGGCCAATACTCACCTAAAGGCGCTGACAGCTGCCTTATGTGTCACCGCAAAAACGACGATGTCATGGCTCTGTTTGATGGCGCACACGGCAAAATCACCAACAGCGAGTCTCCTATGGCTGGCCTACAGTGTGAAGCCTGCCACGGCCCACAAGGTACTCACAACAAAGGCGGCAAAGAACCCATGATTGCCTTTGGTAAAGACAGCAAACTAAGCCCACAAACACAAAACACCGTCTGCCAAGGTTGTCATAACGACCCTGAGCAAATGGCATGGCATACCAGCACCCATAACCTTGAAGAAGTAGCCTGTGCTGACTGCCATACTATTCATGCAGCCAAAGACCCTGCTCTAGACAAACTGTCTGTTAACGACACCTGCACTTCATGTCACACCAAAGAAAAAGCCGACATGAACAAGCGCTCTTCTCACCCAATGAAGTGGGACCAAATGACCTGTATTGACTGTCATGCACCACACGGTTCAATGAGCGAAAGCGCACTGGTTAAGCCTACCGTTAACGACACCTGTTACAGCTGTCACGCTGAAAAACGTGGCCCATTCCTATGGGAGCATGCCCCTGTCACTGAAGATTGCAGTAGCTGTCATAACCCACACGGCAGTGTTAACGACAACCTACTCGATAGCCGCGCACCACAACTGTGTCAGCAATGTCATGCCCCTGACGGTCACGCCTCTCGTGTAGTACCAGAGCCAGGTATGGATGCATTCGGTGGCGGTAAAAGCTGTTTGAACTGTCACGGCCAAATTCACGGGTCTAACCACCCATCTGGCAGCCTGCTACAACGCTAATGGAGAGCAACACAATGTCATTTAAACGTAATATGATCACCTTAGCGATGGCTGTCGCCGCAACACCAGCTATGGCGGCCAACTTTGGTGTCAATCAAGCCAATACTGAGTCTGTTAATACAGAACGCTATGAATGTAAACGCTGCACCAACACCACAGGCTATACAGGTGAAGTCTCTGTTAGTGCAGGCTATAACGATGTCAGCGATGTGCATGCGGGCAATGCCTTAGGCACAGGCAAAGATGGCGGCATTGGTGCGGTCAGTGGTGATGTGAAATACCAAGGTGACTCAGGTTATCAAGCACAAATTCAAGCCCACCAACTGGGAATGGATAATGGCTTTGCCCGCTTATCAGGCGGCAAAGCAGGCTTATACCAATTTAACCTCGACTACGACGCCATTAAAACCTATCAAGCCGGTGATGTTGAAAGCCCACTGTGGCACAACAACGGCATGCTCACACCATCAGATACCCTTAACGTATTTGATTTAGGCCTGCGCCGTGAAAAAGTCGGTTTAGGGTTTGACTATGGCCAAGACTTTTATGGCGCCTTTGTTAACTACAGCCAAGAAGCTAAAACCGGCACCAAATCAAGCAGCTTAGTGTCACCCAGCCCCATTAACTTTGGGCAGCCTATTGATGCCACCACCAAACAGTTTGATGCCGGCATTCACTTTTCAGGCCAAAACTGGCTTACCGAGCTAAGTTACTTTGGCAGCGTGTATGAGAACCACATCGACCACTTAAGCTTGCCTTATGCTAACGATGTGTACTCGGCAACGCCTGATAACCAAGCTCATCAAGTGTCATTGTCAGGTCAGTACAATATCAATCGCACCTTCATGAACGGTCGCATTGTCACCGGACGCATGATTCAAGATGACAACCTGATTCAAATGACCGGCAACCCATTACAAAGCTGGGACGGCCAAGTGGACACCTTAGATGCACGTTACGCCCTGACCTCTATGCTAACCAACCGGTTACGTCTGGGGGGTAGTGTCGACTACAGCAAACGAGACAATCAAAGCTCAAGTGCTGAGTTTGCTCAATACAACTTCAATAGCTTAACCGGCGCCTTTAGACAAAACGTGCCACAAGACATTGAGCGTAATACTTACAAAGTGAACGCCAGTTATCGCATCGCCAGTGGTTATCGCCTACAAGCAGGTTATGACCGTAAAGAAGTTGAACGCACTTATAGCGACCGTGAACAAACCCACGACGACAGCCTATGGATGAAGTTTAATGTCCGTGCATTCGACAACTTTAACTTCAACATCAAAGCACAGCATGCCAACCGCTCTGGCTCTGAGTATGAGGCCAACGACCTGACCTCATCAGAAGACAACAGCTTAATGCGCAAGTACTACTTAGCCGACCGTACCCGTAACGCTGTTGAGCTGCGAATGAACCACACGCCAACAAACTGGTTAAGCCTCGATGTCACTACCCGTTACGCCAAAGACGAGTATGACGACACCCAAATCGGCCTCACTGAATCAGAAGATTATGGCTACGACATTAACCTGAACATGGCTTTCAATCAGCATATTGATGGCTACGTATTTGCCGGCCAGCAATGGATTAACTCTAACCAAGTGGGTAGCCAAGGCTTTGCACGCCCTGACTGGGCAGCCGACATTGAAGATGAATTTGTCAACTTAGGCCTAGGCGCAAGCTACAGCGGCTTAATGCAAGACAAGCTGACATTAGGCGTTGACTACCTATTCAGCAACTCGGTAAGTGACACCTATGTCATTACTGATGGCACCAGCCCTTATGGCGACTACTTTAGCTATAACCACAGTGCCAGCCTGTATGCCGACTACGCCATGAACGAACAAATGGCACTCAAAATTACTTACCGCTATGAACGCTATTTCGACACCGATGCAGCCAACGTAGGGGTTAATGACATTCCGGGGATGATTACCCTGGGTGATATCAACCATAACTATAACGCACACCAAGTGATGTTGTCGTTTACCTACAAGTTGCGTTAAACGCATCGTTTAGTTACTGAGGATAAATGAATGGAACGTAGAAGTTTTTTAAAAGCCAGTGCCGCACTAAGTTGTGCCGCTACCATTACCGGCTGTAAAACCAGCTCTGATGAGCCAAATAAAGTCCCTGAAGTACCGCCAGTGGAAGAAACCCATACATGGTCAGCATGTTTAGTAAACTGTGGCTCTAACTGCCCTGTTAAAGTATTTAGCAGTGACGGGGTGATCACCCGCGTTGAAGCTGATAACGAAACCACTGACGAATACGGTGATAACCACCAAATACGCGCTTGTGCTCGTGGTCGCTCGTTAAGACAACGTACTTATGCACCTGATCGTTTAAAAACCCCAATGAGACGTGTTGGTAAGCGTGGTGAAGGTAAGTTTGTCCCCATTTCTTGGGATGAAGCGGCATCAACTATTGCAAGTGAATTACAACGTATTGCCAACGAATATGGCAATAAGTCAATTCTAAAACTTTACGGTACAGGCGCTTACTACGGCTTCTCAAGCTCTAACTGTTTTAACCGTGTATTAAACCTCAATGGCGGTTTCTTAAATATTTATGGTAACTACTCTTGGGCACAGCAAAATGAAGCTGCTGCGGCAACAGGTTTTGGCAGTACTTCTGGCTCAAACTTATTAGCATTACAAGACAGTGATTTATTTATTGGCTTAGGTTATAACCCAAGTGAAATGCGCCAGTCGGGTTCAGGTGAAGGATATGATTATCTGCAAGCCATTAAAAATAACCCAGAACTTGAAGTGATCATGATTGACCCTCGCTACACTGACTCAATGACAGGTAAAGAAGATACTTGGTATCCAATTCGCCCTGGCACTGACGCAGCATTAGCAGAAGGTATTGCCTATGAAATGATCAGCTCAGGTTGGGTAGATACTCACTCTAAATCATTCTTAGACAAATACTGTGTGGGTTACGACCGTCAGTCATTAGCTAACCTAAAAGCAGAGTTTGAACAATCTGGTGATGAACAAAAACTGGCTTATGTGCCTTACATCAACCCAGATGAAAACTATCAAGACTATATTCTTGGCCAAGGTAAGTTTGTTAATGAAGGTGCTAGAACACCTGAATGGGCAGCAAAAATTTGTGGTGTTTCAGAAAGCAACATCAAAAATCTTGCCAGCAAAATCATGAATGCGCGCGCACCATTTATCATTACAGGTGCAGGTGTTAACCGTCATGCAAACGGTGAGCAAGCTATGCGTTCATGTTACATGTTGTCATTCTTAACAGGTAAAGTGGGCCAGCCAGGTGTAAGTAACGGCGCGCTACCAAGCCAAGGCAGCTTAAGTAACAGTGGTATGTCTGGTTTAAGCAACCCAGTTAAAGAGTCTATCTCATTCTTTACTTTCCCAGATGCTATTGAGCGTGGTCACGAAATGACGGCACGTAAAGATGGTATTCGCGGCACTGAAGATTTAGACACACCACTAGGTGCAGACTTAAAAGCCATTTTTGCCATTAACTCAAATGCGTTAGTTAACCAACACTCTGACTCAAACGGCATATCAAAAATACTTGAAGACGACACTAAGTGTGAGCTAATTGTTTCTTGTGACTGCTGGATGACACCATCGGCTAAATTTGCTGACATTTTACTACCAGACACCTCATGGTTAGAGTCAAATGACCTAGTCAACGACAGCTACGCTTCAGGCATTATGGGCTACTTAGTCGCCATGAAAGCGGCCATTGACCCATTATGGGAATGTAAATCAATGTACGACATGTGTGCATTAATTGCAGACAAAATGGGTAAAGGCGGAGAATACACCGAAGGTAAAGATGAAGCTGGTTGGTTAGCAGAATTATACGAAAAAACCCGTACTAATGCTAACAACGCCAATGCACAACCACCATTACCTGCAACCTATGAAGAAGCACAAGAGCAAGGTGTATTCCGTGCATTCAATGGCACACCAGTAGTGGCATTAGACAGCTACATTAATGGTGGCAACCCAGTTAATACCCCATCAGGTAAAATTGAGCTGTTCTCATTAAAAATGGCGCAAAAAGGTGCTGAATGGGAATTTGATGACACCATTAAAGGTGACTACATTTCTGGCTTACCTATGTATCAAGCAACATGGGAAGGCTATGACGATGAAGATACTTCTGAAGACTACCCTTACCAATTAGTGGGATACCACACCAAAGGCCGTACTCACTCTAGCTATCATAACGTACCTTGGTTACGTGAAGCTGTTGAAGATGCGGTATGGATGAACCCAATGGATGCGGGCAAAGAAGGCTTAACTCAAGGCACTAAAGTTCAAGTATGGAGCAAACGTGGCACCATTGAATTACCTGTGCGTGTAACACCTCGTGTTGCGCCAGGCGTATTAGCCTTAGGACAAGGTGCATGGTATCAACCAGACCCGACTGGACGTATGGGGCCATCTGGTCACGTAGTTGATATTGGTGGCTGTATTAATACCTTAACCCGTTACCAACCTAGCCCGTTCGCAAAAGGTAACCCACAACATACAAACCGTGTGCAAATCGCTAAAGCTTGATGGAGTAAACAACAATGACTGAACAAACCCAATATGGTTTTTATTTAGACACCACCAAGTGCACTGGTTGTAAAGCGTGTCATGTTTCATGTAAAGACAGACAAGGCGAAGTGATTCGCAAAGGTAACGACTCGGTAGAGCAAGGCGTACCTCAAATTGAAGGTGTAAACTGGCGTCGTGTGTATGAATACGGTGGCGGAACCTGGTCTACCAATGGTGATGGCAGCTTTGAGCAAAGCGTGTTTACCTACTACGCTTCAATTGGCTGTAACCATTGTAATGAGCCAGTATGTGTTAAAGCCTGTCCAACAGGTGCAATGCACAAACGTCGTGAAGATGGCCTTGTTCATGTGGCAACTGATCTATGTATTGGTTGTAGCAGCTGTGCTAAAGCCTGTCCTTATGACGCGCCACAATTAGATACTCAACGTAAGGTAATGACCAAATGTGACGGCTGTTTCGACCGTTTAGCTGAAGGCAAACTGCCTATTTGTGTTGGTTCGTGCCCACTTCGTGCACTCGACTTTGACACAATGGATAACCTTAGAGAGAAGTACGGCAATGGTGATGGTCATATTGCGCCACTACCGTCAGAAAGCATTACTTCTCCAAACTTGATCATCAAAGCGAATAAGCATGGTGGTCGTCAAGGTGAAATCTTAAATTACGCAGAAGTATAATTGTTAAAGGCGCCTTTACTGAGGCGCCCTTTTTCTCATAGGAACATTCCATGACCCATTTAAATACAGCAATTGACCTGAGTGAATTACAAGCAGCAGCGAGAATATTGCACCATAGCTTGGTTAATTACCCAACGGCTGACACCCTTGCTCTGTTTATTGAAAACGACCTTGCTCAAAACTGGCCGGCATTTACCGACTCAGCAGCAAACCAACAAGGAAAACAGTATTTAACCCAGTTCATCGCTCAATGGGACACGGAACAGCTTACTAATCTTAAACTCGACTATGGTCAGTTATTTTTTGGACCAGGCGAACCTAAAGCTATGCCTTGGGGCTCAGTTTATTTAGGCGAGCAAGGTATTTTAAATGATGAATCGACCATTACCTTGATGCAGTTTTATAAAAGCATCGGAGTGAGTTTTGACTTAAAATACAACCAGCCAGTTGACCACATTGCACTATTTTATGCGGTAATTGATCAGCTATTGGCACAAATAATTGACGCTCAACAAACCAATGCACCAGAAGGTAGTGTGGCAAAAGAAGCATTAATTATTTTATTACAGCAACACATGTTGCCATGGTCAGGCCGCTGCCTTGAGCTGGCTGCAGAACATGCTGAAACAGATTTTTATAGAGGCTTAGTGTTGTTAGCAAAAGACTTTGAAACCGTACTCGCTAGCACCTTAAATGTTATCCCAATGCCGATGCGATTATTTAAATAACAGGAGAGGCAAATGACTGTTATTCGCTCTGTAAATGAGCAGTGGCACAAAGCCGAGTATGCCAATCAGCTTAATATTTTTTTATCACAGCAAACCGAGCTTAATTCACTTTTTGTTGGAGCAACCAGCTCAGCAACGGTATGCAATTTAATTTCAGCCATGATTGAGTTGCCTGAAAAGCCACAAGATAACGATTATAAAATCAATATCGAACAAGCATTTGACGCTCTATTTCAATGCTTTATCTTGTTGTTTGTTAAAGAAGCTGAACACAAAGATCTTTCTCAAGCAGAGCAATTGGTGTTGTCATTATCGGTGAATTTAGCCAATGAAATACAGCAACACAGTTCTGAGCACGCTAATGCACTAGTGAATAAAGCCCACAAAACCCTTACGGCTATGGAACAACTTGAAAAACAAAGAAAACAGCAACGTAAAGCCAGTAAAAATATGGGTAGGCAGTGACATTACCCCACAAAGTTTAGCGAGTGCTAATAAAAAATCGCCAACAAAATGGCACTTTCAAAAAAATGTCTATACTTAATATTGTACAACGGAGTTTGGCAATATTAAGGATAGCCTGTTGAGTGAGCAAATTAACATTTTCCCATGGAACACGAATTTTTGCTGTGGTATTGATGACATCGATTTCCAGCACCAGAATTTGGTTATTATTCTAAATAAGCTTACCAATCAGGCGATTCTAAACTGCGATAAAAATGAACTCATCACCGTTATAAACGAGCTTATTGCCTACACAAAATATCACTTTGAAACCGAAGAAAAGCTTTGGCAAGCCTTTTTACCTAATCACACTAATGCCGACAGCCACCAAAAAGAACATCAACGCTTCACCAGCAAACTGGCTCAATTAAAAGCCGAATTTGAAACAACGCCAACAGATGAACTACTCAAAAGCCTGATTACTTTTCTTACCAACTGGTTGGCTGCACATATTTTAGAAAATGACTTTGACCTTGCAATTCAGGTTCAAGCGCTACAAAAAGGCGCCACACTAGAACAAGCAAAGGCACAGGCAAAACAACACTTTCAAGGTGCCTCAAGACAGCTCATTAATGTCACGCTGTCACTGTATGCCGCTTTTGCTGAAAACACCCTTTATTTAATTGAGCAAAGCCGTAAAAACAATGCAATAACCCGCGCATTAGAAAAAAGTGAACATCGACTTGAAGAAGCATTAACCTTTTCAGAGGTCGGCTATTGGGATTTAGACATTGAAACAGGCGAGGCCATTTGCGACCCACAAATGTATCAATTGTATGGGCTTAACCAGCACGATGAAACCAACCTCAGTACATTGTTGTCATTAATGCACCTTCAATTTCACGAAGCATTCCACCAATCATTACAAAACTGCATTAAAACCGGAAAAGAGCATCGTGTTCAATACACCATTACGCGCCCAAGTGATGGCCAAGTACGTTGGATACACTGTCGCGGCAAACGAATCATTAATCCGCTAGATAACAGTATCTCGCTCTCTGGTTTCTCCCAAGATATTACCCTTTACAAACAAACCGAGCTTAAGCTCATTGAACAACAGCAACAGTTACAATTTATTACTGATAACTCTCCCTTTTACATTGCCAGTTGCGATAAAAATGGACGTTATATATATGCCAGCCAACCCTATGCAAAGCTTTTTGATTTAACGCCAGAAGCGATTATAGGCCGCAAGGTGCAAGAAATTGTCGGTAAAGCCGTTTACCGTGAATTAAAACCCCATATCATCAAAGTTCTGAGTGGCGAAACGGTTAGTTATGATATTAATTTGTTTGGTCAAAGTTTACTGGTTCAATATGTGCCTTCATTTGATGAGCGTAAAAATGTGACAGGTTACATTACCGGCATTACCAACATTACTGAACGCAAGCAAGTGGAGCAAAAACTATTACTTGCAGCTAAAGTGTTTGACTCTCAAGAAGGTATTTTAATCACAGATGCCAAAGAGAATATTTTGCAAGTTAATACATCGTTTACCGACATCACCGGCTATGATGCTGAAGAGTTAATCGGCAAGCATCCTTCAATATTATGCCCAGAAAACTATGACGAACAGTTTTATCGTGAAGTGTGGCCAAATATTGCAGACCAAGATGCTTGGGAAGGCGAAGTTTGGCAAAAACATAAAGATGGCCATTGTTTTCCAGCCTATTTATATTTAGATGCGGTAAAAAATGAGCATCAAATTACCAACTATATCATCACCATTAATGACATAACCCTGCGTAAAAAGTCAGAGCAAAAAATCCAACAACTTGCCTTTTATGATCAACTCACCAATTTACCTAATCGGCGGTTATTGCTGGACAGATTAAGGCGAGTCATCGCCTTGAGTAACCACCAGTATCTTAATAATGCTTTGCTGTTTTTAGACATTGATCATTTTAAAATGCTAAACGATACCCACGGGCATGATATGGGCGATTTACTACTTACTTCAATGGCTGAGCGACTAGAAAGTTGCGTGAGAAAAGAAGATACCCTTGCTCGCATTGGTGGTGATGAATTTGTTATTATTTTAGAAGGACTCAGTGCCGACAAACAAGCCGCTACAGATGAGGTAAACCGCATTTGTGGCCAAATATTACTTAAGCTACAAACACCTTTTCATTTAAACGCCATTGAATTCAAATGTACGACCAGTATTGGCGTTACCTTGTTTGGCGAGCAAACCGTAACCACATCAGAATTAATGAAACGTGCCGATATTGCCATGTATCAAGCAAAACAGGCTGGCCGCAATACGGTGCGCTTTTTTAATCCACAAATGCAAGCTGAAATAAGCCAGAGGATGAAGCTAGAGTCAGAATTACATCAAGCAGTTAAAGAGCAGCAGTTTGAGCTTTTCTATCAAGTGCAAATAAATCATCAAATGCAGCCCACAGGAGCAGAAGCATTATTACGTTGGCGGCACCCAACAAAAGGGATAATTACCCCTATTGAGTTTATTCCCCAAATGGAAGAGTCGGGACTTATTGTTGAGTTAGGCTACTGGATATTAAATAGTGCTTGCGAACAACTGGACCAATGGCAAAAAAATAGCCACACCAAAAATTTAACACTATCGATCAATGTGAGTTCAAAGCAATTTAAACAAGCTCAATTTGTTGAACAGTGCCGCGAGATCATTCATCGATATCATATTGCCCCTCAAAAGCTCAAAATGGAGCTTACTGAATCACTATTGTTAGATGACATCAACGGTACTATTAAACAAATGCACAGTCTAAATGCACTCGGCATACTATTTTCACTGGATGATTTTGGTACAGGATACTCGTCACTGCAATATTTGAAAAAACTGCCTTTATATCAATTAAAGATAGATCGTTCTTTTGTGGACGAACTGACCACCAATAATAGCGATCAGTCTATTGTAAAAATGATTATCGCTATGGCCAATAGCTTGGGGGTTAATGTGATTGCAGAAGGTGTAGAAACCTTAGAGCAGCAACACGCACTCATTCAAATGGGTTGCGAGCATTATCAGGGTTATCGATATAGCAAGCCCTTGCCTATTGATATATTTGAGCAGTATATCCAACAAGCTTCAATTAACGCCTACAGTGCTTAATCAAGCCTTTTTATGGTAAAAAATATCATTGATATACCACACCTTTTCACCTTCAGGGGTACCCACAACCGCCTCATCATCCACTTGTTTTTTCAATAAAGCTCGCGCCATAGGAGAATCGATAGAAATGTAATCTTTACGGCCAAAAATTTCATCGTAGCCCACTATTCTAAAGGTCAATTGTTGGCCATCTTCATTTTCTATTTCTACCCAGGCACCAAAAAATACCTTGCCCTCTTGCTCAGGCGAATAATCGACAACTTTTACATTTTCAATCGACTTGCGTAAATAACGTACTCTGCGATCAATTTCACGCAAACGCCGTTTATTATATTGATAATCAGCATTTTCACTTCTATCACCCAAACTTGCCGCCCAAGCGACTTTTTTAGTAATTTCAGGACGTTCTGTACGCCATAAAAAATCAAGTTCTTGTTTAAGTTTTTCAAACCCTTCGCGGGTAACAATTGCCGTTTTCATACTGAATATTGAATGCATTATTGGTCAAAAGATAATGGCCACAATATACCACGGTTTACAGCGCTAACCTGACTAAAACAACCCCAAAAAACATGATTTATCACTCACCTGCAGGCTAACCTATCCGCCAATATAAAATGAAAAAGTGTTGCAAATCATTTATCAACGCGAATTGTTACAATTTACATCATCCCAGATACAAAGCTGAAAACCTTGTAAAATCAATATCATTAAACTCATATTCTGTCTTATAATCAGAAGGGCTGACTAAACTTACATTTCAGACTCTATTAGCTAACGCATAAACTGGTTATATTGAGTCATATCGCCAAACCAACTTGTTAATAGTGAAGGACATTCTCATGGGCCAAGAAACATCAAAAATTATCGTTGTTGATGATGACATGCGACTGCGTTCGCTGCTAGAGCGCTATTTAATGGAACAAGGTTATCAAGTTCGCAGTGCCGCAAATGCTGAACAAATGGACAGATTACTTGAGCGTGAGAACTTTCATTTATTAGTACTCGATTTAATGCTGCCAGGTGAAGATGGCTTATCAATTTGCCGCCGATTACGCCAACAAGAAAATGCCATACCCATTGTTATGCTAACCGCAAAAGGCGACGAAGTTGACCGTATTATTGGCCTAGAGCTTGGCGCTGATGATTACCTGCCTAAGCCGTTTAACCCCAGAGAACTGCTTGCCCGAATTAAAGCGGTTATGCGCCGACAAACTGCGGAAGTACCAGGCGCGCCAGCACAACAAGAAGAGTTAATTGAATTTGGTGATTTCGCCCTTAATTTAGCCACTCGTGAAATGTTTCATGGTGATGAGAGTATTGCATTAACCAGTGGCGAGTTTGCCGTATTAAAAGTATTAGTCACACACCCAAGAGAGCCGTTATCACGCGACAAGCTAATGAACCTTGCCAGAGGGCGTGACTACTCAGCATTAGAGCGTTCAATTGACGTACAAGTATCACGACTTCGCCGCTTAATTGAAAACGATGCCGCCAACCCAAGGTATATCCAAACTGTTTGGGGCCTAGGTTATGTGTTTGTGCCTGATGGTTCGGCAAGAAAATAACCTGTGTCAAAGCCTGCAAAATTAAAGCTTAAATGGTGGCAACATTTGCTACCACGAAACGCCTTTAGCCAAACCGTTGTATTAATTGGTAGTTTACTGCTGATTAATCAATTGGTGTCATATTGGTCGGTGGCGGTTTATTTTATTAAGCCCAGTTATGAACAAATCAATCAACTGATCGCACGACAAATTAATATTTTGTTTGTTGATGGTGTTGACGTTGGCCGCGAACATTTATCAATGGTTGATGCCCTAAACGCTAAAGTTAGCCACAATGGCATGACCATTTATAACTTAAAACAAGCCCGTGAAGCTGGGCTAGATACGGCTACCTATTATGGGTTTTTATCTGATCAAATGTCAGAGTACTTAGGTGGTGATGCAGAGGTAAGATTTTCACAAGGCGAAACCCTCGATGTGTGGATAAGCCCACCACAAGCACCTTCTTTATGGATAAAAGTCCCTTTAAATGGCATTAATGAATCAGACCTTTCTCCGCTGACGTTATATCTACTGGTTATTGGTGCCCTCAGTGTCGCTGGCGGTTGGTTATTTGCTCGTAAACAAAACAAGCCATTAAAAAGATTACAGAAAGCCGCTGTTTCGGTTTCAAAAGGGAAGTTTCCTGACCCTTTACCCCTTAGTGGCTCAACTGAAATTGTTGAAGTAACTCACGCCTTTAATCAGATGGCACAGAGTATGAAACAGCTTGAACAAGACAGAGCTCTATTAATGGCGGGAATATCACACGATTTACGTACCCCACTCACCCGCATTCGGTTAGCATCTGAAATGATGGTAGAAGATGATCAATATCTTAAAGAAGGCATTGTCAGTGATATTGAAGACATGGATGCTATCATCAACCAATTTATTGCTTATATTCGCAATGATGAAGATGTTGAACGAGAGCTATTCCAACTCAATCAATTGATTCAAGATCTCAGCCAACAGGAAAGTCATCGTAGCGATAAGCTTGAGCTTGCTCTAACTGAGTGCCCACAGATCCCCATTCATCCTGTCGCCATAAAGCGAGTGCTGAGTAACCTAGTAGAAAATGCTTTCCGATACGGTAATGGCTGGGTCAAAATCAGTTCGTTTCAACAAGGTCATTTTGTCGGCTTTACAGTAGAAGACAACGGCCCAGGAATAAATGAAGCGGATATTGAGAGTTTGTTTGAGCCCTTTACTCAAGGCGATAGCGCACGAGGCAGTGTAGGCTCAGGCTTAGGACTTGCGATTATTAAACGTATTATTGATAGACACCACGGGCGGGTTAAATTAACCAACCGCCCGCAGGGGGGCTTAATTGCAAAAGTGATGTTACCTAAAAAGTAACCTGCTCATTTATAACACCTGCTTACCTTAACAATGGATGCCAAGTAGCCTTCCAATAAGGCAAGCAGGTTAAATCAAATGAATTATAACGCCGCTAAAATGGCTTCTGCAGTACTCACCTCAAATGATTTTGGCGCCTCAACATTCAACACCGTTACCACACCATTATCAATCACCATCGCATAACGTTGTGAGCGCAAACCACCAAAACCAGCAGTGTCCATTTCTAGCCCCAACGCTTTAGTGAAGCTGGCATCACCATCGGCTAACATTAATAACTCGCTAGCATTTTGCGCCTCACCCCATGCTTTCATTACAAAAGCATCGTTTACTGACACACACGCAATCATGTCTACACCTTTTGCTTTTAGCTCATCAGCTTGCACCACAAACCCTGGTAAATGCGCTTCTGAACAGGTGGGTGTAAAAGCACCGGGTACGGCAAATAGCACCACTTTTTTTCCGGCAAACAGCTCCGCCACATTATGATTAACCATGCCGTCTTTAGTGAGTTGGCTCAGTGTCCCTGCAGGTAGATTTTGTCCTTGCTTGAACATGATAAATCCTTAAATAATGAATAAAGTTGAAGCCCAGCATAACTTGATTTAAGCCATTTAAATACCGATAAGCAACAAGGTTATTAGGCGGGTTTATGTGGTTTTTTTCCTAAGTGAAAACAGTAACGACACCCTCGCCCCACACACACTAAACAAGATTCAGTTAATAGGGCGATAAATAACCCTAATACCAGTCCCATCAAAATGGCATATGTATCTAACACCACCATATGGGTAAAACCTTGCCAAGTTTCAGTTCGAATATTATCCACCGGAGTTATCAGTACATGCTGAATACTCGATAACTCAGATTGCTTAAACTGCTGAAGAGCCGCCTGCAGTTGCTCGGTTCTATCATAAATCGTTTGAATGTTATTACCGCCAGCCTGCACCACTTCATCAACACTGCGTTGATAATGGCTAATAAGTCGATGAATATCACCAGCAAAAAACTTATCTGCGTCACGTTGAAAAGCTTGCAAACTTAATTGAGACTCCAATAAATGCGCCTCTAAACGTTGACCATATTGATCAATAAACGCCGGAAACTGCACTCCAATAAGGACGCCACAAACAAATAAAATGAGTCGAAAGTACTCGATAATCGTTTTCATAAATCTCACTTAAATTATTATCGTTAAAGCATGATAAACCTGAGCCAAAATTCATTGGTCACTGACCAATGCGAATTGATATAATGACGTTTATTTACCGCAAATCATAGAGACTTCAGTTATGGCTAAAACCGCCTCTGCATTACACATTCTTGTTAAACATAAAGAGTTAGCCGAAGACATTATTGCGCAACTTAATAAAGGCGCGAAATTTGATGTGCTTGCTAAAAAGCACTCAAGCTGTCCATCAGGTAAAAAAGGCGGCAGTTTAGGAGAATTCAAGAAAGGCCAAATGGTGCCTCAGTTCGACAAAGTCTGCTTTACTGGCGAATTAATCACCCCGCATTTAGTTAAAACCAAATTTGGCTGGCATGTGGTGAAAGTGCTTTACAGGACATGATACATTGCAGATATATACCAACAGCCATGAGAGCGATAACAATAAATGGGGTCAGAGTTAATTTTTAAATATGGCCTCTCCAACTAGGCACGCTATAACAACACACTTCGCCTAAAAATTGCGCAAACCAAGCTCTTTGACTATGGTTAATACATATAGGAGTAACGAGCTGGATGCATGTCATTTTTTAGCGAGCTAAAACGGCGTAATGTCTTTAAAGTGGCAAGCGTTTATCTGGTGACCAGTTGGATCATCTTACAAGTTGTTGCGGTTATTTCCCCTGCACTTCACCTACCCACCTTATTTAGCACAATTTTCACCGTAGTACTGGTGATGGGTTTTCCTGTTGCCTGCATATTTGCTTGGGCGTTTGAATTAACCCCTGATGGGCTAAAATACTCCCATGAAGTAGATGAAACAGAGTCTATTCGCCACCATACAGGCACTAAAATCAATTATTTTTTGGCCATTGCGCTGCTATTCGCGCTTAGCTTTATATCCTATGAGAAATGGTTTGTTGCCAGTGCTAATGACAATTTAGAGCGCTCTATTGCCGTACTGCCCTTTGAAGATATGAGCTCAGATAAGTCGCAAGGCTATTTTGGAGATGGCATATCAGAGGAAATCTTGAACTCACTAGCACGTTTAAACCAACTGGTGGTCATTGCCCGTACCTCTTCATTTAGTTTTAAAGGCTCTAAAACAGATATTCGTGAAATAGGCCGAATACTGGATGTTAACTATGTGCTTGAAGGCAGTGTTCGCAAAGATAAAGACCAATTACGCATTACCGCCCAGCTAATTGAGGTTGAGTCTGGCAAGCATATATGGTCACAAACCTATGATCGCACCTTAGACGGTATTTTTACCGTACAAGATGAATTGACTTATGCCATTACTCAAGCCTTAAAACTCAATTTGCTACCAGAGCAAGTTAACCATGAAGCAGGTATGACGACTAATTCTGAAGCCTATGAATTATTTTTAGAAGGACGTGAGTTATCATATCAGCGCACTCCTGAGTCAATCCAACAAGCTGCAGAATTATTGCAACAAGCCATCACATTAGATGATCAGTTTTATTTAGCTAAAGCACAGCTTTATATGGTGTACGCCCTAGCCAATAGCCGAGGAGGATTCTCTTTAGATGAACAGCAAGCGGAAAGGGAGCGCTTATTTTGGGAATTGTTAATTGCCCCCAATTTCCCTTTTAAATTTATGGTTATGGCGAGTCATGCAGAGCTTAACAATAAATCTAATGCCAAAAAGCTTTACCTGAAAGCTTACCAAGGAGCCCCCAATGAACCATTGATACAGAACTTATATTTGCTGAGCGTGGAAAATACCCAACAAGTGATTAAAGAGAGGGAGAAGATATTAAAAACGAACCCTAAAAGTGAAATTAATTACGTAAACTTGATAACCTTATATACCTCACAAGGCTCTTTTCAGGCATCAGAAAACCTTATAACTCTATATATAAAAACGTTCCCAGAACATGCAAGTACAGGATTGTATTATCAATTAGATATTTTATACGGCCTCCAACATGATCTTCCCACAAGCGCAGCTTATGCGAACAGTTTCAATCACAAGTCTAGCCCGCCAGATTACAGTTTCCTCATTAAAGCAGAGTTGAACCTTCTATATGGTGACATAGATAAAGCGTTAGACTCTTTAGAAAATGGCTTAGTCCATTCACCTGAAATAGCAAAGTATAGCTATAATTTTCTGCTGTTAATGGAGCGTTTTAAAAATCAACAAGCCTTAAATAAACAACAATTAAGCAAGTTACAACAATTACCGCTTAGCGATGAAATTCGCACAAGTACCGTGGCATATCAGGGTTTATTGTTAGGCAAACCAGAAAAATACCAACAGCTAAATGACTTAGCTGACGTAGATGCCCATGAATTCAAACAAAAGGTTAAACAAGCATTAATTGAGCTTGATATTGATCCTTTTTTATATGCTGCGATAAAAAAACAGCAAGGAGATAAAAGCTATGCTGTGGCTCTTAACTCTCATATTAAAAGCTACTTGAAAAACTGTCATTACCCTAGAGTAGACCAACAGTTATGTTTACTATTTATGTACCTAGACGGTGGTTTTTCAACCGAGCAACAATATGCCGTTTTTGAAAGTTCATTATCAACTTTAAATTTAAGTTACGTAGCAATAGAAGTATTCATCTTCACTTCTCCCATCTACTATGGCGTTAACCAGCACCCTGAATTTGAAAAAGCGGCCAATGATCTTCTAGACCGCACTTTCAGAAAGTGGCAGCACCATATTGCCAGCAACGAAGCATTATTTAAGAGGGATTTCAAAAATTAACTCTGACCCCATTATTTATTTTTCTGCAAACACCTGATTGAAAAATTGAGTGTAAATTTGCACCACACCAATACAAACTATCACCCAAGCCAGCATATTCAGCGACAATGACACATCAAAAACAGGGGCAGGTTTTAGGGCATTCATGGTTAATACCATCATTAAGTTACCCCCTAAAATCCGTTGAATCCCCATTCGAGCATTACTAAATAAAGTCCAAATAATCACAATATTTACCGCATATAAGCTCAATAGCTGCCATAGCTCGGTAAAGTGAGGCATGATTAATGTATATTGCGCAATAAATATTGGTCCCCATATCATCACGCCCCATAGCCCATGTTTTGCCATGTTGTCAGGCAAGTTCACCAATACACAGGCAAAAATAGTCGCTAGCATTGGGAACATGCCATGGCTAGGAATGGGTAAGTAAATCCACATAGCAAAACAAGTTGAAATTATTGCTAACATACGAAAAACACGCTTAAACTTCATATTACGAATTGTGCTGCGCTCGACTATTGGCTCAGGCTTTATTGACTCACACAGTAGCAATAACTTTGCTTTGCTTGCAGCTTGTTCCTGTTTCGGCGCGTTAATTGCCATTTTTAACGCCGCTAAAGTCTCTAATATTGGGGAAATATCTTGATGATAATTAATACCTTGCTCATCACTTGCTGAATCCGCTTGTAGTTTTTGCTTAAGCTCATCCACTTGCTGCTGCAATAAAGTAAAGCTACTAACAACTAATTGCCAATATTTTGCCTGATGCTGCAAGTTTGCACTGCCCGAATGAGGCATTGCCAATAAGTCGTTCATCTGCGTAATAGCGGCACGTTGGTTTAACGTATTCCACTCAATACTATAAGGGTTGTTGTTTTCTAGCGCTTTAAAAACCTTACTAATGGAGGTTTCAAAAGCCTCAAAAGTATTATCAACCACCTCAAAAAATGCTTGCTCAGTCGTGACCGGCCAAACAAGTCCAAACACAACCGAATACACCACCACACCTAGCGCAGTTTCTTGAATGCGCATGGTTAATAAATGAAAGGTTGTTTCGCCATCAAAACCACCGATAGCTGACACAATGGCGCACACTACCGCCGCGATATTAAAGGCATACCCATATTCTGTATCACTTGCAAAATAAACACACACTGACAAAAACAGCAGTAAAAACAAGATAAACAAGGTCATTGATTGTGAAAAAAAGCTCACCAAAAACAACGCATAAGCTACACCGCCAAGAGTACCTAACACGCGATTTCGCCCTTGCCTTAATGCTTGACCATAAACCCCGTTAGCGCACAATACGATGGCGGTAATGGCTGCCCAATAGGGTTTATCCCATTGAAACCATAACGCCAAGAACAATGAAATACTGACTGTAATGGCCACTTTAATGGCATTTTTTAGCTTGTAATCAAACATAGTGTCGCCTCAGGCTGAATAGGTGTTATCTATAACCCTGTATTTATTTGAATACTTGCACAGATGCTGTCATGCCTACACGTAACTGCAAACCTGCCGGCACATTGTCTAATTTCACTTTTACCGGTATACGCTGCGCCAAACGAATCCACTCAAAACTTGGGTTTACATTAGGTAATAAAGCGTTACCTGTGCTGCCATCACTTTTTGAAATACCAAAACCAATGCTAGTTACAGTGCCTGATAACGGCTGATCTGCTTTCATCAATTGAACAGTCACTTCATCATCTACATCAACACCGTTTAAATCAGTTTCTTTGAAAAAACCTTCAATCCAAAAGCTACTTTCATCAATTAATGCCACAACAGGTGCGTTTGCCACAACCTGTGAACCAATACGGTAGTTTAAGTTAGTAATAAAGCCACTTGTTGGTGCTATAACGGTGGTGTAAGACAAGTTCATTTCAGCCGTATCAACTTGTGCCTGCGCCAATGCTAAATCGGCTTTAGCCATATCCACGGCATTAGCTAAGTTGTTTAAGGTTAGTTCAGGCACTGCACCAGGTGTCGCTCTTTCTAAATTAGACTGACGCTTATATTCATTTTTAGCTTTCTCAACCATTGCTGCAGCTTGACGCTCTCCCGCTTGAGCTTTTTTCAAATCGGCTTCATAAGGTTTTGAGTCAATTTGAAATAACACATCACCTTGCTCAACTCGGCAATCATCATCTACATTCATTTCCACAATTTGCCCCGTAACACGCGGGGTAATTTGAATAATGTGCGCGCGAACTTGACCATCACGAGTCCAAGGCGCCTGTTGATAAGTTTGATACTGGTGATAGCCTACAGCAACGGCACACACCACAAAAAAAGCAGTAATAAAATATTTCATGGTGGTTCCCTTAAACAAAATGAATAAATTGACTAATTAAGCCGGATATCAGCACCACTAAGCTCAATTCAACTAATACTGGTACCGCAACGTAACGCAATAGACCAAGCTTTCCAGCAATAAAAATAATACCGGTAGAAACAAGGTATGAGAAAATTACCACCAGCAATAGTGGTGGAAAATAGAGATCGCCTATCGCTATTTCATGTGGCATGGTTAACATGGTTTTCTCTCTTAAATTGAGTTAATTTACGAATTAGCTGAAATATACCGAGAAATATTGCCATTTCAGAATCGTGTTTGATGGATATAACCCATCAAAACTACAAAACGCCACAGGCATATGTCATAATAAAAATTATTAATCTGCACTATCGCTTTGCTATAAAAGGGTTTATTGATATGAATTTTAGTCTCGAGCAATTGTTGGCATTTGTGACAGTTTATGAACAAGGAGCGTTTAGTAAAGCCGCAGTGAAATTAGATAAACACCGCACCACTATTGGTCAAGTGATTAATAATCTAGAAGATCAGTTAGCGGTTATTTTATTTGAAAGAGTAGGTCGCTCAGTTGAACCAACCGAAGAAGGCGAACTATTATATCACTATGCAAAGCAAGCTCTAGAGCAAGCTAAGACGTTCGACAAAGTGGCATTAAGTTTGTCTTTTGGGGAGTTAGAATCCATTAACCTAGCCTATTGTAGCTTTATCCCACATCAGGTTTTAGGCGCGATTAGAACACGATTAAAACAAGAGTTTCCCAATATGCGGGTAAATTGTTTTATTCGTACCAAAAGTCAAATTAAAACCGGCATACAAGATGGTAGCATTCACTTTGGCATTGTGAATGTGCATGATAGCAAAGGACTGAATAGTATTGACTTTACCTTTCTAGACTATATGTCATTTGCCCCCTTTGTCAGCAAAAATAGCCATATAGCTACCCTACCTAAATCTAAAGTACTTAAAGAATTACAGGCGTCAAAACAGTTTGTATTAAGCTCGTTAATTGAAGATGATATGGGCGAAAAAGTAATTTTTTGTTCAGACCATGAAGTCATTGACCAACTTGCATTAATGATGAAATTTGTCCAGTTAGATTTAGGCTGGTCTTTTTTACCCAGAATGATGGTCAACTCTGATTACGTCAGCACTCATTTAACTGAACTTAAAGTCGAACAAATGCAACAAGCGATAAAAATACCTTTGGCATTATGGAGTCCGCACTCGAAACAAGTCGCAAAAATCAAAAAGCCTTTAATTGAAGTGATCAACGAGTTTATTGTTGAGGCTAAAACATCAAATTAGAGTAAGTTAAGGCTAGTGAGTTAAAAGTCGCTTTTATTTATAAAATACAACAAATAACTCTGTTACAAAAAACAGCCTCTATTGAGGCTGTTTTTATGAGTAACTAAGCTGACTAACTCGGTTTATTTTTTGGTTTCAGGGTAAAGGCTATTCCACCACTGTGGTTGGTCTTTTAAATGTAAATCGAACCATGCAATGGTGGTGTCCCACCAGTCAAAACGCGCATTGTGGCCATTAATATGGTGGTCTTGGTCGTTAAACTCTACCAGCTCGACCTCTTTATCTAACAACTTCAATGCCGTGTACATATAATGGCTTTCACCTACTGGAACATTCGTGTCAGCATTGCCATGAATCAGTAATAATGGCGTTGTGATTTTGTCAGCTTGATATAACGGGCTTTGGTCGACATAAAGTTCTGGGTTATTCCATGGGAAACTGCCACGACTTGCCACACCAGAGTAACCATAACCCCACCAGCCATGTCCCCAATAAGAAGACAAATTACTGATCCCAGCATGGGACATTGAAGCGGCAAAAATATCGGTTTGAGTCGCCAAGTACATGGTCATAAAACCACCATATGATGCCCCCATATTACCCACACGTTTAGGGTCAACAAAGTCATACTGTTTTAAAAATGCTTGGGTACCTTCAATAATATCTTCAGCACTGTATTTACCCCATGCATTTACATGGCGACCACTAAATGCTTGCCCGTAACCAGTTGCACCATTGGGTTGAAGTACATACACCACATAGCCTTGTGCAGCCCATAGGTTAAATGGCCAACGCCCCGTGAAATGACGTCCTACAGGTGAAGTACCACCATAATAATATACGAGTGCGGGGTACTTTTTAGTGGCATCAAAATCGGCTGGTAAATACACCCTACCATCAATGTTATGACCATGCTTGTTGGTAAAGTCAAAGTCTTCAATTTTGCCTAAACGGGTATTGGCATAGCTTTGCTTTTGGCTATCAAAAATAACTTTTGGGCTACCGTTTAACTTCATTTTATAGGCTTTTTGCGGCACAGTTGCTGAGGTGCCAGCAAACACTAACATAGGGTTAGATTTAGCCGTTGCAGCGCCAATATGAGTAGTCATATCCATATTAGTATCAAGCTTTTTAAAGCGTTTTTTACTTTTATCAAATAGATACACTGGTGCACGGTCACCTTCTGTAACCTTGACAATTAAATCATCGTTATCAAGCTTAGTAATGCTACCAATTGAAGGGTCAAAATCTTTACTTAATGCGCTGATATTGCCCTTATTGTCACGCCAATATAGCTGGCCATCGTAATCGTTAACTTCAATGTCAGGGTTTTGCATGCCTAAGCCATCCATAAAACGAGGCCCTGCAACAATATACATGCCGTCATCAGCATACTTTACCCCACTGAAGGTTCTGAACTCACCCATTAAGGTTTCAGTTAGGGTGTTGATATTCAGCTCAAATAACTGAGTTAAGCCATGTGCTGGTTGAGCATAGTCAACTGGGTGGCGTGTAAACAGTAAGGTATTATTTTTGCTATTATTGTCAGCAAAATTGCTTGAGATTTTATTGTCTGTGAGCTGTCGAATCACACCAGAGGCAATATCAAGTTGATAAATTTGGCTGTTATTACGCCAGTAACTCCAACGGTCTTCTAACGCTTGGAAACGTTTAGAAGTCGCTTTTTCATCGGCCTTAAAGGGTTTTTGCCAACTAAATAATAAACTGTTGTTATGCCATTGTAGGCCTGACACATTTTCTAGATTAGTGGCAGCAACCTTAATAGCTAGGCTTTCTACATCCAGTAATTGAATTTGTTTGTTGGCTACAAATGCTAATGTATCGCTATCATCTGACCAAACCGCACTGGCTGGGCGGTTATCTTGCCAGCGATAAATCACTTGATTATCGTCTAACTCAATTAGCTCGGTGACTTTAATGGCTTTATCACCCGTTTCTGGGCGATATTCTGTTGTCGATTGCAATAAGTAATCACCATTTGGCGACAAGCTTAATGCACTGATCACTTTTGAATCATATAGCTGTTGTGCTGATACTCGTTGAGTGTCTTGTGAGGTATAACTTAATTGATCTACCTCTGACTCACCTTGCCAAGCTATAGCAAACTCTGCATCACTCTGGTATCCGTCAGCAAGTACCATAATGTTATGGTCGCCATTTGCTAGGGTTAATGTCACTTCATTTGCGGATTTAACTAACTGACCATTTAGGTAAACTTGTGGGTTTTCTAAACCACTAACGTTTAATTTACCTTGGGTAAATCGTTGCGTTGATATGGGAACTTGATATGCCACCCAACCTGATTTATCTGAGGTGCTGTTAGCTTCAGTCCAGCGATATTTTTCACCAAAAATATTGACGCTTTCTTGCTGGGTTAATTGCGTGACTAAATTGGCACGCAGGGCGTCTGCATGCGCCCCTTTAGATAAAGGCTGGCTAGTGGTAGAGGTGACTGGTCCTAGGCGTTGTATATGGCTTTTATCTATTTCACCAGCATAGCTGAATCCTGATAGTGCTAACGCTAAACTGGTGCAAACCAGAGTAAGAGTTTTCATGGCAATCCTTGTTGTCGTTCTTATTTCGGGCAACAGTTTGACAAATTAACCAGCGAAAATCATCTGCTTAATAGTTTCAAATCATGTTTAATGCGAGCAAAAGGTGAAAGCTTATAAATAAGCATCACCTCGTTAGGTGTAGTAATAGAGGGTTATGAGTAACGCAAAATATTTACTTGAGGAAACGAAGCCATTAAGAAAAATAAAGCGCCCTCTAATGAGGACGCTTTGTGGCATATCGCAAACACCAAAGCTAATCGCTTTAATGTGTTATTTTTTTGCTAATTTTCGACCATATATCAGCAAATAGATTGCCGGAATAACAAATAGCGACAACAAGGGAGCGGTTACCATTCCCCCTACCATAGGCGCAGCAATTTTTTGCATCACCTCGTTACCGGTTCCACCGCCCCACATAATAGGTAGTAAGCCAAAGAAAATAGTCGCTACCGTCATGGCTTTAGGGCGAATTCGCATAACCGCACCATGAATCAGTGCTTCAACTAAATCTGACTTTTGTTGATATTCACCTGCTTTTTGACGCGCTTTAATGCTGTTATTCAAATAAACCTGCATTACCACGCCAAACTCAGCAGCAACACCCGCTAAAGCGATCATGCCCACCGACACCGCAACGGAAAAGTTAAAATCAAGCAAGTACAGCAACCACGCACTGCCCACCAGTGAAAAAGGTAAACTGAGCATAATTACCGATGCTTGAATAACTGAGCCAAAAGTCATCATTAATAGCATAAAAATCACCGCTATCATTAATGGCACTACCAGCTTCATTTTGGCATCCACTCGCTGCATATATTCATATTGCCCTGCAAAGCTATAGCTGTAACGCGACGGCAAAGACACTTGTTCATTTAACGCAGCTTTGGCGGTTTCAATATACTCGCCTATAGAAATATCTTTTAAATCGACAAACACCCAGCTGATTAAGCGGCCATTTTCACTGGCCAACATTGGCGCACCATCACTAATAGTAATAGAGGCTAAATTGCCTAAAGGTAAGTATTTACCGGTTTTGGTTAATACGGGTAAGTCTTTAAGCTTTTCAATGTTGTCACGTAACTCACGAGGGTAGCGAATATTAATCGGATAGCGTTCTTGTCCTTGAATAGACTGCCCTACTTGCATGCCACCAATGGCAATTTTTACCACATCTTGAATGTCTTTTAGAGTCATACCATAGCGGGCGGCATTTTTAAGATTAGGCTCAATATCAATATAACGCCCACCGCTAGTACGTTGAGCAAATGCCGATAGTGTACCAGGCAATTTGCTCACCACCGCTTCTATTTCTGTGCCGATACGCTGTAACTCATTAATATCTGCGCCAGATATTTTTATCCCTACAGGCGTGCGTACTCCGGTTGATAACATATCAATACGCGTTTTAATGGGTTGCACCCAAGCATTGGTCATACCCGGTACTTTAACGGTTTTTTGCAGCTCATCAATTATCCCCTCTAGCGTCATACCTTCACGCCAAGTATCACGCGGGTTAAGCATAATAGTGGTTTCTAGCATGGTTAGCGGCGCAGGGTCGGTGGCGGTCATGGCACGACCAACCTTACCAAAAACCCGTTTAACCTCAGGGACCGTTTTAATCAAACGGTCTGTTTGCTGAAGTATTTCTGCCGCTTTACCCGAGCTGACACTGGGTAATGTGGTCGGCATATACAGCAAGTCACCCTCTTCAAGCGAAGGCATAAACTCACTGCCCATTTTGGTCATGGGGTACGCTGCACTCCCTAATGCCAGCATGGCAAGTAAGATAGTCACCTTAGGAAAGCGTAATACCCAACGCAGTAGTGGCTCGTATAACGCAATTAATAACCGACTAATAGGATTAGACTTTTCGCTGGGGATTTTCCCTTTAACAAAGTAGCCCATTAACACGGGGATCAATGTAATTGCCAACAAAGCTGAAGCAGCCATTGCAAAGGTTTTAGTAAAGGCTAATGGGTGAAATAACCGCCCCTCTTGAGCTTCAAGCGCAAACACTGGAATAAAGCTTAAGGTAATAATTAGTAAGCTAAAAAATAATGCAGGGCCCACTTCAACCGACGCTTCACGTACAATTTGCCAATGTCTATCGTTAGACGGTTGCTGACCATTATGTTCGTCGCGGTAATGCTCTAAGTGTTTATGGACGTTTTCTACCATCACAATGGCGGCATCGACGACAGCACCAATGGCAATAGCAATCCCCCCTAGGCTCATAATATTGGCGTTGACTCCAATCAAGTTCATCACTATAAAGCTGATCAGAATTGAAATAGGCAATGAGATAATGGCCACTAAGGTCGAGCGCGCATGTAATAGAAATATTAGGCAGATAATGCCTACCACTATCATTTCTTCTAATACTTTATTCTTTAAATTATCTACCGAGTTTAAAATCAGCTCAGAGCGATCATAGGTGATCACTAACTCCACCCCGTCAGGTAGGCCGTTTTCTATCTCTGCCAGCTTTTGTTTAACATTGTTGATGGTGACTAGGGCATTTTCGCCATAGCGCATCACCACAATACCACCAACCACTTCACCTTGGCCGTCTAGCTCGGCAATGCCGCGGCGTGCACTCGGGCCGGTGCGCAGTTGCGCCACATCTTTCATCAATACTGGCGTGCCTGAATCTGACACGATACCCAGTGGAATTTCTTCAAAGTCTGCTAAAGTTTGACGATAACCACTGGAGGTGATCATGTACTCTGCTTCGGCCATTTCAATCACCGAGCCGCCCATAGAGCTATTGGAATTATCTAAGGCATTTTTCACCGTCATTAAATCAATTTGATACAACGCCAGTTTGTGCGGGTCGACAATGATTTGATAGGACTGCTCCATACCGCCAATAGTGGCAATTTCTGACACACCGGCAACACTTTGTAATTCAAGCTTTAAAAACCAGTCTTGTAATGACCTAAGCTGAGCTAAATCATGCTGACCTTTTCGATCAACCAAGGCATATTGAAACACCCACCCTACACCAGAGGCATCAGGCCCCAGTGTTGGCGTAACCCCCGCTGGGAGCATGTTTTGTGCTTGAGACAGGTACTCTAATACCCGTGACCTTGCCCAGTAAATATCGGTACCGTCTTCAAAAATAATGTACACGTATGAGTCTCCAAACATAGAGAATCCACGCACGGTTTTTGCACCCGGTACGGCCAGCATAGCGCTGGATAACGGGTAGGTAATTTGGTCTTCAACTAACTGTGGGGCTTGCCCCGGATAGGATGTTTTTACAATAACTTGCACATCTGATAAATCAGGCAAGGCATCCAGTGGTGTCATACGCATTGCTTGATAACCGATAAGGGCTATCACTGCTGTAAGCATTAACACCATGACGCGCTGCTTAATCGATGCGCTAATAATTTTAGCTAACATAGCGACCTCCGATTAATGATGTGCATGGGCATTAGATTGCGAATCGTCACTCTGACTAGCGCTGCTTAAACGCTGTAAACTGCCTTGAATACTGGCTTCAGAGTCTAATAAGAACTGTCCCGAAACAATCACTCTGTCGCCTTCATTTAAGCCTTCAATAATTTCAGCTTTACCTTGGGCAATCATACCCACTTTAACGGCAACAGAAGTAAACTGGTTGTCATCAAGTTGCACCACAACCCTGTTTTCACGGCCGGTTAAAATAAGGGCTTCGGTGGGGATGGATAACACATTACGCTCTGGCCCGCCGAACAATTTTACATCCACTAATGTACCCGGCTTTAATTGTTTTTCAGGGTTGGGAAGTGAAATTCGCACTCGCATGGCGCGAGTTACAGGGTCAAGTTCTGGGTAGATGTAATCAATGCTGGCTTCAATATCAAACAGGCCTTGAGCAGCTGAAGTGACCTCCACTGGACGCCCTTGTTTTAACCAGCTTTGTTCATTTTCAAACACATCTGCAATCACCCACACACTGTCTAAATCAACTATTTCAATTAAGGTGTCACCCGGTTGTATATACATGCCATGACGTACGGTTAACTGACTCACAAAGCCGTCTTGTTCTGCATAAAATGGCACGCGGTAAATGGTTTCACCGGTTTTTTCTAACTGTGAAATGGTGCTTTCGCTCACACCCAAAAGGTTCAAGCGTTGCCTTGCTTTACGCAGTAAGACTTCACCACGTTTTTTATCTTGCTTTAAATAATCTCGAGCTTGCATGTAGTCATCTTGAGCATTAATTAACTCTGGTGAATATAGCTCATATAGCAATTGGCCTTTTTTAATCCGCTGACCCACAGTATGTACCAATAAATTTTCTATCCAGCCCGTAATGCGGGTATGCACATGGCCAATGGCATTTTCGTTGTATTCAACCGTGCCCACGGTTCTAACTAACTTCCACAACGTACCTTTGGTTACGGTTTCACTTCGCATACCCAAGGCTTGTTGCATACCTCCAGATACGCCAACCACCACTTCTTCTGTGGAGGATGATGTGGTGACAGGCTCTAAGTCCATGCCACAAATAGGACAAGTTCCTTCGGTGTCAGACACTACATGAGGATGCATTGGACAAACATATTTTGTGCTAGATGAAGCTTGTACGCTGGTAGGCATTAACTCTGGTTTTGGAGAGTTGATAATGTCATCAACGGTAGAAGAATGACTAACTTCACTCTCCTCTTCTTCATCTTTGACCACTAAAAACATATTACATTTTGGGCAACGACCTTCTTGGTCGCTAGTGACTTCAGGGTGCATAGGGCAAATATAAACTGGCGCACTATTCTTATGAGCATTAGTCTCATGAGCACTATTCTCATGAGCACTATTCTCATGAGCTTGAGCCTGATGGGTATTAGTCTGGCCTTGATGCTGACTATGGTCATGATCCGCTGCGACGGTCACTGATACGGTTAAAAAGCTTAAGCTAATCAACAACAAGCTATAAGCGGCACGCTGAATAAGCGCAGGTAAATTAGCAATCAAACGTTTCATATAAACACCTCCGAATGACTAAGCACCTAACTTGGCGGTCATTCGTAAAACAAAATAACGGAATAAGGAATGGTTATTTAGTTAGGCAATTGGAGGTCTAAACGCAGGAGGGAAATCGACAGAAAAACCATCAACTATAGCCGTTGAAGGATTTGTGTTATTCATTGCACGAGCAATATCAAGGTTTTGTTCGGTTATATCAGCGGTAAATGAAATGGTTAAACAGTGATTACAGTCAACACTGCAGCCTCCCATTCCATTACAACAGCCATTGCTATCACTATTTTGTGAAACAACAGCGGCGACAGCATTACCATGACAATCGGTCGTTTGCTGAGAAGAATCGGCAAGCATTGCCATATTTAGCTGAGAATTTGAGTCAGAATTTAAATCAGAGCTTAATGAATCATCTAAGCCAAATTGTTCATTAACCATTTGAGCTTGATGATGTTCTGCATCCATAACAGGCACCATTGAACTGCCATTAGCTAATAAACCTTGTCCCACTAAGGTGAACAAGGTAATAGCAACAATCCAATACTGTTTAATGGCTTTACGCATTAAATCTATGTCCTAAAAATGAGTGCAATTTACAACGCTTAATGCTGATTTTCAGCGCGTTATGCTAAAGATAATAACCCAAATTGGGGTTATTCACTACGCTAAATGCAAATAGAATTCGCTCTTAGTCACAAATTCTATCATTAAAACGAATAATATTTACCTTTTCTCAGCGAGGTTACCACTAAGAAGAATCCACTTATGGATAACCATAAGACAAAAAATGACATGGCAATCATGAGCCAGTTATTAAAGCTCCCCACTTGAGCGTAGTCCATAAAATGCAGCATAAAAAATACATCGGCAAACTGCTTATGCTTGTCGCTATGGCCTATAACCCGCCCTGATACCGCCTCAATATAAATACGTGTTTCAGCATCATTATTAATTAACACCTGCCAAGTAGGGTTTTGTTGTTTTAAAAAGTCAGCAATGGGTGGATACAGTAACTGAGTATTAATAATCGTAGCTGCTGACTCAGCTTCATCTAATAACAATGTGGCTAATGCAATATGATTCACCATTGTTTCAGTGAGTTCAGCAATTTGTCCGGTTTGGGCATTAACTAAACGATAGTCGTTAGCAAAGTGCGCATATAAGCCTTTATTAACATTCAGTAAATAATATGGCTGATTCAATATTACCGAGGTAGTTAATTCAACCACATCAGGATACTGATGTAATATCTGCTTGGGCTCGATTAGGTTTTGATAATTCACAATCTGCTGAGTGGCAGGCGCACTATAGTGCAATCTACCAGCGGCTTTTTGATGATCCATTAGATTAAAAAACAACCCTGTTATTACCCAAATAATGAGCTGCAAGCCCACGATCACAGACATCCACTTATGAATTTTTTTAAACCACTGCATTAAACCGCCCTCGCCTTGTTTATTATGCGCTGACGCTTCTTGGTGTAAGGCTTGATGACGCTATAATAAATTAATATCCCGCCAGAACTTACAGACAACAGGCTGAATAAGGCCACCCAAAAAAGAAGTTGATTATCAATATCTTCTCCGCTGCTGTAATCCATAATATGGAAACGAAACATCCAGTCAAAAATCCGCCAAAAGTCATGTCTTTTAGTGACTACCAGACCAGATGTTGCTGAAATATATAATGCAGGAGCCGCAAAATCGTCAAAATTAACTCGCCAAACGGGTAAATGCCGTGGGCTTAGCTCAAAAGGCGGGTTCTCAGTAATCCACAGGGCATTTAACACACTGCCATCACCAGTATATTGCTGCTGGGCAAGCTCAAGCGCATCTTGCTTCGATAAAGGTGACAATACTTTGCCATTGATGGCACTGATCATCATAGAAGTATCTTGATGGGTAAAACGATAAACGGGTTGATTAAGTAAATTAGCCATACTGATATCACTGGCATAGGGGAAGTCTTGTTGTAATTGCGCTATCGAATAACTAATATCTTTGGCAATAATTGGTTTGTGCTGGTTATTTACCAAGCTATTACCATGAATATAATTAATATCTACCAGCACCATATACGCACCGGTTACTGACCAGATAATAAATTGCAAGCCTAACAATAGCATTGACCAACGGTGTAGCTTTCTTGCTACCTTGTGCATATTCACTCCATTTAGACTGTTATTATTCAGACTCAGCTTTTGGCTCACGTGGTTTTTTAATCTGTAGTTAACGCTTCAAGAATAGAATGCCTTATTGGTTAGGCTGGCAAAACAAATAACTTAAAACTCATAAATTAAAACCAAAGTCATAACCTATTATTAAGCCTAATGTAAGTTAAAACGCACCATTTAAAAACCGTTAACCGATTCATTTTATATAAGTATAACAATATGACCTTACCTAAAACTCAACGGGAAATGCCCGACGCTTTTATCATTTTATTTTTTGTGGTGCTGTTTGCCGCGTTAATCACTCACATTGTGCCAGCAGGTTTTTTTGAGGTTGCCCTTAATCCTGACACCAATAAAAAAGAGTTAGTAGCAGGCAGTTTTCAGTTCGCCACTGACTATGTTGGCGTGCCACTATTTGCTGAGCATGGTGAAGTGGGGTTTTTAAACTTTGCGTTTGAAGGCATGGTATCGGGCAGTAAGTGGGGGTCGGCTATTGGAGTGATGATGTTTATCATTCTAACCGGCGGCGCGTTTGGCATTATCATGCAAACCAAAGCGGTTGATAACGGTATTTTGGCGTTAATTGATAAAACCAAAAACTTTGAACTCGCCTTTATCCCAATTCTATTTATCTTGTTTTCAGCAGGGGGAGCCATATTCGGCATGGGCGAAGAGGCCATTGCTTTTTGTATTGTATTGCTGCCACTGATGCGCGCCATTGGTTATGACGGAATTACTACCGTATTAGTCACTTATGTGGCTACCCAAATTGGCTTTGCCGCGTCTTGGATGAACCCGTTTAGCGTAGCCATCGCCCAAGGGATTGCCGACTTACCATTAATGTCGGGTCTAGAATTTAGAGTGGTAATGTGGAGTGTATTTACCAGTATTGGTATTATTTTCACCATGCGTTATGCGCAAAAAATTAAGCAGACACCAGAGCTGTCACCGGTTTATTCTGCTGATGAGTTAGCAAGTGAGCTATCAAACAAACCATCAATTAAGCCACAATTTACCCTAACCGATGCGCTTATTTTAAGCACTTTCATGCTAGGTATTGTGTGGGTTATTTGGGGGGTTATCGCCAGAGGATATTATATTCCTGAGCTGGCCAGCCAATTCTTTACGTTAGGCTGTGTCATTGGCTTAATTGCAGTGGTATGCAAACGACTTAGGGTGAACCAAGTTGCTGACTCATTCAAAAAAGGGGCCCAAGAGTTATTACCCGCAGCCATGATTGTAGGTATGGCTAAAGGGATTGTGATCATATTAGGTGGCGATCAAGCCGATACACCTTCGGTATTGAATACCTTACTGTTTTATACCGGCCAGTTTTTAGGGCAATTACCTGAAACTGTATCAGCTGTATTTATGTATTTATTCCAGTCAGTATTTAACTTCTTTATTGCATCTGGCTCAGGCCAAGCCGCACTCACCATGCCCATTATGGCGCCATTAGCCGATATTTTAGGGCTACCTAGACAAATTGCCGTATTGGCATTTCAACTGGGTGACGGCTTTACTAATATTATTATTCCTACCTCAGCATCACTTATCGGTTGCTTGGGTGTGACCAAAGTAGATTGGTTAGTTTGGGCTAAGTTTATTTGGCGCTTTATGTTGTTGCTCGCCACAGTATCCATTGCTTTTATTGTGTTTGCCGTTGCAATCAATTTTAGCTAACACGAATAATTAAGGGGTTTCATGAAACTTATCAAGCAAGCTCAGGTATTTGCCCCCACCGCGCTGGGACAAAAAGATGTCCTGATTGCGGGCGGCAAAATTATTGCCATCGAAGATAACATCAACATCAAAAATCAACCTTTTGTTGAGATAATTGATGCTCAAGGCAAACTGCTCACCCCTGGCTTTGTCGATTCTTTAGTGCACATTACTGGCGGTGGAGGTGAAGGTGGCTATGCTACTCGCACCCCTGAAATGCACATTAATGACGCGATAAATGCCGGTGTCACCACGGTAATAGGCGTACTAGGAACCGATGCGCAAACCCGCAGTTTAGAAAACTTGCTAGCCAAAGCCTATGCACTTGAAGAACAAGGCTTATCGGTTTTTTGTTATTCAGGCTCTTATCACTATCCTATGGTGACCGTTACTCAGTCGGTTAAACATGATGTGATGCTAATAGAAAAATTTATTGGTGTAGGTGAAGTGGCTATTGCTGACCATCGAAGTTCGCAACTTACGCCACATGAGCTGGCTAGACTGACATCTGAAGTTAGGGTTGCGGGTATGCTGGCGGGTAAAGCTGGCATTGTCAGTATTCATGTGGGTGATGAACCCAGCCAGCTTGATTTATTGGAACAAGTGATTAGCCAATTTGATTTACCTATTAGTCAATTTTACCCTACTCACATTAACCGTAATAAGGCTCTGTTTAACAGCGGAATTGATTACGCTAAACGTGGTGGTTTTATTGATCTAACCACCAGCACCACGGAACAAATTCTTGCACAAGGTGAAATTGCGGCCCCCCAAGCATTAGCGCAGGCTATCAACCAAGGCGTGCCAGTGAGTCAAATCACCATGAGTTCTGACGGAAATGCCAGTTTGCCGGTATTTAATGATGCGGGTGAATTAATTGATTTACAGGTAGGAGAAGTCAGCAGTTTACATCAAGCGTTGGTGGATGCAGTGCAACAATATCAACTGCCCTTAGCCACCGCACTAGCTTCAATCACCCAAACACCTGCGAGTATTTTAAAGTTGAAGGCAAAAGGAAAGGTGGGCGTAGGATATGACGCAGATATCAACTTACTTGAGCCCAATTCATTGGCTATTGATAGCGTATTTAGCAAAGGCGAGTTAGTATTTACTAACAATCAATCGCTAATCAACACCCCCTTTTAATCGCGGTAAGCTCTTAACGGCGTTAGCGCTTTAGCATAAACGCCGTTAACGATTCGACAAGGGTAAATTCAGCCTTTAATGGCTATGCAATTGGCCCACCTCTAATACCGGTGATGCATCTAACCTTTCGGCATCCATCATGCTAGAAATGCGCTGCATAGTGGCTAACATTTGAGATTGCTCCCATTCTTGCATCGCTTCAAATCGCGCAATAAAGTGCTCTTGTAATGGCTTGGGAGAGTCTTTAATTATCTCTTTGCCTAACTCTGTTAAGCTAATTCCCACTTTACGCTTGTCAGTAACTGAGCGGGTACGGGTAACCAGTTCGCGTTTTTCTAGACGGTCTAAAATACTGGTAATGGTGGCTGAACTTAAATTAATGGTCTCGGCCACTTCTTTTACCATCGCATCGTCATGTTGAGCAATGGTTTGCAATACTAATAATTGCGGACTGGTTAAGCCGGTTTCTTTACTTAACTTTTTTGAATACAAGTCAATAGCGCGAATAACCTGCCGCAAAGAAACCAACAATTCTTCATACTTTTCCATCAAGCTCATCCCCACAATGACTTTCAATACTAATTATTTCTATTCTATCAAAATCGGAATTATTCATAAATAGCGGCTTTAGTCTAATTTCAAAGGGCTTTGTAATGGTTGATTTACGAACAAAGGTTGATCTTAATCATAAATCGCGTAACATAATAGTTCGTACTCTAATTATTAGTAGTAAACATTAATTTTAAATGGAAGTAATATGAATAATCCTTTGCCCTCTTTAAAAACGGTTAAGCAAGTCTCCACTAACATGATGCAGTTACTGTGTTTTTGGTTGGTGCTTAGCACGTACATCTTTAGTCCTTTTTATAAAGCATATAAATCGAATACAAACAATCACACAGGAAAGTAATGAATTACACGTACATAACATTAGCATTGTATTTTTTGCTAATGCTCGCCATTGGCATTTATGCCGCAAATAAGTCCACATCAAGTCTTTCTGGTTACATGTTAGGTGGCAGAAAAGTTAGCCCACAAGTTACTGCACTTTCTGCAGGTGCATCCGATATGAGCGGTTGGATGTTAATGGGTTTACCCGGTGCCATTTTTGTATCAGGCTTTAGCACCATTTGGGTAGCGGTTGGGTTAGTTGTTGGTGCTTGGGCAAACTACAAATTAGTTGCCCCAAAATTACGTATTTATACTGAAGTCGCCAATGACGCGTTAACCCTGCCTGACTTTCTCAGCCAGCGATTTCATAAAAAAGACGGCGTTATCAAACTAGTATCCGCAGTGGTGATCATCATTTTCTTTACCCTATATACCTCAGCAGGTCTTGTTGGTGGCGGGAAGCTATTTCAATCGGCATTTAATCTTGACTATCAGTTAGGGGTATTTGTCACCATGTTTGTGGTGGTTGCTTATACCTTGTTAGGTGGTTTTTTAGCCGTGAGCCTAACCGACTTTGTTCAAGGTGTGATCATGTTTGTGGCACTGATTATGGTACCGATTGTGGCATTTAATCACTTCGAAAGTGCCGAAACCATGATGAACTATTCACTTGAAGCCATTCCAACTTTTAGTAGCAGCCTTGATAACTTAACCGTACTGGGTTTGTTGTCTAGCTTAGCGTGGGGACTGGGCTATTTTGGTCAACCGCATATTATTGTGCGCTTTATGGCCATTAATTCGGTCAAGAATATTAAAACCGCAAGACGTATTGGTATGAGCTGGATGAGTGTCACCATTATTGGTGCACTGGCAACCGGATTAACCGGCGTGGCTTACGTTAATAAATTTAATGTTGAGCTTAAAGACCCTGAAACCATCTTTATCTTCTTCTCTAATGTGTTGTTTCACCCATTAGTGAGTGGTTTTTTACTGGCGGCTATTTTAGCTGCTGTAATGAGTACTATTTCATCACAATTGTTAGTGTCGTCTAGCTCGTTAACTGAAGATATTTATCGGGTTTATAGTAAAAAGACACTATCACAGAAGCATTTAGTCAATATTGGCAGAGTCTGCGTATTTGTAGTGGCACTTGTTGCCGCTGGTATAGCCTTACAACCCAGCAGCAGTATTTTAAGTATTGTGAGTAATGCTTGGGCAGGTTTTGGTGCAGCATTCGGGCCACTTATTCTATTTTGCCTACTGTGGGAGCGCGTAACTTATAACGGTGCCATTGCAGGCATTATAACGGGTGCATCAACAGTATTATTTTGGATTTTTGTCCCCGTGTTTGACGACGGTTCAACTTTAAGCAGTGTGGTATACGAAATGATACCTGGCTTTATCATCAGCTCTATGACCATTTGGCTTGTTAGTCTTTGGAACGCCAAGCCAACTAAACAAATTACCGCGGAATTTAACGCCGTTAATCAAACTTTTTTAGATAGTGTTTCATAAGAGGAATTATGTTGTTAACAGATAACAATCGCGTAGTTATAAAAGTAGGAAGTGCCCTAATTGCACCAGGTAATGAGGGATGTAGTCCTAAATACTTGAGTAATATTGCTAACTTCATTACCCAATACCGCCAGCAAGGAAAGCAAGTTATCTTAGTCTCGTCTGGCTCAGTGGCCGCAGGAAGAAAATGGTTTAATGAAGATAAGCCATCAAAGCGCATGAAAAAAGCTATGGCCGCAGCGGGTCAAACAGACATGATGGCAATTTGGGACAGGTTACTAGATATGCCTTTAGCCCAAATACTGCTAACCCATGCTGATCTGTGTAATCGTGAACGTTATATCAGTATTAAAGAAACCATCGAGTCGTTACTTGCTAATGGGGTAATCCCTGTGGTCAATGAAAACGACACCATCACCTCTGAAGAACTTAAAGTCGGTGATAATGATAATCTTGCCGCCATGACTGCGGCAGCAATTAACGCTGATACGTTAATTATTTGTACTGACGTTGACGGACTGTATGACAAAAATCCACATACACATAATGATGCAAAGCTACTGAGCACTATTGAAAGCATCACCCCTGAAATCTATAGCATGGCCGGTGGAGCGATAAGCTCAACTGGCACTGGGGGCATGCAAACCAAAATAGAGGCCGCCGAAAAAGCAGCTGATCATGGCATCGACACCTTAATTATTAATGGCTTTAAAGCGGCATCATTTGAGCAGTTACTTAAAAATAATAACCCCGGCACCCACTTTTTATCGATACCTGAGCCACTAGCACCTGCAGCTCATTGGATGACACATACCGTTCGCGAGCGCGGAGAACTTGTGGTGAGTGACAGTTTTGCCACAGCTAATGCCAGTGACGATGAAAGTGTGCTCACTAGCGACAACATTCTTGAAGTTAAAGGTCAATTTTCAGTGGGTGACACCGTTTTACTAACCACTGACGATGGTACTCATGTCGCTAAAGCTCAAACAAATTACAGCAGTTGTTTATTGAATTACATTGCGCAAGATCAAGAAGATACTGCGCCTGAAGATCAATATATCACTAAAAACAACGCCATTATTTCCACAGAGCATTTAACCGTTTTGGAGAACGTATGAACCTCATTACCCAGTTGTCTGAACAAGCCGCAAACGCGTCGCGTTCATTGGTAAATTTAGAATCAGAAACAAAGAATCGCATTTTAAATCAGATGGCAGACAAAATAAGAAAAGCCGCCAGTTTGATTCTTGAAGCTAATAAAATTGATATTCAACACGCAAAAGAAAATAACCTTCCAGCCGCTATGATAGACCGTTTGTTATTAACCGACGAGCGTATCGATATTATGGCTAAAGGTATAGAAGAAATTGCGGTCCTTGCTGACCCTGTAGGCATGCTCCGCGAAATTGGCGAGCAACCTAACGGCCTCAAAATTAGTAAAATGCGCATGCCATTAGGCGTTGTTTGCATGATTTATGAAGCCCGCCCTAATGTCACTGCTGATGCTGGTGCACTGTGCTTTAAATCAGGCAATGCCATTATTTTACGCGGTGGTAAAGAGGCCATAAACTCAAGCAAAGCCATTGCCAGTATCATGCAGCAAACCTTAGCATCATTTGGTTTACCTGAGGCGTTAATTACCGTCATACCAAATGCTGATCGAGAGCTATTAATGGACTTAATGCAGCAACGCGAGCACATTGATGTGATTATTCCTCGTGGCGGTGAAGGGTTAATTAACTTTGTTACCGACAACAGTAAAATTCCAGTTATTCAGCACTTTAAAGGTGTTTGTCATTTGTATATTGATAAGTATGCAGACTTAGACAAAGCCATTAAGCTGCTACTTAACGGTAAAACACAACGCACTGGCGTCTGTAATGCGTTAGAGGGCTTGGTGGTTCATAAAGATATTGCAGAACAATTTTTGCCCATGGCTGCTAAGGTTCTAGCTGAACATGAAGTCACTATTCATGCCTGTAAGCAAGCCGCGAGTTACTTTAACAACGCTGATATTTTAGCTGATAATGATTTTGGCCAAGAATATTTAGACTTAGAAATAGCCGTTAAAATAGTGGATAGCCTACAACATGCTATGGATCATATTCATGTTAATGGCAGTAATCATACTGAAGTGATTTGTACAGAAGACCTAGAGCGTAGCCAACGATTCCAGCGAAGTGTTGATGCTTCTGTAGTGATGGTGAATGCATCATCTCGATTTTCTGATGGTAGCCAATTAGGCTTAGGTGCAGAAATTGGCATTGCGACCACTAAGTTGCATGCCTATGGCCCTATGGGGCTTGAGTCTTTGACTGCAGAAAAGTTTTTGGTTACCGGTGATGGTCACGTCAGATCGTAGCCATGATCCGAACAACAATCAAAATACAGGCCTAATATTGTAACATCATAATAACAAACGGTTTTATTTTACCCGTGGCTTGTCAATAAAGGCGCTAATATGGCAAAGTATTAGCGCCTTTAACATTTTTATATATTTATCATTTCATATAATCGTTAATCGCCTCAGCGTCGCCCACATTTCAGAAATGTTTAATAAACCCTTGCTACCTTGTGAGAACAAAAACAATAACCAGATAACAAATGAGGTCTTTTTTAACATGCGCAAAACATTACTTGCCGTTTCGATCGCCACATCAATGATGATTACGGGCTGTTCGATAAGTGATTCCGCCAATAACCCTGTCACTCAAACTGAAGCTGCCACTATGCTTAATAGTCAAAACCCGTTTGCTCAGGCCAGCGAGTTACAATATCAAACACCTCCATTCAATGAGATTAAAGTTGAGCATTATAAACCGGCTCTGGACCAAGGCATTGCAGAGCATTATCAACAAGTTCTTGAAATTGCAAATAACAGCGATAAGCCAACATTTGAAAACACCATTGTTGCATTAGAAAAAAGTGGTGAGCTACTTAACCGTACCTCAAGTGTTTTTTACAACATGACGGGTTCAGACAGTAATCCTGCTATTCGCGAAATTGAAAGTGAAATGGCCCCTAAAATGGCTGCCCATTCAGATAACATTCATTTGAACGCCGCCCTTTTTGAACGCATTAACACACTTTACAATCAGAGAGATAGCCTTAGCTTATCTAACGAAGAAGTACGCTTGATTGAAGTTTATCATCAACGATTTGTACTAGCAGGAGCCAAGCTAACTGAAGCGCAAAAAGCTAAAATTCGTGTGCTTAACGAAGAACAATCAACACTTACCAATGAGTTTGCCCAACGCTTGTTAAAAATGAGCAAAGACAGTGCAGTGATTGTAGACTCTGAAGCCGCTCTTGCCGGTTTATCTGCTAGTGAAATTCGCGCTGCCAAAGCTGAAGCAAAAGCGCTAGGCCATGAAGGTAAATATGCCATTACAATTACCAATACGACTCGCCAACCTATATTGGCCAAACTAGAGAACCGTCAATTGCGCGAGCAAGTTTGGTTAGCCTCTGCGAACCGTGGATTAAGCGGTGAAAACGAAACCGCCTCTTTAGTGGCTCGTTTAGCCCAGTTACGTGCAGAACGTGCTGAATTACTTGGTTTTAAAAGTTGGGCAGACTACCGTTTAGCACCACAAATGGCTAAAACACCACAAGCGGTATATGACATGTTTGGCTCTATGGTGCCAAAAGTAGTGGCTAATACCGAAAAAGAAGCCGCTGATATTCAAGCCATGATCAACCAAACTGGTGGTGACTTTACCTTACAACCTTGGGACTGGGCGTTTTATGCAGAAAAGGTCCGTCATGCTAAATATGACTTAGACTCAGCCAGCATTAAGCCTTACTTTGAGTTTAATCGAGTCTTGGAAGACGGCGTATTTTTCACCTTAGAAAAACTCTATGGCGTTACTTTAAAGCCTCGCCCAGATTTACCGGTTTATCATGAAGATGTAAAAGCCTACGAAATGTTTGATGCTGACGGCACTTCAATGGCCATTTTCTATGCTGACTACTTTGCCCGTGAAGGAAAACGTGGTGGAGCGTGGATGAGCTCTTTTGTTTCACAATCAACACTATTAGGTCAAAAACCGGTAGTAGTGAATGTGATGAACATTAAAAAAGCCCCTGATGGCGAGCCAACATTTGTTAGTTATGATGAAGTCACCACCATGTTCCATGAAATGGGTCATGGTACGCATGGCATGTTCTCTAAAGTGAAGTACCCTAGCCTTGCAGGTACGTCAGTATCACGTGATTTTGTTGAGTTTCCATCAACATTTGAAGAGGACTGGGCGGCTCATCCTGAAGTATTAGCAAACTATGCTAAACACTACGAGACGGGTGAGGTGATCCCTCAAGATCTGCTAGATAAACTGCTTAAATCTCGTAGCTTTAATCAAGGTTTCGACACCTTAGAATATATGTCAGCAGCGTTGGTAGATTTAGAGTGGCATTCACTCAGCGCCGACACGCCTTTACAAAACGTAGCGGAATTTGAAGCAAACGCATTGAAAAAGCACGGTGTAGATATTGCCGCCGTACCTCCTCGTTATAAATCAAGCTACTTTGCTCATGCATTCCCCGGTGGATACTCTGCAAGTTACTACGCTTATATGTGGAGTGAAATTTTAGCGGCAGATGCCTTTGCTTATGTGCAAACTCAAGGTGGTTTGAACCGTGAAATTGGCATGAAGTTCCGTAAAACCATTCGTGAAATCGGTAACTCAGTTGACCCGATGGAAGCTTACAAGTCATTCCGTGGTCAAGCGCCAACTACTGACGCATTACTTGAGCGACGCGGTTTAAATTAAGCGGTTCCTTCCACCTAAATTAGCCGCTGATCTTTAGCGGCACTTTTTTATTTTTTGGGCTTTTTATTTATAGAGAAATGTAACCGCATAAAAAATGCCAGTTGAATGAATCAACTGGCATTTTTTTATGGCTACTTAAATAATCACATTATTTAAGTTTAACTGGCCATTCTTTTTCAACACGCTCTTTTAAGAACACTTCTTTAGACTTTGACATACCTTCAAAGCTTAAACCGACTAACGGTTGAAGTTTTTCTTTCGTGTCGTACTTAGTACCGTCATACTTATAATCCGGTGCGTACTTAGCTAATAATTTATCAGCTTCAGCAATAGCTTGGTCTAAAATACCATTAGATTTAGTTAATAAGCGTACCGCTTCAGTTGGGTTATGAGCGTGAATACCATGAGAGGCAGTTGCGCTATCCCAGAACCACTGTGCGTTTCTGATTTTAACTAATAGGCTATTCATTTCACCTGCTAAAGGTGTTTTCTGCTTAAGTGCCGCTTGATAAGCTGCTTGCGCTTCACCAATCGTTTTACCCGCTTCTAAACCTTCAATACCGTTTGCAGCCCAAATAGCTTGTGCTTTAAAGTGAGCTTCGGTTAAACGTGGGTCAGTACCGTTAGCAGCAAAACGCAGCTCGTTAATTTCAGCTTTACGCTCGTCAAAAATTTCTTTAAAGTCAGCACCTTCGTGACAGCTTTGACATTTAGCTGGCAGTTTTTCCGCTTCAAAAGTCACTTTATGATCAGTGTATGATTTACCTTGTTCATTAGTCGACTTCGTCATATGACAAGTTGTACAACCAAACTCTAAGTGGTTATCCATTGCATGTTCAGTACGATCCATCATGTTTTCAAACTCAGGATGCTGAGTTTTAACCATAGGCGCACCAGAAACAGCGTTAATCCAATCATTAAAGCCACGGTTGTCGAAGTAAGCTAGCTGAGCTTCAGAAGCAAAACCTTTATATAAACCGTCTGTACCTTTGTAACCAACAAAGTCTTTATAATCAGTTTCTACACCAGGAACCCAGTAATCCCAAGGGAATTTAACTTTCTTGTCGTCGGTGCCGTCAAAGTAGTATTCAACGTGACACTGAGCACAAGTTTGACTGGCTTGCATAACTGAATCTTGCTTAGAAAAATCTTTACCAATCGCTTTCATTGCACGTTCAGCATAAGGACGACTCATTCTAGTATCTTGAGTGCCTAGTTCATGACAGTCTGCACAGCCAATAGTGTTAGACATTTCATGGCCCCAAGTTGACCATGCATTATCTGAGAACTTGCCTTCGCCGACTTCATCGTACATACGAGCAACATCAGGTGACTTACAAGACCAACAACTTGCAGACATGGCCTCACCTTGCATTACGCCGTCTTTGTCCATCATTGGATGACCAACACGTAAAGTTTTAACAACGTCGGTTAATGCATAGTGGTGACCACGTGCACGGTTGTAATCTTTAGCAAAACCATAACCTGCCCAAGCTGCAATAAGATTTGGGTTAGCGGCTAATAAGTCATCAAGCTGGCCTGATGCAGGAGTACTTTCTTCTGTTTCAGCCCAAGTTTTATATTGCTCAGGGAAAGTTTGCTGCCAGTTATCACTGTTATAAAAATCAGTTTTAGCCTCGTTTGCTACCGCGTTACCAACAAATACAGTTGATACCATTACAGCAAGTGCAATTTTCTTTAGTTTCATCGTCATTCCTCATCGGGATTATTATTATGATGTACCACAACTAACAATATTAACGGCCTTATAAAGTGCCGATAATTAGTTATGATTATTACACTCAAATTTAAAAGGTAAATTAAAATAATTAAGTAATGTGACCGCTATCCAAGCAATTTAAATATCTATTTTTAAAAATAACACACCGCAAAAAATAAATACCTATAAAGAGGTATAGGCAAACGATTTGATTTAAGCTGAAGTAAAAAAACATAACAAGAACAATATCAAGCCATTGTTTTAAAAGGAAGTAAGTGTAATAACACACTGTAATGGATGATAAACCCACAAATTCTCTTACAACATTTTTTATCAAAAAACATGGATAGGAATGATTGTTAAAATAAACTTAAATAAACACTCTAAATATCATTACTAGTATAATCTAGTTCAAAATAAATAACCTACACCAATATTAGAACATTATTAATAATAACCTCATTAATTAGAGAAAATTAAAAAGCCACATAAATAAATCACAATTAAATATAAAACAACCACAACTAAATTAGCACGGATAAATATACACTAAAATATCTATACTTAAATTTAGATAATAAGTACGATATAAACAATCAGGGCACTGGCGATATAAATATTTATATCGCCAGCATGTTAGCTAAAGGAGCTGACAAGACTAGTGAGCTGACTTCACCCCATTCTTCACCATATCCTGACCTGTTTTAAACACCTCATCGGTCACCCAACGTCCAAGCAATAGTTTATGGGCCTCACCAAATACCGCCACAAAATGCCGGCCATCGGCATTACTTGTTGCCATGCCTACGCCCGCAACGCCTTCAAGCCCTAAACCGCCTTTTTCAACTAATAATAAAAATTGTGCTAACTCATCTAAAGAGCTGATCACATCACCTTCAAAATTCATATTTTTACTGCCTTATTGAAACCATACCCTGCTTATTTTAGCCTAACTAACATGGCAATATCTGCATGCTTAGCTACAATTTCAATAGCCTATAATGAAATTGCTACCACCAGCTCATTTGAAGACCTACTCTGGAGAACAAATTGAAAACGATTAGCTTTAACCAACTCCAGTTTAGAATCTTTTTTATCTTAATCTTCTTATTTAGTGGTCTTTTAGGCGCCTATCGATTTTTCATTCAACAACCGCAATTAGCAACGTCACTGATCGCTTATTCTGAACGTGAGTTAAGCTCACTCAAGACAGCAATTTTTCAGTTAAACCAACCATTTGCTACCCTAAATTATGATTATTCCATCTGGACAGACACTTATAAGTTTATTACTCAGGATAATGAAGAAGATAAACAAGAATATATAGAGGATAATTATTTAGATGATACATTTTTAAGCTTAAAAATTGACGGGGTGTTTATCTTCGACAAACAATTTAACCCATTGTTTACCAAAGGGCTGAACCATCAAACTAACCAGCCTTTAAAGTTCAATTTTTTTGATTTAAACGAATACCCCCATAACAAGGCTATCAACCCTCAACTCAAAAACGCACAACGTAGACTGATAGATACTGAGGTAGCCAACACGTTTGGCACTATTAATACCTTATATGGTCCAGCCTTTTATTATTCAACTGAAATTTTAAAGTCGGATAAAACAGGGCCTGCCGTTGGTTTTTTAGTATTTGTTAGGCTGCTTAATGACTCTTTTGCACAGCAGCTTAGTCAGTTAACCTTAACCACAGTAGAAGTCAGCCACATAACCACCCCAAATCAAACTGATATTCCTAAATGGGACGAAACGGTTCCGTTAACAGCATTAACTCCCACCAGCGAGCGGTTATTAGTTGACCCGGCAAACAACCCATTAATAAAAATCACGCTAAACCATACGAATCAGGCTATGCCATCATTGTGGAGCTTCGAAACCTTGATGTTAATTTTATCCATGATCATGTTGTCCATTTCGGTATATTTTATCTTGGGCAATTTCGTTATTCAGCCAGTAAAGCAATTGGCACTCAATATCGAAGAAATGGATAAAGCTAAAGCCTATAAAGCGCTACCTAAAGACTTTATTATTACAGAACTATTAAAATTATCGACTCACTTCAACGCGTTAATGGATACGGTTAACAGGCAAAATGCCCTATTGAATGAACAAGTATTTGTTGATGAATTAACACGTATATCAAACCGGCGAGCCTTTGAGCGCTTTTTAGAAACCCACATGGTTATTTCACAACGTCAAGGGTTTAACTTCTCAATAATTATGGCGGACATTGATCAATTTAAAGCTTATAACGACCATTTTGGCCATCTGGCGGGGGATGAGGCGATTACGATAGTAGCGCAGACTTTAAATAGTTTTTTTCCCCGTAAAGACGAAATGTGCGCTCGTTATGGTGGCGAAGAGTTCATTATTTTGTTCAACGATACCAATATTACGCATATTAGCCAAAAACTCGATGTGATTATCAACAAGTTTGCAGAATTAAATATTGACCACCCACAATCTTCTGTTGCCTCGTATCTTACCGTGAGCTTTGGAGTCTGTGTTGTTAAGTCTCAGCCGAGTGACCAAAACCAACATTTAACCAGTGAAACCATTATCGACATGGCAGATAAAGCCTTGTACCAAGCTAAAGAGAAAGGTAGAAATCAATATAATATCAATACGATACCACCAGATGCAGGCTATAAAAAAAGCAGCTAAAGCTGCTTTTTAAATAACAATAGAATACATTTAATAGATCGTCTTTTTGAGGGCATCATCGCGGACTAACAATGTGAGTTCGTAAGCAATATTACGGCGCAGTCTCACTAACCAGCCGTTAACTTTGTCCATATCCACTTTGCAACTTTTTTTAGTGCAATCAGGCCTTGAAGCGTCAACAAAACTGACAGCAACGCCCTGTTCATCCACCAGCATTTCAACAGTAATGTGATACGTTTTGTGAACAATTTTACTGAGTCGTTTGCCATCAGCATGAGTGTAAGTCCAACCATTTTGGGCAGACGCTCTGGTTAATAATCCATCTAGATCATCTACATAGTTTCCAATAGGCACTGGGTCTTGATAAATATGCAGCGTTTTCGCCACTAGGTTTTCACTAAACAACATCGCCACTGTAAGTAGGCATAACATTATTTTATTCATATCAATTGCCTCTTATCGTTGACGTAACTGTTTATCAATACTTGCGGTGAGATTTTTGACGTAGTTATAGTAACCTCGGCCATTTTTGTAACAAATATCTTCAATGATATTTTCACATTGATAGTCACCTAAGGCTTCATGGTATTTAAGCTGCACATATTTATCGTTATATTCGATACGCATAACATTGGTATCACCACGATAGTCAAAACGCGCCAAAATATAACCTTCACCTTCACCATCAAATACCCATGCAAACCCTTTAGTATTTAGCATACCTTGCACAATGGCATAGCGTGTTTTCGCTAATCCGATACCATTGGTATCAAGTTCTCGATGCACGGCTTTAATATATCTATCATAAGATTTTGGTTTTATATTATCGTTGATAACTAGCGGAACGGGTTCGGCCAAAAGCGGAGCACTCACTAAGCAAAGCGCAGTAGCCCCAAAAAAAATCTTCAAATTCATAGTATTAACTCCATGTAATACAAAATATTATAGTAACACAACTAAATGTTTTTACCCACGAACAGTAGCCTTAAAAATATCCCGCCTCAATCTGCCCCCTTTTTCATTTGCTAATAAGTATTATTCGCTAAAGGTTCAATTGTTGATAATTAAGAAGCTCATATTATTGCTAGAAAACGATCTTATAAACAGTTTTGACAGACTGAATGCTGAAAACACTTCTTAACAATTAAAAATAAATTTTTATCATGAGGAAACACCACTATTTAGATTAATAATGAACAACTTAGATCAATATTTTGATCAAAAAATTACTCAACCGAATTGAGACTAGCACGCCTTAAATCGGTTAATCATTAAATAGTAGGTAGTAAGTGATGACAAACATGCTTTTGAACCACAAAAAACACCCACACCGCACTAGAATGGCTTCCCCTCTAATAGGTTGTTTAACTGTTGCTTTATCCTGTTTTAGTCAGCTAGCCGTGTCTGCTCATTTAGAGGAAGGTGAGCTAAGGTTGCTAACGCTTAATACTTGGAAAGATAGATTTGCAGGTGGACCTCTTGTTCATGATTTTTATTACAACGGGAATTATGATGTGATCCTCACGCAAGAGAACCAAGGCCGACGGTATATCAACAATATTCGCAACTATCTTAATGCTACTCAGAATTCACTAGGTTATTATAATAATAACTATTTAGGCACAAACGGCATTACCTCAAGGCTTAAAGGCATTCATGAATCTATACCCATGATGTTTAATCTTCGGCGCTACTTGAATGAGCCTCATGTACTAAGACATAACTTATGGCTGCCACAGTTTATAACTTATGAAACAGACCAACTGCCTCCCACCACTATTGCAAGTGTGCATCTGAATCATCTTGTAAACCCAAAAGCTGATTACTATTATTGGTTTAATGAGCCAAAAGATGCGAGAGTTAAGCAAGCTAAAGCGCTTAATAAATGGGCTGAAAAATATAATGCCCCGATTATAGTCGGTGGCGATTTCAATGCAGGAGATGTATCAGAAAGAGGTATCCCTTTTGATCAAACATACCCTGCAGATGGCTCTATCCGAGGGAAAAAGGATAATACGCCATATACTTTTAACATATTAAAAAAACAATTCGAGCTGTTACAAACCGAGCAAGACAGAGAACTGTTTACACACCACCCTGCTGGAAATGAAAGAACAACCTGGCCATCACGCAGCGAAGAAAAGCTTTTATCCCGTTATAAGAATTGGTCAAGGGTAAAACTTGACCATTTTATTGCATCTCGTCCCTTTGCTAAGTGGTGGGCAGTGAATAATGACGAAAATGATCAATACCTTGGTGTTTTAAATCAAACTGGCGTTGCTAGTAATGGAATATCTCTTTCTGATCATCAAGCCGTTGCCCATAGCATTAAATGGATAGGCCCCAAAATCAAACGCTATAACAGTACTAAATTTAGTGTTACTTTCGATTTTGAGCAGTTCGGTTATGCTCCCTATAACTTTACCCGAAATAATCAGCGTGATGATATTTATATCGGTCAATTGGCTGATAAAGAAGGCGTTCCAATACTGCATCAACTCCCTGAAGATCAAAAAAAGCAACTTTTTCAATGCTCCACCGACACACCTACACTATCAAGCTTTATAAATGAGTACTGTATTGATGATCATCGATTTATTGCCCAAACCAGACTCAATGGTGAAGTCCTTATCACCGTTGATGAACAAGACGTTTTTGGTGATAACAATGCTCAAATCATTCTTTCAAACGGAGCAACATTACAGTTAACCCAAGGGGCCAATAATAATGAAATCACCTTTTATAAAAAGTTCCTCATTGAGGGGAATACTGCCAATGTGATTGATATTGACGAACACTTAATTGCCACCTTCCCTGAAAGCCACTCCGTACAAGGAGATGGTGATTTAGTCAAAAACGGTCAAGGTCACTTAGTGATTAACAGTAATCGTTATTCTGTGGATACGATTGTCCGAAATGGTGCAGTCGTTGTGAATTCGACAATAAACCAAGGCACTGCTATCCGTGTAGAAGCCGGAGCAACTTTAAAAGGTTATGGGAAACTCAGCCATGTTGAATTGAATAGTTCAGCCATACTTTCCCCTGGAAATAATAGTCTTGCTCGACTTGATATTATGGACGGACTTTACATTGAAAATGGTGCAATTGTAAAAGTTGATATTACAACCCACGGGGAATCAGACCAAATAGTCAGCACTAATACGAGTATTGATTTAAATAATGCGATTCTATCTATTAACTTAAATGACGACGAAGCAAGGTTAACTGGAGAAGTCAGCTACAACATCATCCAAAGCGACCAACACATTGTAGGTCAATTTTCTTCAGTAGAAACCAATTTGAAAAATAGTAGTGTAGAGGTTGAATATACGAATAACAGCGTGACACTTATCCTTAATAAAGGAATATTATAGTCAGCGGTAATTATTTACAGTACTAAAATTTACCGCCTTATAAAAAGCACTCTTGCTGAAAGCGAACATAAAAAGCGATTTCTTACTAAGCTGTTTCATTCTAAGTTATGGATAAGATATTTTATGTGTGCTTTCAGCAACATTTTCTATTGCATCGTAAAATTTATCATCATTTTATGAGGTCATTGAGGCTTTCACATAAACATCGAATCGATTTTTCTTGGTGGCTATGACCATAGTCGGTTTTTGGTTATTTAAATCTTCGGCGTAGTCGGGACGCTTGACCACTACGCGTTTGGAAGCTAATTCATAGGCAGGAGGAAGTAAGCCGTCAGCATCTAAATCTGCCCCCACTAACGTTTGAAATACACGCATTTCTTTTTTGACTTGAGCCGATTTTTCACGGTGAGGATACATGGGGTCTAAATACACCACATCAATTTGTTCGCCCGATTTTGCTGCCGCATCATGTAAAGCTTCAATACTAGAGCCATGAAATAGGCTCATACGTTGCTGCATCCATTGTCCAATTTCTGCATCTTCATAAGCGCGGCGCAGTCCATCCTCTAATAACGCAGCCACAACAGGGTGGCGTTCAACCATAATAACTTTGCAGCCTAAACTGGCTAATACAAAAGCATCACGGCCTAACCCCGCAGTGCCATCAACCACAGTAGGCGTTATCCCTTGCTTTAGACCCACCGCTTTTGCAATAGATTGCCCACGACCACCACCAAACTTACGTCTATGCGCTACAGCGCCTGACACAAAATCCACTAAAATTCCGTCTAGTTTGGGTTCGTCGCGTTTGTGTAACGTTAATTGGTTTTGCTCAAAACGTAGCTCAAATAGTGCCTCTTTGTCCCACACTAAATTCCAACGGCTACATATATCGACTAAGCTTGGGTACTGTTGATTGTAAAATATCGCTGTTTGCAAAGTGGTTTACTCAAAGAAAATGAACGGCTCGGCTATTATGCCAGAACGTATGTTAAAACGTATCCCCTAATGCGCTCAGTAAAGGTTAGCCGTTTGCCATTGTTATTGGGTTAATTATTCCGCTACGCATCTAATTACCGATTCAGTATAATGCCATTATCACACAGTTATTTACTGTTCATATTAGTTGGAATAACACATGTTAAGTTACCGCCACGGTTTTCATGCTGGCAATTATGCCGATGTTTTAAAGCATTCAATGCTTCTGCAAGTCATTAAATCTATGCAGAAAAAGAATAAACCTTATGTTTATATTGATACTCATGCTGGCGCAGGTGCTTATTCATTAACTGACGATTTCGCCCAAAAAACAGGGGAGTATTTAGACGGTGTCGCCAAATTATGGGATAACACTAATTTACCCACCGCACTTGCTGACTATGTAGAAGCGGTAAAACTGTTTAATGGTGAATATGACGAGTTGTCGGTTTACCCTGGTTCGCCAAGTGTGGTCGATGCCCAACTTCGTGAACAAGACCGTATGCTTTTACATGAATTACACGGTACTGACCATGACTTGCTAGCCGAGTTTTTTGAGCAAGACAAACAAGTTAAAGTTATTAAAGGTGATGGGCTTAAAGGGTTAATTGCCGCTGTACCTCCCCTTGAGCGCAGAGCGGTTATTTTAATTGACCCAAGCTATGAAATTAAGTCCGATTACATTGATGTCGCCAACACCATCATTAAAGCGCACAAAAAGTTTGCTACCGGTGTATTCATGCTGTGGTATCCCGTTGTAAAACGTGAGCAAACTGAAGCCATGCTGAACTTACTCAAAAACAGTGGCATTAAAAAGCAATTAAGAATTGAACAAGCTATTCATGCAGATAGTGATGAATTTGGCATGACTGCTGCGGGGTTATGGATAATTAACCCACCTTGGCAAATAGATGAGCTCGCCACTGAAGCGTTAACCTATTTAGAGCCACTTTTAAGCCATGCTGATGGCCACGTTAAAGTGGAATGGGAAGTGGGTGAATAAAGCAAAGTTGCTTATTCACCTCTCGAGATTATTTACCCGCTTATCATTCTGAACCATAACATCGCCAGTTTGACCTGCAAATTGGCGATGTCCTCTCAACACTGTTTAAACACAATCATCATTGTCAGATAAAGGTCGGGCGATCAGCCCAAATAAGGCGCTCAATACCCCAGAAGCCACATCATTATTTTTGGTGTTATGACGGTAAGGCTCATATCCAGGTGCAGACTCTGACTCTTGTCGGCTCTGTTGATTGCCATAAGCTCCACTAACAAAATCACAACCGGCATTGTAAGCGGACTTAGAAGCAGTATTACTGCTACAGCCCGCTAATAGTGTTAATGCCATGACAACTAAAATCCTTTTCATACAACGTCCTCAAACCTGATTAAAAAAATGCTCCCGTTGCACCAGGAAATACTACGGGGCTAACGTTACCATTGGCGGCCACACTAGCAACACCAAATAAGTAATTATCTATGACCATATTTTTTAACGTAAATTCATTTATTTTGCCAACATAGCGGCTGTGGGTCCATTCTGGCTCAGTGGTTAAGCGCCAATATACGCGGTACCCTACAACGGTGTCATCTTGTGTTTTCGCCCAAGATAATGTGGTGCTGGGTGCCACTTGGCCTTTAATTTCAACTTGTGTTGGTGGTGCTGGTGCCCACGCCATTGACGCTAAACTAATGGCATTAAGCGCAGTTAATTTGGCGGTAAAGTCAAAATCAACGCCTTCAATCACATCACCATATTCAATACCGTTTTCGGTGCGAATATCTTGGTGCTGGCGATCATAATGTTCGTTCGTTTCCATCACACGTACCGCTGGAAACCCCGCCTTATTAAACGGTAAATGGTGCCCGCCTCGGCCAAATCGGTCTAAACGGTAAACCAACATCACATCAAGGTTTGTCATGTATTGATCAACTAAAGACTTAATTTTACGCGCTAAATTGCGCGATGCTGAGTCATTTTCCCCGCCACTAAAATAACGCTGCTTAGCTTGTTCTGGTGTTTCAACATAACGAACGCCTTCTGAGAATACCCGCACAGTTGAGTTATTAATGACCCCGTTAATACCGGCAATATTGCCAATCATGTCATTGTTCAGTACGGCCTGTACCTGCCAACCTTGATTTTTAGCATAGTTAGCCAGTATTTCACCGCCATATAAACCTTGTTCTTCACCAGACAATGCCGCATATACAATGGTGCCATTAAACTGATATTGCGATAATACCCGTGCCGCCTCAATAGCCCCTGCTACGCCGGTGGCATTGTCATTGGCACCTGGGGAAATGGAGCTTGCATCCAGTACGTCAGTCACCCGAGAGTCAATATCGCCACTCATCATGACCACTCGATTCGGATCTGTTTGACCTCGCTGAATCGCAATCACATTGACCACTTCAGTCGGTTTGTCGATACGCTTACCTTGCACGGTTTCAGATACGGTAATCACCTCTAAGCAGTTACCGCAGGCTGTTGAAATACGGTTAAATTCAGCCTCAATCCACCGTCTAGCTGCACCAATGCCTGTGGTCTCTGATTGGGTTTGCGATAAAGTATGTCGTGTCCCAAAATCCACTAATATTTGTACATCTTGATTTAAGCGCTTTGCACTAGGCGCTGTAGCAATATCATATAAGCGACTGTCTTCCTGAGATGGGGCGGTTTGCGCTATTGCGGTGTGGCTAGCGGCGAATAAACAGCTTGCTGAAATGGCACTTACAAGCCATTTGGCTGATACTGAAGACATATATACTCCCAATTTAACCTTTAGTCTGATTAATTTAATTTATTGTTTTTATAAGACTTAATTTATCTTAAGACATAAATCTGTTGAAATTAGCTGACTTTACGATACCGACTATAAAGTATTTTAACCCGCTGCACATAGGCCTTGGTTTCTGGATAGGGCGGAACGCCATTATATTGCTCAACCGTACTTGGGCCTGAATTATAGGCTGCACAGGCCAATTCCATATTGCCATTAAATCGGGTTAATAACATCGCAAGGTAACGACTCCCTCCCAGAATATTTTGTCCTGCTTTAAACGCATCATTCACCTGCATATCTTTTGCCGTACCGGGCATCAGTTGCATTAACCCCATTGCACCAGCCTTTGACACCACATTACTTCTAAAAGCAGATTCAGCATGAATAACCGCCCTGATCAGGGCGGGCTCAACATGATAACGGCGTGCAGCCTGGCTAATTTCATAAGAGTATTTTGTTGTAAACAAAGGGGTTTTATACCAATCAATTGTAGAGTCGGGTCTGCACGCAAAACATTCATACAATAAAATGCGGAAATTGTTATGGCTAGGCTGGCTGTCAGTAAACGCGGTAATGCCGTTTTTTTCATATTGGTAGACTTTGCGCTTAGAAACCCCTAAGTCAGACAAAATTCCATGCTCTGAATACGTCGCCTTTAATTGTTTTTTGGCAGGTGTAGAGAGGTCAGCTGGGGGTAATGGGTAGTCATTATCTAATACCACGGATGTTGATTGTGGATTTGGCTTCACTTGAGGGTTCGTGGGTTTATTTACGCTAAATTGCTCAGAACCGCCGTGATAAAGCGCTTTTATTTTCGGTTTATTAGAAGGGTTTTTCGAAGATGAAGCCTCTAAGGTTTGATTTTCTGCAGCATTAATCCCAGACGATAAAAAGTAACAGGCTCCCAATGTGATTATGGCCAAATATAAAATGCAGTTGCTGCGTAAATTACTCACTGGAGCCATCAAAGTTCTCACATAAATTACCCAAGGTTTTGGTCGCTTGACTGCTCCATTAAAGGCATAGCTGAAATTTTTGCTAACTTTGCCACTATTGACCCCGGAAACATATTTACCCCTTGATTTAAATCGGTTACTGCTTGGTTATAAAACTGGTTAGCATTTTGGAAGTCGAGCGCCAACTGAGCATATTCGTTCACCAACGATTCAGAGACTTGATGCTCATCTATCAAACTAAACGCCGCACTACATTGTTGATCAATTGTAGACCACGCGGCTAAATAGCTGGGCAAGTTATCATCAATTTTATTTGGCCAAGCATTTTTTTGATGAATAAAGGTAAGTTGCTGACGAATTTTTTCGGCCTCTGCATGATGTGGTGAATCAGGGGTCACTACAGAAATTAACTGTTCTATAATTTCAATTCTACGAGTTACTTTCAGGCTTAATGCCATCAACGTATCAATTGCAGACTGGCGTTTTTTTACCAAGCTAGCGTACCAAAGGTAACAAAGAATCACGGCTAAGCTAATACTTAGCAGTAGGGCTTTCATATAGACTTCCTTAATCATTTTATTGAACACTATGCTTCATCACTTGGCTTTTGTGCATAAGCTTTATTCTTATGAGCGTTTAATGATGCCATAGCTTGAATGACGCTTTTTCTCATCATAATAAGCATAAAATGACCGAAATTCATGTCATTAACAATATGCATTACAAAAAACCTCCAAAAAAACACCACCGCACAGTAACATATTGTTGACAACTTCGACATTTAAGCCACATTACAACTCAAGAAAGACATAACTCAACCTTAAATTGATTTATTTAAAAATGATTATCCGCATAAATAAAATTAATCATTTAAAATCAAATCCTTGAGCAAACCTTCTGCTGTATACATTTTAAGCCGCCTTACAATAATCTACGGCATAAAAGGCTATTTAATCGAATTGAAACATCACATTTTATTAACTAAATGTTTTTTTAGCGTCCAAATAGACTTAAACATCAAAAAAATATTAAGTTTCAATTAACCATTGCTCTGTAGGCTACTAAATTGGCACAATCTTATAATCAAGCCTCACGACCATAAAACAAAAATACAACAAAATGTATTACTGGCGATGAGGTAAAGCCGAACGAAGGAAAAGCATGAGTCATTCAAACCCAATTAAGGCTGAAGAAGCAAACAACACTTCGCCCGAGGCCATCGCTCAATCAGGAGCATTTGTTCGATTTTTAAATATTGTCGAACGACTAGGTAACTTATTACCTCACCCCATCACCTTATTTGCCACATTTTGTTTAGCCGTTGTCGTGATAAGCGGTATTGCAGGATATTTCGAATTATCCGTTGCCGACCCTCGCCCAGAAGGCACAGCAGGCCGCAGCCCTGATGGACTGATTCATGTTGTCAGCTTAATGAGTGCAGAAGGGTTACAACGAATAGTCTCAGGACTTGTGACTAACTTTACCGGTTTTACCCCGTTAGGCACGGTATTAGTTGCGCTATTAGGTGTCGGTATTGCTGAGCGTTCAGGCTTATTATCAGCTGCAATGCGCTTATTGGTCATGGGAACATCTAAGCGCATAGTAACCTACACCATTGTTTTTGCAGGTATTGTTTCAAATACGGCCTCTGAACTAGGTTACGTGGTGCTGATTCCTATGGCTGCCATGATATTCCACTCTTTAGGCCGTCACCCTTTAGCGGGTCTAGCGGCGGCATTTGCTGGGGTTTCAGGTGGATATAGTGCTAACTTATTACTGGGTACTGTTGACCCACTATTGTCAGGCATTACTGAAGCTGCAGCACAAATGATTGATCCTCAGTACACGGTTGGCCCTGAAGTTAACTGGTACTTTATGTTTGTATCGACCTTCTTAATCACTATTTTAGGTGCACTAGTCACTGAAAAAATTGTTGAGCCTAAACTCGGCAAATACGATGCTAGTGAGGCCGGTGACTTAGAAGATCAAACTATGGAGCAAGTGACTGACATTGAAAGACGCGGCTTAAAGCTAGCAGGTTTATCAGTACTCGTTTTTTCTGCCATATTAGCCCTAACCATTATTCCTGAAAATGGCCCATTACGTCACCCAGATACCGGCCTAGTGGCTGGTTCACCTTTTCTAAAAGGGATTGTGGCGTTTATTTTTATCGGCTTTGCTATTCCAGGCCTAGTTTACGGTAAAGTCGTCGGCAGCATGAAAAAAGACACTGATGTGATTGATGCAATGTCACACAGCATGAGCACCATGGGCATGTACATTGTCTTAGTGTTTTTTGCTGCGCAGTTTGTGGCATTTTTCAATTGGACTAACTTAGGTGCAGTACTGGCGGTGGGTGGTGCTCAAGCACTGCAAAGTATTGGCTTAACTGGGCCATTGTTATTTGTGCTATTTATTATGTTATGTGGCTTTATTAACTTAATGTTAGGGAGTGCTTCAGCGCAATGGGCGGTTACCGCGCCTATTTTTGTCCCTATGTTAATGCTAGTAGGCTACGCGCCAGAAACGATTCAAGCGGCATATAGAATTGGTGACTCGGTGACCAACCTGATTACGCCAATGATGAGTTACTTTGGACTGATTTTAGCGGTCGCGTGCCGATATAAGAAAGATTTAGGCATTGGAACCTTAATTGCCACAATGCTGCCATATAGCATTGTGTTCTTTATTGGTTGGACTCTATTTTTCTTCTTGTGGGTCTTTGTACTAGGCTTACCAGTGGGTCCGAATGCCGCAACTTATTACACACCATAGTAAGCTGCAGTTTATAAACAAAAAAACGCATCAATTATGATGCGTTTTTTATTGTTTTAAGTTTAAGTTATAAGCGTTAAAAGTCGATAAGAATTGATAAAATAGTCGCTAACTTATTTTCCAACTCTTGCCACTCTGCATCAGGATCAGAGCCAGCAACTACGCCCGCTCCTGCAAATAAGTTAATACGATTAGGTTCTATTAACGCACTTCTAATTGCCACAGAAAACTCAGACTCATAATGATTAAAATAACCGCAAGCTCCTGCGTACCAGCCTCTGGCATAGCCTTCACGTTGGCGAATAAAGTTCATCGCATTTTGACGCGGTAACCCCCCTACTGCTGGGGTTGGATGTAAGGCGCGCAGTAAGTCAAAATCATTAACACCAGCATTAAGCTCAGCACGAATAGCACGATGTAAGTGTTGAATATGGGTCAGCTTAAAAATTTTAGCTTGCTCTTCGGCACCAACATATTGGCTTAGCGGTTTAAGCGCGCCAACTATGTGTTGCCTAACCAACTGGTTTTCATGACTGTTTTTCACATCATCCAGCAGTTGTTGAGCTAAAATATCGTCTTCTTCTTGGTTTAATCCACGTATTGTTGTCCCTGCTAACGCCTCTGTAAATAATTCGTTCTGACGACGAAGGTATAAGCGCTCAGGCGAGCATGAAATAAAGGTTCTTTGTGGGCTAAACTGAAAACCAAATTGAAAGCTATTGGGGTTTCTACCTTGCCAGCACGCTAGCACAGTCCATGGGTCAACCGGTTCTGCTACATCAATTTGCGTTTGGCGCGACAACACCACTTTAGGCGTAGTTTGATTAAAATTATGCTGGGTTACCTGTTCAACAAGTTCGCGCCAGCGATGTTGATCGGGCAAATCACTGCGGCTCATTAAGCGGGTTTTATTTGGGGGAGCTAATGGCTTTGGCTTTTGCAGATTATCAATAGCCTCAAGCGCAAGATGATATTCATCTTGCTTATTATTAGCCTCAAAATTGAGGTTAAGTAATATTTTAACTTTAGGGCCACTTCGGCGCAGTTCAATACGCGGTAATACAAATCGCGCTCGGCCAAATTCAGGCCAGCACTCTACCGAGCGGTCAAATGCCACACCACCGTAATAGCGTAAGTCTTGCCCCCCACTTTTACCTCGTTGCGACTGATAATCTTGCGCTAATTGATGATCATCGACTTCATCTTGATAATAAAACTGCTTACAAATACCAATTGCAGCAATTTCTTCTGCTTTATCACGACCATGCCAATAAATACGAGGATATTGAGTTTGCGCGCTCAACCATGACAGTAATGGCACTGCTGGGGCTTCAACAGATAATTGCACAACAGGAGTTATCTCAGCAGCTTGCATTACCTGCTCAAGCTTCTGCTTTAACTCTTCAAATTGTGAACTAAAAAAGTGGCCAGACAATATCAACTCCTGAACATGGTATAAACCGGACAACGTTAATTAACCTAAGATTCAGTGTCAATCAACAACACAATATGCTGTGATCTATAATCAGCGAATATGCTAATATTAGTGAATCCATGCGATAAATTTATACGTATGCTATAAAATATTGGCGCAAAACGACATAAAAATGCGTAAATAAGCGCGAAATGATAAATGAAAACTGATTTCATCAACAAGCTTTTCTTACTTTATACTTTGCGCTGAGGTTGCCCGCAAAATGAGTGATTCAACTGAATCTACCAACATCGTTAAAGTTCCCGTGTCTAAACTCAATTTAGGCATGTACGTGACGGCAATAGATAAAAATAATAACTCTGTCTCCATTACCAACCCAGGACAAATAAAGTCCCGTGATGCGATAACAAAGCTCATTAACAACAATATTAAGCTTGTTTGGGTAGATGTTGAGCGATCTTCAGACAGCTGTGGGCTAAAAAAAACTTCCCTTACGGCTAAACCATTAGCCAAAAAAGCCGAAGCCAACCGTACAATAAGGCAACATCAAGCCAGTCTACTGCTAGATGAAGCTAAAGGTTTAATCAAAAAAGTATTATCTGAAACTTTTGAAGGTAAAGCCGTTCAAGTAGAACCATTCGAGCGTGTCGCTGACAAAATGATTGAGTCAGTCATAGATGATGCCGATGCGTTTAAATGTATTTCAGCCCTACGAACTAAAGATGCTTATTTGCTTGAACATTCTATAAACGTGGCCTTTTTAATGGTGACGTTTGGCAAACATCTAGCTTTACCGCTAGACACTTTACGTCAAATGGCTGTAGGTGGAATTTTGCATGATATTGGCAAAATAAAAGTGGATAACAAAATTTTACATAAGCCAGGTAAGCTCACCCCCGAAGAGTTTGAGCATATGAAGCTACATCAAATTTATGCTATCGATATCATGAAAGACACTGTTGGTCTGTCGCAAATTAGTCAAGATGTTTGCCTGATGCATCATGAAAAACTCGATGGCAATGGTTATCCGAAAGGCTTAAAAGGCGATGAAATACCACTGCATGGCAGAATGAGCTGCATTGTTGATATATTTGACGCATTAACCGCAACACGTTGTTATAAAGAAGCCATGAGCCCTGCGGCAGCATTTAAAATATTATTAAGCCTGACACCATTCCACCTCGATCAAAAGTTAGTATACGAGTTTATTCGCTGCATTGGAGTGTATCCTGTTGGCTCATTGGTATTATTATCTGACGAACGAGTTGGAATTGTCTGGGAAGCAAAAGATAGAGACGTGCTACATCCAATAGTGAAGTGTTTCTATTCACAAAAACATAAACGTTACACAGATGTCACCATGGTTGATTTATTAAAATCTGACGTAAATATTGAGCGTGGTATCTCTCCCAGCAGTTTAGATGTTGACCCTTCACCGTTTTATTAACAATAAAAACATCTTCACAATAAAGCCGCTAAGTTAAGTCAGCGCATATGAGTTGAGCCAGATAAGTTGTAAAAAACAAGATCTGGCTCGCCATTAATTCACTCTGGTAAAACCTCGCTAAACAAGCAAAAATAACTCCACCAGCCCACACACAGATTTGTCTATGAAACTCATCACGTCAATTTTATTTATTGTTGTCTCGCTTGCGCTACTTATTCCAGGGGTTACACAACCCATATTGACCATAAATGGCACCATAGAAAAAGCAGAGTTAGTCGATGCAGGCTTAGATATGTTGGCTGAAAACCTTTCAGCTGAACCCAACAGCAACGCCCGAAATATGCTTGATATGGCGGTAGCAATGTTTGGCTTTGATGATATTGAAGGTGAAGTGGCGGTATTTCATAAAAGCCGCAGCATTCTTGAAACCATAGAGGAGTTATACCGATCGAGTAATATCTTTGTTGCCGTATTAGTCGGGTTATTTAGTGTAGTTATTCCCACGATTAAATTACTGATCATGTTAGGCGTCAATTTAACCCGAGGTAGGACTAAAACCTATTTAATCAATATTATGCAAGCTATCAGCAAATGGTCAATGGCCGATGTTTTTGTGGTTGCGCTTATTGTGGTGTATATGGCGGGTAATGCATCTGCCGGAATGGGAGACATTCTTGTCACCAGTTCGACCATAGAACCTGGGTTTTACTTCTTTTTAGGTTATTGTGTATTTTCAATTATTAGCCAAGCATTAGTTGATAAGGCCGTTAATCCGCCTCGCCAGAAAACCCTTTATCAGGCTTAATAAGCCCTTATGGCAACTGAAAAGTTATGAGTTAGTAAAAATTGATATTGGCAAACACCACTAAGCCTCTCTAATAATATTGCCCATACAGTATCAATTAGAGGTCAACATGGCACAGTTTTGGTTATCACGCCGATTTAAAATTATGGCAATTATTACCCTTTGCCTGATTGCTGTCATTGCATCGATTCAAACCACTGGCTTAACCCGTGCCTTAATTGAGCTACTGGCATTTGGTGCGTTAATCTGGCTGGCGTTAGCGAAACCCGATATTCCTCCGCACGAATAAGCCTTATCACACGAATTAGCCTTATCAATAGTTATGATTTATTGAAACGTCACAATAAACCACAAAGACACCCCGCCAATGGCCACCCAAAGTAATACCCCAAGTAATAGTGGTTTAGGGCCATTTGCGCGCATTTTCTTCACGGTAATAGCGGCGCCGATTAAAAATAAGCACAATACCAATACCTGCTTAGACACCTCAAACAGCACCTCATAAACAGGCTGACCTTGGGGAATAAAGTAGGCCACCAAAATAGCGACACAATAAAACACAATAAATAACGGGATAGAAACTTTACTTTTATCACCGCCAAAAGCAACTGCACTCAATAACGCCACCGGAATAATCCATAACGCTCTAGCCAACTTCACTGTGGTGGCGGTTTTCAATGCTTCATCACCATAAGCTCCAGCCGCCCCAACGACCGATGAGGTGTCATGAATGGCAATAGCGCTCCATACGCCAAAATCATATTGCGATAACTGTAATGCATGTCCAATGGTGGGAAACACAAACAAGGCCACCGAATTCAATAAAAATATACAAGCTAACGACACCGCAATTTGATCGTTTTTAGCATTAATTGCTGGGGCAACCGCGGCAATGGCACTGCCTCCGCAAATCGCCGTACCACAACTAATTAAATGGCCCGTTTTATTATCTAAACCAAGAACTTTAGTAAGCCCATAACCCAAAATTAATGTGAAAAAGATGGAGCCAACAATTAACCCTAAATTATGGCTACTTGCCGCAATGGCTTCAGGTAAGTTAATGCCAAACCCTAAGCCTACAATCGAATAGGCCAGCAATTTTTTAGTCCACTTACCTAAGTCGACACTTTTGGGGACTAATCCAATACTGGCAAGGGTAAACCCCATTAACAATGCGATGGGAGATGAGATCAATGGCGTTAGGCAAAATCCACCTAAAATGAAAAATAGCCAGAGTTTATAATTAGAAAAATATGATGGGTTCATTAAGCAAACATAATCGTCATGCAATGGGGCATTGTAACAAGATGCTTAAACAGCGACGATAAAAATTGTCGCTTATTTTATGCCATTTCTAAATAATTCAACTTGTCGTTCAATAAACTGAAACGGATTTTTTTACAGAGTCACACAAGAATACCGCCCGAGTTATTTAACCTATCTTGCTTGTAAAAGGTTAGCTAACACGAGCGGTTTTTTGCTGCTTTCAGCATGACTTAGCGTTGATACAAAGCGTAGTCAGTGCCATCTTTAGCCGTAAAGGCTTTGCAACTTCCTTCTGTAGGTTTGCAGCTTGAGTGTAATAAGCTGATCCATTGCTTGTAAGGTGTTGGCAAATTTTTGATTGGCATTTCTACCTGAATATCTTCAATGTGCGCTAAATCACCTGCGCCCATTGGCCCTTGACGGTCAAAGCAAATCTCAACATGGGTGTCATTATTTTTTAATACCACGGATGTCGGCTCACTTTTATGCCCCGTTAATGCCACAAATTGACAAGGGTTTTGTAAACCACATTGGGTGCCATCTTTTAAACAGACCAACAGGTGAGTGTAGTAAACCACATAGCTAGTGACATCTACATGAGAGCCTGTTGCTAATGGGAATTGCGCATCTAAAAATTCTTTGGCATTAATAGCGCGATCCATTGGATTTGTTGTAGCCACAAATTGCTCACCAATGAAGCGGTTAAGGTTTTGGGTCGCTGTGGTGCTTGCTTGAGTAGACATATTCATAGCCTTATCCTCTTCTTTATTGTCGGTCGTTAAGTTAGGTCGTTATTAAAATGATTTTCAATTAAGCCTTGTTCATAGCTTGATTTTTAGTCTATGCTATTTTTCACAACAATTTCACAATAAAAATTTTACAGTGTGAATTATACAAAATGAGAAATGAAAAAAGCTTGATGAGAAAGACCCATTTTTTGGGAACCAAAATAAGAAACTTGCGTAAACGCAATAACTTAACCATGGAAGACTTGTCAGCTCGTTGCATGCGGGTCGACGCTAGCAACTCGCCCTCGGTGTCATACTTATCCATGATTGAGCGTGGGAAACGGGTGCCAAGTGCCGATATGCTGGCCGTCATTGCGGTGGTTTTTCAAAAAGAAGTTGAATGGTTTCTTGACGATGTGCCAGAAGATCACGCGATTACTCCTGAAAAAGGTAACAAAGGCGGCATTAGCGGCATGCCACTAGAGCCAAGCTTTTTATTTTCTAACGACATTTTACAAATTGCGATTCCTGAAATGCTGTCACAAACCGGCACATCCGGCAGGCAATTTGCCCATTTATTAATTCGCGCCCATCAAGAGCATCATCAAAATCACTTTCCTGATCTTGAACGTGCAGCAGAAGATGTTGGCTTAAAACGCATGCCATTAATGGCTGACGACATGATGTCCATAGCCAGTAGAATGGGGCTGGTTATAAAATGGGTAGACCGTACTCCTCATGAAATTAGAGACGAGTCTGGTGCCAGTTCACGCCAATTAGTGACCTCATTTTTTGAGCCTCCCAGTACTATTTATTTAAATAATTCCCTTAAAAAACGACCTCATAGACTTAAATATGATTTAGCGGTGCACATTGGCCATTGCGTATTACACAACAAAGACGGTTTAAAATCGGTAATGACTTCTGGCCGACTAGAAGACGGTGAAGATAACAGTATTGGCCAATCTAACACGTTAAATGCGCAGGATATTTTACATGCATGGCGTGACTTTGAATCAAGCTTTTTTGCCGGTGCATTACTGTGCCCTAAAGTACCATTCAGGCAATTATTAGACCGTCATGGGTATGAAATTAACGTCCATAAACAACTACAAGTTTCAGCTTCTGTTGCCATGCGCCGAATGACAGTGGTGTCACCTTACCCCCATTGGCACTTTTTTGATGCTTATGCGCCAGGCAAGCTCAAAGCCGTGTACCGTGGCAATGGTATTCCACTGCCGTGGGGTAATATGCGTTTGGTGGAAGACCCTTGTCAGCACTGGGCCGTATTTAGAATGATCAATGAGCCATCTACAGGCACATCAGCACAAATATCAATATTAAATGTCGGTAATCAACCCCGAATTTATTGCTGTGAATCGGTAAAAGTTGAAGACTCAGCGGGTAACCCACATGTGCTATGTGCAGGCATTGACTTAAACCCTGCCATTGATGCCCAAGGCAAAGACTCACAATCTATTGCCAATGATTTAAAACAGGCGTGTGTTTCAGGCGGCGGCTCGATTGCGATTCCAAAACACATTAAACAAGATCTCACCAGTGTGGCAAAAATCCTTAATATTAATTGGATTGAGCGAGGCATTAAAAATGATGCACGATTAATTTGTTCACGCGGGGCGGTGTGCCCAAGGCAACCCAGTTGTTACGCCGCAGGCAAAAATTTATGTGAAGAAAGCTAATTATTCATCCAACCATGGCTTATATTTATTAGCCATGGTTGGGTGTTACTCAATTACCTACCATTGTGAATACGGCAGTTTCATTAAAGAGGAATTATAATACTTGGCGTCACCAGTGACTTCTGATGCTATCCAATGAGGTAAATTAACCGTTTGCTGTTCTGATTTTAGCTCTAACTCGGCCACAATAAGCCCTTGGTTTTCACCGTAAAACTCATCTACCTCAAACACTTGTTTTTCAAATTCAACTAAATATCGTGTTTTATCTATCATCCCCGGCTCACATAACGCTAATAGCTGTTTAGCCTCGGCAAGACTAATTGGTTTTTCCCACTCAAAGCGAGACAAACCAGCAGCATTACTTATCCCTTTGATAGTTAAAAAACCTTCATCACCCATTATTCTTACTCGAACAGTACGTGATTTATCTGAATTTAAATAACCTTGAGTAATCCGCGTAGCTTTATGAGCCAGACTTTTAAATTCATCACCGGTTACTAAATATTTTCGTTCAATTTCAACAGACATAAATATCAAACCTTGCAATATTAAAGGGGGGAAGAAAGTATTTTTAGCTATTAATGATTTTGCTGTGTGTCATATAAATAAGCCATTTTAGCGGCAAAATTACCTTGATTTAAAAAGCCAGTCTAATTCACTAAAAAACCACTGTTGCAACACTTGCTGTTGCTGAATATTTTCTGACTTAATAAACGGGCAGTCAGTTTTAAAAGCCTCGCGTAACAACACTAATTGTTCCTCATGCCACTCGGGATGAAACTGCACACCTAATACATTTTTACCTCGATAAAGTTGTTGTGGGCAAGCAGGAGAATGAGCTTCTATTGTTAAGCTATGGTTTTCTATTGCAGATAACGAGAATTGAAAACCTTGTTCATGCCACTGGGGTACGCTCATTGCTCGTTTATCGCTAAACTGGATAATTTGCCAATTCATTTCTGCTTCAGGTAATTCATAAATTTCAGCACCTAATGCTTTAGCCACCAGTTGAGCCCCTAAACAAATTGCCAATATCGGTTTTTGTAGCGCTAAAGCCTGTTGAATATAACTCTGCTCATGGCGCATCCACAGTGGATTATCATCCACATTCATTGGCCCACCCAAGATAATAATTCCATCAAACCTACTATTAAATTGGCGCTTATGAGTAAACCAGTCTGGAGCCAAACAGGGGTGCAACACCACATTTCTGTCATTTGCCCATTGGCTAATACGCCCAGCACCTTCAGATTTATGATGTTGAAAAACAATAATATTCATAATTTATATCACAACTTTTTCGACGTATTTATGAGTTAACTTTCAATTTACCTAAGTATCAAAATATTTATTGAAGCTCATTCAATTCTAAATAAATTTGCGAAACCTTTGTTGTTTCATTGTTTTTAAACTGCGACTGAATTTGCTGAACCTCTGTATATAAATGGTTTTTGAGTGGAAACTGATAATATTCAGATAAAGCTTGTTTTACGCCAGTTAACTTCAAAATATGGTCGGCATCAGGTCGGTGAGTCAATTTTTTAACTAAAAACTGCGTGCGATCTGAGGCGCTATTATTAACAGTAAAATAATGAGTAGTACTTCGAGTGTCTTCTACTTCGGTCAAACTTAATGGACTAAAAACCAATACTTTTTCTAGCTTTATTTTTTTCTTAGCCCAACGCAAGTGACCTCCCCGCTCAAAGTGCCCCTCAAATACATCAACGGTTAATTCATCAATAGCATGCTTTGCTGTTGGGCTAAGCCTTGCAAGATCAAAATGTTGCGGCACTATAGTCCAAACAGAGTCACTATGCTCTTGAGCCATTTGGGTAATCATTTGCTGCTGAATATGCTTTTGATTAAAGCTCAGTTGAACAATAACCTGTGCATTATGGGGCGTGTGAAACATGGGGAGATGAGAGGCAAAAAGTGCAGATTCATTGCCAAAAAGTAACATCCCATGTAAACCCATACTGGGAGCAAGAATAGAATCAGAATCATGTTGATGTTTTGGGGTCGCAGCTAATAGACTGTAACTGAAGGTCAAAAAAATAAAAAATGTAATATAAGACAACGGATTAAAAACTTTCACTATAGGCTCCTACCTGAATAATTAACAGATGGGGCCGTCCCCGTTGAGTATCAATCACATAAAGCCATTGCTGAGGTCGTCCTCAACCTCGCATATTACCTAATCACGCTAAAGATTAACAGTATGTTACCACTGAAGAATTCCACCAGCAGTTTTTTACATTCCTATAAATACCTCCTACAATTAATGCACTAATGCTGCTGACACTAACCCGTAAACCAAGACCAGTAAAATAACTGACAAATGTTAAGTTAGTAGGATCTCACCCATCAAAAGCGATGTGGGATGCGACTCATCAGTCTTTATAATTATTCGATATTCAACCCAAACATGATATTAGCTTCATGTTTTGTGTGATTTTTTACAAATATACAGCCTGAAATATTAATGGCGCATAAACCAAATATTGGCTTGGCCATCATTTTCACCCCATATTTAAATCTGACAGCATTAAAGTAGGCATTGACTCAATATGAATCGTTTTTGTAAGTATTTACTGGCAGCACTGCCTGTTTTAATTGTATGCCAAGTTAACGCAACCTCGTTTACCGACCCCATTGATGGCAAATTTGACATGGGTGATTACTTAGCCGAAAACGCCTATGGATTTTTACCCGTACCAATACTGTTAACTGAACCTGCTTTAGGCGTTGGTGGTGGTGTTGCTGGAGTATTTTTGCATGAATCTGAAGCAGAAAAGCAACACAGAAAACAACTAGCCATGGAAAGTTTAGACGGTGGAGCATCACTTATTACACCGGCTATCACCATCGTGGGTGGCGGTGGAACTGAAAATGGTACTTGGTTTGGTTTTGGTGCGCATAGACATTCATTTTTACAAGACCGAATTCGTTATATCGGTCTATTGGCATACGGTAATGCTGAACTCGAAATTTATAATGATTTAGGCGGATTGCTGCCTCCAAATAGAGCCCTGAGTTTCGACACCACAACTCAGGGGTTACTCGAAATGCAAAAGTTGCAATTTCGTGTGGCTGATACCAAACTGTTTTTAGGTATAAAACAGCAATACAGTCAATCAACCGTATCTTCATCTAACCCGGTTATCGATAAACTATTATCCACTTTAATTGGCTCTGAATCAGCCATGTCTGGGTTAGGTATTAATGCAGAGTACGACACTAGGAATAATATTTTCTTCCCCAATAAAGGGTTTATTGTAGAAGCAGAATATATGGCGTTTCGTGATAGCTTTGGCAGTGACTATAATTATGATACCGCAACCCTGAGTGGTGAAGTCTATGTGCCGCTGAACAAAAAATGGACCTGGGCTTTTGCAGGTGACTACCAATACTTTAATTCTGATACCACAGGTTTACCACCGACACTTAAACCTTATGTTAACTTAAGAGGTGTGGCGGCGTATCGTTACCAAGGGGATAACGTGATTGCAGCTCAAACTCAGCTGATGTATCACATTGATAACCGTTGGACGGTTTCTGGCTTTTATGGGGTTGGTCGCACATCTGAAGATGCATTTGCCAGCCAAGATAAAAGCACTGATACAATAGATGCTTATGGCGTAGGCTTCAGGTATAGCATTGCTAGACGTTATGGGTTACAAATGGGAGTGGATATTGCCTTTAGCGGTGACGATAGTGCAATATACTTTCAAACTGGTATAGGTTTTTAACCGAATAACTCAAAAGGATAAGGACAATGAGAAATGGGATTTCGTATAAATAGAAAAGTGGCTCTACTTTTTTTATTTATGTTCACTAGTTCATTTTGGCTGGTAGGCAAGGCAGATAACTACCTTGCTCACTTTCTATTGAATCGTGATGCCACCATTTTAATGGACAAGCTATTACTGAATATTAACACCACCATTGATACCCTCTCCTCGTTAGAGCCCGTAGAAGCGGGCTTTGAATGTGACACGGATAGAATTGCAGAACTTCGCCAAATTGTCTACGATACCAACAGCTTAAGATGGCTTGGTATCACCGAAGATATATTCATTCGTTGCCAATCAATGCATGTAGAACGCCCTGGCTTTTTCATGATTCACCATCTTTTAAAAGATCGCCCAAATTTTTCTCTGACCATTTCAAATCCTGATCTCAAAGGCCGTGAAGAATTGTCGATTAGACGCTATTTAGGGCAATTCACCTATTCAGCCAGTTTAACTGAACTAAACGTAAAGTCGTATTTACCCATTAATTGTGAAAACTGTTATAGCTATCAAATCAACATTATCACTGAGCCTGTGATCAAGTATGAATCCGGTGAATTTACCGGCAAAGAAATGATAGCAGAAACAGCCATGCTAGCTAATGGCACACTTAACCTTGAATTTATCATTAAAGGTAATCAAGAGTTTCTCAATGAATATCTGAATTTAGATATGACCGCACAACTCCTCATCAGCCTTTTTCTTGCGTCAATTTTCAGTGTCATGCTACACAACTACAGTACCGGACACGCCTCTTTTAGGACCAATATATTAAGAGCCATCAAACGGAAACAGTTTATTCCTTATTATCAGCCTATTGTTAACTCTGAAACGAATAAAATTATTGGCTGTGAAATATTAATGAGATGGAATAATGATGAGGGTAATTTAATTCCACCCTATAAATTTATTCCTTATGCTGAAGAAAGTAATCTTATTTTACCCATGACTGATTGCATGTTAGAGCATGTATTTTCTGATATTAAAAAGATTGAACACCTCAAAGATAAGATTTTCTTTAGTATAAATATCGTTCCAGACCACCTATTTTCAGCTAAATTTTATAAGCAAATGAAGTCTCATATCATTGATAAAAAAGCGTTGTTTGGTAACCAAATTGCCATGGAGATTACAGAAAGAAAGCCCATAAAAGAACTTGATCTCACTCGCAGCCAATTAGAATTTTTTTATGACTTAGGAATTTCATCAAAGCTTGATGATGCTGGTACCGGTTATGGCGGCTTTAGTTATATTGAAAAGTTAGGTATTTCATCATTAAAAATTGACAAGATGTTTATCGACTCTATAGGCGCTAAAGATAGCTTCAACGTGAATACCATTGATGCCATTATCGCTTATGCAAAAGCCTCTAAACTGGAAATAATTGCTGAAGGAGTTGAAAGCCTTGAGCAGGTCGAATACTTGCAAGCTAAAGGGGTTAACATCATTCAGGGATATTATTTTTACAAACCCCTATCAAGCGAAGAGTTTATCGCCGCATTGCAATCAGCTAACACCACAACAAAAAAACCTGTTACCAAAAAACGGGTGACCAAAAAACGCATTTTTTCAAAACGATTTAAAATAAAGCCGATAAAAATAAAGTAAGCCTTTAATCTGTTAAGGCTTACTGACCGTTAAAATTCACCCATTTGCTTGCTCAAAATAAGACAAGCAATCAGGTGATAGTTGACGTTATAGATTATTAATATCGACTTGTAATGACTTAAGATGCGCCACTATTTTCTCATCAACATTAGTGCTTTGTCTTCCCCCTAAGTGTTTAGCAAAAAAACGCTCCATAGCCACAATATATGCCAACTTGTTATCTCGCTTTACAAAACCATGGCCTTCATCTTTTGCCAAAATATACTCTACTGGTAACGACTGGCTGTGCATCTTTTTAGCCATATTGTCTGATTCTTGTTGTGGTACTCGAGGGTCATTTGCACCTTGAACCAATAATACCGGTGCTTTAATTCTATCGACATAATTAATCGGTGAGCGTGCTTCAATATCAGATCGTTGCTCCGGAATTTCAATATCTCCAACACCGTCAATCCAGTCTCCCATATACGGGCGCCAATAAGGCGGGAAAGACTCCATTAAACTAATAAGGCTAGATGGCCCAACATATGAAATCACCGCTTTATATAAATCAGGAGTAAATGTTGCGCCAGCCAATGCAGCATACCCACCGTATGAGCCCCCCATAATACCCAAGCGTTTTGGGTCTGCGATACCTTGTCTAATCAAGTATTCAACGCCATCCGTTAAATCGTGCTGCATAGAACCTGTGCCCCAGTTCTTATTAGCCAGCTTAATAAATTGCTTGCCAAAGCCCGTTGATGCACGAAAGTTAGGTTGTAATACCGCATACCCTCGGTTAGCTAAAAACTGCGCAACACTATTAAAGTAGCCTGAATCTAACGTCCAATAGTCTCTTGCCCATGGCCCACCATGAGGCAAGATGATTGTTGGCAAGTTACTTTGCTGCTGCTTTGGTAAGGTTAAATAAGCCTGAATTATCACACCATCTCGGGCTTGGTAATGTGCAACGTGTCTTTTTGATAAACGATCTGCTGATATTTTAGGGGCGATTTTTAGCAGCAGTTTCGCCTCACCGGTTTGGGTATTAAATTGGTAATGACGGGTACTTTCAACATCACTGGCCACCGTTAAGTGCCATAAACCTGATTGTTGATTAGTCTCTTTTATATGTACTTCAACCTCTTCACCAAATATTGACTGGATTTGTTGCCACGGTTTAGCAAACTCTGCTGAAAGCGGATAAGTTCTTAATCGTCCTCCATAATAAGATACTGCAATAGGTTCACCTTGTTGATTAAATTTTACATTATAAATATTAGCTTCATCTTCAGGGTCAGCATGAACTTCAGTAATGGTTTTATCTCGAAGACTCAAGGCCAATAATGCCGTTTTATCACGCCCTTGCGCATTCGAGCTGATATAGGCCAATTGTTTTTTGCTGTTATAGTTCAGAATATCAATGGTCGAATTAGGCTCAGATTGCTGCATCAGTTCCCATTGACCATCAATATAGGCAAATAGGCTCTCAGTATTATCAAGCGGGGCACTGACACCTAACACTAATTGCCCGTTTTCATTAAAAATTGCATCGGTAAATGCTTGAGTATTTTTATGTACTAACTGTAATTCACCTGTTTTTAAATTTAAATTATAAAAGTCAGAACGCGATGGTTCATCATGATTCGCCTTAATATTCAATAACTCGGGGTTCGCACTAGCCTGACCTTTCAAACGGTATTTAACATTAGGGTTGTGGGTTAATTGCACCACCTGTGGTTGCAATTCATTTGCTTGATTAAATAGGCTTAACTGAAAAATTTGATACTGTTCATTGCCCCCTTTGTCTTGACTAAAAAACAAGCGGTTATCATTATTAGACCAAATAAAACTCAGTACGGGGTCGGCAAAAGTTGTTACCGCAACCGCCTGTTCTATAGGGGCGCCAGCCTTAAGTAAATAAATATTATTAACGCCTAGATACTCTTTACGAAATGCAAGCCACTTGCCATCAAATGAACTTTGAACACTTGATACCTTATCTACATCAAAAAACTTCTCCATCTCAATAAGAGGAGCTTGATTAAGTGGTTCATTAATCTTAATTGGAGTCGGCACCGAGTCCTGTGAAGTCACCTGACTGCATCCCATCAGCAACAAGACAAAAACACTGTTCAAGGTAAATAAGCTTATTTTTTTCTGTAAATACATCATAAAGCCTCACTGTTCCATCACTTGCAGGTCATTTTTCAACCTAACTTATAAACATAGTTACACAACATTTAATTATTGTAAAACGATAATTTTATATTGTTTTGCTTTAATGCCATGTGTGCTAATATCAATTTATAGATTAACAGGCGTTAAATAGAGGGGATGAAAGTGAATAGAAAACAGTTGAGTCAACTTTGTGGCTATTTAAGGTGGGCAAGCATACTGACCGCCATGCTCGTATTAGGCTATTGGGGTTATTATTATTTTGCTCATAATGAAATTCGTTTTGTCCAACAAGCTCTGTTTAGCGATTTATGGAATCACCCAAACACCAACAACACCGCGCTTTGGTTTATTATTTCACCCAGCATAATATGTATGCTGTTGTTGACTTTCTGGCTACAAAAATTACTTGGAATATTTCAGTCGGGTCATTTTTTTAGCAAGGATAGTCTTAACTGTTATCTATGGTTAGTTTGGACAAATGCAGCAAGCATCATTCTTGGAGTAATGACAGATTATGCAATTAAAACCTACCACAAAGACTTTTTTGCAACGGGTGATCACATAGAGATATTGATAGATTTTAGCAACATACTCACCATGTTATTATTGTTGCTCATTGCCCATTTACTTAAAACGGCCAAAGACGTTGAAGATGAAAATAAAGAGTTTATTTAGCCATGGAAATAATTGTTAATTTAGACGTCATGATGGCAAAACGAAAAGTCAGCTCAAAAGAGCTGGCCAGTGCAATTGGCATTACAGAGGCTAATTTATCCTTATTAAAAAGAGGAAAAGTCAAAGGAGTAAGGTTTGATACCCTTGCTAAAATTTGTACTTATTTAGACTGCCAGCCCGGCGATATTTTAGAGCACCGCCCTCAATAGCTATCAACCTAGCCCAAAAACCTAAAAAGAAGCCTAATAAAAAATACCGATAAAAAAGGCCAGAATAATCTGGCCTTTAATCAATAGCTTATCTAACTACCTCATGGTAACAAACTCTTCAGCCCCTGTAGGGTGAATCGCGACAACAGCATCAAACTGCGCTTTAGTGGCGCCCATTTTCATTGCTACGCCAAAGCCTTGTAATATTTCGTCCATGCCAAAGCCAATGCCATGAATACCCACAACCACCTCATCATCACCAGCACAAACTAGTTTCATTTTACAAGCTTGACGATGTGCCGTTACTGCCGTGTACATAGAGGTAAATGTTGAGGTATAGACTTTTACCTTATCTTCACCATATTGCTCAATGGCTTCTGGTTCAGTTAAGCCCATGGTGCCAATTGCAGGATGGCTGAATACCACCGTAGGAATGAGTGAATAATCCATTTTTGCGTCAGGCATATTGCCAAATAAGCGTTCTGACAATAAACGTCCGGCTTTAACTGCAACGGGAGTGAGTTCTACACCTCCTTTCATAATATCACCTACACAGTAAATACCTTTTGCGGTGGTATTTTGCTGTTCATCGGTGATCACATAGCCTTTTTCATCTAGCTGAACATCGGTATTTTCAAGGCCAATATTACCTGTAGCAGGTGAGCGTCCAATGGCCCAAATTACTGTATCAACTTCAAGGCTATTACCGTTTTCAAGCTCAAGCGTTAAACTGCCATCGGCATTTTTAACCACTTGTTTGGGCGTACTATGTGTGTGCAATGTTGGCCCGTCTGTTGCCATTGCTTCCACTAATGCGTCAGTGAGAATTGGGTCAAAATTACGCAGTGGTGCATGCTTGCGGACTAATAAATGTGTTTCACTGCCTAGCCCATGTAATACGCCCGCCAATTCAACCGCAATATAACCCGCACCTACAACGGCTACGCGTTTTGGTTGCTCACGCAAGGCAAAGAAGCCATTTGAGTCGATGCCATATTCAGCCCCCGGTATATTAGGAATAGTTGGAGAACCACCGGTTGCAATTAAAATATGCTCCGCGGTATATTGCTCGCCATTCACCTCAATCGTGTTGCTATTAACAAACTTACCGTAGCCATTCACTAAGGTCACTTTGTTGTTGGCAAAACCGCGACCATAAGCATCATGAATACGGCCAATGTAAGCTTCACGACTGTCAACTAAGGTGTTCCAGTCGAACTTATTTACCGTGACATCAAAACCATAGTCTTTAGCGTAAAGGTTCATTGATTCAGCAATATGAGCACCATACCACATGACTTTTTTAGGAACACAACCCACGTTGACACACGTGCCACCAACGTGCTGAGCTTCAATTACTAATACTTTTGCACCGCGCATTGCGGCACGGTTTGCTGAGGCAATGCCGCCACTTCCCGCACCCAGTGCGATATAGTCAAAATGTTGAGCCATGATCTTCTCCCTTCATTGAATGCAACCATTGTAGGGATGAATCTTATCGGATACTAGAGGAGAAAAGCCTTTGATGGCGAAATGTTGGCCGACCGCAACGGATTTTGAACAATGATAAAAACATCATTATTTAACGCTTATATTGGCATCTGTCATGATCGCCCTGAGACGGTCCATCTGTATCACATTTGAGGCATTTCCACTCTGACATTCTGGCAGAAAGCTCTTCTTCAACATGTGTTTGGTGCCTTTGATTATCTCTGAGTTGACTTAGCAAGTGCCTAGTACGCTGATGCAACCAGCGACAACTTGGGTCATCTGCAAGCTTATTTTTGCTGATGTTTTTAGTCGACTTCAGAGATTTAGCTTTATACGGCTTGCGTTGAGGTTTAATAATCACAGCCGCTTCATTGGCTTGATATTCCAATGCCATTGCAGGTGTTCTAATTGCAATAGGGTTTCCCTGATCATCCAACACTTCGTCATGCCCAAGTTGGCTAGATTGACGTTGATGATTATCTTGCCCAGAAGAGTTTGAAGCTTTTTTATTAGCTTGAGAACGTGTGAGTGAAGACCAATCATCTGTCGCAAATACAGTAGAAAAGACCAAGCTAGTTAACAGTAGCGTTACGCCAGAAATGGCAAAATATGAGTAATTAAACATATTGCTTCCTTACCATTGAAAAAGCACAACCATCCTGTTGTGCCATCTTTTTGTACTCTAGTGTTTTAACATTTATGTAGAACTGGCAATAGCCTTTCGCTTAGGTTTATCTATACATAAAATGGGCTAATTGCGGCCCTTAAAGTGTAAACAACTGATAATAAGATATTAAAACTGCCAATTGATAAATACACCCGCATAGGTTTGGTCTAAATCATCTTCAAATTGCTCGTTTTTTGCTTGCTGTTTTATATCATCCAGCGCAATAGAATGATTAACATGCGCCATAGCATAAATATTGTCAGTAAATTGATAACCCAGCTCTAGACCAAATTGAAAGTGATTCGCACCATTGTGTTCTTCAGTAACATAATTAAAATCAAACCCTTGTAGTACATAAGGTGTCACAGTAAATGTGTCGGTAATTTCCCAAGGGCTATGTAAACTGACTTCTATAAAATAACCTGCCGCTTCTGTAGAATAGGTATAACTGATTGCAGGAATTAACCATTCAACACCGCTATAAGTCAGAGTGCTGAATAATTCATTATCAGATGCTCTTTCAGCACCATAAAACTCCAGTCGCTGATAACCAAAGGTAGCTTCAAAGTTCTCAGCAAAATTAACTGCGTATTCAACGCCAAAATTCCATTCTATATAATGACTTTGATCGCCTCGGCCCAACACAGCATAAATGATCAGATTGTCTTGATTGATGCTGGCCATTGCCCAAGCAATACCACCGTCATCTAAATTGTTCCGCCCTTCAGAGATATATTGGCTATCCCAAGCTAAATCGAGTGAAAAATCTATTTCAGATTGCGCCTGTGCTGTAAAAGAGAGTAAGCCACTACCTCCTAAGATACAAAGTAACCCTATATAATTGTAAGTTAATTTCGTGACCAACTTTTGCATAATGAGCTGACTCTAGTTATTCATTAAATATGGCAGCATATTAGCAACAAAGCCGTAAAGAGTAATGATAATGAGTTGCATTTGAGATCTGGTTATCAATAATTGTAAAAACAAATTATTTGTCATTGTTTTTCGCAAAACACATCACTTTTTTCGATAAATTTAGAGTTGTTGATGCCCTCTTACCCGGTAAACGTTGAGGTGTTGTGACTTGAATTTTTAACACTTTGCCCTCATAAAGAATAGATACGCTTATTCTTCGAGGAAACAACATGAGCAACCCTTTGCAACAAGGCACCGAACTCCCGCTTTTTTCACACATCAAGCCTGAACATATTAAGCCTGCAGTAGAGCAAGCTATTGATAAGTGTCGCCAAACGATAGAAGATCTCCTTGCGGCAAACAGCCAGTATTCATGGGACAACCTCATAGCCCCTCTAGAAGAAGTTGACGATGAACTCAGCAAAATTTGGTCGCCGGTTTCTCATATGAACTCAGTTGTCAGCAATGATGAGTGGCGTGAAGCTCATGACGCTTGTCTGCCATTATTATCTGACTATGGCACTTTTGTTGGTCAACATCAGGGCTTATATGAAGCGTATAAATCAATTCATCAGTCAGCCGAGTTTGCTTCATTAACCCAAGCCCAGAAAATGTTAATTGAGCAAAGCCTACGTGATTTTGAACTATCAGGTATTGGCTTAGATGACGCCCAAAAAGGCCGTTATGGCGAAATTGTTAAACGTTTATCAGAACTCACCAGCAACTTCTCCAATCAATTATTAGATGCTACTCAAGCCTGGACTAAATTAATCACTGATGAAGCTGATTTAGTGGGGTTACCTGATTCAGCTGTTGCAGCGGCTAAAGCGATGGCGGAAGCCACTGAACAACAAGGTTGGCTATTTACCTTAGATTTTCCATCTTACTTGCCGGTAATGACTTACAGTGACAAACGCGAGCTGCGTGAAGAATGCTACCGCGCTTTTGTGACTCGAGCATCAGACCAAGGCCCGAATGCTGGCGAGTTTGATAATAGTGAAAACATGAATGAAATTGTTGCCTTACGTCATGAATTGGCAAACTTACTCGGGTTTGAAAGTTATGCCCATAAATCTTTAGCCACCAAAATGGCTGAGTCACCAGAACAAGTACTGGGCTTTTTAAATGAGTTAGGCCAACGCTCTAAAAAACAAGCTGAAACTGAACTTGCCGAGTTAAAAGCCTTTGCCAAACAGCACTATAACGTTGAAGAAATGGCATCATGGGACTTAAGCTATTACGCTGAAAAGCTGCAACAGCATAAGTATGAGATTTCACAAGAAATTCTGCGTCCTTACTTCCCAGAAGATAAAGTGCTTTCAGGACTATTTTTCACGGTAAATAAGCTATTTGGTCTTAATATTAAAGAAGAAAAAGACTTCGACACATGGCACAAAGACGTACGCTTCTTCCATATTTATGATGCTGAAAACACTCATAGAGGAAGTTTCTATTTAGATTTATACGCTCGCACAGGTAAGCGAGGTGGCGCCTGGATGGACGATTGTCGCGGCCGTCGTGTCACCTCTAATGGGTTACAAAAGCCAGTGGCTTATTTAACTTGTAACTTCAACAGCCCTGTTGACGGTAAACCGGCATTATTTACCCATGATGAAGTCACTACCTTATTCCATGAATTTGGTCATGGTATTCATCATATGCTAACAAAAGTAGACGTTGGCGGTGTATCGGGTATCAATGGCGTACCTTGGGATGCGGTAGAGTTACCGAGCCAATTTATGGAAAACTGGTGTTGGCAAGAAGAGGCCTTAGCCGAAATTTCAGGTCACTTTGAAACAGGCGAGCCTTTACCTAAAGCACTATTAGATAAGATGCTAGCAGCTAAAAACTTCCAGTCAGGCATGATGATGTTGCGTCAACTCGAGTTCTCATTATTCGACTTTAGAATGCACCACGAGTTTGACCCAGCGAAAGGCGCTAATGTACAAGGCATTTTAGATGAAGTGCGCAGCCAAATTGCTGTATTAACTCCACCAAGTTTTAACCGTTTCCAACATGGCTTTGCCCACATATTTGCTGGAGGTTATGCCGCAGGATATTACAGCTATAAATGGGCCGAAGTGCTTTCAGCTGATGCGTTTTCTCGTTTTGAAGACGAAGGTATCTTTAACCCTGAAACAGGTAAAAGTTTCCTCAATAATGTACTTGAAATGGGCGGCAGTGAAGAGCCAATGACACTGTTCAAACGCTTTATGGGTCGCGAGCCCAACATTGATGCATTATTACGTCATAGCGGTATTGCCGCGTAAAACACACTCCAATAAAAAAGCCGACAATCATGTCGGCTTTTTTATGTTATTTTGGCGTCGTTAATCTCACATAAGTGAATAACTTAAGCCAACTTCAAGTCATGCTGTTGGCGATACAACACCATATCTTCAATGGTTAACACCGGCATATTGTGCTTTAAACCAAAGGCGATAATTTCTGGCGTTTTAGCCATTGTGCCGTCTTCGTTGGTTAACTCACACAGCACACCTGCGGGGGCTAAACCAGCCATTTGCATTAAATCAACGGTTCCCTCAGTGTGGCCACGGCGAGATAATACTCCACCGGCACGGGCACGAAGCGGAAACACATGACCCGGTCTTGCTAAATCACTAGGTTTTGCGTCAGTCGCAATAGCGGTTTTAATGGTAGTCACACGATCTGCTGCCGACACGCCTGTGGTCACGCCTTCTTTTGCTTCAATAGAAACAGTAAAGGCGGTTTGATTAGCGCTATTGTTGTCGGCAACCATTGGCGGCAATGCTAACTTAGTCGCTTGAGCATCGGTTAAACATAAGCAAACAATTCCGCTGCATTCGCGGATCATTAATGCCATTTGTTGTGAGGTAAGGTGTTGCGCAGAATAAATAATATCGCCTTCGTTCTCACGATCTTCATCGTCAAGCAACAAAACACCGTGGCCTTGCTTTAAGGCGGTTAAGGCTTTTTCTACACGTTCGATTGGGTCGCCAAAAGGCGCAAGTAATGATAACTGATCCATGGTTTACTCCTAAAAAATACCAGAATCAGGGCTTTGGAAAGTGGCTTATGTAACGGCCATAGCAAATGCACCAGTAACAAGTGACTGATGGTTTTCTATTCTCTTTCATCCGGACTTTAACCGTCGGCTCTGGACTATTAGTCAATGGGCAATAGGTTAATTACCACACTAAGTCACCAGATCTGCTGACCTCGAAAAATCGAGCGCTCGCGGGCTTACTTATTAAGTTTACCGCCGGTGGGGAATTTCGCCCCGCCCTGAGAATTAATGCTGAATTTCAGCAGGTGCATACTAAACTGCTGGCCGATGAATATCAATAACAACAGCCTTGGCAAACCGCCGCCATTAACGCCACTTTTTTATTTGTAAAAAGTAATAATAAATATATTAATCCATTACTTGATAGCTGGTCAGACCTTTGTTAGCCTGATGCGCTAATATAAAGGAGTCGTCATTAATGAATTTGTATTTTAGGTTAGTTTGGTTATTTTTATGGCGAATTCGTCACTGTAAAGGTATTGGGTTTCTCGATAGCAGTAAAATTGATTATCGAGTGTTGCCGTTAGATTGTGACATTAATATGCACATGACTAATTCTCGATATCCAGCGTTTATGGACTTAGCACGAACCTATATGATTGCCGATATGGGATTAATGAAAAAGTTTCTTAAAATGAAATGGATGCCCATTGTTAATGCATCTGAATTCACTTATATCAGAGACATTAAACCTTTTGAAAAATTTGAAATTGAAACCAAAGTCGTCGGTTGGGATGAAAAGTATTTCTATATAGAGCAGCGATTTACCACGGCAAGAGGGTTACATTGTATCGTGCATGTACGCGGGGTTTTTGTTTGTAAAGGTAAGCAAGTTCCCATTGCCACCTTAGTAAAAGAAGCGGGTTATCACGGTGACACACCTGAATTACCGCCAGAAATCGTCAAATGGAAACAATTTTTACAACTCAAAAAAGAGCGCAATATGTAATGTATGCCATATTGACGCACCATTTGATCTAACCCAAACTTACCCCGTATAAGTATGGTGCTAACCTCAACCAATGTAATTAAGGAATTTGTGTGGCTAAGCTTGAAAAATTTGCCGACATTTTGTCTCGAGCCTGTGAACGGAAAGGTGGCTTAGAAGCCGTTGAAGCCTTACTTCCAGATACCTTATCTGCGCAAGAAATTACTCAGTATAGTGATGCAGAGTTGCTTTCTGTGATGTCAAAGCGAGTTTTTCAAAGTGGTTTTGTATGGAAGGTTGTCGAACATAAATGGCCTGCTTATGAAAAAGCCTTCTTTGACTTTGAACCACACAAAGTGCTTATGCTTTCACCTGAACAAATTCAACAACGCGCCACTGATGCAACATTGATTCGTCATCAAAAGAAAACCCAAGCCATTGTCGATAATGCTTACATGGTGCAAACCTTATCAGCCAAACATAACGGTTTTGCCAAATTAATTGCTGACTGGCCTGTTAACGACATTATTGGCTTGTGGCAATTACTCAAAAAACAAGGTGCGCGCTTAGGTGGCAATACCGGGCCGTATTTTCTTCGAACTATTGGCAAAGATACCTTTTTACTCAGCCAAGATGTACAAGCCTATCTAAAAGCGCACAAAGTGGTTGATGCGGGCTTCACCTCTAAAACGGGGTTAAACCAAACTCAAGCGGCATTTAATCATTGGCAACAAGAGTCTGGACTAACGTTAGCAGAGATAAGCCGCATTATTTCATTAGGTGTGGGTGATAATCGCCTATAAAGCCATGCAATAACGGCTAAACAGCTTTATTACTGGTAACGACTTAAAAACATTTTTGCGGTTTCGTGTGCAAGGTGGCGTTTCTCATCTTCTGTAAGTAATGGATCACAAGCCATAATTTGTGGCCAAAACGCCTGCCCTTTAATCAAGTGCATCATTTGTTGGTTAGCATGCTGCACGTCTTTCACCGTTATTCGTCCGTCAGCTTGTGCCGCTTTAATCCAGCGTAATGTCGCCGTTTCATGCTGCTTCATTTTTTCAATTTCTTGGCTCATTTGTTCGCAACTATAAAATAGATGGCCAATAATCAACCGTGCCATATCGATATGTTCTACCGAATTAATTACCCCTATTTCCGTTAAGATAATTTCTCTAAGCTGTATCAATAAGTCTTGGTCAGGGTCATACACACCTTGGTTAAACGAAATAGCTTCAAGCCAAAATTCACCCAACAAATACATCACTAGGGCTTCTTTAGTCGCAAAGTGATTGTATACAGTACGTTTAGAAACTTGTGCGACCTCAGCTAACTTATCCATGCTAGTTGAAGCAACACCCTGTTCTTTGAACATTTTTTTTGCTGCTTCGATAATGGCTTCTCGCTTTAGCTGGCTGACGCTTTTTTTAACTGTATTCATAATAATTACCACATATACGGATACAAATTATTTTACACTGATCAGTTTACTTTTCAACGGCCACACAATAAACTACACCATATAGTTTACTTTGGCGTTACATACATAATCATTAGTTATTATTTTTAGTGCAATGTTGCTTATTAGTTTAAGCATTATCTTTGATAGCACTCGAGTAATATGCCACCTAACACCACTTTTACTAACCTGCACATTCATTATAAAAGTGATACACAAGCTAGGTGATCAAAGGAGCATTTGATCTAGTATTACATGATTGGAATGAGCTTTTTATAAAGGCTACCACAAATGAAAAATGTACTAGGTGACCATTACAACGCCTGAATTTGGAGAACCATTTTGATTAAGTTCGTCTCCACCAACGCACAATTGGTGCAAAGTCATTCTAAAAGCAGTCAATTTGACATAGTATTACAAGAATAATTAGCTAAAAAAGCCAGCAAAAACCATTTAATATAGATAGATATTATCGTTTTGATTAAGATTTTAGCAAAAAAAACTCATAGAAATGCATATAAGGTAAAGTTAAACTTCTGACAAGAAAAGTACACAAGTTTACGGGATTCAATCATAAAAAGTTAACTCAACCCATATTCGCTAACAACTTCATAGCAATAAACCGAGTTTACGTATTTATTTACAATTTAACCGAATGTGATGTTAATTCAGGCTATCGTCAACATGGATAACATTGCAAAATAGTACTAATTCAACAAAACACAAAAAAACATACTAGCCTAAGTTTAGTATGTAGATTATTTAGGAGTAGGAGCTCTCATGCATAAAGCATTGAAAATTGCCGCAGTTATTTCTGCGTCGTTATGGTTAACAGCCTGTGGCAAGCAAGATGGTGGCGCGCAATCGCAACAACAACAGCCCCCTACCCCAGTGGGTGTCATCACTGTGCAAGCTCAACCTCAATCAATTCAAGTTGAGTTGCCAGGTCGTAGCAAGTCATTTTTAGAAGCGGAAGTTCGTCCTCAAGTCTCAGGCATTGTCACTCAACGGAGTTTTGTAGAAGGTAGTGAAGTTGAGCAAGGCCAATCGCTATATCAAATTGACTCGGCAACTTATAAAGCTGCTTTAGTCAGTGCAGAAGCAGATTTAGCACGAGCGAATGCCGCTTTAGAATCAGCAAAAGCAACAGCTAAGCGTTATGAAACCTTGGTTAAAACCAATGCTGTCAGCGTACAAGATTTTGATGAAGCCAAAGCCGCTTATAAAGAAGCATTAGCATCAGTAACTGTTGCTGAAGCTGCCATTAACACTGCTAAAATCAACTTAGAATATACTGAAGTAAAAGCGCCAATTTCTGGCCGTATCGGTAAATCTTCTGTCACCGCAGGTGCGTTAGTTACCGCTAACCAAAGCAATACCTTAGCGACTATTCAACAACTTGACCCAATTAACGTCGATATTGCTCAATCAAGCGCGCAGTTACTTCGCTTAAAAAGTAAGTTAAAAGCCGGAAAATTACAGCAAAGTGAAAATGCTGAAGTCACCTTGATTTTAGAAGACGGTACAACTTACGAACAAACAGGTCTTCTACAATTCGCTGAAGTTAGCGTTGATGAAGCAACAGGTTCTGTCACCTTACGTGCTGAATTCCCTAACCCAGACGGTGTATTACTTCCTGGAATGTATGTACGTGCTCGCTTAAGCACAGGTACTGACCCAAATGCTATTTTAGTGCCTCAACGTGCCATTACTCGTAACACCAAAGGCCAAGCGGTTGCAATGGTGGTTAATGAAGAAAACAACGTTGAAACTCGAGTCGTTACCACTGCTGAAGTGATTAACAATCAGTGGCGTATTACTGATGGCTTGAATCCTGGCGACAAATTAATTGTTGAAGGGCTACAAAAAGTACGTCCAGGTGCACCTGTTTCACCACAAGTATTATCTGCAGACGCTAAACAAAAATAGGAAATAACTATGGCACGCTTTTTTATTGATCGCCCTATTTTTGCTTGGGTGATCTCAATTCTCATCATGCTTGCAGGGATACTGGCTATTCGTGGCCTACCTGTTGCACAGTACCCAAGTATTGCGCCACCAACGGTTACCGTAACGGCGTTTTATCCTGGTGCATCAGCAAAAACCATGGAAGATACCGTGACTCAGGTTATTGAGCAACGGATGACTGGTATTGACCACCTTAGATATATTTCGTCAAGCAGTGATAGCTTTGGTAATGCCACTATTACCTTGACGTTTAACACTGAAGCTGACCCAGATATTGCACAGGTTCAGGTACAAAACAAACTGCAAGCCGCAATGACCTTGTTACCGCAAGAAGTGCAGGCGCAAGGGGTTAACGTTAACAAGTCGAGTGCTGGCTTCTTAATGGTTGCCGCGTTCGTATCTGAAGACGGTTCACTGGAAAAAAATGACATTGCTGACTATGTAGCGGCAAACGTACAAGACCCAATGAGCCGTGTACCGGGCGTGGGTGAAATTCAGTTATTTGGTGCGCAGTACGCAATGCGCATATGGTTAGACCCACTTAAGCTTACTCAATACAACATCACCAGTATTGATGTAATGGCGGCGATTAAAGAACAAAATGCGCAGGTATCTGCAGGTCAGTTAGGGGGCTCTCCTGCTATGCCAGGACAAGAGCTAAACGCGACTGTTACCGCTCAAAGTCGTTTACAAACTCCAGAAGAATTCCAGCGTATTATTTTAAAGTCTGATGCTTCTGGTGCTAACGTTTATCTTGCTGATGTCGCTAGAATTGAGTTAGGTGCAGAAAGTTATGCCGTAGAGTCTTACTATAACGGTAAACCTGCTGCGGGTATTGCATTCAAACTGGCAACCGGTGCTAACGCGCTAGATACAGCAAACAACATTCGTGAAAAACTCGACGAATTAAGTGCTTACTTCCCTAACGCTCTGGAAATTTATTACCCTTATGACACGACTCCGTTCGTTGAAAAATCAATTGAAGGTGTAGTACACACCCTAATTGAAGCGGTAATTTTAGTATTCCTGATCATGTATCTGTTCTTACAAAACTTCAGAGCAACACTGATCCCTACTATTGCAGTACCCGTGGTACTTTTAGGGACTTTTGCGGTGCTATCTGCTACCGGTTTTACCATCAACACCTTAACCATGTTCGCAATGGTTCTAGCCATTGGTCTTCTGGTGGATGACGCTATTGTTGTGGTCGAGAACGTTGAAAGGGTGATGTCTGAAGATGGCTTGAGTCCACTTGAAGCCACCCGTAAGTCAATGGATCAAATTACCGGCGCACTTGTGGGTATTGGTTTAACCCTATCTGCGGTATTCGTCCCAATGGCATTTATGTCAGGTTCAACGGGTATTATTTATCGCCAGTTCTCCATTACCATTGTAACGGCGATGGCCCTTTCTGTATTCGTGGCAATGGTGTTAACCCCAGCATTATGTGCCACCATGTTAAAGCCATTACCAAAAGGCCACACACACATTAATACTGGTTTCTTCGGTTGGTTTAACCGTAGTTTTGACAAATTAACCTCGCGTTATGAAGCCAGTGTTGCACAAATCCTCAAGCGTTTAGTACGCATGATGGGTGTGTACTTGGTGTTAGTCATTGCCACCGCGTGGATCTTCATGCGCATGCCAACGGCATTCTTGCCTGATGAAGACCAAGGTATCATGTTTACTCAGGCTATTTTGCCGACTAACTCGACTCAAGAAAGTACCATTAATGTCTTAAAAGACATCAATGATTACTACCTTGAGGAAGAAGGCAACAGTGTTAAATCTGTATTTAGCGTAGCGGGATTCAGCTTTGCAGGTATGGGTCAAAACATGGGGATGTCGTTTATTGGTCTACATGATTGGGCTGAGCGTACTGAAGCGGGACAAGACGTTAACTCTATCTCAGCTCGTGCAATGGCGCGTTTCTCGCAAATCAAAGAAGCCATGGTGTTTGCCTTTGTACCTCCAGCGGTTATTGAGCTAGGCACGGCCAACGGTTTTGACTTATATCTACAAGATAGAAGCGGTCAAGGCCATGAAGCCTTGATTCAAGCGCGTAACCAGTTATTGGGGATGGCGGCACAAAACCCTAACCTAGTGGGCGTTCGTCCAAACGGTCAGGAAGATGCTCCTATGTACGAGATTCATATTGATCATGCCAAAATTAGTGCATTAGGTATTGATATTAATAACGTCAATAGCGTACTAGCAACAGCTTGGGGTGGTTCTTATGTGAATGACTTTATCGACCGCGGACGTGTGAAAAAAGTATACGTTCAAGGTGAAGCTAAATATCGTATGCAACCTAGCGATTTAGACACGTGGTATGTGCGTAACTCTGAAGGTGAAATGGTACCATTCTCTGCATTTGCAACAGGTTCATGGACCTATGGTTCACCGCAATTGCAGCGTTTTAACGGCTTACCTGCAGTGAACATTCAAGGTGCAACCATGCCTGGATACAGTACTGGTGCAGCAATGGCTGATCTTGAAGCCATGGTAGAGCAGCTACCACCAGGGTTTGGTTTAGAATGGAACGGTCTGTCATATGAAGAGCGTCTATCTGGTAACCAAGCACCTGCCTTGTATGCACTGTCTATTTTGGTTGTATTCTTAGTACTTGCGGCCTTATATGAAAGTTGGTCAGTACCTTTTGCGGTTATTCTAGTGGTTCCGCTTGGGGTAATTGGTGCCTTGATTGCAATGAACGCACGTGGATTACCTAATGACGTATTCTTCCAAGTAGGTCTATTAACCACCGTGGGGCTAGCAACCAAGAATGCTATCTTGATTGTAGAATTTGCTAAAGAGTTCTACGAGAAAGGCGCTGGACTGGTTGAAGCAACCTTACATGCAGTGCGTGTACGTTTACGTCCAATTCTAATGACCTCGTTAGCATTCGGTTTAGGTGTTGTACCACTTGCCATTAGTACAGGTGTAGGTTCAGGTAGTAAAAATGCGCTAGGTACTGGTGTACTTGGTGGCATGATGAGCTCAACGTTTATTGGTATCTTCTTGATTCCACTGTTCTTCGTTGTTGTTGAAAAACTCTTCAACAAAAGAGAGCGTAAAGGTGGTGGCAATAAACAAGTTGAAGCGCAGACTGACTCAGGTAAAACTGACGCATAAAGCAATGTAAACTTGCACTAAAAAAGCCCAGCTGATGCTGGGCTTTTTGTTTTGGCGGTGGTATTATCCTGCCCCCTTATTGATATCGCCACACAATGATGGTCGATTCACTAAGCTATAATGATAAAAAACCTCTGTACGTGCTTTAATAAAAAGCCAAAAATTTTGCGGGTTCCCTCACCCCGTCTAACCCAATAAAAAGGTCAACAATGTTAATGTTAACTCAGGCGCAAACACGCCGTGCCTTGCTGTTTTTAGCAAGCTTTCATCTGATTATTATTTGCGCCAGCAATTATCTGGTTCAATTACCTTTCCAACTATTTGGATACCATACTACTTGGGGAGCATTTAGCTTTCCGTTTGTGTATTTAGCCACTGATCTGACCGTGAGAATTTTTGGTCAACAAGCCGCAAGACAGATCATATTTAAAGCCATGCTGCCCGCTTTGGTGGTGTCTTATGTTATTGGTGTACTATTTCATCAAGGTCAATTTCAACAGCTTGGTTCATTAGTTGAATTTAACAGCTTTGTATTCCGAATTGCTTTTGCCAGCTTTGTGGCTTACTTGGTTGGCCAACTCATGGATATCACCGTATTTGCTAAGCTAAGGCAAGCAAGAGTGTGGTGGCTAGCCCCAGCATCATCAACCGTAGTGGGTAATTTAGTCGATACCCTTGTGTTTTTCAGTATTGCCTTTTATGCCTCTAGCGACCCATTTATGGCCAAGCACTGGCCTGAAATAGCCACCATTGACTATGGTTTTAAATTGATGGTCAGCTTAGGGCTTTTCTTACCTGTGTACGGTGTATTGCTAAAAGTGCTTCAAGATAAACTCCTTAGTACATCAGCTCGCTCAACAACTCACGCCTAATCTTATAAAGCCTGAGCCTAGTGTGTTATACCACCCTTTATAATGCATTCTAGGTTCAGGCTTAACACCAGAAAAAATCAATACAGCTGTACGCCAACTAAAGTTTATTAATGGCTAAGCAATTGATAGCTAAGCTATCTTAATGTACGCCCAATGGCTCATAAATGTCATTTTCCCAACTGGCCAGACCTGTTATAATGTGACCATTAAAAACCGATTCAATGGTTGTTGGAGTCCTAGATGTACACAATAGAAATTCGTGAGTTTACCCAAGCTACTGCAGATGCTTGCCAATTAATTGCTCAATTATCGGCGCAAGTTCCTGAGTTGGATAAACCTCAAACCCAGCTAGATATTGCTGAAAGATTAGCGGCTAACCCGTGTTTGATTTTAGTGGCTTATGTTGAAGGTGAAGTAGCGGGATTTAAGCTAGGTTATGCGAAACAAAATGATGAGTTTTATAGCTGGTTAGGCGGCGTGTTACCTGATTTCCGTCAATTAGGCTTAGCCAAAACCATGCTTGAATATCAAGAAAAGTGGGCAGCAGAGCAAGGCTATAAGCGGCTTTCAGTTAAAACCCGTAATCACTTTAATGCCATGCTAAATATGTTAGTGAGTCGCCAATATCATATTACCGGTTTAGAAAGTGATCATCACGATACCAGTAACAACAAGCTGCATTTACAAAAGCAGCTTAGTGGTGCTGCAGCCCTGTAATCCAGTATAAAATCAGTAAAGAGTGTAAAGGCACAAAAATTATTGTTGTAAAGCTTGCAAACACAAATGAGAATGATTATTATTTATTTGCGTTCCAAAGCTCAGTTTACTAAAAAGCTTCATCACCTTTTTAATCCCGCTGAGTTCGCAAGCACAACATTGCTCACACACTCTGTGGCCGGACTCATCATCCGGCTTTTTTTTGGCTTAAATTTAGCTAAGTATTGTCTTCGCTTGAGCAAGAGCAGCCCATTGTTCTTCACTAGGTGACAGCGCCATCACATTATCGATTTGCATTAATAAAGACTGCCAAAGCGGTGCGATAACTTGCAACTGCACGTCAGTAGCATGTAATTTCGCTTGCTGTAATAAATAAGCCGCTTGCACCACATCTATGCGCCCAAGTATGCCATCGGCTAGTGCAACACTCAGCTCAATCATTGCCGTGACATCATGACCATATTTAATCACTTCATATAGGTAGTGTTCAGCCAGCTGCAGCTGCTCTTTAGTGGCATTGTCATCATGCAATATTTGCGATGCACAATGGAGCATTGCTTCTAGTTGTCCTTGGCTGGCGGCTTCTTGCATCCAGTATTGGCTTTGTTCCAGTAAATCTGTTGTTGGCGAAGGAATTGTTGCTGTGGCTGCTAGTTCAATGCCATTAAACTCTGAGTCAGCTTCAGCCAACAATAAAGCAAGATGATATTGTGATTGTGGGTAACCCGATTTTGCCGCTTTTTGCATCCATGCCAATGCTTGCTCATGCTGTTGAGTTTGATAATACAACACCCCAAGATTAGACATGGCTTCAATATTTTCTGCTTCAGCCGCTTGAGTCAGTAAGGTTTTCGCTTTCTCAAGGTCAACCTCAAACACTTGGCTGCCCACTAAATAGAAATAGCCGAGTAACGCTTTCGCTTCAATAACATCATTATCTGCCGCTTTTGCAATTAATGCCTCACCTTGTGCTGACAATTCTTCCTTGGAGTCTGTTGCGGCATAACCATGTAACTGGCTTACACCATGTTCGTATAATGCCGCCATTTCATAAGGTGCGGCTTGGGCAAACCAGTAAGCCGCTTGCGCAAATAATCGCTTAACTTCGGCTTGAGCTTGAGTGGTATCTTGTGGTTTATCAGAATCAAGCTGAGTTGCACTGACTTGCTCTTGTGCCATTAAAGCCTGTGCTTTTAATGACATTGCCACCAAATATTGCGCATGGTGATCATTATGCATCATGGCGCGATAACACAAATCGCGACCTGCAAATGAGTCAAACTCAATAAACTTATTCTCAGGGACTGGCGAACCATGAACAGCTGGATATAGCTGGGTTACTAAGCTAATAATTTGTCGAATAGATTTTTCAGCTATGGTAACGAGCTGGTTTTGGGTTAAATGGTATTTTTCAGGATGAGCGCCTCGATTACCATCTGCACGTAGTTTATGCATCGCACGTATGGCACTCACTTCAATTAATCGCCGCTGATTTAACTGCTCGATACGGTCATATAAGTTAGCAGAGGTGAAGCTTAACTGGTGTTTGTCGGCAATGACCGAGGCTAACTTATGAGTAAAACTTCGCACGTAAACCAGCGCTTGAGTCGGAATATCACGTACATAACTCTTCGCGCTGGCATAATCATCGCCTAGCAGATCAGAAAATTGTTCAACTAATTCAGTATCCGTTATCAATCGTCTCTCCAGCTAAGGGTGATTTACACTTCAGTATGATGATCGTCGTCAGCCACATCATCAGTTTTACGATTCACCATATATAAACGGAACAATGCCACATTTACAAATAAACCGAAGAAAGCAAATATGGTGTCTGAAATTAACTGCAACGGAAAGCCAACTTGTGCAGCTAGTTGAGACACACTACCACTGATTAATGATAGTGGAATATAAAGCATTAAAATGGCAATGGTTTTGACAGTAATAGGGCCAGTAAAAGCAAAGCTCGCTTTAATTGCAGCTAACGGTGTGAGTTGTTCCACCACGACCATAAAATTAACGTAAGCTAAACGGGCAAAAAGATAAAAGCTGATCACCAAGCCCACCAACCAAAAGCCACCAAATGCCGCAAACATCATAAATGGCATTAAAATAGCTAAACCAGAGAAAACACCGGCCAATAATAACGGTGGCACAAACTGCAGGCTTTGTTTTAAAACCATTGCAGGCGTAACATCATGGCCACGAGAGCGGACTTCCAAATAAAGTGTTAAAGCGGCAATTAAAATTGAAAAAATCAGCAGTAACAGCATCATTGCTGCAGCATGAATTCCCCCAAATTGTGGGTTTTCAATATCAGCTTGCAGCATTTCATTACCCAGCCATAGCTGAATCATGACTTGTATCAGTAATAATGGAAAGGTAAGCGCGGCTAGCTGGCTAATATGATTACGAAAAAAGTTATAAGCTTCCGTCAAAATCGCTGACAGTGACATAATTAGGTTCCAAAAATAGACTCATGTTGAATATGGGCTAAGGATACCCAAAAATAACTGATTTTGCACAATACAAACTCTTGTTATGTCGTTATCGTTAAAAAAAAGTTACTATGCCCCCAGCGACTGTTAATAATTTACCAAAGGATGGATACAATGAAGCGTTTAATACTCGTAAGCTCCATATTACTTTCAGCTCTTGCAACCATTCCAGCTCAAGCCGGATGGTTAGATAATATCACTGGCAATAAGGAAGCAACGGCACCCGCTGCTGAAGCCACTACTTCGGTTGCAGGTTTAGCTGATAACGCTTTAGTTGGCAATGTGATGTCACAATTAGGGCTCAGTGAAGCACAAGCGGCAGGGGGGTTAGGCTCATTACTGAGCTTGGCACAATCAAACTTAGGCAGCTCAGATTTTAGCACCCTAAGTGATAGCATTCCTGGTACTGATGCGCTTTTAGCCGCAGTACCTAGCTTAGCCGGTGACTCAGGCATGTCTGGTTTACTATCAAAAGCCGGAGACATGGGGTCATCATTTCAAGGGGCTGCAATGGTTTATGACTCATTTGAGGCCTTAGGCATTTCAAAAGAATATGTTGAGCCGATGGTGGGTATTGCTAAGCAATATCTGCAGCAACAGTCTGGTGATGGCACCGTTGATTTATTAATGAAAGGCTTAGGCTCATTAATGTAATAAACCTCAGCGCACGTTTTGTTTACCTTAGCTGAATAAATGATTGTTAAACTTATTCTCTCTGGCTAACGTATATGAAAATAATTTAATGCCGAGCTCAGTGCTCGGTATTATTGTTTTTGCTAGTATAAAAACTTGAAAGAGGATTTATTATGATAGCCAAACTAAAGCAGTTTATGCATTCCCGTCGTCAAGCCCAAAGCCCTGAAGATAAAGCGCATCAATTAAATTTAGCTGCCGCAACCCTACTGCTTGAAGTGGTTTATGCTGACGAAGATTTTTGTGAAAGTGAAATCCAGTTATTACCAGGCATGCTAGTAAACACCATTAATATCAGCCTTGCTGAAGCTGAAGAACTAATTGAAGAAGCCACTAAAGTCAGAGGTAATGCCACCTCTTTATTCGAGTTTACGGCCGAAATTAATCAGCAGTTTTCATTGGAAGAAAAACAGCAGTTATTATTGTCAATGTGGCGTTTAGCTTATGCTGACGGTGAATTGTCTCAATATGAAGACCAAATTATTCGTCGCTGTGCAGACTTACTCTACCTTAAGCACAGCGAACTTATTCAAATGCGTAACATTGCCATGAATGACCAATAATTCACCTTAGCAGCAACCCCATTCCACCCAAGTTAGCTTAAACACGTTTACGTGCTAAATGTGTTTTTTGCCAGCCTATAAATGGCAAGGTAATAATCACTAAGGCAATGGCATATATCATGTTTTCTGCTAACGCGACGCCAATACCAATACAAAATACGCAGCTTGCAACCACCAGCGGTAAATAGCGTTTACTTAACAGTTTGGCGGCTCCAAGCATGGCTAAAAGGTAAATAATCACAAATACTCCGTTACTCCAAGCAATCAGTTTTTCTAAATCTTGCCCAGAATAAAAAGTCGCAATAATCACTATTGCCATAGAAAACAATATGGCGAATAAAGCACGTATTGGCACCCCATGTTGATTTAAGGTGACAAAATACTTTGGCAAAATGCCTTCCTGACTAAAGCTCCACAATAATCTGGCAGCACTGGCGGCATACACATTCACGGTTGCTAAGCCACTAGCTATGCCTAATACGCCTATTACTTGTGCGCCATAGCCACCCAGAAAGCTCTCGCTAAGCAAATAATCAAATGCGCCGATCATCGCCACACCGGTATCGCCTGTTGGCACCATTAACAATAGAAAAGTACAGGCTAAATAAATCACCCCCACTAACACGGTGCCCATTAAAATGGCCGGTAACATGTCTTTATCAGGCCGACGAAAATCATTGGCTAAATGGGTCATTGCCTCAATACCTAAAAAGCTCCAAAATCCAATGCCCATCGCCACCATTACCGGACTCATTTGCGGTTTGCTGGTTTGATTAAATGACGCTAACTGCTCTGTGTTTAAACCGCTGGCGGCAAATAATAAGGTCACAACAGTAACAATGGCTAATGTCAGTGCAAACTGCAGTTTGGCTGAAACTTGAATGCCACGCACATTGAGCAAAAATAACATCAGCACCACCAGCAATTGGGCTAACAATTGCCATTCTCCTTGAAGCGGAATAAGAGCATACATAAATTGGAAAGTCATCAAAATTGCCGCAGGTGCACCAATGGGAATAACCATTAAAAAGATTAAACCTATCGTTCGGCCAAGAGCTTGCCCAAAGGCTTTTTCAACAAAGTAAGCGGGGCCCGCTGCATGGGGAAAACGGCTGGCTAATAGCCCAAATACTAATGCTACGGGGATAATAGCTAAGGTTAAAATGAGCCACGCTAAAAGTGCGCCAGAGTCGGCTGCGGCAATGGTCATTTGCGGTAAGATAAACACCCCTGTGCCGAGTAAGGTGGTTGCCATAAGTCCAGCACCTTGCCAGCGGCCAATTGTTGCAGATAATTGATTCATTGAATTTTCTAGTTAATGGTTACTTAGCAGCTGGCGACAGTTTATCTCAACATGCCACTCAACTGCATAACAATATTAACTAAAACATAAGATAATGGGCTTGGATCGCTAAGCTGAACTCAAGTTAACTAAAATGTAAACCTTTGTAAGGGTTATTGGTTAATTCATCTTTAGCTTTATGATACAAACCAATGGTAAACACACTTCCCTTACCTTCGGTTGACTTAACTTCAATAGTGCCACCTAAACGTTTGATAATACCGTAACTTAACGATAAACCTAACCCTGTACCATCTTTGCGGGTGGTATAAAATGGGTCAAAGATGCGGCTACGCAGCTCTTCGTTAATGCCCACGCCTTCATCTTCAACTTCAATTTTCACCCCAATAGGTTGGCCATTTTCAAGCCAGTCTTGAGTACGAATCCAAATACGTCCGGTTTCAGATGAGTTTTTTGCTTCAATAGCATGTGCGGCATTGACCACTAGATTGATTAACACTTGCAATAGCTGTGGTTGATTAACCTCAACTGGACAAGTAGCGTACAGTTGCTTAATTAATTCCACATCTTGCTTTTGGATAGAATGGCGCACCAATACCAATACTTCTTCAATGATGGGTGTCGTTTGATGCATTTCAATGGGCGCGTTAAATTCGCCAGGGCGGCTATATTGCAACAAGCTTCTAATAATCGTGCTGATACGACCTACTTGCTGAATAACCAAGTCTATTTCTTCAGATACTTGTTCAGCTTGAGGGCCTAACTCGTACTTCAACAATTCCATATTGCCTAAAATTACCGCGGTAGGATTATTGATTTCATGAGCAATGCCTGCCGTTAACTCACCTAAAGCGGTGAGCTTTTCATTGGTTACAAGTTGTTGGCGGGTTTCATTTAATAGCGCGACATTGCGTTGCAATTCTTCGGTTTTGTCTTGGAGGCTTTTGGTTCGTTGTTCAACTTTCACTTCTAACTGCTCAGCTGCAGCTTGAATTTGTGCATTTCGGCGCTGGAGCAGATCAAGCATGCTATCAAATTGTTCTGCCAAATTAGCCAACTCGTTATCTCGGTCTAAACCTAATTCGCCAATGCGAACGTTACGTCCCGACTGAACCGCCTTCACCACGTGGTGAATGCGTTCAATTGGTTTTAACAAACTATATGCGCCGCGGTATACCAATAATCCAGAGCCAAATAGCACCAACATTAAAATGCTACCCAGCTCGATAATGTTCATCAAATAGGTGTTAATGAACGGGCCTTCAGAAAATCCGGCATACACCATGCCAATTCGCTTACCATAAATATCTAATAACGGAGCATAACCTGAAATGTACCAGTCATTGAATACAAATGCCCTGTCGACCCAAGGCTGACCTTCTATCAGTACTTGCTGTCTTACTTCTTCAGAGACTAATGTCCCTAACGCACGATTTTGCTCAGAATATTGTGACGATGATGCATTAATCGGTACATTGGTGCTCACTCTGGCGTTATCTAAAAAAATCGTCACGGTTCCAATGGAGTGTAGAGGTAAGGTACCTTCGTCATAAACCAAGTTGCGAATATAATCGACGATTGCAGTATCACGATTGAGTAAATTACCGCCATCTATATACCAAGTGATAGAGGAGTCACTGTTTACAATAGGCAAAATGCTACGACTGATTAACCCCCGTTCTTCTTGCTGTTTAGCAGGCTCTAAGGCTCGTTGAGTCTGTTTTAAATCAATTTTGGCATATCGTTCTAATTCAGGACTAATATTACGTAAACGATTAGGTGGCAACACCATTAGACCAGATGCTGATTGACCCGATTTTTGTTTAAGCAAGGCAGTTAAATCAGGATCTTTAGCCACATCTTCAGCACTGACTAAACGCAAAAAATCTAATTTGAGAGTGCGTTTAGTATTATCGAGCACATTCGCTAGTTTGTGTACAGATTGAGTTTGTTGTTTATCGTTAATAAATTGAGTAAACGATGTTCGAAAAGCCCATGAATTCGCCACATGAGCTAATTGTTGCTCTTGCCTATTTTGCACTTGATTAAGGGTGTTTTCTGCCACCGCTAAATCAGCCTTAACCTTCATAAACAGCTGTTTACTGGTATAGCTTATGTTCCAGTAAATGGTGATAAACACTAGGCTAACAAGTGTCAGTAAAATAGGTAGCAAGGTCAAAATCAATAGACGATAGCGAACTTTGGCCTGCATTTGTTGCCAACTGATATTAAACACTCGCTGAAATAGTGACACTATTCGGCTACCTCAGAATTATCATCCACGTCTTGCCCAAACCACTCTTTGTATTTTCTGTCTAATGTTTTACGTGAGACCCCTAAGTCTCTAGCCGCCGCCGACTTATTACCGTCATGCGCGGTGACAACCTGGGTCACATGTTGCTTTTCAACTTCTTTTAACGTCCAGCTCATTGGGTAACCGTAATTATCAGACAAATTGGTTGTGGTGGTTTTTTTCCAATATTCTGCAGGGGGCTTACCTAACAAGATACACCGTTCAATCATGTTTTTAAGTTCCCGAATATTACCCGGCCACTCATGTTGTTTTAACACTTCTAAGTCTTCATGGCTCCACAATACAGGTTTGATGCCTAACTCTTGCGATATTTGTAAGGTAAAGTGATAGGTTAATTCCACCACGTCTTCGGGTCTGGCGCGCAGTGGTGGAATTAAAATATTCAATACGTTTAGGCGGTAATATAAATCGCGACGAAAATTACCCTGCTCAACCTCATCCACTAATAAACGGTTAGTTGCAGCAACCACCCGTACGTCAATACTGACTTCTTTTTCACTGCCAACGGGACGAATAGCACGCTGCTCTAGCACTCTTAATAAAGCGGTTTGCATATTCATTGGCATTTCACCAATTTCATCTAAAAAGATAGTTCCGCCTGACGCAAAGTTAAATAACCCTTCACGAGAAGTCTTCGCACCGGTAAATGACCCCGCTACATGACCAAATAACTCACTCGCTAATAACTCTGGCGCGATAGCACCACAATTAACGGGCACAAAAGGCCCTGTGCGGCCACTGAGTTGATGCAGTTGTCTTGCCACTAACTCTTTACCCGTTCCAGACTCTCCCTCAATCAGTACCACCGCATTGGCGGGGGCAACGCGCTCAATAACTTGTTTAACTTCGGTAATCGCATTACTGCTGCCAATAATGGTAGAAGACTGACCATGAGATAGCTCGCGCTTCAACATAAAGTTTTCACGTTTGAGTAAGCGTTTTTCAATACAACGCTCAACGGCAGTCATCATTTGTTCAAGATGAAAAGGCTTCATAATGAAGTCTGTTGCACCAGCTCGTAATGCTTTGATGGCGACATCCATATCTGCATAACCTGTCATAAAAATAATGTCAGATTGTCGCTCGGTATCATCTAATGCTTCATGCCATTCGATACCTGAACGATCAGGTAAACGAATATCTACAATCATCACGTCAAAATGCCCTTGAACACGTAATGCCTCAGCTTCAGCAATAGTAGAAGCTGACTCGACTACAGCAAACTTTTTTGACATCGCTTTAATTAAAAAGCTTCGCATGCCGGGCTCATCATCAACAATTAATACCGACATATTAGTATTAACACTTGCAGGGATACTCATTTTGACTCCAGATGGACATTTTGACTCAAAATTAACGCTGTTTTGTGCTTAATCATATCGATTAGGTCACTATGAACCATCAATATAACAACTTGGGACATTTTGTCTTGAATGTTTTTAAACAGCTTGAGACCTGCTTCACAAATTAAGTGTTGGAAGTGAGATCAATTTGCACTATTTACACTTGGCACTTAACTTGCTTAATTCAGCCTTATCATTAGGTCTCAGAATCTAAAATAGAACCCGTATTTCGTTATGCATTTTAAAAGGACAGAACATGTTTACAAAGTTAGCAAGTATTGGAGTGTCGTTAAGTCTTATTGCTGGGTTAGCTATCAGCCCTCAAGTACACGCTCAAAACAACAAGGTTGTTAAACTTGCCACCACAACCAGTACAGAAAACTCTGGCTTATTACGGGCAATATTACCCGCCTTTGAGCAACAATCTGGTTATACCGTACAAGTGATCGCTACGGGTACGGGTAAAGCGTTAAGGTTAGCCAGCCAAGGCGATGTTGATGTTGTGATGACCCATGCTCCTGAGGCTGAAGCAAAGTTTGTGGCTGACGGTTTTGGTACTCAACCACGTGGTATCATGGAAAATGACTTTGTGGTTCTTGGCCCTAAAAGTGACCCAGCAGGGCTTCAGGATGCTAAAAGTGTCCAAGATGCATTTAACCGAATAGCCTCTAAACCGAGTACATTTATTTCACGAGGGGATAATTCAGGGACCAACATGAAAGAGTTAGCCATTTGGAAGCAAGCGGAAATTAAAACCGATTTTGCAGGCTATACTTCTGTAGGTCAAGGTATGGGCAAAACCTTGCTAATGGCTAACGAGCTTGAAGCATACACCCTAACCGACCGTGGTACTTTTGTGGCTTACAAGACAAAATTAGATTTAGATATCGTATTTGAAGGTGGGAAAGAGCTTGCTAATCCATACCAAATTATATTGATTAATGCTGAAAAATACCCAGAACTCAATCATAAGGGCGCTCAAGCATTAAGTGATTGGCTAACGACCCCACAAACACAAGCAATGATTAATCGATACACCGTGCAAGGAGAGCAATTGTTTAAGGCAACTTATCAACAATGAATGAAAGCTGGTTAGCACTACTGCAGCAGGCATTTAGCTTGCTGCTTTCTTTTGACCCCGATGTTTGGTCAATTATTAATGTCTCTTTTTCCGTTTCCTTTGCGGCATTATTATTAACCCTGATCCCGTCTATCATGCTGGGATTTGTGTTGGCGTTCAGCCATTTTCCAGGTCGCTGGATTGTGACTAATTTAGTTCAAACCCTCCAGTCTATTCCAACCGTTGTCATTGGCTTACTGGTATACTTACTGCTTACCCGCAATGGTGCAATGGGTGACTTAAAGTGGTTATTTAGCCAAAATGCAATGATTTTCGGACAAATGTTAATTTGTGCCCCCGTGTTAATTGCCTTATCACAAGCTGCTTTTGCCAGTGTAGATAAACGTGCTTGGGAAACGTCTCGCACTTTAGGTGCTAGTTGGATTCGTGCAATTTGGACAGTCTGCAGAGAGTTGCGAGTGGCATTATTATTAGCCATTGTTGCCGCTTTTAGCCGAATTCTTACTGAGGTAGGTTGTTCTATGATGGTGGGAGGCAATATTATGAATGTCACCCGTAACATTCCAACGGCCATTGCCTTAGAAACCAGCAAAGGCGACTTTGCTCAAGCTATTGCACTAGGGCTAGTATTACTTATTCTGGCATTAGTGCTCAATTTTGCTCTTGGTTCATTACGGGGCAAAGCCCTGCCAAGGAGCCATTAATGAGTCAGATGTCATCTTCTCAACATTCTCAAATTGCTTCGGTCAATGTAACCAACTTAGTCCAACAATTTGAACAACGTACATTATTTAGCGTAGATAGCTTAACGTTTCGCCAAGGTGACGTCATTTACCTTCAAGGTGACAACGGGACTGGCAAGTCAACGTTAATGAAAATTCTGGCAGGACTACTCAAGCCAACTCAAGGCAAGTTGATTGCGACAGGGTTTGATAAATCAGCATGGTGGCATACCAACTCATTATTAGGTAAAGCCGTATACTTACACCAGCACCCCTATTTGTTTGATGGCTCAGTACGCTACAACCTAACCTACGGCTTATCTCGACGTGAACTGCAACAGCCAACTATATCGCAAAGGCTCCATCAAGCCATCGAGATGGCGCAATTAAGCCAGTTGTTAGATCACAGTGCATCAAATTTATCAGGCGGGGAACGTCAGCGTTTAGCCATTGCGAGAGCGTGGATATGTCAGCCGAAACTACTGATGTTAGATGAACCCATTTCAAATATGGACAAACACTCGCAAAAACTGGTTTTAGCAATGATCAATTTGTTAAAAATGCAGGGTACAGGTCTACTGATTAGTAGCCATCAAACCTGTGGGTTAACGGCCTTATGCCAACAACATTGGCATATTAATCATCAAAAAATTCATACTAGCCAACATGTGCCTAATTTAGACACTCAGCAAGATAATTTAGCTATGGAACCCTCTTATGTCCTTGCAAAATGAGCAAACTCCCAATATTGAAGCCGTCATCCTTGCCGGAGGCATGGCAAGAAGGATGGGGGGTGATGACAAAGGTTTGGTCACATTAAATGACCAACCCATGATCAGTCATGCGATTAACCGTATCGCACCTCAAGTCAACCAGGTTGTGATTAATGCTAATCGCAACCAACAACAATACAGCCAATTTGGTTACCCTGTATTAAGTGATCTTGAATCTGGTTACTTAGGGCCTTTAGCGGGCATGATAACCGCGATGAAGCACACCAAAGCCGACTTATTATTGGTCGTTCCTTGTGACTGCCCATTACTGCCTAAAGATTTAAGCAGCAGAATGTTGCACACATTAGTCACGACCAACGCAGAGATTGTGGTGGCCAGTGACGGTAAAAGAGAACAGCCAGTAGTGATGTTAATTAAGCCTAGCTTATATCAATCTATGCAAGCCTTTTTAGATGCTGGCGAACGCAAAATTGATATTTGGTATAGCCAACATCATTATCAAGTTACCGATTTTTCAGATCAACCTGACGCATTTGTTAACGTTAATACGCCAGAACAAAAACAACAACTTGCCCAGAAAATAGCGCAGTAAAATTAAGTAGAGGTCCATATGTCTAGTGTTTTTAGTAACCCACTGTCTATTCCCGTTCTTGGATTTTGTGCGTATAGCGGTACCGGAAAAACAACGCTACTCAAGCAACTGATCCCTGAATTAAACCGCCGCGGTGTCAGACTAGCGGTGATTAAACACGCCCATCATAACTTTGATGTCGATATTCCGGGCAAAGACAGTTACGAAATGCGAAAAGCGGGTGCTAAGCAAATGTTAGTGGCGTCGCATATCCGCTGGGCATTAATGACCGAAGAGCCATTAGATACCGACCCGAGCCTACAACACCTGTTAAAGCAGATTGAACAAGATAAAGTTGATATTGTATTAGTTGAAGGCTTTAAAAAACTCGCATTACCAAAAATTGAATTACATCGTGCTTCTCATGGTAAGCCTTTTATTCACACACACGACGAAAACATTGTCGCCATTGCCTGTTGTGATGACACGACCACCCCAGATGAACTCACGCGACTAGACTTGAACAATGTTGGTCAAATTGCTGATTTTGTTATGCAATACCAACAATCGTGGCAAGCACCTGAAGTGAATATCCCTGTTAATCCTGCTTTAGCCAGCACGCCTCAAAGTGGCGAGCAAGGCTTGTCTGTTGCCCAAGGTATTAACCATATTTTAAGCCAAGTCACGCCGCTCAAAAGTAGTGAAACTTTAGCGTTAGATGAGTTAGATAATCGTGTGTTAGCCAGCGACAGTATCTCGCCAGTGAATGTACCTCAACAAACCAATTCAGCAATGGATGGATATGGTTTTGCTTACAGTGATGTTGCCTCAGGGAAAACCTTAACCGTGGTAGCAGAAGTGCTAGCCGGCCATGGTTATGAACACACCGTGCAATCAGGTGAAGCCGTTAGAATTATGACCGGTGCGCCTATTCCAGCTGGAGTCGACACGGTTCAGCCTCGTGAACTATGCGAAGCAGATGCAGACACGTTAACCTTGCTTGAGCCAGAACAGATAAAATCGGGCCAACATGTGCGTTTAGCGGGTGAAGATATTGGCATTAATGATGTGGCATTAGCTAAAGGAACCCGTTTAACCGCGGCCGAACTCGGACTATTGGCCTCTTTAGGGTGCAATCAAGCCGAAGTGGTCAACGCACCTGTTGTGGCGGTATTTTCAACCGGTGACGAGGTTAGCCAACCTGGCGAGCCTTTAAAGCCAAATTGTATTTACGACTCAAACCGTTACACCATAAAATCAATGGCACGTAAATTAGGCTGTAAAGTTGTTGACCTAGGTATTATTGAAGATAACGAACAAGCCTTAACTGACGCATTGCAACAAGCCAGCTTAACTGCAGATGTAGTGATTAGTTCAGGCGGCGTATCTGTAGGTAACGCCGATTATATTAAAACCGTGTTAGCTAAAATTGGCCACATTAATTTCTGGCGAATTAACATGCGCCCCGGCCGCCCACTTGCTGTAGGTAAAATTAACGACACATTATTTTTTGGCTTACCAGGTAATCCTGTTGCGGTTATGGTGTCGTTTTTACAGTTTGTACAACCTGCACTTCGTAAGTTGTCTGGCGAGCAAGAATTTGCTGATAACCGCCCTTGGCACCCTCAATATATCCCCGCAATTGCAGATGAAAACCTGCGCAGTAAAACCGGTCGAACCGAGTTTTTAAGAGGCATCTATCATCTAGATACGGATGGCAAGATGCATGTTAAATCTACCGGTGCACAGGGCTCAGGCATGTTGAGCTCAATGGTTAATGCCAATTGCTTAATTGTCATTGGCGAACAAGATGACGGTATAGCGAAAGGTGAAAGCGTGTTTATTCAACCTTTTGCTGATGTACTGTAAGTTTCACAGATATTTTTAGTGTTAAGTAGGTAACCCATATGAGTCAAATAGTGGATGGATTCAATCGCCAAGTTGATTACTTGCGATTATCAGTCACAGATCGCTGTGATTTTCGCTGTGTTTATTGCATGAGTGAAGACCCCGAATTTTTGCCTCGCCAACAAGTGCTGTCGCTTGAAGAGCTATCATGGGTTGCCCAAGCCTTTACTGAGTTAGGGGTAAAAAAAATTCGCCTTACTGGTGGAGAGCCTTTAGTTCGCACTGATTGCGATCAGCTAGTCAAACTATTAGGGAATTTGCCTGGGTTAGAAGACCTGTCGATGACCACTAACGGCTCTCGTTTAACTAAATTGGCACAACCTTTATTTGATAATGGCCTTTCAAGGCTTAATATTAGCCTCGATACTCTAAATCCAGAGTTATTTACCCAACTAACCCGTAACGGTAAGTTAGACCGAGTCATCGCTGGTATAGATGCCGCAATAGCTGCGGGCTTCAGAAAAATTAAAATCAACGCGGTTATTTTACGCGGACAAAATGATCACGAAGTGATCGATTTAGTGAACTTTTGTCGTGCGCGAAACCTTGATATCGCCTTTATTGAAGAAATGCCATTAGGAGTCATTGATGAACGTAAGCAAAGTCGCCATTGCTCTAGTGACGAAGTAAAAGCACTTATTGAGGCGCAATATCCTCTTATTCCTTCCAGTAAACGCACTGGCGGGCCAGCTCGATACTATCAAATGGCCGATAGCAGCACCCATGTTGGGTTTATTTCACCCCACAGTAATAATTTTTGCCATGAATGTAATCGTGTTCGGGTAACCGTAGAAGGACGACTATTACTGTGTTTAGGTAATGAAAACTCCATTGACCTAAAAGCCATTGTTAGAGCACACCCCGGCGATATTGAACGCCTAAAACACGCTATTTTAGACGGGATACAATTTAAACCACAGTCGCACCATTTTGACCAAGAAGGCGTGCAAGTTTTGCGCTTTATGAACGCGACTGGTGGCTGATACTCGTAATTTACCCCAGCAGTGATAAACTTTAGTTATTGTTAACTAACTAAGTGGTGTTTATGGCTTTATCTCGTAAAAAATGGAATACCATTATTATCATTGCCAGTGCGATGATGATTGCCGTGCTCAGTTTTATTAATCAAAAAACTGAGCACATGCCCACTGATGTTATGCCTTTATTTGACAGCAACTTGCCGTTAAAGCAATTGCAAATATCTAACCAATGGTTTGCCAGTAGCCAACAGAAGTCGCAATGCTCCAACGATGTTTTAAATTGCCAAAATTGGGTCGATGCTTGGCAAAACATTACCGTTTCAGCAATACAAACTGAGCCTGTTCATCGCTCAATTCCTATTAAAATCACTTTGGTTATAGGTAATATTGACCAGCCTCAAGTATGGTTATTATTTGTGGATGAAGGCTTATTACAATCCCCAGGGTTCAACTGGTATGTTATTCCTCCGAGCATGCGCGCTGATCTGATCCCCATAGTCAACGTACAATCAGATTAATTATTTTTATCATTCCCTTACCTAAGTGAACACATTGATATGCCTGAATTACCCGAAGTTGAAGTCACCCGCCAAGGGGTCTCGCCCTATTTAATTGACCAAACCGTAGACCAATTAATTGTCCGTAATGGCTCATTGCGTTGGCCGGTTCCTGAGGTGGCACAGAATATTGTTGGACAAACCATTTTAAATGTTCGCCGCCGAGCCAAGTATTTGTTGATAGAAACCCAAGCAGGCTTAACCATTATTCATTTAGGCATGTCTGGTAGTTTACGTATTTTGGCTAGAAATACCCCACCAGAAAAACATGACCATATTGACTTAGTTCTTCAAAATGGCCAAATGCTTCGCTTTAATGACCCACGCAGATTTGGCGCTTGGTTATGGTACGAATTACCCGAAGATGGCCATCCGTTATTGTCGAAGCTAGGGCCTGAACCATTAAGTGATGAATTTAACGTTACGCAACTGCAAGCGGCTTTAGCTAATAAGAAAAAAGCCATTAAATTGTGCATTATGGATAACCATATTGTGGTGGGGGTCGGGAATATTTATGCCAATGAAGCGCTATTTGCGTCAGGTATTCATCCACAAGCTGCTGCGGGTTCAATTGATGTAGAAAGGCTGACAGTGTTAGTCAGCGAAATTAAAAAGGTACTTGCTCACGCCATTAAACAAGGCGGAACAACCTTGAAAGATTTTACTAACGCAGACGGAAAACCCGGCTATTTTGCCCAAAAACTACATGTATATGGGCGAGGAGGCGAAACCTGTACCGAATGTGGCAACTTATTATCAGAAATAAAACTCGGTCAGCGCACCACCGTATTTTGTGGTATTTGCCAATCTCGTTAACGATAAAAAAGGGAGCGAATGCTCCCTTAATAAACCTAAACTGCAGATAAAACTGAGTTAAAAACGGTATTCGTAACGGGTAAATAAAGTACCATCAGTTTCATCGTCTTGCACTTCAAATTGCGAGTTTGACACTGTGCCACCAAAGGTCATCATACCGGCCAACAATGGCATACGATAAGACACTTCTAACATAAGTAAGTCTTCTTTAAGAGGTTGAGGAGCCCACTCACCGCCACGGTTAGCACCGTCTTTATTTAACTGTGCATAGCGCAAAATAGAGGTTATTCCACGACTGTCTTTAAATTGGCCTACCCAGCCTAATGCATATACTTGTGCATCACTGTCATAAGTGCTGCCAAGTGTTCTTTGATAATATCGAGAGCCACTTTGATAAGTACTATGCTCATAAAAACAATTGAATTTGGTGGGGTCTTCACCACAAAATACCAAAGTGTCTGTGTATTCTAAGAACAATTTATGCTGACTATTTGCAGAACCAAACCGAGTATCTACACCCGCCATTTTTGCACAATCAGCAATTTGCCAAGGCTGGCCTTTCGAGTCTTCACAAGTGCGCTCTAAATAAATCCCCACAGGCACGTCATAAATTGTTTCGCTGAACCTTACATCCAAACCTGCCATTTGATTACCGTAATTAGAGCAGCCAAAACCATTCTCTTCACGACAGTCTCGTTGACCAGTAATCGATTTCCAAGCACTGCTAGCATCACATTCTTGGCCTTCACCACAAAATTGCACCGTCCATGATAAGCCAACTTCTAGCTGCTTAATTGGCCTAACTGAACCTCTCAGATTCCACAATAGTGTATGAGGTGCATAACGCTCCTCTTCTAACATACTTACCCCCCCCGTCAAAGCCCACGGGCCAATCCAAGATAACCAAGGGGTTTCAAATGCTTGCGGATTATTTCGTGTGAACATTAATGACGGAGTTGGACGGGCATTGTTGGTTTTCATTAAACCAGAGTCGAAACCTGGCCCCCACCATTGCTCTAATGTCCCTGCGGTCATAATCCAATTGCCCATCGTCACGGCAAAATAAGAATCATCTAATCGCAGCTCTTTGTCATCTGCTGGGTCATAGTTAGCCGAAACCGACACTTTATAGGCTATTCGTTCACCCACATACTCATTGGATGCAGTTAATTGAGCTTTTTCACGGTAATCTGAGCCAAAGTGTTGAAACCTTGCAGCATCAGTGGCACCCACAGCTTTAATGCGGGTATTACCACGGTTTTCAGTGGCATTTTGATAATAAAAATTGACTCTAGCAAATGCTGAAACTAAATCAGCAGACATTAACGACGGCTCGGCCTTGGCTAAGTCAGCTGCAATACCAGACCACATTAGCGGATAAGTGTTTACCGGCACGGTAATAACTCCCGCATCCGCCAATGCTTGAATATCAGCACGTAAATAGATATCAGAGGTATCTACCCAAGGTGCCGCTTGTAAACCAGTACAAAAAAGGGCTGCCAGTGCGGTAACGCTAAACGGCAGCGTTGTGGGCTTAAATCCTTTTAACATGAAAACACCTATTTTGTTGATTGAGATGAAGCTAATTTGTTCTCAAGGGCTTTAGCCACTTGTGGATGTACAAACTGAGACACATCACCACCATGTAATGCGACTTCTTTCACTAATGTTGATGAAATAAATGAATTTTCTTCTGCTGGAGTCAAAAATACCGATTCTAAATCAGGGCTTAAACGACGATTCATATTCGCTAGCTGAAACTCATATTCAAAGTCAGATACGGCTCTTAATCCACGAACCAATACACTTGCACGTTGTTCTTGGGCAAAATCCACCAGCAAGCCCGTAAAACCCACCACTTCAACATTATCTAAATGTGCGGTAACCAATTTAACTTGCTCGACACGTTCTTCTAAGGTGAACCGAGGTTGCTTAGATGGGTTGCAAGCGATACCAATAATGACATGCTTAAACAAACGAGCGGCACGCTCAATTAAATCGGCATGACCATTAGTGACTGGATCAAAGGTTCCAGGATAAATTGCTCTTCTGTGCATAAACCCCTCAGTTATCGGCTATGATTAGATGCTGTACGGACACATTTTGGTATGTGTCGAATATGGTGCATAACATAGCATATTTTCAAGTGTGATTAATGTTTTAGTTCGCTTGTTGCTGATTGAATTAACAAGGCGCAAGCTCCACGACCTTAAGGGCACTATAGATTAAATCTTTTAATGTTCACCCTTGAAAACAACGAACATTATTAAGCACGTTGTTAGTATCTCGCTAATACTTAACAAAATGCGCTTGAACTCAACCTACTATTAACATGGCACGGCGAATTTTTTGTCAAAAAATAAAAATACGCTATGCTGCGCGAGTTATTGAAATGTGAGTCTTATTTAGCATGAAAACGACCTTAATTATCACTACTTATAATTGGCATCCGGCCTTAAAAGCTGTGTTACTGAGTGTATTAGCGCAACGGACATTACCCGATGAAATTATCATTGCTGATGATGGCTCTTCAGCCGAAACGGCCGAATTAATCACGTCGATGCGGCCTCATTTTTCAATACCGGTCATTCATAGTTGGCAAGAAGATAAAGGTTTTCGGGTATCAAGAAGCCGTAATAAAGCCATCGCCCAAGCCAGTCACGAGTATATTATTTTGATTGATGGTGACATCGTGTTAGATAAACACTTTATCTCTGATCACATCAACATTGCAGAAGCAGGTTACTTCGTCACTGGTAAAAGAGTTAAATTAGCCCAAGGCATTACCGATGATATTTTAAATGCTAAAGCACCTCAAATCTCCAAACTGTGCTTTTTTTCGAAAGGAATTGCCCGCGGTCGAGATCTCGCTCTTCGTTGCTTATGGTTACATCAAAAAACCAGTAAAACGGCCGTTAATTCAATTAAAGGGATTCACTCTTGCAACATGGCGTTTTGGCTTGAGGATGCTATGGAAGTTAATGGTTTTAATGCCGAATTTGAAGGCTGGGGCCCAGAAGATCAAGAGTTTGCACAACGGCTAATTAACTCGGGAAAACAACGTAAAATAGCTAAGTATTACGCAGTGGGTTACCACTTATCCCATAAAGAAAATTGCCGTGGTAATTTGCAAGCCAATGAAAACTTACTCAAGCAAATTCAACAGCAGCGCACTCGAGCTTGTAAATTAGGGCTAAATGAATTTACACCTCAAGGTTAATTAACTTCAAATATTGAGCCGCACTATTTTTAACCTCAACATGTGCAAATAAGTCTGAGGCAACTATATCAGGGTAAGATTCTAGCGCCTCAGTCATTTTTCAGCTAACGCCTTAGGGTCTCGTCTTGGCACTAAATACTAACTAGATGTGCTTCATGACCTTGGCGAATAAATTCTCTGGCTAGCGTTATCACAATTTTTTCTGCTCCGCCCCCTGCTAAGCTATCAATTGCTAGCGCTATCCTTTTCGCCATATTAATATTTCTCGTCTAATAAGCGGGTCACTTCACTCATCGCCAACTCTAAACCGCCAGAACATCCCATCGACATCATGTTACTGATTAACGCTTGCCTTGTTTGCGCATCCACCAATAACTGAGCTGCTGCCACCATATCGTTTGTATTTATGTCGCTATTTAATACCAATTGCTGTGATGCGCATGAGTTAATTCGGCTAGGCTGGTCTTTAGACACAGGTACCGCCAATGTAGGAATAGTCAAAGCAATCGACTGCAGCAACGTGTCACCGCCACTTAAAATGGCGCCTTTAGCTTGGCTTAATAAACTAATAAAGTCGCGACTATCCAAAGAAGATATGGCCACTACGCCAGTATAGTTTGCTATCTCTTTCGGATAATTAGCCCCAAATATCATTAAGCTTGGGATACCGGTTTGGGCGTACACTTTTTCGGCGGTTTCAGCAAAGATATCCGCAGCAAACTGTTCTCCTGCTTTGTGGCCCCCAGAACCTGCACTATACATTAGGTATTTTCCAGCGTTTAAGCCATATTGTTGTAATAAATTTTGCAGCCTGCGTTGATCGGGTTTAGCAAAAATAGACCCCGTTGTGATAGGCAAAGGCCGCTTGATGAAATTGAGTTTATATTTAGCAAAAGCACTAATATCGCCAATAACAAACTCTGGCTGCACCACCCAATGACTGTCAGTAACTAACGCGCGTTCGATTTTCATCCCTCTGGCACGTTTACGCTTGTGCTGACTAATAAAAATCACTTTAGCTCCGCATTTATGCGCATGTTTTAATTGCGCCTTTCTACCTGCTGCATCAAATATCACCATGTCTGGTTTTAATTGTGAAACCAGTTGGTTGACCTCTTTAATGCACTTAGTTGGCGTATCATTAACAAGATGATGGGGATACTGGCATTGTTCTGCGTAGGGGGCGGCGCGGTTAAGCACAAATTCAATTTGAGCTTCTGGCCAACGTTGGCTAATTTCATCCGCAATAATCGTTGAGCGCATGTATTCTCCAATACCTTCTGTAGAAGATACCGGGACAAACAATATAACCGGCGCTGTTCTCATTAACCTGCCCTATTGCTATTCATAGTAGCAATTTTAATTATGTGAAACGGTTTTAAAAGCAATTTTGCTAAGGTTAACCATTTAAAAAGCTAAAAAAGAATCTCATTTATATCAGCTTTATTGCAACGATGAAATCCGATTAAAGCACTCAATTACATCAGTGGTTTTCACCAGTTCCATTAAATGCTCACCTTTAGCGCGTTTACCCCAAGGAATTTCACCTTCTACTTGGCTGGCAATCACCTCATGATAAACACTAATGGTATTTTCGCGATACAAAAATGGTCCCGTTCGCCCTGGGTTTGAATGAGCATATAAGCCAATTACAGGGGTTTTTTGGGTCACCGCCATGTGAAGAGGGCCGGTATCAGGAGCAATAACTAAAGTAGCTCGATTGAGTAACGCTAATAGCTGGGTCAATGTGGTTTTACCCACCATCACTTCAATATTGCCCTTTGCTTGAGCAATAATGCTTTGCGCCAAAGTACGCTCTAACTCAGTAGGGCCGCCACATAACATGACTCTATACCCTAATGTTTGCGCATGGTCAGCCACTTCAGCGTATCGCTGCGGTAGCCAATTTCGTTCAGCTTTACTCGCCGCTGGGCAAATGACTAATACTTTGTCGTTGTTGATCAATTTATTGGCAAAATCATTATCTGCATCACTTACGGGTATCTGCCAATCTACCTGAGTATTTTTAACCCCAATGGCTTTAGCAAATCCCATAAAACCCTCTAATACATGGGGCTCAGTTTGCGGTTCAATTGCATGATTTGTGACTAACCACTGCCCTTCTTTAGCGCGTTGCTTATCAAAGCCCACTCGCCATTTCGCCTTGATCATTAACGAAGCGACGGTCGCCCTTAACGCCACTTGCATGTGCAACAGTACATCAAACTTTTGCCCAGCTAAGGCCTTTTTTAACTGCCAAAAACTTCGCCAACCTTGGGATTTATCAAAAATAACAAAATTGATACCGGGCAGATTTTTAACTAATTGATATTCAACTTTACCAATCACCCAAGTTATCGCTAAATTTGGATACTCACGCTGAATTGCTTGCACCATTGCCACGGCATGACAAACGTCGCCAATGGCTGATAGTCGAAGCAAACATAAAGATTTCAGAGTACTTGAGTCAAACTTCATAGGTATCCAAATGATTGAAAAACCAGCTAAGTGGCTTGTGTGAATGCAAGTCAGTGATATTAAGGTATAATGTCTTTTTGATCTAGCAAGGTTTGTTGAATTCATGCAGGTAAAAACGCTTTCCAATAGCACCATAGTGTGGAGCCAAGAGTCTGCAGCGACACTCAGCGCTGAGGCTTTCTCGGTAGATTATTGGCAGCAACACAATAACGTTGTCGGGCAATCAAAAGGCCGCTACACCACTTGGTTTGTGCAAACTGATGCACAGCATCACCATCAACAATGGGTATTACGCCATTATTGGCGTGGTGGCATGATGGAAAAGTTAAGCCGAGATGCATATTTTTACACTGGCTTAACCCGAACAAGAGCCTATGCTGAGTTAGCGTTATTAGCATTATTGTATCAAGAAGGTTTTCCTGTACCCAACCCTATCGCGGCCAAAATAGAACGATTCGGCTTATGGTATCGCGCCGATATTATTATCGAACGAGTCGCCAAAGCAAAAGACCTTGTAGCTCATTTATCCAAGACTGCGCTTTCAGAAAAACACTGGCACACACTCGGTAAAACCATTGCTAAATTTCATCAACGGGGGGTTTATCATGCTGACCTTAATGCCAAAAACATCCTGATTTCAGAAAATGGCTTTCACTTAATCGACTTTGACCGAGGTGAAATAAAGCCTTTACAAGCATCCTGGCAACAAGCCAATCTTAAGCGTTTATTACGCTCATTTAATAAAGAGCAATCTAAGCAGCCCCAGTTGCAATTTACCACAGAAAATTGGCAGCAATTATTAGCAGGCTATAACACGATTAATCCAATCGCTACTGAATAAATTGGCTAATTAATTCAGTGTGTTTTTGTAATGCACCGCGATTTTGTTCAACAACTGACTTAGCCGCCTCTGCCGCTAGCTTATAGTCAGTTTGATTATCAAAATAATGCAACAAGCTTTGCGCTAGCTCATCGCCATTGTTGACCACTTTTAAACCACCTGACTGCGACAATAATTGAGTTATCTCAATAAAGTCGCGGTAGTTTGGTCCCACAAAGACAGGTAACCCCACTGCGGCGGGCTCTAAAGGGTTATGTCCGCCATGTACAATCAAGGTTCCGCCAACAAAAGCCTGATCAGCCGTCGCATAAAGCAATACTAGCTCACCCATAGTATCGCCTAATAACACTTGAGTATCGGCTGTTACATCATCATTCATACTACGTCTAGCCAGTTGTAAGCCATTTTGGGTCACCGCTATGGCCGCTGAATTAAACTGTTCAGGATGTCGAGGTACCATGATTAACAAGGCGTTGGGATAATCTGCCAATATTTTTTTATGTACGGCTAACACAGCATCAAACTCACCAGGGTGAACACTACCCGCCACCCATATAGGAGAGTCTTGACGTTGCCATGCTTCACGCAGCGCCGTAGCATGAGCAATTTTGGCTGGGTCGATAGTAAAATCGAACTTTAAACTTCCACATACCTGTAATTTTTCAGCACTCACACCTAAAGCGATAAATCGTTGCGCCTCAGCTTCAGTTTGCACAGCAATAAGCCCTAAACGCTGCAACATAGGTCGAGTTAGACCACTTTTACCTTGATAGCTTTTGGCCGATTTTTCCGATAAACGCGCATTAGCTAACACCAATTTCACGTTAGCTTTCTCTGCAAAATACAGCAAGTTTGGCCAAAGCTCTGTTTCCATAATGATGCAAGCTTTAGGTTGAGTATGCTGAATAAAGCGTTTAACCGCATAAGAAAAATCTAATGGTAAATAGCTATGTTGCACCGTATCGCCAAACGCTTTAATCACTTCTGCTGAACCTGTTGGGCTAGTTGTAGTTATGGTAAAGCGATAATCTGGGTATATTTGCATTAATTGCTTTATCATCGGAACTGCCGCTAAGGTTTCCCCCATCGACACGCAATGCACCACTATATCGGCGGGTTGCCATTGGCTAAAACCAAAACGCTCGCTCCAGCGCTTGCGATAATCAGCACTTTTGTATGCACGATAGGCAAAATAAATAACCACAAGAGGAAAAAGGGCATATAAAAGGACGGAATACAGAAATCGGAACATTAATCGGCTTCTTTTAGAATTTTTTGCTTGTCAGATAAACACAATATTAACATAATCATAATTCATAGGGATATGGACTGTTGATTATCATGTCATCACTGAAAAATTAATGTTTGCTGAATTTGGAAATTGCATGAAAACCCGCGATAAAATTGTTTTTGCTAGTCTAGAGCTTTTTAATGAGCACGGTGAACGTGCGACCACCACCAATCATATTGCCGCACACTTAGGGATAAGCCCGGGTAATCTTTATTATCACTTTAGAAATAAAGAAGACATTATTAATTCCATTTTCAGTTTGTATGAAAGTCATTTAGAGTCAGGCTTTAAACCCTATGATGATGTCCCCATCACGGTAGATTTACTGATTGGCTATTTCGATGCCATGTTTTATACCCTCTGGCAGTTCAGATTTATGTATTCAAATTTAGCGGATATTTTAAGTCGCGACGAAGCCTTAAAATCACGTTACTTAGAAGCACAGCAGCAAGTGTTAAACCGTTCAAGCACGGTATTAAGTAAACTTAAAAAAGATGGCATTTTAGATATTGAAGATGATCGCATTATCGATTTAGCTGACACCATTAAAATGATGGTGAGCTTTTGGATTAGCTATCAACTCACCCAAAACAGTAATGGCACCATTACTAAAGCAACCCTATATGAAGGCTTGTTACGGGTCATTATGATTTTTAAAGCCTATTCCACACCCTCATCTGTGGCCACATTTGATAGACTAGAACAGCATTATCAAAATATCGCTCATCAAGAGCGCGCTGTCGCTTAAGCACTTTCCAATAAACCCGCTACAATATTCCTTATTGTGTGGGTTTGCGGCATCTACAAAATTGTCACATTCATTAGTTTTTCTTATCAAAGAATGACCAATGCCCTAATCTTGTTAATATTGCCTCATACCGAATAAAAAATACTGTGGGACAACAAAAATACAGGTTAGAATGCCCAAAACTCCAACTACCAACGCTTTGTCATTTGCCATAGGCATCAGAGCTTGGCGTAGCATAATAACCAATATTTAGGAGAAAACAGGTGGCCTCATCCTCTTTCTACGACCGTATAAACCAGCAAATTGCTGATGTAAAAAGCGATGGTTTATATAAAAGCGAACGTATTATTGCCTCAGCACAACAAACGGCTATTGAAGTAAATCATCATCAAGTGATTAACTTTTGTGCCAATAACTACCTCGGTTTAGCTAACCATCCAGAGCTGATCAAAGCTGCGCAGCAAGGCTTAGACAGCCACGGGTTTGGTATGGCATCTGTTCGCTTTATTTGTGGCACACAAGATATTCATAAACAGCTTGAAGCAAGCCTAAGTGAATTTTTGGGTATGGAAGACACCATTTTGTATTCTTCTTGCTTTGACGCCAATGCGGGTTTGTTTGAAACATTATTAGATGCAAACGATGCCATAGTGTCAGATGCACTAAACCATGCATCAATCATTGATGGCGTACGTTTATGCAAAGCAAAACGTTTCCGCTATGCAAACAATGATATGCAAGATTTAGAAGCTCAACTTATTGCAGCAACCGAAGCTGGCGCACGTAATATTTTAATTGCTACTGACGGCGTATTCTCAATGGATGGCGTCATTGCCAACCTTAAAGGGGTGTGCGACTTAGCAGACAAATACGGCGCATTGGTGATGGTTGATGACTCTCATGCCGTCGGTTTTGTGGGCCAAAATGGTCGCGGTACTCACGAGTATTGTGAAGTCATGGACAGAGTAGACATCATCACGGGTACTTTAGGCAAAGCATTAGGTGGCGCATCTGGTGGCTTTACTGCGGCTAAAAAAGAAGTGGTTGAGTGGTTACGTCAACGTTCGCGTCCTTACTTGTTCTCTAATTCATTAGCGCCTTCTATTGTTAGTGCGTCTATTCGCGTACTTGAAATGCTAAAAACGGGTCAAGATTTACGTGAAGCAGTATGGGAAAACAGCCGTTATTTCCGTGAAAAAATGTCTGCGGCAGGCTTTACTTTAGGCGGTGCTGATCATGCCATTATTCCAGTAATGATAGGCGACGCTAAACTGGCAAGCGATTTTGCGAATAAGTTATTAGCTGAAAACATTTACGTTATTGGGTTCTCATTCCCTGTAGTGCCTAAGGGCCAAGCCCGTATTCGTACTCAAATGTCAGCAGCGCATACCCGCGAGCAACTTGACCATGCTATTGACTCCTTTACCCGAATTGGTAAAGAAATGGGCATAATTTAACTCAACAATATTCAACACAACTAAGGGCTTAATTTTTAAGCCCTAGTTTTATAGGTATGAAAATGAAAGCATTAAGCAAATTAAAGCCTGAAGAAGGCATCTGGATGGTTGATGCACCTAAGCCAGAAGTCGGTCATAACGACCTATTAATAAAAATTCGTAAAACGGCGATTTGCGGCACTGATGTGCATATTTACAACTGGGACGAATGGTCACAGAAAACCATTCCTGTCCCTATGATTGCCGGTCACGAATATGTGGGTGAAGTTGTCGATATGGGTCAAGAAGTTCGTGGTTTTGCTATTGGCGACCGTGTATCGGGTGAAGGGCATATTACTTGTGGCTATTGCCGTAATTGTCGTGGTGGCCGCACTCACTTATGTCGCAATACTTCAGGTGTTGGGGTAAACCGAGATGGTGCCTTTGCAGAATACCTTGTTTTACCGGCCTATAACGCATTCAAAATTCCTGCTGACATTCCAGATGATTTAGCCGCTATTTTTGACCCGTTTGGTAATGCGGTTCACACCGCCTTATCTTTCGATTTAGTCGGTGAAGATGTGCTTATTACTGGCGCTGGCCCTATTGGTATTATGGCCGCAGCGGTGTGTAAACATGTGGGAGCACGCCACGTTGTGATCACCGACGTAAACGAATACCGCCTTGATTTAGCCCGTAAAATGGGGGCGACTCGTGCCGTAAACGTTGCTAAAGAAAACCTAGACGATGTTATGAAAGAACTGGGCATGACCGAAGGGTTTGATGTCGGTTTAGAAATGTCAGGTGTCCCCTCAGCATTCCACTCAATGCTAGATACAATGAACCATGGTGGCAAGATTGCCATGCTAGGTATTCCTGGCAGTGACATGGCTATCGATTGGAGCAAAGTAATTTTCAAAGGCCTAATTTTAAAAGGGATTTATGGCCGAGAAATGTTCGAAACTTGGTACAAAATGGCCAGCTTAATCCAATCAGGTTTAGACCTTTCACCTATTATCACCCATCACTTCAACGTTGATGAGTTCCAACAAGGTTTTGATGCCATGCGCTCAGGCCAATCAGGTAAAGTGATTCTAAACTGGGATTAGTTATTTTATCTGAATAACCACACCATTAAGGGGTTGTATCTATACAACCCCTTACTTCATAATCAGCCTTATCTATATTCCAATACTGAACAATCTTCAATGTCGACTTTTAAGCATCTATCTATCAATGATCTTATTCACATGACCGCTGAGTCTAATAATGTCCAAATTGTCGACATTAGAGACGCAGCCACATTTAATGCTGGTCATATCCAAGGCTCAGTCAATTTAACTAATGAAAACATTGCCAGTTGGATGGCTGATGCCGATATGGATGCGCCATTGGTTGTGGTTTGCTATCACGGTATTAGTAGTCAAGGGGCGGCCAACTACCTTATTGAGCAAGGTTTTGATGACGTTTACAGTCTTGACGGTGGCTATACCGCCTGGGGTGAAGCACACGCATGATAGAAATCGGTCAACTCCCTAACGCCCGTGCCGCACAAGCCTTTATTGATTATTTAAAGGGCTTAGGAATTGAGTGCTACACCGAAGCTTCGCCTCATGGTGTAACGATTATGTTGGCTGACCCACAATACGAAACCACCGCACGAGATGAATTTAATCAGTTCATTCAAACCCCCTATGACAGCAAATATCTGCAAGCATCATGGGACAACGGCGACACACAATCTAAGTTTGACTATGGTTCTGGCACCCTAGGTTTAGTGCAACAATTTCTAACTAATGCTGGGCCACTTACGCTGATCACTTTCGGCATTTGTGTCATTGTTTATGCGGCCATGAATTTAGGTTTTGCCAATAGTGTTTTTGAAACACTGTCGTTTTTTAATGCCGTTCCTGAAAGCCATAGTGGTGAGTTTTGGCGCATATTTACCCCATCATTAATGCACTTTTCTGCCCTACATATTATTTTTAATTTACTGTGGTGGTGGTATTTAGGCGGAAAAATAGAAACTAAGCTAGGCACTAGACCACTGTTTTTCTTATTATTAATAGCAGGAACCTTACCCAACATTGCGCAATATTTAATGACAGGGCCAAACTTTGGTGGCTTATCTGGCGTAGTATATGCTGTAGTAGGTTACACATGGCTGATGGGAGTAAGGCAGCCTAGTTGTGGTATCAGCCTACCGCAATCTTATATGGGCTTTATGATGATATGGCTAGTACTAGGTTTTACAGACTTACTAGGAATGCCTATAGCGAATGGGGCGCACATTGGGGGGTTAACTGTTGGACTAGCTCAAGCACTATTTGATAGCCGAAAATCCTCCCTCAAGCATTAATTGGGTTACCGTCTTGAGCTGTTATCGCACGCTCAAGACGGGAACAATATCCTGTTCGAAAATTTCGCCCTACACGGTCATTTCAATCACTTTATTCACTAGTTTTTCAATGCCGATATTGGCTTCAGCAATATTAGTCGCCAGCATATAGGCAGGTGTTGTCACAACCTTATTCGCTTCATCAACCACAATATCTGCCACAGAGGCTTCACAATGGTTACCGCCCATCTCATTAAAAGCATGCGCTGTTTCAGTGTCATTGCCTATAGTCGCCTGTATATTTTGATAGATTCTTGGCAGCATCATTGGTGCAATACACATATAGCCTACGGGCTTAGCAGCTAGGGCAAACTCGCATAAAAATGTTTCAACATCGGGTGACACTTGGCAGTCACTGCCATTGGTGGCAAAGTTCGATAAATTCTTTGCCGCACCAAAACCACCTGGCACAATTAACGCGTCAAACTGACTCACATCTAATTCGGTCACATTTAGCACTTCCCCCCTAGCAACTCGAGCAGATTCTACTAACACATTGCGAGTTTCATTTGCTGTCACTTCACCCGATAAATGATTCACAACGTGCATTTGTTCAATATTTGGCGCAAAGCATTGATAATTTACTCCGGCTTTCGCCAAAGCTAATAACGTGAGCACCGACTCGTGTATTTCTGTCCCGTCAAATACACCACACCCACTTAATAATACCGCGATGGTTTTCATTATCTGTTCCTTTTAGTTATAACGTGAACCACTAATTTTACAATTTTGAAACAAAACGCTTGATCTGATTAAAAAACGTGCTAACTTAGCTCATTGCTAAATTTCTTCACTGATATATTTCAGCATAAAGTGCTTCTGAGGAATGTATATTAAGCATATAAAAACTTCAAAATCATCTTGAAAATTCAGTTAATTTGATGTTAGCCAAATAGCATAAAATAAAAAAGTCCACATTCAACAAGAGAGATGCCAAATTTATACACCGCTCACAACAAAACATTAAAAGCTATAAAATCAATAAGTTACAACTTTAAATTCAAGTCGTTTTAAAAAGTATCCTATTAATCATATTAAATCACTCACAGACTTATCCACAGGCTGTGAAAAACACTTGTGCTTATTTGATAGCAATGCCTCCCAAGACACTAACTTCAAACATTCTTCCTTGTTTTCGTGCTATATTCCTTATCAGAATTTTTCATTAATCTTTGCAAAAACGAACTCATATTATGCCTACAGTTGCCCATAACCCGCTTATTTTAGTTGATGGTTCATCATATCTTTACCGTGCCTATTACGCGCCGCCTCATTTAACCAATTCTAAAGGTGAAGCTACGGGTGCCGTTTATGGTGTAGTTAATATGCTACGTAGCTTGTTAACTCGCTATGAGCCTTCACACATTGCAGTGGTGTTTGATGCAAAAGGAAAAACTTTCCGTAACGACATGTATGCGGAATACAAAGCACAGCGCCCCCCCATGCCTGATGATTTACGCAGTCAAATTGAGCCATTGCACCGCATCATTCGTGCACTTGGGCTGCCATTAATCAGTATTGAAGGGGTAGAAGCCGACGACGTTATTGGCACATTAGCAAGGCAGGCCAGTAAAGAAGGTCGAGCAACCTTAATCAGTACCGGCGACAAAGACATGGCCCAATTAGTTGATGAACATGTCACACTAATTAACACCATGACCGACACCATCATGGGGCCAGAAGAAGTTAAAACAAAATTTGGCGTTGGCCCAGAACTTATCATCGACTTTCTGGCATTAATGGGCGATAAAGCGGATAACATTCCTGGGTTACCAGGGGTTGGCGAAAAAACAGCATTAGCAATGTTAACGGGTGTTGGTAGTGTGGAAAAACTGCTCGCTGACCCTCAAGCCGTTGTTGAAGTGGGCTTTAGAGGCTCAAAAACTATGCCGACCAAAATTATCGATAATGCTGATATGCTGAAATTATCGTACGAGCTAGCCACAATTAAAACCGACGTAACGCTTGAACACACTTGGCAGCAACTTGATATCAAGCCTCAAAACCGTGATGAGCTTATAGCCTGTTATGGTGAAATGGAGTTTAAACGCTGGTTAGCGGAAGTATTAGACAATAAAAACCCCACCAGTAAGAATACCGCTGCAACCTTAGAAAACGCCGATGAACCTGCAGTGATTGCGGTGACAGAAACCGATTATCAAACCATTTTAACTGAAGACCAGTTAGATGAATGGATTAAAACCCTAACCCAAGCCGAACTCATTGCCGTTGATACTGAAACCACTAGCTTAAATTACATGGATGCAAAGTTGGTAGGTATTTCGTTTGCAGTTGAGGCAGGCAAAGCAGCCTATTTACCCTTAGGGCATGATTATGTTGATGCACCAGAGCAGTTAAATGCTGCTGATGCGTTAGCCAAATTAAAACCTATTTTAGAAGGTAACAAGCCTGAAAAAGTTGGCCAGAACCTTAAATATGACATAAGCATTTTCGCGAATGTTGGCATAACCCTAGGTGGCGTTCGATTCGACACTATGCTGGAGTCTTATGTATTTAATTCAGTGGCCTCTCGTCATGACATGGATGGATTAGCCCTTAAATATTTAGGCCATAAAAATATCAGTTTTGAAGAAATTGCGGGTAAAGGCGCAAAACAACTGACATTCAACCAGATCCCACTAGAAACCGCTGCCCCTTACGCTGCAGAAGACGCCGATATTACCTTAAGACTACACCAACACTTATGGCCAAGATTAGCAAAAGAAACCAGCTTGGCTACCGTGTTTAACGACTTAGAGCGTCCGTTAATTGAAGTGTTATCCGGTATTGAGCGTCAAGGTGTATTAATTGACTCAATGCTGCTGAGCCAACAAAGTGATGAGCTTGCTCAAAAGCTTGATAAGCTTGAACAAGAGGCTTATGAAATTGCTGGTGAAAAATTTAATTTAGCGTCACCTAAGCAGCTGCAAACCATCTTTTTTGAGAAATTACAGTATCCCGTTAAAAAGAAAACCCCTAAGGGGGCACCTTCTACCGCAGAGGATGTATTAGTTGAGTTAGCATTAGACTATCCGTTGCCGAAAATCATTCTGCAGCACCGTAGTTTAGCCAAGCTAAAAAGCACCTATACCGATAAGCTTCCACTAATGGTGAACTCAACCACCGGCCGAGTACACACAAGTTATCATCAAGCTAACGCCGCTACAGGGCGTTTATCGTCAAGTGATCCAAACTTACAAAACATTCCAATTCGTACTGAAGAAGGCCGCCGTATTCGCCAAGCGTTTATTGCCCCTGAAGGGCGCAAAATTCTCGCAGCCGATTACTCACAAATTGAATTACGCATCATGGCACATTTATCACAAGATAAAGGCTTACTTAGCGCTTTTGCTGAAGGTAAAGATATTCACAGAGCCACCGCTGCGGAAGTATTTGGAGTGCATTTTGAAGAAGTCACCACCGAACAACGTCGACGCGCTAAAGCCGTTAATTTTGGCTTAATTTACGGGATGTCGGCATTTGGGTTAGCCAAACAATTAGATATTCCACGTAATGAAGCACAAACATATATCGACACTTATTTTGCTCGTTACCCTGGTGTACTAAAATATATGGAAGACACCCGAGCAGATGCTGCTGAGCAAGGCTATGTATCAACACTGTTTGGTCGTCGCCTCTACTTAACAGAAATTAATGACCGCAACGCCATGCGCCGCCAAGCTGCTGAACGTGCAGCCATTAACGCCCCTATGCAAGGCACTGCGGCTGACATTATTAAAAAGGCCATGATTGCAGTAGCAAACTGGATTCAGCAAGATACTCAGGGTGAAATATCGATGATCATGCAGGTTCACGATGAACTCGTATTTGAAGTTGATGCTGACAAAGCAGATGCACTACAACAAAAGGTATGCCAGCTAATGGCCGAAGCCGCCAGCATAGATGTACCACTTCTAGCAGAAGCAGGCATTGGCGATAACTGGGACGAAGCCCACTAGCGTTAAACCTTAGCCACACAAGACAGCTTCACAACCGTACTTAACCAAAATAATGGATAAGTACGGTTTTTTTATTGCCAAATATCAGTGAACACAACATAACATGTGGCAAACATCACATTATTGTCGCTTAAAATGAAAAACAGTTTTCTATTTTAGGGTTAATGAAGTATTATTCTTGGCGTAGGGTACAGAGGTTAAGATGTTCAATCTTTCAAACCTTTATTTCACTAGCGATAGTGACAAGCCAGATTCGGCGCCTCAGCAACTTAAATTGCTGGGGCTTTTTTTTGGCTTTTTTCCAACGTTAACTCTCTTCCATTGATGATAAACCCGCAAGATTTTCCCCAAACCGAGCCAATAATGAAATAACTGCTATAGTTAATTTATCCATTTTAACCGCCATCAATTTGCCGTTATTAACCCAAAAAACAAAAACAATTAGGTTTCGCAAATGAGATTATCAGTAAAAGCCAGTTATCTAATTACTTGCATCTTAACACTCAGTTTTTCTGCATTTTCAACAGCTAATGTTATCACTGCTCACTGCCGCGATTACGCACCAGAACTCTCTTTTGATGGTGAGAAGTGTGTGGGCGCTATTCCAGATTTAGTGACAGATATCTTTTCTGAACTAGGATATGGAATAAAATGGATTAATGCCCCTTGGATCCGCTCAATCAAAGAGGCGAAAAGCGGTAATGTGGATTTATTAATCCGGCATTCAATGACCAAAGAAAGGGAGTTATTTTTACAACCCATCGTTTACGGCCATTACACTCGAAGTTTGTCATTTTATAAGTCACCCACACTCAAGGGTGATGCTTTTTCTTATGACGATATCAGTCGTTATAACATAGGCGCTATTAGGGGTAACTTTTACTCTCCTACGTTTGCCACATTAGACACCAGAATACTGACCTTAGTGAGCAATACAGAGCAACTTATTGGCATGTTAGAACTGAGTAGGGTTGATTTAGTGGTTACTTCACACTCTCACAGTGAGCGACTTTTTAAAGATAGGTTTGAAAAGTTAACCTTCGTGGACACGTTCGACAACCCTTTATATATCAGCATTCCAACAAAATCTAACATTGCTAATGTTTATCCTAAAGTGCTAGAAAAAATGCAAGAATATCGCCAAAACCAGGCCATTGATAAATATTTTAAACACTACAATTTACCTGTTCCTAAGCAGCTAATTGAATAAAGAGCCGCCTAATCAAACAGTACAAAGCTCACTCAGTATGTCGCTCGCAAACGCCGCTAGCGAATGCCTACATTATTTTTTAAAAATTTTAATAATACTTTTTAAGAAGACATCACCCTGAATTCGTGTCATTCGTAATTTCTTGATTAATTTTGAACATCAGGGCTGTATATAATGAATGGACTCTTCAGACAGCAAGCTATCGATAACCAGCAACAAAAACTGCATGGAGATGTCTCTTTAGCGCAGCCTATTTCTATTTATGTCTCAACGGCAACCTTACTTGCAATTATTATCGCTATCATAGTGTTTTTGTCTTTTTCATATTATTCCCGCAAAGAAACGGTACGAGGATACCTAGTTCCAGACAAAGGCTTAATAAAAACCTATGCTAATCGCAGTGGAAACATTGAAAAGCTACATGTTAAAGAGGGAGATAAAATTAGCAAAGGTTCGCCCTTAGTCACCATTGTGTTACGCCGAAGTATGTTATCGGGTGAAGAGTTAAGCGAATCATTAATTGATGAGTTAACCCTGCAATTAAACTTGCTAATTGCTGAACAAAAAGTGAATCACTCTATTTTTACAAATGACACCGCAAAGCTTAAAACAGCTATTGCAGATCACCAAGCAGCTTTAGATGTAAACTCAAATTTAGAAGCGTTATTAACTAACAAATTAGCATTACAATTATCTCAGCAAAAGCAACATGAGAAACTATATAAAGATGGCTACTTATCAACACTTGACTTTCAAACTCAGCAAGAAAAACTCATTAATATCAAGCAAGAGATTGAAAACTTAAAATCGAATCGGGTTCAAATTACCACTCAATTAAACACCGCCTACGCTGAACTACAATTGCTCCCTGCACAATATTCTTTAAAAGAAAGTGATATGGCAAGGCGTCGCTCAGAGTTAAAGCGCCAAATCGACGAAACCGAAAATAATTACCGATATGTCATTCGCGCCGCAGAAGCTGGAACCGTCGCAGCAATTCAAGTGGTAGAAGGTGAGTTTATTGTTACTAATCGACCACTAATGAGTTTAATTCCTCAAGGTGCCAATCTAGTTGCAGAACTACTATTACCGACTAGAAGCGCAGGATTTGTCAAAACAGGTGACGAAGCTCGGCTAAGGTTTGATGCATTTCCGTATCAACGTTTTGGTTTTATTGAAAGTCATATATCCAGAATTGATAAAGCATTGATGCTTGATGGTGAAGCTCAAGTACCTATAGCGTTATCAGAGCCTGTTTACCGCATCAGAACACAGCTATCAAAACAAAACATGTTGGCTTATGGAGATGAGTTTCCCCTAAAGAGTGGCATGTTGCTTGAGGCCGACATCGTGCTAGACAAACGCTCTCTACTTGACTGGTTGCTTGACCCCATATACAGCCTTGAAGGGAGAGTAGGATAATGAGCCCCTCTTCAGTTAATACAACTAATGATTCTGCTATCGAACTGCTAGAGTTTTCAGGTAATAAGCGCGTACCACTTATTCTGCAAGCTGAAATGGCCGAATGTGGTTTAGCGAGTATAGCCATGGTAGCCAGCTTTTATGGCCACAAACTTGACATGGTGGCACTTAGAAAACGCTTTAGTGCAGATTTAAAAGGGATGAATTTGCAACAAATGATAGCAATAAGTGACAGCATTGGGCTTGCAAGCCGGGCACTAAAATGCCCTATTGAGGAAGTAGGTAAACTTGCAATTCCTTGCGTGTTGCATTGGGACATGAATCATTTTGTTGTGCTTACTGGCGTGACAAAGTCTGGCGTTACCCTTAATGACCCAGCCATAGGAAAGAAGAAGCTAACATTTACAGAGTTTGCCGAACACTTTACCGGCATAGCACTTGAGCTCACGCCCACTAAAGAGTTTAAACAGCAAGATGAACGCCAGCAAATGCGTTTAAGTCAACTCTGGGGCAAAATCAACGGGCTAACAAGGGTATTGATAACACTTTTTGTACTTTCTGTATTATTGCAACTATTTACCTTGGTAGCGCCTTACTATATGCAGTGGGTGGTTGATGAAGTGCTTATTAGCCAAGATAAACCACTGCTTATTGTACTGGCGTTAGGCTTTGGTTTATTAGCGTTAATAAATGTCATCACTACAGGGGTACGCAGCTGGTTAATACTAAGGGTATCAAGCCTACTGAATATGCAAATGGGCGTTAATTTATTACGCCACTTACTTAGATTACCCATGAGCTATTTTGAAAAACGCCACATTGGTGATTTAGTGTCGCGTTTTGGCTCATTAGCCCAAGTGCGAGAACGATTAACAACGGGGTTAGTTGAAACTGTTGTTGATGGGGTAATGTCTATTGCTGTATTAGTTATGATGCTAATTTACAGTGTTAAGTTGACTTTAGTCGTTGTGGCCGCTGTTATTACTTATGGCTTATTGCGATTTGCTTTATACCAACCCTTTCATCGAGCAACAGAAGAATCAATTCAAGCTAGCGCCAAAGAGCAAACTAACTTTTTAGAAAATATTCGTGGCATACAAACCATCAAGCTATTTACCTGTGAGCCACAACGTCAAAGTTTATGGCAAAATCGTTATAGTGAAGTCATCAATGCCGATATTCGATTAGGAAAGCTCAGCATCAGTTTTGATGTCATGAACAAACTATTGTTTGGTCTTGAAAACATTATTGTAATCTACTTAGCGGCCACCATTGTAATGAGTGGTGGCCTCACCATCGGCATGGTTCTGGCTTTTATTGCCTATAAAAACCAACTAACCGAGCGATTTGCCAGCCTAATTGAACAGCTTATTCTGTTTCGCATGCTGCGTTTACATCTAGACCGAATTTCAGATATCGCCCTACACGAACAAGAAGCCAACAGAGACAGTTTAACACCGCTAAATAAGGTCATAGGAAAACTAACACTCGAACATGTAAGTTATCAATATAGCTTAAATGACCCCAAGGTTATTGATGATGTATCACTAACCATTAACGCAAATGAGTCAGTAGCCATAGTTGGTGGTTCAGGCTGCGGCAAAACCACCTTGGTAAAACTCATGCTCGGACTGCTTACGCCAACACATGGACGAATTTTACTGGATGGGCAAGATATCACTCAAATTGGCTTAACCCAGTATCGCCAACATATTGCCGCGGTTATGCAAGATGACACGCTTCTTTCTGGCTCTATAGCAGACAACTTAACTTTTTTTGACCCTGAACCCAATTATTTACGCATGCAACAATGCGCCCAAATGGCCGCCATTGATAATGATATTCGCAACATGACCATGGGCTATAACACCTTGGTAGGTGATATGGGAAGCCAATTTTCCGGCGGGCAAGTACAACGACTTCTATTAGCCAGAGCCCTATATCAACACCCCAAAATATTGTTTATGGATGAAGCGACGAGTCATCTTGATGTCGATAACGAAGCCAAAATCAGTGAGCAAATAAAACACCTTGATATCACACGTATTATTATTGCCCATCGTCCTGAAACTATAAAACAAGCCCAACGGCTATTGATTATGCACCAAGGCAAAGTATACACACAGGACGAGTTACAACAATTTACCAGTGAAATCTAATTAGCCCATTAGCGCTATGAAGAAATAAAAGGATTTTAAACAATGAAGTGTCTTGTTCAACATAATCAACACAAACACCTCATTGGTTAAAAACAAGGGCACGGCAACCTTAGCCAGAAACCGCGCCCTTGGTCAGTCGCTTAAGGCTCAGTAACTCTCATCGAGTCACTAAGCACTTAAGCAAACACAACGTTAAACAGTGTAAATTAAGGAAGATATTATGCAAAATTCTAAAATTGAAGAACTCACATTTGATGAAATTGAGCAGGTGAATGGTGGAATAGCTCCTGTTATAGGTGCAGGTATTGCTTTAGCTAGTCATTTAAGCAGTGCTACTTTAGGAGGGCACTTATTAAGTGGTGCTGGATTAATAGTAGGAACTTATGGCCTTTTGGACTGGCTATCATCAAAGTAGGTTAACAAAATAAGCAGCCTTATTCAGCGGTAAGGCTGCTTTATTAGGAGTATTTATGAAACCTAGCTTATATATTTATTACTTATTTTGTATTTTTATTGGGTGTTTACTTGCATTTATTAACGACATCCCACTAGAGGTGATTATACCTGGAGGGTTATTTATTTCAGCTTTAGTGCTTATTATAGGCTTTGTTATTAAAATAAAAAGTAAGAGGATATGAAATAATGAGCATAAAAAAGTTTTGCAAAAAAATCGTGTCAACAGTCACTGCAATGTTGTGCTTATTGAATTGGCAGTATTTTTCATTAAATCAAGATAATGAGTTAAGCTCCGCAGATTTGTTTTTATTTGTTATTCCGAGCTTGATCATTTTCTTTACCGTAATAATAGAAAAAAATAATTAAAAATGAATGTGTAATGATCAGATTAATATAATGACTGTGATATTCAAGCTTTGATATCACGCGTATTATTATTGCCCACCGCCCTGAAACTATAAAACAAGCCCAACGGCTATTGATTATGCACCAAGGCAAAGTATACACGCAGGACGAGTTACAAAAATTTACCAGTGAAACCTAATTAGCCCATTAGCGCTATGAAGAAATAAAAGGATTTTAAACAATGAAGTGTCTTGTTCAACATAATCAACACAAACACCTCATTGGTTAAAAACAAGGGCACGGCAACCTTAGCCAGAAACCGCGCCCTTGGTCAGTCGCTTAAGGCTCAGTAACTCTCATCGAGTCACTAAGCACTTAAGCAAACACAACGTTAAACAGTGTAAATTAAGGAAGATATTATGCAAAATTCTAAAATTGAAGAACTCACATTTGATGAGATTGAGCAGGTGAATGGAGGAGGTGCTCTTTTTGCTTTAGGATATGGAGGAGCTGTAATCGCTGTTGCAGCAACTACTTTTAAAACAGCGTACGAAACTGCTACATTTTTTGGCGCTGGTCGATTAGGTTCATGGTTGGGCCGAAACGCGTATGATTTTTTTCACCCTAATTAATAAACGATAAATAAAACAGCTAGCATCAATTTTTTGGTGCTAGCTGTATAAATGGAGGTTGATTTATGTTAGCTAAAAAGAATTTCTATATAGCGTTATTTTTCTTAGAATTCATATTAATTACTAATATTGTTGTTAACTGGGGAAGCTGGCCTAATATATTGTTATCGATAGGATTGTTTATTTTTTTGTTGCCTACTACCAAAAACGTTTCATTTTTATCATCAAATATGTCTTTCAAATCTGACAATGTTAAACTGAATATTCTCAGTTTTTTAGGAACTATTCTAATGCTCACTTCATTTCTAATAACTTAAATTTGAATTAACAAATTATAAGGTTACTTTTTGTCTGAAGATAACGTTACAACAACTCAAAAATTGGAAACTTAATGTGTTTTTACTGAACAGTATTGGTATGTACGATTTTTAAATTCTGGTTTATTCCTGTTTTTAAAGTAGATTGTTTCATATAAAAAAGAGAAGAGGGATTTCATGAGTTTTGAAAAGTTTGTTTCTTCTATAGTTATTTTACTATTTTGGCTTTGGGTATTTATTCCTCCTACTATGCTATTCGGGGTAGGAGGATATTGGGCTAGTAATAATGTAATATTCAGCATGGTTATTGGAAGCACTGTTGGGATTATCACTTCAGAGTATATTCGTCGAAAATATGGGTTAATACAGTTTTTGGGTAGATTGTTATCTCATCCAGATATTGATGGCTCACATAAAAAATACAATGAAAATCAATAGCTTTGGTATTTTATATTTACATGAAAAATGATTAGTTTATTTCACTCACAGCCAAGTTAGCTAATTATCAGACTTTTTCAAACACAAACACCTCATTGGTTAAAAACAAGGGCACGGCAACCTTAGCCAGAAACCGCGCCCTTGGTCAGTCGCTTAAGTCTCAGTAACTCTCATCGAGTTACTAAGTACTTAGGCAAACACAACGTTAAACAGTGTAAATTAAGGAAGATATTATGCAAAATTCTAAAATTGAAGAACTCACATTTGATGAAATTGAGCAGGTGAATGGAGGTGAGCGCGCAAGTCTTGAATGTATAGTTGCATCTACATTAGCAGTTGGAGGTACCGTTGCAGCTATTGGAAGTGGTGGGGCTGCGGCATGGGGAGCAGCAGGACTTTGGGGATGGGCATATGGTGCATGTATTGGTTATTAAAAAATAACACTTATTAAAACCTGTACCTCAGTTCAACTGAGGTACATTTAGACCACGTATCATAGGAAAGTTAAGCATGCTAATGACATTTGTAGAAAGACAATTGAGCTCAGTAAAAAGTTTTAATTGGGAGCTCACAACAAGCATAATGATATTCACGGGCTTATTTTATGGCTTTGTTATTTCAGATAGCGTCCCTAAAGAGATTGGAGGAATACTGTTGTGTATATCTTTCTGCTGGCAAAAAATTTTCACATATCAAGTGTCTAAGCTTATAAAAAAACAAATTCATTTGTCAAAAAGTAATACTAAATCTTGTTAACTATAAGGTATCACAATGAAGACGCTTTTATGAAAATAAGGAAAGCATTATGAGTTTTGAAAAGTTTGTTTCTTCTATTGTTATTTTACTATTTTGGCTTTGGGTATTTATTCCTCCTGCTATGCTATTCGGGGTAGGAGGATATTGGGCTAGTGATAATTTAATATTCAGCATGATTATTGGAAGCACTGCCGGGATTATCACTTCAGAGTATATTCGTCGAAAATATGGGTTAATACAGTTTTTGGGTAGATTGTCATCTCATCCAGATATTGATGGGATACATAACAAATATAATGAAGATCAATAGCTTTGGTGTTTAATGTTCTCATAATCATTTAAAACGGATAAAGCCATGATTAATAAATATATTATAGATTCACTGTTTACAAACAAAAAAAGCACCCTCGCTGTACTGTACTTTTTATTGTTATTTTATCCCGTTTTCAGCCTTTGTAATGATTTTACTATTTCACTTGATAGCTTTCGCTGGATTCATTTGATTTTGGCTATATTTTTCTTGATTGCAGCATTCTTTGAAGAATTTGTCTTTAGGTATGTTTTACCCGAGTTATTCGGTAAGTGTTTGATAAAACTATTAGTGTACTCATGTATATTTTCAGTAGCTCACACATTGAACGGTGGCTTTAGTTTTTCTGCATTCATCAATACGGTTATAATCTCTATTTTGCTTTATCAAATGAGATATGAATTAGGGTTTCAATATGCTGTACTATTTCATTGGCTATGGAACTCTATTATCGCTGTTGCTTTTGGTGGTGTACTAAGTGGAGTAAATGTTTCAAAAATTATTGAAAATTACAGCTCAATTTTCCAAGCTTTACCTGAACAACCTTTATACGGTGTTGAAAGTGATTGGTTGTTAACAGTTTCGATGTTAACCACATTTTTAATCATAAAGTTACTACAACATTATGCTAATAATCGAGGAACTTACTAAGCGCTCACTTACTTACGCTCTTTTATATGTTGCACTGATCAAATTTCAACCAAAGCAATGGGTTCAAACCTTTAAAATCTTCGCCATTTAACTGGCTATAAAATAAATGACAATTTTTTAGAGTAAATACTTTAACTTTTCAAAAAATGGCGTTATTATGTCCACATTGAGGGTCATTAAATTGAGTTGATGGCACTTGAGTCTTGTTGAATTTAGCTTCTCCCCAAAAGAGCTAAAAATTTGTACCGATAGCCTTGTGGTTATCGGTTTTTTTTGCCATAAAAAAAGCAATGAATGAAATTAATCAGTCATTGCTTTAATACCAATCACGATAAGTAAGTGATTAGAATTAGCGTAGGAAAAATGCTTGAGAACAAGGCAGATTTTTTCGATAAGTAGTTATTCTACCATCAAAAAATCTAACGCCGTTATCAAGAATTTTAGCAAGCTAGGATGAGCAATTATTTATCACGATTGGTATAAATGTAGCAACATTCAACCGTGCCAATTTAGCTGCCGTTCATTTATTAATCCTGCTGCTGCTCTTGAGCTTGTTGGTCTAGCAACCATTGTGGATTACACCACTTATTTAAAATGCCCAATACTTTGGGCTTACCGGTCCCTTTTAATGAAGAAAACGACTCTACTTGCACCCAGTCGCCAAAGTCGGCGAGTTTTTTACGCACGTCATTCACGGTTTTCATTTTAGCGCTTTGAGCTAACTTGTCGGCTTTTGTTAGTAGCGCTAACACCGGAATCTCACTCATTACCGCCCACTCAATCATCTGCATATCTAGATCTTTTAGCGGGTGACGAATATCCATCAATACAACAACACCACTTAAACACGAGCGCTTTTGCAGGTACTCACCCAGTGCCGCCTGCCACTTTTTCTTCATTGCCAGTGGCACTTGAGCAAAACCATAACCAGGTAAGTCGACTAAACGACGGTCATCATCTAACGCAAAAACATTAATAAGTTGAGTACGACCAGGCGTTTTACTGGTTCTTGCTAAGTTTTTTTGTTCAGTTAACGCATTAAGCGCACTAGATTTACCCGCATTTGAACGACCGGCAAAGGCAATTTCAACACCGACATCCCCGGGTAAATATTGATCTAAATGCGCAATATCAGGCGCACTGATTAAAAACTTGGTTTGACGGAAGTCGATTCGAGATTCAGACACGGTTTACTCCAGAAAAAATGTATCGGTAACATCATATTTATATTTCAAGTGCTGCCTTTTTCACGTTTTCGTGTAAAATATCAGCCAGATCACATTATAACCCCAAGCAAAGCTTAACATTGTGATTCAAAACGCGCTTATTTGAATGTTTTTTCATCATCGAGCGCAATAATTCGCTTGGAAAACTATTTTACCACGCTTGCGGGTCATCCTAGTAAGCTCAGGACAATAAATTAACAAGAAGTTGGAACGCCATGAAAAAGTTAGCTCTTGCGCTGTCTGTAGTAGCCACTATGTCATCACCTGTTATGGCTGAAGGTAATGCTGAAGCAGGCAAAACTAAAGCAATCGTATGTTCTGCCTGTCACGGTGTTGACGGCAACAGCATGATTGATATGTACCCTAAATTAGCAGGTCAACACCCTTCTTACCTAGAAAAGCAATTGAAAGAGTTCCGCTCAGCGATGCAAACAGGTGGTAAAGAAGGCCGTATGGACCCAATCATGGGTGGTATGGCCGTGGCATTAAGTGATGAAGACATTGCTGATCTTGCCGCTTTTTATGCATCACAAAAGCTAGTTGTTGCTGATGTTGCCGACGTACCAGAAGCAGGTGAAGCATTATACAAAGGCGGCGATATGGCTCGCGGCATCACCTCATGTATTGCTTGTCATGGCCCAGATGCTAAAGGAATGGAAGCTGCAGGTTTCCCATCTCTTGCAGGACAACATGCAAATTACATCAAAATTCAGCTAAATAAGTTCCGTGATACAAATCGTCACAATGACTTAAATGGCATGATGCAAGATGTTTCTAAAAAGTTATCTGACGCCGATATTGAAGCATTATCTAAATACATTTCAAGCATTAAGTAATCAGTGATTATTTAAACCTCGTAAAAATAATGGACTTTTATAGTCCATTATTTTTAACTACAAGTTAACGTTTACGTCAACTGTGAGATATCAATACTTGACAGCATTCACAGTTTTGAGGTTAAATAGCCCTGTTCCGAGATAAACCCAACTGTTTTACGGCTAAAAATAATAATGAAAAACAGATTTCGGACGTTTACATTTAAGATATAAGAATAAAGTTAATCAATAATAATAATATGTTAAGACCGCTCTATAATAATAAGAAGAGTCATGGTTTCAATTTGAAGTCTAGGTCATGAATTTGCAAGGAATAGACCCATTGGTCGCCACGCTATTTAGCACTGCCTTGCACAACAGAGGTAAAAAAGCCAACAGGAGAAAGTTTGAATGATTCAAACTTTGGCATAGGAAGCTAATCGCTTAGGATGCACATGCTGGAAGCTGAATATCACTGGAAGGTACTTTCTACAAGGATGGTAAACTTACGTCATAGAAGACGATAGGAATCAGATGCGTCATAGAAGACCGTCTACGGAAGCTGAAGTCTGGATGACAACAGGACATTAAAAAAGCGTCATAGATGACCGATAACAACGATATGCACGGATAGCAGAAAAAAAAAGAAGGATCCGACCGGGAAAGTCGCTTAGCAAGTATGGAAACTTGGAATCAGAATAAGGTGCTTAGCACTGTTTGTAAGGTGGCAGTTTACTGCCACCTTTTTTCTTGCCTGTAATTCAATAACCAATCTAAAAACTGCTATTACATCAATTACCTTGCGATTATCTAGGAAACTAAAATCGGCTAACATTTATATGCCAATTTACTCAAAACACTTTATACTCAATACTGCCATCATTGTTATAGGTGACAATACAGTTAATGACTCCATGCCCTTTGTGTAACAGCCCTACTCAATTTTTTGTTCAAGATAAAAAGCGTGCCTTTAATCTTTGCCGTCAATGTGGCTTAGTATCAGCCGACCCCCGTTCACACGTTATGCCGAACGTTGAAGCAAAACGCTATGGTCGTAACCCCAAAGGGGCTAAGCAACGTCAATTAACCCAGTTTATTACTCCTTTACTGGCACAAATAAACCAACAACAGCCGGGTTCATTATCAGGTCTTAATTTTGGCCGAGTATTAGACCAACAATGCGTTACAATGATTCAAGATGCGGGTCATGTTATTAATCAGTACGACCCATTCTTTGCTGCGGATCAACGTGTACTACAAAAACAATATGATTTTGTTTGTAGCTATAAAGTATTCGAGCATTTTAGGCATCCAAGAAAAGAATGGGCGTTATTATCAAGCATCATAAAACCGGGTGGATGGCTTGCGATAAGTACTCCATTACTCACTGAGTTAGCTCACTTTAATAAATGGCATTATAAAAATAACCCGACTCATGTGAGCTTTTACCAGCAACAAACTTTTGAATATTTAGCCCTTCACAGCGAATTTACGCTATTATTTGCCTCGCAAGCGCTCATTTTGATGCAAAAATCATCAGAATCTGATATAAAGCGCAACCTAATTTAATCCATCGAGGTGAAAACCTCGATGAGCTGTTTTACAAAAGTAACTGAGAACATCATGGCGCGCAGTAAAAAAACTCGCAAGGGCGGAGAAAACGGCCCTAAATTTGCTCCTAGAGTAAAAAAAGCCGATCGTAATACCCCAGAAGGTAAACGTAGCGAAAAAGGCCGTAAACCAGGTAATCGTCACAACGAGAGCTTGTTAAAGCAAAACGCACCTAATGCTTCTGGTAAATCAACAGATCCGCGTCATGGCAGTAAAAAGCCAGTGGCGTTAGCACCTGTCGCTAAACCCAATGTCACTGCTGAAAAAGCTAAACCTAAACAGCCAAAAATGACTGACGAGCAAAAACTATTGAAGCTTGAAGAAGACCCTCGTCTAAACAAGCTACTCGATATGCTTGAAGAAGGCAGAGAGTTATCCGCTGAAGATCAAAAATGGTTAGACAGCCAACTGGATAAAATTGAGCACCTTATGAATAAACTCGGTTTAAATGAAACCGAATCAGCTCAAAAACCAGCGAAAACGTCTAACAAAGCGGTCGATTCAGATGACGACCTATTAGCGCGATTTGAGTCGGGTGAAAACATACTCAATGACTATTTTTCAAAAGACTAGTCACTTCCTATAAACTGGCGCCTTGAGCGCCAGTTTTTTATGGTATTCACTACGCAATTCATTAAAATATCATCCTCGCTAGCCATGTCATGTAAGTGATCTATTGGCCACTTTTAAAGGTATTAATTGGTTTTATTAGGAGATCTTGTGACCACCGCTCTGATTGTTATTGCCGCATTAATTATTATTGCCCTTAGCGCTTATGCCACCATGTTGTTATTAAAACTCAAACGCCAAACCGCCCATAATCAACAGGCACTGGCTGAGCGACAAGCCAAGGCTGACGAGCATCGTCAACGCGTGCTCACCGACATTAGATACATTGCTGCGGCAATGCTAGAAGACCGCTGTGAGCTTTCTGAAGGGGTGGTAAGAATTGGTAAGCTGTTTGATGCATTATCAATGACCGAACAAGTCACGCCTCTGTTTCCGAATTTATTTACCCACTATGACATTATTAAATCCCACCCCATTATGGAAGCGCGCAAAGCCTTGCCTAAGCAACAAAGAATGAAGCTAGATTTTGAAAGAATGCGCTCAGAAGCTGACTTGAATGACAATATACTGTCAGAAGCAAAAATCATCGCCCATTTTGAGGCACCAAGAACTCACTAATTAAACAAAATTCTTGCTTGCCTTACAAAACAGTTTTGCTACCTTAAACCAATAAAAATAATAAGGAAGCATTATGTTCAATCGTTTATGTCGTGGGCTATTAGCCGCGTTAGGCTGGCAATTTGATGGCCATATTCACGCCAATCAATCATGCGTGATCATTGTTGGCCCTCATACTAGTAATTGGGATTTTGTTATCGGCATTATTGCCCGTGGCGCATTAAACACAAAAATTCACTTTTTAGGCAAACACCAACTCTTTATTGCCCCTTGGGGTTGGATATTCAAAGCCATGGGCGGAAGCCCTGTCGATAGGCGCAAGCATAATAATTTAGTCGATGCTGCGGTACAGTTATTTAAGCAACAACCTCACTATAAACTGGCGTTAGCGCCTGAAGGCACCAGAAGCCCTGTGAAGCGTTGGAAAAGCGGCTTCTATCATATAGCGGCTCAAGCGGGGGTCGATATTATTCCTGTAGGGCTAGACTTTAAAGACAAGAGGATCGTCATCGCCAACCCAATGACTCCCTCTGGTGATATTGAAGGGCAAATGAATCAATTAATGGATTTTTATCGCGGAATTAATGGCCGTCATAAAAAGCTTATTCCAGAATACCGTCAATCATAGCGCTAAGTAGAATCGTGGTTTAAGGTTTGCGGGAGAGAGCCTCCCGCATGAGTTTTTAATGCTTAACATCCGCCTCTGCAATGGTCGCCTTAATTGAGCGCATATCTTTCCCCGTCGGGTTTTGAAACGCTTGCAGGCCAAATTCTGGCAATACGGCAAAAATATGGTCAAAGATATCTGATTGAATTTCTTCGTAATACGCCCATCTTACATCATTGGTAAATAGGTAAATTTCTAGCGGAACCCCTTCTGTTGTCGGGGCTAATTGTCGCACCATTAAAGTCATATTGTGATGGGTTTTAGGGTGCTGACGTAAATACTCTTGCAAGTAAACTCTAAAGGTGCCGATATTAGTGAGTCGTCGACCATTCACTGGCATATCTAAATCACTAATTAATTGATTAGATTGAGTAATTTCAGATAGCTTTTGCGGAAAATAAGCTTTTAAGTGATTCACTTTTGATAAACGCACTTTTTCATCATCTGACAAAAAACGAATACTGTTTACGTCAATATTCACCGAACGTTTAATACGACGACCACCAGACTCTGACATGCCGCGCCAATTTTTAAAGGCGTCAGATACCAATGCATAAGCTGGGATCATGGTAATAGTGTTATCCCAATTACGCACTTTTACTGTGGTTAAGGTAACATCTTGAACCGCGCCGTCAGCACCATACTTGTCCATTTGAATCCAATCGCCTTTACTCACCATACGGTTAGCCGCTAATTGTATTCCTGCCACAAAGCCCAAAATGGTGTCTCGAAACACCAACATCACTAAACCTGTTGCAACCCCTAAACCACTAAAAAAGTAAACCGGAGACTGCGAGGTAATAATGGCCACAACAACAATTAAGCCAATAAAGAATAAAAATAGCTTGGTTAATTGCACAAAGCTTTTGACTGGAAAGTTACGGTTGATGTGTTTTACATCAGCAATTTCGTCAATGGCATTTAATCCAGCATAAATAGCGCGGATAATCAGCACGACTAAAATAGCGCTCAATCCCCTATCTAATAAGATACTTAATAATGCTTTTTGATTCAGAATGGTAGGCAGTAAAAAGTCCAATATGAATAAAGGCACCAGCAAGGCTAAGCGTTCAAACATTCTGAAACGAATAAAAATATCATCCCAGGTAACGCTTGAACGGCGAATAATTCGATTAATCCACACCACAAAATATCGGGTGGTAATCGCATAACTGATTGCCGCTAATAAAAAGCATCCAATCAATAATGCCGTAGTAGAAGTACCATCGCTAGGTTGACTTTCTATACCGATATTTGAAAGCCACGAAGCCACCTCAACACGCCAGTCTTTATCCACAATATTTCCCGTTCACTGTAATTTGAATTTCACAACAAGCTGACAACACACCAGCAACCAATTGAATGATATTTGTACCACAGCTTGTTATCAACAAGGCTACAAGCACCTATTTAGGCCTCAATTTTAGCATCATCATTTGACCACATATATGAAAGATTAAACAATATTCGTCCCCTGTGTTTTGGAGACAAAAATGAAGCATTTAAACAAGCTGGTTTTATCAATACTTTTAGGCATGTCAGTGCTCAGTTTACCCACTGTAGCATCAGAGCTTGAAAGGCTCGATGAACCTCAGCAACCCAAGTATAAAGCTTCAGTAGCAGTATTAGTTGACTATGTTGCTACACCCGAAGGAATGTGGGGGGTGACGTTCGCACCTCGGCATTTTGACCCAGCATACTCTAGCTGGGGTTATTATATTGGTTACGCCAAAGGTCAAAAAACGGATATTGCAGTACCTGAGCCTGCAGAGTCATTTATGAAAGAATACATGTGGCGCTTTGGATTAAGTTACAGCTTAACCAAAGACTTAAGCATTTATGGCGGCGCGACCGCTTATACTTATGAAACGCATTACACCAATAATATCGTTCACCCCATCGAAGGCCCGGGTGGCGAACCGACTTGGGAAAAAAACCGCGATAGAGACTGGGGTGCTGAATTTGGCTTACGTTATAATGTATATCAAGGGTTTACACTAGGGGCCGGTTACGACACCCGCAATAAAGCCGGTGTATTCAGTATTGGCTTGGCAATGTAATCTCAACGTAAATTTTCACTGCAAATAACATGATTTAATTCATGTTGTGGCATAAATAAAGGGCTTAGCATATCGATTGCATAAGCCCTTTATTAATTTTGTTAGCCAGTAACCTTCAAGGTTATATCAAAATCATCTACTGACTAGGTAACATTCCATGTGGTAAATACGCCATAAATGGAGCTTGAATTAACAAGGTTGTTGCCTTGTCGATATCTGGCGCAAAGTAACGGTCTTTATCATAAAAGCTCACTACTTCACGTAACGTGGCTTTGGCTTTAGCCACTGCTTCGCTAGGCTGTAAAGGCGCTCTAAAATCTAACCCTTGTGCTGCCGCTAGCATCTCAATGGCTAATACTCCACGGGTGTTTTCACTCATATCACGCAATCGACGAGCAGCAAAGGTTGCCATAGACACGTGATCTTCCTGATTTGCAGAAGTAGGCAAACTGTCTACCGACCCCGGATGCGCATAGGTTTTATTTTCAGACGCTAACGCCGCTGCGGTAACCTGAGCAATCATAAAGCCAGAGTTAACCCCGCCATTATCCACTAAAAATGGTGGCAGTTTTGATAAGCTAGAATCAATTAACAATGCCATTCGACGTTCAGAAATTGAACCCAATTCAGCAATGGCAATAGCCAGATTATCTGCCGCCATAGCCACTGGCTCGGCATGGAAGTTACCCCCAGAAATAATATCGCCAGTATCTTGGAACACTAACGGATTATCAGTTACCCCATTAGCCTCAACCGCTAATACTTCAGCAGCCTGTCTTATTTGCGTTAAGCAAGCGCCTAATACTTGAGGCTGACATCTCAGTGAATACGGATCTTGTACTTTTTCACAATTAGCATGGCTTTGGCTGATTTCAGAGCTGTCGCCCAGTAAATGCCTAAACGTGGCGGCTGAATCAATTTGGCCAACCTGTCCACGGGCGGCATGAATACGAGCATCAAATGGGCTACGACTGCCCATAGCGGCTTCAACACTCATGGCACCAATCACTGAACTTGCTGCAAATAAATCTTCAGCATTAAATAGTCCTTCAAGGGCTAACGCTGTAGAAGCCTGTGTACCATTCAATAATGCCAAACCTTCTTTTGCGGCTAATTCTAACGGCTGTAAACCCGCTATTTTAAGCCCTTCTGCAGCAGGAATAACCTTACCTTGGTAACTTACCTCACCTTCACCCAATAATGGTAAACACATATGCGCTAATGGTGCTAAGTCACCGGATGCGCCAACTGAGCCTTTTTCTGGCACACATGGATACACACCCGCATTCACTAGCTGAATTAAGAAGTTAATTACCTCTAAACGGATGCCAGAAAACCCACGGCTTAGGGAGTTGATTTTCAACACCATCATTAAACGCACGGTGGCATCTTGCATATTTTGCCCAGTACCAGCTGCATGAGACAACACAATTGAACGTTGTAATAACTGCAAATCGTCAGGGGCAATTTTGGTATTAGCTAATAAACCAAATCCGGTATTGATACCGTAAACCGTTCGGCCATCTTGCAACACTTGCTGAACTAATTCGGCACTATGATTAATATCAGCGAGGGCGCTATCGGCTAATTTAAGTTGTATTCCCTCACGGCTGATTTGTCGCAATTGCTTTAATGTCAAAGTACCCGGGGTTAGTGTTAGTAATTGTTCGGTCATGATTATGCTCCTACCATCGGTAAATCAAGCCCTTGGGCTTTAGCACAATCTTTAGCAATGTCGTATCCGGCATCGGCATGACGCATAACACCTGTTGCAGGGTCGTTCCACAATACTCGCTCTACTCGCTTGGCAGCCGCATCGGTACCGTCACACACAATAACCACACCTGAATGCTGACTAAAGCCCATACCTACGCCACCACCGTGGTGTAAAGACACCCAAGTTGCGCCACTGGCGGTATTCAATAAAGCATTCAATAATGGCCAATCTGACACAGCATCAGAGCCATCCATCATTGATTCAGTTTCACGGTTAGGACTAGCAACAGAGCCAGAATCTAAGTGATCTCGGCCAATAACTACTGGCGCTGAAAGCTCACCATTTTTAACCATCTCATTAAATGCAGCAGCTAAACGGGCACGGTCTTTCAGCCCCACCCAACAAATACGTGCAGGTAATCCTTGAAATGCAATGCGCTCACGAGCCATATCTAACCAGTTATGCAAATGCTTATCGTCAGGGATCAACTCTTTCACTTTCGCGTCTGTTTTATAAATATCTTCAGGGTCACCCGACAAGGCCACCCAGCGGAATGGACCAATGCCTTCACAAAATAGTGGGCGAATATATGCCGGTACAAAGCCGGGGAAATCAAAGGCATTTTCAACCCCAACTTCAAAGGCCATTTGTCGGATATTATTACCGTAGTCTAAGGTTGCCGCGCCTTTATCTTGTAAGGCCAACATGGCTTTTACCTGTACCGCCATTGAAGCTTTTGCCGCTTTAACCACGGCAGCTTCATCGGTTGTACGCATTTCAGCGGCCTGCTCTAGCGTCCATCCTTGGGGTAAATAGCCGTTCAATGGATCATGGGCAGAGGTTTGGTCGGTTACCACATCAGGTGTAATGCCACGCTCAACTAACTCAGTAAAGACATCTGCCGCATTCGCTAGTAAGCCAACTGAAACCGGCTTTCCGGCTTTGTTAGCCTCATCTAACATGGCTAATGCTTCGTCAAGGGTATGGGCTTTTTTGTCGACATATCGAGTGCGAAGGCGAAAATCAATACGTGTTTCATCCACCTCACACGCTAATACTGAAAAACCAGCCATTGTGCCTGCTAACGGCTGCGCGCCACCCATTCCGCCTAGGCCACCAGTTAATACCCATTTGCCTTGTGCTTCACCGTCAAAGTGCTGTTTAGCAACGGCCACAAAGGTTTCATAAGTACCTTGTACAATGCCTTGAGTACCAATATATATCCACGACCCTGCGGTCATTTGGCCATACATGGCTAAGCCTTGTTTATCTAGCTCGTTAAAGTGCTCCCAGTTGGCCCAATGCGGTACTAAGTTCGAGTTTGCAATCAATACTCTAGGGGCATCTGCATGGGTACGAAAAACCCCAACTGGCTTACCTGACTGCACTAATAAGGTTTGGTCATCCTCTAAACGTTGTAACACTTCAATAATTTTGTCGTAGCTTTGCCAGTCCCGTGCCGCGCGGCCAATACCGCCGTATACCACTAAGTCTTCTGGTCTTTCGGCTACATCTGGGTGCAAGTTGTTCATTAACATCCGCATCGGCGCTTCAGTTAGCCAACTTTTACAGCTTAATGTTGTGCCATGGGGTGCGATGATACGGCGGCTCGGGTCGTGTCGTTTATCCATGTTATCCTCTTCAATTTTTGATACCTCTTACTCGATTTACTGCCAACCGATTAAAGTGAGCGAGCAAACTAGAGTGAGGCTTTTGTTAGTTTTAGTTGTTGTTTTATTTGTTGTTTATTTATACTCAAACGCTGCAAGCCGCTATTGATGTAACCAGATTGCAGCGCTATTTTCATTGAAATTAGCGTTTAAAAGTCAGGTGGCCCCCTAACCTAAATTTACTGCCGGGATGTATTAAGCGCGCAAAACTCACAACGCCTTTACGAGACCAGGTTCTACGAATGATTTTTAAACAAGGTTCGGTGGCATCTACCTGTAAATACTGCTGAATTTGGCTATTGGCCATTACAGCTTCAACGGTATGGCGTGCCTCTGTTAATGGGGCTATTTGTGATAAATATTCATGGGGTGTTTGTTGGCTAAAATCTTGCTCAAGGTATAAAGGAATAAGGCTAGGGTTAACAAAGCGCTCTTCTAATTGCAGCGGCTGACCTTGTTCGCAGTGTACTAAAACAGAATAAAAAACCTCGTTACCTTCTTGCAAGCCCAAAGCAATGGCAATGGCTGCGGTGGCGTTAACCTTTCTTAACTCAATTTGCTTAACACTATAACCATGGCCACGCTCTTTTATCTCATCGGCTATATTGCGAATATTCAATAGCGACGACTGTGATTTTAGCCCAGCCACAAAGGTGCCTAAACCTTGCGTACGCGTTAACACACCAGACTCAACTAACTCTGTTAATGCTCGTCGTGCGGTCATTCGACTACAACTAAACATCTCTGTTAATTGATTTTCTGAAGGAACACGATCATTTTCTTGCCACTCACCTGACTCAATACGCGCAAGAATATACTGTTTAATTTCAGCAAACTTAGCTAAGGCCATAATGCAATTAAACCGCCATTGTGAATAAATAATAACTCACATCCTAGCTTGTATATACAACCTAGATCAAGTAATGTTTATCAATCAATTTTTACATCGAGTTAACGGGACTATGAACTGGGATCACATTTGGATTGATGTCAACATTGCCACTATGGACAAGCAGTCAGCTTCGCCATACGGGGTTATTAATGATGCTGCTATCGCGGTAAAAGATGACAAAATTGCTTGGATAGGTGCCCGTGCTGATCTACCCGAATTTGATGTTTTAGCTACCCCAGTTTATCGCGGTAAAGGTAAATGGATAACACCAGGACTCATTGATGCACACACACATTTAGTGTTTGCGGGGAGTAGAGCTAACGAGTTTGAACAGCGCCTACAAGGAGCAAGTTATCAAGATATCGCTAATGCCGGTGGCGGAATTATTTCAACCGTAAAAGCCTGCCGTGAAGCTGATGAACAAACCTTATTTGATCTTGGTCGAAAACGCTTAAATGCCCTCGCCAAAGAAGGGGTAACCACTGTAGAAATAAAATCCGGTTACGGGCTCGATACTGACACAGAGCTTAAACTACTTCGTGTGGCAAAAACTCTTGGCCAACATCATCATGTTGACGTTAAAACCACATTTTTAGGTGCTCACGCAATTCCACCAGAATACCAAGGCCAAACGGATGATTATGTTGAGTTAGTCATCAACGACATGTTACCCAAAGTCATTGAAAATAATTTAGCCGATGCAGTTGATGTGTTTTGTGAAGGCATCGCGTTTAATTTACAACAAACCAAGCAGGTATTAACCGCCGCTAAGAATGCGGGCTTGGCGATTAAGCTTCATGCTGAACAGCTATCCAATATTGGCGGCAGTGAGTTAGCAGCCAAAATGGGCGCCTTATCGGTTGATCATATTGAGTATTTAGATGAAAACGGCGTAAAAGCCTTAAGCCAAAATGGCACCTGTGCGGTATTACTGCCGGGGGCATTTTACTTTTTACGTGAAACTCAACACCCGCCAATTGAGCTATTACGTCAGTATAAAGTGCCTATGGTCGTTGCCAGCGACTTTAACCCCGGTTCATCCCCTATTTGCTCAACGCTACTGATGTTAAATATGGCCTGCACCTTATTTAAGCTCACCCCTGAAGAGGCCTTAAAAGGAGTCACCATAAATGCTGCAAAAGCCCTTGGGCTTGCAGAGCAAGTAGGTCAATTAACTGTGGGAATGCAGGCAGATTTTTGCTTGTGGGATATTTCATCTCCCGCCGAGTTAGCTTACATCTATGGGGTAAACCCTTGTGAGCAGGTGATTAAAGCAGGCAAGATTATTGCGCAGTAAAGCCATAACAAATTAATCAAGTCATTAAAGAGCTTAACACCGCTGAAGTGTTAAGCTTTTCCTACTATTATCAATAAATTACTCAATACTATGACGCATTCCTTGTTTATTTTTCATCGGGTCACCGTCATACCCTAAGGCTTTCCAGTCCATTCGTTGCCCTTTGTTATGACAGTCGTTACATTGTAAGGCTTGATCTTTTGGTGACACCATATGATTAATTCGCCACCACATTTCAGTCTCAACAAAATCATAATTACCACTATAACTTAAGCCTTTTTCGGTCATTGTTTCATTGGCTTTCATGCCTAATTCAGCAGCAAGATCCCAATCAAACTTATCCCAAAATCCATCCTTGCCAAACGTTTTCGGAGTAATAATCACTTTATGTTTGGTGTCATAAATTTGTTTACCTGTATGCACTTTAAATGGATAAATTTTAGCGTTAGCATCATTAATGCTGCCCAATGGATACGTTAATTTCACTACCTTACCTGGGATAATTTTATCTCCAGCCATGTAAGCATCTGCTGAACCATTAAACCAAGCATACTGAGGCGGCACATTTTTTTGCCATATAAAGCTACCTTTCTTATTCATATAGGTTTTTTTGCCATATTTATCTTTAACTTCGGGCAATTTTTGGCCTGCAGTAGACCAATCCCAATGCATTTTAGTCGGTTCATTTTTCGCAAAATAAGGAATATGGCACGTTTGACACGCTACCGATGCAGTATGGGTATTGAGCTTGTTGTTTTGATGCGGTGCATTATCATGGCAATTTTCACAACCAATATGATCTTGCCCATTCGGAGACACCCCCATCGCATTACCTGTAATTTGATGGTTATCAGTTATGTGGCACGTTTGGCACTGAAAGTCGTTACCATCCGTGTCCATATGCACATCGGTGTTTTTATCGGGATAAGACATAGAAGAATCTAAATCACCATGCTTAACCGCATCACCGCCACCCCCATAAAAATGGCAAGTACCGCAATTATCTCGAACAGGTTGGCCAACATTCTGAGCAACTCGTACTAAGTTAACCTTCGCCATAGGCTCTCCTGCTCCGGCAGGCTCTTTAACATACGTACCCGTTGTATCATGACACACCAAGCAATCCACTTTAGTCATATCTAAAAAATCAAAGCTATTATCTTTCCAGCCATAACCTGCATGACAGCTCGTACAGCGAGGCTCATTACCACTTATAGCGACACAAAAGTTATTAATACTATTTTTTTTGCCTCGCATCACCGTTCGACCGGGCAACTCTTGCTTTAACTCCCACGTCCAATGAGAGGATTTCATAAATGCTTTAGCATGATCTTGATGGCACTCAATACATTGAGATGTCACATCACTGCCATTTGTAAAAGGACCCGTTATCACCTCTTTGTGAGTAAAACCTCCATAAGCAGCCTGGCTACTTAACGCGAGAAATATTAATAGTGTCATGGTTTTCATTATTGACTCCTTAACCTCTGGCTCGAGGTACCATGATTAGAAATTCACCGTAAGTGAAGCGTTAATATCGTAAGCCGTATCGACTACTGGCAGCATTGAAAAAGCGGTGCCGGCGATAACATCATCAATTTTTTGTGGTGCACCAACAGGTGTACCGCTGCCGGTGTATTCATAATCGTAATAAAGCCCTGCAAGCTTGATGAACATACGAGGGTTGATATCAAAAATATAATAGGCTTCACCCACATGACCACGAGTCGCTAATTTACTACCAATAGGATCGTCTTGAGCTTGAGTAAAAGGTGTCCAATATTCAGAACCGTAGTTATATTCCAAGCCAAACTTCCCTAGAGGTGCGGGAATTTGTATGCCCACATAAATGCCATAACCATCTTTAACTGAAGGGTCTTGCGCATATTTAGGTACCATAATGATCTCGGTACCATTATTATTAAGCTCTGCTTCAAACACCCCATCACTTAACATGCCACCAAATAAGCCGCTGTTACCATTAGGTTCAGCACGAGTCCAACCTAATGAGCCAAAAACTTTGAAGTCTTCATCACTTTCAAAGGCATAGCCAACACCACCTAAATACATGTCACCAATTACACCGCTTGGCTGAACACGAGTGACAAAGTTGAAGTTGTCGAACTTTTGCATATCTTGATACATAGTAGGCGCAAAAATTCCTGCTAACTGAGTTGGAAATGCCATTGTGCCTTTAAACCCATCATTAACGTCTTTAGCGCCAAAAATAGTCAGTTGTAAGAAATGGTTACCATCATTAATAGCATCAATATTAAAGCCACCTAAGTGGGTATCTTTGGTAACAATATCGCCGAACATTTCGCCATTTCCCCACTGCGATTCAAACCCCTGACCATAACAAAAGCGTACAACTTGCCCTTCGATACCGGTAATTTCACCAAGGTTGTAACCTAAAGTTGCCCCATCAAAATTAAAATTAACTAGATGTCCAGAAGGTGTACCACCACGCTTTTCATTTTCTCGGTAATGGCTAGGTGGGCCATAAGTTGATGGGCGACGTCCAATGGATAAATAAGTTTGGCTACCACCAATATTACGCCAATCAAAATAGGCTCGTTCAACCCTTAGCCAGTCTCCACTAGTATTACCGCTATTGGTGCCATCCATAGTGAAAGAGCGCCAGGAATCAAACACTTGAGTACCCGTAGAGTCACCCCAATTTTTATACATTGATAAACGACCAGAAAAGCTAACGTTACTCCAAACCTTAGCTTTAATATCTAGACGAAGTCTGGTGGTATAAAACAAATCATTATCAATATCTTGAATAGTTTTAGGCGCTAATACATAAGGTAATACACCTTGTAATTGACCACTTTGAAAAGCTTGAGCCAAATTGGGGTTTGCTGCCATCATTTGTCCAAGCGGTGAGTTTTCATCTGTAGGCAAACCAAAAGCACCAGACATTGCTTTATTGCCGAAGTCAGAAAAATCAACATTCATTGCAGGGTTCCAAGTCACATTCTGATAATGCAACGAGTGCACTTTGGTTCTAAAATCACCGGTAATGTTTATTCTATCAAGGGCCGTATGCCTTTCTGTTTTATCCACGCGACTACTCATATCTTCAAGTTCATCGGTGATAGCATCAAGCTGACGCTGTAATTCGGCTATTTTTTGACTGTCATTGTTTGTAGGTGAAGAGTCGGCCATTACGTTTATGCTGCTTAAGGCTAAAACATTGGCAATTAAAATCGAGATTAAGGTACGCATAATAGTGCTTCCTTTTTATTACGCTAACATTGGTAAATCACCCTTGTTAGCTAAATTTTGGCTGCAGAAAGCCCTGAGGTAATGCCTCATTTTTTCTACATTCAATCAAATTAGATAAGGTTTAGTGGAAAGTACCCACTTAATAATTAGGTAATTGCGTTATTATCCGCAGGTTTGGGGCTGTTCTGAATCGGCCGCATGATCATACAAAAACTGCTGTATATCTTTTAGCTCTTGTTCAGATAGTGCCTTAAAAACTTCAGGTTTTGATTTGTGTTGGTCACGCTCAAAAAAACGATCCCACTGACCCATTGTTTTTGCCATGGGGGTTAACTCTGGCCCCTCACTATTTACGCTATGGCAAGCTTTGCATTGCTTTTTATACAAATGTTTGCCTTTTTTAGGGTTACCACCATCTGCAGCAATCGCGCTGGCTCCCAAGGTCAGTATTACAGCGATTACAACGCCTAATTGAGTGAATAATTTCATCATCAGTACCTCTCAAGTTATTTTTATCGTAAAGGGAGAAAATCAATATTTATCTACCTTGTTAACAATGTTACTCAAAAGTAACGGATAATAATTTGATGTTGATCATGTTCATAAGAAAAATCTAATTGATAATAATATTATTGATAAAAACCTAATGAACAGGATATAAGTGTCAGGTTTGTTAGGACAAATTCTTATTAGAAAACAATAGAATCTTCTGCTAGGAAAGGGCGTAGTGAGTCATCAAAAAATATACATAATACTTGAAAGGTTACTGCAAATAAAAAAGGCCGCCTGAAAAAGCAGCCTTTAATTAAAGAGATAATTAATTTGAGTTCAACTCTTCCATGGGTAACCAATTCACTTTAACACCCGCCTGTAAAAACATATCTTGGCTGATTTTAATCTTCTCACCCCAGCGTGATAAAAAATCTTCGCTTTGTTCTGGGCAGAACACGCCTGTAATACCAGTTTGAATAATTTTAGCCGCGCAGTTTGGACAAGGAAAATGAGTCACCCAAATATCGCAACCATCTAAATCTCGCTTAGCAAATAAAATGGCGTTTTCTTCCGCATGTAAGGTTTTAAGTAACTTCATGTCACGATCATCGGTTTCAGCACTGTCTGAAATACCGTGGGGATAACCATTAAAGCCCACTGATACAATACGATTATGCTTGGTGATCACCGCGCCAACTTGAGTTGAAGGATCTTTACTCCACGACCCAACTAACTCCGCCATTTGAAAAAATCGCTTTGCCCATTTAGAAATCATCGTTAATACCTTTTAAAGTGACATTAAAGCTTGGTAACTTATTGATATTTATCTTACCCGATAACCACAAAAAAACAGCTATGTTATTTTGCATCTGCTAACAGTTTCGACCACTGATAATAAAATCAGCGTCAGTAGTGCGAGTTTACTCCTATAAAGCATACTTATCTTTGTATCGTTTTAGTTTAATTAAAATAACTTAACAGCATGTTTTATATAGTACAAATTTCAAACACCATGGTTAAAAAACCTAATCTATATGTCTTTCTGGTAAGTGGGCCGGTATTGATTCACAAATCCTCCCCTACTTAGCATATTTACACTAGCCATAAGAGCCAATAAAGCATAGGATCTAACACCAGCAATTTTTGTTATTTGGAGCGTTAAGCATTATGAGCATAAGAGCCATCATCGTTGATACTGCCGGTACTACTACCGATTTAAATTTTATTCAGGATGTCTTATTCCCTTACTCCAAAAATACCATGGCAGACTTTCTTGATAAAAATCAGCACAATGCCCTTGTTGATTACTGCATTAGCGATGTAAAAGATATTGCCTTAGAACCCGATGCTGATTTAGCCCGTGTGACCGAAATTTTATGTCAGTGGATTGATGAAGACCGTAAAGTCACCCCGTTAAAAACATTACAAGGGTTAATTTGGAAACAAGGCTATGCCAACTCTGAATTTACTGGCCATATTTACCCTGACTTCATTGACAATATCGAACGCATTTTAGCCGCTAACATTCGTATTTATAGCTTTTCTTCAGGCTCTGCTGACGCGCAAAGATTATTATTTAGCCATACTGATTCAGGCGACATCACTGCTAAATTCAGCGGCCACTTTGATACGCGAACAGGCAACAAGCTTGATAAGCAAGCCTATAGCAATATTTGCAACACCATCAGCTTGAAACCTAAGCAAATGCTATTTATTTCTGATTTAGTTGATGAGTTAAAAGCCGCTGACGCCGCAGGAATGATGACTTGCCAAATGGTCAGAGACCCAAGCATTAAAACTGGAAAATTTAACACCATCACCACCTTTGATGAGCTAGAGTGTTAATTGTTCAGCTCAAATAAACAAAAAAAACGACCTTAAATAGGTCGTTTTTTTATGGATAGGCTCAATTAAATTTCTTCATTAAATAACAAAACGACACTGCCGCCACTCAGCGCACTGCCAAAATTAACTGTCACTCCCAAGCCTATATTATCTAACATAGGCAAGTCATTTGATGTATCTACCAGCCAGCCTAATCCCGCTTCATAATAATGATTCGTTTCAAAAGCATCGACAGCATCACCGTGAATATCGACTCGCTTCATTAACAACCTTAATTCATTGTATCGTTGCCAAACCGACGGAAACTCATAATGAAAAATAACCGAATTACTAAAGCGTAAGACTTCTGGCGAGACATTTTGCAAGGCATTATCATATTCAATCATCTTACCTGTACCGTAATTGATACGACTGACAAATTGCCACTTATGCCCCCAAAACATGTCCACAAAATGTAACTCGACTGACGGGTCAAACATTAATGCTCTATAGGCAGTATTAAACACAATGCCATCAACTTCATCACTCAGTAAAGGGTACTCTTGGGCATCAAAATCAAGCCGGTTATGGTAATCAACAAACTGACCGCCAACGCCCATTTTATAGGTCCATTGGTTATTGATTGAATAACGCCATAAATACTCAAACTTCGCTAAGTAACTTTGTTCGTCAAAATCATTCAATGCAGAACCATCACCAGACAAAGCAAGATCATCATGAGAAGCTACGTAAGATATTCGCGCCGACATAGCGGTTTGCCAGTCAGACTTTTTTGACCAATCCGTGGTATAAGGCAAACTATACACACTGAGTTTTTTACGTCTTTGTAAAGAAACCGAATCACCAAATTCGGGTCTATTGATACCCAATACGGTATTAGGGTTAAAATTCACTACCCCCAAAGTCACTAGGTTGCCATCAGCGAGCACCATGGCAGAGGTAATATTACTTTTGGCAAAATTACCCGCAAATTGATCGACGTTACTTTCTTCTCCACTAACAGAAAATACGGCCAAACAGCAAAGTAATCCCCTCCCTGCACAACCCACTGAATACTTCAAAAATTGACCTCCATTGTTACTGTCACTGCCAAGCGAGGAAAACAAGCTGCTTGATGCTACTTTCACTAAAGTATAGATAACTATTTCTGATAAATACCTCAGCCAATTATAAAAACCTAGCTTAACAGTTTAGCTAGTTAAACATTCACTGATTACCGGTTAAGCCTTGTTGTTAACCTGAATGATTGCTAAATTAATCACACAATTAAAACACCCGTTTAATTCACGTCTTATTACGGCTTAATTTAGGATGCTTTACTATGGAAGATTTTATCGCCTCTCACCCAATTCGCACTGATATCAATGTAGTTTGGGGAGAAATGGATGCGCTACAGCATGTGAATAATGTGGTTTATTTCAGATATTTTGAAACCGCCAGAATTGATTTTTTTAATCAAATTAACTTACTGGGTGAATTACAAAAAACAGGGGTTGGCCCCGTTGTCAGCGAAACCAATGCACGTTATAAACGTCCGGTGACATTTCCCGACACTTTAACGATTGGGGTAAGCATTAGTGATATAAAATCAGACCGTTTTACCATGCACTACACCGCTTACAGTCAACAGCAGCAAGCCATCACTACCCTCGGCTGGGCCAATATCGTTATGTTTAACTTTAAAACCGGTAAAAAAGCTGAACTCAACGACACCTTACTCGCGGCACTAAAAAGTCACCAAAAGTAAGCGACGAAAAAGAGTCTTGTGGAGGGTTAACATGGCTTACATTAATCGCGTCAACGGTTGTAATGCTCGTTGACGCTTAATACAACAATATTGCGCAAACGCGCTTAGCCTGTATAGGCGGATAACTGCTGTTTTACTTCATCTGAAAGTGGCTGGCTTTTTTCAGTTTGATAATCGTAATGCACCATGGTGGTTTTTGCTTCAGCGGTTTGCCTACCTTGTTGCCAACAGCTTTGAGTGATTTCAAAGCTACTATTACCAATACGGCTAATATGAGTTTTCACCACCACCGCCTTGCCGTAAAAAGTGGGCGCATTAAAGGCAATGGTAAAACCGGCAATAATCATGTTCCATTTTGATAAGTCTTGACCTGGGTTAACAATTTCAAAAACCGGATCACGAGCCGCCTCAAACCACACCGGAATCACGGTATTGTTAATATGACCAAGGGCGTCGGTTTCACAAAAACGTGGCATTAATTCCATCGAAAAATGTTTATCTGTCACAAAGCATCCTAATTATTGTTATTTTTTGCGTGGCAGCATTGTATGAGGTTTATTCCATATCATCAAAAAAGTCTTTATCACCAATAGACTTATTGATGTAATGATAAACGAACAGCAATAATAACCAGTTGATTAATATAAGAGTAAATCAACAAAAAGATACTAATGAAAAGACCTAAATCCTGTTTGGCATTTCAAGTCATTATCATCTTTTAGAGGGTTTGCTTTGGTTGTAGACTCGTCATACACCCAGTAAGTCATAAACCTTGGCAGGCATTTTTTGTGAATAGCGGTCTCATGTTCTTGAAAGGTGAATCGAAGAGTTAAAATGCATCCCACAACAGGAATTAACCAGATAAAAGCCAGTCTTGCCGCTTTTATCGCTGGCTTAGTTGCCATATCTTTAACCACTATTACGCTGGCAATAATATTTAAATAACTCAAAATCAGAATAACAATCATAAAAGCAATAACTAAATAATTCATACCGCCTCCATATTCAATACGATAAATGGCTAAGCCTATTGCTCAATCATGTTCTACTGTCATAAAACACATTTAGCCGCCAGATTACAAGCGAGGAATTCAGAAGCGTGTATGCAACTCTTACGATGAGTCAATAAACAAATAACCATAATCAAACACTAACAAGGGCACCGAAGCGCCCTTAATAAGTTATCAACTCAAGCTAACACCTTAATACATTGCGTTAATTTCTTCGTTGTATTTACTGTAAATATTTTTACGACGCAGTTTTAATGTTGGGGTAATTAATCCCGCTTCCATTGAAAATGCTTCTGGCAATAAGGTGAACTTTTTAATTTTTTCAAACCCTGCTAGCTCATGCTGTAACTCTTTCAAACGATGCTCAAAGTGTTCAATTACTTGGCTATTGCGTAATAACTCAATAGGGCTTTCAACCTTAATGCCTTTTTCTGTCGCCCAAGCTTCAAGCGCATCAAATGCCGGTACAATTAACGCAGAGACATAATTTCTAGCATCAGCAATAATGGCAACCTGTTCAACAAAAGGACAACAACCCACTTTGCCTTCTACACGTTGTGGCGCAATGTATTTACCATTAGATGTTTTCATCAGCTCTTTAATGCGGTCTGTAATGTATAAGTTACCTTCAGCATCTAGTACACCTGCATCACCGGTTTTTAACCAGCCATCTTCAAAGGCTTCTGCGGTATCTTCAGGGCGGTTATAGTAACCACGCATCACGGTTTCGCCGCGCACTAAAATTTCATTATTGGCGCCAATTTTCACTTCCATGGCATGTAATGGTTTACCGTTTGAGCCCGGTACACGATTACTTAACGTGTTACAGGTAACCGTGGCACAGGTTTCTGTCATGCCATAACCACATAAAATCGGCACGCCAATGCTGTGGAAAAAGCCGCCCACATTGACATCTAGTGCCGCGCCGCCAACAGGCATAAACTTCAAGCGACCACCTAGTACGTTTTGTAACTTACTAAACACCAGTTTGTTGGCTAACTTCCATTGAATGGCTAACCCTGTGCTTGGTTTTTTACGGCCTTGGGTAACTTCAAATTGACGCGCACCTACCCCTATTGCCCAGTTGAATAATTTCTGACGTAAGGCTGGAGCGGTATTCACTTTGTCATGTACAGCGCTATACACTTTTTCTAAAAAGCGTGGCACAACACATAAAGTATGTGGACGCACTGCGGCAATGGCTTCTTTTACGCGGTTAGTGTCACTTAAATACACGTTATGACCACCACGGCAGAGTACATACATACTCCAACCGCGCTCAAACACGTGGCTTAATGGTAAAAATGCTAATGACACATCACCGGGTTTAAAGGCAATTTCATCATCATGCTGCTCAATCATTGAGGCAATATTGCGATAATCCAGCATCACCCCTTTAGGGTCGCCTGTTGTACCTGAGGTATAAATAAGCGTCAGTAGGTCATCTAAATTGGCGGCGGTTAAACGGCTGGTTAATTCAGTTTCACTAGCTGCTGAATGTGTTGAAGCAAGTAATGCATCAAAATGAAAATGCTCACTAGAGGCTAGCGTTACAGATGAATCAAATACCACAATATGCTGCACGCTTGGGCACTGAGTTTGAATTTTACACGCGGTATGGTATTGCGCTTCATTATCAACAAAAACCACTTTTGCACGTGCATCATTAACAATAAACACTGCTTGTTCAATGGTATTTGTTGGATAAACAGGTACCACTATGTTGCGGGCTTTAAGTGCGCCAACATCAGCACAAGTCCACTGAGGACAGTTGTTAGCAATAATTGCAACTTTATCTTGGCTGTGTAAACCAAAATCAATTAACAGCTGTGCGACTTTATTGGTGATAGTGTCAAACTGCTTCCATGAAACCATATCCCATGGCGCTGCTGTTTCAAACCCTTCTAGCGCGACTGCGTCACCCAAGCTTTGACCTTGCTGCTGCAGCAACTTAACTAAATGATATTTTTCTAGAGACATTGTACTACCACCCATTTTAGCTTACACCTGTACATCTTTTTGTGGGCATTCTACCCGAAGCCACACAAAACCATAAGTATTTTTAAGTTAATCATGGGGGCTGGATCACTTTTAAACTGTCAAAACTTACATTTATTGATCGATAACCCATTATTCCACACTTGGCGTTTACTTTTTAGCAACAAACCTAGGGGGTCAGCCATAAAATGACCAGCCCACTTCCCTATTATAGGGGCTAAATAACACGCTAGAGCAGTATTGTTATTCACGTTATAATTGCCCGCTGGTGCTCAATCTATTCTCAAATGCCATTATCATATAAAGGCATAATCATCATTAATCAGCGAGTTAGTTTGCCGAATTCACTAAGATTGACTTAAACTCCCAAGCACAAGTTTGACTACAGTGATGACAAGATAAAAATAGTTAAACATCAAACACAATCATTTAAAAATGCAAAAAGGAAACGTTCTGATGGTCAACAGGAAGTTAGTCAGCAAAGCGCTAACCATGCAACGACGCAAACCAACGGTGTATTCAACGCGATGGGCTATGATTTTATGCGTATTGCTTTCCCCGTTTGGGAACATCAATGCCAGTTTAGCCAGTGACACGAATACGATTAGCGCTGAAAAAACCACCGTAATTAATTCTCAAGCAAAAACCAGCCCGTGCTATTTAGACGGTATGGCCGAGCAATTACAGTGCGGACAAATCACCGTTGCAGAAAACCCTGCAAAACCAGACGGCACCCAAATTGATATTCATTTTGCTATTTTGCCTGCCATCAAAAATACTCACCCCAATGAAGCATTATTGGCCATTGCAGGAGGCCCCGGACAATCGGCGGTTGAGCATGCAGCAGGGTTTGATCGCCTATTAAGTAAAGTACGCCAACAGCGCGATATATTACTGATTGACCAACGCGGTACAGGCCAATCGAATATATTGAATTGTGAAGATAGTAGTGTCACTTCAACACTGGCATTTGACGATGAAAGCATCGACATGATAGCTGAAACCCAAAAATGCCTAGACCAAACTACCGCCGACATTACCCAATACGGCAGCGAAACCGCACTCACTGATTTTGAAGCGGTAAGAACTTACCTTGGCTATAACAAACTTCACCTTTACGGTGTCTCTTATGGCACCAGAATGGCGCAGCTTTATATGCGTCATTACCCTGAAGCTCTTGCCACTGTAACCATAGATGGTGTGGTACCAATGCAGCAAAGTGTCTTAGCCATTGGCAGCGCCATTGAACGAGGTTTTCAATTACTCATTCGTGATTGTGAAAACAATACCGCATGCCAACAGCAATTTCCTGAGCTGCTTGCTGACTTTACCAAGGTTAATGAGCGCCTAGCTAAATCACCGGTAACAGAAAAAGTAAAAGACCCACTCACTAACGAACCCAGCACTTTTTTACTCACCCGCAGTAAATTTGTCGGCGCTGTACGCATGGCGTTATACACTCCAGCAGTTCGTGCCCTGCTACCTCATGCCATTCATCAAGCTGCCAATGAAGATTATCAAGCCATTCTAGGCATATACGCGCTGTCAGCTGACGGAGTAGGCTTAGCAATGGGTATGCATGCTTCAGTCGTGTGCGGCGAAGATATTCACCGCATAACTGAGCAAATGCGCAAAGATGCCAAAGAATCTTATGTGAGCGCCAACATGATTGACGGCCTAGAGCAAACCTGTGAAGTGTGGAAAATGCCCCCTGTTGATGATGACTTTAGTCAACCCATTAACAGCGACTTACCCACCTTACTTTTGTCAGGCGAGTTAGACCCTGCCACCCCACCTAATTGGGCAGCGCTTGCTAAAAAGCAGATGACCAATGCCAAGCATTTAATCTCACCCTTTGCTACCCACGGTGTAGCTGCACAAACCTGTGCCAACGACCTCATTGCCGATTTAGTTAATAGCAACAGCGTAAAAGACATTGATGCCAGCTGTTTAGAAAAAGATATTCGCAGAAGTTTTTATCTAAATGCCAACACAGTTGAGCCCCAATTAGCGCAGGCCGCGCCATCAACTGATGATGACGCAGCTTCCCAAAATGCCACTGGCACAGATAAGGAATAATCATGATTTCAGTGACAAATTTATCGAAAAAAATTGGCGACGTGCAAGCGCTAAATCAACTGAGCTTTAGTGCTCAAGACGGTAAAATCACCGGCTTGTTAGGCCCTAATGGTGCCGGTAAAACCACCTGTTTGCGTACACTATTTGGTTTATTAACCCCCGACGAAGGCCATACCGAAGTTGACGGCATTAATGTTGCCGAGCAGCCCGTAGCCGCTAAACAGCAATTAGGGTTATTTCCAGATCCCTTTGGACTGTATGAACGTTTAACACCACGGGAATATATTCAATACTTTGCAGAGCTTAGCGGCATGTCTCGTAAAGATGCTAAAAAAGCGACACAAGATGTTATTGAGCAGCTGCATTTAAATGACATTAGCGAACGCCGCTGTAAAGGGTTTTCTCAAGGTCAGCGGATGAAAACCGCACTGGCACAAGCCATTGTCCACCAGCCTACCAATATTATTCTAGACGAGCCCACCCGCGGCCTAGACGTTATGAGCACCCGCTTATTACGTGACATATTGTTAGACCTAAAAGCCCGTGGCCACTGCGTATTATTCTCAAGCCATGTTATGCAAGAAGTGGCCGCACTGTGCGATCACGTTATTGTTATGGCAAACGGACAAGTGGTCGCCACCGGCAGCCCAGAAGAGCTTTGCCAACAAACCGGCGAAACCTCATTAGAAGAAGCCTTTATTAAGCTTATCGGCACCGACGAAGGGATTGCAGCATAATGAATAAACTTATCGCAATGGTGCGCAAAGAGTTAATTGATGCCGCCCGAGACAAACGTTCTGTTATGGCAGGCTTATATTACGCCATTGGTACGCCACTGCTTATGTGTGGCATGTTTATGGTATTAATAGGCCAATTAACCAGTCCTGAAGATTTAAACATTACTATTCAAAAAGCCCAAAATGCACCTGACTTAGTGCGTTACCTTGGCAACAAAGGCATTAACGCTGTTGACCCAGACTCCGCAGAAAAAGGCCCTGATATCAAAGATATTGATATAAAAGATATTACCTTAATAATTAGCGACGATTATGCTGAAAACATGGCCAAAGCCAAACCAGCAGAAGTGATTTTACAAGCGGATAATTCTAATGAAAAATTGCAAAAATCCATTCAACGCTTAAAGCGTGAATTACAAGCATACAACGCTGAAATGGGCAGTTTGCGCCTAATCGCGCGCGGGGTTAATCCTCAAGTTATGCAATCCATTAAGGTAAACGTACAAGACCAAGCCACGCCAGATTCTAGAGGCGGTATGATCTTAGGGATTGCTATTTTCACCATGATTTATTCGGTGTTTATTTCAGGTATGAACCTTGCTATTGACACCAGTGCAGGTGAACGTGAACGCAACTCTTTAGCACTGATGCTCAGCCACCCAATAAGTACCCGCCAACTAGTACTAGGTAAAGTGATAGCAGTAACCACCTTTGCCTTGTTGGGGTTAATACTCATATTGCTTATTTCGAAAGTAGCCTACGCCTTTGTGCCGTGGCAAGAACTGGGCTTTAGCATTAATATTTCCACCGACTTTATGGCACTTATGTTTGCCATTGGTATTCCTGTAGCGCTGCTAGCTTCAACATTACAATTGTTTGTGTCATTTATGGCAAAAACCTTTAAAGAAGCACAGTCATACTTAACCATGGTGTTATTTGTACCCTTAGCATTATCCATGGCCGCCAGTTACAACATCGCCCCTGATGCACTGCAATGGCTACCGGTTTCAGGCCAACAACAGGCATTAATGGACTTCATTAAAGGGAAAGACATTCCCATGATGCAGTTAGCGGTATCCTCAGCAGCAACAATCATCATTTCAATTGCGCTGATGTTAGGACTAGAAAAAATGCTTAAAAGTGAAAAGGTGGTGTTTGGCTTATAAGCCACATTGATTGAAATAGTATTTTTTGATGAGTGAGTCACCAATATAAAATAAGGCTGGGTAAACCAGCCTTATTTTTTTGAATAGAATTCAGCATTCTAACTCATAGTAACCCATCCAATTGGTTTACTTCGCTTTAAGTTTACTTCGCTTTAGGTCTAAACGGTTTAATTACTGCTTCGTTACACTCTAAAAATGGCCCTTCCATTAGATCTATGCAGTATGGAATAGCAGGGAATACGGCATCTAAACACTCACGAATAGACTTAGGCTTACCTGGTAGGTTTACAATAAGTGAGTCACCGCGTAAGCCAGCTGTTTGGCGAGATAGAATGGCAGTAGGAACAAACTTTAACGACTCGGCGCGCATCAGTTCGCCAAAACCTGGCATCATACGATCACATACCGCTTCGGTTGCTTCTGGGGTGACATCTCGTTTGGCAGGGCCTGTTCCGCCGGTGGTGACAATTAAACAACAGTCTTGCTCGTCTGCCATTTTTATGAGGGTTGCTTCAATAACATCTGTTTCGTCAGGAATGACCTCGTATACAGGTTCCCACTCAGATGTCAGGTAATCGTTTAAGGTATCAATAATCGCCTTACCCGAAATATCTTCATATACACCCGCACTTGCACGATCACTTACGGTGACAATACCAATTTTTGCTTTGCTCATATTCAACTCTTTTATAATCAACTTTACAGACTAGATGAATGAAACTTGCTGGCTATTTTTCGTGTTACTACACCTTAAACAGCAAACATTAATGGCCGTTAAAATAACATAATAAAAGCAATTAATCTGGACTTTAAATGTGATAACACTCGAGCAAAACGTGCCATGTTATTTGCCATGAACGGGCTCCAGTGTAAGTGCTTTAGAGGCTTAATCTGCTGTTAGCTTGCGGTTAATTGCCGCCTAACTTATCCAAAAAACCACCAATTTTTTCATCTGCACGCTTTTTAAGTTCTTCCTTAGCGCGTTGCTTAACTTTATCTTCAACGGCTTTTTTCGCTTGTTTAATAATGTTATCTAGCATTGATTTCACAATCGCGCCACCCACTTGATCTGCGGGTAAACCATTAGGCACACCAACAGGGCTTGCATTAAAGGCGGGTAAGGTTAATTGGTACTTCTCTTGCCCTACTGCGGTCATATCAACCGTAAGCTTTACCCCTTCAATAGTAACCTTATTAACAGCAACTAAGAATGGCTCTGAAGATTCTGCAGGCGTGTCCTTTGGCTGTTCAGGTTTCGGTTCTGAGCTTGATGAATCAGAAGAACTGGGTAGTTGAGCGCTTAGGTTATCTTTTAGTACGGTTAAATTATTTTTACCATCAGCGGTAACTTCAAATAAGACACTGGGGCCTGAGACTAAAAGCTCGTTGATCACAAAAGGTTGCTGACTGGCCGTTTTAATATCAATATCAAGTTTGATTTCATCAAAAGAAAATGCATTTTCGTCGCTATAACCTGTCGGGTTTTGTACCGTAAAGCCTTTTAGGTCGCCATAGCCTTTTAACGGTTGTAAGTCTACATTGGCCAGTGAAACGGTGGTTTGTAAATAATGGCTGCCTTGCTTTTCAACCTGGGTTTTCACAATGTCATTTAAATTGGCAAACAGCCAATATACACCCGCTCCAACAGCGAAAATAATCGCCACGACTACAAATAAAATTATTTTTTTCACAATACTATTCCTTTACTTTAAAGTGAGTTACTGAAATTGCTGTTTGATAAAACTATACGCCTCAATCAATAAAAGCGTTTGCTAAATTTATACTTAGGCGCCCAATAGGGGTTATCTAACGCCGAAATTATCACGCCTTTTTTAGTTGAGACATGTAAAAACTGGTTATTTCCCATATATACCCCTACATGACGAGTGTTCCTATTGACTCTAAAAAATACTAAATCTCCAATTTGCAAATTTGCTCTGGCTACTTCTTTGCCCAAAGACTGTTGGCTTTTTACGGTGCGGCCAACACGTTCACCCAAAATATCTTGATAAGCTAAATAGACTAAACCAGAACAATCTAGCCCTCGCTTTGACAACCCACCAAAACGGTAAGGTGTACCTTTCCATTGTTGATAGAACGCCGACAAACTTTTCTCATTCCATTGGGGGTGATGAACTGTAGCGTTATTTGAGGGTGTAGTTGAAGCTGAAGTCGATGAAGGCTGTTTACTTGTATTGTCATCAGGCACACTGGAACAGGCTGAAAGCCCTAGCATGATAATTAAACAGGTTAAATATTTCATAAACTGATTTCGAACAAGCAAACTTACCACCTTTATTTAATTGTCGAACGCGATGACCAGCGAACATAGTTACCATCAAAATCAAAAATTACCAGCCATAAATTTTTTGTGCCATTTTTTTGACCAATGCTTTGCTCAGAGCGATATTCTTTACTATGATTTGTGATGAATACAAACAATAATAAGTTGTGGCCTTATGGATGGAAATAATAAAAAGTCTAACACTCACCATCATTTAAAACTGTTAACCGCAAGCGTTTTTTTAAGCGTAGCCTGCTTTAACGCGGTTGCCACGCCGATAGACAAAACGATCACTATCGCGACTCAAGAGTGGGCGCCTTACCAATCACAAGATGCCTCACAACCTAATTATGCCCTTAGCGCTTTAGCGTGTGTGATGAAACATCTTAATCAGCCTTATGAAGTGGTGTTTTTACCATGGGGGCGTGCGCAATTAAGTGTCATGAATGGGCTTAATGATGGATTTTTTTCAGCGGCTCAAAATGAACAGCGTGACGACTACAGTGAAATGAGCCAGCCATTCATTGAACAAAAGTGGAACTTTTACCTTCCCAAAGACACCAACATAGGTCTGAGCAAGTCAGCCATAAAAGCCAAGGCAATTTTTGGTGGCCGCAACCACTCAAATACCACATATTGGCTCAAGAAACATAATTACAAGGTTGTTTACCAAGCTAACCATTTAGATGAGTTATTGCCTTTACTCAAACTTGGGCGAATTGACGCACTCATGGAGAATGAGCTGTTATTCAACACCGCGTTGGAAACCTTAGGCATATCGAAGAATAAGTTCCATGTTGTGCCACATATGGATATTCCTCTTGGGGTGTATTTCGGTAAATCTTTTTTAGCACAATACCCTGATTTTCTTCCACAGTTTAATCAATACACGGCAAAGTGCGCATTTAGCTCAAAGAACATTAAATAAAAATCATCCACACTGAATACAAAAATGCCTAAAGCGATTGCTTTAGGCATTTTTGTTGATAGTGCAAAATTAATAGAGAATAGTCGCCAGCACCATAGACGACACCGTTGCTATCACAGGAAATACCACCGTTAGCACACCAATATCTTTATAGGCTTGCTTATGGGTCATTTGAGTGATGGTTAATAACGCAATAATCGCGCCGCAGTGAGGTAAAGAGTCAAACCCACCGCTGGCCATAACAGAAATACGATGTAACACCTCAGCCGGAATACCTGCATTTAAATAAGTTTCTGACATGGTTTGTAAGAAAATTTGCAGTCCCCCTGCAGAAGAGCCCGTAATTGCCGACACTACGCTAATTGAGCTGAACATCGACAGGATTGGCGGAAGTTCAACAGAGCTCATCAAGCCCACAAAATTTTGAAACCCGACAGTATGTGTCACCACACCACCAAAGCCAACGACCGCAGCGGTGCTTAATAATGGCATAATGGAATCTTGAGTCCCTCGACCCATCACTAAAAAGCAATTCGCACGTACTTTTTTAAACAGTAAAGCCACTACAATCGAACCTAATAGCAGCGATAAACTAGGCCACAAAATAGGCTGTGAGGTGGCAAAGGTTAACAGCTCATTAAACACAATTGACTGTTCAAGGGTTTCGGCAGATAACAGCTTCATTAAAATACGCGGTAATAAAATAGTAAACAACACCACTACCATTGGAATAATAGCCAATGCCCAATGTGGAAACTGCTGTTTAGATAAGTCAGGAATGCTATCTTTAGGGCCTAATTCGAAACCTTCATTATTTTGTAGGGCAATTTTTCTTTGGCGCTCTAAATACCACATCCCTAAACCAAACATCACCACACTCGCCCAAATACCAATTGCGGCGCCTGCAAATAAGTCTGTGCCTAAAGCGGAAGAGGCAATAACATTTTGAATTGAAGGCGTACCCGGTAACGCTGTGAGGGTATAAGTACCTACGCCCAGGGCTAATGATGCACAAAATAAACGTTTTGGAATATTAGCTTGGCTAAATAAAATCAGCCCTAGTGGGTACATGGCAAATATCACCACAAATACCACCACTCCACTATAGGTTAGAATAGAACAGCATAAAACGGTGATCAGTAATGCCCGTTGCGGCCCCAATTTACGCGACAACGCCACGCCGATACTGGCGGCGGCATGGCTTTCTGACATCATCCGCCCAAACATTGCGCCACTAATAAATAATAAGAAAAACTTACCGGCAAAACTAAACGCCCCTAATGAGCCAAAGGCATAATATTCGCCCACTCCTGAAGCCAGTGGCAGCCCATTAGTGACAACAACAATTAATGAACATAATAACGAGGCGAAAATGATATCCACGCCTTTTAGTGCAAGCCACATTAACAGTATGACACTGCCCACCAAACCAACATATTCCATTATATACCTCTATTTTTATTATATTTTTCGCATCATTGCGAAGACGCTACTGTGCATGTCCCCAAAACATGGCACGGGCGTTATTGGTACAGTAAGTCTGGCGATAATTCAGCTAATTGATTCACCCCAAGCAAGGCCATAGTGTATTGCACTTCTTGCTTAAACAGACTTAAATAATCCACTAAACCTTGTTCACCTTTTGCTGCAACAGCCCATATCCAAGGACGTCCAATCATCGCGCCATTTGCTCCTAAGATAAGGGCTTTAACTAAATCAACTCCATTACGTACACCGCCATCCATGAGTATTTCAACGTCACCATTAATGGCTTTAGCAATACTGGGCAGCACTGAAATACTTGAAGGCGCAGAATCAAGCTGGCGAGCACCATGATTAGAAACCACAATAGCATCAGCGCCAATATCCACGCTGCGCTTAGCATCGTCGATATCAAGTACGCCTTTGATGATCAATTTGCCAGACCATTGCTGGCGTAACCACACTAAATCGTCCCAAGTCACGCTAGGGTCAAATTGTGCAGCGGCAAATTTGGCATAGTCAGAAAAGTCTGATGTGTTTTGTAAAATCTCACTCAAATTACCCAAAATGTGCGGTTTACCTTTTACCCCCACATCCATGACCCATGAAGGCCGCTGAGCAATTTGCCAAGCTCGGCTCATTTTTCCACGAGCAGTAGTGCTACTGAGGCTATTACGCGTGTCTCGATGACGCAGCCCCGGCATGGCAAGGTCAACGGTGAAAACTAACGTGTCGCAACCGGCCTTTTTAACCCGAGACAAAATAGACAGCACCGCATCACGATCTTTAAGCATATATAATTGAAACCAACAGGGACGAGAAGCGGCTTGATTAACCTCTTCTACAGGGCAAACTCCCATAGTGGAAAGCGTAAAAGGCACCCCAACTTGGCTAGCGGCTTTGGCTGCTTGAACCTCGCCACGTTGGCGCATCATGCCCGACATTCCAACAGGCGCTAAGGCCAGTGGCAATGCACAATCATGGCCCAACAAGGTTGTTGCCACATCAACATGACTGACATCTCGCATCACTTTTTGTCGAAGCTGTAGGCTATTGAAGTCACTACAGTTTCGTTCAAGTGTTAGCTCTGCATTCGCTCCACCATCAATATAGTCGAATAAAAACCGAGGCAGTTTTTGCTTCGCTAAATAGCGATAATCACTGGCGGTGGCAGGCTCACTAAATAGTGGTTTCATAAATAAGTTCATTTAAATCTCTTATTATTATTTTTATATCAAAAAAATATAACACACTGTATTAGCAGAGATTAGTGGCCTTTCCAGTTTTCACATATTGAACAATATTGCTAATAACACAGTGAGCCATTTCCATACGACACTCGGTTGTCGCACTGCCTATATGAGGCAATAAGGTAACATTCGATAACGCTTTCAATGCTTCCGGTACTGTAGGCTCATGCTCATATACATCTAAGCCCGCTGCGGCAATGGTGCCATTTTCAAGGGCTGAAATTAACGCCTGCTCATCCACCAACTCACCACGCCCTGTATTAATTAACACCGCAGACGGCTTCATTTTGGCTAAATTGTGCTGATTAATAATATGTTTAGTTTGCTCGCTAAGGGCACAATGCAAACTAACAATATCCGCTTGTTGCAGTAGCTCATCTACCGACTCAACAAATCTGGCATTTAACGCTTGTGCTTCAGGCTTTTGCCTTGGTCCGGTGTAAAAAATGTCCATACCAAAGCCTGCAGCACGTTTAGCCACAGCTTGACCAATGGCACCAAAACCAATAATGCCTAGGGTTTTGCCATGCACTCGATGGCTTAAAGTTGAAGATTGCCATTTATCTTGAAGTAACAGTTGCTGATTAACAAACAGTTGTCGGCAAGTGCTCAATAAAAGTGCCATGGTTAAATCTGCGGTATCTTCGGTTACCACAGGGGTATTAGAAACTTGAATGTTATGGGTATGCGCCGCCTCAACATCAATGTGGTCAAGCCCCACACCAACAGAAGCAATTAACCCCACTTTATCAGGTAAATTAGCAATAAACTCAGCCGAGATTTTCCCCATGGGCGTGGTGACAACAATGTCAGCATCTAAGTATCCGCTTGGATGTTCAGCAATCGATATAACCTCGCCAACTTGTTTTAATGCAGCAATAAAATTCGCAGGAAACGGTGACATTAACAACAACACAGGTTTACTCATACAACACCCCAAAATAAGTTATTTTTAGCTGATTATTTTTATTCATTTTTTATGGCTAATACTGATAACGTCACCCGTGTTAGCCCACTTCAACCTAGACAATTTACCGCTAAATAACTGCAACATTTATTACAATCAATACCACGAAATATAGGCCATTACAGCCAATAATCAGCAAAATACATTTAAGCTTGCCAAGTGTCACTTTTGTTGCAGATAAGTTTAGGCCAGCATGAAAGATTAACTACAACATAATAAGAATCAAAAGGTATTTCATGCGCAAATTACGTTCATCAAAAGTAACCGAAGGAAAAACAGCCTCTGCGGCTCGTTCATTATGGAAAGCCGGTGGCGTAAAAGACCAAGACTTTGGCAAGCCTGTTATTGCGGTGGCTAACTCATTTACCGAATTTGTTCCGGGTCACGTTCATCTACAAGAAGTTGGCCGATTAGTTTGTGATGCCATTTGGGAAGCAGGCGGGATTCCACGTGAATTCAATACCATCGCCATTGATGACGGCATTGCCATGGGACATGATGGCATGCTTTACAGTTTACCCAGCCGTGAAATTATTGCCGACAGCATTGAATATATGGTCAACGCCCATTGCGTTGACGCCATGATCTGTATTTCAAATTGCGACAAAATTACCCCCGGCATGTTAATGGCCGGTTTACGCCTGAATATTCCAGTGATATTTATTTCGGGTGGCCCAATGGAAGCCGGGCGAATTATCGACAAAGACCAAGTTCAGCGCTTCGACCCTATTGATACTTATATTGCCGCATTTGACTCAAACCACATGGCAGGAAACACCAAAAAGATTGAAGACAACGCCTGCCCAACCTGTGGGTCTTGCTCGGGTATGTTTACCGCTAACTCAATGAATTGTTTAGCTGAAGCTCTAGGCTTAGCGTTACCGGGGAACGGCACAATGCTGGCCACACATTTAGATCGTAAAGCGATGTTTAGTGATGCGGCAGCACGTATTGTTGGGCTAGCTAAAGAGTATTACCATAACGAAAATGACAGTGTATTACCGCGTAATATTGCCACTCGCTCCGCATTTATGAATGCCATGAAAGTGGATATAGCCATGGGTGGCTCAACTAATACTATCTTACATCTACTTGCGATGGCACAAGAGGGTGAAGTCGACTTTTCAATTGCTGATATTAATGAGCTTTCAAAGCAAATTCCGCATTTGTGTAAGGTGTCTCCGTCTACCCGTAATTATTATATGGAAGATGTACACCGTGCAGGCGGCATTATGGCCATTATGGGCGAACTTGACCGTGCAGGATTAATTGATACTCAAGTTCGCACCGTTAGTGGTACCTCATTAGAACAGCAATTGGCAAAATGGGACTACTTACGCAGTCACGACCCTGATGTACACCACTTTTTCTGTGCTGCCCCCGGTGGTAAAAAAACTATTCGAGCTTACAGCCAAGATCAACGCTGGAAAGAAATGGATATCGACCGCAAAAATGGCTGTATTCGTAGCTTTGAACACCCCTATAGCCAAGAAGGTGGCTTAGCGGTGTTATACGGTAATATTTCAGAAAATGGCTGTATCGTAAAAACCGCCGCCGTGTTTGAGCATATGCTGCAATTTACCGGCACAGCAAGAGTGTTTGACCAACAAGAAACCGCCTTAACCGCAATGGAAAATGGCGAAATTAAACCCAATACTGTTGTAATTATTCGTTACGAAGGCCCTAAAGGCGGCCCTGGCATGCAAGAAATGCTAAAACCAACCATGACACTAAAAGCCCAAAAACTCGACAGTAGTTGCGCATTAGTGACAGATGGTCGCTACTCAGGCGCCTCAGCCGGATTATCAATAGGACATGTCTCACCTGAAGCGGCTAACAAAGGGGCGTTAGCCTTAGTTGAAGACGGTGACACTATTGAAATTGATATTCCAGCACGCACAATCAACTTAGCTATCAGCGACGAAGCATTAGCCAAACGTCGCCAAATAATGGATGCCAAACCTGCTGACCAAGCATGGAAACCACAAGGTGAACGCACTCGCGTAGTCACTAAGGCACTTCAAGCTTACGCGCACTTTGCCACCAGCGCTGACAAAGGAGGCTACCGCGACTTATAACATTTTAAATGTGAGTTTGAAGTATGCAATCACTTCAAACTCACAACCTTAACTCCGTTTATCTCCACCCCCAAGTGACAGCGAATGGTCCCCAACCATTCGCTTTTTTTTACGCCTTTTTCGATACTTCTACACCGTTATTTTCTCGCCTTAGGTTGTCATACTTTAACCTATCAAAACCGTCAGCCGCTGACCGCCCAACGCCATCATCCTCTAACGCCCAACTCCGTCATCCTCTAACGCCCAACGCCATCATCCTCTAACTCCCAACGCCGTCATCCTCGAGATCTTTTATCGAGGATCTGCTTTAAACAAACAGCAGATTCCGGCCCACAAGCATCACCGGAATGACGATTTAATTAGCATCACCGGAATGACGATTTAATTAGCATCACCGGAACGACGATGTAACCAGCATCGTTGGAATGACGGTTTAATTGGCATCAGCCAAAAGAATCAGACTCTCGTCATCCTCTAACACCCAACGCCATCATCCTCTAACGCCCAACGCCGTCATCCTCGAGATCTTTTATCGAGGATCTGCTTTAAAACAAACAGCAGATTCCGGCCCACAAGCATCACCGGAATGACGATGTAACCAGCATCACCGGAATGACGATTTAACTAGCATCACCGGAACGACTATGTAACCAGCATCGCTGGAATGATGATGTAACTAGCGTCACTGGAGTTACGCTGTAAAGGGCATCAACACATAAAAAAGCGGTTTAGGAATTCACCTAAACCGCTTACAAAATATGACTAGTTATAAAAACTGACTAAGCACTCAACGTGTCTAACAACTGTTGGCGTTGCTGAGACACTTGCTCAATAGCGGCTAATTTAACATGGCCAAAGCCTCGAATCTCACTAGGGAGACTCAACAGTTTTTGTACAGAGTCCATATCAACAGTCCCTTTTGACATTAACAACATAACTTGTTGAATATCATCTTGATACTGCTTAATAAGTTGTCGCTCTAGTTTACGCTCTTCGGTATAACCAAATACATCAAACGCACTGCCTCGTAATGATTTAAAACCACTTAGCAGTTTAAAGGCGCTCATTAACCACGCACCATATTCTTTCTTCCGTGGCTTACCGGTATTCGGGTCAATTTTAGCGAGTAACGGTGGCGCTAAATTAAATTTAAGGGTGTAACCGGGCTCAAACTGCTCGGCTATTTGGCGTTTAAAGCTGTCACTACTGTGCAGACGTGCGACTTCGTATTCGTCTTTGTAAGCCATAAGTTTAGCCAAATTTTTTGCCGCCATTAACGTTAAATGCTGGCTATTACCATAACGTGTTTCAGCATCTCTAAGCTGGCTTATCAGCTGTTGATATTGCTGAGCATATGTTTCATTTTGATACTCTGTTAATAATGACGTCCGTTGGCTTATAACACTATCCAAAGACTCTGGTTGCTCAACTTGAACGGCGTTTACGGGTTTAATCGACTGCTGAATAACTTCTGGTTGCGAGGCATATAAACGCCCTAACGCAAAAGCATTTAAGTTGAATTTAATGGCGGTGCCATTCAAGGTAATCGCTTGTTCTACCGAGCTAACACTTAACGGTAATAAGCCTTTTTGCAGGGCAAAACCCACCATTAACATATTAGATGCAATGGTGTCACCTGTTAGGGTTAACGCCAGTGACGTTGCATCGAGTAAATGAGATTTCTCGGTAGCAACACGCTGCATCAGCTGTTCACGTATTAACTTATCTTGTACTTGATAGTCGCGGTTAAATTGATACGCAGAAGTGGGTGATACATCTCCATTACCCACTAAGGTAGTAGTGTGCTTGTCAAAAGTAACCCCTGCATCGCCCATTAATGAGGCCACAAGGTCAAAACCAAGCACTAAATCAGCTTCGCCTGCACCAATTTTGGCGGCGGCAATGTATTCCGATTTATTGGCAATTTTAAGATGAGAATAAACCGCGCCGTTTTTCTGGCTTAGGCCGGTCATATCGTAAATCGAGCAGTGTTTATTTTCTAAGTGGGCCGCCATACCAAGTACAGCACCTACTGTAATCACCCCTGTACCGCCAATGCCCGCAATCATGACTGACATCGCTCTATTATCACAAACCAATGGTTGTGGGGCTGGCAATGTAGTAAAGTGTTTATCTAACCCAGCTATACCTTGCGGCTTTTTCGGCTCAGCGCCTATCACACTCACAAATGACGGGCAAAAGCCTTTGGCGCATGAATAGTCTTTATTACAGCTTGATTGGTCAATTTGGCGTTTGGTGCCTAATGCCGTTGCTTTAGGTTGAATAGACACACAAGTGGACTGTACTGAGCAATCACCACAATTTTCACAAACGGCATCGTTAATAATCACTCTTTTGGCAGGGTTTTCCATTTCGCCACGTTTACGACGACGGCGCTTTTCAGCGGCACAGGTTTGTTCGTAAATAATCACCGTTGTACCGGCCATATCACGACACTGCTTTTGTACTGACTCTAACTCGTCGCGGTGATAAACCTTTACCTCATTAGGCAATGCTTTGGAGTCAATATGCCATTGAGGATTGTCACTTACCACAACGCACTGGGTAATTCCTTCTGCTAGCACTTGTTTTGCCATTTGCCCCACGGTAATGATGCCATCAATGGGCTGACCACCGGTCATCGCTACCGCGTCGTTATATAATATTTTGTAAGTGATATTCACTTTAGCGGCAACCGCTGCGCGTATGGCTAATAAACCTGAATGATAATAAGTGCCATCACCTAAGTTTTGGAACATATGCTCAGTGCCACTAAAGGGCGCAGCACCTACCCAATTTAAACCTTCGCCACCCATTTGCAGGGGCAGTAAGGTATCTTTACGATTCAAAATCGCCATGGTGTGACAACCAATACCGGCCATTGAAAAACTGCCTTCAGGCACTTTGGTTGAAGTGTTATGCGGGCAGCCAGAGCAGAAATAAGGCACGCGCATGGCTGCAGGCTGCACGGTGGCATTTTGGCTATTTAATGCTGAACTCGACACCAAACGCTGAAAGTTTGCCGTTAAGGTTTCATCCGCTAAATTCATCTCTTGCAGCGTGGCCATTAACACTTCAGCTATCATCATTGGCGTTAATTGCGCATCACTAGGCAACAACGGCTGCCCAGTGAGATCTTGCTTACCCAAGATAGCAGGGCGGTGCTCAAGGTTGTATAACAAGCCTCTTGCTTGAGGCTCAATCATGGCGGTTTTTTCTTCAACAAACAGTAATCGCTGCGCCCATGAAGCAAATTCGGTCATGCCACTAGGCTCTAACGGCCAAACACAGCCCACTTTATAAATCCCTATGCCTAGCTGCTGAGCTTGCTCAATCGTAAGGTCTAACAGTTGTAATGCCTGTAAGACGTCTTCATAAGACTTTCCTGCGGTAACAATACCCAATTGAGTAGCGGGCATGATGGTACGGTCGATTTGATTCGCTTTTACAAATTGATGCACTAATGGAATGCGCTGACGTTTGACCACCATTTCATTGGCTGCAGGAATAAATGCACCGCGGTTGATATTCACATTAGCGTCAGCTGGCTTTTCAGGGGCCTGCCAAGTAAAGCCTTCAATATCAACGTCAACCGTTTGGGTTTGCTCTACGGTTTCATTGACGGTTTTTAGCCCAGTCCATAAACCGGTATAGCGTGACATTTGCCACCCCAGCAAACCAAACTGAATAATTTCTTGTACATTGGCTGGATAAAGTACCGGCACACTTAATGACGATAATAACGGCTCACTTTGGTTAACGATGGTGGAAGACTTACCCGGATGGTCATCACCAAAAACCAGTAATACGCCGCCATTTTTATCAGTACCTGCACAATTTGCATGACGAATGGCATCGGCAGAACGGTCAACCCCAGGCGCCTTGCCATACCACATGGCAAACACTCCATCGACCTTAGGCTTTGGAAAAAATGATAACTGCTGTGTTCCCCAAACAGCCGTTGCGGCTAAGTCTTCATTAAGCCCCGGTTGAAAGGTCACTCCTGCTTGAGCTAAGCGACTTTTTTCGCGCCACAAGGTCATATCTAACATGCCTAACGGTGAGCCTCTGTAGCCGCTGATGTACCCCTGCGTATTAATGCCGTGCTTTTCGTCGAGTTCTTTTTGTAGAAAAGCAATACGGGCTAATGCTTGGGTACCATTAATAAAAACTCGCCCCTGCTTGAGTTCATATTTGTCATCAAGTGAAATCTGACGATTATCCATTACAGTCATTTGCCACACTCTCATATTATTAGAATTATCTGAGTTTACGGTGGCAAATATTGCAGGGGTTATCTGCAACATTTGTGTCAATAAGCCAGTTTTAACCGTCAAAATAAGCAGGGTTATCTTTACTTCAATAACTATTTTTTAATGCTGTAATGATAAATGTCACTCTGATCAAAAATCGCTTTTTAATTGGTCATTTTTCAGTAAAATGGACAAAATAATAAACACTATAAAAAATGTGGTAATACTATGTTGAAGATACCTGACCTGCATAATTGGCGCGCAAACCTTTCCCCTCAAGCCCTTGAGGATCTTCAAAAACAGCTTACCTTTAAAACCCTAAAAACGGATGAAGTGCTATACGCAGCAGGTGATATCTCAACTTACTGTTATCAAATTGAATCAGGCAGCATTCGTATTTGTAATTATCACTCAGAAGGTCGAGAGGTAATATTAGCCCATCTTTATGAGCAAGATTGTTTGGGCGATTTGGGTTTGTTATCTGACACTCCTCGCATAAACTTTGCCATTGCTGACACTGAAACCCGCGTAAATGTTATTAAACGTCAAGAATTGAAATCATTGTGCCAAAAACACCCTGAAATACTTTGGCACATGAATAAGCACCTTTCCTATCGCATGGAGTTGATGCTGAGCATTATTGAAGAAGCCTGTTTACTCCCCTTGTCTGACCGCATCATTAAAGTGTTGGTAAGATTAGGGTTAAGCAAAGGCGACATTGATAGCCAAGGCAATACGGTGATCTGTAATTTATCGCAAGAAAACTTAGGCCGCATGGTGGGCGCAACTCGCCAAAGTGTTGGCCGAGAGTTAAAACAAATGCAGGCTAATGGACTGATTATTATTGAATATAGCCGTTTTATTTTGCCTGATATTCAAAAGTTATGTCAGCTATACGATGACATTATCTCTCATAAAGCGATTGTGCCTGAATATAACCCTAAAGCGAGTTAAGCCAATTGGTTTTTGCTTCACCTATCTAGTTCGTTAAACTCGCTCATTAAAAAAGGGGTGATTAATATTCAATCATCCCTTTTTTGAACGACTTTGAGCCCCTGTGAACCTAGACGCAACAAAGTGGTGCATAACAGTTAAGGCTATTTATTTTTGGGTGGCCTGCTCAATTGATTCTTTTAACAACTTGTCTGACGCTTCCCGCTCTGCTTGGGCTTTTTTATCTGCATGCTCTTTTAAGCTTGCATCGACTTGTTTTTCACAAGACTGAGTATCTAATGTTCTATCTAACTCATTAGTATACCCATCCGTTCTAGCATCACAGGCCAGTTGCGCACAGCCACTTAAGCCGGTTAACACGACCATCATAATCATTGTTTTAATTTTCACTGGTTTATTCCTTGTTTTTAACCGAACTCATCATAAGCATGGCTTATTATCGACGACATTGAACATTTGGCCGACATATTAACTAAAATTAGCCAATAAAATAGTAGTTAGTTAACTTTTAACGCAGTAATAATAAATAATAATTTGTAATATTTACGGTAACTTAACAGACAACCCTGCGGCTGCGACAATAAACAAACTCGACAACCACAAACAGGCTTCAAGACCATATTGTTGATAAATAACCCCAGATAACACTGTGCCGATTAAGCGCCCCATTGCATTAGCCATGTAGTAAAAGCCCACATCTAATGACACACCATCATTACCTGCATAACTCACAATAAGATAACTGTGCAGTGACGAGTTAACCGCAAACACCGCACCAAATACCATTAAGCCAATAATAATTGCGTATTGAACGTGCCAGTCAAAATGCAGCGCCAACGCAATAGCGGCGGGAATAAGTAACAAATAACCCGCCCAGATAAATGCAGCCTTGCCTGTGGGCACTTTGCCTTGTTTCTTACCTGTTAAATAAGGGGCAAACGATTGCACAATGCCATATGCAATCACCCAGCAAGCCATAAAGCCCCCTACCCACCAGTGATTCCAGCCAAAGGTTGCCGCTAAAAATACTGGTAACGCCACCACAAACCACACATCTCTGGCACCAAATAAAAACATTCTGGCGGCTGACAACATGTTGATAGCAGGACTTTTTGAAAATATATCGGTAAATTTTGGTTTGGTTTTCGCTTTGCCTAAGTCAGCTTTTAAATTGAGCATACTCGCCAGCCACACCAGTACCAGCACGCTAGCCATTATGATCATAGCGCCACGAAATTCCGCTAAAGTCAGTAACACGCCACCTAAAAAGAAACCAACACCTTTTAAGGCATTTTTTGACCCCGTTAAAATAGCGACCCATTGATAAAGCTTGCCTTGGGCGTCATCTGGCACCAGCATTTTTATGGCACTTTTGGCGCTCATTTTATTGAGGTCTTTGGCAATACCTGACAACGCTTGTGCCACCATCACGTAAGCTACTGTCAACATCTCACTAGACACGGTTAACATGGCCAATGCGACTATTTGTAGCCCCAAGCCAATGTTCATGGTGTTATTTAGCCCCAGCCTTGCCCCTAGCCACCCTCCAACAAGGTTAGTGATCACCCCAAAAATTTCGTAAAACAAAAATAACATCGCAATACTAATCGGGCTGTAACCTAATTGATGAAAATACAGCACCACCAGCATACGTAGCGCACCATCGGTTAAGGTAAACGCCCAATAGTTACCTGTAATAATGAGGTATTGTTTCACTTGATCTGGTAAAGCAGCTAACGACAACTGGCCCATTGAAGACTATTCCTTATCAGCTAAGCCGACTTTACGTGCTAGCTCTGCAGTACGATTAGCATAGCCCCACTCATTGTCATACCACACATACAATTTCACTTGCGTGCCGTTAACCACCATGGTGGACAATGCATCAATAACGCTTGAGCGCGGGTCAGTTTTATAGTCAATCGACACTAATGGACGTTCTTCATAACCCATAATACCTGCTAACTCAGTTTCAGCAGCCTGCTTAAGCAACTGATTAACCTCTTCCACTGTGGTGTCACGATTAAGCTCAAAAACACAGTCAGTAATAGAGGCATTGGCTAACGGCACACGAATAGCATGACCATTTAAACGTCCCGCCAATTCAGGGAAAATATGGGTAATAGCGGTTGCTGAGCCTGTTGTGGTTGGAATAAGACTGATACCACATGCCCTAGCACGACGTAAATCTTGATGAGGCGCATCTAATATTGTTTGAGTATTAGTAATGTCATGAATCGTGGTCATTGAGCCATGTTTAATACCAATTTTTTCATGAATCACTTTCACAACCGGCGCTAAGCAGTTAGTGGTGCATGAGGCTGCGGTAACAATAGGATGAATGGCTTTATTATATAAATTGTCATTTACGCCCATCACAATATTAAGCACACCGTCTTCTTTAACCGGTGCTGTCACTACCACTCTTTTTACCCCTTGATCAAGGTAAGCTTTTAACAATGCTTTGGTTTTTATTTTGCCAGACGCCTCAATAACTACATCACATTTTGACCAGTCGGTATCTTGGGTAGCGATATTACGCGTGCAAGGGATCTGCTGGCCATTGATAACCATGTTATCACCTTGATGGGTGGCTTCATGATGCCAACGGCCATGCACAGAATCAAAAGTCATTAAATGCGCTAGGGTTGCTGCATCACCTGCTGGGTCGTTAATATGAACAATTTCAACATCTTCCCAATCAAATGCCGCACGCATTGATAAACGTCCCATACGGCCAAAGCCGTTAATGCCAATTTTAATCGTCATTGTTAATTCCTATAAAATATTAAACTGTAAAATCCATAAAATAATTAAGCTGTACTGGGTTAACTAAGGCTTTTGGGCGCATTTGCTGTACGGTTTCAATGACCTTTTCTGTCGGCCAGCCTAAGCTTTTAAGTATTAAGCCAATCACTAATCCTGTACGACCAGAGCCGCCTTTACAGTGCACGGCAATAGTGCCTTTGTTGGCTAGTAGTTCAATAATTTGCGCTTTATTGGCTGCCCACACTTTGGCAAACTCAGCCCCTGGTGCTGCGTCATCATCAATAGGCATTTGTAACCATTGAACTTGATTTTCTTGGCAGGTTTCAGGCAGTGTTTGTGCTTGGTTACGCTGCATTTCTTCTTCAAACATCAGGGTGATCAGCATATCTGTTCCGGCTGCTTTTAAGGTGGCAACAGAGCTAGGTAAGTCGGCAGACTTTGTGCCGGGACAAGGGGTAAAAATGAGCCCTGCACCATTATCTAGGGTTAATACACCATAAGGATGTGATGACATGTAAAACTCCAAATTAAATAAAAAATTAGCGATTAAACCAATGCTGAGTACGGTTAACAATGGCCACCAGCGACAGCATCACCGGCACCTCAACCAATACTCCCACTACCGTGGCAAGTGCAGCACCTGAATGAAGACCAAATAAAGAAATAGCCACTGCTACTGCGAGTTCAAAAAAGTTTGATGTCCCAATTAAACACGCTGGTGCAGCAATATTGTGGGCTAGCTTCAACCACTTAGCTCCAAGGTAAGCAATAATGAAAATGCCGTAGGTTTGAATAATTAACGGTATGGCAATTAAGCCTATGGTTTTAGGATCTGACACGATAACTTCAGCCTGAAAACCAAACAGCAATACCACGGTGGCCAGCAAGCCGACAATTGACCAAGGCTTTAAGGTTGCCAAAAACTGACTTATCCCTTCATTGCCATCACGCTGGTTCAGTAAATGGCGGGTAATAACCCCGGCAACCAACGGCAGCAATACATACAGCACCACTGAAATTAATAGGGTTTCCCAAGGTACGGTAATATCACTAACACCCAATAAAAATGCCGTAATAGGGGCAAAGGAAAAAATCATAATGACGTCGTTTACCGACACTTGCACTAAGGTGTAGTTAGGATCACCTTTGGTTAATTGCGACCACACAAAAACCATTGCGGTACAAGGAGCAACACCTAATAAAATCATCCCCGCGATATATTCTTGAGCCGATGCTGGGTCGACTAAATCAACAAATAGCACTTGGAAAAACAACCAACCTAACGCGGCCATAGTAAAGGGTTTAATTAACCAATTAATCACCAAGGTAAGCACTAGCCCCTTGGGGTTTTTACCCACATCTTTAATTGATGAAAAATCAATTTGTACCATCATTGGGTAAATCATGACCCAAATAAACACCGCAACCACTAAATTAACGTGGGCAACTTCAAGGTGGGCAATAGTTTGAAACGCATCAGGCTGCCATAACCCCAGCAACACGCCAGCCAACATACCTAAGCCAACCCATAATGATAAGTAACGTTCAAAAATACCCATGTTCTTTACTCCGCCGTCAGCACTAAGCTGACGATTAACGACAGAAACTCTCTTTATTAGGGCGGTTGTTCATTTCATCCAACCGATTTAAAGGAGCTGCAATAAGTGACACATTGTTTTCAGTGGTTTGAGCAATAACCGATTTAGCCCACAAAGGTAAGGCTGGGTTAATACGATAAAAAACCCACTGGCCGTGTTTTCTGTCGGTGATGATGGAGGCCTTTTTTAACAAGGCTAAATTACGTGACACCTTAGGCTGGCTTGCTTCATCTAAAGCAACCATTAACTCACACACACATAATTCGCCATGATAGTGAGTTAACATTAAGCTTTTTAGGCGAATATCATCGGTAAGACATTTATAAAACGCGATGGGGTCAATTTCGATAGCCCCTGATACAGGTTCTTGCAAGTCGACTTGATAAGCGTCAGCAGACATATCTTTACTCGCTACTGAAGCAAGCTTGTTTTCAACCAGCAAAAACATTGAAATACGATTATTTAACTCGGTTAACGTCGCAGAAAATGGATGTTGTCCTGCACGAGTTTTAGGATCAGCAAAGTCCCATGCCAATTGCTTGCCTGCGCCGGGAAAGCTTCGGCACTCTGTATTGGCTTTATCGCAAAGGGTGATGACATAATCAAATGCTTGCCCTTGAAAGGTTTTCACATCTTTAGACACTAAACCCTCAGCATCAATGCCAAAACGTTTAATGGCCTCAACAGCACGCTTATCGATAGCTTCAGGGTTTGTTCCTGCACTGTATACATTAAAACTTTCAGCAGCCTTACTTGTTAATAATGCTTCAGCCATTTGTGACCTAGCAGAGTTACCAGTACACAAAAATAATACGCTTTTCTTATTCATAAAAACCACACCACCAAAAACATACAAAATATTGTATATACGATTTTTCATATATTCAATATTTTTAGTTAAAATCTCTGTTGATTGCTTAACCAAATTGTAGGCAGTAAGAGGTAGAAAGAAGAAAGCAGGGAATAGGACATTTAAACAAAAACCCCCCAAACCAAAGTGGTTTGGGGGATTTTTTATACCAATGGAAAATGGTGTTCAGGGCAAGTAAAACCCTATTTCCATCAGCTAGTTTGCTTAAAAGCTAAAACAGCAAGCTAAACATTATTCAGCAATGTGTAATTTATCAATTACTTTATCTGCGTCTTCGGTTTTTTCAGCCAGCAAGATAGCTAAGTCACGCTCAGCGTCACTGGCGACCTCACCTTCTAAGGTTACAACACCAGATTCAACATCAACATTAATGTCTGAACCACTTACGTCATCTGAGAATAATAAGCGCGTTTTAACGACAGTGGCCACTTTCGAATCTACTAACATTTCGGTTATCTCACTGTCTTGTTTTTCTGCTACTTCCATAATGGTTAAATTATTATCAACCTCAACAACACCGTCTAAACTGGCGACTAATTCTTCGGCCAAGGCTTTATCGACACTGCTTTCTACTGAGCCGGTTAACATAACCTTTCCTTGTTTAACGTCGGTATTAATATCAAACGAGTTTAAATTGGTATTAAGTAATAAAGTGGTTTCAGCTTTGCCGTCAATCCATGCATCTTTTGCATCATCTTTCCAATCTTGAGCGGCGTTTACAGTCATCGTTGCTGAAGTCAGTAATGTACCAATAGTTAACGATAAGATTGTCTTATTCATCATAAAAACCCTCCATAATTTATCTTATTTCAATTAACGTTCACTTTATCTAATGCGGGTATCGTGCCAAAAAACATAAGCCATTATTTTAAATGAAAATTGTTTGTTTTTAGCTTTAAATACCCCCCAAGTGAGTACAGTCGATAAAGTAGTTTTTACCGTCGAGTTGTAATTTTTTCATACTAGGGTTTAGCCATTAACGTGTTCCAGCAGAGGCATATTGCATATTAAGGCGCTTTAGGTAGTCACAACCTATTTGTAACCAAGCAATCCCCTCGGCCAATTGCGCAGCAAGTTGCTTATTATTGGTGCTTTTAGCGGCTTGCTTTAGGCGAAATAAAGCTTGCTGCTCTGTTTTTACCAGTACAGATAACGCGGTAGTCATATGGTTTTGAGTTATTTCGCTGGCGGCTTGTTGATAATGTTGCTGCAACACCGGCTTGTTATCGCGCCCAGCAATAGCTTGCGCTTGGGGGCGATATTGTTTAAATAAAAATGCTAACCGCTTTAACATAGTGGTTCGTACTTCTTCCATATGAATAAAAGCTCGTTTCACATGGTAATCTTCTACTTTTGTAATACATTGCTGATAAAAGCGCTTACCCACCTCACACACATTAATGGCCTCATGTAATAGCCACACATCTGATTTTTGGGGTTGCTTTATATCATTTTCGTACTTATGCATAAGATCTCCTTTGGCTAAAATTTCAAATAGATAACAAAGGCATGCATAATTCGTACACATGTTAAATTAAGTTTTAACTTTATATATTTCAATAGAATACTGAATATGTGATAGTGACTTTTATTGAATAAATGGAAAATTTACCGCTAAAAAATGTTAAAGTTACACGTACACTCTTTTTTGGCTAATCCGTAGGGAGCACAACAACATGGGCCGTCCAGTACTGTTTTATCATGTACAGCATTTTCAAACCGCTCAACAGATCATCAACCTACCTAGCGCCAAACTATTCGATAAAATAGAAAGCTCTATCGAGCTTGACTGGTTACCTCAACTTGAAAACGCCAATGTAGATGTCGCCATTATCGAGCTGAGCCATTTATCACCCGCAGACTTAGCCACAGTAACCGAAAGTGAGTTGATGTCTGACATAGAGTTTATTTTCTTAAGTGAAGGTCAACCTGCCCCCAATTTAGATAAATTGATGTCATTTGGTGCCGGTTACCACTTCAGACAGCCGTTTGATATGGCCTTAATTGATGACACTTTGGCTGACTTTGCCAATGAGCTAAAACACAAAACATCACAACGACAGCAAGCCTTCTCAAGCGACCTAGATCAATATGGCCTGCTTGTGGGGTCATCTCGCGCCATGCATAAGCTTTATCGCACCATTCGTAAAGTCGCTGCCACTGAAAGCAATGTATTAATTATTGGTGAAAGCGGCACCGGCAAAGAGCTGATAGCCAACACCATCCACCTTGCTGGTGATAGAGCTAGCGAACCTTTTATTGCCATTAACTGTGGGGCATTAAGCCCAGAGCTAGTTGATAGTGAATTATTTGGCCACACAAAAGGGGCTTTTACTGGCGCGCACCGTGATCACAGCGGTGTATTTGAGCAAGCTAAAGGCGGCAGCTTGTTTTTAGATGAAGTGACAGAAATGCCCATTGAGCATCAGGTGAAATTATTGCGGGTATTAGAAAATAATGAATATCGCCCAGTGGGTAGCAATCAATTAAAAAAAGCAGATGTTAGAATTATTGCCGCCACTAACCGAGACCCCGCACAAGCCATTGAAGACGGCGAACTACGAGAAGATTTATACTTCAGACTAGCCCATTTCCCCATTGGTGTGCCCCCTTTACGCAACCGAGGTAAAGACATAAGCGGGTTAGCACAGCACTTTTTAGCTTATCGAAATGTAGAAGAAAAGCTGAATAAGTCTTTGTCCGATGAAGCAATTGAATTTATTCAGCAGCAACCTTGGCAAGGTAATGTTAGAGAGCTAAAACATGCCATTGAACGCGCATATATTCTGGCAGACAATGTGATTCAGCCCAGTCACTTTAGCCACTTCACCCTAGACTCAACACCAAGCCAAGAGGATTATGTACAAATTCCTGAGGGTATGCGTTTAGATGAATTAGAGAAAATTGCCATTTATCAAGCATTAGAAAACTTTGAAGGTAATAAAAACGACACCGCCAAACAACTCGGAATAAGCGTAAAAACACTATATAACAAACTGAGTAAGTATGACGACCAAGCGGGAGAAAGTGAGTAAGATGCTTAATTGGGGTGAGCAGGCCAATAGGGCTTGCTCACCACCCAAAACCACTTAACAGTATTATTGTGCGAATATAGGGCTATCTTCAGGCACAAGCACATTCAAAGATTTAGGTAACACTTCAACGCTAATCTCATCGGCCTCAAATAGCTCGCCATCAATCACATAACTTAATGGTTGTTGTGCCGACACCTTCACCTTAGTCGCTTGTAAGTGATTAATGGCCCCAGCTGAAGGAGTTTGATTTTCTTCCTTGCCCAAAATGCCATTAAACATTAATTCAGCCAGACTTAAAAACTGCTCAGGTGACGATTCAGATGCCGCAATCCAAGTGATATCTAATTGGCCATCGGTAATGTCTGGCTCGCCATTACCTTGGGCTAATAAACTGGTAAAGGGTGCTGAATTTGCAATCACCACACTGGTTGTTTCAATGGTTTGCGCTTGTTCGCCATTAACCTGCAAACTTAACTTAAGCGGCTTGTTCTCACTAACGGCTTGCCATAAACCGTTTAAATAAGCGAATTGCCCAGACTCATTTTTTCGCTCACGGTTGGCAGACTCTATCATTTTATGCCCAAACCCTACACCAACCATCAGTAACACAATATTATCGTTGCATTTAGCGGTATCAATAGGCACAACTTGGCCTCGAGTTAAAATATCAAGGGCCGTTGATACCGGCACTAGCTTGCTGCCAATACCAAATAACGTATGCGCTAACGCATTGGTGGTGCCCATAGGAATAATACCTAATGCAGCCTGAGTATTTGTGAGCACTGAGGCCACTTCATTTACCGTACCGTCACCACCACAAGCAATCACCATATCAGCACCCTGATTAACTGCACGAGTGGCCAGCTCGGTTGCTGTGAGTTTTTCAGTGGTTTTCAGCAAAGTAACGTCATAATATTGCGACAAATTTTCAAGTACTTCTTCTTCACAACACTGCCATTTACCGCCTCCCGATACAGGGTTGGCAACTAAGTAGGCATTTTGATGAATTTGCACTTTGTTTTCAGCATGTAACTTCGCTAATTTAGCCAGCTGCCAGCGATTTAACCCCGCAGTGCTTCTAATATCATTAATGGATTTTAAAATCGTTTCTAAGCTCAGTGATGGTCGACGACAGGCTAAATAACTGGCTAGCACTAATACAGACCGTCCACGCCCTAAAGCGCAATGCACCACAACACTTTTGCCCTCACGTTGTTGGCGATAAAGCCAGTTCACCGCTTGGTTAAGCTGAGCAACCGTTGGCACACTGTGATCTAACACAGGAATATTTAAATAATCGATGTTTTCATCAAGTAGGGTTAAGTCCAGTGCATCAAATTCAGCGGTAACATCTAGCACAGCAGTGACATTTTGCTCTTTTAAATAATCCACATCCTGAGGAAACAACCGACAAGCTAAATAAAGCTGATTATCAATTTGTTGAATAGCCGGTACTTTGTCATGCTTTCTTGCCCAGGCATTGTAAAGTTGGCAACCCAACAAAAAGGGCACAAAGCTCCAACTGATATACCACGGAATAGTGCCATTTGTTTTTTTACGAAAAATACCCGCCGCATTAAACCAATACGCAACACTGACTAACGTTAATGACAAAGAAACCCAAGCTAAAAGCAATGTTAACCACCAAGGGTGAACCACTGCAGCTAATACCGCAGTTGTCAACGCCGCGAACGTGTAATAATACTTAATATTAATATTCTTCAGCATGAGTCTCTCCTGTCAAAATGATGCAAAATAAAAGCTATAGCGCCAATTCGTAATAGCCATTTAACGTCATCGATTAACAATCAGGATCTTCAGAATTTAAGCCTTCTTTCACCTCTTCACAAGCATCTTCTACCGCGTTACCCGCATCAGTAACTATTTCATCTATTTTCTCACCAGCATCTTCCGCTGTATCGTCCGTACAACCGGTAATAAACAAACCTAATGCAATAATAAAACCTGTCGACAATAATAATTTTAATGTTCTCATCCTATTCTCCTTGATTATCCTTAGTATTAACTTTGGCAATTAAATAACGTTATGCTTTAGGCGCTCGGCCTCTTAGGGCACCTGAAATAAGTGATATAACTAATAGCACTACGAAGATAAAAAAGATCACTTTTGCGATACCCGCTGCCGCCCCTGCAATACCACTAAATCCTAATAAACCCGCAACGATAGCAATACACAAAAACATTAACGTCCAAAATAACATCCTAACCTCCTGTTATGACTTACATATAAATAAGCGCGGCAATGCGTTATTAACACCACAGCTAAAACGCCTACCTTATAAGACACTTACAGATAAGCTAATCACATGCCAACTTTGAAGGATAATCTCAAGACATTGTTTTTATTAACAAAATACATAAACGATGCCGTCTCGACGTTTTATCATTAACTTTAAAACCGCAATAGTTACCGATTACATTGCAAAAATTTCATACCGACAGAAAGGAACTCATTGTTACAAAAACGGCTATCGAACATTTAATCAACAATTAATGTGTTTGTTGGTATAGACAAGGATAGTATGGATGCTCAAATATCAACTGCAGCGTCTGCTGCGTTCGGGATACATACAGAGGAGGTAGGTATGTCAATATTGTTCAATCGAAAAATGGGATTCAGCTTTTTAATTGCGGTAACGGGCTTATTGTTTTTATTCATTGAGAGTACTTATTACCAATATGTAGATGCCCAAGGCCAATTACACGAAAGCTGGTTTATGCCTTTAGGTTTTTTATTTATTTTCATCGGCTTACTCGCCATGGGGATATTTATTATCGTAGGGACATTTAAAGCGATTCGACAATCGCTAGCTTAGCCTTAACAACAGGGTTTAGCGTTAAAACCAATGTGGCCAGTTAATGCTGGCCACTGATATTTAGAGCTTGATGAAAATTATTGTGTACCCACTAAATTAAAGAAAAAAGCTCAAGCCTTTGATTTAAAATAAAACTCACCCTTTAACATGATTATATTTCAATAGCGGCTTAAATCAAACCCAAAGTAGCCTAGTTGGTGCTCTGTGGCCGATATCAGCGACAACTCCTCATGAAAACCCTTAATAAAAAACCTTAACCATTCATAGTGCAGTAATTCGATAACGCATCTCATATCTATCAGCACATTCTTTAAACTGTTTAGGCTCTTTTATTGGGAGGTAAACTTGAGCTGTTGGGATGGTAGTAGCCTCGTCCACATCGATATACCATATATGAATCACACATCCCTTAGAGCTCATTGCTTTTAACTCGCTCATCAAGTTAACATAGAAATTAATTCTGGCTGCATATATTGATAAACATCTTCAATGTCCAACACCTCCACTTTTTCTAGGTATTGTTCACCTGCATATCGAGCTATTCGCTCAAAATGCATTGGCTCCATAAAAAAACTTTATCTGACCACTCTAGAAGCTCAATAGTGCAAAGACTTATACACCCAGACTATAACCACAAAATTTGTGTGACAATTTGCATCTCAAAAGATGTCATCTCAATGGGTGGAATAATCATACTGATCGCTAAAGTTAACAATTGTTTAAGTGTCAAAATGCAAAATATGAAACAAGGTATTCTATACCTAATTAAGATGGGCATAGACTTTATTAATGATGATTGAAATGTCATCAAAATAGACCAAGACATCTTTAAATAAGGTCGTCGAACCATGAGCAAATTCATTACGAATTTTTGGCATAGTTCTACACATCACGTCTACCAAATCCCATTGAGATTCAATGGTGGACTGCTCAATTTCGCTCTCATTCCAAATATACTCATCCAACCCTTTTTCAACCATCTGCTCTATAACTTTATGACTATAAGCAGCCTCGGCCTCGGCACGATTTCTATTATGCCATCGAGGAAAATCTGAATTAGAAATGATCTTTTTATCTCTGAGGTACTGCATACAAATGCTTAAGCCTAATCGTGCTCCCCGAGATTTGGCGAACTTTTTTAGTTTATCTTCACCAATCCCATCTTTAATCGCCAACTCTAAAGCTGAAAATAGATGTTGTTGAGCTACGTTATAAAAGCGGTACACATGAAATGAATATAGGTACAGATTTCGAGCAGTATCATATTGAATCACAATATGTTCAGGTACATTTTTATTAAGTGTGAATCTAGCAATGTCATCATATAGCTGCTCGGGAGATGTAATGTTAAATAGATAGTTTCGGCTATCACCAACAGCCATATTTAAAGGCGTTCTGAGCTCCTCTGTTGGAAGCTCTATTTTTTCATCAGACACAGAATGCTACCCTTTAAGTTAACAAATTTACTGTTTAAATTGCATTTCTCGATGAAAAGCTAGGTAATCTTGATGTTGTGATACTAGGTTAATCTTCATATCAGCATTAAGCCCTAAAGCACCGTATTCTTCTAGGTGCTCAGAAATCAAAATACGGCCCTTATCATCAAAACTGACGTAACCCAAGTCGAACGCCTTATCTATATTTGCCAGCAGTAGTAAGCCATTAAATGGATCGAGTCGCTCATTGTTTTCAGACTTAGACCAAGGCTTAATGTGTGACGCAATTAAAAATGAGTAATTTTGAAACCCAGTAATTGCACAACCACGCCAATAGTTAATGAGCTCTTCTCTGAATTTACCTTGGCCTAGACGCGTATTAACCATCGTGGTCTTTTGCGTTTCAGAGATAGACTTATCTAAGATAATTTCTTCTATATCATGCTGAACCTCAGCCTGAGTGATATCCGACAAGAATGCTCGATAACTTTTGATAGCAGCGCTATACATACCGTTACCTCGTTTATCCTTGTCAACAAACTCCCTTACCTCATAGGCTTTGCTGACAATATTCTCGTACTCAATATAGGACCCTATTGAAAGTAAGCTTTGCTTACTTACTCCAACATCATCAAGCCAATTTGTAATCGAGTTTTTAAGAGCACCCACATAGTTTTTAATGGTTTTATCTGATTTACCTAAAGACTTCGCCCAACGGGCATATTGATCTTCAAGTGAGTCCAAGTTGGCTGATAAAGCATTTCTTAAGATAGATGAGGTGTAAGGGCTTTTTAATAACGTAAATAACTCTTCATCTAAGTAAGCATAATCCACCAGCTTACGAATATTGGCATCGGAAGCAGACTTTATCTGCTTAAAGGCCACTTGATTGTGAGGCGATATCTGCAAATGCCAGACACTAGATGAGCACAAATGATAAAACGGTAAGAAGGGACTATCTGCATCATTATCTTGTTTAAGCCTTAAGAAATGCCAACTGAAACGGCTACAAAGGACATCATCATAAAAAATCTTATTATCCGATATATGCCCTTGTTCGATTAAATCCATGACAGCAAACATCATGCATACTTTATGTGGTCGTGCGCGGCCCGTTGACCTATCAGGCCTTAAACTTTGAAATGTGTCTAAATAGTAAGCCAGTGTCATTACTTAAAACCTAGAGTCATTCTCACAAGGAATGCCATCATTATCACCGTCCATTTTGGTATTAGGGCAATGTCTAATGAAGAATTCAGCCTCTTCACGGGAAGTCATTTGACTGCAATGTTGGCGACCATCACAGGTAAAATCTTGAGCCGCAGGGGAATATGCATCAGAAACTGGAGCGTCTTCATAATTAATCTGATTTTGTTGTAAGTAGAAATGCCTCGCTGCAAGCATAATAACAGTCACCACAGCAGCAATTCTTATCAACTTACTGAAACCGTTGGAGTGAGACTTTTTTGAGGATTTTCGAACTGATTTACTCCTGACGCCTTCAATTCTGGCATTGGTAGCTCGCATCTTTCCAGCTTGAGACTCAACATCAAAATATATGAAATCCCCCTGCTTAGGTGGCCGACTCATGTGTTTAAGTGTGGAAATATGGATAAAGGTATCTTTTTGAAGCTCAGCTGACTGAATAAAACCATACCCTTTGGTGTCATCCCACTTAGTTAACACTCCTTTATACATTACACCTCCATCACGCAAGCCCAAAAATCAAACAAAAGATTTAAAATCAACCAATTAAACAATGTCGTTCGAGTTAAAACCTACAACTTTCTTATATATTGCCAAGGAACGAAATTCTCCAGTTTGCTATTTTCTACTTCGTATTCACTCCAACTGATTCTTCTTAAAATGCCTAAATGGTATAATTTTTTTAGCCAGGAACCTGCCATTTTTCTTCGCGCCTCACTTGCCTTATTGTCAATCGGAAAACCGAATAAGGACTCAAGCCAGCTATCATCAGCGATTCCCCAAGAGCTTATCGTATAGCCTTCATTATTATGAATCTTATAGAACCAAACAGTAGATTTCCAAACATCCCAAGAAGTATTCCAATAATAATTGTGTTTTGACTCTTGTTTTGGGGGGCTCAGTCCTAGTTTTTGACAAATCATTTGCATTTTTACATTATCATTTGCCGCTCTAAATCGCTGTACAAATGTAGCTATCATTTGATCCTTTTCAAACGCTACATTTTGCATTTGTACCATTTTATTATCAGCTATTCTCTCAAGCTTTTGTTGCCACAATTCCACATTTTCCCACCTCAAATCAAACTTGTTATAATCGGCTGTCTTCCGTTCATCATAACCGATGAACAGAGTAGGCTTTCCTTTTGGGATGGTTTTTTTATTATTCCCTTTTACAAAAAGTACAACATCTACATTTACGATCTTTTTATCCCCAACGATAGCTGTCCCACTGAAGCCATAATCAAATGGAACCCATACCTTATTAAAACATTTTACTTTTGGTGAACGACTTTCAATGAAGTCACTTGAATTAATCTGAAGACGCCTTGCCACTAATGAAGGCCAAGTCAAAGATGGTAAGTTTGTATTTGAGCTAAATAACTGAGCGATATCATATAAATTAGCTAGGTAACTTTGATTAATCCTATCGACTTCATTATCGATGTCCTGCTTTAATTTGATATATAATTCAGCAATCTTATTACAATATAGCCATCTGCGAGGAGCAGTTTTTAAAACAGCATCTTTCAAATCATCCCGATTAATATTCCAAGACAACCCACTCAAATCAATTTCTATCGCGTTAACTTGAATATATCGATACTTACCTTCACCAAGCTCATCCTTCGAGTTTGTAACAAAAATCTCTATAGCCAGCTCTTCATTTGTGGATGATTTGCTCAACACATCAGCAATCAACGAATCACTCAGTCTTACCTCTTGCTTTGCATCTTTAAGCTCAAAACGAATATGTTCGACGCTTGAACCTTCAACAATTTCTCCAAGCATATCCACTTTGGAGTACTCAGCATGCACCTTTGGTAAAAGAAGAACGGCCTTTTCAGAAGCTAGGTTTTCTAAAAGCTGTTTTGCCGCAAGATGCAGCGCAGATTCACCACTGCAACTTGTATTTGTTTGATGAGAAAAATAATGTGTCTTAATTGCCCCTTGATTGGCAATCAGCGGACTAGAGCAGTTTGGTGATGGGCATACACACCCACAGGCTTTTCCATTTTTTACCTCAGAAATATGGCGCATCACGCCATCGGCGCTTAAACCCCACGCAATTTTAACTTCTAACACATTGAATCCTTTCAATCCTGTTTGCTATTAATATTTACTGCCCGACAAAATTAATATCACTTACCAAAAAACTTATCTAGTAGCTTTCGAGATGACTTACCAAGTAACACCTTCCTGTCTTCCGCGTAGATAGCTAGAAAGCTTTAAGTAACCCTCTTCCAAAGCAAGTTTTGGAAAAAGACCAAATCCGTCATTCTGCAATAAGCGGTAAAATTGAGAGTCTTGCCCTAGTATGGTTGCGCCATAATTCATTACACGCACTTAAACCGCCATGCCTGCGGCAACACCCGATGACCACGCCCACTGGAAGTTAAACCCACCGAGCCAGCCGCTGACATCCATGACTTCACCAATAAAATACAACCCTGCTACTTTATTGGCTTGCATGGTTTTTGATGACAGCTCATTGGTATCTATCCCGCCTAATGTAACCTCGGCGGTTCGATAACCTTCAGTACCATTCATCACTATTGACCAAGCATTTAGGTTACTGGCAATGGTTTCTCGCTCACCATGTCCAAGTTGGTTCAATGCTTTGTCCAGTTGAGCGGCTTCAAATAAGGCTTCAACTAATCGCTTAGGTAGCCATTGGCTCAAGGTGTTTCGTAAGCTTTGTTTGGGGCTTTTTTCTAATGCTTGTTGTAACTTTTCTAAGGCATTTTCATTGGGAAGCAGGTTAATATTAATAGCTTGACCGGGTTGCCAATAATTGGAAATTTGTAATACTGCTGGGCCTGATAGGCCTCGGTGAGTAAATAGAAGTGCTTCACTAAACTGCGTGCCATCTTGGGCAGTTATGGTTGATGGCACGGCAATACCGGATAATGGTTCAAAGCGGGCTTTTTGGTCGGCATGCCAAGTAAACGGCACTAATCCTGCGGTTGTTGGCAATACGTTTAGGCCAAATTGTTGCGCCAGTTTATAACCATAAGGTGTCGCGCCTAGTTTAGGCATAGACAAACCACCGGTGGCAACCACCAACGACTCGCAACTGTATTCACCTGCGGAGGTAGTTAGTACAAAGCCATTATCGGTTTTCGTCACACTAATAATGTCGGTGCGTAACTTGATATTTACCCCTGCCCATTCACATTCGGTCAGCAGCATAGTGACAATCTCTTTGGCTGAGTCGTTGCAGAATAGCTGGCCATGATCACGCTCGTGGTATTCAATGCCATGACGCTCAACTAGTTCAATAAAATCAGATGAGCGATAACGGGCTAATGCTGATTTTACAAAGTGCGGATTACCACAAATAAACTGATGGGGTTCGACTTTTTGATTGGTAAAGTTACAACGCCCGCCGCCACTGATGAGGATTTTTCGTCCCGCTTGCTTGGCGTTATCGAGCACTAATACATCACGACCTCTATAGCCTGCGGTCGCGGCACACATTAACCCAGCTGCGCCAGCACCAATAATTATAACGTCATGATGTTTCACTTTTTACTCCACAAAGCTGATTAACTTTAACATACAAAAAAGGATGCTATTTTAGCATCCTTTTGGAAGTTGAATTATGGTTAACTGAATAAATTAACCATCAATACCTTAGATAGTTTCTGACTTTCTGTCTCTACCCAATAATTCTTTAGCAGCCTCGCGGGGGGACTTACCTTGATAAAGCACTTGGTAAATTTGCTCGGTAATGGGCATTTCAACACCTAATCGATGGGCTAGAGTATAGACCTCTTTAGTGTTGCGATACCCTTCAACCACCTGACCAATTTCAGTTTGTGCGGTATCAACATCACTGCCTTTGCCTAACGCAAGACCAAAGCGACGATTACGCGACTGATTGTCGGTACAGGTTAAAACAAGATCGCCCAAGCCAGCCATTCCCATAAAGGTATTGGCATCTGCGCCTAACGCAACACCTAGCCGTGTTAACTCCACTAAACCACGAGTAATTAATGCCGTTCTGGCATTGGCACCAAAGCCGATACCATCAGACATACCTGCACCAATGGCAATAACGTTTTTAACTGCGCCGCCTAGTTGAAGCCCTGTAAAGTCGTCATTAGCATAAACTCTTAAACGTTTAGGGCTATGCAATAGCTCAACCAAGTCATGAGTAAATTGCGGGCAAGTGCCGGCTACCGAAATAGCGGTTGGTAACCCTGCTGCTAATTCCTTAGCAAAGGTAGGCCCAGACAATACTGCAAGCGGATATTGTTCGCCTAGTTGCTCACGGGCAACATCTTGCAATAATCGACCAGTTTCGGGCTCTAAGCCTTTGGTTGCCCACACAATACGCGCATCAGCACGCAATAAAGGTTTTGCTTGTTTTAATACTTCACCAAATACATGGCTAGGCACAACCACTAATACATTTTTGCTGGCGGCTAATGCTTTAGCCAAATCAGGTTCAATGTGTAAGCAGTCAGGAAAACCAATACCGGGTAAGTAAGCTTCGTTTGAACGAGACTCACTTAACGCTTGCATATGCTCGGCTTCATGGCCCCAAATTAAGGTTTTATGGCCATTGCTAGCTAAAGAAATAGCAAGGGCGGTGCCATAAGACCCCGCCCCTAAAACCGTTATTTCGGCTGCGTTATTCATAATTTATGCGTTTGCTTCAGCTGGCGCTTCTGCTGCTGCAGCTTGGCGTTGCTGAACGTATTGAGCAAACAATGCGTCAAAGTTTACTGGTGCTAAGTTTAGTTGTGGGAAAGTACCACGAGACACTAAGCTAGAAACGGTTTCACGCGCATATGGGAATAGTACGTTAGGACAGTATGCACCTAAAGAGTGAGCTAATTGCTGCTCAGTTAAACCCGCGATAGAGAAAATACCCGCTTGTTGAACTTCACATAAAAATGCAGTTTCTTCGCCGTTTTTAGCGGTTACGGTTAAAGACAAAACAACTTCATAGGTGTCGTCTGATAACTTAGCGCTACGGGTATCTAAGTCTAATTTAACTTCTGGATTCCATTCTTTTTGGAAAACAGCTGGGCTGTTTGGCGTTTCAAAAGACACGTCTTTTGTGTAAACACGTTGAATGTTAAATTGAGGTGCACCTGCTTCGTTGTTTGCTACTTCTTCAGCCATAATTTCCTACCTTTAAAATGATGTATTTCGCTTTCTAATTGGAGCGAATATTGTGTTGGGCGGCAACGAACTTATTTCGCTTTCCCCTTTTGTCGACCACACTGCTTAAACTGAATAAGCCCTTCGCTAGTAGGATCAAAACTTGGGTTGTGCTGCAAGATATTACAACACAACATAACCGCTTGATAAGCCAATTGGGTTATCGTTTGCTTTTAACCACCGGCAAGTTAGCTGACTTCCATTCACCCATACCACCCGTTAGGTTGTGCAGATTTTCAAAGCCTTGTTTAGATAACAATTGCGCTGCTTGACCCGATGTCATGCCAGTATTACATACTAATATAATGGGGCTGCTTTTATACTTTTCAAGACTTGTGTTCTGATTATTTTTTATTTCAGACAATGGCACATTAATCGCGTCTACAATATGGCCTTTTTTAAACTCTTCTTTTCCTCGCACGTCAACGACTTTGGCGCCTTCTTTATTCATCATAAAGGTGAGTTGTTGATTATTTACATTGGTTACTTTTGATGTGCTGCTTTTAATCATGGTCACAATCAAAGCAACAAATAAACCAACCCATGCTAACGATAACATTGGGTTAGCTTGAAAAAATTCCATATATTCTTGCATGTTTACTGCCTATAAAGGATTTAGCTAAGATTAATTTGGCCAAGAGTATAGCCATTTAGCGGATAGTTTTCACCTGTCTATCACGCTTAACGCGATATTTACCGTGATATAAATGAAATTTAATCACCACAGCCTTAGATATCACGACTAGGTCTGTTTCCAACCGCCGATAAGTAGTAATATTCATACAATTTCAGTTTTTAATTCATCTTTCAACTTTTAAAGGTACTTCCATGACGACAGCAAAACGTCCTTTGGCTTTACTTATCCTTGATGGTTGGGGTTATCGTGAAAATACACAAGACAATGCGATTTTTCATGCCAACACCCCGGTACTTGATAAGCTAACTGCCACGCATGCAAATGGGTTAATATCTGGTTCAGGATTAGACGTAGGTTTACCTGACGGCCAAATGGGTAATTCAGAAGTAGGCCATATCAATATTGGCTCAGGCCGCATTGTTTACCAAGAACTCACTCGTATCAGCAAGTCCATTGCCGACAATGAATTTGACCAAAACCCAGCAATTTCAGCAGCAGTAGACCAAGCGATTGCAGCTGATGGTGCTGTTCATATTATGGGCTTATTGTCTCCGGGTGGCGTTCATAGTCATGAAGAGCATATAGAAGCTATGTGCCGTATGGCAGTGAAAAAAGGCGCTAAAGCTGTTTATTTACATGCCTTTTTAGACGGCCGAGATACACCTCCTCGTAGCGCCAAAGGTAGCATAGAGCACTTCAACGACCTATTCGCAGAGCTTGGCACAGGGCGTATTGCCTCATTAATTGGCCGTTATTATGCACTAGACCGCGATAATCGTTGGGATCGTGTATCACAAGCTTATGAACTGATTACTGAAGGTAAAAGCCAGTTTAAATATGCCAATGCTGTTGAAGCATTAGAAGCGGCATATGGCCGTGATGAAAACGACGAGTTTGTAGCGGCATCGGCTGTAACTGATGCTTCAAACGAGGTTGCCACCTTAAACGACAATGACGCGTTAATTTTCATGAATTTCCGTGCTGACCGCGCTCGTCAAATTACTCGTAGTTTCGTTAATGCTGATTTTGACGGTTTTGTTCGTAATAAAACACCAAAAATCAACTTTGTACAGTTAACTGAATATGCTGCTGACATTAACGCACCCGTCGCGTTCCCCTCTGACAACTTAGTTAACACCTTAGGTGAAACACTACAAAAGAGCGGTAAAAAGCAATTACGTATCTCTGAAACCGAAAAATACGCTCATGTCACCTTCTTCTTCAACGGTGGTAAAGAAGAGCCGTTTGAAGGTGAAGAACGCATCTTAATTGAGTCGCCTAAAGTCGCCACTTATGACTTACAACCAGAAATGAACTCAACGGAACTAACTGACAAATTAGTGGGTGCAATTGAATCTGCTGATTATGACGTAATTATTTGTAATTACCCTAATGGCGATATGGTTGGTCACACAGGTAAATTTGATGCCGCTGTGAAAGCGTGTGAAGCCGTTGATGCATGTATTGGACGAGTTGTTGATGCTTTAGCGAAAGTTGGCGGTGAATGTATTATTACTGCCGACCATGGTAATGCTGAGCAAATGACTGACCCAACTACAGGCCAGGCACATACAGCACACACAAGTGAATTAGTTCCTTTCATCTTTGTCGGTCGTGATGCTACTATCAAAGATAACGGCCGTTTATGTGACATTGCCCCTACGATGTTAACGTTAATGGGTGAGTCTGTTCCAGCTGAAATGACTGGCCGCAGTATCATTGACTTAAAAGAGTAACTAATTACCGGTGCTAACTCGTGTATTTTTGAAAGCCAGCATCATTGCTGGCTTTATATTAACTTCCTTTGCAGCAAGCAGCGTTGATCTCAATAAACGTCAGTCTGAGCTGAAGTCTATTCAGTCGCAAATTACTGCTCAGCAAAATGATTTAAAAAACACGTCTAAGCAACGAGAAAAGCTAATGGCCTTGCTTAAAAAAGATGAGCAAGCCATTGCAAAAGCCGCGCAACGCGTTAATGATTCAAAAATAGCTTTAAGCAATATCAGTGCTCAACTTGCCAAGCTTGAAACCGAGCATGCCAGCTTAATTTCACGCCAATCTAGCCAACAAGAAACCCTTTCTAAACAGTTATCAAGCGCCTATTTAGCGGGTAATCATGATTACAGTAAAATGATGCTGAATCAGCAAAGTCCTGCCACAATTGAGCGAATGCTGGTTTATTATCAATACTTAAATAATGCCAGAATCAAGGCTATTAACGAGCTCAAACAAACCAGTGAAAAACTGGAACAGCTGCAACAAGAGCAATTAAAAAAACAGCAGCAACTTAATGCCGTTGTGATTGATCAGCAACAACAAGCCAAACAATTAGCTGATGAACAAAAACAGCGTCAAATGACCCTTACTCAAATTCAACGCACATTGTCAGATAAAGGTGCCCAGTTAGAGCAATTACAAATTGAAGAGGCCAGTTTAAAGCGGATTGTTGAACAAGCTGTTATTGCGGCAAAATCCAATCCAAGTATGACCGGTTTAGCAAACAAAAAAGGCAAACTGTCATGGCCAACCAAAGGTCGAGTCAGCGAACGGTTTGGCAGCAGTCGGTCAGGCCAGATCAAATGGAAAGGCACCGTACTCAATGCCCCTGAAGGCCAAAATATTAAAGCGGTAGCCGCGGGAAAAGTGATTTATGCAGACTGGCTTCGCGGGTTTGGCATGGTAATGGTGGTTGATCACGGAAAAGGTTATATGAGCCTATATGGTCATGCACAGACGCTATTTAAACGAGCTGGAGACACAGTAAAAGACGGTGAGTCCATTGCACTTGTCGGACGTTCAGGTGGACAGAGCGAACCTAGCCTATACTTTGAGATAAGACACAAAGGGCAAGCCGTCGATCCAGCGAGATACTGTCGCTAAAATAGACTCATACTGCCCGCATCAAAGGGGCTGTTATGATTAACTTTTTACGGTATTTAGGCTGTTTTATTTTAGGGGCTACGGTCGCCTTATCTGTCAGTATTTCCAGTACAGAAAACAGCTTTAACGCTTCACATTATCGCAATGCAGATTACCCTTTGCTAGCCGATGTTATTGATACTATCGAAACCTACTATGTCGACGAGATCGACCGTGACCAGCTTGTTCAAGCAGCCATTGACGGCATATTTAAAAAGCTTGACCCCTACTCTGGTTTTTTAACTCATGAAGACTTTCAAGCAATTAATAACTCAAATCGCGGTGAGTATTTTGGCTTTGGATTTGAAATCGCAACAGATGATGGCCAAATAACGATTATCACCCCCTTTAAAAACTCCCCCGCAGAAAAGGCAGGTATTGTCGCAAGCGACAAAATTGTTAAGTTTAATAATATCAAAGTCGACGAAACCAATTTGCAAACCATATTAACGGATATTCGTAAACACAGCCTGAACAACTTGCCCATAGAATTAACGCTACAACATGCAGGTGATACCAAGCAATTTGAATTAACCTTATCACCAGATGTCATCCACATAGAGTCAATCAACAGCAAGATAATTCAGCAAAGTATTGGTTATATAAAGTTAACTAATTTTCAAGATAACGCCACAGAAGCGATTTTAAGACAAGCCCACAAATGGCAGCAAGCGCCCCTAACAGGATTAATATTGGATTTAAGAAATAATCCAGGAGGGCTACTTGAGCAAGCCATTAATATTGCCGACCTGTTTTTATCTCAAGGAAAAATAGTGTCAACGACAGGTCGTTTTTTCGATGCCAATGAAGATTATTATGCATCGAGCAGCGCGATTTTTAACGAACTCCCCCTAGTGATATTAATCAACAAGGGGTCAGCATCAGCTTCTGAAGTACTAGCTGCGGCCTTAAAAGAAAATAATCGCGCAACCATTATTGGCGAAACCAGTTTCGGCAAAGGAACCGTGCAAAGCCTTATTCCAATCCTCAATGATGGCAATGCAATAAAACTTACTATTGCAGAATATCGAACACCTAAAGGTAACAATATTCATACAAAAGGTATTGTGCCTGATATAGAAATATCAATTTCTCCTATTACAGATGACACTAATATGTCTATAATCGATTCACATAAATTGAAAGATAACCATATAGACTCTGCTATTGCATGGATTGAAGGTAGAGAATCTTAATAATAACTAAAGATAAATAATATTGTGCGCTTTATATTCAGTTTACTTTTACTACTAACATTTTGTTCAACTAGCTTTGCAGCTAATTTAGCTATCATTATTGACGATATTGGATATCGTCAAACAGATGAGGCCGTATTGCAGCTACCCAAAGACATCACTCTTTCAGTATTGCCTCATACACCCTTAGGGAAAAAGCTAGCTTTCGAAGCTTACAATAAAGGTCACGAAATCATGTTGCATCTACCGATGCAAGCGCTCAGCGGGAATACTCTAGGCCCTGGTGGATTAACCAATGACATGAGTGAGCAACAAATAAAAAATGAAATAGAATCGGCCTTTAACAACATTCCCTTTGCTCAAGGAGCAAATAATCACATGGGGAGTTTGCTGACCCAACTAGATGTACCCATGAAATGGGTTATGGAAGAGTTGAAAAACAAGCAAGCATATTTTGTCGACAGTTATACGACAAAATACAGCAAAGCAGGTAAGCAGGCTAAATTTGTTGGTGTACCCATACTATATAGGCAAGTTTTCTTAGATAACAATGTGGAGTATGACGCGCTAGAAAAACAATTTAAGCAGATAATTGACCAAACGAAACGCAAAGGGACGCTAGTTGCTATAGCACACCCCTATCCTGAAACAATATCATTTTTAAGAAAGAACCTTGCGAGATTGAAACAAAATGGCATCAATCTCGTTCATACATCAGCGCTGATTTCAGTTGAAATAGCCAAGACCTATCCGACTAGCCTACATCAAACACTGCGATAGATAAATCTGGCAACGTACGCACTAACTCTGCTTTATTACTGACAATATCAGCAAGAGTATATTCGTCTAATACCGCTAAATAAGCCGACACCGCTTTAGCCAACACCCCCTTTAAGTTACACGCAGGAGTAAAACGACAAGCAGGTTGATCGCAATTAACAGGGGATAAAGAATGCTCCAACTGCCTAACTAACGAACCGACATTGATTTCAGAAGGTTTTTTAGCGAGCTTAAAACCACCACTTTTTCCTCTGATGGTTTGTATATAGCCCAACTTTCCCATCTGATGAATAATCTTGGCCACATGATTGGCAGACAGTGAAAAGACTTCGGTGACTTCTGCTATCCGAAATAAAGATTCACGCTCAGGTTGGACAGCCAAATACATTAATATACGAATGCCATAATCTGTATAACGAGTTAATTGCATGTCTAAACCATCTCAATATGAACGAACTAAAACTTTAACATGTAGAATTTTCTAATTCAGTGATCAACCATAAAGCTTCATCATTAGAGTTGCCGCAAACATCTACCGTCGCTTCAAACTCAGAACAAACCTTGGGACGTAATTTTGAACCAAAAATTAGACACAAATTATCATCACTTAATTGAACACACCGGACTCCCGCAGCTTTCCCATCGGGCATCCCTGGTATCGGGCTAGTAATAGAAGGAGCAATACAACAAGCTCCACAACCCAAACGGCATTCCATAATGACCTCAATCAAACAATTTAAACCAGTATAATACATATTTGTTATAGCGATGAGATGCAATCATTAAAAAATGCAATAAATGGGGAATATAACTATCTAACCAAGTCATTTAGTAAGTTTGACTGGCATGAGCATGCGTCGCCATTCTGGCAACGTTCAAATTACATCATTCCGACAGTGCCCACCTCTCGTCCTTCCGACAACACTTAATGCGCGTCATTCCGGCGACGCTTTTGGGCCGGAATCTGCATTAAGTAACAGCAGAACCTCGATAACAGATCTCGAGGATGACGGATTAGGAGCATAGAGCCCCGCCGTATGATCACAGCAACGCACAATCCAAGTCTTTCTGACGTACTCAACCTACGTCATTGCGAGAACACTCAACATACGTCATTCCGGCAATGCTTTTGGGCCGGAATCTGCACTAAGCAACAGCAGAGCCTCGATAACAGATCTCGAAGATGACAAACTAAAAGCATTAAACCCACAAACGCAAAAAAGCCCACAGCGTTAGCTGTGGGCTTTTTATCTTATTTGGTGTCTGGAAATGACCTACTCTCACATGGGGAGACCCCACACTACCATCGGCGATACTGTGTTTCACTTCTGAGTTCGGAATGGGATCAGGTGGTACCACAGCTCTATGGTCT